>JBCBOS010000010.1:0-272626 GCA_039821145.1 Bacteroidota bacterium | reverse complement strand
TCCTTTTGTTCTTCAATTCTTTTAACTTAGGCCTTGCATGTAAACTAGGTAAGCATCCGTTTTGGACACTATTCGAGGAAAATCTTGAGAAATTAGTTTTATCAAAACGAGTAATTACAGAAAAAGATATTTATATTTATAGTGTCCAAAACGGATGCTTACCTAGTTTACATGCAAGGCCTAAGTTAAAAGAATTGAAGAACAAAAGGATGATCACCTATGACGGAGAGCTTGCATTAACCTATTCTTCACTATTTGGTAACAAGAAAAGAATTACCAAATCAATAATGGCTAAATAGTATGGCGACAAAATCATCGATAGAGTGGACGGAAGTAACCTGGAACCCTGTCACTGGCTGTAGTAAGGTGTCAGCAGGGTGTAAGAATTGCTATGCTGAAAGAATGGCCAAACGCTTGAAGGCCATGGGGGTTCATCAGTATCGCAATGGATTCGAGCTTACTTTGGCTCCACATACTTTGGATACTCCGCGTAAATGGAGAAGCCGAAAAGTTGTTTTTGTCAATTCAATGAGTGATCTATTTCACAAAGACGTCCCTTTAGAATATATCCAGCGAGTATTCAAGGTGATGAATGAAACTCCACATATATATCAGGTATTGACAAAGAGATCTGAGCGTTTACTTGAGTTGAGTGATCAACTCAATTGGACTGACAATATTTGGATGGGGGTTTCAGTTGAGAATGAAACTTTCACTTATCGAATTGATCAACTGAGAGAGTCTGGGGCACATGTCAAATTTTTGTCTATTGAGCCACTCATAGGGCCCATAAAAACTTTGAACCTTTCTAGCATTGACTGGGTCATCGTAGGTGGAGAATCAGGCCCTAGAGCTCGGCCTGTAAAGAAGGAATGGATTGATTTTGTCAAGGCTGTCTGTTTAGAATCTGAGACTCCATTTTTCTTCAAGCAATGGGGCAAGAAAGAATTCAATATCAATCAGCTAGACCCAACTATTAATCCGAAGCATGAAAAACATGCAAAGGGTGGCTGTGAGTTAGATGGAATCATTTACAGAGAGCTGCCGAGAGGGGCCCAATTGGCGTATTGAAATAACTCCCTCCGTATAGATTTTTATTGAGAAGTCAAAATACAATTTTCAAAGTTTGAAATCAGCCTCATTGCAATACTGGATAAGAGGCTGATACAGCTAATTTTTTTTTAACTGACACTGTGTCAGAGCCGTGTCAAATCATGCCCAAAAAGGCTGTATTTTGGATAAGTTGCGCATTAAATAAATATGTATTCACCTGGTTAACAGGAACTATTTTTTGGGAGTATATGGTTCGTTTCCAGTATTACCCACAAAACTCTTCTAACTTCTTTGTTACCAGTCCTTTACACTTTTCTCCTCTGACACGGTTATGACACACTTCTGAAACAGAATATCCTTCACCGTGCCTTTACCCCTTATGGTCATGGGCGAAATCGATCGCTCGTAGAACCAAAGAAGCGTTTGTAGCCTTCCCTACTTTCAAATCAACAAACAAAAAAATCCCCCTCCCTACGTTACCTTTTCCAAAATCCTGCAATCAAGCTCAAAAGAACAGCTTCTTGCCAGCCCAATTCTGGCAATGGCAAGTTCACATGACATCACAAAAAAACATCAAAAAATGCAAAGGACTAAAATGATCTCCCTGGCGGCCATCGCCAAAACACGAATTCTAAGCACGACAGAACAAACAGTCATCAAAGGTGGGCAACGCAAAATTGGCGATGCCATTGGACAATCTGCAGGGGCCGACGAAGGAACACGTTGAAACTCCAACATCGCATCAATGCCATTACCTTGCCTGGCAACAGCCAGCTTGTATTGCATCACAAAAAACATCAAAAAATGAAAAGGACCAAAATCACTTTCTTGGCTACCACCGCTCAACCCCAAACTCTAAGTACCACCGAAAAAACTGCCATCAAAGGCGGCTTTCGCAAAATTGGTGATGCCGTTGGTGAGTCAACAGATGCAGATGGTGGTACCCGATGAGTATCCCCGTCAACCAAAATCAAATTACATCACAAAAAATATCAAAAAATGCAAAAGACTAAAATGATTTCCCTGGCGGCCATCGCCAAAGCACGAATTCTAAACGCCACTGAACAAGCAGTGGTAAAAGGCGGCTTTCGCAAAATTGGCGATGCCATTGGACAATCAGCAGATGCGGACCAGGATTCACGTTGAGACTCTAACATCGCATCAATGCAATCACTTTCCCTGGCAATAGCCAGCTCACATGACATCACAAAAAACATCAAAAAATGCAAAGTACTAAAATGATTTCCCTGACGGCCATCGCCAAAACACAAATTCTAAGCACTACCGAACAAGCAGTCATAAAAGGTGGGCAACGCAAAATCGGAGACGCCATTGGACAATCCGCAGATGCCGATGGTGACACCCGCTAAACTTTACGCCCCAAAACCAATTTCCAAGCATCACAAAAACCATCTCCATATCACACAACACCTGGAACTCTCCCGTTCTGGGTGTTTTTTCTCCTCAACGCAAATATACCCGCTCTGCCTACCGCACATCCCCGCGCTCCAACTGCTGGACAAAAGACAAAATCTGATCACCGTCATCGGGGAACAGCAAGTCGGTGACTTCTTTCCGCAAAGCCGCATCCCACCCCTCGTCGGACTCAGATGATCTTTTGGGGCCAGAGCCAATGCCTGTTCTGCCCATTCTTCCTTGGTACCGTCGGAGGCGGCAACTAGATAACGGCAAAAATGATCAGAGAAAGGGCAGGGGAGAGCGTGGCAGACTAGCCTTCTTCTTTGTAAAAAGTATCCATCACCACACTATGCGGCAGGGTCAAAATGGAGATCAACAAAAAGACGAGCGTCAGTTGTGACAATTGAATCCAGCCGTTGATGGACAGGAAAATGATCATTCCACTTCCCACCAAACTCAAGAGGGTAAAAGGCATCAACAAGTAAATGAAGCGCAATACATTGAGACTTGGCTTGAGTTGTTTGAGGTAGTTGTACTCCTCGGCCAGCACGCTGAGAGAGTGCAAAATGACAAAGTAAATGGTGAAGCCAATCAGGACGGGGAAGACGTAAAACGTAAAATGGATCAGCAGCAAGACATAAATTTCAGAAAACAATTTTTCGCGTTTCAATCCCCCTTTTTGGTAGAGGTAAAACATCAGGGCGAGGGTTGCGATGCTGGTGACAATCATGCCGCCGAGGACAATTGGGAAACTCAAAATTTCCAAAGCCTGGATCAATTCGCCAGACGACTGCACGAGGGCAAAGGCTTCATCGTAGCGATAGGCCAGCAGTGCCAACAGCACAGAAGAACCCCAGCTGACATAGAGCCAACGTGTGAGGGAGTTGTATTTTTTGTCGACGGTGGAAAATTGGGATTGGCCAAAGTGATAAGCTGAGATGGCCAAGAAAAACAAAAAGCTGATGGTCGGAGACGTCAGCCAGAGAACAGTATACAGGGCCATGAGCCCGAGATAGAATGCGAAGAAAACGAGGTAGGATTTTTTGGTCTTCGCAGTGTAGATGATGTGGTCGATTGCCCCATGCGGGATGCCCAGAAGAGAGATCAAAATGAGGCAAATGATGGTCTGGGTGGTGGTATCAATTGCTGGACCGTTGAACACCGAAAGTACGGCAAGCAATACGAAAAAAAATAGAAGGTATAGCTTTCGCATCAGCGGAGTTTTCTACCACCCATAAAAAACAGGTGTATTACTCAGCACATAACTTTGTCTATTGCAGGATAGTGACCTTAGAGGTAGTTTTGTTCCTGTATTGTTTTTTGTTCAATGCAGTTTCGTCAACTACTTCTGCTCGTTTTCTCATCTACATTCTTCAATATTCCTGTAAGTATCCGAAGTTATTCACCTCGTAAAACACCTGCTCTATCTGGGAAATTATAGCATTTTGAATAGATTGAACACCTTAGAAAAGTTCATTTTCAGATAAGGGTCCAAAGGTGTTGTTGGAAAGATTCGTTTACCTCGTCCAACATGGTGATAATGGGTTGAACTCCAATTATGCAGCCTGCACCTTAGCAGTCTCAGTGATGGCAATTTGATAAACTACCAAACCAAAACCGATCTTGTTGATGGCATCCGCGATGTTGTAGAACAAGTCTACGTTTGCAGAACTCCATCCGAAGGCCAGATTCAACCAACCACCTGGCATACACATGTAACCAATCGGATAAATGGCCCATCCGACAAGTACAAACCAAGCCAGTGTTCTTACACCCGTCTTCACGGCAGCACTGTTGCTGTTTTCAGCCAGTTGTGCGACTTCGCCAAACCAAGCTGCGTAAAGTACGTAAATGTAGCCCAATGTAGATGCGACTCCCCAAAGTACGGAGTGAGAAGTACTACCACCTTCTGGGTTGAAGGCTTCTCCGATGTAGCCGGCGACCAGCATCCATACAGAGGCAATGATCAGTTTCCACAACAAACCAGCCTTGGCACCGGCAGCTTTCGTGAGTAGGTAGAATTCTACACACATCAGCGGCACAGTCAGGGTCCAGTCAATGTAGCGGAGGGCTGTTGGGTTCTCCCCAGTTGCCATGTAGTAATCTCTCATGTAGTAGTAGTGGACGGCTGCAATTCCAGTGATCAAACCAGAGACAAGAAGAGAGAGCTTCCATTTGCCTTCAACTCTACTTCTTTCAAAGAAGAAAAAGACAGAAGCAGCCATCATGGCCATGTAGCCAGTGAAGAAGGTAAACGCAATTGGATCATCCTTAGGGATGGTCAGCGCTTCAAGTAGAACCATAATTCAATTTAAGATTTCGTTAAGAATGTATTGACAGAACTTTAACATGATTTTAAGCTTTTAGTTTAAAATTTTTCTTGCTTTCCGCAAACAAATGCCAACATTGTTCGTTAGCAGCGCTTGTTTTCAGCTCACAGATACTGCCCTCGTTGAGCGACTGATTGCTTTTCTCAACAGTTACGAGCGGCACTGATTGCCTGAATTGGGAGAAGAAAAATTTCTTCCCAAATGAATCGCTAAAAATCGTTGTTAGTGCGTTGTACGTTATTTGATCTACAGCTGGGATGAGACCGCCGCAGAAGTTTTTGATCGTTTCGATCGAAGGCCCTCTTCATTCTCTACACCATGTGATAAACTGTGCTCAGGACCTCGTAAAATCTCTTCTCATTATTGAACACTAAACAGGAAAATGCACTGAATGTTTAAAGTTGCATCGCCAAGAATGACAACAACAATCGAGTACCTACTTGCTTTTCTCATCTCACAAAGCCCCAGAGAACTCTCACTCTGTATTTTGTGCTTTTTCCTTTTTGGGCATTTCTCAGCAGAGTTTGAGTTTGGCAACACAGATGGTTTTCCGATCAAAACTTACATACACCATTATATATACATACTGCCAATGATGGAAGTACCAACTGAGCATCCAGTTTGTCCGATGAGGAGGCAAGCAGCAAATGTCTCTGCACAGACCCGATGAAAGGCCTGCCATTCAAAGACTGAGGCTGCTGCACTCGTGGCAAAAAAATGGGCCTTCGAGGGCTGCAGTGGACGCATTTGTGTCAGCAATTGGCGTTGAACGCTCGAAAAATCACTTTTTTACCCGTTTTTTGCCCGCTTGATCGGCAGTGGGATGGTGACTTTTTGGAAAGGGATAAAGTGTACAAGTAATTGTTAAACAGTGAAATACGTATTTGGGATAGTGGTTTTTGATGCTTTTTTGCAAAACTAATGCTTCGCTTCTGTCATGTCTTGCAGGGCACCTTGCCCGTATCTTTGAAGTGTTGAAAATCTAAATAACTAAAACTAATTACGATGAAAATCTGGATCGCTTCCAGTGCAAAAGCACTGACACAAACTTTTTTTGCCCAAACCCAAAAGAACAACCGCAAATCTTCTCTCGATTTTTCCGCCAACCAACTTTCCAAAAATCAGCTATCTTCCATCAAAGGTGGTGACGACAGTACCGATTCCGACATCCTGATCGTGGACATCATCGGTGGATAAGGTCAACCATTGTCGCAGCTGCTCATAAACTGCTACAGGATTTGACAAAGAGCCTGCTATTCTTTTTTCTTTTCCAACTGGACATCCATTTGCCAGAGACAATTCAAAAGCCTCACTTTCCTGAGGGGGCATCAGTCCACCGGATTGATCAATGACTCTGGCCAAGCCCATCATTTTTGACTGCATCGACTTGCTTTGCTCATTGGGAGGCACATGGCTGCATCCCGATCCACAACGCCATTGCCAGCTCGCTGCCGTTTTTCCTCAAACGCAAAAGTTATTACACCAAAGGGTCAGCAATGACCCTTTTTTCTTTTTCTGCCCCTCCTCCAGTTTCCAACAGACTACTCATTGCCAAAATGGTTTTCCGTGATCGATCAGAGCCACATACATGGACTACTTCCCAATGCCATTCCTTGCCATTGACATAGCTGGGACCTCTCATCCATCAAACGGCCAAAGAAACATTGGCTTTTTTACAGAAAAAATCATGGGAAAAGCCTTTTTTTTGTCGGAAAAAGATGTCTTTTATTTGGGTTTTAGATTTTGTAAAGTGTTGATTATTAAGTGTTTGAGAAAATGAAGGGAGGCAGGATTCCATCTTTTGCAAAACGAATATCCGCCAGCTGTCAATGAAGGGGAGGAGAGATGATGGTACTTTTACAATATCAAACGAATCAAAAACATACATACAGTGCAATTGATGAGAAATACACGATACCAAGACAATTTTTGACCAGGCCATTTTCAGATGCCGCCGCGACTTCCCCTGGCCAACGGCACGGGGCATACACAACGACAAAGAAGGACATACAGACACAAAAATCAAAATCGTGTCCTTTTCAGAAGAATTGAACTTTTTACTTTGCTGATTGTCAAGATATTGCATTTTTAAAATGATTTCATCAGTACTTTGTGGGTAAACCGGGCATCGACAATTGTCCATGACTTTTGAAGCCGAGGATCTTACCTTTGAACTGTCAACAACATTGATCAGTACCGAAGCTCTAAGCGGGTGACAACCGCTCAAGGAGCCAACCAGTCTTCCATCATCACCATCACCGGTCTTCCATCCACGGAAGCCACAGCAATTGCTGATGTAGCCACAAAGGAGTGGGACTCAGAGTGGCGGAGCCTTGCCCGCGACACATCGCTCACAAGACGACCAACTGACGGATGCCTACAGTTTTCAACTGACAAGACTTGACGGAAGGCAATGAAGATCAATTCTTTGATTGGGATTGCGACAAGACCAAAAAACACTGCGGATATTTTTTCATCAAAATCGTGTCTATGTCTTTTTTTATATGGAATTCAATCGTAAGCGACAATACGCAAACCCTCGCACAAACGAATGGCAAAGGTCATTCAATCAACGCCCAATTCATCGCCGGAGTAGAACTCGGTGTCCCAAGTCGGAAATGCAGAAATTTTGGCATCTGCCGCATCACCCCCATCGAAGGCCTGACAGCCAGCCAGTGGAGAAGCGACAAACTTCAAAGTTGCCAAGCTCCTTTCAAAGGCATCGTTACCGTATTGGACGACCAGAGTGTGGAAATTGACTTTATGAAGGAGAGCATCAGCGAGGAGAATGTCGACAAATATTTCTCTGGCACGCACTTTCTCATGGAGGAGGCCTTCCACTTCACCTATGAAACAGACAGCGATTACAACTTCTCCATCGCCAAGGGGAAATACCCCATCTACCGAACAGGCCAACTCATCAAAGTGGCTTTTCATTGACAGCATCACCGTACCAAGATCAACATTGGATTGAGATGATAACATACCAATCTTTTCAATTTGTAAACTTTTGAATTTTAAGTATTATGATTAAAACACATAAGTTATTGAAAGTCTACCGCACAGAAGATGTGGAGACTTCGGCACTCAACGAAATCAACATAGAGATCAGGCAAGGGGAATTTGTATCCATCATGGGGCCGTCGGGCTGTGGCAAGTCTACCCTGATGAATGTCCTCGGTTTGCTGGACAGCCCCACCGGAGGAAGCTACCAGTTCATGGGCGAGGAGGTCAGTGGATACAGCGAGCGCCAACGCTCCAACATCCGCAAGTACAACATCGGATTTGTCTTCCAGAGCTTCAATCTCATCGATGAGTTGAGCGTCTATGAAAACATCGAATTGCCCATGCTCTACACCAAGGTGCCTGCCAAAGAGCGCAAGGAAAAGGTCGAAGCTTTGTTGGAGGAAATGTCTTTGATGCACCGCCGCAACCATTTTCCCAAGCAACTGTCAGGTGGTCAACAGCAGCGCGTCGCCGTAGCTCGTGCCGTGGTCAACGAACCCAACCTGATCCTGGCCGATGAGCCGACGGGCAACCTGGACAGCACCAATGGAAACGATGTGATGAAATTGTTGCTTCGCCTCAACCAGCAGGGAACCACCATCGTCATGGTCACACACTCTTCCTACTGCGCCGAATTTGGCAACCGCATCATCCGCCTGATGGATGGCAAGGTGATCAGCGAAAATGTCGTATCCGAGTTTCATGTTTGATCCTGCTTAGTGCCACCGCATTCCCTCACTCCAAAGCCAAAAATCATGAACAATACCCAAAAGCGCCAGTGGTATGCTCTGTATACCTTGACCCAACACGAGCGAAAAGTACAGATGTACCTCCAAAGACAAAACCTGGAATCCTTTCTGCCCATGCGCACCGAAGTCCGACAGTGGAGCGATCGCAAAAAGAAAGTGACCACTCCTTTGTTTCCAGGTTACCTGTTTGTCAAAATGTACAAACACAATTTTTGGACGGTCGATGACATACCTGGTGCCATCCGACTGGTTGGAACTCGAAAAAGTCCTACTGCCATTTCAGAAGACATCATCGACTCCATCCAAAAAATGGTCCTGGGCAATGCAATGGCAGAAGACATCCCCATGCGGGCGGGAGAAAAGATCAGAATGATCAACGGACCGTTTTCCGGAGTTGAGGGAACCTACCTGCGCAGAGGCACCCAAAACTTATTGGTGGTAGAAATCAAATTGCTGCGCCGATCCGTAAGTGTAGAGATCAGTCCCTACGACATTCTCAAACTAGAACAACTCGACAGCTACCGTACCCAAGTTCGCCCCACAGCTCCACAAGCAGCCCTGCTGTAACGACTCTCTCGCAACCTTCATCAATTCATGTGTCCACCAATCAACTCTATCAATAATGGAAGCAATATCAATCATATACAAATTCAAAACCCGCCAGCAAATTGCCGATGAATATGGAATCAGCCCCCGAACCCTTCGCCGCTGGCTCAAAACCTACAACATCAACTTGCCCCGACGCCTGGTAAGCCCCAAGGATCAACTGGTCATCTACAGCGTATTTGGCAAGCCAGTCGCAGAACCTTCTTGGTAAATCCCATTCAATATTGCTGCAAGCTCCGGCCTGCAGAATATTTTTTTCATGCTAAAATTGATAGCTCGTGAGAAATACAACCTTACTAGACGTCCTCAAACAGAGCAGCCAGCATGGCAACAAGGGCATTACCTTCATCGGAGGAAGCGACCAAAGCGATTTTCTTTCCTATCGGGATTTGTACCGCTCTGCTCGTAGATTGCTGTCGCATCTGCAGGATAAGGGCATCCGTCCCGGCGAGGAATTGGTCTTCCAAATCGATGACAACAAAAGCTTCCTCTTGGCATTCTGGGCTTGTTTGTTGGGAGGCATCATCCCGGTGCCTTTGTCCATCGGCAAAAAAGAAGACCACAAAAGAAAATTGTTCAACGTCTGGCAGGTGTTGAACCGTCCGCATCTCATCGGTAGTGCCAAGGACTTGCAGCGACTGTCTGCTTTTGCCACTGCTCAAGGCATGGAAGAATTGGAGATCGATGTGAGCGGTCATTTCATTGAGCTGACACAATTGCTGGAAGCATCGGGAGAGGGGACCATCCACCAAGCCGACGAAGACGACATCGCTTTCATTCAGTTTTCTTCCGGTTCCACAGGCCAACCCAAAGGCGTGGTGCTGACCCACAAAAACCTCATCACCAATGTCCGTGCCATCGCTGCTGCTGCCAACTACCGGCCCGAAGATTCCACCGTCAGTTGGATGCCATTGACCCACGACATGGGAATGATCGGCTTTCACATCAATCCTCTCCTGAGTCAGATGAACCAATACCTGTTGCCCACGGCAGTTTTCGTTCGTCGTCCAGCCATTTGGATGGATGTTGCCCATCGCTACAAGGCCACCGTTTTGTGCTCGCCCAACTTTGGCTACAAATACTTGATGCGCCACTGCCCACCTTCTCAACAGTTTGATTGGGAATTGTCTCACGTCCGCATCGTCTACAACGGGGCCGAGCCCATTTCGGAAGTCATCTGCCGGGAATTTCTCGACCGCATGGCCCAGTACGGACTCAAGCGGACCGCCATGTGTCCCGTATACGGATTGGCAGAGGCAAGTCTGGCCGTCTCCATTTCTGGTTTGCAAGAAGAGTACATCGCCTGCCAATTGGATCGCGATCAGATGAACATTGGCGACGAGATTGTCCCGACGACAGATCCCGAAAAGGCCATCTCCTTTATGAATGTAGGGACGGCCATCAACGATTGTGAATTGCGCATTGCCAATGCCGACAACCAGCTTGCAGCGGAAAACGTCATTGGCTATGTGCAGATCAAAGGCGACAATGTTACCAGCGGATATTACAACAATGAGGAAGCCACCCAAAAGGTCTTGCACGAAGATGGCTGGCTCAATACCGGAGATTTGGGATTCCTGCGCGAAGGAGCCTTGTACATCACGGGTCGGGCCAAGGACATCATCTTCATCAATGGTCAAAACTACTACCCACACGACATTGAAGAAATGGCGCTGGAGGTTGACAGCATTGAGCTGAATAAGATTGTCGTCGGTGGCTTGTTCAATCACGAAGGCCAAAAGGAGGAGGTGTTGGCATTTGTCTTTCACCGCTCTGGTTTGGAAAGCTTTGTCCCCATCGTCCGCCAGCTCAAAGCCCACATCAATTTACAGGCAGGCTTTGAATTGGATCGGATCATCCCGGTCAAAGACATTCCCAGAACAACCAGTGGAAAATTGCAACGCTATCGCCTACTGGAGCGCTACCGCAAGGGACAGTTCGCCCAAATAGAACAGCAGCTACAGGAGCTGTTGCAACAAGCGGCGACCACACTCTCTGCCATCGTGCCAGCACAAAACGACACAGAAACAACACTGCTCAAAATTTGGAAGGCCGTTTTGCAGACCGACGAAATCGGTGTGACCCATCGCTTTTTTGAAATTGGCGGCAACTCTTTGAAGGCGGCCCAAATTGGCGCTAAAGTTTGGAAGAAATTTCAAGTCGAATTGCCCTTTGATCTGCTGTACGAAAAACAGACTGTCCGGGAACTGGCCAGCGAAATAGCGGGCTGTAGGCCCCAACAATACGAGCCGGTCCCCGTGGCTGACACCCAGCGATACTACTCTTTGGCATCTGCCCAGAAAAGATTGTATTACAGCTGGGAACTCGATCCCGATTCGACTGCTTACAACATGCCCTTTGCCCTCAAGATCGATGGGAAAATTTCCGCCGATCGGGTAGAAGGATGCATCAAGGCCATGATCGAAAGACACGACGTATTTCGCATGACTTTTCACCCTCGGGAGGAACCGGTTTTTTGCATTGGTGAATCATCGGACTTTTCGATGGGGCGCTACCAGGTTTCTCCTGATGGTCTGCAGGAAAGATTGCGATCCCTCGTTCAGCCTTTTGACCTGACAAGGGCCCCCTTGCTGCGCGCCAGCCTGCTGACGCTCAACCATTTTGAACACATCCTCTTTCTGGACTTTCACCACATCATCTCAGATGGAATGTCTGTCCACCACTTCATCGGCGAACTGCTGGCATTGTATGCAGACATCAAACTGCCAAGGCCTTCTGTTCAGTTCAAAGATTACGCTGTGTGGGAAGGGGCACAGGCAATGGACGAAGTTGCTGAACAGTATTGGCAGCAGACCTTTGCGGGAGACATTCCCCTGCTGGAACTGCCATTGGACAAGCGTCGGCCCAAGCTGTTGAAGCGGACAGGAGGCAAGATGGAATTTGACTTGGGAACTTCTCTGTCTCAACAATTGCGAAGCCTGGCCAATCAGCAGGGCTGTACCTTGCATGTGCTCTTGTTGTCCTTGTATCGAGTGTTGCTGGCCAAGTACTCGACCCAGGAAGAGAGCATCATTGGCGTGCCGATTGCGGGCAGAAGACATCCCGATGTCCAAGCGATGCAGGGGATGTTTGTCAACAATTTGGCAGTGCGAAACACCATCTCCGGAGACGAGAGCTTTCTGTCGCTATTGGAAAGAGAAAGCCAACAAATGCGCTCGGCCCTTCGCCATCAGCAATATGCTTTTGACGATCTCATTCAGTCCTTGGATTTGAAACGCGATGTGAGCCGGAGTCCTCTTTTCGATACCATGTTTGTTTTCCAGAGCATGGGACTGCCCGTTTTGAACAATCGCTCCATTGGCCTGTCTCGTCACTTTTTCGATCCTGGTTTTTCCAAGTTTGATCTGACCATGGAGGTCTTTGACGAGGCGAACATTTCTTGTGCCTTAGAGTATGCAGATGAGCTGTTTGACAAAGACACCATCTTGCGCTTGACCAAGCACTTTATCCACCTGTCCGAGCAAGCCACTCGCACGCCAAGCGCCCGCATCGCCGATCTTCCTTTGCTAGATACAGTCGAATACAAAAACATCATCCAAGACTTCAACAACACAGATCGGGAACGTCCTCGCGATACTTGCATCCATCACTTGTTTGAAGCCAGGGCTAAGGCACAACCCAAGGCCATTGCATTGATCTCCGGAACAGAGAAAATGACCTATGCCGAGTTGAACCAACAAGCTGCTTTGCTTGCTGCTGATCTTGCATCAAGACAGGTAGACACCAATGACATCATTGGCATTTTGTTGGATCGCTCTCCCGAGTTCATCATCAGTCTGTTGGCCGTGCTGAAAACGGGCGCTGCCTACGTACCCATAGATACAGACCTACCAGCAGAACGCATTCGCTTCATTCTGGAAGACAGCAAGGCCCGCCTTTTGTTGACCGATTCCAAGCAGCGAGAATTGACCAGACAATTGCGTCAAGAGAGTGGTTTGGAAAGCATCGAATTGGACAAGTGGACAGCAGCGGAAGACCTTTCCCCTCTGAAAGAACAAAGGGGTACAGCCGATGATTTGGCCTATGTCATCTATACCTCCGGTACAACGGGCCGCCCCAAAGGCGTCATGATCGGACATGATTCTCTGGTCAATTACATCGACTGGGCAACCGAAGAATATTTGCAGGGAGAGCAAGCCGCCTTCCCGCTTTTCACTTCCGTTTCCTTCGACCTCACCGTCACCTCCATTTTCATCCCCCTGACCACAGGCAACCGCTTGTTGATCTACGGGGAAGACAAACAAAGCCTACTGCTGGATACGGTCTTGGCCGACAATCAGGCCGAGATCGTCAAACTGACCCCATCCCATCTGCGCTTGCTGCGCAAAAGTGATCGCTTTGAGAAAAGATTTCAATCCAGCATTCGCCGATTCATCGTTGGAGGGGAAGCCCTCGAATACGAGTTGGCAAAAGACATTCACGACTTATTTGGTGGTCGGGTGGAAATCTACAATGAATATGGACCGACGGAAGCCACGGTGGGTTGCATGATCCATCGCTTCGATCCAGCGGAGAAAACCAATACAGTTCCCATCGGCATCCCGGCTGCCAACACCCAGATTTATGTCTTGGATGCCTTTTACAAACCGGTAGCCACTGGCGTGAAAGGAGAATTGTATGTCTCTGGCGAAGGCTTGGCCAAGGCCTACTTGTATCGATTTGAATTGACCAGAGACCGCTTTGTTCCCAATCCATTTTCTGCAGGTCAGTGGATGTACAAGAGTGGGGACATTGTCAGAAGACTGGCCAGTGGCAAGTTGGAGTATATCCAGCGAGTCGATCACCAAGTCAAGATCAATGGATACCGCATTGAGTTGGCAGAAATCGAGCAACAACTGGAGAGCCATCCGGCAGTAAGCGATGCCTTGGTTCGCTTGGAAAAGAACGAAGCGGATGCAGCCATTTTGTATGCCTACTACTGCTGCCACGATCAGACCAATCGCACCGATGCCGCCAGCCTGCGCCACTTTTTGTCAGAGCGATTGCCCTACTACATGATGCCGATGCACTTCATTGCATTGGAGCAAATCCCGCTGACCATCAATGGAAAGATCGATTACCGCGCCCTTCCACAACCCGTCAAGGACGAAGAAGTGTTGCAGCCACGAAATGAAATGGAACAGCATTTTGTCAGTGCTTGGGAAAGCATATTGGAGATGCCAGTCACCATCGGCGACAACTTTTTTGAATTGGGAGGAGACTCCATCAAAGCCGTACAGATTGCCTCTCGCTTGGCCGCCAAAGGCATTGGGATTGATGTGAAGGACATCCTGACTTATCAGACCATTGAGCAGATCAGCCTTCGGGCAAGTGTGCGCGAGTCCACCCACCAATACGACCAAGGCATCCAGCAAGGAGCGCGTGGATTGACTCCGATTGAATCCTGGTTCGTCCAGCAACAATTTGAAAATCCACATCACTTCAATCAATCGGTATTGCTCAAACTCAACCGGGCCATACAGATGGACCTGCTGAAAGAAGCATTCGAAATGTTGTTGGAACAGCACGATGCATTGAGACTCAATTACCGCTTGGATGAACAAGAACTCTACTTCAACAATCGCCATTTGAAGCAGCCCTTTGTCATAGAGGAATTCAGTTTGACAGCCCAGGAGTTGTACAGTGGCGAACAAGAATTGTTTGCCTTGTTTGCCCCCCTCAAAACGCAGTTTGACCTGGCCGATGGACTTTTGTTCAAAGCTGGCGTCCTGCGGGTTGGACAACGCTTGCAATACCTTTGCATCACGGCCCACCACTTGTTGGTCGATGGCATTTCCTGGCGGATTTTGCTGGAAGATTTCCATCAGATTTACCAGGGCTTGGAAAAAGGACAGAGTGTGGAGTTGCCTGCCAAGACGGCTTCTTCCATCGATTGGCACAAGGCATTGGTAGAATATGCTTCATATGAAATGAGCATTGACGAAATCAACTATTGGAATGAGGTGAGCCAAATGGAATTCAGTCTGCCACAGGATTTTGCCACAGAGGACTGGACGGTGAAAAATCGCCGATCCATCCGGGGGCAACTCAACCGGGAGCAAACAGATTATTTGCTCAAGGAAGCCCACCAAGCTTACAAAACAGATGTTCCCATCTTGCTCAATGCGGCCCTGGTCAACACCTTGAAAGATTGGACTGCTGGCGAACTTTTTGTCATCGAGCACGAAAACCACGGGCGCCACATCGAAGGCATTGATGTCTCCCGGACAGTGGGTTGGTTTACAGCCATGTACCCCATCCGCTTGACGAGTCAGCGGGGAGGAATGGGCGAGCAGATCAAGGCCGTCAAGGAGCAGATGCGACGAGTGCCCAACAATGGCTTGGGCTACGGCATCCAGCAATACATGGGAGCGGAGACCTTTCCTCATCAGAAGAACCCATCGGAGATTCGCTTCAATTATTTGGGGCAATTTGGTCGGGAGTTGGAAAACGATCTGTTCTCCTACACCAACCTATTTTCCGGTAGTGAGATTGCCGAGGAAAACCACTTGACGACCAAAATGGAATGCAACCTGATGATCATCAATGGTTGTCTACAGCTGGACATTGCCTACAACAGCAAGGCCCATTCTCGACTGACAGTAGAGCGCTTCAAAGACAAATACTTGCATCACCTCAATGCGGTCCTGGACCACATTCGAAGCGAAGAAGACATACACTTTACCCCCTCTGATTTCGACGCAGTAGATCTGAACGAAGAAGAACTCGACGCCCTGCTGGGGTAGGGGACGAGACCAAAATTATTTCACCATTATACCACAATGCCCCAGGTATAATCAAGCAAAAAATTCTTATGTTTCGCCACAATTTAGTAGTCATTTACAGGAACTTTCTGCGCTACAAGGCCTCGTTTTTCATCAACCTGACGGGCCTTTCCATCGGCCTCGCCTGTACGCTGTTCATTTACCTTTGGATACAGTCGGAAGTCAATGTGGATCGATTCCATGAGCACGAAGGTCAACTTGTGCAGGTGATGGAAAATGTCGATTACACCGACGAAATTGTCACCCGCCCGGAAACGCCGGACCTGCTGGCCGAAGCACTGGTCGATGAGTACCCAGAGATTGCCTATGGCGCACCGATGACCCATCCCGAACTGTTCGGCAAGTTTACCCTGTCCATTTCCAAGGACAATGCACTGAAAGCGGCGGGTTCCTTCACCGGAAAGGATTATTTCAAGATGTTCTCTTTTGACCTTTTGCACGGCGATCGGAACAATGTCTTGGATGACAAAAAAGCCATCGTCATTTCCGAATCACTGGCCAATAAGCTTTTTGGAACGACAGACAATGTCGTTGGCAAATCCATCGATTGGAACCTGCCATTTTACGAATCGCAAAGCCAAGTGAGTGGCATTTTCAAGGACTTGCCGGAGAGTTCTACCGAGTCATTCGACTTCATGGTACCCTTCGATGTCTTCAAGGACTTATCCGATGCATTGGGTCGGAAACTTCACTGGGACAACCACGCACCCTATACCTATCTGATGCTCAAGGACGGCAAAAGTTTTGATGATTTGAATGGCAAAGTGACCAACTTCATCAAGGCCAGAGAAAGAGAATCGAATGTCAGTCTGTTCCTTCACCGCTATGCCGACAACTACCTGCACGGCAACTTTGAAAATGGAAAGCAGACGGGTGGACGAATTGAGTACGTGCAATTGTTTGCCATCATTGCCTTTTTCATCCTGCTGATGGCATGCATCAATTTTATGAATCTCTCTACGGCCAAGGCCTCTCGTCGGGTCACAGAAGTAGGAGTCAAGAAAGCCATTGGAGCCGATCGCCGCATGCTGATTTCTCAGTACCTCAGCGAGTCCTTCATCATGACGACTGTCGCCTTTGTCCTCTCTTTGGTCGTTGTGTATCTACTGCTGCCATCCTTCAACTACATCACAGGCAAAGAATTGAGTTTGGCACTGAATGGAAGCTTCTTTTTGTATGCCTTGGCCATCATTGCAGTGACCAGTTTTCTGGCGGGAAGTTATCCGGCTTTTTACCTGTCGGGCTTCAATCCGGCCATTGTCCTCAAAGGCAATTTTGATACCTCTTCACTGGGAGGACAGTTTGCTCGCAAGGGCTTGGTGCTTTTCCAGTTCATGTTGTCCATCATCTTGATTGTCTCGGTCCTGGTGGTCTACAAGCAAATTGAATTTGTGCAAACACAAAACCTGGGATACGACAAAGACAACATCGTTTACTTCAACAAGGAAGGAGCCTTGGCAGGCAACTCTGAGGCTTTCCACAACGAGCTGAGAAAAATCCCCGGCATCAAGGCGGCTTCTGGCATCGGCGAAAAAATCATCGGAGCGACCTCTTCCACTGGTGGCGTTGAATGGGAAGGAAAGAATCCAGACGAGGATGTCAACTTCACCAATGTGGTCGCAGACTATGGCTTGATGGAAACCCTGGGCATGGAGATGAAAGACGGTCGGAGTTTTGCCAAAGAATATGGGGCAGAAGAAAACAAGATCATCTTCAACGAGACGGCCATCGACATCATGAACCTCGACAATCCCGTTGGAAAGCGCATCACGCTCTTGGGGGAAGAAAAGGAAATCATCGGGGTGGTCAAAGACTTCCACTTCGAGTCCTTTTACGAAAGTGTCAAACCGCTGTTTGTTCAGTTCAATCCCGAGCAGTCCTTTATGACCATGGCCAAGATAGAGGCGGGGCGCGAAAAGCAGGCCATTGCAAGCATCGAACAATTGTACCGCAAATTCAATCCAGGTTTCCCATTTGAATTCAGCTTTTTGGATGAAGATTTTCAAGCACAATACGTCGCCGAACAACGCGTGGCTTCCCTGTCGAGATATTTTGCACTGCTGGCCATCCTGATTTCTTGTTTGGGACTCTTCGGTCTGGCCGCCTTTACTACAGAGCGACGCATGAAGGAAATTGGCATTCGCAAGGTACTGGGCGCCAGCGATGTGGGCATCTTCTACTTGCTGTCCAAAGACTTTACCAAAGTCGTCCTATTCGCCTCAGTGATTGCACTGCCCATCAGCTACTTTGCCATCCGCTCCTGGCTCAACGGCTTTGCCTATCGAATTGATTTGAAGCTTTGGTTTTTCATCGTCGCCCTGCTGGCAGCATTGATCATCGCTTGGATGACCGTCGCCAGCCATGCCCTGCGAGCCGCCAAAAGCGATCCGGTGGAATGCATCCGCACTTGAGAAACCATTGAAAGACATTGTTGATTTTTTGTGAGGTGCCTGTAGACTTTGTTTTCGACGGCATTGTCTGAAGGCACCACCCTTTTTTGACCGACCCTTTCGTCGGTACCACTTCAAAAACTTGTGTACCCAAGCTCCTGTCCAACCGACGGGAGCCCGATCCCAATCCTCTATTTCCGACCCGGCCACTTCCCAAAAGTTGGCCGGGTGGGATTGGCACAAGCATCCATTTTTACCTCTTTTTTCTTCAATTGATTTTTTTGCTGTTGGCAGTTTTGCATTGCTACAGCCCTGCTATTTCTATGCTCATTGGCAGCGCCTTTTATTCTTCAAAAGATAAAAAACACAAACAGTGGTCAAAATAAAAAAATCCAACGTTCAAGACATTTTTGAACTCAGTACAGTTCAGAAGGGTATGTTGTTTCACTACCTCGAAGGACGCGATGAGAATCTGTACAACGTGCAATTGTCTTTGCAATTGGAAGGAGCCTTGGACATCAATCTGCTCAAGAAGGCCTTGTACAAGGTGCAGTCCAAAAACGAAGTGCTTCGCTCTGTATTCAGTTGGGACAAAGCCACCAAGCCGCTGCAGATCATTCTCAAAGACTGTCCACTCGACTTTCTGTATTACGACTTGTCTGCCAAGACAGCAGAGGAGGCCACTCGCCTGTTGGAGAAGCACACGGCCAAGGACCAAAAGGAACGCTTTGACTTGGGGAGCCTTCCCCTGCGCGTGAGTTTGATCAAGTTGTCAGCCACTTCTTTTGTACTCAACATCACCCATCACCACATCTTGTACGATGGTTGGAGCACAGGTGTTTTCCTCAAGGAGTTGTTTGATGTCTATCGTCAGTTGACCAAAGGGGAGAGCATCAAAATTTTGGACAAAGGGAGTTTCAAAGAGACGTATCTCGACATTCGGAAAAAGGCGGGACGTCAAGCGGCGACGGATTATTGGAAAGGCTACATGGCGCGCGCCGAGCCTGCTTCTTTGTTCAGCCAAAAGCATCCAGGTGACGAGCGCAGTGGACAGGTCTCTCGTTTGACCTACCAATTGCCTTTGGATGGATTGGAACAATTGTCGGCCCGCTACAAAGTGACCAAAGCCACCATCATGTATGCCATCTTTGGGATTTTGATGCAGAAGTACAGCCAGGGAGCAGAAGCCATTTTTGGCATCGTCGTTTCCAATCGGGATTCCTCTGTCCATGGCGTGGATTCTGTGATGGGCAACTTCATCAATACTGTTCCCATACGGATTGCCGATGCTGCCGACAGTTCCCTCAACGATTTGTTTGCCCGCGTTCAACAAGACTTGATCGCATCGGAAGACCACAAATTTACAGCTTACCACGATCTCAAAAAGACATTGGGTCTGCGTCCTTCCCAGGAATTGTTCGACGCCATATTGGCAGTGGAAAACTATCCTTTGGACGAAGCCGCCATCAACCAACACTTCTCTGTCAGCCTGCGCTCTGTCTACGAAAATACGGGCATTCCCCTGGCTGTCAGCATCTTTTTCAAGGAAGAGTTGGAAATCGAATTTGCCTATCAACAAGACTACATAGACCATACTTTCCTCCAATCTTTTGCTGGCCACTTCATCAAAGTAACAAAAGATGTGCTCGCTGGCTTTGAGGGCGATGTCCGTTCCTTGAGCCTGATGACGCAGACGGAAAAGAAACAGTTATTATACGATTTCAACAACACATTTGCTGACTATCCGCGAGAGGCGACGATTCAGGAGTTGTTTCAAAAGCAAGTCGCTTCTTCGCCGGATGCAGTTGCATTGGTATTTGAGCAGAGGCAATTGAGTTACCAGGAATTGGACCAAAGATCGAACCAGTTGGCGCGTCAACTGCTAGACATGGGGGCCAGGCCTGGTAACAACATTGCCATTGTCATGGAGCGGAGTTTGGAGATGATCATTGCCATATTTGGCATCCTCAAAGCCGGCGCAACATATGTCCCCCTCAATCGCGAATACCCCATCGAACGTCTGCAGTACATCTTGGAAGATACAGATTCCAGTCACATCGTCTACAGCGATGAGGCCTTGTTGGACGAGGCGTTTTCTTCGGCAGTTGCCGTGGATTGCAAGAAGTCAGCAGACTATCCAACCGACCCTGTCAACCTGATTTACCACGTGGAGGATTTTGCCTACATCATGTACACCTCCGGTACGACAGGCCGCCCCAAGGGCATCCGCATCACACAAACCAATGTCCTCAAATTGGCACATGAAAAAGGAGCCATTTCCGTCCGTTCCAGCGATCGGATGATTCAGTGGTCCAACTATGCCTTTGATGGATGTACTTATGAAATATTCAACGCCCTCCTCAACGGAGCCAGCCTTTGCATGATCCCCGGATCGGCAGCTGCCAACCCCGCTGAATTGGCGCGCATCATACGCGAACAGGAAATTACTGTTTTCTTTGTGACCACCGCTCTGTTCAACGCCATCGTAGACTATGACGTGACGGCCTTCCAAGGCTTGCGCAAATTGCTCTTTGGAGGAGAATTGGTGTCTGTGGCACACGTGCAAAAAGCCCTCGACTACATGGGCACCGATCGATTGGTCCACGTATACGGCCCAACAGAGACAACGACCTATGCAACTTATTTTCCCATCAACAGCTACGACAATACCTCGACCATTCCGATTGGCTATGCCCTGTCCAACACCACCACCTACGTACTCGACGAGGCAGCCCAACTCAGCCCGCTTGGGGTAGTAGGCGAATTGTACATTGGCGGCCTCGGCGTATCCAGGGGGTATTTGAATTTGGACGAGTTGAGCCGCGAGCGTTTCGTCCCCAACCCATTTGATCCCGACAATTTTGACAACAGCCGCCTCTATCGCACGGGTGACTTGGTGCGTCGTTTGCCAGATGGCAGTTTGGATTTTATCGGACGCAGAGACAGTCAGGTCAAGCTGCGGGGCTACCGCATTGAACTGGGAGAAATTGAAAGACAGATTGAGCAGTTGGACAAGGTGCGCGAAGCAGTTGTTTTGATCAAGGAGATCAATGGCCTCAAGCGCCTGCTGACCTATGTTTTGCACGAGCCAGGATTCGACGCCAGTGTGGCCAGGGAACAGCTCAAGAAGCAGATTCCCGACTACATGGTGCCTGCTCTTTTCATTCCCATGGACCATTTTCCCCTCAATCCCAATGGCAAAGTTGACCAAGCTGCCTTGCCACAGCCCGACATCGACAGTTTGGGATCGGAAGAATACCGTGCGCCGACTTCTGCTACAGAGGTGGCCTTGGCAGGCATTTGGCAAGAGCTGTTGGGCGTCAGCCGGATTGGGAAGAATGATCACTTTTTCGAGTTGGGAGGTGACTCCATTTTGGCAACCCGCTTGGCCAGCCTGATCAAGAACAAGCTTTCGGTAGCGGTTTCCATCCGTTCCCTTTTCGAGTATCCAAAGCTGGGCGAATTGGCTGAACACATTGATGGACAAGAGGCTTCCTCGACCCAAGACATTCCGCTGGTGGCAGACAAGGGCGATCGCATTCCGCTGTCTTTTGCCCAAGAACGGCTGTGGTTCATCGATCAATTGGAAGGCAGTCACCACTACCATGTCCCTGTGGTCCTGACGGCCAATGGTGCCATTGATCGGGAATTGCTTTGCCAGAGCGTGCAGCAGTTGGTCAATCGCCAGGAAAGTCTGCGGACCATTTTCCAGGAGGAAAAAGGACAAGCTTATCAGACTTTGTTGCCTAGAAATACATGGACAGCTCACGATCTGGTGGACGTCTCCCAACTTGCTTCCGACGAGATCGAGTTGCAAATTCAACGCTATGTGAATCAGCCTTTTGATCTGTCCAAAGACCACATGATTCGCCTGCGCATCCTGAGAGCCGCCAGTGGAGTGGACAAGTTGGTATTGGTCATGCACCACATCGCTTTTGACGGTTGGTCTGTAACGCCATTCATCGAAGAATTGCGGCAGATTTGCCAGGGACTGTCTTCCGGACAAGGAGTGCAATTGGACGCATTGCCCATCCAGTATTCTGATTACTGCCTTTGGCAACGGACGCATTTGACCGGAGAAAGAATCGAAGAGCAACTGGCTTATTGGGAGCAAAAACTGCAAGGAGTAGAATCTTTGGAATTGCCATTGGACTACGCTCGCCCCAGTAAGACATCCTACAGAGGCGACAACCATCGCTTCTCCATCGACAAGACACTCAGCGATGAATTGCGCGATTTGGCAGCAGCAGAAGGTGTATCTCATTTCATGCTCACGTTGGCCATTTTCAAGGTGTTGCTCTACCGCTACAGCGGGCAAAATGACATCTGTGTGGGAACGCCCATCGCCAATCGCGAACAAGCCGAAGTGGCTGACCTTATTGGCTTCTTCGTCAACACCCTCGCCGTGCGCAGTCATCTGGACAGCCAGAAAACGTTCTTGGAGATGCTGTACGAATTGAAGACCAGCATGCTCGAAGCACAGGAAAACCAACAAGTGCCTTTTGAAAAGGTCATCGACCACACCACCACCCAAAGAGACTTGAGCCGTACGCCACTCTTCCAGGTGATGTTTGCCCTGCAAAAAGACATTGCAGACATGGACATCCATTTGGGAGACGTACAGCTGACCCCTTCCTATGTCAATACCGAAACCTCCAAGTTCGAATTGACAGTCAACCTAAGAGAATCCAAGGAAGGTCTGACGATTGACGTGGAATACGCCACCGATTTGTTCAAGCCGTCGACCATCCAGCAAATGGGCAAACACTTCGAAAGTCTGATGCGGGCCATCGTCGATCAACCGACGCAGCGCATTGGCGATTTGAAGATGTTGACCCCATACGAAAAGAATCAGTTGTTGTATAGTTTTAATGCTACTACCGCCGACTATCCGCGGGCGAAGACGATCCAAGAATTGTTCGAACAGCGGGTCCGATTGCATCCGCAAGCCGACGCAGTGGCATTTGGCAATGGAAAGTTGAATTACCGGGAACTGGACGAAATATCCAATCGATTGGCCCATCTTTTGTTGGATAGCGGCGCCAGTCCCGGTAGCAACATTGCCATTGTGATGGAACGGGGCATCGACATGATCGTGTCCATGCTGGCCATCCTCAAAGTGGGTTGTGCCTACGTGCCGCTCAATACGGAGTATCCCATCGATCGCTTGCAATACATTTTGGAAGATGCAGCGGCGACCCACATCATTTACAACGACCCTTCTTTGTTGGACGATGCCTTTGCTTCTGCCCAGCCAGTGGACTGTCGGGACTGCAGCAAGCATTCTGCACAAGCGCTCGAACTGAGCTACGAAGTGGAAGACATCGCCTACATCATGTACACCTCGGGTACGACCGGAAAGCCCAAGGGCATCCGCATTACCCAAACCAACATATTGAAATTGGCCCATGAAAAAGGTCCGATTGCTGTGCGCGATACCGACCGGGTCATTCAGTGGTCCAACTATGCTTTTGATGGATCGACTTACGACATTTACAGCAGCTTGCTCAACGGTGGCAGTCTGTACATGATTCCACAGTCGGCAGCCTCCAACCCAGCAGAATTGGCCGCTTTGATTCGCCAGCACGACATCACGGTTTTCTTTGTGACCACTGCTTTGTTCAACGCCATTGTAGACTACGATGTGACTGTTTTCAAAGGACTGCGCAAGCTTTTGTTTGGAGGAGAATTGGTCTCAGTAGCACATGTCCAAAAGGCCCTTGACCACATGGGCCCCGATCGCCTGGTACACGTATACGGACCAACAGAAACGACAACTTACGCGACTTATTACCCCATCAATGCGTACGAAAATACCGCCACGATTCCCATTGGCTATCCACTGTCCAACACCAGTACATATGTGCTCGATCCATCGGGCAATCTATGTGCCATTGGCATTGTGGGAGAGTTGTACATTGGTGGACTTGGGGTGAGCAAAGGCTACCTGAACTTACCGGAATTGAGCAAAGAGCGTTTCATCGCCAACCCTTTTGACAAGCAAAATCCAGATCACCAAATACTGTATCGAACGGGCGATTTGGTGCGCCGTTTGTCAGATGGCAGTTTGGAGTTCATCGGTCGGACCGACAGCCAAGTGAAGTTGCGGGGCTACCGGATTGAATTGGGAGAAATTGAACGCCAGATCGAACAGCTTCCACACATTCGGGAAGCCGTGGTATTGATTCGGGAGATCAATGGTCGCAAGCGTTTGTTGACCTACGTACTGGTCACCGAAGGCTTTGAAGCAACTGCTGCCAAGGAGGAACTTTTGGAGCAATTGCCAGATTACATGGTGCCTTCTCTATTCATTCCCATGGAGAGCTTCCCACTCAATCCCAATGGAAAAGTGGACCAACGCGCCTTGCCTGAGCCAGCGTTGTTGGACTTGGCCAGTGAAGAATTTGTGGCAGCCCAAACAGAGACAGAAGTTGCGCTTGCCAGCATTTGGCAGGAACTGTTGGGGGTAGAGCAAGTAGGTGTGCATGACAATTTCTTTGAGCTGGGAGGAGACTCTATTCTGGCCATCCAGTTTGTGAGTCGGGCCAAAGACCGTGGGTTTACCTTCAAAGTCAAGGACGTATTTTCCCACCAAAGCATTGCCAAGTTGGCCGGGCAAGTTCGGGCCGAAGGAGCGCAGCAAGCAGAGCAAGGCATGCTGACAGGTGAGCTGGGAATGTTGCCCATCCAACAAAACTTCTTTGCCCGCTCCCTTCAACAAGCCGATCATTTCAATCAGTCGGTCTTATTGGAAATCGACAAACAAATCGACGAAGAACAAGTCCGTCAGGCCATCACCGCCATTGTCGAACAACACGATGCTCTTCGTTTGATCTACCAGTTCGAAGACGATCAGCAGCCTCGGCAATCGTATGGAGAGGCAGCAGCAACATTGGAACTCGTTGACATATTGCATACGGAAAACAGCCAGGAAGAAATCACCGCCATTTGCGAACAGTATCAAAAGAGCCTGTCGATCAAGGAGGGGACATTGCATCGCTTTGTGCTGATCCAGACACCATCGACAGAAGAGAGCAATCGCCTTTTCATCCTCGTCCATCACTTGGCGGTCGATGGTGTTTCCTGGCGCATCCTACTCGGACAGTTGTCATCCGCTCTGTCTGATCTCGCAGCAGGCAAAGCCATTGACCTGGGACGCAAAACCAGCTCCTACCGTCAGTGGCAAACATTGCTGACAGAAGCGGCGAGCAGCAAGCTGATGAGCACGGAAATGGCCCATTGGAAAAATGCACTCAAGGAGGTGTCTGCCCTTCCACAGGACAAAGACTACAACGGACCGTCCAGCTTCCGCAACACCCGCCACCACGAGCTGGTCTTCAGCGCAGAAGAGACGACCAATTTGTTGCAACACAGTCACCATGCCTACAACACAGAGATCAATGACCTGCTTTTGACTGCCTTGGCAGAAAGCATTGGTGCCTGGAAAAACGATGGCGACATCTTGCTGGGATTGGAAGGCCATGGCCGGGAAGAACTCTCAGACTGCATAGACCTGAGTCGGACCATCGGATGGTTCACCAGCCTGTTCCCTTTGCGTCTTCGCCTCCCACAGACAGATGCCATTGCAGACCACATCATCGCCGTCAAAGAGCAATTGCGTCGCATTCCCAACAAGGGCATGGGCTTTGGCATCTTGCGTCATCTTCATCCAAAATACAGCC
This sequence comes from Bacteroidota bacterium, assembly GCA_039821145.1. Classification (GTDB taxonomy): domain Bacteria; phylum Bacteroidota; class Bacteroidia; order Chitinophagales; family Saprospiraceae; genus JBCCSZ01. The sequence continues at coordinate 246,606 of JBCBOS010000010.1, read as the reverse complement.
AAGATGCCATCCTGCAAAAAGAGTTTGACCAATTGGTCTTCAACTACTTGGGCAACTTTGATCTGACACTTGCACAAGATGCTGCCATCCGCCCAGCCACTGAGTCCACTGGAACCGACATCGGATTGGACAATGAAAATCCCAACCAACTCGGCGTCAATGGCATGGTGCAAAACGGACAGTTGACAATGGTGTGGAGCTTTGATGAAAATCGTTTTGAGGCATCAACCATTGAGCAATTGGCGGCCGATTACAAGCAAAAATTGTTGGCCATTGTTGCGCATTGCATGGCACAGGATGAATCAGTGGCGACACCTTCTGATTATGGGTTGGCGGACATGGCCAGTCACGAAAAGCTGACAGCATTTTTGGCAGCAGACCATCCCTATGAAGTGGAGGACGTGTATCGCTTGAGTCCACTGCAGGAGGGGATGTTGTTTCACAGTTTGTACGACCAAGATGCCAATGGCTACAATGTGCAATTCAGTTGTGAATTTGCCAATGGAATGGATCAAAATCATTTCCACCAGGCATGGGCACAAGTCATCCGAGAACACAGCAGCCTTCGCACCGCTTACTTTTCTGAGCCTTTCGATGCAGCCGTGCAGGCCGTTTTCCAAAACGCAGACATTCCCCTGGTCGAGTTGGATTGTTCCCACCTGCAGGGAGAAGAACTGGAAGCACAGATCGAGAAGTTGCAGCGAGAGGACAAGCAAAAAGCCTTTGATCTCCGGCAAGCACCTCTGTTGCGAATTACTTTGGTGAAGCTGCCAGCCGAGCGGGTGAAAATGATCCTCACCAGTCACCACATCCTTTGGGACGGTTGGTCTTTTTCCGTTTTGCTCAGCGAATTCTTGTCGCATTACGATGCCCTTGTCAAAGGAGAGACCTTGGTCGAAAAGCCAGTTGACAATTACAGGGATTTCATACAATACCTGGATGGATTGTCCAAGCTGGATGCCACCAATCACTGGAAGCAATCACTGGCCTCTCTCCAGGCACCAAGCCTCTTGCCCTTCATCGATGGCGCTGCGGAGCGCAACAAGCACTTTGGCAATCGGACGGATCACTGCCTAATCGATCGGGAATTGACAGAGCGGATCCAGAAGTTGGCCCAAGAATGTCGGGTGACCATCAATACGGTCCTGCAAGGAGCCTGGTCCTTTTTGTTGTCGAAATACACCAATGCCAAACAAGTTGCATTTGGAACGACGGTTTCAGGTCGGGTGTCCGCCTTGGAGCAGATCGAAAGTCGCATTGGCTTGTTCATCAATACCATTCCCATCAGCATTGGCATAGAGGAAGACAGCAGCATCGGAGACTGGCTGGCACAGATCCAGCAACAACATACGGCATCGCGCGAATACCAGCACACGCCCTTGGCAGACATTCAGTCCATCGCTGGTTTGACCACCGAGCTGTTTGATTCCATTTTGGTATTTGAAAACTATCCGGTAGAAGAAGCCGCCAAGGCCAGCACAAGTTTGCAAATCGAGCGAATCGAAGCAGAGGAGCAAAACAATTATGCCTTGACCTTGACCGTGGTAGCAGAAGAAGAACTGTTGATCCGGTTCAGTTACAACAATGCTGTGTTGGATGAGCGATATGTGAAAACCATGATGGCTCAGCTCAGACAAGTTCTCAGCGAAATCTCTCTTGGAGCACAACGAGAAGTGCAAACCATCAACTGGATTCCAGCGGCAGAAAAAAATCTACTGTTGGATGAATTCAACGATACAGCTGCTCGCTATCCGGAAGGAGAAACCGTTCTGGAAGTCTTTGAGCAACAGGTGCAAAAACGCGGAGGTCAAACTGCCATTTCATTCGAAGGTGCAGAATTGACCTATGTAGAATTGAACCAAAAGTCTGACCAATTGGCAGCCTACCTACGGCAGCAAGGAGTGGAGTCTTCTTCCATCGTTCCCATTTGCATGAATCGGTCCCTGGAAATGATCATCGGTATTTTGGGGGTCTTGAAAACGGGGGCATCCTTTGTTCCCATCGATCCCGAAATGCCGCAAGATCGCACCGATTACATCTTGGAAGACATTGGCAGTCCGCTGCTGATCAGCATGCAAAACCAACGCAGGGCAACATCTGCATCCAGTCGCGTGACTCGAATCGAATTGGACGCCGATTGGCCATTGATCGACGCAGTAGAAGGAGAAAATATTCACTCCCATTTCCCAACGGCAAGTGACTTGGCCTACACCATTTACACCTCTGGTACCACAGGACGTCCCAAGGGTGTCATGATCGAGCACAAGGCCCTGCACAATTTCATTTGCTCCATGACAGACAATCTGGGAGCAGACGAAAACCTCCGCTTCCTGAGTGTCACGACTTTCAGCTTCGACATCGCCTACTTGGAATTCTTCCTGCCATTGACATCGGGTGGATGCCTGATCATGGCTGGCGATCAATTGGCTGCCGACCCTGCCCGACTCATTCCCTACATCGACGGCAACGCGCCCACCCACATGCAAGCCACTCCATCCCGATGGCAAATGCTCTTGGATGCTGGCTGGCGCAACGAGGCCCAGGTGAATGTGTTGACGGGAGGAGAAGCCATCTCCGAATCGCTCAAAGATCGATTGGTGGCCCTGGGACAAGACAAGACTTGGAACATGTACGGCCCGACGGAAACAACGATTTGGTCTTCCATGTGTGAACTCAACCCACAACAAGCTGTGCGAATTGGCCAGCCCATTGCCAATACCCAAATCTACATTCTGACCGAAGACTTGGCCGTGCAGCCCATTGGCTTGTGGGGCGAGTTGTACATCGGAGGGGATGGCTTGGCAAGAGGCTATTTCAAACGTCCTGATTTGACCAGCGAAAGATTTGTGGAGCACACTTTTGCCGATGGTAGTACGAGACGTTTGTACCGCACCGGAGATGTGGCCCGCTGGCTGCCCGATGGACAGATTGAGTATTCTGGTCGGGTGGACTATCAGGTGAAAATCCGGGGATACAGAATAGAATTGGCAGAGATTGAAACCATTTTGGAAGAAGTGGAAGGCATTGGCAGAGCAGTTGCATCGGTAGGGCAAGACAAGAGAGGCAACAAACACCTCATTGCTTATGTAGTGGCAGATGGAGCCTTTGATGCCGTCCGCACCAAAAAGTACCTCAAGCAGAAATTGCCCAGCTACATGTTGCCCAATTGTTTTGTCGAGTTGGAAGACCTGCCCTTGACACCCAATGGAAAGGTAGATCGAAAGGCATTGCCACAACCAGATGGAAATGAATTGGGACGCAAGGAGTACATCGCTCCGGCCAATGAATTGGAAGCAAGCATTGCGGGCATTTGGGAGAAATTCCTCGGCTTGGAATCCATCGGTGTAGAAGACGACTTCTTTGATTTGGGCGGTCATTCTCTATTGGCCAACCGCATCGTCGTCGCCATTCAGGCAGAATTGGGCATCTCCACACCGATCAGAACCCTCTTCCAACATCCTACCATCAGAGACTTCGCTGCCAGCATTTCGACTGGTCAACATGACAAAGAAGTTTCCATTCCCAAGGTGTTGGACAAGCCAGAACGCATTCCGCTTTCCTATGGTCAGGAACGACTGTGGTTTGTCGACAAGTTTGAAGGCAGTACCCATTACCACATGCCTTTGATCCTCGATTTGGATGGACCTGTAGATGTGGCCATTTTGGAGCAATCGGTTCAATACCTCGTCAATCGCTACCAAGCCCTCCGAACCATTTTCAAGGAAGAGGATGCTGTGCCTTACCAATGTGTTCTGCCCGAAAACAACTGGCAGCTCGGTCCCATCATCGACGCCAGCGAATGGGAAGAAGAAAAGACCCAACAGCACATTCAAGCGCTGATCAATCAGCCCTTTGACCTACAGAAAGACCACATGATCCGGGCAGCCGTTGTCCATACCGACAAAGAATACGACACCCTGGTGATGGTGATTCACCACATAGCCTTCGACGGTTGGTCTTTGTTGATTTTTGCAGAAGAATTGACAAAGGTCTATCGGGCATTGGCAGCGGAACAACAACCCGAGTTGGCAGAATTGCCTGTTGATTATACAGACTACAGCATTTGGCAAAGAGACTACTTGTCTGGTGACAGATTGAAGGAACACCTTGCTTATTGGTCGGAAAAATTGGAGGATGTAGAACCCCTCAACTTGCCAACCGATTTCATTCGTCCGGCCCACAAGACGACGGCCGGAAGCAGCGTTGACATTGCACTGGGCAAAGACCTCAGCGATCAATTGGAACGGCTGGCTCGACAAGAAGATGCGACCCTGTTCATGGTCTTGCTATCGGTCCTCAAGGTCTTGCTGCATCGCTACAGCGGACAGACCGACATTTGCATCGGCACACCCATTGCCAATCGGGAACAGGTAGAAGTCGAACAACTGATTGGTTACTTCATCAATACCCTGGCACTGCGCAGCGACCTGAGCGGACAACCTTCTTTCCGCGAGCTGTTGCGACTGGTCAGAGACAATACGCTCGAAGCCTACGAATACCAGCAAACACCTTTTGAAAAAGTCATTGACGACAACATCACACATCGCGATTTGAGTCGGACACCACTTTTCCAAGTCATGTTGGTTTTGCAAAACTTCGCAGCAGTTTCCGAACTCTACTTTGGCGAGACCCAAGCACAGGCAGTGGACTTTGACATGGGCATTTCCAAGTACGATTTGAACTTCATCGTCTTGCCAAGTGCCGACGGTTTGGAAATCAGCATCGAGTACAGTTCCGATCTATTCGAGCGCGCCACCATCGAGCGAATGGCACAGCACTTCAATGTCTTGTTGACGGAAGCAGCCAAGAATCCATTCTGTAGAATTGATCAGTTGCCCATGTTGACCCAAGCAGAGAGCCAGCAAATCCTATTTGACTTCAACGATACAGACCATCCCTACGCAGTAGACAAAACGATGGTAGAGATTTTTGAAGAACAAGTGGAACGCACACCAGATCAGATCGCCATCATCTCCAATGGAAAATCCTACAGCTACGATTGGTTGAACAAGGCGTCGAACCGCTTGGCCCACTATCTGCGCGAGCAAGGGGTGGGAAGAGAAACCTCAGTAGTGGTTGTGATGGATCGGGATGTCCGGTTGATTGCCGCTCTGTTTGGCATTCTCAAGGCAGGCGGGAAGTACATTCCCATTGAACCATACTTGCCCGAGAATCGCAAGCTGACGGTTATGAATACAGTGGAGACCAAGATTTTTGTGACCAACAATACCGACTATCTATCCCCCGCTGCACATCGCGAGCAAGTGGCGAGCATTCACAAGATGATTTGCCTGCAAGAAGATGCCGACTTTTTCATTGGCATTGACGAACACGAGCAAGATCAGATCGAAGCAGTGGATGTCGAGACCTATCCAGTGACCAATCCCAATCGAATCAATGAGGTGAGCGATTTGGCTTATGTCATCTTTACCTCTGGCTCGACTGGTACCCCCAAGGGAGTGGCGGTGCAACACAAGCCTGCCATCAACTTGATCGAGTGGGTCAACAACACCTATGGGGTAGGGGAGTCGGACAAGATCCTCATGGTCAGCTCGGTCAGTTTTGACTTGTCGGTCTATGACATCTTTGGTGGATTGTCTGCAGGTGCTACGCTGCGAATTGCCAACCGAACGGAATTGGATGATCCTGAAATCTTGGCCAACATCATCATCGAAGAAGGCATCACCTTCTGGGATTCTGCCCCGGCCATGTTGCAACAGGTGATTCCATTTTTGGAAATCAGACAGGCAGATACAAAAGCAAAGGGAAAACTTCGCTTGTCCTTTTCCAGTGGAGATTGGATTCCCTTGCAGATGCCCGTACAGATGCGAAACCTCTTCTCGGATGACTACAGATTCATTGCCTTGGGAGGTGCGACGGAAGCGACGATTTGGTCCAACTTTTTTGAGCCTACAGAGATCGACAAGAATTGGCGAAGCATCCCCTACGGCAAGCCCATCCAAAATGCGAAGTACCTCGTGCTGGACGATGACAAAAAGCTTTGTCCCATTGGAGTGCCGGGCAACTTGTTCATCGGTGGCCAATGTTTGGCAGTGGGGTACCTCAACGATCCGGAACTCAGCGATCGAAAGTTCATCCCCAGCCCTTACTACGAGGGAGAAATGTTGTACAATACCGGAGATACCGCCCGCTGGTTTGCCGATGGAAATTTGGAGTTTTTGGGACGAAAAGATTTCCAGGTCAAGATTCGAGGCTATCGGATTGAGTTGGGAGACATCGAGAGTCGTTTGCTCCAACTGGACGGCATTGAACAAGTATTGGCCCACGCCATTGCCCGAAGCAAGTACGACAAATTCATTTGTGCGTACTATGTCGCAGAACGAGATTTTGAAGAGGAGGAAATGAGTACGTTCATCAATGAAGACTTGCCTGCTTACATGATCCCCGACCACTTCATTCGATTGGATAAAATCCCCATGACCAAAAATGGAAAGGTGGATCGAAAGGCCTTGCCCACGCCAGAAGTGGGATCCAAGGAAGCGCAGATCAAGGTTGCGACAAGCGATGCTGAAAAAGTCATTGCCGCCATTTGGTCTGAACTACTTGCCATTGAGGAAGACAAGTTTGGGGTCACGGACAACTTCTTTGACTTGGGTGGACATTCCATCTTGGCCGTCCGATTGATCAGCAAATTGCAACAGGAATTGCAAGCGGTCCTCAAGCTCCGGGAGATTTTTGAACATCCCACCATCGAGCAACAGGCCGATTTGATCTCCCACAAAAAGGCAGCTGCTGCCAAGCACATTCCGAGCATCGGAGAACGCCAAGTATACCAGATGTCTTCCGCACAAAGAAGAATGTTTTACGAATACCTGCAAGACCCTTCCAACCTGAAATACAACATCGCCGGAGCCTACCAACTCGAAGCATCCATCGACCTGGATCAGTTGACAAACGCATTGACAACTTTGGTCAACCGACACGAGGGATTGCGCACCGGGTTTGAATTGACAGACGAAGGGGCCATGCAGATGATTCACGAACAAGTAGCCTTGAGCTTGGATGCCTATCGAAAAGAAGATCATCCGACTGCCAAGGATGCCTTTGCCGAATTTGTCCGTCCTTTTGACCTGATGGATCAATCGCAGATTCGATTTGGATTGTATCAGGACAAGGGGCAAAATACCCTGTTCGTAGATGTTCACCACATTGTGTGCGATGGTTTGTCACTCAATATTTTGATGAAAGATTTTCAGGCCATTTACAAAGGGGAACAATTGGAAGACATGTCGATTCGGTATGTAGACTTTGCCCATTGGCAAAATGCATTGCTGGATCAATTGTCTGACCAACAGTTGTATTGGAAGGAACGCTTATCTGGCGATTTGCCAACATTGGAACTTCCCCGAATGGGCAACAAAGACATGCTGGACTTTACCGATGCCAGTGTCCAAGAGTTGCAGATAGAAGGAGAGTGGTATGATCGCTTGAAGTCGATGAGTTCTCAGTCGAATGCTTCTGATTTTATGCTCTTGCTGTCCATTTATTATTTGCTCTTGTCCAAGATTTCGGGTAGCAACGACATCATCATTGGAACAGATGTCGTGGGACGAACCCAGCCGGAGTTGCGCAAGTTGGTTGGCACCTTTGTCAACATCCTCCCACTGCGGATGGACATTCGGGACGACCAAAGCTACGAAGCATTTTTGGCCGAACTCAAGGAAATGGTCCTGAATGCCTTTGACAATCAGGACTTCCAGATTGATCAAATGATTGCCATGTTGGACGAGCAAAATGGGGTGGCCCAGGGCTACATCGTGGATGTGCATTTCTCCATGGCCAATTACTACGACAAGGACTTGGAGTCCTTTGGATTTGGTCAGGCTCAGGTAGAACAACAGATGAAATCAGCCTATGAATTCAAGCTGGAAGTACACGAGTCGGACGATCGCTTCACGGTCAAGTTCATTTACAGTACCCAATTGTATGAAGATGCCATCATGACGGCATTGATGACCTACTACGACAACATACTACGCTTTGTACTCGACGCACCTTCCACCCCGATCGGGGACATTTCGTACGACGGTTAAAATTTTTATTTACTCAAAACAAAATACATTTCATATGTGTGGCATATGTGGCTTTATCAGGCATGACAAAAGGGTCTCCGAAGAGGATCGCCAGACCGTCCGGGAGATGAACAACACGCTCATACACCGAGGGCCGGATGCGCAGGATGTGATGACGTTTGACAATGTTGCGCTCGGCTTCACCCGTCTCAGCATCATCGGTTTGAACAATGGCATGCAGCCCATTTACAACGAAGACGAATCCCTCGTATTGATTTGCAATGGTGAGGTATTCAACTACATCGAGTTGAAAGAAAAACTCATCTCCAGAGGACATGTTTTCAGAACGCATTCTGATGTCGAAGTGATTTTGCACCTCTACGAAGATCACGGCACCGACTTCATCAACCAGCTCAATGGCCAGTTTGCTTTTGCTTTGTATGACAAGCACAAGAAACAACTCTTTTGTGCCAGGGACCAACTCGGCATCATCCCCTTCTTCTACACCTATGCAAACAATGCGTTTGTCTTTGGGTCGGAGGTCAAGGCCATCTTGCAGCATCCCGAAGTGACCAAGGAGATCGACGTGGTTGGATTGGACCAGATTTTTACTTTTGCCGGTTTGATCAGTCCTCGGACGATGTTCAAAGACATCAACAGTTTGGAAAATGGTCATTACCTGATCGTGGAAGACAATGGCCGCATCACCAAAACGGAGTATTGGGATTTGGTGTATCCAGAAGGTCCCCGCCCGATGAATGGAAAACCAGAGTCCCATTATGTCGAGCAGTTGGAAGAACTATTTGAACGCTCCGTTGAACTGCGTTTGCGCTCAGATGTTCCGGTGGGATTGTATGTCAGTGGCGGGTTGGATTCCTCCATCATTGCCATGAAAGTCAACCAACTCACGCCTCATCAACGAAAGGAGGCTTTCTCCATCGACTTTGTTGATTCGCAGCATTCAGAATCCAATTACCAAAAGATTGTGGCCCGCGAGATCAACGCCAAGCTGAATCAAAAAATGTTTTTGTACGAAGACATCACCAGCCGTTTGCGCGAGTCTGTCTACCACAGTGAATGCCCGATCAAGGAGACCTACAACACTGCCTCCATGTCTTTGTCGGAAGATGTGCGTGCCAACAACATCAAGGTGATTCTCTCCGGGGAAGGAGCCGATGAGTTTTTTGCCGGATATGTGGGCTATCGCTTCGACAAAATGCGGGAGATGAACCTGATCGACAATTCGGGAACAGCAGAAGAAAGAGCCCTGCGCCAAAAGCTGTGGGGAGATGAAAACTTTTTCTACGAAAGAAATTTCCTCGAATTTGACCAAGTGAAAAGAGGCCTGTATTCCAAGGCACTCAACGACAGCTACGAACAAGTCAATTGCCTCAATCATCAGTTGATCAACAAAGAGCGAGTCAAGAACAGAGACATTCTCAACAAGCGGGCCTACATCGATTACAAGATCAGATTGGTGGATCACCTCGTATCGGATCACGGTGATCGCATGGCAATGGCCAACTCTGTCGAGGTGCGCTATCCGTTTTTGGACAAGGACCTCATTGAGTACTCTGCCAAATTGCCCTCAGACCTCAAACTGAATGAGTTTACCGAAAAGTACATCCTTCGCGAAATGGGGAAAAAGTATGTACCCAAGGACGTAATCGAGCGGGAGAAATTCCACTTCATCGCACCGGGAAGTCCCTACCTGGTACAACGCGACAACGAATACATCAAGGATTTGCTGTCACACGAACGCATCAAGAGACAAGGATTTTTCAATCCCGACAAAATAGAGGAATTGCACAAGACATACAGCCAGGAAGGCTTCACTGTCAACGCTCCCTACGAAAGCGATCTGCTGATCACTGTCATCACCTTTGGCATGTTGCAGGACGTATTTTTCAACAACTAATTTGATCCCCTCCTCACTTACCAAAATACATCATCATTATGTCGTTTCAAAAGGAACTCACACAGGCACTTCGCAATGGCGGTGACAACATTGCTATTGAACAGGGCAACAACTTCATTTCTTACACCGAGCTGTTGTCCAGAGCCAATCAGATCACCCGCTTCATTTTGGATCAGAGAATTGGCAAGGGTGCCTACATTGGGATACTGCTCAAAGATCGCATCGACCAGATTGCCTCCATCATAGGCATTGCCAATGCCGGGGCTGTTTTCATTCCCATCGATGCCAGCCTCCCGGAAAAAAGACTGCAAGAGATTCAGAAAAATCTGGGCTTGACATACGTCATCGATTCTCGCAAAGTCAATCGTTCCATCGGTTTGACGCCTTGGTACATCGAAGACATCAAAGCTTCTGAGTCGGAAAGAGAAATCGACTATCCAGAGGGTGCAGCCGATGACAGTCTGTACGTATATTTTACTTCCGGATCGACAGGACGCCCCAAAGGCATCATTGGTCGAAATGCCAGTTTGTTGCAATTCATCCGCTGGGAGATCAAGGCATTTGGCATCGAGAATTCCATCCGCGTCAGCCAATTCATTACGCCTTATTTTGATGCTTTTCTTCGCGATGTCTTTGTCCCGCTCTTTGCTGGTGGAACCATTTGCATTCCTCCCATGGACGAAGATTTTTTCAGCCCTGAGAAGATGATCAACTGGATCGACAACAAGCGCATCAACCTGATCCACTGCGTGCCCAGTGTATTCCGAATCTTCAACAGCCAGGACCTGTCTTACAGTCACTTCCGCAACTTGCAATACGTTTTGCTGTCCGGCGAAAAAATCATACCGACAGAGTTGGCACCTTGGTATCAAATCTTCGGTGATCGCATTCAATTGGTCAATTTGTACGGCACGACAGAAACGACCATGATTCGTGCTTCCTACAACATCCAGCCAACAGATGCCAAGAAAAACCGAATTCCCATTGGTGGTCCCATCGACGATACAGAGTTGCTGATCCTCAACAAAGACCTCAAGCCTTGCAATACCTTGATCACGGGTGATTTGTACATCGCCTCCGATTTCATGACCAAAGGTTACCTCAACGATCCGGAATTGACCAAGGCCAAGTTTGTTACTTTCAGTCGGGGTGAGTTTGCCGGAAAGACGGCTTTTCGCACCGGAGACAAGGCCCGCCGTTTGCCAGGAGGCATCATCGAACTTTTGGGACGCGAAGATCGCCAAGTCAAGATCAATGGCATCCGGGTGGAGTTGGACGAAATCGAAAACATCCTGATGCGCTCGGGCCGACTGACCAACGCCATTGCCATCGTACATGCCGCGGAGGGCGAGCAAAACGAATCGCTGATTGCCTTTGTCTGCCCCAATGAGGAAAACAGGGGGAGAGAAGAGTTGGAAAATGAGCTGCAGTTTTTTGCCCAAGCTTTTCTGCCAACATACATGATGCCATCGACCATCATCGAAGTGGCTGAGTTTCCGCTGTTGAACAATGGAAAAATTGATTTCAAGGGCTTGATCAAATTGCTGGCCGGACCGAAGGATCAGATCATTGCCCCTGTCAACGAAACGGAAGAAGCCATCCTGGAAATCTGGAAAGGCATCCTCGGTGACAAACCCATTTCCACGCAGGAAAACTTCACGCGCCTGGGCGGAAATTCCCTGGCCATGATGCGATTGATTGCCAAGATATTCAAGACGTTCAACATTCGGATTCCACTGCACGAACTGTTCAAGAACTTGACCATTGCTTCGCAGGCAGCCCTCATTCGCTCCCTGACCAAAGACGATTCGATGGCCATTTCCAAGGCACCTGCCAAAGAAGCCTACTGCCTGTCTGCTGCCCAGGAACGCATCTACTTCAACTACGAATTGGACAAGAACAGCACCGCTTACAATTTGCCCATTGCTTGGGAAATCGTTGGAGACTTGGACATTGAAAAACTCAATGCCATTTTGCAAAACATCATCCGTCGGCACGAAAGCCTCCGGACCATCTTTCGCTTCGATGGCAAGAGGCACGTACAGATCATTCGCGATGAAGTAGACTTCCAGATTGAGCAGATTGATGCGAGTGACAAGGAGGCACAACAAGCCATCACAGACTTCATTCGTCCCTTTGATTTGGGAGAAGCACCTCTGTTGCGCTGTGCCATCATTCACGCTGCGGCTGGCAGACGCTACCTCGCCCTGGATACCCACCACATTGTCTGCGATGGAATTTCTCAGATCAACATCTTCCGGGATTTCATCCGCTCGTATCGGGGAGAAGAATTGGCTGCTTTGGATTTGCAGTACAAGGACTACGCCGAGTGGGAAAGCAAGCTCAGGGTGTCCGAAGAGTACATGTCTCTCCGCGAATTTTGGCTCAAGAGTTTCGAAGGTGACATCCCCAAGTTGACCTTTCCTGTGGCAGAAGAAGAGATTGCCGATGGCAAGGGAGGTACCTACAATATTCAGATTGAGCGAGATGTATACGCTTCCCTCTTCGAAACGCTGAAAGAGGAGGAGGTAACCAAATTCTCAGGTCTGTTCTCATTGTTCTCCCTCTTTTTGTACTACCTGACGGGACAAGAGGACATGGTCATTGGCATCAACACCTCTGGCAGGGTTCACGACGAGATGCAGGACACAGTGGGAATGTTTGCCAAGACTTTGCCCATCCGTTGCCAAGCTGATACAAAGATCAACTTCCGCAGCCTGAGCCGTCGCATTCACAAGCAGTTGGTCGAAGCCAATGGCAAGCAATTGTACGATTTGGCCGACATCATCAGCGAGTTGAACAAAAAGCGTTCGAACCCGATCAAGGAATTGTTCAACGTCATGTTTGTTTTCCAAAACTTTGACAGCGAGGACATTCGCTCGGCTGGTGGACCCTTGGTTGATGCCAAGTTTGAAAATACGACTTTCAAGTATCCGATCACTCTTTTTGTCCGCGAAGAAGAAACAGCCTTGAATTTCCGATTCGAGTATGCAACCCAATACTTCAGTCGCGAAGACATCAAAATCGTAGCTGCAGAAATGCAAGCTTTGATCGAGTTGATTGCCAAGAATACAGATGCGAACATCATCGAACTGCTGGCCGAAGAGAGCCAGGAAGAGACTTTGTCTGACGATGGTGCCTTCACCTTCAATTTCTAAAAAAAAACTGAGGAGGTACGAAAATTGAAGTGCCTCCTCCCTTTTTACTTTTCAAGAGCCTGCCAAACACATACTGTTTCGTTTCCAACAAAAAATACTTTAAACCCTCCATATATGTCCGTTTTATCAAAATTAGAATATCGGAACCAAGCGGCCAAAAGAAACATCACCAACCAGAATTATTGGAATGACCGACTCCATGGTTTTGAGTCAGGAAATTATTTCTTTGATCGTCAATTGCAGGACGCCACCACTGGCAATGATTCTGCTTCGCACACAGCACATTGCTCTGACAGTTGTTTTGAATTGCTGCAAAAAGTGGCTCCGACCGATAAGACCAAACAACTCGTATTGCTGTCGACTCTGGGAATCTTTATTCAAAAAGCCTACGGTGTATCGGACCTGATGGTCTTTACGCCAAACTACCAAAAGCAGAAAACAAAAACTGATGATCCCGCAATCGTTCCCGTTCGAATCAATGGTACTGATAATGCATCTTTTCGAAAGTTTCTGCCAAGGTTCACACAACTGTTTCGCGAAGACATTCAGCACAGTGAGTTGCCTTTGCATCGCATGTTGAACCTGGAAAGAGAAGAGATCGCAGACTTGTCCATGGTGGGTTTACAGATGGAAGAATTGCACGCAGAAACGGCTTTTGATTCCCTGCCCATTGATCTGTTGTTTTCTTTTTCCATTCAGCAGGGAATTCGACTGACCATCAAATATACAAGCAATAAATTTGGGTCTGACTTTGTGGAACACTTGGCCCAATTGTACTTTGGATTGTTGGAACAACTATTGGTCCGGAACAGCGAACCCTTGCACGCCATTGAGCTGATACCCGCAAAAGAAAAAGAATTGATCATCGATGTATTCAACGATACCGATGCTCCTTTTCCGGCGGACAAAACCATCATCGATTTGTTTTCCGAGCAATGTGCCAAACAGCCTCATGCCATTGCCCTACAGTATGGAGATCAGCAATTGAGTTATGCCGACTTGGATGCGCAGTCCAACCGGGTGGCCAATTACCTGATGGAAAACGATTGTGGAAAAGGGACGGTTGTTGGTGTATATCTCCATCGTTCCATCGATATGATGGTTGCCATCTTTGGCATTCAAAAAGCAGGCGCCATTTACCTGCCTTTGTCCAAGGACCATCCGACGGATCGCACTGCATTCATACTGGAAAACAGCGAAGCCAAATTGGTGTTTGTCGAGACAGAAGATGCTGGTGTTTTGCCCGCTCACATTCGCAAGGCAAGTGTGGCAGATGCCCAGTCAAGCTCCAATGTCTCCACAGCCAATGCCCAAGCGGAAGACGTCGCCTACATCATCTACACTTCAGGTTCGACAGGCCAGCCCAAGGGGGTTCTCATTCAGCATCGCTCCTTGGTCAACCGCCTCCATTGGATGCAGAAAAGCTACCAGATTGGTCCGAAAGATGTATTGCTACAGAAAACGCCAACTGTCTTTGATGTCTCGGTTTGGGAATTGTTTTGGTGGTCCATTTGTGGAGCGCGTTTGGTGTTGGCTCCTCCTCATGCAGAAAAAGACCCTCGCCAGATTTGTGAGCTCATTGACGAGGCTGGTGTTACGACCATTCACTTTGTTCCCTCCATGCTCCGAGCCCTGGTATGGTATGTTTGCGACAACAAGGAACGCCACCACCTCAGCAGTTTGCAACGGGTGTTTGCGAGTGGAGAAGCTTTGAAAACAGAAGAATCACAACTGCTGTTGGACCTTTGTCCACAAACCAGACTGTACAATCTCTACGGTCCGACAGAAGCGACCATCGATGTCTCTGCCTATGAGGTGGTCAAAAACCACATTCCACAAAACATTCCCATTGGCAAGCCCATCGACAATACCTCTCTGTTCATCTTCAACAAGGAGGGGCATTTGCAGGCCATTGGCCATCCGGGTGAGTTGTACATCGGTGGGGTCAACTTAGCGGTTGGCTACCTCAAGCGCGACGAATTGACAAGAGAGAAATTTGTGCAACATCCCCTGAACGAAACGGCCCGCCTGTACCGCACTGGCGATTTGGCCCGCTGGCTACCAGATGGCAACATCGAGTTTTTGGGCAGAATGGATAAGCAAGTGAAAATTCGGGGCAACCGGATTGAGCTGGGAGAAATAGAATCGGTGATCAATTCCTACGAGGGCATCAAAAGTGCAATTGTACTGACCAAAGAATTCAATGGAAACCTACAGTTGGTCGCTTACTTGCTCAAGGAAGCCACTGTAGACCAAGACGATCTGATTGCCCACATGAGTGAGAAACTGCCAGCCTACATGATCCCCTCTTCTTTCATCGAGTTGGAAAACATTCCCCTGACAGTCAATGGCAAGGTCAATCGCAAGGCACTCCTGGCGATGGAACGGGTAGCAGAAGAAAGCTTTGTGCCTTGTGAAACAAAGCTGGAAAAACAACTGGCCAACATTTGGACAGACGTCTTGGAATGCGAGCAAGTTGGCGCAGAAAACAGCTTTTTTCGAATGGGAGGCGACTCCATCCTGGCCTTGAGATTGTTGGCGCGCATCAACAGCGAATTGGCCATCGATCTGTCCCTCGTCGACCTGTATGAATATCCCAGCATTCGCTCCCTGGCCACCTACATCGACCAACATCAACGATCAGGTCCCGATGCGCTGCAAGAAGAAGTGGCCCAAGAGCTGGCCAACTACAGCAGCGGCTATCTGGCTCGAAAAGGAACGGCACAAATGGAGGCCGTTTATCCCATGAGCGACATCGAAAAAGCCATGTGTTATGGCCATCTGGCCCGCCCGGATGATGTGTTGTATCTCGAACAAATTTTGCAGCCTGTTTACTATGAAAACTTTTCCATCAAAAGACTGCAACGCGCTCTTGATCTGTTGGTGCAAAAGCACGAGACATTCCGTACAGGTTTTGACTTATCCGAATTTGCCCACATCGTTTACAAATCTGTTTCGACCCAGATAAAGGTACACGATCTGTCGGCCTTCGAGGATGTTGAGCAACGCAGGATGATCACCGAAGACTTGGAGAGAGGACGAGCCTTGGGCTTTGATTTGGAACAAGCCCCCCTTTGGCGAATCACCATTTACAAGCTGGCCGATGCCCATCAGGAAATCCTGTTTGAGCAACACCACGCCATTGTCGATGGATGGAGCTTCGCATCCTTCCTCACAGAATTGAACAACGTCTATGTCCAACTGAAAACGGAAGAAAACTTTGTTCCCGATGGCCTGGCCTGTGGATTTGCAGATGCCATTCAGCAGGAGTTGTATCAAAAGAGAAATGAGGAAGTGCGCAGTTTTTGGCAGAAAGAATTGGAAGGTTATGAGCGACTGGATCTTCACTCAACTGCCGAGGCAAAGCAGTTCCATTCTGTTCGCCACTTGTATCCAGAGAAATTGTACGCTCAATTGGAGGACGCAGCCCAACAGCAGCAACTGTCCATCAAGACTTTCTTGCACGCTGCCTACATTTATGCCCTGAGCGCATTGTCTGGCCAGAGCGATGTCTTGACAGGCTTGGTGACCTTCTCCCGGCCATTGAAGGAAGATGGCGAAAAACTCTTGGGGTGTTTTCTCAATACCGTTCCCTTCCGCATGCAAATTCCGGAGGACATCAGTTGGAAGGACTACCTGCAATTGGTGCAAAACAAATACTTGGAAATCAAAAAATACGAGCAGCTTTCTCTCTTTGAAATCAATCAGCTCATCGGAGGCAACAAGGAAGAGGAAAACCCATTTTTTGATACGCACTTCAACTATGTCAATTGGCATGTCACGGGCGGAATGGTGACTGACAAAGAAGTTGACTCAGCAGTAGAACGTTTGGATTTTGATGTATTCCTGCGAGGCAATACCTTTTTTGATGCCAACTACAATGTCACCCTCGGCCAGGTGTTTTGCATGCACGAATACGCCGCACCTTTCCTGACCAAAGAACTCTTTGCCATCTACGAAACGGTTTTCTTGCACGCATTGGCTGCCATGGTAGAAGCACCAGAAACAAAGCTGTCTGATTGCAGCTTGGTGTCTGAGGAAGAGAAACAGCAACTGTTGTTTGCATTCAACGATACCCATACAGATTATCCGAAAGACAAAACGGTTCTCGATTTGCTGGATGAACAGGCAGCGGCACATCCCGATGCCATTGCTTTGGTTTTTGAAGGTGAAAGCATTTCTTATGCAGACTTGGATGTGCGGTCCAGCCAATTGGCCAACCATCTGCGCGAACAAGGAGTTGAGGAAAAGACCCTCGTTCCCATTTGTGTGGGTCGCTCTTTGGAAATGGTCATCGGCATTTTGGCCATCCTGAAAGCAGGGGCTGCCTACATTCCGCTTGACCCGGCCTATCCAGTGCAGAGATTGTCTTTCATGATGGAGGACTCTGCTGCCAATTTTTTGCTGACCACAAAAGCCATCGCTCCCATTTTTGACAACAACAGTGTAGAGCACGTCCTGTATGTCGATCAGGAAATCAGTGGAAGCAATTTGCGTCCACAAATTGAGATGGAGGGTGAACAAACGGCCTATGTCATCTACACCTCCGGGACAACAGGCAAGCCCAAAGGCGTACGAATCAAGCACCAGAATTTGATGAATTTCTTTGCTGGATTGGACCAGAAATTTGGCGAGCCCAAAGAGGTTCACCATTGGTTGGCGGTGACCAGCATGAGTTTTGACATTTCCATTTTGGAATTGTTGTGGACACTTTCCAAAGGACACAGAGTTGTCATTCAGCCAGATCGTCCGGTGGCCGTCGAAAAGATGAATGAAGTAGATTTCAGTTTGTTCTACTTTGCCGCCCAGGAAGAAATTGTCGATGGAGACAAGTACGAATTGTTGTTGGAAGGAGCCAAGTTTGGTGATGCCAATGGCTTTTCATCGGTCTGGGTTCCCGAACGTCACTTTCACAGCTTTGGCGATCAATTTCCCAATCCCTCCGTCGCGGCTGCCGCGGTGGCTGCTACGACCAAGAACATCAAGATTCGCTCGGGCAGCGTGGTCCTTCCCTTGCACGATCCTGTGCGAGTGGCAGAAGAGTGGTCCATGGTCGACAACCTCTCGAAGGGGAGGGTAGAGTTGTCCATTGCCTCGGGCTGGAATCCCAATGATTTTGTGCTCAAGGGAACAGACTACAAAAATCGCCATGTACAAGTACGAGAAAAACTGGATGAACTCCGCCATCTTTGGGCCGGGGGAAGCATCACCAGGAAGAATGGCCTTGACAAAGATTACACTTTCAAAATACATCCCCGTCCGATTCAGCCAACACTGCCCATCTGGATCACCGCTGCCAGCAACATCCAAACCTTTGAATATGCTGCCAGCATCGGTGCCAATTTGCTGACCCACTTGCTGGGACAAACACCCGAAGAATTGGCTGGAAAGATCGCTCACTATCGGGCCAAGTTGGAGGAACACGGCTTCGATTCGACAAAGCGAAAGGTTGCCTTGATGCTTCACACCTTTGTGGGCGACGACATGGCAGAGGTACGGAAAACGGTGGAGGAGCCTTTCAAAAATTATCTGCGGCATTCCATCAACCTGATGAAGCCCATCGCCGAGGAAGCGGGACTGGACATCCAGCAAGATTTGGATGCAATCGTCGAGCTGAGCTTCAATCGCTTTTTTGATTCCAGTAGCTTGTTTGGGACATCTGAGACTTGCCTCAAATTTGTCGAGCGGATTGCTACCATTGGGGTGAATGAAATTGCTTGTCTGATTGATTTTGGTGTGGACGCCAAAACCTCGATCAACAATTTTCAGCATCTCTCTGAATTGAAGAATTTCGTTCGCCAGAAAAAGGCGCAAAACGATTACTTGGCCAGTCGATTGAACAGAAATTGGTCCATCGCCCGCAACATCAAAGAACAGCAAATCACCCATCTGCAGTCCACGCCTTCTTTTATCCAGGAATTGCTGGTCAATGAGGAAGGAAAGCAGGCCTTGGGTCAGTTGGATGCGCTCTTGTTGGGCGGCGAAGCCTTGAGTGACCACCTGGCACAGCAACTGTACGAATACCTCCGCTGTCCGATTCACAATATGTACGGTCCCACAGAAACCACCATTTGGTCTACCATCAAAACGGTGGGACGAGAAGAGAAGGTGAACATTGGCAAGCCCATCGCCAACACGCAGATCTACATACTCGATGCCAAGCACCGCTTGTGTCCTGCTGACATGGTCGGCGAAATTTGTATCGGAGGAGATGGCGTGGCCCTTGGCTATTTGAATCGTCCTGAATTGACCAATGAGAAGTTCATCGACCATCCATTTGAGGCAGGCAAAAAAGTGTATCGCACTGGAGATTTGGGACGTTGGTTGCCAAATGGAGAGCTGAGTTGTCTGGGACGGGTAGATGAGCAGTTGAAGATTGCAGGCCATCGCATAGAACCGGGAGAAATTGAACGGGTGATGGAGAACTCTCCTCACATTGCCCAATCCGTCGTAGCCGCCAAGGAAGATGGTTCAGGTGGGAAAATTCTGATTGCCTACCTCATTCCCAAGGGCAAGTATGATGAAAAGACCCTTCGCATGGAGTTGACCAACCAACTGCCCGCCTACATGCTGCCAAGGCGATTCATGGTCCTGGATGCTTTCCCATTGACCCCCAATGGCAAGATCGATCGAAAGCGTTTGCCCGTACCAGAGTTTTTTGCAGGAGATGATTATGTCGCACCCTCCACCGAGACCGAAAAGCAATTGGTTGGTGTATGGGCCGAGGTCCTCAACCTGAGTGAGGAAGTCATCGGAATCGAAAAGCGATTCTTTGAGTTGGGAGGGAATTCTCTGAAAGTCCTTGAGCTGAAAGAACGCATACACGAAGCATTTGGATTGGAAGTAGATGTCGTTGAATTTTTTCGAAAAAACACCGTACTGGACTTCGCCAAATTCATTGAAAATGAGCAATGGTTGTCGTCTGATTCGACAACTGATGCAGAGACAGATGGAGAAGAAGAGTTCATCATTGACTAATCACCGCCACAACGGCTATTCAAATAAAACAGCCAATATGGAATCCATTAGCACCCAAGGGTCATCAGATCAATTTGGACTGGACGCACTGAACTCGGCGGGAGCCAAGCTTGTTTTGCCCGCCGACTTTTTGCCGAGCCCTCAAGTGGGAGAGCGTTTCCAAAAGAAGGAATTCCACTTGAGTTCAAAGTCATCGGCACGCATCCAGCAATTGGCCACTTTGGAGAAGTCCTCTCTGCCGGGCATCCTGCTGACCGCTTACAGAATTTTTCTTGCCAAGTGGACCCAATCGACAGACATTCTTTTGGGCATTCACGTGGGACAGGATGGAAAGCAGACAGAGGCCATGCCTTTCGCCAGCCATCTGACACCCTCGCAAAGTGCTAGAGACTGTCTGCAATTGATGGAAGCAGCCCTTGCTTTTGACCGCGATCATTTGACTTCTCCAACCGCCGAAACTGCATTGGCTTTTCCTGCATCTTTCTGCTGGAATCCCTCAGCCGAATTCATCAGCGACAATGCTGACCTCTGTCTTGCTGCATGGCCGGGAAAGCGAGAATGTGAATTGACATTTTGGTATGATACACAACGGTTTTCATCGGCAACGGTAGAACGCTTCGTCGGCTATTATCAGCAAATTGTTTTGCAGCTCACCGACGATCTCGATCTAGCCATCCATGAGATGGAAATACTGTCATCAGAAGAACGGCAACAGCTTTTGTTTGCGTTCAACGATACAGAAAGAGACTTCTCCCGCGACAAGACCATCTTGGATGTTTTTGACACTCATGTTGCCCAACAAGCAGATAAAGTTGCTGTCATCTGTGGTGATCAGAGACTGACTTATGGCGAATTGAACCAACAAGCCAACCAACTGGCCAACTTCCTACTGCAGTCCCATCGCATACAAGCCGATGACGCCATTGCTTTGCATTTGGAGCGACGAGCCGAAATGATTGTTGCCATCCTAGCCGTCTTGAAAACAGGTGCTGCCTACCTCCCCATCGATCTAAAGAATACACCAGAACGCATTCGAAAAATCGTAGCCGATGCAAAGCCTTGCTTGTTGTTGACTGATCAGGTGGAAAAGTTGGAAGGAGTAGATTTGGTGACTGAGATACTTGATTGGAGGACAGAGAAAAATACCATTGATCAATGTCCGAGCCACAAACCAGTCCATCAACCCAAAGGATCTGATGCCGCCTACATCGTATACACCTCCGGGAGTACAGGTACCCCCAAAGGCATTCTCATCGAACACTCTGCTCTGTTGGATTACAGTCAAACATTTGCTGAATACTTTGGGGTGGATGCCGAACAGCGGATGATTCAACAAGCCTCTCTTGGCTTTGACATGTCGATGGAAGAAATCTTTCCTCCTCTGTGGAGTGGCGCTTCCTTTGTGATCATTCCGGAAGGTGGCCTCGATGTTCCGAGCATCATCGACGCGGTGCGCGACAAGGGAGCTACCATCCTGACGGCGACCCCGCTGGTTGCCAACGAACTCAACCGCTTTGCGGATCAATTGACGAATTTGAAAGCAGTCATCTGTGGGGGAGAAGCCATGCAATCCAGCCATGTTGATCGCTTGGCCAAGACGGCACAGATTTACAACCACTATGGACCGTCGGAGTCGACAGTTTGCATCACCTTTCACACCGTCAGGCGATTGGAAGAAGCCAGTTTGATTGGGCAACCGATTGCCAATAGACAGGTGTACATACTGGATGAGAAAGATGCCCTTTGTCCCTTGCTTGTGCCAGGGGAATTGTGTGTGTCAGGAGTGGGATTGGCTCGTGAGTATCTCAACAATCCTTCGATGACGGCTGCTAAATTTGTGGACAATCCCTTTCACCCTGGTCGGAGAATGTACAAGACCGGGGACAGGGCCCGATGGCTGCCCGATGGTCGGATTGAGTTTTTGGGGCGGATGGACAAGCAGGTGAAGATTCGCGGCATTCGGATTGAATTGGGGGAGATCGAAAGTCGGCTCAGTCGTTTTTCTGGCATTGCCGAATCGGCCGTTGTCACCCGCGACAGACAAGGCGACAAGTGCCTGGTTGGTTATTATGTAGCAGATCGAGAAATTGAGGCCAGCCGTTTGACAAACTTTCTATCTGCAGACTTACCAGATTACATGTTGCCGAACTGTTTTGTCCGACTGGATAAATTGCCACAAACCACCAGTGGGAAATTGGACCACAAGGCACTGCCCGAACCACAAATTCAATTGGCAACCGACTATGTCTCACCTACAACAGAGGTTGAAAAGCAATTGACAGAAATTTGGGCCAAGGTCTTGGGCCTGCGCGAAGATACGATCAGCATTGATGCCAGTTTCTTCGAACTGGGTGGGCATTCGATCAAAGTAGTGGCCAGCATCGGGATCATTTACGAACGAATGAATGTCGATGTCAAACGCTTGGACTTTTTCCGACTGAAAACCATCCGTCGCCTTGCCGAACACATCGAGAACGAACAGTGGCTGCAATCGAATGTGGCATCAGAAAGCGAATTGGAAGACGAATTTATCATTGACTAAAAAATTAAATGGCCAAGAAAATGAACGAGCTAATATCCAAATTGCGCCAGCTGAACATCAAGCTGAATTTGGTGGATGGAAAACTAAAAATCAATGCTCCCAGAGGTGTCGTGACAGGCGAGATCATCCAGCAAATAAAAAAAAACAAAGAAGCACTGATTCACACACTCAGCAGTCGTCAGCAGAAAGAAGATTTCTACAACATCCCAAGGGCCAGTGACAAGCCTTTTTACGAATTGTCTTTGGCACAAAGTAGACTGTACTTCATCTACTTGCTCGACCCCACATCGACCTCCTACAACATGCCCCAGTACTATACTTTGCGGGGCGAACTGGATGCCGATCAACTGGAAAAGGCATTTGGAATGTTGATTGACCGACACGAAAGCCTGCGGACCAACTTTGAAATTCACAACGACAGACCTGTACAGCGCATCCTGCAAACCTTCGACTTCCAAATGGAACGCTACGACTGCAGTGAGCGGGAAGCCACCAAAGAAATTGTCGATGGATTCATGCGGCCGTTTGACCTATCCGATGGCCTGCCCATTCGCATCGGGTTGATCCGCATCAGCTCAGAGGAACACATCCTGTTGATCGATACCCACCACATCATCAACGATGGAGAGTCCAACAACATCATCCTGACGGAATTGGTCCGACTGTACTTTGGAGAGACATTGGAGGAAGTCAAAATTCAATACAAAGACTACTCGGAATGGCAAAACAGCGAAGCATACCGACAGCGTTTGGACAGACAGAAAGAGTTTTGGAAAGAAAGATTACAAGGCTTTTCAGACGTGCCCAATTTGGCAACGAACAGCAGCACGGCTGGACAAGAAGGACATGCCGGGGAAAACTTCACCATGGAGTTGGACGAAGCCATGACAAAAGATCTCCACGCACTGGCCCGCCAGGAAGGAGTGACCATGTTCATTCTTTTGTTGAGCATTGTCAACATTCTGATTTCCAAACTGAGCCGCGAAGAAGACATCACCATTGGCTCCACCGTAGCGGGTCGGCCACATCCCGATTTGAAGGCCATCGTTGGAATGTTTGTCAATTCTCTGCCCATTCGAAATTTGCCAAAGGGACAGCTTCGGTTTCGGGAGTTTTTGTCAGAAGTGATGAGTTCTGTCATGGGAAGCTTCGACAACCAAGACTTTCACTACGAGCAATTGATCAACGAATTGGAATTGGAACGAACGGGCAATCGCAACCCGCTGTTCAACATCATTTTCAACTATCCAAATTCCGAACACCTGGGCGCCGATGCCAAACTGGGTTTGCAAATTGAAGAATACGAAACGGGAAATACACAGGCCAAATTTGACCTGACGATCATGGTCACCGGAGAGAAAAATGGCAAGCTCAACATCGTTTTCAACTATGCCACCGATCTCTTTCAAGAATCGACCATCAAGCGATACGAGACCTACCTCAAACGCATCATCGAACAAGTATTGCTCGATCAAGATGTGCGACTGAAAGACATTGGCCTACTGTCGAACAGAGAGAAAAAGCAAATCCTCTTGGGCTTCAACAATACCAAGGTCACCTACAAACCAGAAACTGTGCTGGACCTATTTGAAGAGCAAGTTCAGCAGGATTCCACTCGACCTGTCTTGTGGCAAGGCGCACAAAGCATCAGCTATGGCGAACTCAACGAGCGCGTCAATCGACTGGCCCATTACCTACATACCGTCAAAGAAATTGGACGAGGAGATGTGGTGGCTTTATACCTGGATCGATCTTCTGAGATGTTGGTTGGCTTGTTGGCTGTGTTGAAATCAGGAGCGGCCTATCTGCCAATGGATGAAGAATATGGTGCCCAAAAGGTACGAGACATTTTGACGGATGCAAAGCCTTCCGTGACATTGACCAACTTGGGGGGACGCCTGAGTGACATCGCTCCGGATGCCCTGCAACTCAACTTACAAGCAGAGGCAGATGCCATCGCCAAGATGCCAACGAGCAATCCCGCCATTGGCATTCAACAATCTGATCTTGCCTACATCTTGTATACATCGGGAAGTACCGGAAAGCCCAAAGGAATTTTGATTGCACATTCTTCCTTGCAAGATTATGCAAAAATCTTCCAGCAACATTTCGCCATATCGGACAAAGACCGTGTCATTCAGCAAGCCTCTCTTGCCTTTGATACGTCCATCGAAGAAATTTTTCCCGCTTTGTCATCTGGTGCTTCTTTGCACATCATGCCGGACAAAGGTCGGGATACCGAAGCCATGATTGAAGCTGTCAAACAGCATGGCGCGACTGTACTCAGCACAACACCTCTTGTACTGAACGAACTCAACAAACGCTCAGAGGAGTTGACAAATTTGCGGCTCATCATCAGTGGAGGCGAGTTGTTGCTGCCTGCCCACATCGATTGCTTGATCGAACAGCATGAGGTCTACAATACCTATGGACCATCTGAATCGACTGTTTGCATCACCTACCATCGGGTGGAGGATGCCAAGGATGCTTCTTGCATTGGTCGACCCATTGCCAACCGACAGGTGTACATCACCGATGCCCACGGCCATCTGTGTCCGTCCATGGTCCCGGGGGAGTTGTGTGTATCGGGTGAGGGGCTGGCCATTGCCTATTTGAACAATCCGGAACTGACAGCAGAGAAATTTGTTCCCAATCCCTTTGTTCCCGGACAGCGCATGTACCGCACGGGGGATTTGGCCCAGTGGAGAAGCAATGGAGAAATTGAATTTTTGGGACGCATCGACAAGCAGGTGAAGATTCGTGGGGTGAGAATTGAGTTGGGAGAAATAGAACACTGCCTGGCCAAGCATCCAGTCATCGAAGAGACAGCAGTGGTTGTCAAGACGATCCAAGGCGAGAAGCAATTGGTGGCCTACTATGTATCAGCACAGCAATTGGAAAGCACACAGATTCGCGCGTTTCTGTCCGAGCAATTGCCCACCTACATGTTGCCTTCCTTCTTCATCGCCATCGAGCAACTTCCCATGACCACCAATGGGAAATTGGCAATCAGAAAACTGCCGAATCCCAACATTGAGCAAGGAGCCAACTACACAGCTCCGGTCACAGACATTGAGAAAAAATTGGTGGCCATCTGGTCAGAAGTTTTGCATCTGTCCGAAGACAAAATCAGTACGCAACGAAGCTTTTTTGAGTTGGGTGGACATTCATTGCGAGCCATCAATGTGACCTCCAAGATTGAAAAAGAATTCAACGTCAAGCTTCGACTGCAGACCTTCTTTCAGCAGCCCACCATCAAAGAACAGCAGGACGCCATCCTGTTGAATGCCAGGAACGGAGAGGCTGTAGCAAACTACGAACGCTTCACCCTTTGAGGTCCATTCAACAATGACAATTGACGGTAGAATTTTTTGAGATGTACATGGAAGAAAAAATATAAGCCAGTGGAAAGAGGAAGCCAGCAAGCATTGGGGGCTTCACAGAATTACCAATCAATCCAAAAAAATGACAAATGACTGTCTTATCAAAATTGAATTTTCAAGCCAGAACAGCCAAGAAAACCATCGCCCATCAAGCTCATTGGTCCGAGCGAATGGCTGGCTTTGAATTGGGCAATTACTTCTTTGATGTTGATGCGCAGGCTGTAGCGGAAGGAACGACAAGGCAAAGGGTAAGAGAGCCATTTTCCGCATCTACCTCACACAATCTACACCGATTGGCTGCGACGCCCAAGGCCAGACATCTCCTGCTGTTGTCAGCTCTGGGGATTCTCATCCAGAAGGGTTACTCTGTCAATGATTTGGCCATTTTTACGCCTTGCTACAAAGACAGCGTGGCAAAAGAGAATGCGTTGTTTCCCGTTCGGATTCAACTCGACTCTGGGCAGAGTTTTCAAAACTTCTTGTCCCAATTGGCCACTGACTTCAAAAAGGACATCAGTCATTGTGATTTGCCCCTTCATCGGATGCTGCAGTTGGAAGAGTCAGCCATTGACAATTTGTCGATTGTTGGTTTGCAAGTGGAGGAGATTCATCGGATGGATGCATTTGACAAGATGGATGCGGACATTCTTTTCTCTATCAACACAGAGCAGGACCAAGCTAGACTGGACATCCACTACAACAGTCAAAAGTTTGAGCAGGACTTCATTCAGCGATTGGCAACAATCTATCTGGAATTGCTGGACAAGCTCATGCAAAACAGCCGTGAGAAAATGGGGAAGATTGAGTTGATTTCTGCTCGTGAAAAAAATGAGATACTGAGAACTTTCAACGATACCAAGACCGACTTTCCTTCCAACCTGACCATCATTGATCAGTTTTTACAACAGGTCAATGCTACCCCAGATGCCATCGCATTGCAGTTTGACAATCGCCAATTGACGTATCGAGAATTGGACGAACGATCCAATCAGGTTGCCCACAGCATTCGACAAACGGTAGGGGAAGGGGAGAGGCAACGAGCCATTGGCGTTTACATGGACCGATCCATCGAGATGATGATTGCTGTATTCGGGATTTTGAAAGCGGGCTGTATTTACTTGCCACTGTCCAAAAGCCATCCACAGGATCGGACGCGCTTTACCTTGGAAAACAGCGAAGCTGCCCTGGTATTTGCCCAGCAGGAAGACATAGAGGAATTGCCAAATGGCTTTTCTTGTCAGTCCATTGACCCGTCATCTGATCACTCGAAAGAACCGATCAATGAGAGTGCTCCAGAAGGCATCGCTTACATCATTTACACCTCGGGCTCAACTGGTACTCCCAAAGGAGTGTTGATCCAACACCGCTCGCTTGTCAATCGCATTCATTGGATGCAGAAGGCATATCAGATTGGAGCAGAGGATGTGATCTTGCAAAAGACACCTACGGTTTTTGACGTCTCTGTATGGGAGTTGTTTTGGTGGTCGATTTGTGGTGCCCGACTCGTGCTGGCCCCACCCAATGCAGAAAAAGACCCACGTCAGATTTGCGAGTTGATCGATCGGGCAGGCATTACCACCTTGCACTTCGTCCCTTCCATGTTGCAGGCGATGGTGTGGTACGCCACCGACAATCCCGGCCGCCATCAATTGAGCAGCATCCGCCATTTGGTCACCAGTGGCGAAGCCCTGAAGAATGAAGAGGCAGATTTGTTTTTGAAACTTTGTCCACAAGCAGGCCTGCACAATTTGTATGGCCCGACAGAAGCCACCATCGACGTTTCTTACTATGAAGTAGCGTTGGGACGAACCCACCGAAACATTCCCATTGGAAAGCCGATTGACAATACCTCCTTGCTCATCTTCAACAAAGAGCAACAGTTGCAGCCCATTGGATTTCCTGGCGAGTTGTACATCGGTGGTGTCAATCTTTCCGTTGGCTATCTCAAGAGAGAAGAGTTGAACAAAGAAAAATTTGTGTCCAGTCCGTTGGATGCCAATGAGCGCATGTATCGAAGTGGTGATCTGGCCCGTTGGCTCCCTGATGGCAACATCGAGTTTTTGGGTCGGATCGACAACCAGGTGAAAATCCGAGGCAACCGAATCGAACTGGGTGAAATAGAAACGGCTCTCAACGAATGTGAGGGAATCAAAACGGCCATTGTCCTACCCAAAGAATCCAACGGACTACTGCAGCTGGTGGGGTATCTTTTGAAAGAAGGAGAAGTGACAGAGGAGGAGCTTGTTCAACAGTTGGAACAGAGAATGCCAGCCTACATGATCCCATCCTACTTCATCGAAATTGATGAGATTCCACTGACAGTTAATGGCAAGGCCAACCGAAAAGCATTGCTCGCCATGGAGCGCAGCGCTGGTAAGAAATTCATTGCTTGCGAAGGGGTAGAAGAAAATCGCCTGGCGAATATTTGGAAGGAGGTATTGGGCATAGAACAAATTGGTGCCAAAGACAGCTTTTTCCAGATCGGTGGGGATTCCATTTTGGCCATCCGACTGATCGCCCGCATCAATCGCGATTTTGAGACCCAAATCAACGTCAATGACTTGTACGAGCACGATTGCATTCGGTCTTTGGCCAATGTGGTGGCAGAGAATGGAAAAAGAGAACAGGATGCTGCTTGGCAGGAGGCAAAGGAGGAGTTGCTGCACTTCAACAAAACGCAGCTGGCCAAGCGAGCTGACGACAACATCTTGGCAGTCTACCCAATGAGTGACATTGCCAAGGCCATGTGTTATGCTCAGTTGAACAGACCGGAGGATTGTCTTTACATCGAGCAAATGGTTCAGCCGGTGACATTCAAGAATTTCCAAGCCGACAAATTGATTCGCGCCCTTGCCCTGCTGGTGGAAAAACACGAGACATTTCGGACTGGATTTGATCTGTCAGAATTTGCCCACATCATTTACCGAAAGGTGGACGTTTCTGTTCCCTTGATTGACCTGAGTGGTTTGGACAAAAAGACCCAACAGCAGGAGATTCAATCACATTTGGAAGAAGGAAGACGAAAGGGCTTCGACCTGCTGAATGGACCATTGTGGCGATTTCGATTGTACCGACTTTCGGACAGCTATTTTGAACTTGTCGTCGAACAACACCACGCCATTTTTGACGGCTGGAGTTTTGCTTCTTTCTACACGGAATTGAACAACCTTTATATCGAACTTTGCAAAAGAGAAATTGATCGTCTAGATATTCTCAAGAGCAGCTACGCAGATGCCATCCTCCAGGAATTGTACAACAAAAGGAATGAGGCAGCCCGAGACTTTTGGAAACAAGAGTTGTCGAATTGCCAACGCCTGAGAATTCCAAGCGAGACAGATGAGCAGTCGTTTTCCTCCATTCGAAAGTCTTACCCTGATGCACTCAGCAACCAACTCAATCAGGCAGCCGAGCGACACCAGACTTCCCTCAAGACCATTTTGCAGGCTGCTTACATTTATGCCTTGTCTGCTTTGTCTGGCCAAAGAGATGTACTCACTGGCTTGGTCACTTTCAGTCGGCCACTGAAGGAAGACGGCGACAAAATTTTGGGCTGCTTTCTCAATACAACGCCATTTCGAATTGTGATCCCAGAGCAAATTACCTGGGCAGCATACATCGATTTGGTGATTCGCAAACATCAACAGATCCGAAAGTACGAGAGCTTGTCACTCTTCGAGATCAGCCAGATTGTTGGAAGACATGGTCGGGAGGAAAATCCCTTTTTCGATACTTACTTCAACTACATCCATTGGCACATTACCAAGGAGATGGAGGAGGTAGAGCAAAGCGAAGATGTTGTCGAAGAACACGACGTCTTTCTTCGAGGCAATACCTTTTTTGATGCCAGCTACGAATGGCGAAACGATCGGGTGTACTGCCTGAGCGAATACATGAGTCCGTATTTCAGCGAGGCCATTTTCCAGAAATACGAACAAGCCTTTTTGCACGCCATTTTCTGTTTGGCAGAAACCCCTGCTTTGGAAATGGATGGCATCGAGCCAGAATCAATCAGTTTGGAAGCGGATGTTTTGCAGTCGGATGAAAAGAGCATCCACCAGGGGCCATTCGTCCGAGCAAATACCCCTACAGAAAAACTGTTGACAAGCATTTGGGCCAAAATTTTGCGAATGGAGGCCGATGAGATCAGCACCAATCAAAGCTTTTTCGATCTGGGAGGCAATTCTCTGACTGCCATGTCGATGATCCAAACCATCCTGAAATACTTCAACATCACCTTGAGCATGCGGCAACTTTTTTCGGCAAATACAATCGAAGAAATCGCCCGATTCATAGATGGCGAACTCTGGCTGAAGCAACAGCCACAAACTGCCAATTCTTCTGATTCCGAGCAGTTCATACTGTGAGAGGATTCTATATCAAATCAACAGTTCATCAACCGGTGACGGAAAACGAGATTGTCGTCCGCTCCGTCTCACAACTCAAGCCAGAAAAATAATGAATGATTTAATTCTAAAACTAAGAAAACTCAACATCAAGTTGGGACTGCAGGGAGATCAATTGCAACTGGATGCTCCCAAGGGTACAATGACGCCGGAATTGCTGGCCGAAATCAAACAACACAAATCTGCATTGATCAATTTTTTGGTGGAAGCATATGGCCGTTCCAACTTCTCGTCCATCCCCAAGGCAGCGGAAAAGGAATTCTACAAGCTTTCCTCCGCTCAAAAGAGAATGTATTTCTTGTATGAGTTTGACCGAGAGTCCATCGCGTACAACATGCCCATGATTGAGCATTTTGACAACAAGCTGGATTTGGATCGCCTGCGGAATACGTTTCTGAAACTCATGTCACGCCACGAAATCCTGCGGACGACTTTTCACCTGATCGATGGCGAGCCTTTCCAAAAAGTGCATCCACAAGTGGAGTTGTTTGTCGAGCACTTTCAAACGACTTCGGAGGAATTGACCAATACATTTCGCTCCTTCACCCGTCCGTTTGACTTGACAAGGGGGCCTTTGTTTCGCATCGGAGTGGTGGACGTTGCCGGAAGAGGAAACTTCCTTTTATTCGACATTCACCACATCATTTCCGATGGCCTGTCTCACCAGTTGATGATCAAAGAATTCATGACCCTCTATCAGGGAGGGAGATTGCCAGAATTGCAGTTGCAGTACAAGGACTATGCAGAGTGGCAACAAAGTGAAGGGCAGCAAAAAGAGTTGGAGCGGCAAAAGAGCTTTTGGCTTTCTCAGTTTGAAGACGAGCCAGATTCCTTGGACCTACCTTTGGACCACGCCCGAAGATTGGATGGCAACTTGGCAGCAGATGTATGTGAATTGAGTTTGAGCAAAGAAAAGACACAACAGTTGAGGGCCTATGCATCTCGCCAGGGAGCGACCATGTTCATGCTGGGCATTTCATTTTACTACATTTTGCTCAGCAAGCTCTGTCGAATAGAGGACATCGTCATTGGGACGCCTGTGGCCGGACGGGAGCATGCCGAATTGGAAGGCATTGTGGGACTATTTGTCAATACCCTTCCACTGCGCCAACAACTCAAAGGACAGGAATCTTATCGCGAATTTCTCAATCGAGTTCGCGAAAATCTACTGGCTTGTTTTGACAATCAGGCCTTCCCATATGAGGAATTGGTCGATGCACTCAAACTGGATCGGAACTCCAATCGGAATCCACTCTTTGATGTGATGTATGCTGCTGAAAACTTTGTGGCTGCAGATCACAAGGAAAAGGCAAAAAATGTCAAGTTGGAGAATACGACGGGGGCTGCTGCCAAATTTGACTTGGCCCTGACATCCAAGGAAAGCGAAGGACATTTGGTCTTGATGTTTGAATATGCGACCAACTTATTTGAGGCAGAAACCATTGAACGTTTTGCCAGATACTACGAAGGCATTGTGGATACAGTGCTGGCCAATGATCAGATCCGGATTGCCGACATCGAGATCATCAGCCGGGAAGAAAAGCATCAAATTCTTCGCGAATTCAATCGGCCTGCCACTGCACTGCCCACCACCTCAACGGTTTTGGAACACATAGAGAGCCAAGCTCGCCAAAGAGGGGATGCCCTTGCAGTTGTTGCTGGCAATGCCAAATTGACCTATGCCGAATTGAATGCCATGGCCAACCAACTGGCCCGTCAACTGCGCGCTGACAAAGGCGTACAAACAGGCGATCTCGTCGGCATCTATCAAAGTCGGTCCATCCCCATGCTCGTCAGCATCTTGGCGGTGTTGAAAGCGGGAGCTGCCTTTGTGCCCATCGACGGAGAATACAATCCCAAGCGCGTTCAGCAGATTTTAGCAGAAGCCAAGCCAAGGGTGGTGCTGACAGATTTGGCAGACACCTTATTGGCCATCGACCCGACTGTGAATTTGCTGGACTTGTATCTTTCACAACAGATCATCGAAAGCCAATCGAAGGAAGACCTGCAGTTGCCCATTCAAGGCAATGACTTGGCTTACGTCTTGTTCACCTCTGGAAGTACTGGCAAGCCCAAGGGCATTTTG
The DNA here is from genome assembly GCA_039821145.1 of Bacteroidota bacterium. Taxonomy (GTDB): domain Bacteria; phylum Bacteroidota; class Bacteroidia; order Chitinophagales; family Saprospiraceae; genus JBCCSZ01. The sequence continues at coordinate 214,105 of JBCBOS010000010.1, read as the reverse complement.
ATTGAGCACCTGTCGCTGCTGGATTACACCCTGACATTTGTCGATTACTTTTCTCTGACCGCTGAGGACGGAGTCATCCAACAAGCCTCTTTATCTTTCGATACGGCTGTGGAAGAAATCTTTACGACCCTTTCTGTGGGTGCTGTCCTACACATCATGCCCGAACGCGGTCGCGATGCCAACGCCATTGTGGATGCCATCAAGTGGGGAGGAGCAAGTGTGCTGAGCACCACTCCGCTGGTCCTCAACGAACTCAACAAGCGGGCAGAGGAATTGACCAACTTGCGACTTGTCATCAGTGGAGGGGAATTGCTGCTTCCTTCTCACGTTGATCGCATTGTACAACAGACACCACTTTACAATACCTATGGACCCTCTGAGTCGACTGTCTGCATTTCCTATCACAAGGTGGACAAGCTGGAAGACGCTTCTTGCCTGGGTCGCCCCATTGCCAATCGACAGGTGTTCATCACCGACCGATATGGTGCGCTTTGTCCGCCTTCTGTGGCTGGAGAATTGTGTGTCTCCGGACGTGGTTTGGCCAGAGCCTACTTGAACAATGAGTCATTGACAAAAGAGAAGTTCATCGACAACCCTTTCGTCGAGGGAGAGCGGATGTACAAAACGGGGGATTTGGCTCGTTGGCGCAGCAATGGAGAGATCGAGTTCTTGGGGCGCATCGATAAGCAGGTCAAACTGCGGGGCATGCGGATCGAGTTGGGAGAGATTGAATACCGTTTGTCGGAACACCCCAACATTCGCGAAGCAGCCGTCATCGTCAAAGTACTGGAAGGCGAAAAATACCTAACAGCTTACTGTGTCTCAGACAATGAACTCGATGTTTCTGCCATCCGAAAATTTCTATCGGAAAGCCTGCCAAGCTACATGCTGCCATCCTACTTCCTTCGCCTGGATGCCCTGCCCATCACCACCAACGGAAAATTGGCAATCCGCAAACTGCCCGATCCCGTCATCGATGCAGGCAATGACTACCTAGCACCGAGCAGTGAGATCGAGAAAAAACTGGTTGCCATTTGGGCTGACGTCCTGCAACTGCCAGAGAACAAGATCAGCATCAATCGCAACTTTTTTGAACTGGGTGGCCACTCGCTCAAAGCCATTGGCGTGACTTCCAAGATCGAAAAAGAATTCAACGTTCGCATCAAGCTACAGACATTTTTTCAAGAGCCTACCATAGAAGACTTGCAAAAGTCCATCCTCATGCACAGCATCATCTCCAGAGCAGATGAATCATCCAATAACATAAAAGTTACAATTTAAAGCAATGGAAAAATTACTATTGAAACTCGCACAGCTCCACATTGCGCTCGAAGTGAGAGACGGTCATCTGGACATTTATGATCCAAACAACTGCCTCACAGCAGAGCTCATTTCTGACATCAAATCCCACAAGGAAGACATCCTACAGCTATTGGGAGATGTACAAGAGGAATACGAATTTTCTGCCATTCCAAAGGCGGCCGAAAAAGAGTACTACGTATTGTCCTCAGCCCAAAAACGGATGTATTTCCTCAATATGCTCGATACCGAGTCGATTGCCTACAACATGCCAGATGCGACATTTCTTCCTGGCGGAGTGGATGTGGACAGGTTGCAGTTGACTTTTGCCAAGCTGTTTGAGCGCCACGAAATACTGAGAACCACCTTCCATCTCATCGATGGAGAACCCGTACAGAAAGTTCATCCTTTTGTCGATTGTAAGATCGAAACATTTCAGTGTTCTCGCTCTGAATTTGAATCGGTGATCAACAACTTTACCCGCCCATTTGACCTGAGCAAAGCTCCGATGTTGCGCCTGGGAGTGGTCGAAGTTTCTCCACAGGAGCAATACCTTTTGATTGACATGCACCACATCATTTCTGATGGTGTCTCCCACGATCTCATGCTCAAGGATTTCAGTTCGCTCTATGCCGGAGAGGAATTGCCACCCTTGCACTTGCAGTACAAAGACTATGCGGAGTGGCAGCAAAGCGAAGCACAACAGGAAGAGTTGGCCAGCCAAAAAGAATTCTGGCTACAGGAATTTGCCGACCAACCAGAAGTGATCAACTTGCCCGCTGACAGGGCTCGTCCAATCAACAAAACTCTCGCAGGCGATGTCATTGATTTCAGATTGAGCAAAGAGCAAACGGCACAACTCAAGGCCCTGGCAGCATCAGAAGGTGCCACCGCTTACATGCTCTTGTTGTCGTTGTACTATGTCCTGCTGAACAAGTTGGCCAACACAGAAGACATCGTCGTGGGCACACCTGTTGCTGGCAGAGGGCATGCCGACCTGGCCGACATCCTCGGGCTATTTGTCAATACCTTGCCGCTGCGCAATGAAGTGAGGGGAACACAAAGTTTCTTGGAGTTTTTTCAGCAGGTAAAGGGACGAGTACTCCAGTGCTTTGACAATCAGTCCTTCCAATACGAAGAATTGATTGATGCCCTCAAAGTTGCGCGCAATACCAGTCGCAATCCTTTGTTCGATGTATTTTTTGCCTATGAGAATTTCAGTGATGAAGAAGAGTTGGGCAGGAGACAAGAGATGGCTTACGAAAGCGAGTACAAAGTGGCCAAGTTTGACCTGAGCCTGACGGCCGGAGAAAAAGACGGCGCTCTGGAGTTGACATTTGAGTATTCTACCGATCTTTTTGAACGCTCGACCATCGAAAGATTTGAAACTTACTTCCGGCAGATCGTAACGGCTGTCTTGGCAGACAAAACGCGGAAGATCAAAGACATCGATGTGTTGACAGCTGCGGAAAGACACCAACTGTTGCACACTTTCAATGACACCAAGGTAGCTTTTCCCAAGCAGGGGAGCATCTTGGAATCCTTTGAGGCGCAAGCCAATTTGACACCTGATCGCATTGCGTTGCGCCATGAAGGCGGCCAGATGACTTATGCCGATGTTCAGCGAATTTCCGATGGCATTGCCGGATATTTGCTGGAAAATGAAGAGGTGCAGAGAGGAGCCGGGATTGGAATTGTGCTCGAACGAGAGCCATTGTTGATCCCATTGATATACGGCATCCAAAAAGCAGGGGCAGCCTACATTCCCATTGATCCCAAAAATCCGACCGATCGCATCAATGCCATCATTGAGGAATCGGGTTTGGAATTGCTGTTCAGTCGGAGTATTTACTTGAACGATCAGATTGCGGCCAACTGTCGGGTGTTGAACCTGGATTTGTTGGAATCTGGCTTGGTCGAGGCAGCTCCGCCATTGCAACATGTGCCTCTACAGCCCTCTGATTTGGCCTACATCATCTACACCTCCGGTTCTACAGGCAAGCCCAAGGGGGTGATGATAGAACATCGCTCTCTGTCGAACATCATCCACCATTTGGATCGCCACTATCCTTTGGAAGCCGATGGCAATTACTTGTTCAAAACGACCTATGCCTTTGACGTGTCGGTGGCCGAGATTTACGGTTGGTTTCTCAATGGCGGTTGCCTCACCATTTTGCCGCCTGGTGCCGAGAGTGATCCCTATGCATTGCTGGATGTCATTGACGATTACAAGGTGACCCATGTCAATTTTGTTCCTTCCATGTTTTCGGTTTTTGTAGAAGCCATCAAGAACAGAGGGGTGGACAAAATTCGTCACCTATCCTATGCCTTCCTGGCAGGCGAGGCCCTGCCTGTGGAGTTGGTTCGCCAGTTTGATGGCCTTGGTGTCAATGCGGTTTTGGAAAACATTTATGGCCCGACGGAGGGGACCATTTACAGTGCAGGTTTTTCGACTCGTCATCTGCCGGCAGGTCCGCGGGTGCCCATTGGCAAGCCACTCAGCAATCTTTCGTTGTACGTGTTGGACAAGCACCAGAACTTGCAACCCTTGGGAGTGCCAGGGGAGTTGTGCATCGGTGGAGCTGCCTTGGCGCGGGGCTATCTCAACGACGCCAAGCTGACCAATAGCAAATTCATTCCCCACCCATTTGTCGAAGGAGAGCGCATCTATCGAACGGGGGATTTGGCTCGCTGGTTGCCCACAGGAGACATCGACTATCTGGGGCGGATCGACAAGCAGGTCAAGATTCGTGGGTTCCGGATCGAGTTGGGAGAGATCGAGCACCAGTTGGTTGCCCATGAGTTGATTCGCGAAGTGGTCGTTGCCGTCAAAGAGCGGGCTGGAGATAAGTATTTGGCTGCTTATTATGTATCGGAAGAAGTCTTGGGAAGCAAGGAGTTGACTGATTTTCTGATTGGGAAATTGCCCAGCTATATGTTGCCCACCTACTTTGTCCATCTGGACGAGTTGCCTCTCAAGGCCAATGGCAAATTGGACAGCAAGCGACTGCCAGAGCCAGCCTTGCAACAGCAAGACGACTACCTTGCACCCAGCAGCGAAATCGCTCAGCAATTGGCGGGGATCTGGTCTGATATTTTGGACTTAGACTACAACCGCATCGGTGTCAACCACACCTTTTTCGAATTGGGTGGACATTCGCTCAAAGCCATCAGCGTCATTTCCAGAATCGAGAAAGAATTCAACGTGAAAATTCGTTTGCAGACCTTTTTCAACAAGCCAACCATTTCCGATTTGGAGAAAAACATTTTGATGACATTTTTGTCACAAAAGCCCAAAGTCAATAAGAAAACCTCTCACAAAGTCATAATCTAAATTACCATATGGAACAGCTACTGTTAGAGTTGGCACGGCTGAATATATCGCTGGAAGTACGCCAGGGAAATCTGGGGGTCTACGATCCGAACGACAACCTGGCTGAGGAGCACATATCTGCCATTCGCCAAAACAAAGGACAGATCGTCGCACTGCTCGAAGAGGTGCAGAACGAATACGATTTCAAGTCCATTCCCAAGGCCGAACCTCAACCATACTACAAGCTGTCATCGGCCCAAAAGCGCATGTACTTTCTCTACGCATTGGAGAAAGAATCTACTGCCTACAATATGCCCCAGGTATTTTACTTTGGGCAGCATTTGAGCATTGAAAAATTGACGAGAGCCTTCCGCCAGCTGATTGCCCGGCACGAGATTTTGCGAACCACTTTTCATCTGATCGATGGGGAGCCCGTGCAGAAAGTTTCTTCGAAGGCCAACTTTGAGATTACCTATTATCGAGTACAGCCCGAAGAGTTGGAAGATGTCAAAAATTTGTTTACTCGTCCTTTCAACCTTCGAAAAGGTCCGCTGCTTCGAGTGGGAGTGGTCGAGTTACCCAGCAAGGATCGCTACATGTTGTTCGACATTCACCACATCATTTCCGACGGAGTATCCTATGGCATCATGATGGACGATTTGATGGCTTTGTACCAAGGCAACAGTTTGGAGCCACAGGCATTGCAGTACAAAGACTATGCAGAGTGGCAGCAGGGCGATGAACAGCAGGCAGAGATGCTTCGGCAAAAAGATTTTTGGCTGCAAATTTTTGAAGATCAGCCAGAACACCTGGAATTGCCGACTGACTTTTCCCGGCCAGCCGCCACCACCTATGCAGGTAATTACCTGGAGTTTTTCATCGACAAAGAAGAGACCCAACAACTCAAGCAATTGGCCCAAAGAGAGGGAGCGACCATGTTCATATTGATATTGAGTTTGTATCATTTGCTGTTGAGCAAATTGTGCAACCAATCTGACATTGTCATTGGAACACCTGTTGCTGGACGCCAACATGCCGAGGTAGAAAAAATCCTGGGACTGTTCGTCAATACCCTGCCACTGCGCAACCAAGTCAAGGCAGAAGATCGCTTCATCGACTTTTTGGATCGGGTCAAAAAGCGGGTCTTGGCCTGTTTTGACAATCAATCTTTTCAATACGAAGAATTGATCGAGGCCCTGAAGGTAGAGCGAAGCACCAACCGCAATCCACTCTTCGATGTCTTGTTTGCCTACGACAACTTTGCAGATGATGACCCGGATGAATTGGAAGAGTCGAATGACTGGGTGGCACACAACGAACGGCCAAAGGTGGCCAAGTTTGACCTGAGTTTGTCAGCCACAGAAGAGAACGATGGTTTGCTACTGTGTTTGGAGTATTCCACCGATCTATTCGAAGCGGAGACCATCAAGCGCTATGCTGCTTACTTTCGAAAGATCATCACCGCAGTCACTCGCAACCCCAACTGCTTGGTTTCAGAAATGGAATTGGTATCGGCAGAGGAGAGACGGTCACTGCTTTTCGACCTCAACCATACCAAGCTGGATCTTCCTCATCACCAAACGGTCCTGGACTTTTTCGAAGCACAAGCAAGCCGTGTTCCCAACAACATCGCCCTGTTTTTCGACAACCAACAATTGACCTATCGCTCTTTGGACGAACGGGCCAATCAGTTGGCACATTACCTGTTGGAACAATCTGATTCCCCCAAAGTCATCGGTTTATTGATTGACAAGTCCATCGAAATGATTGTTGGCTTATTGGGGATTTTGAAAGCCAATGCTGCCTATTTGCCCTTGGACGGTCGGCAGCCGGTAGAGAGGAGCCGGGCTTTGTTGGAAGAGGCGGGGGCAAGCTTGTTGTTGACCGAGGCCAAGTATGCTCCGCGGTACGAAGATCAGCTTCCAACGGTATTGGTTCGCGAAACAGCCATCCACAGCAAGGCATTGACAAAGCCATCGATCCGTCCGACAAAAGACGACATTGCATACATCATTTACACTTCTGGTTCCACTGGAAAACCGAAAGGGGTGGAAGTGCCTCATCGGGGCGTGAGCAACTTGATTGCCGCACAAACCCGAACGTTTGGCATAGAGGAATCCGAGCGCATTTTCCAATTTTCTTCGGTGGTCTTTGACGCTTCCGTTGAACAGATTTGGTTGGCCTTGGCCAATGGGGCAGGTTTGGTATTGGCAGAGAAAAATGCCATGCTGGACAGTCGCCACTTCAATGACTGCCTGGATCGATTTGGGGTTTCGCATCTGGATGTGACGCCTTCCTTTTTGGAATCCACAAATTTGGACTACCACAAAACACTCCAACGGATTGTCATCGGAGGAGAAGCTTGCAAGCCGGAGTCTCTTTTGAAATTTGCTCGACATTACAAAATATACAATGCCTACGGACCGACGGAGGCCAGCGTCACTTCGGTCATGTGCGAATTGACAGAGAAATTGCTGAAGGCCCAACAAAACCCAATCGGGCGCCCACTGGCCAACACCCGCGTCTACCTACTCGACGACAACTTACAGCTTTGCCCGAGGGGCGTAGTGGGAGAGTTGCACATTGGAGGGATTGGACTGGCAGTTGGTTATTTGGGCGATGAGAAACGCACCAGAGAACGTTTCATTGCCGATCCTTTTCGCAAAGGAGAGCGCTTGTACAAAACGGGTGACTTGGCTCGTTGGAGAACAGATGGGCAGTTGGAGTTTTTGGGCCGCAAGGACAAGCAGGTCAAGCTCCGGGGATTTCGCATCGAGTTGGGAGAGATCGAAAGTCGCCTGAGTGCATATCCCAAGATCGGTGAATCGGCAGTGGTCTTGAAGGAGTATGGAGGTGAAAAATTCCTGGTGGCCTATTACGTTCACAAAAAGGAAATTCCATCGGTCAAGCTGTCCGAATACCTGCGCGACTGCCTGCCTCCTTACATGCTGCCTTCCTACTTTGTCCGGCTCGATCGATTGCCCCTCAGCAGCAGCGACAAACTCAATGAGCGGGCCTTGCCAGATCCCACATTTGAGACGACAGACAATTACCTGGCACCGTCCAGTCAGTTGGAATACCAATTGGTCAGCATCTGGTCAAAGGTGTTGAACATCGAAGCAGACAAAATCAGTGTCGACAGAAGCTTCTTCGAGATGGGAGGACATTCCCTGCGGGCCATCCAACTGGTTTCGGCCATCCGGGAAGAGTTGCGATTTGAGTTGCCCTTGGTAGACATCTTCAAGTATCCAACCATCAAAGCACAGGCTGGCAGAATACCGGATGGGCAAGATAAGAGATTGCAGAACAATGAAATCCTGACCTTGTTGCGGCGCACTGACAGAGGCAGAGACAATCTGTTTTTTGTTCACGATGGCAGCGGCGACATACAGGCATATATGGAATTGGTGACTGGCTTGGAAGACTTCAGTTGTTGGGGACTTCGCAGTCCTTCACTCAGCAGATTGGGGCCACAACAGCCCAGCCTACCGGAGATGGCACGCTGCTACATCGACCAAATCAAAGGGGTGCAAAGCGAGGGGCCATACACCTTGCTTGGGTGGAGCCTGGGAGGCAACATCGTCTTTGAGATGGCTCGACAATTGGAGGCCAGCGGTGAGTTGGTTCGACAAATCGTCATGATCGATACGCCCTTTCCATTTCGCGACCAAACTTCCTCGGTTGCTGTCGAGCAGTCATTCAATTTGCAAACGGAGAAGCTGTTCATCTCACAATTTCTGGGAGTCGACGTCAGCATCTTCAGCCCAAAAGAAAGCATTGCGGGACTTTGGCAAAAAGCTTTGCATTTGTTTGGGGAACAAGAATTGAATCTGGAAGCTGTCAAGGCAAAAATTCCACAGGAGATTCGCTTTATGATCCCACATTTCGACAGTCTGACCATCGCTCAACTAGCGGCGAGTGTCAACACCATCAGAACCCTGGAAACAGCAGTGGCTTCCTACAATACCGTTGCCAAAGTCGATGTCCCACTTCTGTACATCAAGGCCAGCCAGAGCGATCTCAATCTCAACGGACTGCCTGGCCATTTCCGTCAGAAAGCCATCATCGAAGAATTGCAAGGAGATCATTTTTCCATCCTTCAGGCACCTGTGGTTGATGAACTACAGGCCATCATTCACCAACGGATGGGCCTCGCACTGATCACCACCTAGTGGCCGATACCATCTTATTGACTCATTCATTTCAATTTCAACCAATGAAAATTACAGTTCAACTATTCATTACCTGCTGGCTGTCTTTCCTTCTCTGTACAGGGATGACTGCCCAGAGCATCGAAGCGCTGGAGTCGTGGGACAAAATAGACAAAGAGATCGAGGACTTGATGTCGGAAGGTGATATTCCTGGTTTGAGTCTTGTGATCATCAAGGATGGCCAGTCCTACATTCAGACCTATGGCTATGCTGACTTGGAAGCAGAGCGCCCGGTCGATGCAAAGACGCTTTTTGAATTGGGGTCGAGCAGCAAGGCATTTTCTGCTTTGGCAGTCGGTCGCTTGGTTCAAGAGGGCCGATTGCAATTGGACGATTTGGTCACGGAGTATTTGCCGTGGTTGGAGCTGCGCCATGAGGGGCAGGTGGTTCCGGTGAGCATTGGACAGTTGTTGCACCATACCAGTGGCATTCCTTGGCACACCATTTCTGAGATTCCGGAATCGGTGGCAGACGATGCCTTGGAGCAAACGGTGCGACTGCTGGTGGGCTCCGAACTGGACAGCCGTCCTGGGGAGGAATACGCTTATGCAACGATCAATTACGATGTGTTGGCTTTGGTCGTGCAAGAGATGACCCAGCGTCCTTTTGAGCAATATTTGCAAGACATCATTGCAGACATCGGCATGACCCAAACCAGCCTGGGAGAACCCACTGTGGCTTCTTCGATGGCAAAGGGATATCGACAAGGGTTCTTTCAGCCGCGACCCTATGAGGCACCGCAGTATCGCGGCAACTGGGCAGCGGGCTACGTCATTTCCAATGCAGAAGACATGGCCAAATGGTTGCGTTTTCAAATGGGACAAGTCGCTGAAGAGTTGCATCCTTTGGCGGAGTGGAGTCACGAAAGAGATGCCAGCGTGCCCTTGCACAACATGTCTGCCTATGCCAAAGGCTGGAACATTGCCTTGGATGGAACGGGCAACATCTACCACGGTGGCTTGAATCCCAACTTTACCTCCTACGTGATCTTTCGCCCAGAACAACAATTGGGTGTCGCCGTGATGGCCAATTCGAGCAGCAATTTTACTTACACGATTGGCTACAATGCAATGGAAATCCTCAATGGGGAAGAACCCGATCGCAAGTACGATCCCGACAGTGGCATCGACTCGACCTTGTCGATGATCACCATCATGTTGATCGCCTTTGTCATCGTGGTGCTGGCTTTCATTGGATGGGTGTTGAGAGACATTTTCCGATCTCAGCGTCGCTATGAAGAAGTATCCTTGGACAAGCTGATCAAGTTGGGAACCTCTGTTCTGTACTTGGCTCCCTTCGTCTTCGGGGTGTATCTGATGCCACATGCTCTGGTGGATTTCAGTTGGGAAGCCATTTTCGTATGGATGCCTTCCAGCCTGGCGCCCTTGTTGTACACCATGGGAGTTGGCATTGTGGTGACCTATGTCGCGTACATCCTCAGCTTGCTCTTTCCGGAGAAGAACCAGTACAAGCGGATGGCTCCTGGCATTTTGTTGATGAGTGTTTTTCTGGGAATATCCAGCGTGTTGGTCATTGTCATGGTGACTTCTGCCATTGGCACAGACATCGACCTAAAGTACATTTTGTTTTACTACGGTTTGATTCTGTCGGTTTACCTGTTGGGACGGAAGTTTGTTCAGGTCAATCTGATCAAGTTTTCCAATGGATTGGTATACGATCTGCGACTTCAAATCGTCAATAAAATCTTTTCGACTTCCTACCAGCGTTTTGAGCGGATTGATCGGGGGCGGGTCTACACCACACTCAACGACGACATCAGCACGATTGGCCACATCACTGATGTATTTGTGGCATTGGTCAACAGCACCATCACAACGGTGGGCGCCTTTGTCTATCTGGCCTCCATTGCGTTTTGGGCCACTGGTGTCAATGTCATGATTTTGCTCATTCTGTCAGTGCTGATTTTGTACGTCGTCAGTCGGGCTCGCAAGTATTTTGAGTTGGCCAGGGACGAGCGGAACGTTTTCATGCGCTTGATCAATGGCATGATTGACGGCTTCAAGGAAGTCAGTTTGCATCGAAACAAAAAACTGGAATACCGCAAGGATGTGGAGCATACCGCTCGTGAGTTTCGGGACAAGATGACGATTGCCGACATCAAATCCTTCAACTCTTCCATCGTAGGAGAATCCACCTTGGTGATCCTGTTGGCCTTTGCTGCCTTTGTCATGCCGGAGATGTTTCCCGCCATCAAGGACTACAAGATCATGAGTTTTGTCATGGTGCTCTTGTATCTGATCGGGCCTGTCAACAACATCCTCAATTCGGTTCCTGTACTGACCAATGCCTATGTGTCCTGGAATCGAGTCCGCCAATTCATCAAAGAGATTCCGGCCAATATGAAACTGGAAGAGATTCCTCCGGCCAAGGTGGAAAAGGTCCACACTTTGAAGGCAAAAGATGTCATGTTCAAATACAAGAGCGAGGACCAAGTCAGTGTATTTGGTGTGGGGCCGATCAACCTGGAAATCGAACGAGGAGAAATCGTCTTTTTGATTGGTGGAAATGGAAGTGGGAAAACCACCCTTGCCAAACTGCTGACCGGGTTGTACGAAGCGGACGAAGGATCGTTGATGATCAATGACAAGCCAATCAGCAGTACGGATTTGAGTGAATACTTTTCCACTGTCTTCAGTCCGGCCCACCTGTTTGAAAAGCTCTACAATGTCGACATTGAAAACAAACAAGACGAACTGAAAAAATACCTAAAAATTCTTGGATTGGAGGAAAAGGTGGCCATAGAAGGCAATACCTACAACACCATCAATTTGTCGGCAGGCCAGCGCAAGCGATTGGCACTCTTGCAGTGCTACTTGGAAGATTCCCCCATCTTCCTATTCGACGAATGGGCTGCAGATCAGGACCCGACCTATCGCCGCTTTTTCTACCGCACCCTTTTGCCCGAAATCAAGAAACAAGGAAAAATTGTCATTGCCATCACGCATGACGATCACTACTTCGATGTGGCAGACAAGGTTTTGGAAATGAATATGGGAACACTCAAAATTCACTCCCACAAATCTGCCATGCAAGTTTTCTCTACCATCGGCTGACCAAGGCCGCATCCACTTCATTACCATCAATTTTAAGACTCCGGGGGGATCGAGCTGTCCCATCTAGTCACAAAATGTGACCCGGTGCTTGGAGCCTGTTTCATCGCAGGCCCTTGTCCCCTTTGGAGTTTTCTAAACTTACGTAAAATGCATTCAAAGAATCATCCCTTTCAGAAGTCTGCACGGCAATTGGAATTTGTGCAGACCGATGCAATCCACCGCGATCAAAAGCGTCGCATCCTTCTACTACTCGGACTCACCATGCTCATCAGTCTATTACCCCTCATCGGGACGAGCCAGAGTTTTGTTTCCAATGGTCAAAAAGTAACTGCAAAGTCTTTTGATCAGGAGGTGGAAAAAATGATGACGGCAGTGGGCGTTCCCGCGATGTCTCTGGCTGTCATGGAAGATGAGAAAGTTGTCCACTATCGTTCTTATGGATACAAAGATGTGGACAAGAAGCGCAAGGCCAATAAGCGCACCGTTTTTGAGGCGGCTTCTCTTACCAAAATCTACCTGCTCTACGTGGCCTACAAACTGGTAGAGGAGGGGCGATTGGATTTGGAAAAGCCCATCCACGAATACCTGCCGCATGAGGAGTTGGCCTACGACAAGCGATATGAACGCATCACGGTCCGCCAGATTGTCAACCACACTTCGGGCATGGAAAACCGCATCTGGTTCAACAATCCCGACAAGTTGGAATTGGTCGCCGATCCGGGCGAACGCTTTACCTACTCTGGTGCGGGCTATCAATACCTGTCCAAGGTGGTTGAGTCCATCACAGGTCGTTCTTATGCACAGTTGGTAGACGACTACGTTTTGGACCCTCTCAAGCTCAAGCGCACCTTCTTGCAATACGACTCCAATTGGGTTCCCTTTGTCAAAGAAAAACCTGCCAATCACGCCTTGGGCTATTCTGGTTTTGGCGACGAATTTGAAAAGTGGAAAAACGAAGTGACCTATCCCGCATCTGGTGCCCACACGACGGCAAAAGACTATGCGGAGTTTTTCATGTCGCTCTTCAAAGAAAAGGTACTGACCGATGAAAGCATGGAAGAAATCCTGCATCCCGCCGTTGTCTTCGACCAAGACGGAACCTCTTCCTTTGGCATCGGTGGCGGACTGTTCATCATCTACCATCCCAATGACACCATCATCAATTGGGGTGGCAACAACGAAGGCTTCCGGGCACAACTGATGTACTCCATCACCCACAAACGAGGCTTTGTCTATCTGACCAACAGCTCCCAGGGATTGCTGCTCAGCTCGCCCATCAACCAGCTCACTGCGGGATTGGATCTGGGCATTTACGACAAGCAATTTCACTTCGATCCTTATCCGAGCCATGCTGTCGATTTGTTGGTGGCCTATCGGGAAAAGGGAGAGGCGTTTTTGTTTGAGGAGATGAATCGCCTCAAGCCCACGGATCGATCCCTCAACGACTTGGGATTTGTCTTTCTCGAAAAGGACTTGGAATTGACCAAGCGCATTGCCCAAGAAACCATTGAGCGCTATCCGGGATCGGCCATGGCCTATTGTGTCCTTGGACTGACCTACTTTTTGCAAGAAGATTTTGGCCAAGCTTATCAATATCTCACCAAGGCCAAGTCGAAGGGATACGACTACTGGATGCTGGACATTGAAGAATACATCAATGCCAGTGCCGACATGCTGGCCAAGAAATAAACCATCTCATTCACAACATCAATCACTTCCATCATACAAAATATCACCAATCATGAATATGAAAATTGCCACCATAGAAACGGCACTAGAGTTGCCACTGGTCGTAGAACTCGACAACTTGACTGCCGAACAATTTGCAGTGTACTACGAGCAAAACAAGGACAGCATCCAGCGAAGATTGCACCTCAATGGCGCCATAAAATTCCGTGGCGTACAAGTCGGCTCCACCGATGATTTTCAGGCCTTGGTCGATGTGGTCTCCACCCGCGTCCTCAATTACATCGATGGCAATTCACCCCGCACCAAACTGACCGGAAACGTCTACACTTCCACCGAGTACGACCAGACCCAGCGCATCACCATGCACAATGAGCTGTCCTATTCTGCCGCCTGGCCCAAGCAGTTGTATTTCAGTTGCCTGATCCCTTCTGAGACAGGCGGGGAGACGCTATTGGCCGACAGCCGCACCATCCTGGAGCGCATGAATCCAGAGATTGTACAGATGGTGCAAACCCACGGCATCAAATACATTCGCAATCTACACGGCGGCACGGGAATGGGACCTTCTTGGCAAGATACCTTTGAGACGGACGACCGCCGACTGGTAGAAAAATATTGCCGAGTCCGAAAAACAGAATACGAATGGAGGGACAATGGCAGCTTGCGACTGGTCCAATTTTCTCCTGGTGTTTTGCAGCACGAAGTAACGGGCGAGTCCGTTTGGTTCAACCAAGTTGATCAGTTTCATCCATCGCATTTGGGAGAAGAACTTTACGAAATCATGCAGGCCATTTACGAGCGCCCGGAAGACTTTCCGATGTATGTAGAGTTTGGCGATGGCAGTCCTTTTCCCGAAGACATGATCCGCGAAATACTCGATACCATCGACAGCGTCACGGTAGCTCCTGTCTGGGGGCGCAATGAATTTTTGATGATTGACAACGAATTGGTCAGCCACGGTCGCAACCCGTACACAGGGAATCGAAAGGTATTGGTGGCCATGTCTTAACACAAATCCCCATCGTCTATGAAAAAACGCAAGGCCCGTGTCATCGGCATCATCGGTGGCATGGGACCACATGCCGGACTTGCTGTCTTCAATCACATATTGAATCAGACCAATGTCCAAAAGGATCAGGATCACTTGTCGGTTGTACTGATGTCTTTTCCAGAACAAATCATGGACCGCAGTGAATTCCTCTTTGGCAAAGCCGGTATCAATCCAGCCGAGAGCATCCTCGACATCGTTCAGAAATTGAGCGATTCGGGGGCCTCGGTCATCGGGATGGCCTGCAATACGGCACATGCATCCCGAATTTACAACGTCATCATGGAAGTCCTTCCCCAGATCAATCCTTCTTTGCATCTGGTCCATATGCCGTACGAAACCTGCCTGTACATCAAAGAACAGCTACCCGGCGCTCGGCGCGTCGGTGTCCTTTCGACCAATGGCACGTACAAGGCAGGCATTTACCGCCGACAGTTGCAAGCATTGGGTTTAGAGCCCATTTTGCCAGATGCCAACTTTCAGAGCAGGGTCATCCACAGAATGATCTACGATCCGGTTTTTGGGATCAAAGCCCATCCGGAGGACATTCGCCCGGAGGTGTACGAACTGTGGAATCAAGCATTTGAATTTTTCCGACAACAACAAACAGATGCAGTGGTACTTGGATGCACAGAATTGGGCCTGGTGATCAAAGGCGATCAAATCGGTCCCATCAAAATCGTGGATTCCACCAAACTGCTGGCCACTGCTTTGATCCGGGAGGCTCGCCAGCCAGTTCAGCAAGAGTTGTTGGAGACCGTGCAATTTCTCTTATAGACATCATCAATTGTAAACAATGAAAAGGAATGTATGCTTTTTGATTTTTGGCTTGTTTTGCTGCTGTGTCAAAACGAGTAGCACGCAGCCCCAAAGTGAAATTTTGTGGGACAGTTGGGGCATTCCACACATCCATGCACAAAGCGAGTACGAGCTGTACAAAATGGCGGGTTGGGCACAGATGAGCAATCACGCCAATCTCCTGCTGAAGTTGTACGGCGAGGCCAGGGGACGTTCTGCCGAGTATTGGGGAACAGGCCTGAAGCGCGATCGTTTGTTGCACCAATTGGGATTGGTGGAAAACAGTGGAAAGGCATATGCCAGGATGCCGTCATTGGAGAGGGAGATGTTTGTCGCCTTTGCCGATGGCATCAACGCCTATGCTGAGAAGCACCCACAGCAAATTGCCGACAGCTTGCACTGTGTATTGCCAGTGGAACCAAAGGATGTGCTGTCGCATGCATTCCGGATTTTTTACCTGGAGTTTTTGATCAATCGGGCATTGAAAAAGGAAAAGCAATTCAAGGCAGGTTCCAATGCCTGGGCCATTTCGGGCGAGCATACCCAGAGTGGTTCCCCCTTGCTATTGGCCAATCCCCACTTGCCTTGGTATGACTTCTGGATGTTTTTCGAATGTCATTACATCAGCAATCAACTCAATCTGTACGGTGTAACCCTGATTGGTCTACCGACCATTGGCATTGGCTTCAACGATGTATTGGGTTGGACGCACACGGTCAATGTGTTGGACAATGTCGACTTGTACAAGTTGGAAAAAAGGGGAGAGTCGTATCGACTGTCCGATCGGTATGTTCCCTTCGAAGTGGATACCATTTACCTAAAGGTGCGAGAAGGCGACCGTCTTCGCCAGGAGCCATTGTTGCGAAAGCGATCGGCTCATGGGGTGGTGATGGAAGAAGGGGAGAACAACGCCATTGCCCTGCGCTATGCCAACATGGACCAGCCGTTCAATGTCCTCAAACAGTGGAAAGCCATGGGGGAAGCTCGTTCCTTGGAAGAGTTTGAGGCGGCCATCAAGCTCAACACCCTGCCATTGTACAACATCCTGTATTCCGATGTCGATGGCAATATTTTGTACCACATGGGCGGGCAAGTCCCTCGGAAAAATGGGGATTGGGGAAAGTGGCAATCGGCTGTGGATGGATCCGTAGCGGCAGACATTTGGACCGAGTACTACGACTACGAGCAATTGCCTCATCTGCTGAATCCTCCGACAGGTTGGTTGCAAAACTGCAATGATCCACCTTTCACGAATACCTTTCCCAATCTGTTGACTCCTTCGGCTTATCCCTCCCACATGGTGCCCAATCGCATGTCATTTCGGGCACAGCGATCGGTGCAAATTCTCCAGCAGTTGTCTTCCCCCGTGAGTTTGGAACAGATGGTGGAATGGAAGCACGATACCCGTTCCTCCTTGGCCGAGCGTTGGCGGGATGATTTGCAAGCATTGAAACAACACAGCCAGGACAGCCTTTCCCTTGCAGCCATCGATGCTTTGCTCGAATGGGATGGGACCTTCGAGTCGTCGAGCAAGGGGGCTGTGCTGTTTCATCGATTTGTACAACAACTGAGAAGCGAGGGGATGAATTCTGTCTTTGCTTCCGACTGGAACTTTGCCCGCCCGCTGCAAACCCCCGATGGCTTTGCCGATCCTGCGCGCATCCTGACCGCATTGCAACAAGCAGCCCAACAACAACTGAAGGCAGTCGGTCAGTTGACGGTGCCGTATGGAGAACAGTTTCGCGTAAAAGTTGGCAAACACGACTACCCTGCCAACGGTGGCTTTGGGCACATGGGTATTTTTCGAACGATGTCTTTCAAGCCAGCTGCCGACCAAAAATTCTACGCCTATCACGGCGATGGCTTCGTCTGTGCGATGTCTTTTGAGTCGCAGGTAAAGGCCAAAGCCTTGCTCAGCTATGGCAATGCCACCCAGCCCGGCCATCCGCATGTGGGCGACCAACTGGCCTTGTTCAGTGACAAAAAACTGCGGGAGGTTTGGTTTGTGACAGAGGACCAACTCCAGCATGTCGAGCGCCGCGAACAGCTCGAAGAAATGTAATCGAGCAACTTCCTTCACCCATCAAAAAATCCAACCACTCATGAAAACAGAGAGCCGCCTTTTGCTCATTGGCATGATCTTGCTATGGGGCTGTTCCTTGCTGGCCCAAGCACCCCAACGCCATTTCCCCGCCGCCGAATGGACCCACGACAAGTGCAACACCATCAGCGGAATCAGCTCCTTCGTCATCGACAGCATGAACACAACTGGACTGTTGGTTGTCCATGCCGGAAAACTTGTCTTCTCCTATGGCGATGTGAGTGAACAAAGCTACATTGCCTCCTGTCGGAAAAGCATCCTGGCCATGTTGTATGGAAACTACGTAGCCAATGGCAGCATTGATTTGGACGCAAGCATGGCCTCCTTGGGCATCGACGATCGACAAGGTCTCAGCGAGCTGGAACGCCAAGCCACCGTTGCGCATTTGTTGAGTTCCTGTTCGGGGGTGTACCATCCATCTTCCTATCCCGGCGATGATTTGGCCTTTGCACCGGCCCGCGGTTCCCAATCCCCTGGCAGCTACTTCCTCTACAACAACTGGGACTTCAACGCAGCAGGCGCCATCTTTGAACAGCAAACTGGCGTGGACTTGTACGATGCCCTGGAAAAAGACTTGGCCGTACCACTTGGCCTACAGGACTTCGACCGCCAACTGCAGAAGAAAACGGGCAACTTGTCCGTCTCCCAATATCCCGCCTTCCCCATTCACCTCTCCACCCGAGACATGGCCCGCATCGGTTACCTGATGCTCAACAAAGGCAAGTGGAACGACCAGCAATTGATCCCGGAGTGGTGGGTCGAAAAAATCACAAGCCTGGTGACCCCCAATGCTGCCTTGAACCCTGCAGAGCGTCGGGCATCCGAATTTGGCTACGGCCATCTTTGGTGGGTGTACGACCAGGAAAACTTGCGAGAAGAGCTAGAAGGAGCCTATGCCGCCCAAGGAATTTATGGCCAATACATCACCGTTATTCCCAAACTGGATATGGTCATCGCCCACAAGACCAACGCCCTGTTTCAGCGCCACACCCACAACTACGATCGTCTGGTCCACCTGATCATCGATCAATCCCAGGCCTTGGTGCATGCCTCTGTGTCCCTGCCCGTAGAAGGCTGGGAAGCCTATGTCGGCACCTACAGCAATGACCAACTGACCATGGAAGTCAGCCTGGAAGCGGGCCAACTCTACATGGATTCCCCCTTGGGCAAACTCACCCTACTCGCCTGTGACAAGGAGCATTTCAGTTTGGAAGAAGAGGACCGCTTTCGCTTGCGCTTTCATTTTGGGGATGGGGGAGAGGTAGAATCTTTTGAGCTCTCTCCCGACAGTATGAAGATGGGGGTATTTGAGAAGCGGCGGCCAGCGGCTGAGTAAGACAAAACAATTCCACTTTCTATTGCCGAGTCATACTCAGTCCAAAGCGGTTTGAGACTTCGTTTAACGGTTTCTTTTGCCCCAACTCTGCCCTACCTCCGGTAGGCAGGGTTTGAAAGCCTCGCCGATGCTATGGCATCGCCTACGTTTTCAGCCTTGATTTGGGACAAAAAAAAATTGTTTTACTCGCCCAAACCACTATGTAATGAGTATCAGTATTTGCAATTTTACGTATGATGGGAGCCCAACAGTTGCGAGCTGTTGGGCTTTTTTTATCTCACAACCCCACCGCAATCGGAAAATCCTCCACATTGGGCGGAAAATTGGTCGTCGGCGATTGGGTGCCTTTGGTCAGTAACTTGACCCGTTGGGTGATGTAGCTGTCGAGGGTCTTGCAGGTGATCTTTCCATTTCGGAACAGATCGGCTTTTCCGTTGAGACCTTCTACCAATGCCTTGGTGAAGGCGCCATTGTTCCAAGTGGCATCTTCCAGCGAGAATTGGCGGCCGGCGGAGCTGGAAAAGATGATGGCGCCGTTTTCTGCTTCCACCAATTCGTTGATGATGGGGGTGATGTCGGGGGCAGCGCGGCGGCGGGTGGTGCCCATGAGTTTACCGGAGTGGCAGGCGTCCATGAAGAGGATGACCTTGCCCGCAATGGTATGTACCGTTTCTTTGATTTCTTCTTTCATGATGCCATTGCGGCGAAGGGTGCTTGCATCGGCTTCTACGGGGAGGTAGTAGAAAGTGCCGCTGTTGTTTTCCATGCCGTGGCCTGCAAAAAAGAGCATGGCCACATCGTGCTGGGTCGTTTCTTTGACCAGCCAATCCAAACCGTCGAGGATGTTGCCTCTGTCTGCTGTTTCGTTGGTGAGCAGTTTGACTTCTACTTTTTTGTAGAGTTTGCCGTGTTGTCTTTTGATTGAATTGGCAAAATCTGTGGCATCCTTGGCCGCAAAATCCAGACGGTACTCCTCGTTTTGGTACTTGCTCACCCCCACGGCAAGCACATAGAGGGTGGGCTTGAGAATTTGGGGCGCCATGGAGACACCTCCCTGCCACTTGAGCTGGACGGAGGCGGCTTCGCTGGTGCCAAATTGGTTGGTGGCCAACAAGGAGATGCGGCAGTCTTCAGAGGGGACCTGTACCTTGATGCGCCCGCTGGTCTGCCCCTCTTTGAGTCGGTATCTTTGGGGGACCGGGCGGCCGTTGAGCAGCACTTGGATGCCTGTGACAGGGGTGTTGTTGGGCGAAAAGATGTTGAAGCGCAGGCTGACTTCATTGGCAGAGATGCTGGCCCCATTGGAGGGACTGAGAATCTTGGCACTGGGGGGAAGTTCGTTGCTGATGTTGCGCCGACGAGCGGTGGTGGTTCTATTGGAGGAGGCATTGGCCAGTTGAAGGGCTTCGGCCTCATTGACAGTTTCCAAAATGCGGTCGATGACATCGGGGCGATAGTATTCGTCTCTGAATTTTGAGATGGAATAAAACAAGCTGGCTCGATCACTACCCTGATTGACATGCCAGCCCAGGAGCTCCTCCGCTCCTGGGGCACAGTCGTAATAACCAGAAGCAGTCCAAAGAATCCAATGTGTGCGATCTGGGTGGAGAAAGAAATTCAGCAGGGGCTTGCCATCTGACATCCGATACCAAACGATCGTACCGTCACCCAAGGCAGCCACAACTGTTTGGCCATTTTTGGCAATGTTGACCGCCCAGACAGGGGCCTGAGAAGGGGTAGACCATTGCAGCTTGCCGACTTCGTTGACGCAGTACAGATGCCAGTCAGCTCCGAAAACCACCCGTTTGCTGTTGTGGGAAATGTCTGTGCTGTAAGTATCTTCGTACTTGTTGAGAAATGACAAAGGCTTGCCGTTCAGTTGTGGACTGGAGGAAACACTCCATTTGCTGACAGTCAGACTACCATGCTTATCTTTGTATTGTTCTTTGGTGGATTGTTTGTCCAAAAGAGCCCGATTGCTCAGTCGAAAGAGGAAGGGCGATTGATGGAGTGGTTTGGCGCCTATCTCGAATCCATCCGGGCTGATCCGCAGATGCGATTTGCTTCTCCTGCTGTATTCCAACAAGGGGGATGGAGTATACAGCTCTTTTTGCCCGGTCGATGTATTGAGGATGCCCCAGTCGGGTTCTGTGCTGCAAAATACCAGGCGCGTATTGGACAAAAACTTCATGTCGATGATCGTATTGGTAGAACCTGCATGGTCTTGGTAGGTACCTCTTCCCTGTTTTTCCCAGATTCGAACCATGTGCCAACTCTTGCCATCAATGTTGTTGTCGTACAGGCCAGCTGCTACGAGTTGCTTGTTGTCGGGAGAAAACAGCAACTTGGAAAATCTCTCCTTGATGGAATTGGTTTTGCTCACATC
The DNA here is from genome assembly GCA_039821145.1 of Bacteroidota bacterium. GTDB lineage: Bacteria > Bacteroidota > Bacteroidia > Chitinophagales > Saprospiraceae > JBCCSZ01. Next base: position 192,850 of record JBCBOS010000010.1, on the reverse strand, counting down.
CGGTTCATAGACCAAAGTGAGGTTGTTGGCTTCCAGGACTTCTATCTTGTAGGTGTCGTTGTAACAAACGGCGAGCAGTTTCGCATCGCGTGAAAAGGCCAGATTGAAAGGCCTCTTGCCAGCTTTGGGCTTGACTTTTTTAAGCAGTTCAAAAGAATCGTCGTACAGGCGGACGTAGCCATCATAGCTGGCCGTAGCCAAGCGACCATTTGGGTCAAAAACAGCACAATATGTATTGTCACCATATTTGTCTTGGCTAACCATGCTAAAGGTAGAGGTTCTGTATGCTCTCATCCCGTTGGCTCCGCCCATGGTCAGTACCAAAAAGCGCCCATCTGGCGAATATTCGATGTCTTGGATGACATTGGGAAGTCCACAGATTTTTTTGATGATTTCTCCAGAGGATTTGCTGAAAATGTAGGCACAATGGGTCTTGCCCGTATTTTTTGTCCAGCCTCCCACTGCGATTTGGTCCTTGTTGGGACAGACGGCACCAGCAAACAGCATCCCCTCATCTCCCATGCCGATGTAGGGGCGATACGTCTGCAAAAGTCTCCCTTTTGTATCCCAAAGTTTGGCCGTTTTGTCGGCACTGATGGTGAGAATGTTGTTGGTAACCGGGTCCACATCCAGCCGTTTGATGCGCGTAGAATGCATGCCTGTATTCAATCGCAAAATGGGCTGGTCTTGTGCTGTGAGAACAATGGAAAAACAAAAGATAAGGAGCAGCAGGAGTTGTGTGCGGTGATTCATTGGTCTTTCATTGGGTCCGAAAAGAGGGATGAGCAGGGAGACTGTCGATGCCCTATCAGACAACCAATATAACAAAAAACTGTCCGGAATAACAATTCCGGACAGCCCTAGTGCAGAAATCTTTCTTCTGATCGTATCTAAAAAGATCTAGTGTATAATGCTTTTCTGTTATGGCAAGATGACCTTGTTGATGACGTGGATCACCCCATTGGTACCTTGTACATCTGTCAAGACGACAGTCGCCGTGCGCTCCTGGGCATCGATGATGGTTACCTCGTCACCCAGCTGTACTGTGAATGTACCGGTGTTGACAGTGGTAACAGGCTCGTTGCTTCTCAGGTCGGAAGAACGGACGTTGCCACTTACTACGTGGTAGAGCAAAACATCTCTCAAACGCTCTGGAGTATAGCCAGCAACAACAGAAGCTACTTCGTCAAAAGCAGAGTTGACAGGAGCGAATACAGTGTAAGGACCAGGCTGTTGCAGTGTGTTTACCAGATCGCCAGCAGCATCACCCAAAGCACCAACCAATGAGCTGAAGTTGGGGTTCGCCAAAGCGTGACCGACGACATCCAATGGCATCATGACCTTGTCGATGATGTGGATGACACCGTTTGTACCTTCTACATCGGCAGTTGTTACTCTGATGTCGCCGTTGATGGTGACGGCACCGTTGGCCTTGTTGATGCGTGCAGACATGTTGGTACCGTTGAAGCCTGCCTCACTAGCAGTTGTGATGTAGGTGTCGCCATCGGCAATGTCACCAGCCTTCAGGGCTTGTCCAATGAATACGTGGTAGCGCAAGATATTCGTCAACATGGTTACGTCCATGTTAGCTACGTCAATGCCATCGAAGGCAGCGTTTGTCGGAGCAAATACAGTGAATGGGCCTGTGCCTGCCAAGGTCTGATCCAGACCAGTGCGTTGCAGAGCAGACACCAGGATGGAGAATTGACCATCAGCAGCAGCAATTTCCACCAAGTTTTGTGGTTCTGGTGCTGCCTCATCGTCGTCGCCACAAGCGGTGAACAAGCTTACAACGCCCAAGATGAGCAGACATTTCCATAGAATTTTGATCTCTTTCATTTAACAGTCGATTTTTAAAAAATAATTAGTAATGGATGATTCAGACAGACTTAGGAACAGCCCTTGTTCTGTTTTGTTTAATGAAATACGCATAACTGTTAAACAAAATGTCATTTGCTGACAAATGCTTGAATACTTTTCGGCTAAGTGAAAGATAACTGTCACTTTAGGCTCAATTCAACTGAATCCCAAAGGTCATTGAAACGGCCATCCAGCCCAATCCAACGGAGCCGCGTCTGAGAGAGACAGAGGGACCGATGTTGGCATCCAGGTAGAGTCGGTTGGCAAAGCGATAGGTCGTTCCCACGATGGGGCCGATGTTGGCGCGCAGTCCTTGGCGTTCCTCGAAATTGTCGTAAAAGGCTGGTGGTCTGATGCGGGCAAAGGCACCGAAGTAGTCGTAAAATTTCCCCTTATAGCCCCGGTTTTCCTGCAATTTTCGAAAAGGCCCCTTGAAATGCTGGCGGTAGCTCACGTCAATGCGGCTGCCAACGCGATAAAAGGTCTCCGACTCTTCGTTGATGATCCGGCTGTCAAAATCAAAGGTCATGTTGCCACGGGCATTGATGGTTCCTTTTTTGCCAACGGGTACTTCCAGTCCCAGCCCCAAGGGGGCGAAGTTCAAAAAGTAGTGGGTGCCTTCCGGTCGGAGAGGCAGGTCGTCTTGGGCGGTCAGAAAAATGGGGAGAGCGGCCAGAAGCCAACAGCAGATGATTTTTGTCGATTTCATAACGCAGATTGTTTTGCAAAACCCCTGGGATGTTCGGTCGTCTGTAAAAAGGTGTACCCAGAGATTTTTATGAGGTAATTTCGTTTTTGCTGTCGTCTCTACAAGCAATATATCTGATCGACGATTGTCATCCGTTAAAGAATTCTTAAAACCTTCTACTTTAACACACGTATAATAGGGGTAGCCTCCATTTTAAGACTTCATTAATATGAGAAAGGGATCGCAATGCGTTACTAATTGCATTGCGCATTCATTGTACTACCCATAAAAAGAAGGAAATATGCTACCCACCAACTTATTTTCAGCTCCCATCAGGACCTATGCTTTGGTCTTTTGTGCCCTGTTCTTAGCCGTTTCTTGCAGCAAAGATGATGATGCAGGCCCCTCTGTACCTCTCAAAGGCCTGGACATTCTCATACAGGAACAATACGAGACGAGGCCTTCCAGAGTATCGGTCTTCTTCAAAGTACAAGACAATCGCGGCAATCCTGTTGCTGGTCTGACGGAGGCCAACTTCACCATTTACGAGAAAGGCCGAAACGATGACCAGGAACGACTCCTGTCAATTGACGAAGCCACGCGCGTCATCTCCGACAACAGCGTCCTGTTTCGATTCCACACCATTTTGTTGCTCGATTTGAGTGGCAGTGTTCTCAACAACAGCTTGGAAGAACTCAAGTCCGGCGCCAAGGAATTTGTCCGAGACATCTTGTCCAACAGCGGCAATTCATCCGCAGATGTTGGCATTTGGTGGTTCGATGGCCAGGACAAGCTCCACTCTCTCATTGATTTTACAGACAATGAAACCGCCCTGATCAATGCGATTGAGGACATCCGGCCAGGGATGAATTTTGACAACTCTACCGACTTGTTTGGTGCCATCATCAAAAGTGTCAACCTGGCAGAGAGCAAGCTGAGCGAAAACAGGGTACAGGAGATCCTGTCAGCCGCTTCCATCGTGGTGTTCACAGACGGAACCGATCAGGCAGCCAGATATGCCAAGCAACAAGCCTACGACGCAGTGGACAAGGCATCGGAAGATCTTTACTTCTACACCATTGGTTTGGGAGGGGAAATCGACAGCGACGTCTTGGACCGCATTGGAAAGACGAGCTCCATCTTTGCCTCCGATACCGACGCATTGACCGCCAAGTTTCAGGAATTGGCCGGTGTCATCACCTCAGAAGCCGACAGCTACTACCTATTTGAGTACTGTACGCCCAAAAGAGATGGCAGTGGCATCAATGAACTGCACATCGTGGTAGATGCCCAGGGAGGAAAGGGCCGCAAGGTAACCACCTTCGATGCGACGGGCTTTGAAGCGGATTGTGATCTGAACTAAAAACAGTCGTTTCATCGCAAACGACCTTTGTGATAAAACTCAACAAATGGGTCGGATGTCTGAGCAGGGCATTCGGCCCTTTGTACATTTTACTGGGATTGGGAGTGGAGAAATGCGGCTGTGCTTGTAACTTTGTGGGCCGGTCGCTCGTCCCCATAACAGAAGAAGCGACCGCACAACAAAATAATTCTATTCACTTCAAGCCCAAAGAAAAGAATGAGAACCATACTCAGCCTGCTGTTCTGTTGCAGCATCTGTTGGCTCAACGCCCAGGATTTGTACCACACCATCAAAGGAATCGTCATAGACAAAGAGACCCGCAAGCCTGTTTCCTATGCCCATGTGGGCATTCCCTCCAAAGGCATCGGTACCATCTCTGGCTACAGAGGTCGTTTTACCCTCAAAATCCCCAAAGTGTACTTACCGGCCAATTTGGAAGTGTCTTTCCTGGGCTACAAAAATTATCGCAAGCGCGTCTCGTCTTCCACGGCAGACATGCGCATCTTATTGGATCGATCCATCACCGATTTGCAAGAGGTCGTTGTGATGGACGAAAGCAAGGTGGAGGACATCATTCGACGGGCTGTTCGGAAAATTCCCGATAATTATCCCACCAGACCCAGCAGTTGTCTCGGTTTTTACCGGGAGTCGAGGACAGAAAACGACACCCAGTATGTATACCTGGCCGAAGGCGTCCTGGAATTGTACAAAACCAGTTATCGCAACAAAAAAACCGGACAAACTCGTCTGGTCCAGGGGCGGCAAATTGCCTTGTTGCCTCCGGAGGAAATGTTGAAACGAGGTGGATTTTATTCTGGTCACCTCAGTGGCCACCGATTTGACTTTGTGAAAAACCGCATCGATTTCATTGACGAAGACTACTTCAAGGCCTACAAATATTGGATCAGCACCATCACGGAGTACAACGATCGACCTGTCTATGTCATCAGCTTCGATCAGGAAGACCAAGCTGACAAAGGCAAAATGAAGGGACAGATCTTCATTGATACCTTGTCCTATGCTTTTTTGCGTGCCGAGTTTGAGTACCGACCAGAGGCTCTTCAAAAATACCGCAATGAATACCCTCAGTACACTGGTCGCTGGAAGGCCAATAAGTACATTGTCCAATACCAACAGTTCAACAACAAGTGGTATTTGAGCGAAGCAGTTCGCGAAGGCATCTGGAGCGACGGAGGCCTGTACAGCAATGAGTTTTTGGTCACCGAGCTGAGAGAGAAGCGGGCCAAGCCTTTGCTGTATCGAGAGAGGATGGAGCGCAATGAGATGTTTTTGGAACTGACGGGGGAATACGACGAAGATTTCTGGAAGCAATACAACACCAGTCCGCTCAACGGAAAACTAGAGGAGACCATCCGGCAATTGGAAACCAAGCGAAAGGCCGAGCAGGTCTTTGACACGGAGTTCATGGCCAAGCTGCAAAAGCGGCGGGACTCTATGGCAGTAGCCGAATCAGGCAGCACCATTGACAAGGCGAGTTACCGCATCGGGAGTTCCTTTCGGCCCAAAGCCAAAAAGCGCAAGCGCAAGAAACCGGCTGGCGTTCGCTGGCGGTCGGGCATTGGGATGAACCAACTCATGACACCTGCCACCTCCTTGAGCGTCACCTATCTGGACAAAGTGGGGCAGCCCATCGTCTCCATAGACGGGCAGATCGAAAGTCGGGACTACGAAGTGTTTCTTCCCTATGATTTGGACATCTTCTGGAACAATTGGATCATTCGTTGGGGCATATCGCCAGAGTTTTTCCAAAACATTTACAAAGAACATTCCTTTGGCATTGGCTATGAGGTGCCACTGAGCCCTCGCCGTCCCTTCTTTTTGCGGGGCTTCGTACAGCACAGCAACCTCATCTATGCCCACAAACTCGGACAGACGGACAATGCTTATGGGGAATTCAAAGTCGGAAGGGACAAATTCAAATCCGATAAGATCAACGTCTACTACGGCAGCGAAAACCACAACCTCAAGACAAGTCTCGAACTGGCGGTCGGTCTCAACCCTGGCATGCAATTGTTTGTCAATGCTGCTTACCAGGTGCCTTTTTCCCGCAAAAGAGTCATCTACCTCTGGGAGCGCGATCGCCTGTGGGGATTCCGCCGTCGGGCGCGGATCGAGGTTGACGAGCGAGTGATTGTCAACCAGGATGATCAACCCTTCAATCGCCGGGTGACGGATTACAACACCTTCATCTTTACCGTAGGTGTTCTGCAGAGAATGTAGCAAATGGAATCAAGGCCATCCGGCGCGAAATGTCGGATGGCCTTGATGATTCTAATTCTTGATCTTCACAAACGGGATGCTTTTTTGTTTGCCTTCGGTCTGTAGGTGCAAAAAGTAGGTCCCTGCTTCCAAGTCCGCCGTTTGGACCCGGATGATGTTGAGTCCTTCGGCAAGTTGTTCCCTGATCACTGTTTGTTCCTGTCCCAATACATTGCAGAGTCTGGCTTCAAAGGTAGAGCTTGACTTGGCCGCAATCAAGACTTCTAGTTCACCTTCTACAGGATTGGGGTATGCCTTGAGGACTTTGTAGGGCAAAACGCCTTTGTACTCATAGACTTCCCGGAAATCCGACGAGCGATTTTGGGTGCAGTTGGTCAGGATGTCGTCTTCAGAATTACAACCTAGGTTGTTCTCGATGCGACTGCCTCCATTGACGGTTCCAAAATTGAACAAGGGCAACAAACCACAGCAATCTTCCAGATTTCGATTGGTGGTCAGCGTCAAGGTGGTGGTGGCATTGGCAAATAGCTCACCCACTGTGCGAAGTTCCGAAAGTCCATCCAGGTTTTCCAGCAAATCGTTGTCGTCAATGTTCAAAAAGTTGCCCACATAGGTCAAGCTGGCGAGGGAGTCGATGTTTTGCAATTGGTCGTTTTGTGCGATGGTAAAAGTCCCCCTGATTCGTTGGATGTTCTGAAATCCGTTGAGATTTTGCAGCCCTTGGTTGATGGCGATGGTGACATCTCCCTCTACTCGGGTGAGGCCTTGCAGTCCTTCCAGGGTCGATAGGTTGTTGTTGCCAATGAGAGAAAAACTCTTCAGTTCAGTGATCTGTTCGAGTCCTTGGAAGCTGCTGATCCCATCGTTGAATTCCAGGGTGAGGCTGCCGAGTTTTTGAAGGTTTTCAAAGCCTGTAAAGTCTTGGAGTATGTCCATTCTGTTGAGGTACAACCGATCAATTTCTTCCACTACTGACAAGCCCCCCAATTGGTTGAGCAGGGGATTGTTGATCAGGGTGACATCGTTGACGATGCGATTGCTCAGGTTCAATCCCTCCAGACTTGTCAGATTAGAGTTGTTGACGATTGCCACAGAGCCGACTTGTTCTGGCGACCAATTTGCCAGACTCTGCAAATCAGTCAGGCCATCGAGACGGATGAGTCCTAGACTGGTCACCCTTCGCAAGGTAGAAATCTGCGACAGATTGCTGATGAGGGGGGAGTTTAAGATGCCAAAACTGCTCACTTCTTCCAGACGTTCCAGACCGAAAAGCGAGCCCAGCCGTGCATTGTTGAAGATGGAAAAATCTTCGCCCACCCGACGCAATTGGGCCAGGCCAAAAAGGTTGGAAACATTGGTACTTTCAATGATCAATTTTCCGGTCACTTCTTCCAGCAGTAGGAGAGGTTGCAAACTGTTGACCGCGGGGCCTTCGATCTCTAGGTCTCCTTCGATTTGTGTACAACCAGACAGGAGATTGCGCATCTGTATCACATCGGTAATGAAAAAATCACCGACACAATTTCGAAACTTGACCACTCGAATGCTCTCCCGATTGTCATCCTCTTTCCATTCTGTCAGCGACTCGTCGGGATCGATGACGGCAACGAGGTAAAATGCAACCGAATTGTCGAACAAATTGTCGATCCGCACCGAACCATCGACCCGCAAACTGTCACCAGCTGCAATGGCATCCAATTCTAGCTCCTCCACGATGACAACCGGATTGGGGTTGCTCAGGTCAAAGGGGTTGGCAAAGTTGATGGAAAAGTACAGCTTGACACTTGTCCCTGCTGGCAAATCTATCTCCCCATCATTGCCAATGAGAAGGCTGTAATCGGTCCCAACGCCGTTTCTGACGGTCGTATTGACATCAAAAGAAGCGATGAATGGATTGGGATTGCCCAGGTAATTTTCGGTAAACAATTCCAGGCTTGCTTCGTCGTCTTCTACTGGATTGGGGCCATCGTTGTTATCAGGAGTGGAGTCGAAATCTGCTTGGTCCAGTGCGATCAATTCGGCAAAGGAAGTCAGGGAAAGTTCTTCTGAAATGGCATAGTATTTCAATCTCAGTTCGAGCCGTTCTCCCGCCGCCAAATCACCAACTGTCCACTGGCCCAGCCATTGGTCAAAGCTGCCTCGCTCAGGATCAGAGCTGGTAATCCCCAGTTCTTCTGCCTTGTCGAAGCGGACCACCACGCCCGTGGCATTCACCTCACCTTCGTTTTCCACTGTCAAGACATAGTCCAGAAAGTCGAATGTTCTGAAAGCGTCTTGAGGACTTTCGAGACTCAATTTGATGTCTGCCCCCATCGATCCACTGGAGCAGGTGGCAGGAGGATTGACCTGAACATCCAGCAAGCAATTGGGGCTGCTTTGGTCGCTGATTTGCAGGACAAGGGGACCATCGGAAATGAGAAAAGGACCGATGGGATCATTGCTGCCATAAGCGATGCCATTTTGGGTGACATCCCCACTGACGTTGTAGGCATTGCTCAGATTGCTGCCATCAATTTCCAAGTAAAAGGTATAGGTATCGTCACTGTTGGTAGCTGTTTGTCGATTGTCGCAAGCCAAGACGGCCTGGATGGCATCGATGCTGCAACTGTTGCTGGGAAGGATGTCGATGCTGGTTGCTGCTTCATCGTCTTCGCTGGCACTGCTTCCATTGCCATTGCCGGGCGTAGAATCTGCATCCTCTGGACTTGCAGCAGCGATTTGAGCGTAAAAGATGCTACTGGAATTGCCGGATTGAAAAGGGCCTCCGGTCAGTTCAAATTGGAGGGTAGCAGAAGCACCGCTGGCCAGACTGTTCACCGTCCAGCTGCCATTGGAGGCTGTGCCCTGGCTGCTGCTGAGGTTGTCGAGTTGAACCAGACCAGGCAAAAGATATTCTACTGAAATGTTCTCTGCATCCTGGGCACTTTCATTCTCCAGACTCAATACCAGCTGTGTTCTTTGACCAGGTAGTAAGGACAGCTGTTGGACCGAGGAGCGAAGAGAGAGGTCGGTTTGTCCATTTCCACTGAGGAACAGCGTCCCCAGGGCTTCATCATCTTCCTGTGGAGAAGGCCCTGGATTGTTGTTGGGCGTAGAATCCACATCTTCTTCGCGGGCACTCTTCACCTGTGCATAGTAGAGAATGTCTTCACTGTTATCCCTGATGAAGACGGTGAAGTCCAAGGTGGCAGTGCCGCCTGCCTCCAATCGGTCAATGGCCCATTCTCCCAGCCAGCCGCTGAATCGTCCGATGCTGGTTTGGTTGTTCACTTCGGCAAGTGCTCTGGGAGGCAAGAAGTCGATCACAACATCATGTGCATCCAAGCCGCTGTTGTTGCGCACCTGGAGCCGGAACACCCGTTCTTCAAACAACTCCAGTTTGGCATTGTCCACGGAAACTTCCAGCTCCAAGTCAATTTGGTTGTTGAGATTGGAAAAAGTCACCTCTAGGGTGTTGGACGCATCATTGGATTGTCCATTCGCATTCGTCGCTTGTCCTGCAGGCAGAGAGATGGTCACCAATCCGAATGCTTCGGGCTCCACCGTCAGGCTGTAGGTGCGACCGCTGCCACGGAGGGCGGTGGCCTGCCCGTTGTTGATGGTAAAATCACTTGTTTCTAGGCCCGATACATCATCTGAGAAAACCAATTGAACCTCAAATGGACCTGCCACGGTCGTCCGATTGGTGGACAATTCTACCAAGGGATTGTTTCTGGCCGCGGGGACAAAGGTGATGGCTGCTTCGTCGTCTTCGTTGACCAAGGGCGGCGTTCCATTGCCTGCTTGGGCATCCGGGTCACCTTCAAAGAAGAAGGCGTCGGCCTGGGTGTAGAGTGTTATAGGGCCATCAATTTGGTCGATGCGGATGAAAAATAGGCGGCTGTTGGTCCGATTGACTGCCAGTCGACTGGTTCCCCAGTTGATGGTATTGGAGTTGATTTCTCTGCCTGTTTGGTCTACTTGCTGAATGCCTTCTGGCAGGGTGAGGAATCCTCTGGCAAAGGGTAGTGGATTTGGGCCTCGGTTGGTTGCTTCTATGGTCATGCTGATTTGATCTCCGACGGCTACTTCTGTTTGGGAGGCTGTCATGCGGAGTTCGAGGTCTGCTGTATTGATGAATACTTGGGCTTCGTCGTCTTCCAGTGGGGCATTGGCATTGCCGTTGTTGGGACTGGAGTCGGGGTCGGGGAGATCGGTGAATTCCACCTCCCAGAGCACCGTGGTATTTTTGGTGTCGAGGGTAAAGAGGGTGAGGTCGAGGGTGGCGGTATCGCCGGAGGCCAGTGCGCCGATGTTCCAGCGACGCAGGCTGATGTTGTAAAAGCCATTGTCGACCTCATTTTCTACATAGGCCAAATTGGCGGGAAAGGGGCAGTGTACGACTGTATTGGTGGCGGTTTGTGGGCCTTTATTGGTCAGTGTCGCTGTGTAGACGACATTGGAAAAGGCCAGGGGAATGTCATTGTCGATGGAGATGGACAATTCCAAATCGGCTTGGGCTTGGAGTGAATGGAGGCATGGGAGGCACAGGAGGAGCCACAGCATACCGATGAGGGGAAAACGCATATTGATTAGATTTTTGCCATGAGAAAATGGTGCGAGCGTGCGCGATGTCACACTCGGACGATAGATGTTGTATTTCAGACAGGAAAAGCAATTGGGTGATACATCTCGCTGGCTTTTGGGACAGTTGCCGGAGATTCCATCTCAAATATAAAATGAAAATGAGGAAACAAAAAATTTAATTTTTCAAAATAAATTGTTTATTATTGTTGCTCTCAAGTAGTTTTTACCTCAAATTGTTTGCTGAACTGGATGAGTGAGTGGCGACAGGAGCGAAGGAACAAGGGGGCGAGAACGAGAACAAAAAAGATCAGTGCGCACTATGTACATAGCCGACAGCGAAAGCTGTAGGTCTGGTTGGCAGGCTTTGACCCGGTGTGGTCAAAGAAGGTGGGTGGGCCATTTTTATTATATAAAAATGAATCCCACCCTCAATCGACAGCCGCTTCTCAAAATTTTGTTCATGGTCTATTTTGTCTGCCCTGGCTCGGGGGCTTTTTTCTTTCCTTTTACTGACCGAGCGTACTTTCCCCACCCAACGATTGAGTACACAGAATCGACAGTTCACTACATTCCATTTTTTTTCGTCCCTCCAGCCCTTCATATTTGTACACATCGTTCACCAAATCTCACACCCATATGAAAACTGTCTTCTCTTCCCATCGTCCGACCAGCTGGATGTTGCTCCTTTCCTTCTTCCTGCTTCCCATCCTGACAGCAGACGCCCAAAACTCGCGCACATCCATCAAGCACTCCATCAACAATGGTCGCAACAAAATCGTCTACAACAACGGGTCTCAAAAATACCGCATCGAATTTGAAGGAGACATTACCCTGTCCGATGACGACAAAGATGTCGTGGCCATTTCGAGGGGTGGCTTCATAGAGATCAGCAAGTCCGCCTTCGGAAGTCGTCGTCGCATCCTCATCGAGCCAGATCGCAATGGCGGTGTTACGCGCCAATATTTTGTGGGACGATCCAGACAAGATTTTGAACCAGAGGGAAAAGCCTGGTTGGCAGAAGTGCTGCCAGAAATACTGCGTACCACAACCATTTCGGCTCCCACCAGGGTAGACCGCTTCTACCGCGAGGGAGGTGTCGACGCCGTGCTGACAGAAGTGAACCAAATAGAGAGTGATCACGTTGCATCTGTCTATCTCAAGTTGCTACTCGAAAAGGACCTCAAGACAGAGGAATTGACCCGCGTCATAGATGTGGCAAGCAGAAAAATTGATTCAGATCACCACATGGCCAGCTTGCTCAAAAGCAGCAGCAAAGACCTGCTCACCACCGAAGCAAGCATTCGCACCTACCTCAAAGCAGTCGATGACATTGATTCAGATCATTACCAGGCAGACATTTTGCGTGGCTTGATCCGCGATGGGGACATGCCAGAAAAATATGTTCATTCGCTCATCGAAGTGGCAGGCGAAATTGATTCCGACCATTATGTTGTCTCTGTATTGAAAGAGGTCATCGATGAATACACCCTCGAACAGGAAAACCAAGTGGTCTTCCTGAAAGCTGCTTCCAACATAGACTCAGATCATCACACGGTAGAATTGTTGCGCCGCTTTGCCAAGAAGAAAAAATTGGAGCCCTCCAACATCGGACTGTTCCTCAAAATTTTGGAAGACATTGATTCGGATCACCACCTCATCAACATCGGCAATGAGTTGCTGGACGAGCCGCTGGAGGAGGATGTACTGATTCAGCTGTTGGCGGTCGTCAGCAAAAATGTAGAATCGGATCATTACATGCATGCCTTTCTCAAAAGAGCTGTCAACAAACAGGAGGTCAATGGGGGCGCCTTCCAAGAAGTTTTGGAGGCCATGGAAGACATGGATTCCGGTCATTATTTGGCTTTGACAATCAAAAGCATCGCTCGGAAAGGCAATCTTTCTGACAACCAACTGGTCGACTTGATCTACTTTACCGCAGACGTAGACTCGGATCACCACAAGACAGAAGCCTTGGTCGCTCTTTCCAAGCAGACCAAAAAAGCTGGCGGCAAGGCCTTGGAGACATACAGGAAAGTTGCCAAAGACATTGACTCGGAGGTCTATTACGGACGTGCGCTCAAAGCAATTGACTGATCTGGCTTGCTTTGTCAGATGGCATTCTCAAAAGAGAGATGCCACCTTTTCCAGTCCGCAATTAATCCTTACTTTGAGGGGATGAAGCCGTCCCTTCTCGACGCCACATCTCCACAAATGAAGAAGCACCTGCTGATTGCATTCAGTGGTGCCCTGATCGGCACGCTTATCTTTTATTACACTATATACAATGAGTACAGCACCCGCCTGTGGGATCACCTACTGGCGGGGCTCTTTGGTGTACTGTTGGCCTACCAGACCCATTGGACAAGCCGTTGGTTGGATCGCTTGCTCAATTGGCAGCAGTGGCCGGGACTTCGCCTACTGGTGGGAATTGTGGTCAAAAGCATGCTTTGTTTTGGGACGATTTATCTCTTGTTTTCTCTCTACCAAATGCTGCTCGTTCAGGAACCCTTGACCGAAAAGCAGCTGCAGTCGGTATGGACCAAGGTGTTGATCTTGGTTTTCTTTGTCATGCTGTTCTACTCCATCATTTACTTTGCATTGTATTCGTATTTGGAGTATGCCAGGGGGCAAATTGAGCGCATTCGCTTCGAACACCGGCAGACAGATTTGCAGCTCAAAGCATTGAAGGCCCAACTGAGTCCTCATTTTCTCTTCAACAGCTTCAACACCATTTCAGCTCTGATGTACAGCGAGCCACAAAAGGCAGAGCAGTTTGTCCGACGCCTGGCCGCTTCCTATCACTATACGTTGGGGAGTTATGAGCAGCCATTGGTGAGCCTGGAGGAGGAACTCAGTTTTGTGCGTTCCTACTGTTTTTTGTTGCAAACGCGTTTTGGGGAAAAATGGCAATTGGATGTGCAACTTCCCGAGTCATCGGCTCCCAGTCAGATTCCTCCCTTGACCATTCAGCTGTTGGTCGAAAATGCCATCAAGCACAACCGCCTGGACGGACAAACACCCTTGTGGATCAAGGTCCGGCAAAAGGGGAAATGGATAGAGGTTGTCAACAACCTGACAGGGGCGCCTCCCAAGGTACAATCCCTGGGGATCGGACTGAACAACATCCGCGCTCGCTACAAATTGCTGGCAGGAAAAGAAATCAAGGTAAGCCAATCGCAAAATTTCGTCGTCAAATTGCCACTCATCGCATGAAAACACTTTTTGTACACCATCCACTGTTTCGACTGCTGGGGCCCACCTTCAGCGGAGTGATTGTGTATGTGTTGATTTTGCTGATCAACAACAATGTGGACCAGCTGCAGGAGGAATTTTTGGGACAAGAACTATACGTCTGCATCGGGCTCTCTTATTTGATACAAGAGCTGTCTCGATGGCTGTTGTTGTTCTTTGACCGCAGGTCTTTTTCAATGTCGAGATCCTTTCGGCTGCTGATGCAGATTTCAGTCAGTGTTTGTTTGTGCATCTTGTTGGTGACTGGAAGCATTTTTTGGTACTACCATTCCTTCATTGGGTTTTCGCCCAATTGGAGGGAATTGAACATCTTCAATGCCATTTTCAGCACCATCACGTTGATCTACATTTTGCTCTACATCAGCCACCAGTTCTTGTATCGGCGCAATTCTGAGAAACTGACGCGGGAAATGCTCATCAAAGAGGGGATAGAGGAGGATTTTCGACAGTTCAAAAGAGGCATCAATACCGATTTGTTGTTTGAGAGTTTGGAAAGTCTCATCGTATTGATGCGCCAGCACAAGGACAAGGCAGATGATTTGCTGCATGCTTTGTCGATTGTATATCGCTACATTTTATCTGAGAAAAAAATGGAGTTGGTTCCCTTTGCAGAAGAGTGCCGGATCGTGGACCAATTGGTGAGCCTGTTCAATCATTTGCCCTACAGACAGATCGACATTCAATCCACCAATGGCATACAGGCTTGGGTCGTGCCAGGGGCTTTGTTGGCCATTGTCGAATCCATCATTCGCAGCAGCATTGCTTCGGCCCACGCTCCCTTGCTCTTGCAGGTGGAGGAAACAAAGGAGTACATTCTCATTCATTATGAGCCACATGAACGATTGGAAGCAGACGGAGCCTGGGACAAATTGGAGGCGGTGCGGGACAGTTATGCCGTCTACACGGATCAGCTTCTGAAAGTGGCGTCCGAAGCAGGCAGGCAACAAATTTTCATTCCAAAATTGATTCTGGACCACTAAGGAAATGCCAATGAAAGTACTAATCGTAGAAGATGAACAACCGGCTGCGGAAAAGTTGCAACGATATTTGCAGCAGTACGATTCGAGCATCGAATTGCTGGCAGTCTTGACCAGTGTGGAAGAGACCGTTCGGTTTTTGCAACGATCAAATGCCCGCCCCGATTTGATTTTTATGGACATCCAACTGACCGATGGACTGAGCTTTGAGGTTTTCGATCAGGTTGACATCCAGCAGCCCGTTGTTTTTACCACCGCTTTCGACGAATTTGCCATCGATGCCTTCAAAGTCAACAGCATTGATTTCATTCTAAAACCCCTCACCTTTACAGCCCTTTCGAAAGCCCTGAAAAAGCTGGCCAGCCTGACCCGCCAATTGACAGACCAGCAATCCATTCACCGCGCCATTGATCAGATCAAGACCCAAAAATACAAGGACCGTTTTTTGGTGAAAATGGGCAATCGCATTCACAGCATTTCCAGCGCAGATGCAGCCTGTTTTTATGCCGATGGCCGAACCGTCTATCTTCTCACGCGTCAGCAGAGAAAGTTCATTCTCGATTACAAATTGGAGGCCTTGGAACAGCTGCTGGACCCCTGCGTTTTCCACCGGGTCAACCGTACCTTCATCATCCGCATCGATGCCATTGCCGACATTTTGGTGCATTCCAACCAGCGACTTCACGTAGAACTCCAAGTGCCAACAGAAAAAGAGATCATTGTGAGCAGAGACAAGGTAGCCGCTTTCAAAGAATGGCTCCGAGGAGAGTGATGGATGGACTTCCTGGCAATGGTTGCTTTTGCCGCGCTGCGAGAGTGCTTGCCTTTTTCTTTGGTGAAAATTTGCCGCTCCATTATTTCATCAGTGGGAAAAATAGTACTTTTGCCCAAAATTTAGAACCACATGTCTGATAAGAAAGTCATATTCGCCATGGAGGGCGTGAGCAAAGTGTATCCGCCCAGCAAACAAGTCCTCAAAAACATCTGGCTGTCCTTTTATTATGGGGCCAAGATTGGGGTGCTCGGTCTCAACGGAGCGGGAAAGTCGAGTCTGCTGAAGATCATTGCGGGGATCGATCAAAATTTTGATGGGAAGGTGACCTTCGACAAGGAATACAAGATCGGTTACCTGGCTCAGGAGCCCGAATTGGACGAGAGCAAGACCGTCAAGCAGGTGGTACAGGAAGGAGTGCAGCACATCGTCGACGTTGTGAATGCCTACGAAGCAGTGTCTGCCAAGTTGGCTGAGCCAATGGACGATGCCGAAATGATGAAGGTCATCGAGGAGCAAGGGGAGCTGTTGGAAAAGATGGACCTGTACAACGCCTGGGAATTGGACCACACCCTGGAAGTGGCCATGGATGCCCTGCGCTGCCCACCAGATGATGCCACCGTTTCTGTCCTCTCGGGAGGAGAACGACGCCGGGTGGCTCTCTGTCGCCTCTTGCTCAGCAAACCCGACATCCTGTTGTTGGACGAACCTACCAACCACCTCGATGCGGAAAGCGTCCACTGGTTGGAGCAGTTTCTGAAGTCTTTCCCCGGGACTGTCATCGCCGTGACGCACGACCGTTACTTCCTGGACAATGTGGCTGGCTGGATTCTGGAATTGGACCGAGGAGAAGGCATTCCCTGGCAAGGCAATTACAGCTCTTGGCTCGACCAAAAATCCAAGCGCTTGGCCAATGAAGAAAAAGCTGAATCCAAGCGCCAAAAAATCCTGAAGCGCGAATTGGAATGGTCTCGGATGACCCCAAAGGCCCGCCAGGCAAAGGGAAAGGCCCGTCTGAATGCCTACGAAACCCTGAGCAGTGCAGAGGTGAAGGAGCGGGAGGCCAAATTGGAGCTGTTCATCCCGCCGGGGCCGCGCCTGGGAGATGTGGTCATTGACGTCAACAATGTATCCAAATCATACGACAACCGACTGCTGATCGATCAGTTTTCCATGTCGGTTCCCAAAAATGCCATTGTGGGCATCATCGGTCCCAACGGGGTTGGAAAATCCACTTTGTTCCGCATGATCATGGGAGAAGAGCAGCCAGATAGTGGCAAGATCGAGAAGGGAGGTACTGTGCAGTTGGCTTATGTCGATCAGTCGCACAAGGATTTGCTCCCGGAAAAGACCATCTACGAAGTGATCAGCCAAGGCAATGACATCATCAAGGTGGGCAATCACGAGGTCCATGCCAGGGCGTATTTGAGTCGGTTCAACTTCACGGGCAGCGATCAGCAGAAAAAAGTGGGAGTATTGTCCGGTGGAGAACGCAACCGCTTGCACTTGGCCATCACCCTCAAGGAAGGGGGCAATGTATTGCTGTTGGATGAGCCTACCAACGACATCGATGTCAATACCTTGCGGGCCTTGGAAGAAGCCATTGACAACTTCGCTGGTTGTGCCCTCATCATCTCTCACGACCGTTGGTTCATCGACCGTCTGGCGACCCACATTCTATCTTATGAAGACGATGGGGCTCTGCACTTCTTCGAAGGAAACTTCAGCGATTTTGAGGCAAGCAAGAAGAAACGCTTGGGAGATGTGGCACCCAAACGCCCGCGCTTCAAGAGCTTGTTGTAGATGACTAAGGACGTTTCATTTCACCTTCCAAACCCAAAGAATCAAGAGGGGGTGAATCAGCACAAGGCGCAGCCAAGCAACCCAGGCTGGCGTACACAAGCCCCCTTCGACACAGGACCCAATCTGGATGAAGTGAACATGCGAAGGTACAAAGACAATCAGCATCGCGACCAATCCGATGGCGGCCCAGTGACGGCTGCCTTCAAATGCCATTCCCAGCCCCAACAAGATTTCTGCCCATCCGCTGATGGCATTGAGAAGTTTGGGCTGGGGGAGGTAGTCCGGAATCAGAGGTAGGTAGAAGCCGGGATGCCAAAAATGGTTGATGCCCGCCAAGATGTAAAAGATGATGAGCAGTCCTCTAGCCCATGGCACGATCTGTAAGCGGCCAACCTTCATGGTGGACAGTTTTGAGGATGAGGAAGAAGGGAATCCACCAGATGAAGTCGTTGGTAATCAGGGTGTACGCAAAAGAAGCGGGCACGATGCCTTGCAAAAAGTTGAACACAAAGCCGATGGGCCCAAAGATTTTGCCCAAAAAGCCCACTGCCACAATGGGCCAGTGGCGAACCGGGTCATAACTGGCCCACCAATACCCCAATCCATACACGCCAATGACCATCCCCATGCCCTGCCAAATCATCAAATGGGTGGGCATCTCCATGCCAGTGAGTAGGAAAAAATGTTGTGGGAACAGGACGACCCATGCGCCCCAAAGAAGATTGTAAACAGCGGCGGCCTTGAGAACGCGGCCCATCCATGCTGGTGGTCTTTGATTTGCCATGAACTTCCAAACAATCAAAAAATGTTTTTGTTTGATCAATGAAGGATTGTGCTGGATGAAAGGGAAGGGAACCCATTTATGGCTTAAAACATCGAGATGAGCTTTTTCAAAAAACTGTTTGGCAAAAAAGAAAAGCCAAAGGAGCAGCTACCGAAGAAGGAGCAATCCGAGGCAGAGTGGGAGGAGGAGATCCAGCGAATGATGGAAGCTTTGGCCCCTCACAAACGCACCGCTTATCGGCCCCAAGTGGAAAAAACAAGCCGTTCTTTTTCTCCTGATGGCAAAATTGGCGGGTACCCTTATCTCCGCCATGAAAATGACTGGCCGATTTGCCCCAGTTGCCAAAAACACATGCAACTGTTCTTGCAACTGAATCTGACTGATTTGCCAGAAAGAGAAGGGACAGGACTGGTCCAATTGTTTTACTGCACAAACTCAGAGCCCCTTTGCGAGTCAGACCTACAGGCATTCTTTCCCTTTTCGAAGGCGGTTGTCTGCCGAAAGGTGACCATCGATGGTGAGTCGGCGCAGATCGAGCCCAAGCGGGCGGATGTTTTTGCAGAGCAGAGGATTGTCGGATGGAAAGCCGTCGATGACTATCCGCACTACGAAGAACACCAGGAATTGGGCATTGAGGAGTTTGAAGACGAGGTATATGACTTGATGGACGAAAGAGAGATTGGGATTCCGGTTCAGGGAGACAAACTCTTTGGATGGCCGTATTGGGTACAGTCGGCTGAATACCCATACGATCGGGAAAGTGGATCGAGAATGGAGCTGCTGTTTCAATTCGACTCAGAGGACAATCTGCCGTATATGTTTGGGGATGCTGGCATTGGTCACCTGACACAAAGTCCTGACAATGAACAAGAACTGGGTTTTGGATGGGCCTGTTCGTGAAGACTTCACCATCGTTTGTCCAAAAATAGAATACAACTCACACCAAATTGCACTTGAATGAATGTACGTCTGGAAACAGAAGTTGATGGAAATTACAAGGATGTCATGGCGCGTTTTGACCTTGACCTGTTCAAAGCCTTGGCACCCAAGGTACCGCCCATGGAGATTGTAGAATTTACAGGATCGAAAAAAGGCGATCGAGTTCACATTCGATTCACCAGTCCTGTACAGACCGAGTGGATCAGCCTGATCACAGAGGATGGCACCACCGATTCGGAGGCCTACTTTGTTGACGAAGGCCACACGCTCCCTCCGGGGCTTTCCTATTGGCGCCACAAACACATCGTGGAGAAAGTATCTGAAAACCGCTCGCGAATTGTGGATGACATTACTTTCAAAGGTTCCAATTTTATCCTTTCTTTGCTGATGTATCCGGCGATTTACTTGGGCTTTTATCCCCGCAAGAAGATCTATCGCCAGTACTTCAAAAACGAATCCATCGACTAATTCATGTCAAACGAGAAACGCATACACATCATTGGGGCAGGTGTCAGTGGCCTGGTCTGTGCCATCGAGTTGGAAAAGGCCGGGTATCAGCCACACATTCTGGAGGCCAAGCCGCAGGCTGGTGGCCGGGTGCAGTCGGACCGCGTCCAGGGATGGCCTTTGGACCACGGCTTTCAGGTCTTGTTGACCCAATATCCCATGGCGCGCCAATATTTGAACTATCAGGCATTGCAGCTCCGCAATTTTCGGCCGGGTGCCGTTGTCTTCAGCGGTGGCAAGCCTCATACGATTGGTGATCCCTTGCGCGACTTTGGTTTTTTGTTTTCTTCTCTCCTGTCAGCCGTTGGCAGCATGGGAGACAAGATCAAAATTTTGCGTCTGTCCTTGTCCTTGAAATCCAAGAGCCTGGATGACATCTTCTCGGCTCCCGAGCGTTCTACCCTGGAATACCTGACTGACTATGGATTTTCGAAGCGCATCATTCGCTTTTTCTTTCGTCCCTTCTTCACTGGCATTTTCTTAGAGCCCAATCTGGCCACTTCCAGCCGGATGTTTGAGTTTGTCTACAAAATGTTTTCCGAAGGACATGCTTCCGTACCGGCAAATGGCATCCAGGCAGTCACAGACCAGCTTCAAGGGCAGTTGACAAAGACAACTTTCCATTTTGGTGCAAAAGTGCAATCTGTCAGCAATGGAGAAATCCTCTTGGCCGATGGCTGTCGTTTGGAAAGCGATGCCATTGTATTGGCCACCGATCCAGCTCCCTTTTTGCCAAACCATCCCAAAGCGGAAAAACGCTGGCACAGCTGCACAACCCTTTATTTCAAAGCCAAGCGCTCTGTCCTCGATTCCCCCATCATTGGACTGATCGCCGATGAAGAAGCCCTGGTCAACAACCTTTTGTACTTGAGTGATCTCCCTTTGAAAGGAGGCGATGGAATTGTCCTGTCTGCAACCGTTGTCAAGCCCCATCAGCTCGATGAGTCGGCCTTGGTAGCGAGAGTCAAGCAGGACTTACAGCAATATTGTGGCATCGAAGACTTGGAGTTGATCAAAGTTTATCCCATTCGCAAGGCACTGCCTGTACTTACGGGATTGCGTCATCGACTTGCGGCGGAAGACATTCAGGTGGCCGAGGGCATCTTCCTGGCAGGGGATCATCTGGCCTATGCTTCCTTGAATGCTGCCATGTACTCTGGTCAGGCGGCCGCTTCCCTCATTGCTGCATCTTAGCTCCGTCCTTCTGTGGTCGACAGAAAGACCATCAGCGACAGCGCGAACGACCTTTGCTTGTCAATTTTTTCTGCGGGCCGTCTGTCCGGATTTTCCACGGCCTAGGCGCTCTTTTCTTTTGGCAAAAAACTCCTGCTTTCTCCGCTGCTTCTCTTTGTTCCACTCTTTCTTTTCTGCCTCAGTCATGGGCTTGTCCGTCTGTGGGTAGGGATTGTCTTGTGGTGCTGTCACCTTTTGCCGAATGAGCCTTTCGATGTCTTTGAAAAATGCATTTTCTTCTGGCTCGCAAAGAGAAATGGCAACCCCTTCTTCTCCTGCTCGTCCCGATCGGCCGATGCGATGGACATAGGTCTCGGCCACATTGGGAATGTTGAAATTGATGACGTAGCGGAGTTTGTTGATGTCGATGCCACGCGCGGCAATGTCTGTTGCAACGAGCACCCGAATTTTTCCTTCCTTGAAGTGTTTGAGTGCCTTTTGTCGTTGGTTTTGTGCTTTGTCGCCGTGGATGGCTGCTGCGCGGATCTGGTTTTTCTTCAAATCACGAGCAATGCGATCGGCTCCTCTTTTGGTTCGCGCAAATAGCAGCACTTGATCGATCTTGCGGTCTTTGAGGATGTGGAGCAGCAAGTTCTTCTTATCGGTTCGATTGGTGTAATACACGTACTGTGTAATGGTCTCTGCTGTTGAAGAGGTGGGACTGACCTCTACCTTGCGGGGATCTTGGAGAATTTTTTTGGACAGCTGCAAGATGTTGTCCGGCATGGTGGCAGAGAAGAACAAGGATTGCCGGTTGTCGGGGAGCAGCTTGAGCAGTTTGCGGATGTCGTTGATGAATCCCATGTCGAGCATTCGATCTGCTTCGTCCAGCACAAATATTTTGATGGTATCCAGATGTATGATGCCTTGTTGGATCAAGTCGAGCAGTCGTCCGGGGGTGGCCACCAGCAGATGGACCCCTTCTCGTAGTTTTTCGACCTGTGCTCCTTGCTTGACACCACCAAAGATGACGGTGTGTTTGACGATGGTGTATTTGCTGTAGGCCTTGATGTTGTCATCGATCTGAATGGCCAGCTCACGGGTAGGAGTGACGATCAGGGATCTCAACACCGGTTTGCGCTTTTGCTTTTGCTCGATTCTGTGGATCAATTGTATGATGGGAATGGCAAAAGCTGCGGTCTTTCCCGTTCCCGTTTGGGCACAGCCTAGTACATCCAATCGCTTGAGAATGAGGGGGATGACCTTTTCCTGTATGGGCGTTGGTTCCACATATTTTCGATCTTTCAGTGCTTTGAGTATGGGCGCAATAATCTTCAGTTCATCAAATCTCATATCGGGTTTGTTTATGTGACTGTGGCATTTATTCGGTTGACTGTCTGCGAAAGACAAAGATGCTCTGGCGACCGATGCCACTTTTCGCGCAGGGGCCAAGCATGTTTTGAGCTTCATCTGGGGTTTGGAATTTCCTTTTTCGAAGGATGCCACGCGGGCACAAAGGTAGGAATTATATTTAAACGGTGTTTTTGGGGCATATGGGCTTGAAAATGGGTGCTTTGTTGTACCAATTGGCAAATGCTGTGCCCAATCGTTGGGAAGGGAGGATGCATTGATTGTTGGATTTTGTAGGAGGATTGTTGAAAAAGGAGCTAGGAGTTTTGTCTGATCGGAGAGGCGTTGTGGAGGAGGCAGGGGGAGGGGCTTTGGTTGGGTGGGCCCGCCCCATAGGTGAATCCCAAAGACCCACCCCTTTTTGAAGCCGTCCCTAAGCACAGCTTCGCCAACCCAAACCTAGACCCTGCGGTCCGAAATGGACAGTTTGACAAAAACGAAGGCCTTTTCCGCGGTTGCAAGGCTTTCCATTTTTCCGGTAATAGGACACGGCACCCCCTGAAATTCCACAAGAAAAAGTGTTAAAGTTTTGAATTTTTATTTTCATTATGCTTTTGTGGCTGATTATCAGTTGCTTACAGAGGTAGTTTTTGGGCTTGTTTTCAAGGTGTTTATATTTTTATTTCTGTAATTTATTTGCTTTTGTGCTCGTACCTTGCCTCCATTCTTCAGTATCGCTCGTCTTTGACGTAGGGCAAACGCTCCATTTTTGATACTTCTATGGAAGGAAAGCCAAAGTCCATGCAAACTTTTCCCTTGATCCAATAGCAACCACGTCCGCGAAACGGTGCCTTGTGCATCGAATTGGGAAAATGGGTGGTGTCAAAAAAATGTCCATCCTGATCGAGCCAGGAGGCAAAGTACATCTGCTTCCGACGGACGGTCGTTACATCTTTGCGGCAAACGAAATAGCCCAGTATTTCTACTTCTTGTTCTGTCCGTTGCAAAAGTTGACGAGCGTCGATGCTCTTGCCAGGGGGAAGGGCCAGGAGGTCAAAGGGAGAGCAAAGGGGGAATCCCAACAGCTCCATCTGATCGAATGCATCATCGTGGCGGCCTTTTTCCAAGGTGGGCAGTTCAAACGCATCGTCGGGTTGTTCAAACAAAGCCATCGCATTCAGTTGTTTGCCATGTGGATTCAAAAGTCCGTTTTTCTGCCACATCAGCTCGTACTTGCTTTTGCCACTGAACCGAAAGGCATCGATGCGAATGAGGATGTCCAGTTGTTGGGAGGAAATGCTCATGCGACGGATGAAGTCTTCGAACCCTTTGAATGGACCATGGCGCTGTCTTTCCAGCACAATGAGACGACTGGTTGTTCGCTCCAATTGGTGGAGGTGAATGAAACCGATGTACAGGTCTTTTTCGTAGAGAGTGGTCAGATTCAAGCTGTGGTTGACGCAAGGAGGATGGAGTTGGGCACCCTGCATTCTCGCCTCGTGAAAGTAGTATTCGCTCCGATAAAACCCACCAAAGTTGTTGATGACGGCCGTCATGAATTCGAGTGGGAAGTAGGTCTTTAGATACAAACTCTGAAAGGATTCGGCGGCAAAACTGGCCGAGTGGGCCTTGCAAAAAGAATAGCCTGAGAAACTTTCGATTTGTCGCCAGACTTCTTCGGTGAGCTGCCGACTGTGCCCCTTGGCTGCGCAATTGTGAAAATACTTTTCCTTGAGTCGCTGAAATTCTTCAGAGGAGCGCTTCTTGCCCGTCATTTGGCGGCGCATCACATCGGCTTCGTCCATTGGCAAATCAGAAAAATGGTGGAGGATTTTCATCACGTCTTCTTGGTACACCATGACCCCAAAGGTCTCTTTCAGATGTTGCTCAAAGACAGGGTGGGGGTAGTGAAAACTTGCCGGTTGGTGAAAGCGACGAATGTATTCCCGCATCATGCCCGACTGTGCCACGCCAGGGCGAATGATCGAACTGGCTGCCACCAAATGAACATAGGTGCGGCAACGCAGCTTGTGCAGCAAGCCTCGCATGGCTGGGCTCTCGATGTAAAAGCAACCGATGCATTGACCAGATGCCAGTTGGGCCTGCACGAGAGGGTCCTGCTTGATTTTTGGCAAATTGTGTATGTCGACTGCCTGCCCTCGATTTTGGCGGATCAATGTGACCGCGTCCTTGATGTGTCCCAAGCCTCGCTGGCTCAATATGTCGTATTTGTGAAAACCCAACTCTTCTGCATCGTACATATCAAACTGCGTAATCGGAAATCCCTTGGGCATCATCTGCAGGGCAGTGTGGTAGTGAAGAGGGCGTTCGGATATGACAATGCCCCCTGCATGGATGGACAGGTAGTTGGGAAAACCGATGATGCGCTGTCCGTACTTGAGCACATAAGGGGCGAGCCCGTGCAAGGGTCTGTCGGCAGAAGGAGGGGCAAGGAGCAAGTCGATCTCTGATTTTGGCAGGCCGAAAGCCTTTCCGGTTTCTCTCAGTACGGATTTTCTTTTGAAGGTGGTATAAGTAGCCAATAAGGCTGTGTGATCGGGCCCGTAGCGCTTGAAGACATAGTCGATGACATCGTCGCGTTCGTCCCAGCTAAAGTCGATGTCGAAATCGGGAGGCGAGCTGCGAAACTGATTGATGAAACGCTCAAAGTACAGGTCCAATTCGAGAGGTTCTACATCGGTAATGTGCAGGCAATAGGCCACGATGGAGTTGGCGCCACTGCCCCGACCGATGTAGTGATAGCCCATGCTGGCAGCGTATCGGACAATGTCCCAAGTACTGAGGAAATAGAAACAATAGTCCATCTTTCGGATGGTGTTCAATTCTTGCTCCAGCCGTTGCAGGGCTTTGGGATGTTCCTCCCCATAGCGGTTTTTGAGACCGGCTAGACTTAGCTTTTTCAACAGCGCAAAGTCTCCCTCTTTATTGCCTGTAAATATTTGTCGATTGTTGCCAAGGCCTTGGGGAAGGTCAATGTGGCACTGGGCGAGCAATGTTTGGGCATTGCCAAGGAGGAATCCATGAGGCCCGTATTGTTCCTTCAACTGACTGGGGGAATACAGCTGTTCCTCTTCTTTGGCGTGCTGATCGCTTCGGAGTTTGGTCAGCAGGGTGTTGTGATCAATGGCGCGCAGGAGCTTGTGTGTCCGAAAGCCTTCCTTGTCGAGAAAAGTGATGGGACTGAGGGCGAGCAGTTTGTCGGGCCAATCGAGTAGGGGGGAAGCATACAGCAGATTGACCTCAGAGGGGCGGATGCCGATGAATTCATGGGCTTGCAGCTCCTCCGGGGGGAGGGCATCTTTGGGGTAGATGACAACGGCTTCTTCAAAGCAAGGGGCTCGGGCTGGCAAAGGGCATTGGTGGAGGGAGTGCTGGCTGAAAAAGGCATTGAGTTCCCGGAAACCTTCTGCATTTTTGGCCAATCCAATGTAGTACAAGCGTTCGTCTTGCCAAAATTCGATCCCGAGTACGGGCTTGATCTGCTTGTGGTGACAGTGTCGGACGAAGGCCGAACAGCCAGAGGTGTTGTTCACATCTGTCAATGCCAGGCATTGGATGCCTCGATCGGCGGCGGCTTCTACCAATTCTTTGGGCGATAGTGTTCCGTATCGCAGGCTGTAATAAGTATGCGTATTGAGATACATGTTCTTTTGTTTTCACTCTACAGGATTGTCGGACCAGTTTCCTCTCTGGCCTTTGTGTGAATACAAAATCGAACTTGCTGAAATTCTCTGTGGTGAATGAGTACAGAGCAATGATGACTTTTGGGGATGTGTGGGGGAAATAACCGCTGGCGGTTGATCAAAGGGTAGAGGCCCTGGTGATGGCTCCCGGGCCGAATCGCTCGCGAATGCGGTCCATCTGTTGCAAAAGTTTGACCTCGTGCAGCGTATCTTCAAATAGATTGATTTGACAATGTCCACCCACCAGACCGCTGAATCGAAGCCCAACGAGTCGAAGGAGTTGTCTTCGTTCGTAGACTTGCTCAAACAGTTCGAGTGCATACTGAAGCAGCAATTGATCGCTTGCCGTATAGGCTATGCTTTTTTGCCGGGTATGTGTGTTGAAGTCGGTGTAGCGGATCTTGATACTGATGCAGGAAGTCAGCTTTTGGGTTTGGCGCAGTTCAAATGCCAGCCGCATCACCATTTGGGTCAGTTGTCCTTTCAATTTGACCACATCGGTGGTATCGGTCTGGAAAGTGCGTTCGCTGGAAATGGATTTCTTTTCGCTGTAGGGGACCAGTGGACGATTGTCGATGCCATTGGCTTTCTTCCACAGAGAGGTGCCTTGCCGGCCAAACTCTTTTTCCAGAAAGTGGACCGGGATGCTGCTGAGCTTGCGAATGGTCCGCACGCCCATAAAGCTCAATTTCCGGTAGGTGGCCTTTCCAATGGAGGGAAGTTTGGCGGTGGAGAGAGGGGCCAGAAACTCCTTTTCTTCTCCCTGTGGAATTTGGATGAACCCATTGGGTTTGGCCTCTCTTGTACCCACTTTGGATACGAGCTTGTTGACCGACAGCCCGATGGAAATGGGCAGACCAGCCTCTCGTAGGATTTTCTGTCGCAACTCCTTGGCCCAGTGGAAACAGCCAAAATAGCGATCCATTCCCGTCAAATCCAAGTAGAATTCATCGATGGAAGATTTTTCAAAAGCAGGCGCCTGCTCTGCCACAATGCTGGTCACCAATTTGGAGTAATGCGAGTATAGCTCCATGTCTCCTTTGAGGACCAAGGCATCTGGACAAAGTTGCAGAGCCATGCGCATGGGCATGGCAGCGTGAATGCCAAAACGACGGGCTTCGTAGCTGCAGGAGGCCACGACCCCTCTGCCACTGCTACCGCCTACGATCAGCGGTTTTCCCTTCAGCGAGCGGTTTCTCAGCACTTCGACAGATGCGAAAAAGGCATCTAGATCGAGGTGGAGGATGGCTCGATGGTACATCTTGTCTATGTTTTCTCATCAAATAATTTGTCGCGACTGCTCCTAGATGATTGTTGCAATTGTCATCTGAACAAGTTGATGCGATGTGCATCTAGAGAGCGTGGGGCGACAATGACTTGTGTATGTCAGTATTTTGGAATTGTATATGAGGCAACAAAAATGAAATAATAAATAAACAATTTGTTTCAAAAATACACTTCATCACCATACAATGCAAGGAGACGGACACTTTTTTTGCAATTGTGGAAAACTTTTCAAAAGGAGGCACTTTGTGCTCGGAAAACAATTACTACAAGCGAAACATGCAACTGCACAGAGAGTTTTGCCCCCAGATATTTGCAGCAGAAAAGCCAATATTGAATACAGCACAAGGAGTACATGGCACAAAAAAATTAGAGGAAAGCTTTCACATATTGGTGAAACTTGGTATATTGGTTGTCATTCGATTAATGACAATTATTGTGTATCAACACTCCTTCATAGAAAACAACAAGGTTTTCAACTCGTATTGCTCAAATATCTAAACCAGTCAGGTAGCAATCTTTTGCTTCCATTACTAAGTACTACATAAATCAGGATAAGAGGGTCCATGCTATTGCCATTCTACTCACTCTGCTGAGTGGGCATGGCCATCCCAAGCGGCTGCAATGGTCTTTCGTCAATTACTTGGTAAACAGGCGATTGGCTGATGAATAAGCGCGCATTCGTCAGCTTCAACTTTACTGCCTTATTACATAGATTCTGCTGTATGAAAGTACGACAGCGGATGACAGTGTAGACAAACTGCATGCGTTTGTCTTGACCGTGTCGTGGAAATGTGGTTCCACTATGCAGTCATTTCTATTGCCTTATTCACTAAAAACTTAGATCATGAAGAACACAATTAGACGTAGCGCTTTGCTACTATGCGCTTTCTCCTTTCTCTTTGCTTTCAATGCCTGTCAGAAAGAGGCTGACGTTCAGCAAGACCTGACAACGCATGAGCACCACGAGCACAACAGCGAATTGGACATCACGACCATTCCCGACGATCAGATCAGTCAGGCCAAGGAGGCCGAAGAACACCATGATGCCCTGCTCAAGC
This sequence comes from Bacteroidota bacterium, assembly GCA_039821145.1. Lineage (GTDB taxonomy): Bacteria > Bacteroidota > Bacteroidia > Chitinophagales > Saprospiraceae > JBCCSZ01. The sequence goes on along the minus strand of JBCBOS010000010.1, from coordinate 164,526 downwards.
ACATCGACGACATGGCCATCAACTTGGAAGATGTTGAAAGGATTGACTTTCCCCTGCCTGATGGTACAATGGAGGAAAGATTCCTTGTCGAAGGTTGCATTGCAATGACAGAGGAAGAACTACACGGCCACATCATGGCAGCTGGTGACAACACTCGCCAGTATCGCACTCGCAACTTGGTCACCCCGCGCACACTCACTGTCATCGGATACACCGCCGGCAGCTTTGGGTTGACTTCAAAGATGCAGACTGCACTGAGATGGGCCGTTGCCAACTACAACAGACTTGGATTGACGATCAACTTTTCTCTTTCTTTCAGCGGCAGTACCAATGCTGACATCGTTGTCTACCAAAACACCCTCAACTCGGGAGCAGGTGGACAAGCGGGTTTCCCTTCTCTCGGCAATCCATTCAAATGGGTACAGATTTTCAGTGGCATGGAAAGCCGCAGTACCAATGTCAATGAGCACGTGATCACTCATGAAATTGGCCACTGCATCGGCCTGAGACACACCGACTACTTCAGCCGCGCCAGCTGTGGCCAGAATGTCAATGAAGGCGATGGTGGCGTAGGTGCCATTCCGATTGCTGGTACGCCAACTGGCATCGATTGGGAATCGGTTATGTTGGCTTGCTTCAATAACAATGAAGATGGAGAATTCGGTGGTTTTGATGTAACAGCTCTGCGTGCCGTTTACTAAGTCCCGAACAGGCCAAGCCCAAACAATCTGCTTGGCATAAGTTCTCACTTTTCTTCCCAACAACTGCCAGATGAAAACCCATTCCTCATCTGGCAGTTCTCCTTTTTATGCTGTCAATTTTTGCTCGATAGCGGGCACCCTCTCACTCTCTCAAATCTTCTCGCACCGGATGAAATGTATCTACCACCAGCGTAGGAGCAAGCGCCTTGGCTGAATGCGGGACGTTGGAGGGAATGTGGGCCAGCATGCCCGACTCAACAATCTGCGTATCTGTCCCAATGGTAAATTCCAGTTTCCCTTCCAAAATGTAGGTGTATTGAACATGGGGGTGGTGGTGCTCCGGAAGTTCTGCCCCTTCCTCAATGCGAATGAACCCGAAGGTATGATCGGGACTGTGATGCAGCTGGGCGGAAAAACCCGGCCAGATTTCCTTTTTGGGCAACTCTTGTAGGTGAATGAATGGCATGCAATGAATGAATTTAGAAGTGTGTTAGACAATTTTGGAAGATAGCAATTTTACCCATCCCCTGCGATGTTTTTCCGCCTTTGGTCAATCTTTGCCCACAACCACTTTGGCAGAAAAATCGACGAATTTGTACCTTGGGAAATCAAAATCAACTTTTTCATGCCGATCCCCCAAAACAAAGAAGAGCTGCTCGCCGCCATAGACCACTCTTGTCAAAAGCTTTGCCTTGACCTCGACGACATCCCGCCAGAGCTGACCCGCCTGCTCGAATTGGAAGGACATGCCAAGGGCACCCAAATGAGTGTCGCCGATCTGTTGTCCTATCTAATCGGTTGGGGACAATTGGTCCTCAAATGGCAGCGGTTGGAGAAAGAGGGCAAAGAGGTTCATTTTCCAGAGGAAGGATTCCAATGGAATGAGCTTGGGCAATTGGCGCAAAAATTTTATTTGGACTACGCAGCACACAGCTTTCCCGAGCTCCGCCAATTGATGGACAAAACCGTCGATGACATTCGACAGTTCATACAAGGCCAAAGCAATGAGGCTCTGTATCACAAATCGTGGTACAAACAATACACATTGGGGCGCATGATCCAGCTCAACACAGCTTCTCCCTACAAAAATGCACGCAACAGAATCCGAAAATGGAAGCGATCGCGCAAGCTGTAAACAGGATGCTACCCACTTTCAACAATACACATTCTATTGGATGAAGACAAGAACGATGGTCAGCAGGTGATTCAAAAACAATCTTCCATATGTGGGGTTGTAAGAATGAATGAGCCACAGCAAAGGCCCGCTTATTCAAATTGCATAAAATTATCATATTAAACTTTTTATACTTGCTTGAAAAGTCATACCTTATGAGGACATTTCGAGCCGGTTTTTCCGCAACAGTGAAATGAATTTGACAACAATAGAAAACCGCATTTTTGATCCGTGCTTGCAGACTGTGGGTCACAATGTGTTCTAAATCAAGATTTTACAACCCCTCAAAATATACTGATTCATATGACCAATGATGCCTTGATCTTTTCCGGTGATGACTTACAACATCAGCACGATGCATTGCTTGAAGTCAATACGCAGAATCACGAGCTCCAAGAGCGCATTACCGCCCTTGAAAACCAATTGTCCACCCATCTGGACATTGTCATGCACAGCCACCATACCGTCCAAGAAGCAGAGCAGCGCCTGACATTGATGGCACAAGAACACCAACATCGAATAGACATTGTCATTCACTTGACAGAAGAGAAACAAAACTTGCAAGATCGGATTGAAGAACTGGAATCTTTGGTCGAGCAGCAAAAGGATGCGGCCATTCACACCTTTCAAGAAAACCAAGCACTCCACGCCAGAATCGATCAGCTGGAAAAAGAAGCAGAGGTACTATCGGCTCAAGCAATGGAATCTTCTGGAATTGACATGACAGACCTCAAAATCGTAGAGGGCATTGGTCCCAAAACCGAACAAGCACTCAAGGAGGCAGGCATCATTGACTTGAAGACGTTGTCCGAAAAGAGTCCTGCCCACATCAAATCCATACTAAACAAAGCCAAGGGCAGGCTCAGATCTGCAGATCCTACAACTTGGCCAAGACAGGCCGGTATGGCAGCGGAAGGCAAAATGGATGAACTGAAAAAATGGCAAGACGAATTGGACGGAGGTCGAGAGTAAAATAGCCCACAAGAGCCGTCACTCATCGAGCAAGCAGTATGCCTCATTCATTGGTGGGGCATACTGCTTGTCCATTTTAAGAAGTCTTGATGGGGGTACAAATCTCTATCAAAAAGCCATTGTTGTCTCTGACATATCCAACCTTTTGCCCCCAAGGTTTTTCACTCAATGCTTCAAACTCCACAGCTCCTGCCTCGATGGCTCTCTGAAAATCTGTCTCTATATTTTCTGTGGTAAACGCCAATTCTACGCCGAACGGCTTGCCCGATTTTGGGATCCGTTCAAATCCATTTGAAAAGTTTGCATTGCCCAATTCCACAGAGGCAAACGCGAGGCAGGTTTCTCCTGTGATCAATTCTCCATAGTCGTTTTCTGCTGTGATGAATTTCCGGCTGAATCCAAATGCTTTTTCATAAAACTCAATGGTCTCGGTCACATTTTCTACATACAGAATGGTATAGGCGTACTTCATAGCGAGGCAACTGTTTGGTCGTTGAACAAGGATTAAATGATTGAAAAATTGTTGTAAAAATAAGAAAAATGTATAGGAATTTATGATCTATTATCATTTTGTGTTGTCAGTTTTTTTGAGGAGATGACATAGGAACAGGCCTTTTGATGATGGGGGAATGAGAAAGTTGTTTTTCCTGTATTTTCATATCATACAACGCTTGGTGTACTTGTCGTCAGTACCATGCGTATGTGTCGCCGATTTGTCTTGAGGCACGTTTTGGGTATTGTACAGGAAGAAGGGAAGCTGTATGCTAACATGCTGTATCTGTAGTGAGTGTGTTAGCGATGAGATGGTGAAAAAAAGAAAGGAAAAGTGGCTTTTTCTCCTGAAATCCTGTGTGAGAGCTTGTACTTTTCCCCAATTCTGTTTACTTTAAAGATGCTACTTTGAAACCAGTAAGCTTCCAAAAGCAGGCTTAGCGTAGTTTCCTGAAAGCCCGTAAAAACGATGCATCGTTCGGACTTGCCTCAGCGCCAGGCAAGCCCATCTCCTTGTGCCCCAAAGGCTCATTCATGCGACTTTCTTCAGTGGCATTTTTGTTACATACAAACCCATATAATCATGAAGCTAATCAATCGTGCCACCCTCTGGGTGGTCTTACTATCTATGCTCAGTTTTACCCAATTATTCTCTCAAAATAATTACTACTGGGCAGCTGGTGAAAAATTGTTTTTTTCAGAAGACAAACAACATTTATCAATTGCCTTTCACACCCAAGAAGCAGCCCTACAACTGCTGTCCTCCCAGCAAAATGGAATCAGCAGCAGACGCGATGATTTGACTGTAGAAGTTCATACCAACAGACCAAGGTGCATTGTAGAGATGCCCAATGCCATCGACAATCGAACGGAAGCGTTGCGAGAACTTGGGATTTCGTCCAAAGACGTCCGCTCCATTTCCTACGCCTTGAAACTAGACGATGGCATGCTCGTTTATCTCACTCATTCTGTCTTGGTGAAATTGTCGGACGACATGGACCGCAATGGACTGGACGACATCATGGCTTCCTACAACGCCCGATATGTCAAGGAAAACTCTGTGTGGGTAGAGTATGATGTCAGGAACATTGATCAGGTCATTCCCCTGGCAAATTACCTGCAAGAGCAAGGCTTTGCAAGCTGGGCCTCTCCCGATGTATATGCCAAACTTGCTTTCGACAACGATCCTTTGTATCCCCAACAATTTCAGATGAACAATACCGGCCAAACCATCGATGGCCGTTCCGGTACGGCAGACATCGATTGCGATGCACCAGAGGCCTGGGGCATTACCAGAGGTTCTGGCAGCATCACAGTGGCCGTCATCGATCAAGGCTTGGAGTCACATCCCGATTTGGATGCCATCGACAGAGGATTCACGCCCGTAAACAATGGCACTGGTACTCCGGAGGGGACAGGCAGCGCACATGGAGTTGCTTGCGCCGGGATCATTGCGGCCAATCACAACAACATCGGTGTACGGGGACTGGCTCCCAACGTACGACTCCGGGGCATCAACATCTTTGCCAGTGGAACGACGGCTTCCGACATTGGCGATGCCTTCATCTGGGCTGCCAACAATGGCGCCGATGTCATTTCCAATTCTTGGGGATGGCCGTCCTGTACATTTACCAACTCTGCCGTCGTAAGTGGCATCCAGTATGCGGTCAACAATGGCCGAAATGGCGATGGCTGTGTGGTGGTCTTTTCTGCCGGAAACAACAACAGAAGTTGCGTGAACTTCCCTGGCAACCGTCCAGAGGTGATCGCCGTCAGTGCCATGAGCCAGACAGGGGCAAGAGCCAGCTACAGCAGCTATGGCCCGGCCACCGATTTGTCCGCTCCCAGTTCTTCCAGCGGCAGAGCAGGTGTTCGCACCACCGACCGACGTGGCTCCAATGGCTACACCAGTGGCGACTATTACAACTCCTTCGGCGGTACTTCTGCAGCCTGCCCATTGGTAGCTGGTGCAGCCGCATTGGTCTTATCTGTCAATGGCAACCTGACAGAAGCACAAGTTCAAGACATTTTGCAAAATTCCGCCACCGACATGGGAGCAGGAGGTTTTGACAATGTCTATGGCTTTGGACGCGTAAATGCTCACCAGGCTGTTCTGTTGGCGCAAGGTGGCAGTAGCGTGAATACCCTCGTACAGGTACGTGCGCGTACGCGAGGCAGTGGGTCGGCCAGGATGCGCATCCGCAAGATGGCAAATGCCAATTACCAGGGCAGCAATGGCATCCAGGCAACACAGACGGTCAATACATCTACCACTTGGGAGACGTACACCGTTTCCCTCCCTGGTTCATTTGGCCCAGAAAGAGTCCGCATTTATTTCGACAATGACGCTGGCGGCCGCGATTTGGAAGTCGATTGGATTCGCATCATTGGAACAACCTATCAAACCGAAGCCAATGATACCTACTCTACGGGCACTTATACTTCTGCCACTGGCTGCAGTCCCGGCTTCAAACGCTTGCAAATTCTGCATTGCAATGGCTACCTCCACTACCGCACAGGAGGGTCCAATCCCAACTGCTCTCCTCCCAACAATCGCACGGTGAGCAATCCAACCAGCAACAGCATCCGAGTGAATTGGACGGCTGCTTCTGGTGCTTCCAGCTACGACATTCGCTATGCGCCCTCGGGGACAACCAACTGGCAAACCCTGAACAATGTCCCTGGGCCCAGCAATCACACCATTACAGGCTTGTCGGCCAATGTCACCTACACTTGGCAGATTCGTTCCAACTGTGGTTCCAATGAAAGTGCGTGGGCTTCTGGTCCCGGTTTCCGCCTGACAGGTGGCAGCAATGGCGACAGAAGGGTAGAGGTCCGTGCCCGGACAAGGGGCAATGGTGGCAGTGCCAGACTTCGGGTGCGCCTGATGGGCAATGGCAACTACCAAGGCAGCAATTCTACGCTTGAGACAGAGACCATCGCCAGTGTATCTACCAGTTGGACAACCTACACCGTGAATTTCTCTCGCGATGTCACCGCCAGCCGCATCCGGGTGTATTACGACAATGATGCCGCCAACAGAGATGTGGAGGTAGACTGGATCAGAATTGGAGGAACAAGCTTCCAAAGTGAAGCAGGAGATACTTGGGCAACGGGAACTTGGACGCGACCCAACGGCTGCAATGATGCCTTCAAACGCAATCCAATCATCCACTGCAACGGATACTTCCACTACGACACCAATGGTGACAACCGCAGCAACGACTTCCTGCCCCAGACAACCGATCTGGGCGATGAGATCGTGGGTGAGCCTTTCCCAAATCCATTTGTCGATCAGATCAATGTCTCTTTGCCACAGACCATGACCAGCGATGCCAGAGTGACGGTCAGCTTGATGGATGCACAAGGGCGAATCGTCTACAATGGCCTCTTGAACCAAGACCAGATCGTACGACTGGATGCCACACTTCCTGCCGGACTGTATATTTTGCGTCTAGACTCTGACGACTTCCAAAAGTCATTCAAAGTCATGAAGGGAAGCGGCTACTAGAAACTTACCATAAGGACGCATTTTTTGCGTAGAAAATAGATGACGAAGGGGGGCTCTCCATGTAGAGGGCCCCTCGTTTTTGTCAGGACGATTTTGCATCTGCCAGGATGACAAAGCCACCATAGGCTGGTAGGTCCAATCGAAGAGGAGTCTGGTCCAATTGTTTCTTCTCCAGAATCAGATCATCGACTTTTTGTCCATCCCGGATGATCGAAATGCTTGCAGAACCCTCCAACAAACTGGACAAATCCACATCCAAAGCTTTGGACTTGGCCTCCCCATTGATGCCACTGATGTACCATTTGTTGGCCTTCCGTCGGGCCAGGACCGCCTCCTTGCCGGGGTATCCTGCGATGAAACGGGTCTCGTCCCATACCACAGGCAGCTCTCGGAGCAATTCTTGGGCGAAGTCAGGGAGGGACTGAAGGGCAGCAGGTTTTTCTACCATGTGTGTAATGCCCGATTCAATCAGAAAGGGCAGTGCCAGTTCAAACCCATGGGTGGTCAGGTGGGGATGATTGTTGTTGGAGAATCCGCCTGGGGTGTAGTCCGTTGGGCCCACGACGCCTCTTGTGAAGGGGAGGGCAGAGATGTGGGCTGGCCCGCGAGTGGGGTATTCCGGAGCAAAGATGTAGCATTCTCCTCCTCGAACGGCCTCCATGGTCATCAGATGTGGATAGGTCCTTCGCCAACCCCTGGGAAGGGTGCAGCCGTGAAAATTGACCAGCAATTGGTAAGTGGCAGCATCTTCCAGCAGATCGATGTATTGTTGGATGATGGCCTGTTTATCCGATTGGAAGAAATCTACCTTGATTCCCCGGATGCCCATCTTTTGAAGGCGTTCAAACTCTTGCTTTCGCATGTCAGCATCCAACATCAAATCCCTGGGGGCTTCCTCCACTGTATTGTGTGGACCTCCCGAATTGTACCAGGCCAACAGGCCGATATCCTTTGTTTGGGCGTACTTGGCCAGTTGTTCCAACGATCCATTTTTCATCCGATTCCAATTGGCATCCACCAGGGAATAGTTCCAACCCATCTGTTGGGCCACATCCACAAATGGCAACAATCGTTTGTAATCCTGTGGACTGTCGTTGTCGGACCACCAACTCCAAGAGGCCACTCCTGGCTGAATCCAATCGGTATTTGTGAGCTTGGATGGCGCTGCCAGGTCGGTGACCAGGTGTGATTCGACGATGTCCTTCAACTCATTTCCCAAAGTGATGAATCGCCAAGGGGTGCTCATGGGAAGAACTGACTTTTGTTGGTTGGAATGCAAGCCCATCGCCTCTTCTGCCTCGGCATATTTGATCCGGTAGCTTCCTCCCTGGCATTGGCCGTGTACATGACTCCCCCCATGCGTTCCGTCCAAACCCGACTCGGATACCAAGGCCCATCCATTCTGGGTCTCAAACAGCAAGGGAAAAGCCCATCCATTCTTGGCTGTCGGCGCTTCCGTACCGATGGGCAGAGCTGTCGAGTAGTAGGTCTCGTAGGCTGGGGTGTACTTGGTGATGGTGTCGTAAGGGTGGCCCCAAAAATTGCCAGGGCCAAGGTGGAACTCGCTGTTTTCTTTGACAAGCACGACTGTATCTGCTCCTCCTGGGGAAGAGGGAAAGTGGTAGCGAAATGCCATTCCATTGTCGTAGGCCCGCAACTGAATGCTGATCGGCTGGCCTTCTGCGTTGACAAAGTCAATCTGTGCTTCGGTGAACTTGTTCTGGTAGGTTTTCCATCCGCCTGTTTTCATCTCGTATTGGACGGCTTGCTCTTCCAAAAAACGAGCTTCTTGGTAGCGCAAGTCCCTGTCAAAAACGGCACCCTCCCGTTCGATGCCCAAAGCAGAGGGTTGCACAACGAGGCGATAGGCTGAATCCCCCTTGAGCGAGACCGAGTACATCAGTCGCTTGGCATCCGCCCCCTCTTCCTGGCGCAACTCTACCTTGATATTGGCGTTGGGAGACAACAATTCCCAGGAATCAGGCGCTTCCTGGCAGCCAAGCAAACAAAGGCCTAGGCAAAGGAAAAGGGAGAACTTATACATCTTATGGAGAATTTGGGTGAATGAATTTATGTGAGTTTGTAGCCGATGGTCCACTCAATGAAGTCAGCAACGTGGAAGCGGTAGGCGCGCACATTGACGCCGAGGAAAAACTGCCTCTTGAGCAGGTGCCGCATCCCAACGCGTTGGTAGAAAACCGGATTGGCATAGGTCGTCTTTTTGCGAAGAAGATACAAACCTGGTTGCAGAAAAAAGGAAGTTTTGTTGACCTGCAGTTCGTAAGAAGGATAAATGCTGATGGCCACCTTGTGATTCACTGGGATTTGCTCGCCTCTCGCCTCGGACTCTTCGACAGAGTACTTGGTCCTGATGGCATTGTCTATGGTGAAGTCCACACCGATTCCGATTTTGGAGCTGTAGCGAAAATGGCGGTTGAAAGTGAGCTGAAGACCGTATTGGCTGAAATATTCCTGCTCGTAGGGAGCCAGCTTGGGTCTCTCCTCTGTTTGTCTGAACGGGCGGTGTTTTTGGCCCCAAAAAGTGCTGATGAGCCATTCGTTTTTTGCCCGAAAGGGCTCCCATTGCCTGTGTTGGAAGTCTGGCAAATCATTTGACCTGGAAAAGATCATTTGGAAGGAGGGGGTGATGATATTGATGCCCCGATTGGGAAGACGGGTTGCAGCGTTGGAAAAATGAACAATGGATAGGCCAGAGGCAATCTTTACAAAATCGTTGATGCGGTATCGCAGTCCAATGCCGGGGGCAATGTAGACGCTTGTCTTGGAGCCAGAGGCGGCATAGTATTCATTGACCCCTTCCTCAAAGGATTTCCAGTTGAAGGTCAGGCCAAGGTGAAACTCATAGTAAAACTCCAGGCGTTGGCGGCGGACAAAACAGGAGGAGAAATGGCCGTACAGGGACATGGGGAGACCGAGTTTGTCCTTCATGGAAAAGTCTCCCAATTTGATGCCCAGCCCATAGGCCGGGTAATTGAATCGTTGGGTCCACTCTTCTTTGCCAATGGTTTGCCAGTGCATTTCCAGATGATAGGAGGTAAAGCGGGTCAATCTGCGCTCGCCAATGTCTAAATTGACAACGTCGGGATTGGTCTGAACGACTCTGCCCGATTGGTATCGAAAGGCGAGGGATTGTCCACTGAGTGGGTTTGCGTGGCAAATCAGCAAAAAAGCAATGAATGGCAGCAGCAGTAGGGATGTTGAATGGTACATTTTGGTTGATCGTGTCGAGTTTTTGAGCTTGTTGGCATCAGATCCTGTGGGATGGCAACGTGGTTACAGATTCTTCTCAGACTTTTGCACCGATCTTGGCACAAAAGAAAACAGCCTCCTGGCAAAGAGGAGGGTAGGGGCCAGATGAGCTGGCCCGCGTGTTATTCTGAGATGTCGGTATGCCTTCTGATTGATGCAAAGGATGACAACAGCCTCGGCCTGCCCTGATCACTGGCGTGTCGGACTGTCCTCATCAACCATTGCGTAAACGGTAGAGGGAAGAAAATCTCCCCCTCTTGATCAGTCAGGAACTTTATTTGGGTTGAGCAAGTCGTAAAACTGGTCCAGCTTGGGCATGATGATGATCCGCGTGCGTCGATTGGTGGCCCTGCCTTCAGCCGTCTCATTGTCGGCCAATGCATTGTATTCACTGCGTCCCGCAGCAATCATGCGATTGGGGTCGACACCGTGGTTTTTTTGCAGCACTCGCACCACAGAGGTCGAACGTTTGACACTCAAGTCCCAATTGTCCTCTATGCAGCTGTTTTTGATGGGCACATTGTCAGTATACCCTTCAATCATCACTTCAAACTCTGACCGACTCTTCACGATCTTCGCAATTTTGCCCAGCACCTCGGTAGCGCGCGACGTCAGCTCATAGCTGCCACTTTTGAAGAGCATTTTGTCTGATAGGTTGATGAAAACGACGGTTTTGTCCACCTTGACCTCCACATCCTCATCGTCGATGCCGTCTCTCAGCACGCCCTTGAGGTTGATGGCCAGCGCGAGATTGATGGAATCGGCCCTGGTTTTGGCTGCTTGGATCAATTGGATGTATTTGTCCTTTTTGCTGATTTGGGACAATGTCTCTTTCATGTTTTCACTGGCCGATTGGGAAAGCGTCGTCAGGTCTTCTACTTGGTTGAGCTGTTTGTCGCGTTGGGCGCGGATGTCGCTGATCTGTCCGCGCAGGTCAGTGATCTGCTCTTCTCGCAGCTTGAGATTGCTTTGAGCAGTATTGACTTGCGATCGGAGGCTTTCTTTTTCCTGATTGCAGGCAGAGAGGCGATTCATGCAATCACTGAGTTGTTTGTCAGACTCGCCAATTTGCTTATTTGCCACTTCCAGATCGGATTGCAGTGCAGCATATTTTTTATTGCTCACACAGGCCGTCAGCGAAAGAACAGCAAAGCAGATCAAAGCCCGATAAAGAGAATTCTTCATTTTGTTGTGTTGAGTTGGTGATGATATTGGGATCGAAAATAGTCAATTTTTGAAATGTCCGGCTTTCTTTTTTGTCATAAGAGTTGAAGATTCGGTCTGGGAATCACTTGAGAGAGGGCGGAGGAAAGATGGCCAAACAAGCTTGCAGACGGATAAACGAACTGATGGGCTGGTCTATTTTATATGTGGTAATTATTTTATATGAATTTTTGACCATCGCCCGTCTCCATTTTTTGCTGCTTTTGGGGCAAATGGCTCGAAAATACCTGCTGCAAGTACCTGTTTGAGGCAAAAAAACGACAAGGAGTCGCCAGGAATTTTGCAATTAGCGCATAAGTTGTACTTTTAGTGAAAATTCCTCTCAGGCGATACCATTGTTTGAGCACGGAATGAAAGCAGCCAGTCAACCGCCCTTGCCCAAATCCGAACGTGCCCAAACAGTAGATAAGCGATTCACGATACAACAACAAGAGAACATAAGGACCTTTGCCCTTGGTAACTGTGCCAGCAATCGTCTTGCTAAGGCCCGTGGCAAAAGGAAAGATCAACGTACTTTTTGAGAAAACCCGATAAAGACAAACATGAAAAACCAAAAAATCCATTCCTTTCTGAAGGGCTTCTTTGCCATTGTGGGACTGTCATTGTTGTGCTCGGGGCTGATGGCTCAGTCTCCGGAGCCATTGCTGATCCAAATTGTGTCTGATGATGATGGCAAAAATGAGGAGTCACAAGACTTTGAAAATGGACTCAAAGAAGAAATTCAGGTCTTGCTGTCCAATCGACGACTCGTCAGCTTCCAAACCGAATACTGCAAGTGCCTGCCCGCTCAAATCAACGAAAAGTTTGAGGAGGCATTTGCCAATCCGGCAGTAGACATCGTCATCGCATTGGGGCCTCTTTCGTCGGCTGTACTGGGCCAGCGCCCGTCTTTTCCCAAGCCTTCCATCGCTTCCATTGTCTTGGACAACGAGCTGCAAAACATCCCCATCGATTCGACTGGCGCTTCGGGCATCTCAAATTTCACCTACGTTCAGTCGCCCTTCTCCTTTGAAAAAGACCTTCGCTTGTTGCACCAAGTGTATCCTTACAAAAAGATTGGCATCCTCACATCGCCAGAAGTCAACGGCCTGTTTCCTCGCTTTGGAGATTTGTTTGCCCAAACGGTGGGAGACCTCGGCGCCGACTTCAGCCAGATTGTTGTCAAGCAGAATGCCAGCACGACCATCAACCTCATTCCCGAGGACATTGATGCGCTCTATGTATTTCCACTCTTTGATGAGTTGAAACCCCTGGAGCAGGCGGCCTTTTTCAAGCTATTGGCCGAAAAGAAACTTCCCTCGGTGGCACTATTGGGAGAGTCCATGGTGGAACAAGGGGCCATGCTGGGCTACCAAAATGAAGGCAATCTCCAAAAAATGCCCCGGCGGATTGCCCTCAACATATCCAGAATGGTGGATGGACAAAATGCTGCGGAATTGCCAGTTGTCATTCGCACCTTTGGAGAATCAGTGGTCATCAACATGAGCACGGTACGCCAGGTGGGCACCTATCCAAATTGGGACCTCATGACGGGCGCGATCCTCTACAATGCCGATCAGATGGAAACGGATCGCAAATTGAGCCTACAGACAGTGATCATGGAGGCCTTGGATCGCAATCTCAGCTTGAAAGTGGCGGGCGTTGACCCCATCCTTGCCGCCAAGGAAACTGGCTTGGCCAAAGCAGAATTGTTGCCATCCGTGAGTGCCAATGGCTCTTTGTTGGCCTTGGATGAAAACACCGTTCAGAACTCCTTCGGAAGCAGGGGGCGTCTGAATTTGGCAGTAGGGGCAGAGCTGTCCCAATTGGTGTACGCCGAACCAGCACTGGCGGGTGTGGCCATCCAAAAGCTGTTGCAAAAGGGAGAACAATTTGGATTGGAGACGGTGCAGTTGGATGTGACCCTGGATGCGGCCAGTTTGTACCTAAACGTTTTGCAAGCCAAGAGCTTCATGGATGTACAGGCGGCCAACCTCAGTGTGACCCGAAACAACTTGGACATCGCCCGGGCCAAGGATGCGGTGGGCTACACCGGAGCAACCGACCTCAATCGTTGGAAATCTGAATTGGCCTTGGGAAAGATCGACCTCAACGATGCCCAAGCCCAACTGGAACAAGCCAAATATGCACTCAACCAATACCTGAACCGCCCAATTGATGAAGCCTTTGAGATGGAGGACATCGGCGTGGCCAATGACTTGCTGTTGGTCAACGACGAACGACTCATCAGTCGGATCAACAACGAAAAGGAGTTGTCTCAATTGGCGGACTTTCTGGTCAAGGAAGCCCTGGCACGACTGCCCGAACTTCGACAAATCGACTATGGCCTGGCTGCACAGGAACGCTTGCTCAAATCTCGAAAGCGAGCCTTTTACCTCCCATCTTTTGCCTTGACCGGTACGCTTGACCAAACCCTCGAACGCTGGAACAACATGCCACTCGACGGCTTTCCCGTTCCCGATCTCGTGCCCACTTGGAATGTGGGCCTGGGCGTGCAGTATCCCATCTTTCAAGGCAACAAACGAAAACTCGATAAGGAAATCACGGAGCTCAACATCCTGCAAATCAAAGACAACCGACTCAATACCAAAAACCAATTGGAGTTGCGGGTGCGGTCGAGTCTCCAAAAGGCAAGCGCCTCCTATTTTCGGGTGCTGCAGTTCGTCGAAGCCACCAAAGCTGCCGACGACAACTTCAAGATTGTACAAGACTCTTATTCCCAAGGACTGGTCAGTGTGACCAACCTGATCGATGCACAAAATGCAAAAGTGCAAACGGATTTGGGGGCAGTCAATGCCAGTTACCAATACATTTTGGACTTCCTGGAAATGGAGCGTGCCGTTGGCTTTTACTACCTGTTGGCCACGGCAGGAGAGCGCAATGCTTTCTTCGATCGCTTCAATGCTCACATGGTAGAATAATGCGAAAAACAAAAATCCACGATATGAAATATTCTGTATATGCCTCTTTGGTAGCCCTTTTGTTTTTGGGCTCTTGTGGAACGGAGGAGGCTCCTGAGATCAAGGAGTCCATTCGTCCGGTTCGCTTTGCGAAGGTGACCAAGAGTTTGGCTTCTTCTGTCAATACGTTTTCTGGGATCACCCAATCGAGCAAGGAGGTCAATTTGAGTTTCAAGGTCTCCGGGACGGTCAACCGACTCAATGTCAAAGTGGGGGATCGAGTGCGGAAAGGGCAGGTGATCGCTTCTCTGGATGCGGTCGATTACAGCCTGGAATACGATCGGGCGCTGGCCAATGAAAAAAATGCAGAGACACAAATCAAGTCGGCCCAAACCCAGCGGGTGACCACCAAGTCGACCTTTGAACGGATCGAAAAACTATACGAAAACAATTCTGTGCCCTTGAGCGAATACGAGCAAGCCAAAGCCAGCTACGAGGCCGCTGAGTCGCAGTACGAGGCTGCCCAGGCCCAGCTCGTCGCTGCCAGCAAGCAAGTGGAGGGCGCGCGCAACCAGGTGAGCTATGCCCGGCTGACGGCTCCCTTCAGTGGCGTGGTTACCAAGGTCATGGTCGAGGAAAATGAATTGGTTCCTTCGGGCAATCCCATTGCAGAGTTGAGTACTGACTCTCGGCCGGAAGTCCGCGTTGGCGTACCAGAAACCTACATCTCCAAGGTGCGAAAAAACCAGACGGTCGAAATTATTTTTTCGATCCTGCCCGATAAAAAGTTCAAAGGAACCATCAGCGAAGTGGCCTTTAGCTCTGGCGGCACATCGACCTATCCGATCACCATCCAGATCGACCAACCCAGCCCGGACATTCGCCCCGGCATGGCGGCCAGCGTCATCTTTTCTGCCACCAATCAGTCGCCTTCCAAAACCGATGTGGCGGTTGTCATTGCTCCCCCCAAGGCCATCGGCGAGGGCGTGGATGGCAATTTTGTATTCGTCCTCCAAAAGGAAGGAGAATACCACAAGGTGAAGAAAACAAAAGTAGAGATCGGCAACTTTTTGGGAAGTGGATTCGAAGTGAAAAAAGGACTGAGCGAGGGCGACCTGGTCGCAACAGCTGGCCTGAATTCCCTTCTGGATGGCATGCAGGTCAAATTGATGAGGTAACAAAGGGCGATCCACAACAAGCTGGGCGAATCAAGCTGAAAAAATCAAAAAATGAATCTAACGAGAATAGCCATCGACAACAACCGGGTCACCATCATGATCCTATTGGTCATCCTGGTGCTGGGCCTGACAGCTTACAACAACCTGTCGCGGGATTCCATGCCGCCCTACACGGTCCGTGTCTGCAGCGTGGTCACCAACTTCCCAGGAGCCGCTCCGGAACGGGTCGAAGAGTTGATCACGGACAAAATCGAAAAGGTCGCCCAGGAATTGCCTGAAATGAAGACGGTGACCAGCGAATCCCGCACCGGGCTTTCCGTGGTCAATATAGAGCTGACCCCTGACATCGAGAAGCCGGACCTGCAGCCAGTCTGGGACAAGCTCCGCAGAAAGATCGACGAGATCAGAGAGGACCTGCCCGATGGCATTCGCGGTCCCAACGTAAAAGACGATGGACTTGGCGTGGTCTACGGCATCATGCTGGGCCTCGAAGCAGATGGCTTTTCCTATTACGAGATGAAGCAATATGCCGACGACATCCGCGACGACTTGGTCAAACTGAAGGATGCATCGGAGGTGGAAATCGGAGGCGTGCAGGAAGAGCAAATCTATGTAGAATTTGACGATGCGATCTTGGCAGAAGTTGGCTTGACATCTGGTCAATTGCAAAACATCATTGGTTCGACCAACATCGTTTTCTCTGGTGGCCAGGTCAGCATGGAAAGCGAGCGCATCGTCTTGGAACCGACCGGAAATTTTGAATCCATTCGCGATTTGGAAAAGACCCTGATCCCTGTGGGACAGACGGGAGAGACGGTGGAATTGGGAGACATTACCACCATCAAAAGAGCATACAAAACACCGACTGATAAAATTGTCAAGATCAATGGAAATCGGGGATTGGTCATTTCTGTGGCCCTGAAGCAAGGGGCCAACCTCATCCGATTGGGAGAGGTGATCGATCAAAAGATTGCCGTCTACAACAACTCTTTGCCCATCGGTCTCAAAGTGAGCAGAACGGCCGCCCAAGACAAGTTTGTCGATGTCAAAGTACAAGATTTTGTCTCCAACGTGGTGCAGTCCATCGGAATCGTTTTGGTGGTGATGCTGCTGTTTTTGGGGCTGCGGACCGGACTGGTGGTGTCCAGCCTGATCCCCATGGCCATGCTGATGACTTTGTTTTTGATGAACTCCTTTGGCATCAGTCTGAACCAGGTCTCACTGGCTGCTCTGATCATGGCCCTGGGGATGTTGGTAGACAATGCCATTGTGGTGTCGGAATCCATCATGGTCAAGATGGAGGAGGGCGTTCCTGCCAAAGAGGCGGCCATTGATTCGAGCAAGGAGTTGATCGTGCCGCTGCTGGTTTCTTCCCTCACGACCTCGGCGGCTTTTCTGGCCTTTTTTCTGGCCGAGGATGTCATGGGAGAAATCATGGGAGACCTCTTCAGCGTCATCACCATTGCCCTGATCTCTTCCTGGTTGTTGGCCATGACCATGGTGAGCATGTTTGCGGTGATCTTCATTCGCGTCAAGCAAAAAAATGCTGCCTCCGGGGAAGACGCGGAAGCCAAGGGCTCTATTTTCGACTACCTCATGGTGTACTATGAAAAGATTTTGCACTTCACCATGCGCTTTCCCCTGGTCTTTGTCGGACTGATCATTGGCTTGTTTGTCTTTTCTCTTTCCTTGTTCCCACGTTTGCCCTTCATTTTCTTTCCGGACAGCGACCGGAATTTGGTGACCTTGGACTTGAATCTCCCGCTGGGGACAAAAATCGAGCGCACGGCAAAAGTGGTCAATCAGATCGAAGACTTCATTCGCGACGAACTCTTGGTGGGCGAGGATCGCAGTGATGGGATTGTGGATTGGACGGCTTTCATTGCAAAGGGGCCCAAATCCTACGACCTGGGCTATTCTGCCGGAGAGGCCAACGATGGCTATGCACACATGTTGCTCAACACCAGCAGTTCTGACTTCAACGAAGAAGTGGTCGAGCGATTGGACAATTACTGTTTTGAAAGTTTCCCGGATGCGGATACGAGAGTGAGCTTGCTGTCTGGTGGCGGCGGTGGTGGCGGCGGAGATGTCGAGGTGCGCATATCTGGCAATTCGCCGGAGGAGTTGTTTCGGATTTCTGAGCGCATCAAGCAAAAAATGGTGTCGATTCCCATTGCCAAAAACATCAAAGACGATTGGGGGCCAAAGATCAAAAAGTTCATTGTGGACATTGACCAGGACAAGGCCAACCGAGCTGGGGTGACCAATCAGGACATTGCCATTTCCATGCAAACGGCTTTGACGGGCTTCAACTCGGGGGCTTTCCGGGACGGCGAGGACAACATTCCCATCATGATGCGCAACAAGGGAAGTCAGGACATCAGCGTGAGCGAACTCAACGGTCTGAACATCTTTTCCCAAAATACCGGAAGAAGCGTGCCCTTGGTACAGGTGGCGAGCCTTGTCCCGGATTGGCAATATGCCAAAATCTTGCGCCGCAATTTGTACCGTACCCTGTCCATCTCTTGCGATGCCAAGGCGGGCTTCACGGCGACGAACATCACGAGTGAGCTTTCTCCTTTTCTGGAGGAGGACCAAGAAAGTTGGCCTGCGGGCTATACCTATCAGTTGGGGGGCGAATCGGAAAGCAGTGCCGATGCGATGGGAGCGGTGGCCGCCAAGTTGCCCTTGGCTGGATTCATCATTTTGTTGTTGCTGATTGGTCAGTTCAACTCTTTCCGCAAAACTTTCATCGTTCTTTCCACCATCCCACTCGGTCTGATTGGCGTCATCTTGGGCTTGTTGGCTTTCAACTCCTTCTTTGGATTCATGGCCTTTTTGGGCGTGATCTCCTTGGCGGGGATTGTCATCAACAATGCCATCGTACTCATCGACCGGATCAAGATTGAGCAGGAAGAGTTCAAGCGAGCGCCCTATGACTCCATCGTAGCGGCTGCCCTGCAACGCTTTCGCCCCATCCTCTTGACGACCTTCACAACCACCCTGGGATTGATTCCCTTGTACCTGGGCGGAGGCTTGATGTGGGAGCCCATGGCCATTTCAATTATGATCGGTTTGTTATTTGCTACGGTGATTACCTTGCTTTTCGTTCCGATAACTTATAAATTGTTGTTTCGAGTAAAAAGATGAATTGATCCGAGCGCGTGTGATCAATTTTTTGCAATGGTCCTGTATGGCGACTTGCCGATGCCCGATCGGTGGGGCCTACTTGCATCAGCAGATAAAACAATACTTCCAACAGTTGTGGGTGTCGCGTGGTCATTGACTCATGCGACAAAGCCCAGTCGAATTTGAGTTGCTCAAGTCGTAGGCTTGCCTGTGTTTGGCAAAAGCATGGGTACAGTGAATCCAGTATTCACAGGCCCTTGGCATACCCAAAAGCAAAAGCAGAAACAAACAATTACAGAATCTATAAAATCAAACAATGAAACAATTCTTCCTTTTCTCCCTGCTCTTTGTGGCACTGATTGGTCAATCTCAAAATTTCGATGCGGCAACCATTGACAGGCTCGACAAGCAGATCGAAGAATACGTCGAGGGACTGTCTCCCGGAATGGCAGTCGGCATGGTCGAAAATGGCAAAATCGTCTACCAAAACTACATCGGCTATTCAAATCTCGAACACCAAATAGCGATTGATGAAAAAACGAGCTTCAACATCGCCTCCAACGCCAAGCAATTCACAGCCCTGTGCATCTTGCAACTTGTGGAGCAGGGCAAACTCAGCCTGGAAGATGACATCAGAAAATTTTTGCCAGACTTGTACAAGGATGTTCCGCAAGCCATTTCCATCCAACACTTGCTGACCCATACAAGTGGCATCCGCGATGTGTACTTTCTGTGGGGGCTCAAGGGACGGCCCTGGTGGAAAAACTTTGTGGACAACGACGATGCCATGGGACTGATCGACTTGCAAGCAGACCTGAACTTTGCACCGGGGTCGGAATACTCCTACAGCAATTCGAATTACATATTGCTGACAGAGATTGTCAGAAAAGTGACCGACCAAGAATTCCCTGATTTTTTTGATGCCTTGATGGCCAAGTTGGGCATGAACAACACCAATTTTCTCACCAACTACATGGCAGTGGTTCCCCACAAGGCAAGACCGTACAGCGGTTGGAAGAAGTGGAGGGAAAATCCTTTCGTCACAGAAACCCACGGAGATGGCGCCTTGTTTACCACCTTGCCAGATCAACTCAAGTGGGAGCAAATCATTCAAAAAAACGACGGAACCTACCTCTCTCAAAAACTCATCGACGCCAGTCAACTGCCCATCCCCAATGCGGCCACAGAGGAGTGTGGCTATGGACTGATGTTTGACAACTACAAAGGATGGAAGTACAGCTACCACAATGGAAGTACGGGATCATACAGAGCTGCTTTTTTGAGATTCGTTGACAAAAACATGTCCATTGTCGTGATCTCCAACAACGGCAACATGGCACCCAATCAGATTGCCAAACAATTGGTGGACATCGTCCTGGACTGGGAAGACATTCCCGCCCATCCCGCAGGGCCAGATGAAATTGAGCCACTGAGCAACAAGCAAGAGGTGTTGGGGCGTTATAGAAATGACAATGGGCAAGTCATCCGGATTGTAGAAAAAGATGGCTTGGTTTTTCGGGAAATGGACGGACGCGATCCAGTAGAATTGATCCAGGAGAACGGTGGCTTGTTTCAGTATTCGCACAACAGAGATTTGAAGATGAACTTCGCAGACATAGGGAAGGAGGAACAAGCATTTACCATTTACCTTTCCTCCCAACGCCCAGATACCTATCGCAAAATACCGACCGCAGACTTGGCCAGCTTTGACAAAGACGAATTGAATGGTCATTTTTACAACGAGGCAACCGACACGAAAATTTCAATCAAGTTCATGGACGACAATACGTATTCCGTTTTGAGAAACGACCAAGAAGGAGAGGCGGAACTGCTCTTTGAAGATTTTCTCCAAATGAATTCTTACGAGATGAAAGTTGTCAGAGACAAAGACGAAAAAGTCATCGGACTGAATCTGAAAAATGGGATCATCAAAAATGTGATGTTCCAAAGAATATAAAATCAGTCACCAAGCCGTTGTGGTGCAGGAAAATTGATCGATCCATGAAACAATCCTTCTTTCTTTTGCTGTCAGTTGTTCTTTTTGTTTCTTGTCAAAGAGCAGAGGAGAAAGCTGCAGCATCGGACTTGTCAGCAACAACAGAGCTGAGAGAAAAAATTCAGGATTACTTTTCTGCACTCAACGAACTTGGAAAATTCAATGGCGTGGTCTATGCCTCCAAGGACGGGATGGACATCATACACCAGGCCTACAATCTCCATCCGGAGAAGAGCAGCACAACCTATGTCAGCCCCGAAAGTCAGTTTGACATCCACTCTGTTTCCAAGTTGATGGCCCGCTACTTGATCGAAAAGTACGAACTGGAGAGGAAGTTGAGCAAACGTCAATTCATCCACGCCTTTTTTCCGGACTTTCCCAATGGTGAGAAAATCACCATCGAGATGTTGCTTCACCACACATCTGGTCTGCCGAGGGAGTTGGAGGGGGTAGAAGGAGATGCCATTGATTTGACCTCAGAACAAATTCTGGCACATGCCAAAAAACAGGCCTTGCTTTTCGAGCCGGGAACCGACAAACAGTACTCCAATGTCGGCTACGAAATTGTCTACTTCATCATCCAGCAGATTTCCGAAAAATCCTTTGCCCAGTGTTTGTCCGATGACCTATTCAAGCCCTTGGACATGCAGCATTCCGGGGCGCATTTTTACACCCGAGACAACAAGCGGAAGAACTTGGCCAAGAATCACGAAAAAGGCGATTCCACCATCCTGCAAGTAGACAATGTTTCGTCTGACGAATTGAAAACGGCAAGAATCTTTTCCACTGCCACCGACCTCAACAAGTTTTTGAATCACCTCAGACAAGAGCCCTACGCTTCTTTGTTGAAGGACGAATCAGATGTCATTGAAAAAAGTGGTGGCTCCGACGGCATTCGAGTGGAGGTCTATACCCATCTCAAGCACAATTACAATTTCATCTTCTTGGCCAATTACGAAGAGGTTCCCTTTCAGCAAACCGTGGAAGATTTTGCCAATATTCTGGAGGGCAAAGCCTATGACATTCCAAAGGCCTTGAACCGAACAGCCATTGTGCTGCCTTCTGCTGCCTTGCAAAAATATGTGGGAACCTACTCCTTTGCTGACTTGGGAAAGCTGGAATTGACCTTTGAAGTGGAAGGTACAAATTTGGTGGTCTGGCAGGAGGGGGAACAGATTGCCAGCTTGCGAGCAGAATCAGAAACCGTCTTTTTTGACGACCCAAAAGAGCCAGCGTCATTTGAATTCATCGACAATGAGAAGGGCGAGTTTGATGTGCTCATGGGCTTCAAAGGCGTCAAACTGAAAGGAGTGAAACAATAACCTTCCGCTGCTATTTTTCCGAAATCCTGCTTTGACCAAACGATGACTTCTGCTTTGGTGTTGTGATGAAGGAAGCAGTCAATCATTGACAATCAATCTCAGTACCGATGAATACAAGCTACACAGTTGGCGACCTGATCTACGATGCAAACATCTACGACGGCATGAATACCAACATGGCCGACCTGGCATTTTACAAACGCTGGCTGCCAAAAAAGAAAGAGGCCCACATCCTCGAACTCTGCTGTGGCACCGGGAGACTCACCCTTCCCCTGGCAAAAGACGGATACAACATCAGTGGTGTGGACTACACTCCCTCCATGCTCGCACAAGCACGGGCGAGGGCTGCCGAGGAGGGACTGGATATGGCATTTGTGGAGGCCGACATCAGAACCTTGGCCCTGCCAGACAAGTACGACCTCATTTTCATTCCCTTCAATTCCATCCACCACCTTTACCAAAACGAAGACCTGTTCAAGGCCTTTGCTGTCGTGAAAGATCACCTCAAAGGAGGAGGGACGTTCCTCTTGGACTGCTTCAATCCAAACATCCAATTCATCGTCGAAGCAGAAAAAGAACAGAAGGACATTGCTGCCTACACCACCAAAGATGGTCGGGATGTGCGGATCCGGCAGAGCATGCGCTACGAAAACAAAACGCAGATCAATCGCATCGAATGGCACTACTACATCAATGGCGCCTTTGATTCTGTTCAAAATTTGGACATGCGATTGTACTTTCCACAAGAGTTGGATGCTTATCTGCAATCGAGCGGTTTCAAGATCATCCACAAATTTGGTTCTTTTGAGGAGGAAGCGTTTGCGGATCATTCGGAAAAGCAGATATTTGTCTGTCAATAAATCACCTTCTCTCAAGCAACACAACACATGCTGATTTCCCCCGCGAAGAAAAAGACCCTCCTGATCGTCCAAAAAATTGACGAGCTGCTGAACATCCTCCAATTGGCAGAACAAGAGCATGCCGATCAATTGGCAAAGGTCCACCCCCGCAATTTGGACAGTGCCAGAAACTTGATCCACTACCGAGCTTTGCGAAGACAGGACATCCGCTGGCTGCAAAAACAGTTGGGCAACCTGGGGTTTACGAGACTGGCCCGCGCGGAGGCACACATCATGGCCAGCTTGTGGAAGGTCAGGCGCCTGCTGCAGAAGTTGAAAGGGGTAAAAAAATCGGCCAAGCCAGCAGCCATCTTGGGGGCCAAGCGAGGACGGCGACAGATCAGAACAAATGCAAAGAGACTGTTTGGGTACCGCTCCAAAGGCCGTCGCACCCGCATCATGGTCACCATGCCCTCTGAGGCGGCAGACAATTACCAATTGGTGGAAGGCATCGTGGCAGCAGGCATGAACTGCGCGCGCATCAACTGTGCCCACGACAATGCCCAGGCTTGGGCCAGAATGATCGAAAACATCCGGGCCGCCTCTGTCAAAATGAAGCGACGGGTCCAAATTGCCATGGACCTTGCCGGCCCAAAAATCCGAACGGGTGCCATCGTCCCCGGCCCGCGCATCCTCAAGCTGCGCCCTGTCAAGGACCGCCGGGGTGTCATCCGCCAACCCCTGCGCATCTGGATCGGCCCGGAACCCGCCTCTGCAGAGATTCCCCACCTGCCCATCGCCAAAGAAGACTTGGCGGAATTGCGCAAAGACACCACCCTGTACCTGCGAGATACCAGAGGCAAAAAACGCAAGATCGGCATTGTCACCCTGGCCGAAAATGGGGCATGGGCCAACGCATTCAAGACCACCTACGTTGAGACGGGCCTGCCTCTGCACACAGATGAAAAGCGACAGTCTCCTCCCATCCCTGTGGGCGAATTGCCTGAATTGGGAGAGACCATCTTTCTCCAAAAGGGAGACCGATTGCTGCTGCACAAAGACCGCCGCCCCGGCGAACCCACCCGACACGATGCGAGCGGACAGTTGGTGGCAGTGGCACACATTTCCTGTACCTCTGAAGCCATCTTCGAGGAAGTAAAAGTCGGAGAACCCATCCGCTTCGACGATGGAAAGATCGAGGGAATCATCCGGGAGGTCGGCCCAAAGGAAATGTCCATCGAAGTGACCAACAATGGTGGGCGACTCCGATCCGACAAGGGCATCAATCTACCCGTTAGTCAACTCAGCATCCGGGGCCTGACCGACAAAGACCGCCGCGACCTGCCCTTTGTGGCTGCCCATGCCGATGTGATCAACTTCTCCTTCGTCAACAGCCCGCAGGATGTTCGCGACCTACACGAGGCCCTGGCCCAACTCAACGCAGCAGAGGACATTGGCATCGTCTTGAAAATAGAAACCCAAAGCGGCTACAACCAATTGACCGACATCTTGCTGGAAGCCCTGAGGGGCAAAAACACCGGGGTGATGATCGCCCGCGGTGACTTGGCCATAGAGGTTGGTTGGGACAACATCGCCAGGGTGCAGGAGGAAATCTTGTCGCTCTGCCAGGCTGCCCATGTGCCCGATGTGTGGGCGACCCAGGTGTTGGAAAATCTGGCCAAGCGCGGGGTGCCTTCCCGGGCCGAGATCACCGATGCGGCCATGGCCCAGCGCGCCGAATGCGTCATGCTGAACAAGGGCCCGCACATCATACAGGCCATGCAACTGCTGAATCTCATCTTGAAAAACATGTTGCGGTACCGGGACAAGCGCACGCCCATGCTGCCGGAGATGGAGCAGGCTGGGGGCGGGGTGTGATGATCCTTACAACAACTCATTCAACTCGCGAATCATCTGCTTTCTTTTCTCTTCCTGAATGATGAAAACAGGCTCGGAGACTCGTTCCTGGCAATTGGGGACGGCACATCGCTGGCAGGTCGTATTGACCGTTCTTTTGAGGACTTTGGGGTCGTTGAGAAAATAGATGATGGACCGCAGCTTTTCGTTGATCAACAGGCCGAGGGTAACGCTCTTGGAGGAGGTCGATTTGCTGGCCAGGGAGAAACAGAGATAGGATTTATCGGACTCCCAAAAGTCTGAGATTTGTACATTGGCAATGACGGAAGGGCTGTCCTCTTTGACCCTGTCCTGAATGCTTTTGCAGGCCACCCATCTTCGGCAAAAATGCTCTTCCAGTAGATTGTTGTAGGGATTGTGCAATTGTGAGAGGTGCAAATCCTTGCTCATTCGCAATCTTTTCAAGTCCGAATCTCCTTCCAATTTGATGAAAAAGAGATCCTCCAGGCCAAAGTGGTGTGGCAAGATGTTGGTCAATCGCTGCAGCAACATTTCTGTGCTGACATTGTACTTGTCCAACAAATCAATCAGGCTGGTGGGGTTCCAGGTGTTTTGTCGGAAAATGCTGAGTAGGTCCTGACTGAGACTCTGTGCATCCATCAGCAGGGCGGCGGCAAAGTGGGAGGCCTTGTAGTTGTTCCACAGCACTTCAAAGGATTTGATGTCGATGATGGTCGTTTCGTAGGGGCGTTTTTTCAGTTTCAGAAAGTGGAAGCCCAACTCTCTGGCGATCAAAAAACTCTCCTGGGGCGCCGACAGGTTCTGGGCCAGGTACAGAGTTTTTGATGTTGGGTTGTAAAAAGATCGGAGCTTCAGCAGGCTTTGGTTGCTGGACAAGGCAGTTCGATTGATCTGGATGTCATAGAGCTCCAGCAGTTGTTCTTCGAGGAATTCTGGGCTCATGGACTGTGCAGGGTCAATGGAGAACTCCGTTTTGAAGGCCGCCGCCGCATTTTCCAGCTCTGGGAAGTGGTTGTTGTGCAAATTTTGATACGATCGCAAGGCTTCGAGGTGAAATTCCTGCTCATCGATCTGGTAATTTCTGGCAATTTTGAAAAAAGTGGAGATAAAGGCATTGACCCGATCCGGGGTCTGCGAAAAGAGCTCTACCACCATTTCCATGTTGATTCCAAATTCTTTCAGGGGAAACAGTTTGAAAAAATTGGAGGTGATCAGGTCGATCACGGGCTTGAGCTTCTTGCTGGTATTGGTGCCTACCAAATAGTTGTAGTCGACGTCCAGGGCCTTG
Organism: Bacteroidota bacterium; assembly: GCA_039821145.1. Taxonomy (GTDB): domain Bacteria; phylum Bacteroidota; class Bacteroidia; order Chitinophagales; family Saprospiraceae; genus JBCCSZ01. The sequence goes on along the minus strand of JBCBOS010000010.1, from coordinate 138,652 downwards.
GCCAGTTGGTTGATCTTGTCCGGTTTGGGGTATCGCTTGCCCTTTTCAATGTCGCTCAGATAGGAGGTGGAAAGGCCAGTGGCATCAGAAAGGTTTTGGTACGAAAAGCCCTTCTCCAGTCGCAGCGACCGCACTTTGAAGGCCAGGATGAATCTGATGATCTGATTGTCGGTGAGCATTCCTTTTAGCGGCAAGTTAGTAAAAATCCACCAAAACATAAAAAATTAACAGTTAGCGGAATTTCCGCTTTTAAAGAAAAAGTATATATTTGTAGTGATATTAGCATTTTGAACTCCAAACCAAATCATCTTATGCTCACTACAAACAAACAAGAGGTCGAGGTGACAGGAGAGCTGGCCAACGGCTTTGCAGACATCCTCACTCCCCAAGCACTTGAATTTCTGAAGGAGCTGCACCTGGCCTTCAATCCAGCGCGAAAATCCTTGCTCGAAGCCCGCCACCGCAGGCAAACAGCAATAGACCAAGGGGTGCTTCCCGACTTTTTGCCAGCAACCAAAGACATCAGAGAGGCAGATTGGAAGGTGGGAGCCATTCCCGAGGATTTGATGGACCGACGGGTAGAAATCACGGGTCCGGTCGATCGGAAAATGGTCATCAATGCCCTCAACTCTGGCGCCAAGGTATTCATGGCCGATTTTGAGGACAGCAACACCCCCAATTGGCACAACAACATCCAGGGCCAAATCAACCTCCGCGATGCCATCAGAGGTGACATCTCCTTTTACAATCCCAAAAAAGACAAGCACTACCAACTCAATGAGACCATCGCCACCCTCATGGTACGCCCCCGTGGCTGGCATCTGGAAGACAAATACATCACCTTCCGAGGCGAGCGGATGAGTGCCGGACTGGTCGACTTTGGCCTGTACTTTTTTCACAATGCCAAGCCGCTGATTGAGAAGGGGAGTGGACCGTATTTTTATCTACCCAAAATAGAATCCCATCTCGAAGCCAGACTGTGGAATGAAGTCTTTGTCTTTGCGCAAGAAAAGCTGGGCATTCCGACTGGCACCATCAAAGCGACGGTTTTGGTCGAAACGATTTTGGCAAGTTTCGAATTGGAGGAAATCCTCTATGAACTCAAAGACCACTCTGCGGGCCTCAACTGTGGAAGGTGGGACTACATTTTTTCCTACATCAAAAAGTTGAAAAAACTCGACGGCTACGTCCTGCCCGACCGGGCACAGGTGGGAATGACCTCTCCTTTCATGGCCGCTTATTCCCAATTGGTCATCCAAACCTGCCACAAGCGGGGGATACATGCCATGGGAGGCATGGCTGCTCAGATTCCCATCAAAAACGACCCACAAGCCAATCAACAAGCCATCGACAAGGTACGGGCCGACAAGCTCAGAGAGGTGCAAAATGGCCACGATGGGACTTGGGTGGCCCATCCGGGACTGGTCGCCGTGGCCATGGATGTATTTGACACCCACATGCCCACCCCTAATCAAATCGACCGACAACTCGACGAGCTGCAAATCACCCAGGCGGACCTGCTCACAGCCAGTGAGGGAAGCATTACCGAGGAGGGACTTCGCAAAAACATCAACGTAGGAATCCTCTACATCGAGAGCTGGCTGAGGGGCAATGGCGCAGCGGCGATCTACCACCTGATGGAGGATGCGGCGACGGCAGAGATTTCTCGCTCCCAAGTCTGGCAATGGATGCAAAACCAGGCCCAGCTGGAAGACGGCCGAACGGTCACCTTTGCATTGTACAAAGAACTGTTGCCGTCGGAAATAGAGAAGATCAAGGCCTATGTCGGTCCAGAGAATTTTCAAAACGGAAAGTTCGAAGAAGCCATCCAGCTCTTTGAGACATTGATCGCATCGGAGGAGTTCATCGATTTTCTCACCATTCCTGCTTATGAGCAGATTTAGTTTTCATCCCAATCATTCGTCACTTTAAAATTGTCATTGCCATGCCAACACCACAAATCAACACCAACCCTCAAGTCGCTCCCGATTTCAACCAACAGAAATTTCCGCACCAAGTTCGCCCCCTGCACATCGAGCGGATGCGACTGCAAAATCGATTTACATCCGGATTGGACATTGCCAAATACACCGCCTCCATCATGCGCAGAGACATGGAGTCCTATGACCTAGACCCCACAAAATACACCCAGTCCTTGGGATGCTGGCACGGATTCATCGCCCAGCAAAATCTCATTGCCATCAAAAAACACCATGGCACAACAGAGCGGAAATACCTCTACCTGTCTGGTTGGATGGTGGCCGCTTTGCGATCTGAATTTGGCCCCTTGCCCGATCAGTCCATGCACGAAAAAACGGCCGTCCCGAAACTCATCGAAGAAATTTATGCCTTCCTCAGCCAAGCCGATGCCATTGAGTTGAATGACCTGTTCAAGCGCCAGGACCAAGGGGAAGACGTACAGTACGAGATCGACAATTACCAAACCCACATCGTACCGATCATCGCCGACATTGATGCCGGATTTGGCAATGAGGAAGCCACCTATCTGTTGGCCAAAAAAATGATCGAGGCAGGAGCCTGTGCCATTCAAATCGAGAACCAGGTCTCTGATGCCAAGCAGTGTGGGCACCAAGATGGAAAGGTGACTGTCCCCCACGAGGACTTCATCGCCAAACTCAAGGCCATCCGGCACGCCTTTTTGGAATTGGGTGTAGAAGACGGCATCATTGTGGCCCGCACCGACTCAGAGGGGGCAGGCCTGACGCAAAAGCTGCCCGTGTCCAAGGAAGCAGGCGACTTGCCTTCCCAATACCTCAACTACATCGACGGGGAAGAGATCGAGCCAGCAGAAGCAAAAGATTACGAGGTGTTGCTCAAGCGGGCAGGAAAATTGATCCGGCCCAAGAGATTGGCCAATGGCTTGTACCAATTCAAGAGTGGCAGCAACATCGACCGAGTGGTCTTGGACTGCATTACCAGCCTGCAAAATGGGGCAGATTTGCTGTGGATTGAAACCCCTGTTCCGCATTTGGGCCAAATTGGACACATGATGAACCGCATCCGGGCAGTGGTCCCCAAGGCCAAATTGGTTTACAACAATTCTCCTTCCTTCAATTGGACGCTCAACTTCAGAAAGCAAGCCTACGAGCGGATGGAAGCAGCGGGGAAAGACCTCCGTGCCTACAATCCTGCCAACCTCATGTCGGAGGAATACGACGGCAGTGAGCTGAGCAAAATGGCGGATGCATTGATCCAGACTTTCCAGCAAGATGCAGCCCGAGAGGCGGGCGTATTCCACCATTTGATCACCTTGCCCACCTATCACACGACGGCACTGAGTGTGAGTCAATTGGCGGAAGGCTACTATGGCGAGGAGGGAATGCTGGCCTATGTGAAGAATGTCCAGCGCAAGGAAATTCGCGAGTCTGTTGCCTGCGTGAAGCACCAGCGGATGGCGGGTTCCGATCTGGGCGACAGCCACAAGACGTACTTCTCCGGCCAAAATGCCCTGAAAGCTGGTGGGGCAAAGAACACGAGCAATCAGTTTTGATCAACGTCTTTTGACATGATCCGTCAAAGGTCAAAGGCATTGGGTACTGGGTTTTGAAAGACTCGGTACCCAATTCATTTTTGGTGCATCAGACAAGCCTGCCAGAATTCATGTATCGATTGACAATGTTTCTGGGAAGGGTGATCCACGCCTCTTTGTCAGCCGTGATTTTCTCTATGAAATAGTGATAGGCTTTGATCATTGGGTCGTTGGCAGAAAAGTGTGGCGTTGTATGCGTCGTGATGACAACCACGCCTCCCACCTTTTTGATTTTTTCAGTAATGTCGATGACCCAATCGTAAAATTCGATGGGGCTTTTGTTGAGTGGGGTTGCGATGGTATCCAATGGAATGGTCAAGGGGAGAATGGGCAGCTTGTTTCGCAGGTAGGGAAAGACGGTGCAACATCCGTTGTTGGAATGTTCGTTGTTGCCAACGAAGTCGGCATTGGGCACGCTGCTGTCGTAGGCAAAGCCCGTCTCCTGCAAGATCTGAAACATGCTCGCCTCTCTGGCCAGCCAGGGCGCTCGATAGCCAATCTCCTCATCAGACAAGGCCCGGATGATGCCGTGGCTTTTTTTCATGTACTCCCGCAGCTTTTTCTCGGGCAGTTGCGGCAGGCCCGGATCGTGGGTGTAGCCATGTGCCCCAATTTCGTGTCCCGACGCCACAAGGGATCCAATCAACTTTTTGGCCTTTGCAGACTTCACTTCTTTGGGCACAATGTACCAGGCCGATGCAATGCCGTTGTTCTCTTCTGCCTCCCGGAACTTGTCCAGCCAAGCATCATTTCTGAACACCCAATCTGTGTCTACATCATGGGTAAAGCAAACGGCGTATTTCTTGCCATCCGGCCAGATGCTGCCCTCTGTGCCGCCACTCTTGTCGGAGATGGACCGGAGCAAATCCACCGAACAGTCCAGCGGATAATTTGGAAAGGGAGGCAGTTCACTGATTTTGACTCTTTTGGCCAACATCTTCGACATCAGGCCGATGAACCAAGTTGGAAATTTGTTGTAGTCGAAGGGGAGTTTGGCAAAAATGCCGTGGTTGAGGGTGGCCCCATCGTACCTTTCGGTGCAAATTTTGGTGTACGTCTTTTCCAGGTCGAATAAGACATCGACGCCAGACGAGTTCTTGACGATCAACGGCCGCTGCTGTCCATCCTTTTCGTAGGTGGCCAAGACCTCAGCCTCGGGAAAATCCTGTCCATTTTGGAGACCTTCCAGATTGGGCAGATAAAACTCAGAAGCGTTCAACCACTTCGGGCTTATTTCTTTCGACATTTTGATCTTGTACATGTCCTTGTTATTTCTCGTATTCTGATCTAATGAGTGTGATTCCCCGCTTTCTCAAGGTATTGATGATCTCTTCCCCCGCCTTGCTGGAGCCTGTTCGTTCTCTGGTGGTCAAATCCAAGAGCATGGCTTTGGCATTGGATATTTTGGCTTTTAGGTTGGCTTTGATGGGGGTGAGGGTCATCAGTGCCACATTGGGGTGGAAAGAGAAATTGTTGATGGCGTCACAGTCGTTGATGCAATAAATGAGGATGTGTTTTTCCCGGCCGCTTTGGATGGTCAACAGCCAATAATCTGTCTGTTTGTCCACTTCTACTGTCAAGTGGTGGTATTCCAATTCTCGGATGTATTCATTCACCACATGGTCCATTACCTTGATCTTGTCGTCCTTGCTCATCTTTGGTGGATACTGCTCGCTCGTCCGCAGGATTTTGGCTGGGTTGCCTGCAGCGAGAACCCCTTCTGGCAGGTCCTTGGTGACCAAAGAGTTGGCACCGATGGTGGTATTGTCGCCGATGGTAATCCCCGGCATGATGAATACCCGCCAGGGCAGCCAGACGTTGTTTCCGATGATGATGTCTTCGTATTTGACGGGATAGCCGTCGAGTTCGGATTGCCAGGACCCGTGGGTGAAGATGATGCAGTGGCCTCCAATCCCCGTATCGTCTCCGATGATCAGCCGTTTGGAGGGATTCAGATAGGACATGTACATGACAATGGATCGTTTCCCGAGCTTGAAATAAGAATCCGGTGTTGGATTTCCGCCGATGAATACCTGTTCGGTGACCACGGCTTCATCGTCTATTTCTATTTTTTCGGTATCGATGACGGATGTTGCTCCAATGCTGACTCGTCTGCCCAACTTAATTTCTCTTGCCCGTACGATGACGAGGAATCCCACCTCTGTATATTCTCCAATTTCAATTTTGTCGCCGATGAGTACGCTTCCCAATCCCAAAGACACCCCTTTGCCGATTTTGGCACCGCGCATTCGGTAGATCCACTTTTTGAGAAATGAAGGAAGAAAACCAACCAATATCATTTCTTTGAATGGAAAATGTGTTCTTTTGATCAAACTCATATGTGTTGCTTTAGTTGCTGACAAGGGTCAGGAGATGCGATGTAGCAGCCGCTTTGGGCCGACGGACTTGGTTCTGCTTGAGTGGGCGATCGAACCACTGTTGATTCTTTGGTTTCTGAAATCGAAAGTAACAATTTCAATCAACTATAATTGTATTGTATTAAAATAAAACGCTATTGACAATAAATTGAGTGGAGAACGATTTGAGGAAAGAAGAGTGGGAGAGAGTGTGAAGTTTCTATGGCCTTTCTTTTTTTGACAAGTTTGACACCAATGCGGTGCCAAACCATGTCAAAAAAGCAATTTTGCAATCGACTCGACTATGAAATAGTCAGGGGTTCGAATCGATCTTGGTCGGGGTGACAAGATTTGAACTTGCGACCCCTTGCACCCCATGCAAGTGCGCTACCGGGCTGCGCTACACCCCGAGGAGTTGCCCTGTTTGGGAGTGTTCCCTAGCAAAGCGGGCCAAATTTACACTTTTTTATCCTTCTGTCCATACAAGTGAGGGGAAAAATTATCAATAAGTCCAAAAGGGTGAAATACTGCCGTCAATGAGTAGGAAAAAAGAACGTTCGTGAAGAGAAAAGGACTGGGCTAAAAAGAAGTGAGGGAAGCCGATGGGAGCCGCACATACCTTTAGATGGTTCTTTTTGGGAGAGAGGATAGTAAGTAAGGTTTGGTTAAGCGACTATTCAGGCTTCCCTCAAAATAGTGAGATGAATTATGAATGTACATCAAAGTTAACCATTGAATTTGGTTTTCCTGCAGTAATTGCTCCACAAATTGCATCGGCAGCCTAGGTTGGCCGATGTCACAGAATCAGGTGATTAAAGTATTGGTTAATAGTGAATTAGATATTGTAAGGTGTTTACTTTTTTGTCACGAAAAATAAGGATTTTTTAAAATAAGAAGCTGTTTTTTGGTGATTGACTACATTTTCTCGCGATTCTCCAACCATTTGCCAATCAATGGACGCAAATCATTCTCCTCGAATCCCCAACTGCCAGCATCCAAATGTGTGCCTTGCTCAATGACATGTAAATGGATGTGATTGCCCCCTCCCAAGGCTTTCTGTTTGGCCATGAAATTTTGTGTTCCTTCGAAGGGAACCATGCCGTCGGAAGTGCCATGCACACACAACACAGGTCGCTCATCTGCCTGCTCCAAATGCTCGATGGGATTGGCCTGCTGAAACATCTCACCTCGCCGCGACCCGCAATAGGCATACAGGATCGGTGTGCGGGCCATGGTGCGCAAGTCCAAAGGCGCACCAAAGAGCATCAGGCCCCTGAATCGCTCCGGATCGAGCCCAGCCTGTCGGACAGCCTCTCGTCGATACATACACAGCGCCGCCAGATTGCCCCCAGCCGACATGCCCGCCAAAATCAATTGCCGCTCTCCCAGTCCATTTTCTGCCATCAACTCCAAGCCCTTGTGCAATCCGCCCATCAAATCCTCCCACATCTCCGGGAGTCGGTATTTGGGACTGCGCCTGTAAGAAGGAAGAATGACCGAGTAGCCAAGGCGGACAAAATACTGGGCATTCATTCGAAGCATTTCCGGACTGCCAAAGGCCCAGCCTCCGCCATGGTGGTATACAATGACGTGCTTTTTCTGGGAGACACCTTCCAATGGCGTGCACCATAGCAAATACTGCCTGCGGTGCTTGCCGTAAAAGTGCTTTTCCACCTTCATGTCCTTGGTTGGGGTGCGGTATACTTTGAGCAGGTAGGAGGGGAGGGACAATACTTCGTGCAATGCATTGCCTTTGGGAATGAACCTCCGTAAAAACAGCAGCATGGCAGATAACAATAGTAGTGTCATATCAATGGCGTCCTGAGCATCAAAATCGCAAGGGTGTCGCGTAGGTCCAATGACCTGAGAGTCCATCTACAAAAAGGATTTGGGACGGCCATTTGTTCAGTGCCCAGGCTGGATTCTGCCTGAGAAATGGGAAGAGGACGAACAGAGACAAAAAGAAATCCCGGACCCTCCGTCGAGAATCCGGGATGCTTAGCATTTTGAGCAATTACACTACTCGCTCATTATCTCGATACTTTGAATTTCTTTGTTACCACCCGCACACCAAACTGTACTTCCGCAAAGTAAATGCCGGGTGCCCACTGGGAAACATCAACGCTCTCCATGTCGTCCGCAGGGTCGACTTCTCTGACCAATTGGCCCAGTGAGTTGTAAATGCGAATCCGATTCATGCCAGCCTGGCCCATGTCGTGAATCTTCAATACCTGGGTGGCTGGGTTTGGATACAGGCGCAACATATCGGTATTGTCCGGAATCTTGACATTGGTGATGATGTCGATCGCACTGTTTTGGCCCATCAAGAGCACAGGCGCCTGTTCGAAGGTGATGGCTTTGATGGCAACCACTTCTACTTCCATGGCAGCCCTGCCTGAAATGTTGTCGATGATGCCGATGAAAGAAGCCACCTGGCCATGACCCGAGACATTGCGCTGGTCAATTCGGGTGATGGCAACCTGTATGATGCCGTTGCCTGCAAAAGTGCGGTCGATGCTCACCATGGTCTCGTCTTTCTTGCCCAACCAACTGTCTTCTACCAAGACCCTGGTGTTCAATGGGATGGTGGTGCTGCCGCCAAATTGCAAGGTAAATGCAATACCATATATACTGTCTACTGGCTGACTTGGCAAACCGACGACCAATGGTGCGCGGAAGGATTGACCCGAGCGAGGGGCCGCCGCTTCCAAATCTACCAATACAGGGGGATCATTCTCGTCGCCTCTCGGCCAGTCATAGGGCGCGATGGGGCCGTGAGATTGTCCGTAGTTGTCTTCTATGACTTGTATGTCTTTTTGGTCAATGACACCGTCTCCGTTGCAGTCCGCATGCTTGTAGTTGTGGCCGCTGGCAAAATCCAAGTCCCAATCGTTGCTGCTATAGCCACCCCAGTCACTGCTCAGGGTCGGTCTTCTCGTTCCAGTATGACCAAAGGCCACGCCTAGTTCCAACAGATCGAAATGGTTGGAGATGTTGTCGCGGTTGGCATCTCCCGGCCATACTTCGATGTCTTCTCCCTCTGGACAATCCGGTGCCCGCAAGGCGGTTTCGGCCCGACAGTCAAAATTGACCAGGTCAAAGACGGTGAAGTCCAGTCTCCGGTTGGGAGGATCGCTTCTGAATGGCCCCAGCAATACTGGCAGATCGCTGTAGTCGTAGTTTCCATATCTCTGTCCGTTGCCAATGACTTGGAATCCGATGTTGCCCACATTGCCAAAGTCGAAGTCTAGTTGAACATAGAAGCTGCCGTCTTCACAATCGACGATTTCTGCTTCCAAGTCGCTGATGTCGCACTGGCCGCAGAGCAGGGCAGGGAAGAAGGTCTCTTTTTCGCAGATGGTATCGATCTGGTCGAAGGCATAGAGGAAGTCGATGCTGTCTCCATTGCTCTCAAAGTCGGGGAGGAACAAGGGGAGGTCGTCGTAGGCAAAGGTACCGATGAATCCGGCATCGGATGACAGGAGGAAGCTGTCACTGTCTGCATTCCAAATGGTCATGTCGACAATGAGGCTGTAGGTGCCATCGCCATTGCAATCCAAGGGGTAGGCCTCCAGGCTTCGGATTTGACAGTCGTTGTTGAGGCAATCCGGTCGTTGTACGACGCCGCGGGTGCAGCAGTTGGGCTGGTTGTCGATGCAAAGAGCGATGATGTCCAGGCTGTCCTGCCCACCGAAGTATTCCACTGTCAATGGAAGCTCGTCTATTGGGAAGCTGCCGATGTCTTGTCCGTTACTGGTCAGGGTAAAGGTCCGGCTGCCAGGGTTGACCACATCGAAGTCCACCGTCAGGTTGTAAGAGCTGTCCGTCAGGCAATCGCCCGCTGTGAGGACAAAGTTGCTGATTTGGCACTCGACGATTGTATCACAGTCGACGGGACCCAATTCGATTCCGGTGACACAGTCTGGATTGTCTTTGTCGGTGACGAAGAATTCATAGACTGTCCGCCCATCTGCTTCAAAAGAACCCACGCTGACGGGCAAGTCGGTATAGCTGAATCTGCTGATCACTCGTTGGTAAGCCAGGTCAAAGGAATCGCTGGTGTTGAAGCGGTCAAAATCAATGTCGACCATAAATCTGCCATTGGCATCACAGGGGCCAGCCGTTGCCGTCATCTGGCCAAGCTCACAATCGTTGCTGTAATCACTGCAGTCTGGAACCGCCCATCCGATGCTCTCGCAGCAGCTTGGGAATTCAAAGCAGACCAAGATGGCATCCGCAGGGGCATTGCCGGAGCTGAAGTTGTCGATGGTCAATGGCAATTGGTCTACCGTCCAGGCGCCAATGACGTTGGGGGGATCTCGGTAGACGACGAAGGAGTCGGTTGGGTTGCCTGAATAGATCATGTCTATGGTCAGCTTATAGGTAGAGTCAGAGGTGCATTCCCCAGGAGTGGCAGTCAGCTGCTCAATGCGACAGACTTGGTTGCCTCCGCAGTCGGGATATTCGAAGAAACTTCTGACGCAGCAATTCGGATTGTCCCCATCGCACACGATCAATTCTTCTCCCCTGATATTGGGATTGTAGGGGTAGTTGCTGATTCGCAAGGGCAATTGTCCCTTGGTGAAGGCCTGTTGATAGCCCGATGTCGAACCTCTGAGCAGCAAGGTATCGCCTGTTGGGCCATTGAAGAGCAGGTCGAGGACGAGGCTGAAGCTCGTATTGGAGGTACAGTCTTCTACTTGGACATTGATGTCTCGGATGCCACACACACTGTTGCTGTCGCAGTTGATGGTGCCGATGATAATGTCGCCGGCACAGGACCGCAATTCTTCGTCGATCACTGCAAAGCTGTATTCTGTCACGCCATCGCCGGCGAAGGGGCCTAGTCGGATGGGAAGGTTGTTGTAGCTGAAGGCTCCATAGCGGTTGTTGCCTTGGTCGACCACAAAGAAGGAATCGCTGGTATTGATGCTTTCAAAGTCGAGCTCTACCAGGAAGTTGCCTCTGGAGTCGCAGCCCAGCGGTTGGGCAGTGATCTGCCGAATGTCACAGGAGCCAGTGCAGTCTGGGGTGTCAAATTGGGTGGTGACACAACAGTCTGGGCGGCCAAATTCGCAGATGGTTACCTGATCCACCGTCTGTCCATTGCTTGGGAAATCACTCCACACGATGGGGCGGCCATCGACATGGGCAATGATGCTTTCAGAGCGATCAGCATTGTAGATGATCACGGTATCGCCTCGGTTGCCACCAAATTCAAGATGCATGACCAAGTTGTAGCTCGAATCTGACGTACAATCTCCTGCAAAGGCTTCGAATTCCAGGATGGTACAACCAATGGTCGTATCGCAGAAGAAGGGACCGACGGTGAAAAGAGCCTGGCAATCGGGATCGCGTTCATCGGTGACGAGTACATCGTAGATGGTGCCATTGCCATCGAACGGTCCTATCTGGATGGGCTGATCTTGAACACTGAACCAGCCAAAATCGGTATTGGCGCTGGTGATGTTGACGGAATCGCTTGTATTGACGCCAAAGAATTGAAGGTCTACAAGGAATTGTCCATTGGAATCGCAGGGCTGTGTGCTGATCTCTTGTGGGAACAGTCGGCATTCGTTGCCTGTGCTGATGCAAATGGGGGCAAAATAAGTGGTGCGGGCACAGCAAAACTGATTGTTGGCCTGACAAATGAGAAGGCTCTCCTGCCGCCATCCATAGCTTGGGTAGTCGATTGTCAGCGGAAGGCTGTTGGTGGAAAAGGTGCCAACCAATTCGCCTCGACTGCTCCACACATCAAAGCTGCCCACGTTTGTGTCTTCAAAATCGATGGTTAGTGCATAGGTGGAATCGGAAGTACACTGGCCCGGAGTGACGACCAAGTCCCGAATGTCACAGATGGAGTCTATCTCACAATCCGGTGCGATCAGCTCGAAGCGAGCTTCACAGTCGAAGTCCAGGGAGTCAGATACAGTAAATTGGATGGTTTGTCCATTGCCATTGAACGGCCCGACGCGATAGAACTGTTGGCCATAGCGATAGCTGCCCACCAGTCGGGAGTCTACATACAGGTTGAATTGGTCACTGGCATTGGTGTAGTCAAAGTCTACATGCACATAAAAGGTGCCGTCGGGTTCGCAATCCTCTGCTTCTACCACAAGGTCTTGGATGCGGCATTCGTTGGAGCAGTCTGGCTCCCGGACAAAGAGTTGAACCTGGCAGTTGGGGTTGGAGTTGTCGATGACTTGTATGGTATAGCTGCCGATGATGCCCGCGAAGAAGGGGCCGAGTTCGAGTTCGGTGATGCCAGATGCATTGACATCGTATGGGAAGACATCGAAAAGAAAATCATTGATGAGGACGGAGAAGCTGTCGCTTTGATCAGCTGTCTGTAAACTCAAATTGATGGTGAAAAAACTGTCGTTGACACAAACGGCATCGGCGGCATACTCTACAAAGAGGCAGGGATTGGGGCAATCTGGCAGATCGAGTGACAAGGTCTCACAGCAAAGGTTGGCATTGTCGCCCAGGCAAATCCTCAAATCGCCTGTTCCATCGCGATTGAGATCCGATACTGGAATGGTCGAAACGGGCAAGGCATTGACAACCCGTCTGGTGACCAAGCGGCCGATCTCGTCATAAATTCGGAACAGACTGCCGTCGGGATGGATGTAGTCAAAATCCAGCGTGATGAAATGGTAATTGAGGCTGTCACAGCCAGTGAAGTCGGCAGTGATGTTGCTGATTTCGCAATCCGCCTCGCATTCCACTGCTTCCAGTCGGGCAAAGCCAATGCATGCTGGATTGGTGGCATCAAAGACGTTGAATTCCATGTCTTGGCCAGTGGGGGCGAAGGGCCCCAGCTCCAGGGGAAGGCTCGCATAGGGGTAAATGCCATAAAACAAGCCCCCGCCAATGACGATGAAGTTGTCTCCCTCGGGGTTGACGGGATCAAAGTCGATACTGACAGTGTATTGGTCATCGGAATCGCAAGGGCTGGCCGTTGCCGTGACATCCTCAATGCTGCAGCCACAGCCTGGGGACTCCAGCACAGTTTGGAATTGGCAATCTGGGTTCAACTCATCTGTCAAGACCACCGAGATCCGACTGCCTGCTGACCTGTCAAAGGGACCGATTTGAGTGGGCAGGCTGGCATATGGCAACACACCATAGTTGATCCCATCTACTTCGATGATGACTGTATCCCCCCGGCCGCGGTGGTCGGCATCTACAAGGAGGTCGAATGTGCCGTTGGCCGTACAAGGCAAGGGGATGACGGACACATTGGTAATGAGGCAGTCGCCATTGAAGAATTCATAGCAAAGGTCGTCGATGGCTGTTTCTCCCTCCAGCCCAAAATAGAAATTCTCCAATATGCCCCCTTGTAAGGTTGCTCGGCCTTTTCGGAAGACCCCTTCTGAGACCAGGCTGTCGACGGAGAAGACAATGTCTGAGGTGATGTCAATGGCCGATGAATAGCTGTTCAAATCGACCAAGGCGCTGTCGACATTGTTGACCAAAATGGGAAGTTGGCTTTGTGCGGTGACAAAGTTGAAAGAAATGCGCGACAACTGGGCTTGGTTGGGATCGACCGCTTCGAAGGTAATCCCCTGGGTGGCCAGGTAATTGCCAGTTCCGAAGGAAAAGTTGTTGGATACGACAAAAGGAAAGTCGGAAACCTGTGCGTCGATATGGGGAAAGCTCAGTTGGATGATGTCATCCAGCAAGGTTTCGTAACCAGTTCGGTCGTAGTCGTCAAAATCCAAGCAGTTGCTGGAAGTGTTTTGTGCTGATAAGGTTAAGTTTAGACAGCTCAAGATGATTACTGATAGGGCAGAAAGAAGTGTTTGGCGGATACTTTTACGCATGGCGATGGTTGATTTTTAGTCCAGAGCAATTCGTACTTTACAAATGTGCCATTTAATTGGGGATCAAAGAAGTACTTTTTTGGCAGATTTTTGGGAAAAAAGAAAGTGGTGAATAGTGTTTTGATTGACTAATACGCTGATTTGTAATACATTAATGATCTATTTGAGCATCGATAATTTGGATTTTTTGTGTATAAGAACAATCTCGTACAATTGTTAAAGGCTTTTTCGCGCAAAGAAATGACTCGTTTCTGCGAATTTGCAGCCTCTCCTTACTTCAATAAGCACAAAGGCGTCCGGCTTTTGATCCAACATCTCAATGCCATTTACCCCCATTTCACTCCTCAAAACTGCGATCGCGACGAATTGCAGCGCCAGCTCTTTCCCGATGGCGAAAACAAGCAAGCCCAACTGGCCCTCCTCTTTACCTACAGCCTGCGCTTGTTGGAGCGTTTTGCGATGCACGAGCAATTGAGCAGCTATCCCGAATTTGGCCAGGTATTGCTGCTGCGCCACCTTCGACAAAAACAGTGCTTTCGCCTCTACGACCAAAAGATGAAAGGCCTGGACAAGCGCCTGTTGGACTACCCACATCGCGACAGCCTCTACTACAACTACCACTACTTGCGCGCCGAGGAAGCCGATGCCTACTACACCCAGTTGACCAAGCGCGAGATGGATTTCAGCATCCAGCAAAAGCAGGACCACCTCGATCAATACTATTTGGCCGTCAAGCTCAAAGATGCCTGTGAGATGTTGCTTCGCAGTCGCATCCTCAAAGTAGACTATTCCACCGGACTGCTCGATGCGGTGGTCAAAAATCTGGAAGACCAACTCAGCAGCTTTTCCCAAAACCCATCGGTCATGGTCTACTACCACATCTACCAACTGCTGTTGCACGAAAAGGCAGAAGACTACGACGCCATCCTGCCCATGATCGAGCAATATGCCGCCTACTTCCCCATCACAGAGCTGCAAAGCATCTACAACTACTTGCAGAACTTTTGCATCAAACAAGTCAACCTCGGCAGCAAGGGCTTTTTGCAAGCTTCCTTCGAGCTGTTCAAAATCCAACTGGAGCGACGCCTGCTGCTCGACGACGACGGCTTCCTGCCCGAATGGCATTACAAAAACATCGTTGCCAACGGCCTCCGACTCAATCAAAGGGCTTGGGTGTTGCAATTCATTGAAAGTTACAAAGAATTTCTCCGACCCGAAACCATGGAGAATGCCTATACCTACAATTTGGCCGCTTATTACTACAGCGCTGCCGATTACGACCGGGTGCTCGCCCTGCTCTTACAGATCGAGTACACCGATTTGTACTACAATCTCGATTCCAAGGCCATTCTCTTGCGGACGTATTATGATTTGGGGGAATACGAGGCCTTTTTGTCTTTGCACCAATCTTTTCGCCAATTTGTGCGCCGCCACAAGCTCCTGTCTGATTTCCAACGCCAGGGCTACCTCAACCTGCTCTACCTGACCAAAAAGGCCTTCCAGCTCAAAAACAACCAAGGCATCCAGTCGGCCAACAAGCAGCAGCGGGCATTGGAGGCCCTGCAGAGTCGCTTGCAGGAAAGCAGCTCTGTCCACAACCGGAGTTGGCTCAACGAAAAAATCAAAGAATTGGTGGCAGGGGCTAGGCCTTGACCAGCGAGCGAATCAACTGGAACAGGCTTCCATCTGAGATCAGACAACCGTGTTCCATCATCTTGAACAGCTCATCTTCCCGACTGCCATTGTATGCTTTTTGGGCTTGGTAGACCTTGAGTTCGGCCCCTGATTGACGCATCTGCTGCAGCATGCTGTCCTTGTCATCTTGCTTGGTGAAATCCAGATCACTCTCGCCTTCTACCATGATGCCCATCATGATCATTTTGTCGGGCAGGCAGTGGAAAACTTTGATGTCCTTGGGGGTTTTGTACTGCAGGTAAGTGAGGTTTTTCAGGGTCTTTTCGAAAACGACCTCGCTGAATTTGTCGATCAGGGCATCAGATTCTGCAGGCTGTTCTTTCTTGAGTCGTTCCCACTGTGGACCGTCGATCGAGTAGGCCGCCAGGAAGCGGATGAAGTTGGTTTCCAGTTGTTCGAGTTCGTCCTTTCGCAGTCGTCTGTATTTCATTTGTGGCCAGTTTTGTGATCTGCTTTAAATGTGTAATTTTACGCCCGCAAAGCTAATGAGTTTGTTCGAGCTTCTTTCTTTGGGGCGAGCCTCATTTTTTGATTCATAGCCGGAGGCTACGGGTCAAAAAATAGGGGAAGAATCATAGGAAAAGTGGCATTTGCAGACCAATTAATGAATTTCGAACAAACTTAAAACTAAAAAAGTCGTATGGAGTTTGTTATTCCCAATCTTGCCAATGCAGAAGTCTGGATGAGTTTGCTGACGCTGACTTTCCTTGAAATTGTATTGGGCATTGACAACATCATTTTCATTGCCATTGCGGCGGGGCGACTGCCCAAGGAGCAACAGGCCCGCGCCACCAACATCGGCCTCATCCTGGCCATGGTGCTCAGGGTGGCCTTGCTGTTTGGCATCTCGATACTGGTGGCCATGAAAGAGCCCTGGTTCAGCATAGACCAATGGGGAATGCATGGAGCCTTTTCCGGCCAAAGCCTCATCTTGATTGCGGGTGGCCTGTTTTTGCTGTACAAGAGTACGTCCGAAATCCACCACAAGCTGGAGGGCGACGATGCGCAGCAAGGCGGAGAGGGCGGCAAGAAAAAGACCTCTTCTTTCAGCAATGCCATCGTACAGATTACCTTGATCAACATTGTATTCTCATTCGATTCCATCCTGACCGCTGTGGGGATGACCAATGGGGTAGAGGGAGCACTTGTCATCATGATTGCAGCTGTCATCATCTCTGTTGTCATCATGATGCTCTTTGCCACGCCCGTTGGCCGTTTTGTCAACAAACACCCATCCATCCAAATGCTCGGTTTGTCCTTTTTGATCCTCATTGGATTCATGCTGATCGCCGAAGGGGCGCACCTGGCACATTTCTCAGTGGCCGGATCGGAGATTGGCGCCATTCCCAAGGGGTACTTGTATTTTGCCATTACCTTTTCGCTGACGGTGGAATTTCTCAATATGCGCTTGCGCAAGAAATCCAAGCCAGTACAGCTCCAGGGTGTGCAAAAGGAGGCCTCCGAAGAAGGTTTGTACGACCAAGCTTAGGCATTCATCCATCGTTCAACTGATCCATGAATCACAGCACAATGACCTTACAACAGTTGTTTTTTTGCCTTTGTGGCTTTTTGCTATTGATTGGTTGTGGCAGTCCGGCAGACAACAACCTACCCAAGGCCAGTCCCGACTACCTCGTGATCCAGGGACAGACCATGGGGACCACCTACAACATCAGCTTTCGACAGGCCGATGGCTCCACTGCCAGCTGGAAGGCCCGGATCGATTCCACCCTGTTGGCGATCAACATGGATGTGTCGACCTACATCGACTCCTCTGCCATTTCCCGTTTCAATCGCAGTGGTGATCCCTTCCCCTTGGCCGATGCAAAAAGCAATTTGGACGCCTTTCTACAAGGAGGCAATACAGACGGCATTCCCCATCCTCATTTCCTGGCCAATGTCCTCAAGGCAGGAGACATTCATCGACAGAGTGCGGGCAACTTCGATCCCACCGTGATGCCATTGGTGCAATACTGGGGATTTGGAACAGAAAAGCGCCCTGTGCAAGCCATTGACAGTACCAGAGTGGATTCGCTCAAGCAGTTTGTGGGTTTTGGAAGGGTGCAAGTGGACAACAGTACTGACGGACCCGTTTTGCTTCGCAAGGAGCTGCCTGGGGTGCAATTGGATTTCAGTGCCAGTGCCAAAGGCTATGCGATCGATGAGTTGAGTCGCTTGCTGGAGGGAGATGGATTGGAAGATTATTACATAGAAATCGGTGGGGAAGTCCGCCTCAAGGGCA
Source organism: Bacteroidota bacterium (assembly GCA_039821145.1). Taxonomy (GTDB): domain Bacteria; phylum Bacteroidota; class Bacteroidia; order Chitinophagales; family Saprospiraceae; genus JBCCSZ01. The sequence goes on along the minus strand of JBCBOS010000010.1, from coordinate 120,982 downwards.
ACAGCAAATGGGGCAAGCCCTGGCGAGCGGGCATCAGCAGGCCACAAATCGATGCCCGACCCAATGAGTTTGTCGCCATCCTCAATCTGGACAAAGGGGCCTTGGCCAGCAGTGGCAACTATCGAAACTTTTACCGATCTGGCGGACGCATCTATGGCCACACCATCAATCCCATCACTGGATTTCCTGAAATGAACAGCCTACTGGGCGTATCCGTTTTGGCCGATGACTGTTTGACCGCCGATGCCTTTGCCACCTCTTTTATGGTCATGGGCTTGGACAGCGCCTTTGCCTTGGCCAGTCGAACCCCAGCCGTGGAAGCTTTTTTCATCTATGGCGACGCAGATGGTGGCTTGGCCAATAAATATACTCCCGGTTTTGAACAAATGATCCAAAAATGACGTTTGAAATCGCATCTATTCCGTGAACAGGCCGTACCTTGCCCTCAGCAATGTTACCATAAACAACAAACAAACACACCTCTCTTGTTTCCACCTAGGAACTGTTGACAGCAACTGACCGATACGTACAAAAAGACAAAAAATCTTGCCTACTATGACGCTACAATTGGATCGAGATCTATGCTTTTTCGATATTGAATCGACTGGGCTGAATGTCATTCGAGACCGAATCGTTCAAATCGCAATCATTAAATACTTTGCCAATGGCAATGAGCCGGAAGAACTTTCCATGCTCATCAATCCTGGCATTCCCATTTCGGAAGAAGCCATGCGGGTACACGGCATTTTGCCAAAAGACCTGGCCAACAAACCCACCTTTGCCCAGGTGGCGCGCAAGCTCTACGACTTCATCGGTAATTCCGACTTGTGTGGCTACAATTCCAATCGCTTTGACGTCCCCATCCTCATGGAAGAATTTGCCCGGGTCGGCATCGAATTCACCATGGACAGGCGGCGGACCATCGATGTGCAACGCATTTTCTACAAAATGGAGCCCCGGACCCTGCGGGCAGCCTTGAAGTTTTACCAGGGCAAAAAAATTGAAAACGCCCACGATGCCTTGGCCGACGTACGCGCCACGGTGGAAGTCCTCAAAGGACAATTGGAGATGTACAAGGACACCAACCTGGAAGATGAGGATGGCAACATCATCGAAAAGCCCGTGCGCAACGACATGCAAGTGCTGCACGACTTCACGACCGACCTGCGAACCATCGATGCAACCCAGCGGCTGAAATACGATTTGAACGGTGTTGTCGTTTTCAATTTTGGGAAGTATGCCGGACAGCCAGTGGCCGAGGTCCTGACCAAGGACAAACAATACTACCATTGGATACTGAACAAGGAGTTTTCTTCCCAGGTAAAACAGATCGTGAAAAAGCTGGTGAAAGAATATGAAAAAGACAATCGGCAACAATAGTTTGGGGCTTTTGCTGGGTGGACTCCTCTGCCTGGGCCTGTCAGCTTGTTATGAGGACCAAGAGGGCTGCCTGGACAATCGCGCCACCAATTACGACGTAAGTGCAGATGATGCCTGTGGCGACTGCTGTACCTTCCCCTTGTTGCAACTTCAGGTTTCCCATGCCTTCGGGGATACGATCCTGAATTACAATGATCCGTATCTGTTGGATGGCCAGCCTTTTTTCATCCGCCAATTCATCTTCTACATCAGCAGTTTGCAGTTGGTCAACGATGCCTCCTCCTCTGCGGGCGTCATCGATACGGTGCGCCTGAGCTTGGCTGACGGAAGTGAGCAGACGGTGGAGGACAACTATACCATTGTGTCGCCGGATTTCACCCAATTTACCTACAACATCGGGACCTTCCAAGAGGCGGGCACCTACGACAGTCTGTGTTTTTACGTGGGTGTACCCAATCCTGCCAATGGAGCTGATCCGGTGAGCATTTCTTCAGAAAGTGATCTGCGCATCAGCTCGGACAGCTTGTACCGGGAAGGAGAGGGCTACATTTTCAATCGGATTCAACTGCAAGTGGATACCGTTCAAAATTCAGACACCAGCCTGTTTGAGGTACTTGGCGATGCCAATTTGGTCAAGATTCGACTGCCCTTCAATGGCGACATCAGCTTGGGGAGCAATGTGGCGGCCAAAGTCCGCATCGACTATGAGCAATGGGTGAAGGGCATAGATTTTGCGGCAGATACAGATGCTCAAATTCTCGAAAAAATTGTCAATAATACGCCAGATGTGTTTTCGATCATCGAATAGACTTTATTGACGACTGTTTTATCCGTATTTTTATCAAACACCTGCTTGGGGTAAGTCGTTTACCAATAAAACCCAAGTAAACCAGTGACCCATTTAAATCTCCATCGTATGAAAAACGCGATCTACTTCCTCTTGCTCTCCTTGCTCTTTGTGACTGCTTGCGACGACGACAACGACGTGGCCGCTGACACCACTGATATGCAATTGACCTTCAAGGCAACGTACAACGATCAGCCATTGGTCATGCAAGAAACCTATACTTATGGAGAGATGTCTATTCGTTTTTCCCGTTTTGACTTTTACATCGCCGATTTGTCCTTGACCAAAGACGATGCATCTGGCAGGGGAGAGCTGGCCCTCAAAGAAATCGATTATGTCGACTTGTCTTACGATCAGACGCAGGATGCGATGGATGGATATACCATTGATTTGTTGGAAGTACCCACAGGCGCCTACACTGGCTTCAAACTGGGCGTTGGCGTGCCACCGGACCTGAACAAGACCGAATGGACTGATTATGCGACAGGTCACCCACTCAACAATGCCAACCACTATTGGAAGGGATGGAACAGCTTCATCTTCTCCAAGATCGAAGGCATCGTGGATGTGGACAATGATGGCAACTTCGACCAGTCTTTTACTTTCCACTCTGGCAGAGATACCACTTACTTTGACCATGGCTTGTTGACTGGGATTGAGCTGCAGACAGGCAGTGTGCCCATCTTTGGCATCAACATCGAGTTGTCAGACCTCTTCAAGGTAAGTGGTGGCAGTTGCGATGACAATGGCGATGGCTTGGTCGATTTGGATTCAGATGAATGCAGCCGCGCCCATTCCAACGATGCGGAGCTGGAAACCGTCATCAGAATCATGCGCAATTTTGGTGATGCCTTTACGGTAAATAAATAACCTCCTAGACAGTAGATTGACTTGTATATGAATTCCAAAGTGTGCTTCCTCTTTTCGCTTCTTTTATTGGGAATGACCTGCATCGGCGTATCGGGCTGTGGTGGAAAAAACAGTGATGATGACAACCCGAATCCAGGAGGAGAGACAGATCCCGATTTGGTGGCCATCCCGTACAACACGACGGAATTCGATCTCAACCTGCCCAGCCATTTCCCCCGCATGTTCATTCCCAGCGACAACCAATTGACGGTCGAAGGGGTCGAGCTGGGGCACTTTCTCTTTTTTGATCCCATTTTGTCAGTAGATGCCAGCATGTCTTGTGCCAGTTGTCACAGCCCGGCACTCGGCTTTACCGACGGGCTGGCCGTGAGCACGGGCGTTGATGGGATTGCCGGGCGAAGAAGCAGTATGAGCCTTCTCAACATCGGCTTTTCGGAGCGGGGGCTGTTTTGGGACGGCAGATCGTCCAGCTTGGAGGAACAAGCTCTTTTGCCCATCGAAGACCCCATTGAACTGCACGATACCTGGGAAAACGTGGAATCCAAGCTGCGTGCCCATGCCGACTATCCAGCTAGGTTCCGCAAAGCTTTTGGCATTGAGTCCCGGACAGAAATTACCAAAGAATTGGCAACCAAAGCCCTGGCACAGTACCAGCGCAGCCTGGTCAGTTTCAATTCCAAATACGACAAGGTCGAGCAATTCGAAGATTTTTACACTGCCGAAGAAGGCAATGGGTTTCTGATGTTTTTCGATACTTCCAATGGCCGATTGGTGGATGCAGAGTGCGCTCACTGCCACAACGCTCCTTTGATGACCAATGACGATTTTTTCAACAATGGCATCGAACAGGTATCTGGCTTGGACGATTTCCCCGACAAAGGACTGGGGGAGTTTACCGGACGTCGCATCGACAATGGCAAGTTTCGCGCGCCCAGTCTCCGCAACATTGCCCTGACCGCTCCTTACATGCACGATGGACGATTCAACACCTTGGAGGAAGTCATCGAACACTATTCCTCAGGAGGTCACTTTGCAGAAAACATCGATCCAAACATGCGCAAGTTGGACCTGACGGATCAAGAGAAAAAGGAAATCCTTGCGTTTCTGCATACCCTTACAGATACCTCCTATCTGGACAATCCTCTGTACCTGAATCCTTTCAAGTAATCTTTTCCAATGCATACATTGGCTCGATGCAAGAGTGGCTTTTGCATCGACTGTCTGTGGCGTGACGCAGCGGTAAATGATTTTTCTTCTGTGGTGCAATCTTTTCTACGGGAGGGCGAATTTCGGCACATTTGTTGATCTTTCTTGGCTGCACACATAATCATGAAGAATTAAAAAAACCATCTCCCCCCTTTCTGGTCCGTTGACCAGTCAAAACAACATTCCTGCGGCTCTCCCCTTGGGCCAACTCCCCCAGAATGATTTCTCCTTACTGTGAAAAAGGCGGTCCCCCATCTTTTCAGATTCTTATTTAAAAACCGTTGGTAATCGGCATCCGATAATGCCCGAATACCTTTAGAAGCATGATGTATTTATGAGAAAGCCAGTGAAGCTGCTTGCAGTGGTTTGGTGTCTGTTGTGTGTCCTCCAAACCAATGCCCAAAATTCCACACCCGTTGCAGACCTTTCTGTTCACAACCTGAAGTCCTTTCTGCAGTCGCCTCAGTCATTTGAGCGCTACCGCGCCGACGATCTTTACTATCTACAACTCCATTTCGAACAGTTGCCCGGCAAAGAGGAAAAAGCCTTGCTGGAGCAGATGGGCATCCAATTGATCCAATACAACCAAAATGGCCACTACTTGGCTGCTTTGCCAACAGGCCTACAGCCATCGGCATTGGATCGCCTTCAAATCGATGGAATTGTCAAGCCAGATAGTTTTGACAAATTGTCCCAAGAATTTTTCTCAGAACAAGTCAGCAGCCTGCTCGAAAAGGGAGGCGATTTGGACTTGGCCTTGGTCTTCAGTCCCACGGCCAGCGATGCCCAGATCAATGACTTGTTGTCAAAATATGCATTGCGCCCCAGTGAAGAAAGCATGGCTGGAGCGCCCCTGCGCATGGTCCGTTTGCCGTCCGACTTGCTCGACGATCTGGTCAATGAGCCTTTGATTGTTTCTCTCGATGTCAAACACGAAGAACCCGGCCCGCTCAATCGCGAGGTCTGTGTTCAGCAAAGAGTCAATGTCTTGCACTCCTCGCTCAGCGGTGAGCGAAACCTGGATGGCAGTGGCGTTGTCATTGGCGTGGGAGATGGAGGTCAACTGGGGGATCACCTGGACTTTGGCTGCCGAATTTTCAACGAAGCAGATGGCAGCTACAGCTCCTTTGGACAGCATGGCGACCACGTCGCTGGCATCATCGGTGGGGGAGGACTGATGAATCCTCGTCACCGGGGAATGGCACCCGGATCGAATCTGCTCATTCAGAAGACCAGCCTCATCACTTTTTATACAGAGGACTACCATCGCGATTATCAGATGGTATTGACCAACAATTCTTACGGAACGAGTTTCAACTGCAATTCCAACGGCACCTACAACTATACGAGTTTGACATTGGATTGGCAACTGAATCAGTTTTCCAACCTGCTCCACGTATTTGCAGCCGGAAACAGTGGTCGAAGCACCTGTGCGAGCTACCCCAAGGGGTACAAAACCGTCTTGCGCTACTATCAATCGGCCAAGAACGTGCTCACAGTTGGTGCCGTCTCTGAAACCCGATCGATTTGGAGTTCTTCCAGTCGTGGGCCTGTATCGGACGGACGCATCAAGCCAGAAATCTGTGGCATTGGAACCAAGGTATATTCCACCGGGCGCGACTACAACTACTGGGCAGCCAACGGGACAAGCATGGCGGCTCCAGCCGTAACGGGCACCCTGGGACTGCTCTATCAACGGTATCGCCAACTCCACAACGGAGACGACCCGGACGGGGCCTTTCTGAAGGCATTGGTTTGCAATACAGCGGATGATTTAGGCAATTCTGGTCCTGACTATACCTACGGTTTTGGCTTGATCAATGGGCGTCGAGCGGTGGAAGTCATGGAAAATCTTCAGTATGCAAAAGGAGAGATCGAGCAGGGGCAAGTGGACCAGCTCAGCATCAATGTGCCAGCGGGCGTGAGCGAAGTCAAAGTGATGTTGTATTGGAGCGATAAAGAAGCGGCAGCCTTTCCAACCAAGGCATTGGTCAACGACTTGGACCTAAGTGTTCAGCAACCAGGAGGGACCGTTTATTTCCCTTGGGTACTCAATCCAGATACCCTGCATGTGGAAGATGTCGCCCGAAGAGGCGTCGACAATCTCAACAACATCGAACAGGTCACCATTGAAACGCCAACAGCGGGGCAATACGAGATTTTTGTCAATGGGCGAGAGATTCCCTTCGGACCACAGGCGTATTACATCGTCTATGACTTCATCCGGCCAGAAATCACCTTGACCCATCCCATCGGTGGCGAAAAGTGGATACCAGGTACCAAGGAACTCATCCAATGGGATGCCGATGATGGCGTAGGACAGACCTACAAGATTGAATATTCGGCAGACAATGGCCAAAACTGGGCAACCATTGTCGACAACATCAGCCACACGACAAGATTTTACGAATGGACAGTGCCTTCCCTGGAAAGTTCTGATGTGCAGTTGCGCGTCAGCCGAAACGGTACGGCATTGTCGGCTTCGACAAAAGCAAATTTCGAGATTCATTCCCTGCCCACGAACCTGACCACCACTTCTTACTGCAACGGTTTGGTAGAAGTTGGTTGGACGGGGACCACTGAGGCGACGGACTACGAAGTTCTCTTCTACAATGGCTGTGACTGGGAGGTGGTCCAATCGACCAACCTGACCACTGCCTTGGTTGACCACAACCTACAAGACAATCAGGAATATTGGTTTACCGTGCGGGCAGTCAGAGGAGATGGCAGGGCGGGCGAGCGGGCCCAAGCTGTCAAATGCATGGTGGACCCCAATGCCTTGTGCCCTTGGGGAGTGGCTCCCAATTTCAATGCGTTTACCATTCCCGACAGAGGACGATCTGGTACTTCCAGCAGCCTCGATTTGGTCAAGTTGTTTGGAGAGGTGCGAAATGTGGGGCAGGATACGGTCTTTCAATATGGCTTCTTCTTCAGCGTCAACGGGAATACACCAGTAGAAAACACCATACAAGATACCTTGCTTCCGGGCGTGACCAAAACGGTCGATCTGGGTGCTAGCATCGATTTTTCGGCCACCGGGGTCTACTCCTTGGAAGCCTGGACCCGCGTCGAGGTGGATGGCCTGGTCTACATCGATTCTTTGGATACACCTCATCAGGTGGTCCAATTGCCCAATCCACCCATTGCGTTTCCCTACACCTTGGACCTGACACAAGGGCAAGGCAGTTATCAGAATGACCGGATCGGATTGGATGGCCTCGACAATGTGGATTTCAAAACCCAGGGAATTGGACAGTTGAACTTCGTCAATGGCTCTATGTCTTTGGCGTCTTTGGAGGACGACAGCCAAGTGGCGATGGACAATGAGATCATTCTCACCATGAATGTCGGCAACATCCCATCGAACGATGAACGACATGTGTTGATCAACTTCCGCTTTGCATCAGCACTTGACATCAATACTCCTTTGTCCAATTCACTGTCAGATACCATCTGGGCGAGGGGACAGGATACAGATGAGTGGTTGTTTGTCATGGCTTTGGACGGCAGCACGGATTGGACGGAGATCAGTGGCTTGGACATCACCGCTGTCATTGAAGAGGCGGGGCAAGCGCATTCGACGAGCACACAGGTTCGTTTTCACCAGCGAAGCAATCGCGGACTGATCCTCAACAGTGTCAATGCCGTCTTCAATGCACCGCTTCCAGTGGAGTTGGGGCTGTTTGAATTGCAGAAATTTCCGGGACAAGTGATGTTGCATTGGCAGACAAATTCGGAGATCAACAGCGATTATTTCGAAGTGGAATTGGCCGTAGAAGACCAGCACGGGGCCATAGAAGACTACCAAAGTCTGGGACGAGTACAGGCGGTCGGCAATACGGTAGATACCCAGGATTACTACTTTTTGGACAAAGACATCTCCTCGGGAGGCAATCGCTACTATCGACTCAAGATGGTCGATCGGGACGGCAGCTATGAATACTCTCCTGTGAAGGTGGCACGCTTTGAAAAAATTGTCAGCAAATCGCGGATTTTTCCCAATCCATTTTCAGGAGAACTGTATTTCCAGTCTGGCGAATTGCCATCTGGCCCCTTGCAGGTAGAGCTGTGGAGCATAGATGGAGCCATCTTGTCGACTCACCAAATCGATTACCAACAGGGGCAAACCATTGAATTGCCTTCTTCCGATGCTTCGCTGCCCCCTGGGGCCTACATGTTGCATTTGATTGGAGAGCAACATCGGGAGCAATTCAAAATCCTGAAGCAATGAGCAGATGATTGCCCAATGGCTCTTGCGGAGCCGCATGATGAGCAGTCGACTCAAATATAGACTGTCCATCATGCTTTAATTATCGGTTTTTATTGATCAAGTATCCTTGCATGACAGGGATGCTTTTTTTCTTTTGGGTGGTACGATGCTTTTTTTTGCAAAAAACTGTAGGAGAAATGGAGGTAGATTGGGTGGTTTTGATTCACAATTTAGAAGTATAAATATTTGATTATGAGATAGTTGAATACTTTTTTGGAAAAATTAAACTTCACAATTAGTTGTTTTTGTACTTGTCGAAGCGTAGAAAACTTAAGATTATTGTATTGTGATTGATGACAAAATAGAGGCGGAAGGAAATATCAACCAAAGGGTTGAATCAAAATTGAAAATAAGTTTCGGATATGTTCATGGGATTATAATTTGTTAGTAGTGAGTCGTATGCCAATACAGGATACGACTTACTCCTAATCGTTCCGAAACGCAAAGATATAAAGAGTTTTTAATAAATAAGATTAATTATTGAACTCTTGGGCTTCGGCCCCGCTGGTTTTTACACCAGCCATTCATTCGGATATGTTCATGGGATTATAATTTGTTGTAGTGAGTCGCGTTCCAAAAACGCGACTTTCTTTTTTTTACCCCCTTTCCTTTTTCGATTTCATTGATTTTCACCGACCATCAGTCTCCCTCGCGAAAGCGAAGGCTGGCCAGTTGTTGCTCTACTTCCTCATCGGCCCGATCAAATAAAATGAATACATACAGCTGCAGCTCACCTTCCCGAAACAGCGACAGCATTTGGCAATAGCGTCGGTCTGAAAAGCTCCTCTTTGGCTCAAATACAGCAGTGGCTCCCCAATCTGCGCGATACATGCTGCTGAGGCGTTCTTTTGAAATTTTGTGGATGGCGATGTGGCTGTCGTCCTCATTGCTTGCCAAATGGCTGGCCATGCGGATCATCTTGACGTGGGGAATGTCGTTTTTAGGGTTCTCCTGATGAAATGGTTGCAGAAGATAACGCACTTCCAATCTGGCCTTTTTGGAGTACATGGCAAAGTCGCAGGCTTGCCAGCTTGTTTTCCGGAGGCGTTTGTTCTTGAATGTTCCCTCCACAGGGGCATAGAAATCCAATTGATGGTCTTCCAGAAGTTGTTGGAAGTCGCTGGGCAATCTCAGCTGAGCAAGTCCCTCGCTGGCCAAGAGGCTGCACAGGAGCACCAATGCCCAAGTGCCAATGGTCCACCGCCTAATTCGAAACATCCTCCAAGGTTTTCATTCTCCGTCCCGACAGGATTTGCCGGATGATGGTTCGGGCATGGACCCGGGTATTTTCGATGAACAGCTTGCTGGTATGCATGCCGGCCGCTGCCACCCCTGCGATGTAGACACCGGGCAAATTGGATTCCAAGGTCTCCGGATCTTGGACGGGACTGCGGGCCTCATCCTCTGTGTACGTCAGACCAAGGCGGTCCAGGAGCGCATAGTTGGGCTGGTAGCCTGTCATGGCCAGGACGAAATCATTTTCCAACTCCACCTGTCCCTCTGGCGTATCGATGAGTACAGAAAGTGGCCGAATTTCCAAAAGACGACTGCTGAAGTACGCCTTTACCGAACCCTCTTTGATGCGATTTTCGATATTGGGCTTGATCCAGTACTTGACAGTGGGTTTGATGTGGGGCTTGCGAACCACCATGGTCACATCTGCTCCTTTGTGGAAGGTTTCCAGTGCGACATCACAGCCCGAGTTGCCCGCTCCCACGATGACCACCTTTTGGTTGACATAGGGATGGACCTCGTCGTAGTAGTGCTTGACCTTGGGCAGTTCCTCACCGGGGATGCCCAGCAGGCGAGGGGTGTCGTAAAAGCCAGTAGCCACGATCACTGTTCGACTTTGGTAGCTGCCTTTGGAGGTATCGATTCGATAGAGAGAATCCTCTGCTTTCATGCTTTTGACCTCCTCGTACAGCTTGAGATGGAGCTGCCAACTCTCCGCCACGCGCCGGAAGTACTCCAAGGACTCCGTGCGGGTGGGTTTGTCGGCATGGGAAATGAAGGGGACATCTCCGATTTCGAGTTTTTTGGAGGTCGAAAAGAAGGTCATATTGGCCGGGAAGTGATAGAGAGAATTGACCAAAACCCCTTTTTCGACCAGTACATAGTCCAGCCCAGCCTTCTGCGCTTCGATGGCACAGCACAATCCAATGGGGCCTCCCCCGATGATCAACAGATCGTAAACTTTCATAAACTCGTGGTATTGATGATGGGATGCTCTTCCCATCAATGTTTCGGGCTTGTTTGTCGTCGCTTCCTAAACACGGAAAGCCCTGGCTTGGTTTGCCTTTGGTGGACTGCCTGCAAATTACTCCCTAATTTGGAGACAAGCAAATGCCGTCGAGCGATGGCTCAATATCCCAGCAATTGGAGCATTTGATCGGCCTGTTGTTCTTCGTAGATGAGTCGGTCGACCAGGTTGCCCTTGCTGTCGCGGTCGATCAGGATGTGTTTGGGAGAGGGGATGAGGCAGTGTTTGATCCCGCCAAAGCCGCTGATGGCGTCCTGGTAGGCACCTGTGTGGAAGAATCCCAAATAGAGCGGTTCCTTGGCCTCAGGCTCGATCTTGGGCAGATAGACTTGGTTGAGGTGGACTTCGGAATTGTAGTAGTCGGAATTGTCGCAACTCAGCCCGCCGATGTTGACGCGGGTGTATTCATTGTTCCATTTGTTGATGGGCAGGAGGATGAACCGTTGCGAGATGCCCCAGCTGTCGGGCAGGGTGGTCATCAGGGAGTTGTCGATCATGTACCACAGCTCATTGTCGTTTTGCTGCTTTTGGCCCAAGACCGAAAAAATGGTGGCACCGCTTTCGCCCACCGTATAGCTGCCAAACTCGGTGTAGATGTCGGGCTCTGGCACGCCTGCTTGCTGACAGGATTGCTGAATTTGCTCGACGATGTTGCGGATCATGTATTTGTAATCGAATTCAAAGCCCAGAGAATTGCGGATGGGCAGGCCTCCTCCGATGTTGATGGCCTTGAGGTCTTTGCACACCTTGCGCAGTTCACAGTAGGTATCAATGGCCTTTTTGAGCTCTCCCCAATAGTAGAGCGTATCGCGTATGCCGGTGTCGACAAAAAAGTGCAACATGCTCAGTCGAAAGCGTTTGCTGCGAGAGATGTACTGCTTGTAAAAGGGGAGGACGTCCTTGCTGCGGATGCCCAGGCGAGAGGTGTAGAATTCGAAATTGGGTTCTTCGTCCGTCGCCACCCGCAGCCCAATTTGACAGCCACCTTTGATGATCTTTTTGTAGTCGTGCCATTCCTCTTTGTTGTCCAGCACAGGAATGACGTTTTGAAAGCCATCCGTGATGAGTTGGGCAATTTTCTGGATGTACTGCTGGGGTTTGTAGCCGTTGTTGACGATGATGGTGTCCTTGTTGATCTTTCCATTGGCATATAGCCTCCGGACCAAGTCGATGTCGAAAGCCGAGGAAGTTTCCAGGTGAACACCGTGCTCCAATACTTCGTCGAGCACATGCCTGTAATGGGCACTTTTGGTACAGTAGCAATAGTAGTATTTGCCCTGGTAACCCAATGATTTCATGGCGCGGGTAAAGAGGTTCTTGGCGCGTTTGATCTGGATGCCAATATTGGGTAGATAGGTCAATTTGAGAGGAGTCCCGTATTTGTCGATCAGGAATTTGAGCGGAACGTTTTGAAAAGACAGATAGCCATCCTCCAGCTCGAAACCATCCTGTGGGAAATAAAACGTCTGATCAATCAGATCGAAATAAGTATTTGTCACTGCCTCATCAAGTTAATGTGCCATTCAATACGGTGATGTGTTACAATGCCTCCCCAGAAGCGCATCAAAAGTACTGTTGTATTTTCAATAATTCCAGCTTTGATCCCATATTTTTTTGTCCAACAAAGAGGTCGCATTGGTCGATTTCTGCTTCCCTTTTTCGCCTCCCAATCCAAGGGCGAAGGTGATCATTGGCGACATAAATTCGAATTGCTCCCTCCACAGCTTCCAACACCCTTGATTGTTTGTTATTTTGGAGCTGCTTTTGAATGTTCAATATGGAAAAGATACATACATGAAGTTGCTCCTGCCCATCCCAATTCGTTCATCCACCATTTCTCAGCTGACAGTGCGCTCCTTGCTGTTGTTGGGACTGTGCTGGATGTGGGGCAATGGAGTGGCGGCACAAACAACTGTGTCTGCAGATCGGCAACTGCCTGTGTATCGGATTGGGGAGTCAATGGCATTTGAGTTTCGCTCTCCCAACAGCGGCCCCGTTGAGTACAGCATTCAATACGATCGCTTTGTCAGCCCTCTGGCAGAAGGGCAACTGATGCATGTGGCAGGAAGGCCCTCCACCGTTTCCTTTGTGCTGGACAAGCCAGGGGTGATCCATTGTGAGATGCGCCAGAACGGAGAGAAGTGGTACGCCACCGCCGCCGTTTCTCCCTACGACATTCGCCCCCTGGAAGAGGAACCCAGCGATTTCGATGCCTTCTGGTCGGCCCAAAAGGCTGGCCTTCGGGAGCTGCCTATGAATACCCAATTGGAATTTTTGCAACGCAATGAGTACAGCTCTACCTACCGAATTCAATTGGATCACATTGACAATCGCAAGGTTTACGGTTATTTGGTGATCCCCGACGGCGATGGTCCCTTTCCAGCCTGCATCACCATGCCATCCTTTGGCGGAGCCCCCAACATCGTAGAGCCGGAAGTGGCCTTGGCCGAACGCGCCAATATGCTGGCCATCTCCGTCAGCATCCACAATGCTCCGCCCGATCAGGCCGATCCCAATGCCTATCGCCCCGATGTGATCAACCAGCCCGAGGGCATTTACTACCGCTATGCCATCCTAGCAGGCCTGCGCGCCTTGGACTATCTGGCGGGCCGCTCCGACTTCAATGGACGAGACATGGCTGCTTTTGGCGTCAGCCAGGGGGCAGCTTTGGCCTTGCAAGTGGCGGGCCTTCACGAGCGGGTCAACCTACTGGGCTTCAGCAACCCCAGCAGTTGTCAGCACCTTGGACTCAAATACGACCAGCCTTCTGGTTTTCCCTTTTATCTGTGGCAGTCCAGGGGCATCAGCGGATCAGCGGAGCACTTTGCGGCCACCGTGGCAGCCACCAAATACTACGATGCAGTCTATTTTGCCCGTCGCTACCAGGGGCCTTGCATGGTCTTTACCAGCCTCAAGGACATCACAGCCCCGGCAGCGACCCAACTGGCAGCAATCAACCTACTGAGGGGCCAAAAAGTTGCCTTGCTTTCCCGCGATTTGACCCACGAGCAAAATCCCGACGAATATTGGCAGGGGCGTTTTGCCTTCATTCGCCAGCACATTCCCGACGCCTTTCAAGCGCCTTGGCCTTGGGGGGAAGAGACGAGGGACTTTGCGGTATCGGCCGGACGAGACCAAGGCATTCTCTGGGGCGAGAGTGTCCAACTAGAAGGGCAGGCTTCCTTCAATGGCAGGGGACTCGATGTGGCAACAGCCTACGAATGGCGCTTGGAGGAAGGGCCTGGGATCGTCAATTTTTCACAGCGAGAGACAAAAAATACCTCTGCTTCCTTCGAGAAGCCAGGAACCTATACATTGAGCTTTTCAGCCATGCCGGACACCCTCAACGAACAAGGGAAGTTTTACCGACTCACCGACCACATCGAAGTGCGGGTAGCCGACAGGAGCAGTTCAAGCACAAAAACCGAAGAGTCATCCATTCAGTTGTATCCCAACCCGGCAGACAACTGGCTTCGCTTGGGATCCAGCTGGCCTGACCAGTCAGCCACCTACACAATCTATGATATACAGGGGCAATTGCTGCGTCGGGGACGCTTGGAGGGCAGTCCTTGGAAGTTGGAGACAGCCGATTTGCCAGCCGGACTTTTTCACCTCCAGTTACATTTGGAAAACGACCATGTGTTTTCTACCCGCTTTGTGGTATTACACTGAACTGAGTTGACTCTAGGGGCAAAAAGCTGTAATTTTACAGTTGTAAGAATGCCTTCCTAAACTATACCAGTGAAATTCCGGGGGCCTACATCCCACTCCCGTTTTATGTAGAAGCCACGAGGCTTTCCAGATCAGTACCTGACTGGCCGAAATTGCTTGCAGTTTTTCAGGCCGACAACTCAATGCCATGAACAGCACAAATACAATTACCGGTTTTGCTTTTCTCTTTTGCTTTCTCATCCAATTCCCATCTGTCTTTGCGCAGCAGGCCAGCAAGGAGTTGCCCTACAGCTTTCGGCCTGCTCCCGGAGAACTGCCCAGCATCCAAATGCAGGCTGTTCCTTCCTTGGACATGAGCCGGATCGAGGCCGAAGACAAGGCCAATCCGGGCAGCGTTCGTTTTGCAGCCCCCGTGGCTGTGCGCTACGATCTGCAGTCGGCAGGCCAGTGGAGCCAGTTGCCCAACGGTGATCGGGTGTGGCGCCTTCCCTTGCGGGCGGCCAATGCCAAAGGGCTGTACATTGCCTTCGACGATTTCTTTTTGCCAGCGACGGCCCGTTTGGCGGCCTACAGTCCCGACAAAAAGCAATTGCTGGGCAGCTATACAGAGCGCAACAACATGCCAAGCGGTCGTTTTCTCATCGGACCCATTGAGGGGGAAGAGGCCATTTTGGAATACTACGAACCACAATCGGTCAAGGGGCAGGGCAGGATTGGCGTTGATCGGATTTTTCAAGCCTATGACAAATCTTTCCTGACACCTTCCAGCTATCCATTTCAAGTCCACGAGGGGGCGGATGGTTTCGGCGAATCGCTCAGTTGCCACATCAATGTCAATTGTGCGGAAGGGGACAGTTGGCAGGACCACAAACGCGCTGTCGTGCGGATGTTGCGGGTCTTTGAGGAAGGCATCGGCTATTGCACAGGTTCTTTGATCAACAATGCTCGCCAGGATGGGACGCCCTATGTTTTGAGTGCCTATCACTGTTATGCCGGTTTTACGCCGGAGTTGGATTTGTGGCGATTTGATTTTCAATATGAAGGCGTTGGCTGTGACGATCCCGCTGATGAGCCTTCTTTTTCCTCCATTCTGGGCTGTGAGTTGATGTCTGGACGAGAGGAGAGTGATTTTCTCTTGCTGAAGCTCCTCAGAGGGGTTCCGTCGGTGGTCAATCCCTATTTTTTGGGATGGAACCGGGACAGCACCGACATTTCCCAAAAGAGCACTGGCATTCACCATCCACAAGGCGACATCAAGAAAATATCGGTAGACAATCAGCCCAGCCAAATCTATCAGCAGAGCATTGGTTGGAACAACAACGTAACGACTCCTCCGCGCCACCATTTTTTGGTCGACTTTGACCTGGGGACTTTTGAAAATGGGTCTTCTGGCAGTGCCATGTTGGACGACAACGGCCTCATTGTGGGTCAGTTGCACGGTGGCTTTTCCAGTTGCACTCGCATGCGGGCCTTTTATGGTCGGTTCTCCAAATCCTGGGACGCGGGAAGCACAGCGGCAGAGCGCCTGCGCGAATGGCTCGATCCAGACGGAACAGGCATCGTGACCCTGGGGCATTACCAACCGCCTCCCGGGCACACCCTCTCTGGCGTTGCACGCATGCCCGATGGCCGACCCATCAATGGCGTAAAGATTTACCTGGATGGCGATGTGGTAGATTCATTGACCACAGGTGCCGATGGTGGGTTTGTTTTTGATGTGCCCTCTGGTGGCAGTTATACTCTGTCGGCTGTCAAGCGCGACAATCCCAAGAATGGCATCAGTTCTTACGACATGGTATTCATCAGCAAGCACATTCTGGACGTGGAAGAATTGACAGATCCCTACGACCAGCTGAAGGCCGATGCCAGCATGAATGACCGCATTTCCGGCTTTGACATGGTCTTGGTCAGCAAGTTGGTCTTGGGCATTGATTCGACCTTTCCCTCTGGCCTCTCCTGGCGATTTGAAAACGACGGCATCCTCAATATTACCAATTTGGCGGAAGACCGGACAGACATTCAATTTACTGGTGTGAAAATTGGAGATTTATCTGGCAATGCCGATCCTTCCCAGTAAGGATTCATCCAATTGTACCATTCCAAATTCCATTGACCGAATGACAAGTGGCCATACTCCTGTAAAAAATGCTTCCCAGCTCTTGGGCAAAGGCTCTTTGTGCAATATTTTGGCCATCCTGAGCCTCATCTATACTTTCATTGCGACTGGCTTCCTCATCATTGGCTACATCGTCTTTTTGCCCGTCGGGATTTACTTCAATGCAAAAGGTCTCTCCCAGGCCTTGCAAATTGAGATCGGAGAGGAGAACAGCCGAGACAGGAAACTGTTCTTGAAATATGGAAATCTGTTTTTTCTCATCCTGGGAAGTCTGCTGCTCCTTGCGACCATCGTTTTGATCATCGGGCTGCAAAATTTTCGCTGGCCAGGGTAGAGCGCATCCAAGCGAGTGGGGGAAGATTTTGTAGCTGCACCAAATTCCATTGACCGAATGACGACCGAATATACGTCCCGGGAAAACGCTTCCCGATTTTTGCGCCGTGGCTTTCTGTGCTACGTATTGGCCTTGCTGAGTTTTGTCTATACCTTCATTGCGACAGGATTCCTCATTGTTTGTTACTTTGCCCTTGTATCCACAGGGATTTACTTCAACGCCAAGGGCTTTTCCCACGCCCTGCAAATAGAGGAAGGGGAGGAGAGTGGCCGAAGCGGAAAGATGCTCTTGCAATTTGGAAATTTGTTTTTCCTGTTTTTTGGCGTGGTATCCCTGACCGGGAGCATTGTGCTCATCATGGAGTTGCAGAATACTCGTTGGCCTTTTGGGTAGTTTGTCGCCCGGTAGTCCACTAAAAGAAAAGAGGAAAGAGCAGTGAGCCCTTTCCTCTTTGCACTTCTGACAAACAGAAGCCTTGGTGAGTCTTTCCTTATTGTTTGACCACTCTCAACAGGCGGGTCTTTTGATCGTTGGTACTGATCTTGACGAAGTAAACGCCCTCTGGCAGGTCTTCGCCCAGGGACAATACATCTCGTTTCTCTGTCAATTGGCGGCTGTAAATTTGCTGGCCGAGGGCATTGATCAATTCGAGCTGTGCCCGCTCAGATGTCTTCAACTCATAGGACAGCGTGAATGATTCGCCAAATGGATTGGGGGCAGCTTCCAGAAGCAGGTCGGCCTCCAAGTTTGGTTGCTCGGTGGAAACGGCAATTCCTGGCACCACCTCAAATCCATCGATGGCTGCTTCCACGATGTGGCCGCCTCCGGCTTGTCCTGTCCCATCGAATAGGCTGAAGCGAATTTGCATCTCATCGGTGATGTCCAAAAACTCGGACAGGCGGATTTCCGTTACGGGCTTCCACTCTGAGGCAACATCTGTGATTTTGTCGATGATCACTTCTGTCTGGCCATTGAGGGCATAGACAATCAATGTATCGTTTCGCGGCAAGGCGCCATCTACGTTCTGAAACCAAGACTGGTAGCGGACCAGCGGCTCGGGGATGGAGGTGAGGGCCATTTTGGGGGAGATCAGGTTCGTAGTCCCATTGTCCACATCATCGGTCCATGGCCTTCCACCCAGGTTGCCAGTGACGTAGCATTGATCTCCCAAGTCATTTGGCAGGTCTTCGTCCGGGCTGATGAGTTGGCCATTGCCATCCAGCGTGCCCACGGGTTCTCCTCTTTCCCACAAACCAGTTGTGGCATCGCTTTGCTCGTCCCATCCCAGGTCCAGAATGAATTCATCCCGATAGCCTTCCTCCAATTCGACGACAAAGCTTTCGTTGTTGGAAAACAGGTCCAAGGTGATGAGCTGGGTTTTGAAACCCCATTTTCCGACGATGATGGTGTAAGAACCTTCGAAGATGCCACCTCTGCTGATGTTGCCTTCGTCATCGGTCGTTGCTTGGTATTCAAATTCGTTGTTGAAAATCTCGACAATGGCTCCTTCGATGGGCTCGTCGCTGCCTGCTACCACCACTTCTCCGTTGAGGGCAAATACATTGCGATCGGCCACCAATTCGGCATCCTGCATGGTCACCACTCCATTTTCCAACTCCACCGTGAGGCGCTTGCTTTTGTAGCCCACCCGGCTGTATTCCACCTCAAAGGTTCCAGAAGTCACCTGCCCTGTGGCATAGGTACCTTGCAGCGAACTGGTCTCGCGGTTGAGGTCGCCGCCAAGGATGCGCACATCGGCTCCTTGGATGGGGTCGCGGGTGATGCTGTCGATCACCATGCCTTCCAGATAGCAGCCGCGGACATAATTGGGCTCGAATACAAAGAGTCCCTGGGAAATGTCAGTTCCTAGAATGATGCCAGAAGGGAGAAAGGGATAGGCACCCCAAATGCCCAGAAATTCGCCATCGCCTCCGACAAAGGTGTCAAAATTGCCCACCTCGATCAGGTTGTGAGGGCGATTGGCATCCACAAGGATGCAACCATCGGTGTAATAGGAAATGATCAACCAGTTTTCCCATACGTGGACGTTGTGCGGAACGACACCACTTCCCTCGGTTGCCAGAGGGCGGTAGCGATCCAGCTCGATGATGTCGCTTGGGTCGGACACATCATAGGAACCGATGAAGGCATTTTGGCGCTCATCGGTGGTGAAGGCAGCATTGCCATCGTCGGAAAGCCATACGTTGTGGGTAAAGCGAAAAGGCGTACGTGTGGTTCCCCGCAGTTGGGGGTCACTCTTGTCGCTCAC
Organism: Bacteroidota bacterium; assembly: GCA_039821145.1. GTDB lineage: Bacteria > Bacteroidota > Bacteroidia > Chitinophagales > Saprospiraceae > JBCCSZ01. Next base: position 101,758 of record JBCBOS010000010.1, on the reverse strand, counting down.
ATCGTATACGGCCAGCCTGCCAGCGTTGATTTCGGCAGAATAGGCGAGATTGTCGCGGGTGTACACATCGTGGGAGTACACAGGTGCGCCCAGGCCAGCGATGGTGGGATTGGCTCCGTCTCGCACATCGATGAAGATGAGTCCACCTTCGTTGGCATCGCAGCCCGCCAGGTATCCAAAACCGAATTCGTCAATGTAAATGTTGTGGCAACGGGTAATGGTTTCCGTGATCCCGTCGCGTTCAATAGTAGGTCTCCAGTAAGAATAATCGTCTTCGGTGATGGAGTCTGGCAGATTGCCAAGATTCATGACGAGCACGCCCTGGCTGGGGCCTGTGCCATCGTCTGGCGTATCGTTTACGCAGAAGGCATAATTGCCCCAGGTCTTGATGTCGCGCCAAGTAGATCGCGGGCCGGGAGCAAATCCTCTGTCAACAGGGTTTTTTGGATCGGTGACATCAATGACCGACATGCGGTTGCGCACCCCAACGAGGGCGTATTCCCGGTCGTCAACTTCGTTGAACCAACCCCAGATGTCGTTGAGGCTTTGGTTGTATTCGACCTGAGAGCTCAGCTCCATGTTGAGCTGTGCGTAGAGGCCGTTGCTTAGAAAGCACAAAAGGAGGAATGGTAAAAGGAACCTTTTCATGTATTGAATTTGATAGCTTAGTAGATAATTCTATTCCCAGAGGGCTGGGTATACTGCTTGTAGGTAGAACCGTTTCGGTCTTGACGATTGTATGAGCTGATCTGCCAAAAATAGCATTTTACTAGACAAAAGAGAATTAGTTCTGCCGTTCTATGATCGCCATTGTCAGGCGGCTGACACAAACCAATTGTCCGTCTTCATTCTCAATTTCGATATTCCAAACATGGATTCGCCTGCCCACTCTGATTGGTTTGACAGTGCCAGTCACAAAGCCAGACCGGGCCGATTTGAGATGGTTGGCATTGATTTCCAAGCCCACAGCACTGAACTGCTCTGTATTGTCCAGACAAAGCATGGAAGCCACGCTGCCCAAAGTTTCTGCCAAAGACACAGAGGCGCCGCCGTGCAAGATTCGAAATGGTTGGACGGTGCGATTGTCCACCGGCATGCGCGCGCGAAGGAAATCGTCTCCGAAATCCACAAATTCGATTCCCAGGTTTTCGACCAAGGTATTGGCCGAAAATTGGTTGAGGCCTTCAGCCGTGAAAGTTTGTTTCCAGATCATTGTATGTATATTTGTTGGAAAAGAATGCCATATGAAGATTTATCACAATCCCCGATGCCGCAAAAGTAGGGAAACCCTTCAACTTTTGGAGCAAAATGGGGTGGAAGCTGACATCGTATTGTACTTGCAAAATCCGCCTTCAGAGGCTGAATTGGCAGACATCGTTCAGAAGCTTGGCATTCGCCCGGAGCAATTGGTCCGCAAAGGAGAGGCCATCTACAAAGAACAGTTCAAGGGGCGCGTGCTTTCTGATGAGGAGTGGGTAGATGCGATGGTCCGCTTTCCCAAACTCATCGAGCGTCCCATTGTCATCAAAGGCGACAAAGCTGTCATCGGACGTCCCCCCGAAAATGTGCTGGACTTGGTCAAGGGCTGATGGTGGCCTTTTTTGAGCCCATTGGCTACCGCCGTTTCCTTTGTTCTTCTACCCACTGAATCATTCCTGCTATGTCTTCTTTGGCAAAGCGAGTCCACTGGTCTTGCTTCCGCAGCCAGGTCAGTTGCCGCTTGGCATATCGACGGCTGTTGCGCTTGATTCTCTCTACAGCCCCCACCAGATCGTAAAACCCATCGAAGTGATCGAAAAATTCTTGGTAGCCCACCGTTTGCAGTGCGTTGAGGTGCCGAAGGGGGTATAGCTCCCGCGCTTCTTTGGCCAATCCCTCTTTCATCATTTGGTCCACTCGCCGATCGATTCGCTCATACAGCAGGTCTCGATCCTGTTCCAACGAAGTGTACAAGATTTGGAATGGACGGGATTTGCGGCTTTGTGTCCGAAAACTGGAGAAGGCTTGCCCGCTGGCCCGGATTACCGACAGAGCCCGGATCAGCCGCACCGGATTTTGCCGATCTACGACTTGGTAATAGCTCGGATCAGTCTGCAACAGCTCTGCCTGCAAAGATTCAATGCCCTTTTCTTCCAACTGCTGTTCCAGTGCTTGTCGAACCCCCTCTGGCACCTCCGGAAACTCGTCCAAGCCCTCACACAATGCCTTGATGAACAGGCCAGAACCCCCAGTGAGGATGACCAAGGAGTGCTTTTGAAACAACTCTTCCAACAGCTCAAGGGCATCGCGCTCGTAATCTCCCACTGTGTAGGGATCGTGGATGCTGAGTGAGTCGATGAAGTAATGGGGAATGCCCTGTTGCTCAGTTGGACGGGGCTTGGCGGTCCCGATGTTCATTTCGCGGTAAAATTGGCGACTGTCAGCGGACAAAACCACTGTCTGAAAGTGTTTGGCCAAGGCGACGGAGACCGCTGTTTTGCCACTGGCCGTTGGTCCGGCTACAACTAATAGGAAAGAAGGCTTGTGCATTGCGCAAAAATATTAATTTTGCAGCCATGTTGTACTTTATTGTACGCCCGGCTGCCCGGATTTGGTTGAAAGCATGCTTTCGAAAAATCCATTTCCACAATTCTGAGGTCATCCCCACAGATAAGCCCGTGCTATTGGCAGCCAATCACCCCACCGCATTCATAGAACCCTGCATTTTGGCAACGCATCTGCCCTTGCCACTCCATTTCATCGTGCGGGGTGATTTGTTTGTCAAGCCCTTTTACATCCGCCTGCTCAACGCCTTGAATATGGTGCCCATTTATCGGCTCAAAGATGGTGGGTTCAAAAATCTGAAAAACAACTACGATACCTTTCGCTACTGTCACCAGGCCTTGAAGGACCAAAAGGCCATCATGATTTTGGCAGAAGGGACGACCATACACGAAAAGCGACTGCGCCCCCTGCGGAAAGGAACGGCTCGCATTGCGTTTGGTGCCATCGAAGCCTTTGGGGAAATGGATCTCCACATCATTCCCGTGGGTGTCAATTACACCTATGCCGATCAGGCCCGCCAGGAAGCCATGATTGAGTTTGGAGAGCCAATCAGGGTCATGGAGTATTGGGATGCGTACAAGGAGGATGCCAACGAAGCCACTCGGGTCTTGCTGGCAGACTTGCGGGCCCGATTGGAACAGAGCATCATCATCATCGATCGGGTAGAGGATGAAAACCTGGTGGAAAAGCTCTTGGTCCTCTACAGAAATGACCACCCCATGAGCGTGCTGCCCGTTCTGGTTCGCGACAATGAGCGATTGAAAGACGAAAAGCAGATTGCCCATTGGATCAACCAATTGCCGGACAGCAGCCGAAGTCAGTTGCTGGGGCAGGTGGAAGAGTATTACGACTTGTTGCACAAAGAACAGCTCGAAGACGTGGGGGTTGCCCAAAAGTGGCAGTTCAGTTGGCGAAACAGCCTGATCCTCGTACTGGGAGCCTTGCCCTTTGCCTTGGGCGTACTCGGCAACTGTCTTCCCTATTTGATCACCCAATCCATTGTCGACAAAAAGGTGAAGGCCATTGAGTTCAAGCTGTCTGTTTGGCTGTCGGTGGGCATGTTTTTGTACATCATTTATTGGTTTTTGCTCCTGTTGTTTGTCGTGCCGAAAGACCATCCGGGCTTTGGCTTGTTCTGGCTGTCCTTGCCCTTTCTGGCCTATTTTGCCACCTTGTACAGCGAATTGTTTGCAAAGTGGTGGCAGGCGTGGAGCTTTCAGTGCTTGGACAAAGCGGTGCAACAGAAAATGGAGGAAGCTCGACTGGGCCTTCGATTGATGCTTGAAAAGCACACCATCCAAAAAACTACGACCTAAGTCTCATGTTGTATTATTTCGTCAGACCCCTAACTTTTTTGTTCTTCCACCTCTTTTTTCGGAAGATTTACCTTTCTGGCCTCCGAGAGCTCAAGTCGGGCGAACGAACCATCCTCGCTGTCAACCACCCCACGGCCTTCCTCGATCCGGCCATTGTCGCGTCCTTTACCAATCCGACCCAGAATTTTTTGCTGAGAGGCGATGTGTTCAGCTCTCCCTTTTACCGTTGGTTGCTTCGCCAAATCCACACCATTCCCATTTTTCGCTTCCGAGATGGCTACAGCAGCTTGAAGAACAACCAGTCTACTTTTGACTATTGCTATGAATTGCTTCACCAGCGAAAGTATCTCCTGGTATTGGCAGAGGGGCAGACGCGATTTGAAAAACGCCTTCGCCCCATTCAGAAGGGGACGGCTCGCATGGCCTTTGGGGCGTACGAGAAATACGACATTGAAGACATCCGCATCATTCCGGTGGGGGTCAATTATACAGATGCCTATCGCACTCGCTCCATCGTCATGGTGGAGACGGGAGAACCCATTTGGTTGTCGTCCTACATGGATGCCTATCGGGAAAACCCGCGCAAGGCCCACAAGCAAGTCACAGATGAGATCGCGCGGCAACTGGAGCAACGGGTTGTCCATGTGGAGGCGGATGAGGATGAGCTGTTTGCAGATCAGTGTTTGGAAATGCAGCGCAATGACCTCATTGGTTGGACCAACTGGCCTGCCACTGAGGAGTCAAATGAGTTGTTGCGGGCAGAGGTTGGCCTGGCTCGTCAGATTAACCAATTGCCGGAAGAGGACAAGGCTCCTTGGCGGGAAGAAACGGCCAGGTATTTTGACCAGCTCAAAAGCCTGCGGATCGACGACCTCACCTTGGCAAGACCTACGGTCGATGACTTTTTTAATCTTTTGTTGGTCTTGATCGGGGCACTTCCTGCTTTGTTGGGCTTTGTGTTGAATTATCCACCAGTGGGCTTGTCTCGTCGCGTAGCCGATTCGACTGTCAAGCGCAAAGAATTTTACACCTCCATCCGTTTTGGAATCATGCTTTTTGGAGGGCTGTTTTACTATTTGCTGCTGCTGCCGATTTTGTTGCTCATTGGGCATGGAGCCTGGTATTTGCTCTTGGCCATGCCGCTCTTGGGCATTTGTTATGTGCGTTGGCGAGAACGCTACCAGCGTTGGTCCTACTGTCGGCGCTACAAACAGCTGCCTGCAGTGGTGCGGAGTGGCTTACAGGAAACTCGTTCGGCCCTGGTCCAGCGTTTGAAGACCTTGGCCAATGCATCTGCCTGAGGCTGCGATCATTCGATCAATTCGTTGGGCAATGAGCGCGATGCCTTGGCCCCCAATTCCTTGATTTTCTGAGCCCTTCCAATCAGCGTATCTCCGTGGCGGCGTCCTTCGCGCAGCTTGTGCATGGCCGCATCATAGGACAGGCGGGCACTGTCCAGCTTCTGGCCAATGGCCTGTAAATCCTCCACGAATTTAACAAATTTATCATACAACATGCCGCTCTGACGCGCAATTTCCAGCACGCTCTTTTTCTGTTTTTCCTGCTTCCAGATGAAGGAAACGGTGCGCATGGTGGCCAGCAGGGTAGAAGTGGTGACAACGACGATGTTTTTGTCCAGCGCATCCAAAAACAGGCGGTGATCCGTTGCCAGGGCCAAGCTGAAGGCGGGTTCGATGGGGACGAACAACAAAAGATAATCTGGAGAGTGGATTTGATACAATTGCTGGTAATTCTTGCTGCTCAAGTCTTTGATGTGCTGGCGAAGGCTTTCCGTATGCGCTTTCAGGTGTTGAAGGCGCTCTTGCTCGTCCTCACAATTGTAATAACGTTCATAAGCCACCAGAGAGACCTTGGAGTCGATCACCAAATGTTTGCCCTCTGGTAGGTTGATGATGCAGTCGGGGCGCTTTTGGCGGCCATTGCTGTCCCGGAAGCTCAATTGGGTTTGGTAGTGAATGCCTTTGTGCAGGCCAGCCTTCTCCAGCAGCGTCTCCAACTGAATTTCCCCCCAATCGCCCTGGGTTTTGGATTCTCCTTTGAGGGCACTGACCAGATTGTTGGCATCCTGGCTCAGTTGGAGGTTCAGATGTCGGAGCTGTTCAATTTCTTTTCGGAGGGAAACTTTGTCCTTGGTCTCGTCGATATATCGCTTTTCGATGCCCGATTCGAAGCTTTTGATCTGTTCGCGAAGGGGCATGAGGATGTCGTGAAGTTGTTGCTGGTTTTGCAGGCTGAATTTGCGGCTTTTTTCCTCCAGCAGTTTGTTGGCGATGTTTTCAAACTCTGTCTGAAATTGCTTTTGCAGCCCGCTGATTTCGTCCTTTTGGTGCAAGAGGCGCTCTTCGAGATGTTGGATTTGCTGGTCCCTGGCCGCCAGTTGGTTGCCCTTGTTGCGAAGCTCTGACTCCTTGTCGAGCAGGTCATCGCGGTAGAGGTCGGATTGTACTTGTAGGCTGTCAAACAATTCGCGCAAGACGTACTGCTCTTGGATTTCTGCCAAAGGGAGATAGGCCGTCCGCGAGGTGTATTTGTATTTGGCGATCAACCAAGCTGCCATCAGTCCAATGATCAATCCAATGAGCAGATACAGGAGTTCCATCATACGGGCAATGTTGTAATCAATATGGTGATTTTGTCACCATAAAGTTACAAAAAAATGGTGGCAGAACCTAAGAGCAGCTCGGGGAATTTGGAATTTGTGCTATTTCGCCGCCGCCTTCTCCTTGCCCAATTCCACGGCTCGCTGCAAGGCGGCACTGGCCCCTTCCATGATGTCAGCATGGACTTTATTGTTGACAAAGGATTGCATGGCAGCCTCAGTGGTCCCGCCTTTTGAGGACACCCTTCTGATCCAGTCTTCGCAGGAAAGGTTGTTCTTGCTATAGAGTTCTACGGCTCCGCGGAAGGTTTGACTGACCAACAACTCAGCTTCAGAATTGGAAAATCCCATTGCTCGGGCAGCCTGCATCATGGCATCCATGAAGTAAAAGACATAGGCCGGGCCACTGCCGGAGATGGCCGTACTGGCGTCGATGAAGTCCTCATTGTCTACATAAACGGTCTTGCCCGTGGTGTTGAGGAGGTTTTGTACCATGACCAATTCTATGCGGGTCACATCGTCGGACGAAGTGAAGGCCGTCATGCCCATTCCGATTTGGGCGGGCAGATTGGGCATGGCGCGGATGATCTTGTGCGCTCCCAAGGCTTCGGAAATGGTTGCGATCTTGACCCCGGCCATGATGGACAAAAATACCTGCTGAGGGTCTACCATGGGGCGAATGATCTCAAAGAGGTGGGGGGCATCCTGTGGCTTGACAGCAAAGATGATCAGGTCGGCCCCGGTCAGACATTCCTCTGGCGTGCCATATACGGTACCAATGTCCTTTTTGGCCAGTTGAGCAGCCTTCTCGGGCGACTTTTCGAGGATCATCATGTCCTGTTGGCTGGTGATGTGCGAGCGCAAAAAACTCTGGGCATAGGTCAAGCCCATGTTTCCGCCTCCAATGACGAGGATTTTCATAAACGGAAATTTGTTGTGTACAGATACGTGCCAGTTGGTGGCTAGGTTTCAAAGCGATGCCGGTGGCAGCTCGTTGGAAAGGGACTGCGAAGTTAGGGGAATCGGCAGAGGAAAGCAAGAAGCTCGTCCATTCGCTGCTGGCTTGTTGGTGGGCAGGGAGAAGCAACAATGGAGGGGGCATTCCTCACATCTGGAAGAATGCCCCCTCTATCTTGGGTTAATTTAAGCCGGAGTACCTTCTGGCTTGGAATATTCGTTGAGGAATTTTTCCGTTTTGGCATTCTCGACCTTGTTGATGAAGCGCTCGGATTCGTGTCGGTCGCGCACCACCTTGGACACGGTAAAGCAAGAGGAAATGCTGAATAGATAGGCCATGATCAAAAAGCCTTTCATCGCCAGACTGGCCGTCAAAATTGCCAAGCCTGCAACCATACCGATGCCAGCAAGGATGAATGCAATCCATGCCATGTTGTAAAACCCCTTGGAGTTGTTGTTTTCATAAATATACGTCCGCATGATTCATAAATTTTTTGGTACGAGTCAAAATTGCGGGACTCCTCGGTCGAATGCTGGATAATATCGACCAAAAAGATCATTTTTTGGACAGACTGTTCAATTTTATAACTTCCAACTGAGCTTTTGGGGCTTTTTCAGTACAGTTTCCAGCCCAATGTCGTGGACCCAATCGACGATTTTGCTTCGTTCCTCCTCAAAAGATGTGACGGCCCGGTATCCAATGGTCTGTTGGGCTTTTGCCACATTCAGCACCAGTGGTTGGGTGAGATAGTCGATGGCCTGCTGACTCAATTGGCTGGCCCTGCCAAAGATTGCCAACAGCTTGGAGAGGCCCAGCAACAGATGAGGCGACAGGCTTCGGATCGGCAGGGGCCTTTGGTGAATTCCCTCGACCAGGCTCTGGATGACTTCTCGCAACTGGTAGGTCTGTTCGTCGGCGATGTTGAGAATGCAGGGGCTGTCGATGTCGGAGAGCATCCCTCGTTCGATGGCCCTGATCAGGTTGTCGATGTGGGTCATGGATACTTCTATATCCATCCTGCCGGGACTGATGATGCGCCCGCTGCGGACCATCCGCAAGATGCGGGGCAAGAGCACCCGATCCTGCGACCCGTAGATGGCCCTGGGGCGGAGAATCAAGAGGGGAGACTGGTCGCTCTGTTCCAGCAGGTACTGCTCGGCCAAATACTTGCTTCGGCCATAGGCGGAGGTGGTGCGAGCCAGGTCCACATCCGATTCTGTCAGCGGCTGTTCCGAAAATGGGTAGACAGAAGAAGACGATAGATAAATAAAGAGAGAGGCTTCCCGACAGGCCTCAAAGACGTGCCGCGTTCCCTCTACATTGGTCTGGTACAGCTCCTCGAAAGGGGCTTGGTCGGAGGTCAGGGCCGCTGTATGAATGACGACATCCACTTGCTGTGTCGGAATCTCCTGTCGAATGTCGGCCGACAAATAGCGGGCGTATTTCAACAGTTGCCCAGGCGCAGCCTTTTGCCGACCCAATGCAATGATCTCATGTCCCTGACGGGCAAAGTGGCGAATGAGATGGGCCCCGGTAAAACCGCTGGCTCCTGTGATGAGCATCTTCATGAATTGTTGTTTTTGTGATCAATGACAAAGGTGACTGGCGGCACTCACAGGGCATATTGCCGCCGTATTTGAGACTTCAACCGATGTCGATCGATTTTTGATTGTCGCCCGGCGCGGGGCAGATCGAGGAAGACGATTTTATCGGGCAATGCCTCCGTATCGATGCTGTAGGGGCCGGAGCGAAGTTGGCTCATCAGCTCTCCTGCCTCGATGGGGTGGTTGCGTTCCACGGCGAGGTAGACCGTTTCGTCGGCTTTTTTCTTGTCGTAAATCCCAACGATGACGGCATCGCGAACGCCCCGAATGCGTTTGATGGTCGGTTCGTAGAGGGCGGGGTAGAGATTGAAATTTCGCCTGATGAGCATTTCCTTTTTGCGCCCGCTCAACACCAATTGGCCTTCATCGTCGAGGAAGCCCAGATCGCCGCTGGCGTGCCAGGCTTGGCGGTCGCTGTGGTGCCAGTAGCGTCGGAACAGTTGGGAAGAACGAAGCAGGATTTCCCCATCCTTGGCGATTCGGACCTCCGTCCCTTCTACAATTTGCCCGAGCCAATCACCCTTGGCACCTCGCTTGGCCTTTTGGCGTCCGTCCGCTAAAGCGACCAGCAAGTTTTCGGTCATGCCATACAAGCAGCTGATGCGGGTGTGGGTGGGCAGGAAAGGGATGAGGCGTTGGAGAAAAGTGGCGTGTACAGGGGCAGAGCCAATCAGTACATGCTGCAGGCAGTTGGGCAGGCGAATGGCTTTGTCCTGGCAGTACTCGATCAGGTCCTGGTATTCTTTGGGCGGGCCAAAAAGGGTGGTGATCTTGTTTCGTTGGAGAAATCGAATGCGCTCTTCCGGGCGACTTTCTTCCTTCCAAAGGTGGACGGGGATGCCAGCACTGACGCCCATGAGCATGAAATGAGGCAGGTGGGTCGCAATTCGCTGCTGGCCAGGCTTGCCCAGTAGGTCGACGATCAGCTGGATGCTGTTGTACAGAGACTCAAAGGAGTGCAGCACTCCCTTGGGCGCGTGCAGTGTCCCCGATGTATAGGTCAGCAAAAAATCGTGTGGTTTCTCTTTTTCGCCCAAGGGCAGTAACAGCCTGTTGTGCAGCAATTTTTTCATGGAGAGGTGCCGTTGGAAAATGGGCAATGGGTTTCCGGTGGCAATGATCTGTAAGCCCTTGTGTGCGGGCAAGTAAGGGCCTTTTTTGCGAATGTGGAAATAAATCGACCGAATGATGGGATGTTCCTGTAGGAGCAGCAAGCGATAATCGGCAAAGGCCCATTGGGGATCGAATTGACGCATTTTTACTTTGTAGTTGTCCCGACCCATTTCCGGATCGATGATGGCGACCTTGGTGCGCAGCATCATGTTGGCATAGATGATGACCAGAAACTCTACGCCTGGCTTGGCCGCGATGAGTACGCGTTGGTTTTCCTCCAATCCCTTTGCCTGCAGGGCACTGGCCAAGCGGCGGCTGCGAATCAACAATTCGGAACAACTGATGCTTTGTCCACCATCGACCAGGGCGATCTGGTCAGCTGGAGCATTTTGCAACTTGCGAATGAATGCATTGCGATACATAGTCAGTGATTTTGAGTGAATTGAAACGATGGGGTGAAAACTACCAGATCATCAACTGTAGGGAGGCACTGATGCCTGCGGCCAATCCAATCATGGCCAGTCGATCTCCTTTTTGCAACTGTCCACTTTGCCAGGCTTCGTAGATGCTCAAGGGGATGGAGGCAGCAGCAGTATTGCCGTATTTTTCAAAAACCTTGATGGCTTTTTCCGTAGGGATGCCCATGGCTTTTGCAATCAGGGGGAAGGTTTGCATGGATACCTGATGGGTGGCCAGGTGTTGGATGTTGTCGCTTTCCCAGCTGGAGGCTTCCAGGCTTTCGCGCAAAAATTGTCCAGCTTCCTGTAGGATGACGTCCTTCAGCAGAGCAGTCTTTCCTTCGAAATAATTTTTGCTGGCATCGCGGGGGTGCATCGAGCCACCTCCTTGGATGGTGCAGAGTTGCCAGTGATCTCCGGCCGTCATGAATCGCTGGAAATACAAGCCACTTTCGTCCTCGGAGGGAGTCACCAGGACGGCAGTGCCTGCATCGCCCAAACTCATGGCCGCCATGCTTCGCCGCAAGTGTTCCTCATCCTGAATCTTGAAATTGATGGCATCGCTGAGCTTTTCCCCCGTGACGATGAGGATGTTTTGATAGATGCCACTTTGGATGAAAGCCGAGGCCGTTTGCAGGGCCGTGACAAAGGAATTACAGGCGTTTTTGATGTCCATGGCCGGGCACTGCAGTCCCAGCTTTTGTTGGATGATGTTGGCTGTGGCTGGCTCGATGAGGTCGGCACTGGCGGCAGCAAAGATGAGCAGATCGATCTGCGATGGCTCGATGCTTTCCAACAGAGGGGCCGCTGCTTGGCTGGCCAGATCAGAAACTTGCTCATCTGCTCGAGCAAAGCGCCGTTCCTTGATGCCAAACAGTTTTTCGAGTATGCCTTGGGTCAAGCTGGGTTGGATCAGTTGTTCCAACTCGTCATTGCTCACCACCCGCTCTGGCAAATAGGCGGAAATGGCTGCGATTTTACACCGTTTCATATGCTCTTGTTTTTTGTTTGCAATTTTGCTCCCAAGACCCAGCGCCAAAGGGGGCGGGTCAACCAGTTGAAGCCCTTGATTTTGTCAACAAATCTCACTGCTTCGTCCAAGCAGTAGCAAGCAAATTTTTCCCGGTAATTTTTGTACGCCACTTTTTGGTAGTGATCTGGTCGATCCACTCCGATGCGTTCGAAAATCTCGCGCTTGACGTAGAGGGTGCGCATGAAGTAGATGTTGGCCAAAAAGAGCAAGCTGTAAATCGAGCGGCGCACAAAGCCTGCATTTTCCGTGTATTTTTTCAGCCACAATTGGGTGTAGTGGATGTGTCGGCCTTCTTCGATGTGGTGAAGCTCCGATACTTTTTGCAAGACACTGAATACCTCGGGGTCTCTGCGCAGCATTTTTCCATACACATCGGCAATCATTTCCACTGCCAGAACGGACATGAAGACCCAATCGGCAGGAGCGTACTTGACGGTCAGCTTGCCCCAAAATCGGTGCATGAACCCTGGCATGACAGGCTTGCCATGGAGCTTTTTGACTGCATCGGCAAACATGCTCTGGTGGCGAAATTCTTCGATCAGCTCCCGGACCAAAAAGCGGTATTCAACAGAATCGGCTTTGAGGGTCAGCAAGTGTCGGTTGAAGAACAGGCAGGCCAAGCCTTCAGACCACCCATAGGCGTACATGGATTGGACCACCTCGTGGCGACCCAGCTCGATTTGCTGCCGTCGGCTCAGTGTTTCGTAGAGTGGATGTCCCGATAAGGAGACCAGTTTTTCGGGCAAGTAAAGTGTTTTCTCCGTGGGCTCGTCTTTCCAGGGGACAAACTCCTCGGGCAACAAAGGCTTTTCCTTGCTGATTTTGATCAGCTTTTCTACTTTGGATTCAGGAATCATTGTCATACGAATGAATTTTTGTTTCAGACAAAATGCCGTTGGTACGGCCAAAGTCACAGTCGCAGCATGTGAAGGATGTTTTTGTTGTACAAGAGTTGAAAGTAGAACTGTCGTTTCAGATCGGTTTGCTCGGTGGCATAGAACAAAAGTATCGGTCTTGAGGTGGGGGCGCGTATTGGATTTCGCTGTTGTTGCATATTTTTTTTGCAAATATTAAGATGCTTGCAATAAGAGACGTTTTTGTGCGTAGAAGAGACTTCTTGCCATATTTTTGATTGATTTTGCAGTGAAACAGCTACTTTTGTTGTCGCAAACTGATGCGAGGAATCCATCCATTTTCACAGCCTTTGCAACTGTCATTTTGTGTGTCAAACCTTTCTAAATTCGATTGTCATGAAAAAAATCGCTCTCTTCCTCGTTCTCTGTGGCCTCTGGCTGAACCAAGCCTGTACGCCCTCCACTGCCGAAGCCAATGAATCGACCAATATGCCAACTGACATCCAAAAAGCCGACTATGCCCTCGTCATTCACGGAGGAGCCGGGACCATTCTCAAGAAAAACATGAGTGCCGAAAAGGAAGCTGCCATCCGGCAGATCATGAACGAGGCCTTGGATGCCGGAGAAGCTGTTCTGAAGGCGGGCGGCAGCAGCCTGGATGCGGTGACCCAAACCATTGTGATACTGGAAAATTCTCCGTACTTCAATGCAGGCAAGGGAGCCGTCTTTACCCATGAGGGCAAAAATGAGTTGGATGCGTCCATCATGACAGGGCAAGACCAAAATGCTGGCGCTGTGGGTGGCATCACCAAGGTGAAAAATCCCATTTTGGCGGCCAGAGCGGTTTTGGAAAACTCCCCACATGTCTTTCTGTCCGGTGCAGGTGCCGACGAATTTGCTGGCGAGCAGGGGCTGGAGACGGTACCAGCTGAGTATTTTCACACAGACCGCCGCTGGAAGTCTTTGCAAAATGCCAAAGCCAAGGAAGAAGAAAAGGGCAAGAAAATGGGCTATTACCTCTCAGAAGATCCCGATCACAAATTCGGAACAGTGGGAGCGGTGGCCTTGGACAAAAAAGGCAACATCACGGCGGGAACCTCTACCGGAGGCATGACCAACAAACGCTACCATCGCATTGGTGATTCTCCCGTCATTGGAGCGGGGACTTATGCCGACAATGCCAGTTGTGGGGTATCTTCCACAGGACATGGGGAGTTTTTCATCCGCTATGCAGTGGCCCACGACATCCACGCCCGCATGCTGTACAAGGGCGTTTCCCTGGAGCAGGCAGCCGACGAAGTGGTCATGGATGTGCTGAAGTCCAAAGGAGGCAGCGGCGGTGTCATTGCCTTAGATGGATATGGCAATGTGGCGATGCCTTTCAATACGGCGGGCATGTATCGGGGATACACCAAGGCAGGCGGCGAGCGCAAGATTGCCATTTACCAAGAAGAGGAGTAGGTTATACCAAATCTCCGGGGGTGCTCATCGGAGCTGGTTCCAGGCGTTTGACCGTTTCGAGGGTAGCAGCTACTGTGGCCAGCGGTGGTGCGACCAGAAAACCAACTCCCGTCATCAACAGCAGCAGGAAAACCGTTCCGTTGCCCATGGCCAACCACTTGTTGTCGCGCACAAAGCGGACGCTGCCTCTCACGGTGAACCGTCGTTCCAGGGTGTAGTCCATGTTTCCAAAACCTGCATAATAGGCTTGGATCAAAAAGGCGGCGATGGTGGCCACAATTCCCACCACTGGGATGAAACTCAGCAGCAGCAAAATGGCGACAAAGAACAGCTCCCGGATCAGGTTGCGCAGGGTCACCCGCAGCCCGCGAAAGATGTCGCTCATGGCCTCGGCCATCTGAAAGCCTTTGTTGTTGGTGTGGCGGCCCGTCAGTCGTTCTTCTACCTTTTGAGAAAGAGGGCTCATGAAAGGAGAGACAACGATCATGACGATGTATTTGAACAGGATCAGTCCCAAAATGCCGAGTAAGATTCCTCCAATCCAATTGGAGACACTGCCCATCCATTCGCTGCCCCATTCAAAAGGGTACCAAGAGAGAATCCATTGCCCAAGGTTGTCAGACAAGCCCCAGGCAGAGCTTCCCAACAGGGCCGCGATGACCAATGCCATCAAGCCCGGCAGGAGTACGTATTTCCAAAGACGCATCTCTCCGATGAGTTGAATGGCCCGTCCATATGATTGAATTCCTTTGAAATAGTCGCTGAATCCCATTGAATGATCTTTTTGTTGTACAGCGGGGAATTTACATCGGTCGGGCTGTTGTCCTCGTTTTTCTTCTACTTATTGCGAGCATTTATCGACCAATCAAAGCTCCTCAGCTGGCAGAACAGTTTTCTATTCCAAGAGGGAATGGAGCAAATCGCGTACGCTGTCGACCCCAACAGTGTTGAAACGGGCAGCGGTGGGACCCAGGCCCACTTTGATGGAGTAGGCATCGGGAGGGAGGACCCGGAAGGTGTCTTCATCGGTGTGATCATCGCCAAATGCCATGATGAAATCCCAATCGGTTTCGTTGACCCAGCCCAGGGTGGCCTTGCCTTTGTTGACCCCTGCATTTTTGATTTCTACCACTTTGTTGCCCTCTAGGACTTGCAGATCGAGGTTGGCCGTCAGGTATCGGAGCACATCTCGGAACTCCCGCACCCGTTTTTCGCCCAAATCCCGGTCGATGTTGCGGTAGTGCCACGCCACGGAAAAGTCTTTTTGCTCAATGAAGGAGCCAGGAGTTCGCTCCACCAAGTCTTCCAGCACAGGGCAAATGTCGGCCTTCCACTCGGCTGTCAACCCTGGGCTCATGGTCCATTGATTGTCTTGGAAGCGCCACACGCCGTGTTCAGCAGCCATTTCCAGTTGCAAAAATCCCAGCCAATCGCCCAGTGTTTGGCGATCCCTGCCAGAAATGATGACGAGTTTGTTGTTGGCTTGCGATTTGAGGCCTTCGAGCAGCTCTAAGAGCTTTTTGTCGGGCTTGGCCATCAGGGGGTCGGGAAAAAAGGGCATCAAAGTACCGTCGTAATCCAGTAAGATCAGGCGTTTTTTGGCCTTGCGATAATCTTGGATCAGCTGGTTGCGGGTGGCATCGTTCAACATATTGGTTGCGGTTATTCCTTTGACTTTGTGTTTTTTGATTTGTTGATTCAAAAAGGTCTCGGCCCAATAGCGGACGTCGTACTTCTTGAGTCGTTGCTGCATCTTGATCATGCGCTGTTTTTGCTCTTTGAGCGGCATTTTCAGGGCCTTTTCCATGGCAAGGATCATGTCGTTGGCATCCTGTGGATTGACCAGCAGGGCATCGCTCAGCTCGTTGGCAGCTCCAGCCATTTCGCTCAAAATGAGCACCCCTTCCTTGGAGCTTTCCTTGCTGGCCACATACTCCTTGGCCACCAGGTTCATGCCGTCGCGAAGTGGGGTGATCATGGCAATGTCTGCCACCTGGTAGAGAGCCGTCAGGTCGGTGAAGGAAAACGAGCGGAAGAAATACTGGATGGGAGACCAGCCGAAGGTCCGGTATTTTCCATCGATTCGCCCCACCTGGATGTCTATTTCGTCTTTCAAATCCTGGTACTGATCCACATTGGAACGGGAAGGCACTACGATGAGCATGAGGGTGACTTTTCCCTGGTAGTGTGGATTTTTACTCAGAAATTGGTCGAATGCCCGAAGGCGTTGGGGGATGCCCTTGGTGTAGTCGAGCCGGTCGATGGAGATGATGATTTTGCGCTTCTTGGCCAGCAGTCGCTGGATGAGACGGGAACTCTCTGTGGTATCGGCCACTTTTTCGGGAAAGGCATACTTTTCATAGTCGATCCCCATGGGAAAGACATCCACATTGACCAGGCGATTGTTGACGGTCAGCCTCCCGAAGTTGTGCTCAAAGCCGGAGATGCGATAGACCGCACTCAGGAAGTGTCTCATGTAGTCGAAGGTGTGAAAGCCGATCTGGTCTGCTCCCAAGAGGCCGTTGAGGATTTGCTCGCGCCAGGGAAGGGTGCGAAACAGCTCGTAGGAGGGAAAGGGGATGTGGAGGAAGAAGCCGATGGACAGATGTGGGAAGGACGCTCGGACCATACCGGGGAGCAGCATCAGTTGATAGTCGTGTACCCACAGCATGTCACCTTCTTGCAGTTGTGCGATGACGACCTCCGCAAACTTTTGGTTGGCGCTGCGATAGGCTTCCCAGAAGGATTCTTCGTAGGTCGTATACTGGGTGAAGTAGTGAAAGTGTGGCCAAATGACCTTGTTGCTGAATCCCTCGTAGTAGAGTTGGATGTCCTTGTTGGTGAGAAAAACAGGGTGCAGCTGATCTTCGGCCAAGCGACTGCGAACGGCTTCCTGTTCCCATCCGTCTTCGATCTCTTTCCCCGGCCAGCCGATCCAGATCTTTTCGATGGACTGATCCAGCGATTGCAGGCCTGTGGCCAAGCCTCCGGCGCTGGGATGATAAAACAGCTCTCCATCCCGCTTGTCAATGGTTACTGGCAAGCGATTGGATACGATTACTAGGCGCGGCATAGGCGACTTTTGTAGTGAACAAATGTGGTCAGGGCAAAAGAAAGTAACTCGAATCGAATTGCAAAGAGTCCCAATGTAATAGAAAAATCCGGATCGAACAGCATCTGAGGCTGAAGACCCGGATTTTTCTTGTGCATGCATCCCGATATCCAAGATGCAGCGGGTGCGTCCAAGGGACTAGGAAGTTGCTGGCTTTTTCTTTCTTCTGGTTTTGAAAAGCTCAACGATTTCTTTGTCCTTGAGGAACTTGAGATCGCGGAAGGTTGCCGAGACAAACTTCTTGATGTCTTGGTAGTCTTTGCCGCGCTTGTCGGTATATTTTTTCAGGAGTTTGCGGATGTACGTCATCGAAATCTCCTTGAGGTCTTGGTTGAACTGCTGGTTGTTGAAGATGCTCATGTAGGATGGGAAAATCTTCGACAGCTCGAAATACTCGTGGTAGTCCGTCACATCAATGTTGCCGATGAACTGACGGAAGTAGTGGAAAATGGTCCGGCGCAGGCAATCGTTGTTGATGGACAGCCCTTGGTGGTTGTTGTAGTACACATTGACGCCATCGACCACTTCGTTGCTCAGGTATCCCTTGCTGTGGATTTCGTCGGTCAGGCGGTAGTACTCTGTCAGATCATCTTGGATGCCACTGTCCAGGAGGGCAGAGATGCGTTTGTCACAGCTGCCGTCCAATGACAATGCGCCGATGTGCAATTCGTTGGTCAATTCCAGCCATTGATTGGTGAAACCGGGCATGTCCTTGCGGGCCTTGTTCAGCACCTCGAACAAGTCTTTTTGGTCTGCCTCATTCAGGTCAAAGAAGTTGGCATAGAGAGCGAGTACTTCCAAAAACTCGGGCCCATTGACAAAAGCATCATTGCGCAAAAACTCCTTGATGTTGGGAATGAAGCTGTCGTTATTGGCCTTTTGGCTGATCCGGTGGTGCAAAAACTGGCGAACGGAAGGGAAGAGGACTTTGAGTTCCTGTGTGTTGGTGGGGAAGGTGGTGGACAGGAAGTCGTCGTTGCGAAACTGGCGCTTGTAGCGCAGGTATCCAATCTTGCGTTCGCGCTGGTCGCGGTAGCGCGGCAGTTTTTGGTTTTGGAGGAAGTAGCGGATGCGTTTGTTGACAATCTCGTTGGTCAGGTTGGTTACCCAAATGTCTGAACTCAAGGCAAAGCCCATCTGAATGGTTTGTCCGATGCGCTTGCGGATGAAGTCGAAATTGGAGGAGTTGCAAATGGCCAGTAGAATGTCCTTGAAATGCTCCTGAGGACGGAGGTATTTGTAATCGTCGTTGATGACGCCACGCAGTACCGAGAAACCGAGGATGCGGGGGAGATACAAGCCTTCCAATTCTGCCTCGACCAGGGCTTTTTCCAGTGCCAAAATTTGCAGCGGAGCCTTGGCGATGACATCGGAATAGAGTTTGGCGATGTGGTCCTCAAACAGATTGCGAAGGGCCATGTAATCTTCCTCTTCTTCTGTATCGAGAAATTGCTGCAATTCTTGAGAGGCTTGCAACTGTGTCGCGATCGCTTCCAGCCGTTGCTGGTACTCGGGGGCTAGTGGCTTCATAAACGTTCGTATATTTTACATTGGAACCTGATAGCGCAATTAAGCCCTATCAGGTTCCTGATTTTAAGAAAAGTGCTATTAAATAGCTTCTCAGATTAGAGTGCGAAGATAATAAAAAAAACGCATAGATGTCAAAAAATATTGACCCGATCTACTGCTTGACCAATTTCTTGACCACCGTTTCTTCGCCCACTTTCAGCCGCACCAAGTACAGCCCGCTGCTCAAAAAGTCGATCTCGATCTCTTCACGTGGACCAATTGCTTGGCGAGACAACAACAGCTTGCCCGACAAATCGAGAATTTCGAGCGATTGCACAACTTCTGAACTTGGCAAATCCAAGAAGAAGGAGCCCTTAGCAGGGTTGGGCAGCAGCTCGATGGAAGACGCCAGAGCGGTCTCATCATTGGAAAGTGCTGCAGAACGGCCTTCTCCTCTGCCACCTTCTCCTTCCGCACCTACCTCTGGACAATCAACAGGCACCAAGGTTGCCACTCCTTCAATGCAAACGAGCCGGGCACAGAGTTGCTGAATGCAATCGGTTTGTTGGCCAGAACTACAGGATACGCCATCTTCGTGTGACCAAATCGTGGCGACGAAAATGTTTCCGATGTCGGCCGGAGTTACATCCATGCATTGGTCAAATAGGGAAGTTCCTCCTTCAGACCATTCGATGCAATAAAAGCTGCCATTGATGTTGGGGAAGAGGGGATTGCCATTTTGGTCAACTGGACAAATGAATCCTGTACTTCCATCGCAAGGGCCACAGCTGCCGCCTCTACCACCAGTGCGACCACCTCTTTCTCCTCCTTCTCCTTCTGGACACATCGCAAATTCAAACAGGCGAGGACACTCACAATTGACTTTCACAAAAACATCGTCTTCACTCTTGCAAGTGGGGTCATCGGTGAGCGATATCCGAAAGCGGAAGGTGTAGGTTTCTCCATCGATCAAGTTGGAGACGATGGGATTGAAAATGCCGTTGGTCACCAGGTCGATGTCGGCCCCTGCTGGTCCTCCCACCTGTATCCACTCCAGGGTGAGTCCATTCAGGTCGTTGATGGGAGCAGCCGACAAGGTGATGAAGTCACAGCCTTCCGCATTGGTACCCGCCTCTGCAATGGCGCCATTGGGACCTACGATGACGGTGATTTCCTCGGTATCCATGCACATTTCTCCATTGATCATCAGGATTTGCTCGACGGTAAAGCGATAGACGCCCGACCGGAAAGGAGAAAAGCCCAAGCTCGGGTGCCATTCTGCCACTGTCCATCCCAGGTCGTAGGGAGCTTCGTTTACCGTGACCGAGGTTCTGAACCACTCGCAGTCCATGAAGTCGTAAAAGTCGCAGTATTCCGTGCCATCCGGGAAGATGTAATTGGGATTCATAAAGTCGATCAATTTGACAAAGTCGTTTTGAGAGGAACAGGAAATCCTCACTTCTCCCTGGCTTCGAATGTTGGGTTCTGGGTAGAAGAAGGCTGCTGAACTGTTGAGGCAATTGTCTGGATTGGTCACGTCGAGGACGACGGCGAAGAATTCGTCTTGGGGGACATCGGTAATGCTGTAGCTCAGGCCATTGGGACTGATGCTCGTCGTGGGGCCTCCCTCCGGTGCCACCAACCTCCAACCAAAGCTGTAACCTGCTGGGGGCGGTGTGGTCATGCTGAAAGTTGCCTGACTTGGGAATCCACCACAGTAATAATCTGCAAAATCGGGCAGGGTATATTCAAAGGGGGATTCCAGGATGTTGACGGTGTAGACTTGGTCGAATTCTGGGCATTCATAGGGCAGCAATGTGGGACCAAATGCTCTGTACAAGAAATTGTAGGTGCCTGCACAGAGATTGTTCAGGGTGACGCTTTCCAGATATGCGTTCAATTCAGGATCGTAATTGAAAATCATATCCTGGGGAGGAATGTTGGTTGGACCTCCGATTTGTTGAAAACTAGAGCCAAGGCCATTGAGACCACTTGGATTGGCAAAGCGCAAACAACCCGGAAAGGGAAACATGCCATTGTCGCCAGAAAGGGTGACGTTGAGCTTCTGCCCAGGGTTGACGCAAAGGCCGACCGATACCACGGGGGGAACATTGTGTTCTGCAGATCGGAAATACAATTTGAATGGATAGGCAGTCGTGCAGCCCCCAGGCGTTTCCAGGTTGTAGACGACCTCGACAAAGTTTTCCTCTGGACAAAAGTTTTGGCCTGGATTGGTGACTTCTACGTACAATTCTGTCTCTGAAATGACCTCGAATTCTATGTTGCCAAAGTTGGTCTGATTGGGGTTGACAAACCACCAACCTACAGATCCTTCGGGCACATTGGTAGGGGGAAGGATGCCTGGGACGCCTTCAAAGTCCAGCAAAGCGTTGACAGTAGCGTCGAGGCAAAGCGTAGCGGAGGTAAAGGAAAAACTGTTCTCGGTACTCCGAACGTAGACAATGGGCTCGCTTTCCAGTGTGATGGTCACCTGATCAAAGATGATGCTGGTGCCCCCACAAAAAGCAACGAGGTTGAAGGTATAGACACCCGGTTCAAATGTTCCTGTGACAAAGGTGACTTCTTGTGATCTGTCGCTGAAGTCGAAGTCGGTCCCGTTGGGTGCCTCCCAAGAGATGAAGGAGGAAGTCGAATTTCCGATGAGTTGGAATCCGTTGGGACCGATGCTTTCGATGCAAATGCTTTGGTCGACTCCAGCTTCGACGGTGCATTCCTGAGCCTGACTCAACGGGATGACTCCCAGGAGCAAAACCAGTATCGCTAAAAATGATTTCATAAGTAAAAATTTGGAATATTAGGTGGCATGATTGCCGGTTCACCATTCCAAATTCGATTACTTCACTGCAAAAAAACTGCACCGCTTCCAAAACAGGAGGGGACAAAAGCAAAACCCCTTGCCTCCGGATGGAAACAAGGGGTTGCGTATCTTTTGAAAAAAGAGTTTGTTAGGACTCTCCTCCGTCTTCTTTCTTGTCTTCGACGACTTTGCCGCCGTCCAACTCATCTTGCCAGGCTTTGAGCTTGTCCCATTCGCCATCAGCAGCCATTTTGGCTTGCTGTCCCCAAGTGGTGGGGTCGTGAGAAGCAAATGATCCACCAGCTTCTGTCAGGATACCTTTGACTTTGTCGGCACCTGCTTCGCTCAACTGCGTGTAGGTCTTGATGCCGGCATTGTGCAGCAATTCTTCGATCTTTGGTCCGATGCCTTCGATCTTCTTCAAATCGTCTGCAGCCACTTCTTCTGCCGCTGGTACAGCTTCTTCTACAGCTGGTGCTTCTGCAGCAGGTTCTTCGGCTGGTGCCTCAGTAGCTGGAGCTTCAGGAGCAGCAGTTTCTGTGAAGGATTCGACAGTCGTCTGTTCGACAGAGTCGGCAAAACTGCGGTTGTCTGTTTCGGCAGGCTTGTGCTCGGCAGCAGCCTCGCTGGTCTCTACCTTGATCGGAGCGGCTTTGCCAGATACAGCAGCGTGGAATGCTCTGCGCTCTTCCAATGCTTGTTGGCGACGAGCCTCAATGCGAGCGTCTTTCTCTTCGATCCAAGCTTGATACTTGGCCATGGCTTGCTCTTCGGTCATGGCACCTTTTTTCACCCCTCTCATGAGGTGTTTGCGGTACATGACACCTTTGAAGCGCAGGATGGCACGAGCGGTGTCGGTGGGCTGGGCCCCCTTCATCAACCAATCGAAGGCCAAATCGCGGTCCAAATCAATGGTGGCAGGCTTGGTCATAGGGTTGTAAGTACCGATTTTTTCGATGAATCGACCGTCTCTCGGAGAGCGGCCATCGGCGATTACAATGTGGTAGAACGGGCGCTTTTTCCGGCCCCTTCTCTGGAGTCTGATTTTGACTGGCATAAGGGTTAAAATTTATTTGGTTTAACCATACCCGATTAATCTCTTAAAGGGACGTCGGGATTTTAACGGCTGCAAAGGTAATATTTTTTTGCATTCCAAGCACTTTATCGCCTGCAATCCATGCTTTTTTCTCAGAAATGAGTACTTTAGCACAACCACTTGCACAATTTATTTGTGAGAACTTCATCCCTTGTTTGTTTCACCCATTGATTCATTCCAAACCGTTGATGCTCATGAGGTTCTTCTACCCCCTGTTGTCCTTCATTGGATGCCTTTCCATCGCCTGTCCGTCTTTTTCGCAAGTCAACCTTTCCGGCCAGATCAATTCCTATGCTGCCGTCTTGAATTTGGATGCTGACCCCTGCCGCCCTCGCCTGGTGGTGGACCAAGTCCTCGGCTTTGTGCCCAAGACAGATGCTTTTCTTGTGCAAATGCAAGGAGCTGCCATCTCGGAGGGGAACAATGCGGATTATGGTCGTTTTGAAAATCTCAACAGCCTGGGCTTGTACGAGCGGGTCCGCATCGACTCGATAGCGGGCAATGAGTTGTTTCTCGCAGCTCCTTTGCTGCAAAGCTATCAGACCAATGCCGCCTTGCAGTTGGTCAGCCTGGCCAGATACGACAATGCGGTGGTCACTGACACGCTGCGCCCGCAAGCCTGGGATGGCAACAAGGGAGGTGTGCTGGTCTTGGAAGTGCTCGATACCCTATTGTTGAACGCTCCCATTGTGGCCAGCCATTTGGGATTTCGGGGAGGAGTTGCCGAGAGCATTGCCCCCAACAATTGCAATTGGCTCATCCCACAGCGCGCCTATTATTATGGTGATGACAGTTGGAGAGGAGCCCGAAAAGGGGAGGGTGTCGCCATTCCCTCTGGAGGAAGAGAGGCCGGGCGGGGGCCCCAGGGCAATGCGGGCGGCGGTGGCAATGACCACAATGCGGGCGGTGGTGGCGGCGCCAATCAGACCTCGGGCGGACAAGGTGGCGAGAATGAGGAGCCAAGCACTTTTGGTTGCAAAGGACGATTTCCCGGATTGGGTGGAATTGGTGTTTTTACCAATGAAAACAGAGTGTTCATGGGAGCAGGGGGCGGAGCCGGACATGGCAACAATGGCGTAGCGACCAATGGGGGAGCCGGAGGAGGCATTGTCATCCTGATGGCCAAACAAATCATTGCCCCACCGACCCAATACATCTCAGTGGAAGGGGAGCAACCTCCCACTACCGATGGTGATGGTGGCGGCGGCGGTGGTGCGGGCGGTACGGTCGTCTTGGATGTAGAAATCATCAGAGGGGAGCTGGAAATCCGGATGGCAGGCGGTACGGGAGGCAACATTGACAATACCAACAACCGCTGCATGGGGCCAGGAGGTGGTGGAAGTGGAGGAGTGCTGTATTGGAATCCCAATGCGGTGACTGTCGATGGTCGACTCAGCATTGATGTGACGGCGGGTGAGGCTGGACAGTCCTTTCAGTGTTCTTCCTCGCCCAATGGTGCTCGTGGGGGACAAGATGGAATGACAAAGGATTTCAATGGCATTCCTACGAGTGATCCTGCCAGCATTTTGACCATCAATGACCAACCCGATGATGTGGAGGTCTGCTCTGGAGGCTCTGCGACCTACAGCATCCAAGCCAGTGGCGGCAACATCCAATACCAATGGCAGGTATTCAGAAACAACAATTGGGAGAATTTGTCTGATGGCGCAACTGTCAGTGGAAGCCTCAGCAACAGCCTGACGATCACCAACCTTTCCATGACAATGGACCAATGGCGCTTTCGTTGCTTGCTCCAGATAGATTGTGGTGGCACGACAAGCCAGGAGGCTCTTTTGTCGATCACGGAAGAGGCCCAAATCATACAGCAACCCCTTTTGCCCAATGCGGTCATTTGTGAAGGGGATGACTTGCAAATCGTTTTGGAAGCACGAGGAGATGGGCTTACATACCAGTGGCAAATTGTCGAAAATGGCAGCTTTGTGGACCTGCCAGAGTCGGTCAACTTTCAGGATACGCGACGGCCTGCTCTTCAGTTGATTGATCTGCCCGATGGCCGTTACGAGTTGCGTTGCCAGATCAGTGATGCCTGTGGTCAAGTCATCTTTTCCGATATTCTGCAAATCGATCCAGAAGTAGCTCCCACGGCCGCTTTTTTCTACCAGTCGACCAACTTGAGTGTTCAATTTGCCAACAACTCAAGTGGTGGGACCTACTTGTGGAATTTCGGGGATGGACAGACTTCCATGCTTTTTGATCCTCAGTACACCTATGGAACTGCTGGAACTTATGCGGTAAGTCTTTTGGTGACCAACGATTGCGGGCAAGACCTCTTTGTCGATACCGTTCGCCTCACCAATCTGCTCCCTCCAAATGCAGCTTTTGATTTGAACAAAAGCCAGGGATGTGCTCCCCTGCGCGTTCAGTTCGAGGATCAATCCAGTTCGACCATCAGTGATCGGTTGTGGGAATTTGAAGGAGGCGATCCATCCACTTCCACCTCTGAGAGTCCATTGGTGCGCTATGACAATCCAGGAGTATATGACGTGCGTCTGGAGGTGAGCAATGCAGCGGGCAGTTCGACCATCGTGCAGGAGGGTTTCATCGAAGTATTGCCCAGTCCCATTGCTGACTTTGCCTACGAAGCCGATGGCCTAACAGTGCGCTTCACCAATCTATCGTCCAATACAGATGATTTTGTCTGGGACTTTGGAGATGGCAGTCCTTTGTCCACAGAGCGCGACCCCATTCACACCTACCAACAAAATGGTGCGTACAGCGTGCGCTTGAGTGCCGAGAATTCTTTTTGCTCCAGCATCACAGGAGAAGTTGTTCAACTGTTTGTCCTCAGCCAGCAAGATCCACTGGTGGCATCGCCATTGCAATTGCTGCCCAATCCAGCGGGAGAGGAGTGCCATCTTCGCTATGGCAGTTTGTCCATCCTTCGTCTGCAAGCATATGACAGCAGCGGTCGACTTGTGTGGAGCCATCAGCCAGTTGGTGGATGGGACGGTCGGATTGACTTGAGCCATTGGCCAGCCGGACTGTATTGGTTGGCCGTGCAGACTCCTGATCGACTCCATGGCATCAAGTTGGTTCGGCAGTAAGCACATGGACCATGGCAAAGATCAAGGGGGCAATTTGATTTTGTGCAGAATAAAATGGAGAATTTGCCATGCATTACCCAAAAAAATCATATATTGGTGGGACTGATACTTTAGGTTTGTCTTCACTCATACGGTTTCATACAACTGCAACAACTTCCAAAGACAAATCATCTTTCCATTGTACACCAATGTAAATTGCTAGAAAAGCCTTTCACAACCTGTGGTTAGTATTTGACAAAGATTGGGTGTACAGATTCAGGGGTACCAAAACAACGAAAGAAAAGTAGGGGTTCGATAAGATGCCCTTGCAATTCACTGCGAAATCCTGCCAAGGGGCCAAGGCTCCTGGGCGGCCGACTCATTGGTTGGTCTTTAAAACAACTGTGTTTGCATGAATGCGGTATCTGTGTTTTTGTATCTCTTTTTTCAACTATCGACAGGAATGGATGCACCTTCGCCTTACGGTTTCATCATCTACAACCTGGAATATGATATTGTATCGGATGCCAGTCTATCCGTCAACGGACTGAAAGCCGAATTTTCTCCCGATGTCAAACTGTGGCTGTGGAACGGGCCTCCGTCCAGCACCTACACCTATGAGATCAGTGCGACAGGTTACCAGACCTTCGTCTATCGGGATGTTCCCGACCGCATCGGAGAGCTGTGGTTGGTTCGCGAATCGGAATCTTACTTTTGGGAGGGCATGATCAAGCGCCCTTGTCAAAAGGCTGGAGAAGCTTTTTTGTGGGGAGGAGAAGAAGAGGAATTGCCGAGCCAACAACTCATCAACCAACAATTGGAAGAGCAACAGCTGCCGTTTTCTTACCGCTTCCCCTTGTATGCCCACCAAGAGGGTGATCCTCCAAGACTGGTGGGACACGTACTCAACAAGCAAGGCAAAGCCGAGCTGTTGCCAAACTGGCCAGACTCTGATCGGATACATCTCAAAGGGCCAGCCATCATTCTGGCGGAAGATCCCCCAGAGGTACGAACCTACTTTCCTTATTTGCGCGTTTGGCGCGATGACAATTTTGACGAAACACGACTTAAGAATATTGATGCCCAGTGGCTGCCAGCAGATCGGAACAGCCATTATTTGCAAATTCCACTGGGAAGCCTTCACGCTATGAATGAGACCATCGAACAGGTGCGCGCTTGTCCGGGAATTCGGCAGGTGGCGGTGGAAACCCGAAGTTTTCACTGACCAAACGAACACTCTGCAGTTGACATTTTCAAGCTGTTTTCCAGGAAAGAATTTGTCGACAGTCGCATTCAGCTGAATCATTGTACTGTGAAACAATTTTTTGTCCGACCCTGTGCCGGGCCTGTGCGTTTATTGTCCAACACCAAGCAAGAAAACGAATACTACCCCAATGGAGCCAAAAAAAATCTACCAGCTACAGCTCACTCAAGTAGATGGAGAAGCAGTGGAAAATGCAACTTTTACCCTCCACACAGAGAGCGGTGCGGAACAAGCCATTGAGAGTGTCTACCAGGGCAGCCATGGCGTCTACTATCTGGATCTGACGGCCGTCAAGGAGAAAGCAGACATCAAGGTGCAGGCGGCAAACTTTTCCGAGCAACGCCTGTCTTTTGATCCCCAAAAAGGAATCCCTCGTCCAGAAGTTGTGCTGTTTTCTGGCAAGAAGAAAACCTTGCTGATCAATGGCAAGATCACTCCTTTTCGCATCAATAAAAAACTGGCCAAGTGGCAGGGGACTTCTTCTGAGCCCATGGCCCTCAAGGCAGTGCGAGAACGACTCAAAGGCCGCGGTGTGGATACGGATGAAGACGATCAGCAGATGCAACGGGCCATTCCCCTTGATCGATTGAAAGCAGCAGACAGAGACCAGCTAAAGACGGAAATGGAGGAAGCCGACGAAGGGACGCTCTTGGTAGGGGCCATAGAAGGGGCACAAGAGCCACTTTTTCCATCGGGCCGCATCTTTGTACAGCTTGCAAAAGGAGCTTCCAGGGCCGATTTGGAGAAATTCCTCCAGCGCAGAAAGGCCAGCATCATTGGCGACTTTCCGACCATTGAGGGCTTTTTTGAATTGTTGGCCGAAGATCGGCAGGCTGACAAAGTGGTCAAGCTGGTGCAAAAACTCGAACAGGCCGATTGGGTGGAGGAAGCAAGCATCGAATTTGATCAAGAGTTAGAATTGGAAATGGCTCTGCTGCCCAGTGATTTGATCCGACCAGCTCAGTGGCACCTCAAAATTTGTCGACTCCCCGATGCTTGGCAACGCCTGCAGAATCACAGTCCCGGCAATGCCTATGGGAGTGCGGATGTCATCCTGGGCTACAGCGATTCTGGGATAGAAACAACAGGAGGGGGCAATGTACGCCATCCAGATTTGCGAGACACCGTCAACGGAGGGATTCTCACAGCCTTTCTGGGAGGCAACAACAACAAGGTCTATTACATGTATGGTTTTAGGCACAACATCCCCCCACCTCCGGCTGCTCCCGCTCTGATGACCAATCACAATGATGCATTTGTTGGGACACATGGAATGGCTGTGGTAGGCTTGGGGTCGGGGGATACGGACGGCACCAATGGAGGAGTTGGAATCGCATCCAATTCCCGCTTGATCAGTCTCATTCTTCCAAGGCAAGCATCAAATACCCTCTTCAGTCATTTTGTTGATTTTGCTTCTGGGATGGCTCCAGAGTGGGCAGCTGATAACATCAATTACAATTCTACTCAGGTCTTTCCAGTGCCTTTCAATCGAGGGGGAAATGGAGGTCCAGCTGCCCATGTTCTCAATTGCAGCCACAGCCTTCCCATGGGCCCCAATGCAGCCATGACTGCTGCCTATACTCGTGCGACCCATTTTGGGAGAAACCGAAGAGGATTGCTCATTCTCACCAGTGCAGGCAATGGAGACCGAAACACCAGAACCTCCAATTTGTGGGGCAATGAGGTCAATGTGATGAAAGTAAGCTCCTCTACCCTGGACCATCGCCTGAGAGAAATGGCTGCTGCCTTTACCGACTTCGCAGTAGGGACCAACTTCTCAATCGATTTTTGTACCCCCAGCCGATCCAATCAAAGAAGGGTCAATGACCCTCCTCGCTTGCATGCATTGGTTACCCACAGTCAGGTAGGGGCGGGTAGTGCCATTGGAAATAGAGGAACGGTAGCGCCAGTCCAAAACCTTCCGCTTGCGGTGGGAGATACGGTTGTGAAGTTGACACCAGGGGATTTTGGAAATTTTCCTACTGGCACGTCAATTGTTTTGCAGGAAACAGGCAACATAGAACATACTGACATTGCCAACATCACCTCTGTCGATCCAGGGAGAAAGGAAGTGACACTTGATCGACGAATACAGTACAGGTATACAGGCGCAACCAATATCATCACTGGGGCACTTGACTATCGCGAAACCTTTGGTGGCACCTCTGGCTCAGCTCCACAAGCATCGGCCATCGCGGCACTGCTCCTGGCTGCAAACCCCAATCTCACCTGGATCGAAGCCCGTGAGATCATGCGAAGGACAGCTCAGCCCATTGCGCTCAAATACGTGGGAGTCAACCGAGACAAACGCTGGGTAGAAATCACGGGAGGTGTGCCCACTGATTTGGTGACTGCCGATGGCGTGCTGGACATCCGAGGGCCATTTACCACCACAAACAGCGGCCTCATCGCAGGAAGGGATACCATCACTGTTGTGTCCACTAATAATTTCCGTCCTCGCCAAGCTGTCCTCATCGGAGGAGAATCTACCTTGCATGCTGCCGGAGCTGCTGCGGGAGACTCGACCATCACCGTAGTTCGCACCGATGAATTTGAGCAAAATGATCTCATCTTCATCGGCAAGGATTGTGAAACCATTTTGGAATCCAATGTAGCGGCAGGAGCTGGGACCATCAGGGTGGTCAATCCAGATGGATTTGCTGTAGGAGATCAACTGAACATCACCGGAGACTTTGTGCGGATCACTGCCATCAACCACGTTTCTGGGGGAGGGGCTTCCGATGCCCGCATCCTGTTTTCCATTGCTTACATGGGGCCCTCTGGCTCCTTGCCCGCCAAGTCGGCCGGTGATCTGGTTGTCATTCGCAACACCCAAGCGGAAGGTCCACTGACCATTACCAACAAGGCGGGCAATGTATTGACAGTCAGTCCAGTGCTGAGAAACCCCTATGGAGGAAACACCAAGGTGTACATCAGTGGAACCGAAACGAGGGTGGTGCGGGAAGTGCTGTCTGCCACTCGCTTGAGAATTGATCCGTTGGTAAACAATCATCCCATCGTAAACATTGCGGGAGACATCAAAGTGGTCGGAGGGCGTCGGGCAGACTACAACTACGGCCTGGGCTTTGGTCGCCTCGATGCCGATGCCGCCGTGGCAGCCGCCATCGCCTACAATCACAGCCAGCGGGATTTGAGAATCCGCAATTTCCTGGCCGACAATGGGGTCAACAACATGGCCTCTAAGCCCACGCACAGTCCGGACTTGTGGATCACTCACAATGCAGCCAGCCCTGCCGGACTTGTCTATGCCGATGAACCGCCTCACCAAAATCCCAAAACAGACATCTCCGCTCCCATATTTGATGGCAGTGGAACCAATGATCTGACGGTATCTGGCAGTTATTCGGGGGCTGCTGCCGCTACCTACATCGTAGAAATTGCAGACGATTCGACCAATCCCGACAAATACAAGGTGTTCAAAGATGGTGTGGAGCTAGTAGCTGCTACCGACATTGCTGTTGGCGCCATGGTCATCGGAGACAACATTTCGGTCACCTTTGCGGCAGTGGATGGGCACACAGTGGGGGACAAATGGCACATTCAGGCCGAATCAGTTGCCAATCGTTTTGCCCATGTGCGGGTGCAAAACAGAGGGACCTTGGCCAGCTTTCGCTCTGCCGGGGTTGGTGCCAGTCTTCCCGCGGCACAGTCCCGCTTGCTGTTGTGTATGAGCAATGGCTTTCCCACCGTGGAATTTGTGGGAACCGGAACCAATGATCTGACGGTCCATTCTGCCTACACAGGGGCCACCACATCATTTTATACCATTCGAATCAGCAACGCTTCTGTCACGCCCAATACCTATCAAATTGCTCCGGATGCAGGCGCTTGGAGCGCTGCTGCGCCCCTGCCTGCTGCGGGGACCAACATCCTAGTGGGCGATGGTGTCAACGTTCAGTTTGGCAACAACAGTGGATACACCCTGAATGACTTTTGGGTGATTCGCTGCCATACAGTTGCAAACAGTTGGGTGAACATCGATCATTTCCTCATCAAGCAAAATGTTCCGACCTTTTCCCTGACCACCAATCGGCCAGGGACTTGGATCATGCAAGAACAGCCCATCAGTGGTTTGGCAGCAGGAGCGGATGATTACACCAACAATGCCACCTGGGCAGAAAACAATCGGCCGCCCCGCAATGGTCCTGGCGTTGCCCTGCCCACTCATCCCCTTCGATTATTTTTGCTGGGGGAAGTGACGCCACACGACGGACCACAGGCAGGGGATTCACCAGATGCCAACAACAATTTCAGTTATCGCGAACTGGTCTTTGCCCGTTTGGGATTCCACAAGGGAAGTGGAATGGAGCCGATGCCCCGTTTTTTTGAAGTAGACAGTTTCGGGACGGTTTTGAACAGCAA
Source organism: Bacteroidota bacterium (assembly GCA_039821145.1). Classification (GTDB taxonomy): domain Bacteria; phylum Bacteroidota; class Bacteroidia; order Chitinophagales; family Saprospiraceae; genus JBCCSZ01. Next base: position 70,571 of record JBCBOS010000010.1, on the reverse strand, counting down.
CTTCAACGTTCGGGTATTGATCGATGCAGGCACTGTGCGTGTAGAGTCCATCAAGATCGAAATGGAAATGACCTTCGAAAATGGGACTGTGGAAAGCGAAGTCTTTGCTTACAATGGTGCTTCCTGGGCATTTGGTGGGGGAGGAGCCGCTTGGGCCTCCATGAATGCTCCTGTGATCATGTCTACGGGGGCGGTGGCAAGTGGCGAGCAGTGGGAAATCCAATTCAATGGCATCTTGAATTTGGACCGCAACCAGAGCAAGGTCAAGATCACACCCAAAATTTACTCTTCCATCAATCCTTTTGTGGTCTTGGAAAAAGGGGAGCAGAGCATTCCGATCTACGAACAAGCAGAGTTGCCTTCCCAGCGATACAAGTCGGTCACTCCTGCGGATCTGGCGCCCAAATCGCATTTCTTTTGCCAACACAATTTACTGACCCAAACAGCGGCTTTGGCCTACGGTCCGGTCACGGGCAACGAAGCCAATCAATACCGGGCCACCGCTTTGTTCAACGCTTCCGCTGAGCCAAAGGCCTATGCCGTTGTGGATGGCATCGTGATGGTCCAACGCGATCCGGCCAACACCAAGGTGGTCAACCTCATCCTCAAACCCTTCCGGCAGGCCATGCTCGGCTTTACGCCCGTGCGCTACTTCATCTATCGCGGCATCAAGTTGACAGACATCCTCAAGGGCACCTCTTCGGGAGATGAAAAACTGATGCGGAACCAATCCGGCGCCTCCACCTTTGTGGACATGCTTTGGCAATTGCATACGGCCCAAAACGGGGCAGTGCCTTTCGAAAGCAAGGCTTTGGGATATGACCCTGGCAACCAGGCTGGCAACATCCTGCTGGACAATTACTTCTATCGCTCTGATCCGGATTTTCAATTGCCTTTTGTATCCAGAGGGACCCATTTGGCCAATTTCCTACACGATGATGGAGGCAATCCCTACGATTTTGGTTTTGAGATTGTACTGGAAGAGGGGGACTTTCAGCTGGACATGAACTACGTTCGCAAGACGAGTCATCTCATCGATGTCACTGGCATGCCTTCTGGAACCAATGCCCAAAAACTGAATTTGCGACTGAAGCGGGAGGAGGTTTTGCGCTACATCGATCCGGCTGCCTTTTTTGGAATGCACAATTCGGAAAAGGGATGGCTGATGGTGGACGATGGACTGGGCGGACAGGGGAAACTCACAGGCGATGACATTCACGTCAAGGTCATCAAGAAATTTCATACGCAGAATACCCTCTATGTGGATGTGCGAAATGAAAATGGCCTGTCCTACAATTTTTATGGAAAATACGACGATGGGACAGCCAACAAATTTGCCTTGTCTATGGGCAGTACAGCGGCGGGAATTGCCGACCAGAAATACGAGACCCATTCCTGGCCCATTTTGCTGGTCAATCGACCTTCTGCTGCCAACGCCAATGCCTACAATGAGGTGCATCTGCGCTTCCGAAAGGACTACAACAAAAAACCAATTTTATACATCGACCACGGTCGTCCACTGACTTCTGTGACCAAAGGACAATTCATTGCCGATGCAGATTTGTACCCTGCTGGTGCCCTCACCAATGTCATTGGTTTCCGCTATCCCAATCGCGACTTGGGAGCGGGCAATAGAGAAGGGACAGCTTGGCTGATCAAGTTGCATTACGGCCTGCGGATCGATTCCACCAATCCCTCGCCGCCAGAAGTGCCCAAGACGGATGCCTACTTGGACAATCTTTTTGGGCCGCTCAACCTGGATGCCAATTTGAAGTGGGCGGGAAGCTTTGATTTTTCCTGGTTGACGGCGCAGGACCGCAAATTTGTCGATGCTTCTGCCATTGGCTTTGAGCATCAGGTAGATCGAGGGATTGCCATCACAGAGGCAGCCCTTCCCAATGGACGACTGATCTTTTACGCAGTGGCCAAGTCTGTCTTCAGCAACAGCAATGCCGCTTTTGTACCCACCAATGGATTGACGGGAGGCGTGAGCAAAAAAGGGTCTTTTTTCCAGGAGGCCCAATTGGTCGGCGGCTACAATTTGTATTTCGATACACTGGACATCGGTGGCAACAAGGTGACTTCTTTGCAACTCCAAGAGCAGGCTCCACCCAAGGGCAAGCCATTGGACGGCATGATGATCTTGGGCATTTCCAAACAAGAATACACCACCCTCAAAAGTTTGCCAGGCTTTGAGGCCAAGTATCCCCGCAATGTCCAATTGCAAGCCGATGCAAGCAATCCATTTTCGGATGCCAATGGCAAAAGTTACACGAAGTACAAGCTGGGTGTGCGCGGCTTGGATGCCAACGGACTGGCCAAAACCAGTTTTCCGATGGTCGACATCATTGTCTATTCAGTAGATGGCGGACTGTTTTTCTTTTCTGATGCTTTCTCTGCGGATGAGCCCATGCCGTCGGCTTACTTGCGCAATTACGAGGAGGGCTTGGGTGTCAAAAAACGACCGCCCCGCAATTTCTCCATCAAAGCAGTCAACCAGGGGGTCAAACAATTCCTCATCGGTGGGATTGACCTGACCAAAGAAATTTTCATCGACGATACAGTTACGGTAAAAAACTCTGGCAACAGCAAGCAAAACGATGGCAACTACACGGTGACCGCGGTCAACTTCAATGGCACGGATACAGAGGTGACCGTCCAGCAGGCCATCCCCGGCAATCCGGCCACTCGTGGCGATTTGCACCAGATGGAGCAGACCTACGAGGATTTCCTCATCAAGAAAGACACCCTTGGAGTCCTCAGTGGCCTCCATCCGATGAAGAAGTTGGTCAAAGACTTCATTGATGCGGTTGCCATTGCTCCCAATACACCTGCTGGCTTGAGCAATTTGGAATCAGCTGTGAACACATTTGCACCCAAGATTTTGGACCGGGCCCGGAAGGCCTGTGCCAATGCGTCCATGGTCGATGCCGATGACCGACCGCTGTACTGGGGGCGCCTCAAGATGCTGGTCGCCCTCAAGAGCCATCCTTTCCTTTTGCAATCGCTGGGGGATCGCAACCGACTGGTCAAGCTGTTGGAGAGCAAATCCAGGGGCTACGAATCGGTCAATTTCAGTGGGGCAGGGGCTGCCAAAAAGGTATTGGTGACGGGCTTCGATCCCTTCAGCTTGGGTGCCAATCCCTATCAGAGCAATCCATCGGGAGCGGCGGTTTTGGCACTGCACGGAAAATCCTTGCCTGGTTTTGCCAATGTGTATGTAGAAGCCCCCATCTTTCCGGTTCGCTACCGCGACTTTGACGACGACAATGTGGTGGAAAACTTCATGCGCCGCTACATCGACAACAACCATCCGCGACATGTGGCTGTCGACATGATCATGACCATGAGCCAAGGGGGGGTACTTGAATTTTGGATCGACCGATTTGCTGCTCGCTACCGAGGGGCTTTGGCTGACAATGAAAACAAGCCTCCCGTTTCTTTGCTGGCTTCCTTCCGCTTCCCAGCAGACCTTGTCGGCGACGAATTTTACTGGACAAGCCTGCCCGTTGCCAAGATCAATCCAAGCGCCAATGGTGGGCGAACATTCCCCATCTACTACAACAGTGCCTTTGAATATCAGTGGACTGATGTTGGTGGTGCCACCAAAACAGCAGAGGTTTTGCCTAAGGAGAATAACATTTTGATCCCCAAAGGGCATTTGGCCGATACCAACTTGCCCATCGAAAATGCTGGACATCCGCACAACAGTGTCTTGGGAAGCAACAAGGTGCCTTCCGATTTGAATGCTGGGACCAAGCCCAAATTTTCAGAGATTCGAAGTCGGCAAGGCTCTGGGGCCAACTACTTGTCCAATGAAATCTACTACCGCACCAAACGATTGCAGGACGAGCTTGGAAAGTTTGTGGACTCGGGACATTTTCACCTCCCTCAACTGCAGGCTGTCTCGACTCTTCGCAAGCACGGACAGACGACGACAAAAGATTTTAGCCAAACCAAAACCAAGGCCATGATCGACCAATTGATCACCGCCATCGGAAATGCCAATAGCTGATGAAAGGATTGTACCACCTACTTTGCCTCTGGGTCATTTGCAGCTGCCAGGCCCTGGCCCAACCCGTCACCCAAGCCCAGGTCTATCTGCGCTTGTACGGAGAAGACGATGCCCTCTTGTACTGGCAACAAGAGCCTGCCTGCGAGGGAGTCAGCCTGTTTTCCAGCCGCTACGATTTGGAGCTGCTGGCCGAATCCTTTGATGAGGAACAGGCGGAATGGGTGCCCACCCCACAGCTGATGAAGTGGGGGCCAGATGGCACCATACAGTTGAGTCTGTATCCAACTGTGGCCCGCGTCCGCCTGCGGGTCGTCGCCTATGATGATTGGATGTTTTTGGAAATAGAACAGCCACAGCCTGCTGTTCCTTGTCGGTGGCAAATCGACCGACTGCCATTGCGTCCGGGAAGCTACCGCCTGAGGCTCGAATCTCCTGATGAACCCATTTCCATGCCTTGTCTGGTCAAGCGAGAATCGATCAGCTTGGACGACATTGTGATTGATCAAAAATAGAACCCCTATGCCAACGAAATTTTATCCACCTGTCAGCGCACTCATTTCCTCGGATGCCCTCCCGAGCGAGTTGGGTTTTGTAAAGGATGGTGTTTCCAATCTTTTGAGCAAGATCTATTTTCGCGATCTTCAATATTCGGTCAGCGACAAGGGCGACAAGGGCTTTTACAGCATGGGCATTGTGAGCTTGACGCGGATTGACATCGAAATTCCGGGGACTGGTCTGTTTCTGGTTCTCAACCCCTCGCATGATCCGGACAATCCAGACATCAGCGAGTTTCCCATCAGCTTGCAATACGACTGGCCGGTCTTGGGCTATTTGCGCAATTTTGATCTGTCGACCTTTTCCTTTCAACCATCTGATTTCTTCGACTTGGCCTTGGCCATTTTGGATGTGTCGGAAGCCCAAATGCTGGATCGGGTGTTGCAAATTTTCATCAGTGGCCCCAATCCGATCAATACCTTTGTCGACGATGTCAATGCGATGTTTGGCACGGCCATTCCCCATCCGGTCACGCCCAGTCCCATCGATGAGGTCATCAACGAGATCAACAATGCCTCTGGAATCAATGGCATGGGCGCAGTGGTTTTTTCGGTTTACATCCTCGATGCGCTCAGCGATGGCAATACCGACGAGCGATTTGATCAGTTCTTTTCCAGCTTTTTTGACGGGGACTTCAAGAGCTGGCTCAAGCGACTGCTGACACCCAAAATTGATGCAACTTTGTCTGTATCGGCGGGCATTGAATTTCCCCGCAATGTGCTGTTGCCTCTCAATGCCGTCGGTGGCACCCCCTTGCCCGCACCCACCCGCAGCATGTTGACATTTGATCCGGGCAAGCTGTATTTCAGCACCGAGCGAGGCATCGGATTCGATGAGGACATCACTGTGCGACTCGACCATCCGTCGACCATTGGCAACACTGGTTTTGGCATTTCCATGTCTTTGGCCAAATTGGACATCAGTCGGACGGAGAACATTCCGGAGGCAGATCGCGATGGCCGCCCGGCAGATTTTGTGGGCGTGTACATCGAAGAGGCCAGCCTGTCTTTTCCACAATTTTGGAACCACGACGATGGCAATTCGACGGGAATCATCAAGGGCAAGCAGCTCGTCATTGGGACGGGGGGATTGTCCGGGACATTGTCGTTGGAAGCCAAGGCAGCGGGAAGTCCAGCCCCTTTTGTGAAGGTAAAATTTGGGTCGGACTTTTCGATCAGCCTGGACCGCTTTTCGATGACCTTCCAGCAAAACAAAATCACCAACTCCCTCATCGAAGGAACCCTGACGCTGCCGGGATTTGATGATGCCAATGGAGAAAAAGCCGAAATTCGGATCAAGATTGACATACAGGAGGATGGCGATTTCAACATCACTGTTTATGAAGATGATGGCTTCAAGGAGATTCGCTTTTCCAACATCTTTGCCATCACCATCAAGAGTCTGTACTTCGGTAAGAAAGACGATGACTTTTACTTTGGTCTGTCGGGTTGCATCAAGTTTTTGGAACCGACCATTTCCGGCTTGCTGAAGGGAGACTTTTGTGTGGAAAAACTGTTGATTTGGAGCGATGGGCGCATTGAAATAGAAGGTGGCACTTTGCCATTGCCACAAGGGGCCAAGATCAAGATTGGTCCGGCCGAGATTGCCATTACGGCCATTCACTTTGGCTCTCACCAGCAGGAGCATGGCAGTACCTTGCGCAAGTATCGCTATTTCGGATTTGACGGGGGCATCAGCCTCGATCCGGGTGGGGTAGATGCGCGAGGAGACGGCATCAAGTTTTTCTACTCCGTCGATGGTCTGACGCCCCATCGCTTTTTGCGCATCCAGAGCATTTCGCTTGACCTCATCATCCCCGGCAATGCCAGCAAGGAAACGGCCACGGCTTTGATCTCTGGTTATTTGGCTGTCAAGGACGCGGGGACAGGTACCGAGTACGAAGGTGGGGTGAAATTTGCCTTGCCCAAAGCAAAAATCGCAGGGGGAGCCTCCATCAAATACAATCCTTCTCATCCATCCTGGATCGTGAATGCATCTGTGGAATTGGCCAGCCCCATTCCCCTCGGGGCCACGGGCCTGGGCATTTACGGCTTTCGAGGCTTGTTGGGACAGCGATATGTGGCGAGCAAATCGGTTGTGAATCTGACCGATGACGACACTTGGTTTCAGTACTACAAAAAAACACCAGAGGGCATTGACGTTTCGAAATTTGCAGGTCCAGACCAAACGGCAGATGCCGACAATGCATTTTCAGTAGGGGCTGGCGTTTCGCTGGCGACCACAGCAGATGGCGGCAAGTCTTTTTCCCTCAAGCTCTTTTTGATGCTCTCCCTGCCTGAGTTGTTCTACTTGGAGGGCAAAGCCAATGTGTTGGGCGAGCGAGTTGGTTTGATCGGGAATGATCCACCTTTTTCTGCCTTTTTGGCGGTCAGTCCGTCCTCGGTTGAGACTGGATTTGGCGCAGACTACAACATTCCCCAAGACAGTGGCCAGATCCTCGATTTGTATGCTGAGGTGCAGGCGGGATTCTTCTTCCAGGACCCCAAGGCTTGGTACATCAATTTTGGTCGAGAGGACAAACGCATCACTGCCCGCATCCTGAGCCTGTTTGATGCGACGGCCTACCTCATGTTGTCGGCGGCGGGCATTCGCGCCGGGGCAGGCGTGAGTTGGGGATTCAAGAAAAAATATGCGGGTGGAATGGTCCGCGCTTCGGTCGGTGTGTACATCGAAGTCGGTGGGCAGATCAGCTTTGAGCGGCCGCAGATCGGTGGCTTTGCCTTGCTGGGTGGCCATGTGGACGTTTATCTTCTCTGGGTTGGGTTCAACATCAGCATCGATACTTCGCTCTTCGTGGAAGCTCCCAAGCCCTTTCTCATCAAAGGCTCTGTGCGCCTGTGCGTGGGGATCACGATTGGTTTTTGGAAGTTCAAAAAGCGGATCGAGAAGTGCTTCAATGTGGAGTTCAAGTGGGAGAAAAGCAATCTGGTGGATACCTCGCCCGTCAAGCCTTTCAATGATGCGATCAGCAATTCGTCCAGCTCTACGGATTCCCTGCCATTTTCGGCGGTCAACATTTTGTCGCAGGAAGACTTCCCCGTCGACAATCACGCGCCCGGCAGTGGCCCGCTCATCCTGGCCTCCTTTGGTACCTCCTTGCCCAGCCAGAGCGACGCCAAATTCAACAACTCCATTTTACCACTTGATACCTATGTCGACATCGAATTCAAAAAGCCTGTTCTGCCAGATGCGGTCGATGTCAAAATTGGTCGGCAGGGCCTGACCCCCTCGGGTTATCAAGACTTGGTGCCTCCCTTGCCAGAGGCCCGGCAGGTGGTCCATCGGTATTCGGTAGAAGATGTCGAAATTTACGCCTGGAACGGCAGCAGTTGGGTGACCTATCATCCCTATGAAGCCATGGCCGTTCCCGCCGCTTTGAACGCCCTCAGTGCCGATCCCGCCAGGTACCGGGTAGGGTTCTGGCAGGCACAAGGCAATGAGTACAACCGACTCCGACTCCTGTCGCAGACCCCCTTGAATTGGACGACGATGGGAGAGTCTGGCTGGTATGTACCCGAGCAGTTTGGCATCACTTCTACTTCTCTATTTTGCGAAGGCAAGCGCAGAGAGCGAAAGTGTGTTCACTGGATGGATGTCGGGACGGGTACCTCCTATGCGGATGGCCAGTTTCGACAAAAGGGAGGATTGGTCTTTCGGATCATTGGCGACGATGGGCAAGTATTGTCTTACGGAAGCCATTTTGGAACCAATCAGTCCATGGCCTTTGACACCAAGGCGAGGGTGGAGGTGTACTTCTCTGAGCCTTCGCCCGAGCTGAGTATGAAGTTGACCACTTGGTCCAGGGAGATCCAGATTCACTTCTTTGAAAAAGTGTCCAATGGCGCCAGCTGGGAGTTTCAATTGATCGAAAGCAGGGTGCTGAGCGCGTACCAGGTACTGGCTCCGGTGATGTACGACAATCCGGATCGGTCTGTTGGAAAAATAGAAATTGTCTCCTGCCAAGAGTCGGACGACCTCGATGAGGAAATGATGAGGATACGAGTCGAACAACTGAGACGTGCCTATTTCGAGACGTTGGAGCAAGACAAAGAAAGAGCAAATAAGATATTGGAAGAAATCAGGCAGCTGACCGAGCAATTGACTGCATTGCGCAGCCCTTGTTGTGATCTGAACTTGTATGATGCATCTGCCTTGGAGGAATACCTCGACCAACTCGTCGACAAGGAGGCAAAGTGCAAGGAGGAATTGGCAAAACTCAAAGAGGAGGGGCAAAAGGTTTGTGAGGAATACCAGGATTTCAGCGATCAGTTCCATGAGTGCTTTCCTCATCAGCCCAGTCGTTTGTCGCACGAGATTTACCAAGAACGAGACGAGGATGGCATTGATGAATACCGCTTCCGAATTTGGGACAAGGAAGAGAGAAAAATTGTCTTGAGCAGCAGCCAGCACTACCCAAGCCCGAGTGCTGCAAGGAGTGAGATGTGGGAAGCTGTTCGCTGTGGCATGGAAGAAAAATCGTATCAACTGGAGTCGAGTAAAGACCAACGGTTTTACTTCAACATCGTCAATGATGCCGAGGAAGTGATTGCGCGTCGGATAGAATACTTTGCATCTGTCGAAGACCGAAAAAAGGCTGCCTATTCTTTGGAGCAACTCCTGAAAGAATCATTGGTCGAAGGCGAAATCCGCATTCCCGATCAGGGCTTTTCTTCGGAGGACTGCCCGATCTGTTTGGATCATTTGGATTGTTGGGAAAAAGGAAAGTCCAAGCGCGAAGCACTTGGGAAAACCGTCGATTGGAGAGGCAACATTCTTAGGCCTACGGGAGAGTCGACTCGCACAGAATTGATCCTGCCAGATGAATGCGATGCGATCATCGAGCGAATCAAAAAGGCGACGGACAAATTCTGCGCAGAATACAACCGCCTCTACAAAGAATGGTACGATTGCAATTATCGGATTTACCTGCGACTCCAGAGAGAATGCGCCAAATTTGAGGAGCGTTGTAGAGAAAAGGAAAAAGAATGTCGGGACATCGAACTGCTCATCGAATATGTGAGACGTTTGATGGATTGGATCAAAGAGGGCAATGGCCAACCACCGAGAGAGGAGAATTGTCCGACCTTGCTGCACGAGATTTGTTACTACACTTGGGAAGACTGGCAATGGAACAGCCACATCCCTGGGCAGGCGGCCATTGAGGAACAGTTTCAGAGCATGCAGGCCGCCATCCAGAACATGTTGGCCCCGGTTTGGCGACCCGATACAAAATATGCCGTAAAGATCGGCTTCCGCGATTCGGTCGAAGGTCCGACGACAAATACCGATCACAGTTTTGACCATTACTTTGGCTTTCAGACGGTGGGGCCTCTTGGATATTTCCACGAGCATGCCCAAGTCAAATACGTGGCACCCGGCACCAATCCGGATCAATATGCCTTGACGGGTTTGCGGAGCTACATCGACTACCAGCGGTCCTATCCCAATGCGGATGGCAATCTGGTTCGGGCCAAGCCTCTGTTTTACGAAGATGCCCGTCTGTTGGTCTTTTATACCCAAAACTATGTGTACCACTTCTTTGGCGATTGGCCTGCTTACAAAGGGCTTCCGGCCATTACGGGCTCTGGTTTGCAAGTGGTGGTCAAAGACCCCAAGGAGGACGTCTCCATCCCCAATCCATTGCCCATTGGTGTGACCAATACCAACATCCCGCAGGCCATTGTCGATTGGCCACAGGATTCCGATCCGCGCATCCCGGCCGACATCCTGCAGATTTCCCATTTGCGCAATCCGGAATTGCTCAATGACCTCTTCCCCGGTGCCGATTGTTATGTTTCGGGAGGAGATTTGATTCGTCCGGCTGCCGTTCACACAGAAATCACGATGAACTACCTCAAGCCACTGAAACTGTACACGGCTTTGTTCAACAACCTCTACAAGGGCGACAGCAGGGAAATCCATCGCTATGTTTTCCAAACGTCGCGCTATCCCCACTTTGGAGGACAGGTCAACAGCTACCAACTCGACGATGGCCAAGGCAATACGAGAGATGCCATTTTCGGTATGGAAACTGCCGCCAGCAATGCCGACATCAATACGGGTTACGACATCTTGCGGGGAACACTCTCTGCTGCCAATACCGCCTTGGCCACTGCGTATGCCGATCCATTTGATCGCCTCATCGAGGGGGCTTGGAAGTTGGCGCCATTGGATGCTGCCGTGTCCACAGAGTTCAACATTCTACGCCAGCACAATACCAACAAGGTCTTTGCTGTGTGGATTCGAAATCCAGAGCCATTCAACGATCCAAAAATTCCGGATGCTGCTTTGTCGGGGAGTTTGGCGGTGCTCAGTGGAGGTCTTCCCGATGCCAATTACCACGTCCTGTTTTCCAAGGATCGCTCGCAGGCCTTGGTGATGAATGCTGCAAAGAACATCACGGCTGCCAATTTGCGCTTCCGTTTCCGCTATCTGGAATGGAATGGCTCGGCCTATGTGGCAGCGGCTACTGTCAATACCGGAAGCATCAGCATGACTCCGTAACGAACAACATTTTGGTGGGCTGTGAAAAGGCTTGCCGATCAAAAATAAAAACCCTAGTTCAATGTTTCAAAATTGGAACGGTGACCTGAAGGTACAATCACCATATTTGTATTTGCAATCTGCCGGATCAGATTCTTCTGACGGGAGTGCAACAGGCTTTCATCTTCGTTGGGAATTGTTGCGAAATTTGGGAGACTCCCATCTTCCCAAGGGCAACTCGGCGGGCTCTGCCATCAATTTCAACAAACCAGAGGATTTTGTCAGACTCCATCGCACCCCCTATCAACGGCGCTTTCCCACCATCATTGATTTTGAAGAAATGGCTCCTGATGTGGTCCACGATGCACAGCGCCTGTGGGTCTATGTTAATACCAATACCCAAACGACTGTCTATCTCTATTTCAGAGACATTGGCCGCTACGATGCCATTCGGGCCGGTACTGATCCCATGGGAGATACACTGAGTTTCATGGAGCAGTATGGCGATGCCTTGCTGGAGGCGACTTTGGAAGGAAAGCTTGGATTCATTGCTCGCTTTGGGGTGGAGCAGACGGGAGGCGAGCCCATCTTGCGCGCCGAGGCTTTGTCGGTGGTGGACAATACCCCCTTGCCACAGGTTTTTGTCAGTTGTCGCAAAACCTTTACCAATGAAAACTGGTGTGACGATTTGATGGATGTCCCCATTGGGCAGATGGAGGGGGAGATAACCAAAGCGTCTGAGTCCCGCGCCAAGTTTGACGAAGAGAAGAAAAAAGAGTTCAGCAAAAAAGGCGTTCCTGGCTGTTGTGATGAGGCAACCAACTTTGTCGCCAATCCGGACTTTGAAAAAGGCATCGTTGGTTTTGAAACTAACTACAACAAGGGAGGGGAAAAGACTTCTGGCAGCATTCACGTGACAGATGAAGCTGCTGCAATTCGAGGCGATTGGTCTGGCAGGGCGCAAAAAGGCAAACAGTTTTTGGCTGTCAATGGCGCCAGGGGTTCCAAGGCAGTTGTCTGGCGTCAGAACTTCAAATTGGAGCCGGGGGCGACCTATTGTTTCTCCGGCTGGCTCAGCACACTGAATACCGAATTTTCCCTCCCGGCACGAGTGGAGGTGCGGGTCATTGATTTGTCCACAGAAGAGTTGCTGACAAAACAAACTTTTGAATCGCCAGAGAAGATTGATCAATGGGAATTTTGGCGCTTGAGCTTTGTCAATTCCCCCAAGGGAGCGGTTCGCATAGAGATTTACAGTCAGTCGTTCAAGGACAGAGACAATGATTTTGGCTTGGACAATTTGTACCTTTGCAAGGGCGCGCGCAAAAGCTGTATGCCGATGATGTTGTCGGAAAACATCCGATCTGTGCGCATGGCAGTCCAAGATGGATTTTTTCGGCGGATTGAGTTGGAGACCTATGACGATTTCATTCGGTTCACAGACTGGATTGGCATTGACGACTTTGCCCTGTCTTTGGACGATGCCAGGGTCTTGCGGTGGCTGGAGGATGCGGCTTATCCCATTGACGGACGTTGGCCAAAGTTCAACGATGGTGCAACGGTGCGGGTGGCCAATTACGAAGATCGCTGGCAGCGCAATGGTGGCATTCGAGAGGCTGTTGACAAATACATCCAACTGTCGGACACGGATCCAATGGCCAGGGATACCTTGCCGGGTCAAGCCCCGGAAGATGGCTCCATTCAGGTGAGCTATTTGGACATGCTCAGGATTGTGGCAGCAGATTTTCATGTCGCCCGCATGTTGGGCCTCGGACACATCGACACCCGATCGACAGATGCCCAAACGCCCTGGATTCACTTGGCCTTTTACGATACCTTTGGCAACATCGACGATGGCTCCGGCACGCGTCCGGTGCGGCATTTTTACATGACCATTCCCACGCGGCTGACAGATCATCGCTTGCCAGAAGTTCCGGTTTTGCAGCCCATTCGATATGGTTTGTATTTGGACAATGGCGGCTTGGCCCCTTCTTCCATCACCGATGCCAACGGCTACACCCCAGATGGACAGACACGATTCATCAGCCTTTTCATGGAACAAGACGATCCTGCGGTGGTCCTTGAGCCCTTCTTCAGCCCTCCCGATGAGTTTTGTGCCATCCAGAGGACCAACCCGGTATTTTTTGGAATCGAATACAAAAAGCAAGGAGCAAGCAATTGGGTGAAACCGGAGCTGTCGCACGACGAAAATTACCAAGACCTAGACAGTCCATCTCAATTTGAAACCCTTCCCATTCCCAACAACGGAGATGCCAACCGGGTGATGTACGTTCACCAAGAGACCGAAAGTGGGAGACATCTGTATGCTCCCTATGGCATCAATTGGTTCAGTCGGGCATCGGCTGTTGGAGCGGCTCGTACGACGAACAATACCCAAATTGTCAAGGCCAATCAATTGCTGCCACCTGCCAATTTTAAGGTACAGTTGATCCAATCAGAAGATCCGCTGGTCCTCACGACGGCTGAAGAACAAACGATGTTGGGCAATGCCGGACCAGATAAAACGCTGATCCGGGTGACTTTTGACTATTTCCACACCCATGAACTCAACCATCAGTGGGGCGATCAGGTGGAATTGTTTTTCCGACAAGATGCGCCTCGATTGGTGGAGGGAGGCATCAAGCAGGTCAATCAGCATGGGAGCAACAATCGTTGGGCTGTCGTCCGTACAGAGCCTTACCATTTCAACAGCAACAATACGACCTTGACCCCCAGCTTGCCCGTTGTGCAAATGAGTCAGTTTGTGGGAGGTGTCTTGGCAGCTGGTGGGGTGAATTACATCATCGTGTCTGTGGTGAGTTCGACTGTGGCAGGGGAGGGGCCTGTGTTTACCGTTGAGAAAAAGGAAAAGGGCATTGCAGAGGAAACGCCGCCTGGTTCAGGACAGTTCATGACGGTATTGAGCTACGAAGGGCCGAAGGCAGGTGATCGCTTCAGCGCGGTGGAAAACATGGCGGATGAAAATTCTTGGGGTGGCAACAATCCCTTGACCAGCCTGGTCACCATCAACGATCCCAGTTGGCCAGTCGTTAGCGATTCCTATACCAGAGATGGCGAAGTCACCACAGAGGAGTTGAGGGGATTGTGGGACGATGCAAACATTGCAAACCTTCCCGAAGTGGGTACGGGCAACATCATTGGGGTGTATCGCATCCAGTTGGACAGCAAGCAGTTGGCCGTTCATCCACAATCTGGCAATGCCGATCCGGTGTATTGGCATCGAGGGGTTGTGCGCATTGAGCGGGCATTGGACCCAGGCGGGCCGCGCAAGGTCTTGGAAGTCTTGAGGGTGAACAACATTGGAACGGCCACTCCTCTGGAAATCATCGCCTTTGACCCCTCCTTTGATCCAGCCGATCCGATTGTATTGGGGGCCAACAAGCGGGTGAATTATTACCCTGGCTACAGACTTTATTTGCATGCCGATGCCAGCAGTGGTCTGACTGAGGCCAACATCCTACCAACTGCCGGGGATTTGAGCAGGCGCACTTGGATGTCGGCCCGTTCCAAGGACAGTGCGTTCAACTATTTATCTGCCCTCGGCATCCCCGCTCCGGTGATTGCGATGGGCTTCATCGAGCCACTGCCGCCAGAGGCCCCAAGTGGGGGCAAGTATGCCACCCGGCCAGACTTTTACTTCAAGTCGACTTACACCTTTTCGGTCCAATTTACCCATCAGCCATTTTCAGCTGCCTTTTATCGCGCCAGTGAGGACTCGCTGCTGCGGGCCTTGTACAGCGATGCCACCGTTGATCAGATCAAAAACAAATTGGCAGAATTGGGAGAAGACGATCCCTATCGGGCAGATCGGTGGAAAAACTTGGTGAGTTTTGACTACATCTACAACGATTCCAGCAAGCCCTATTACGATGCCACTTTGAGCAATCCCAACAATGCCTTCCGGCGCTTTCCGAGGGAGGCAGGCAACTACCGTTTTCCGCGCCCCAACAAGTCTCCTCACTTTGATGGGAGCAAAGAACCAGGTCAGGTATTGGACAAAGTCAAAGCCGCCATCTTCAGCGCCTTTACCCCTTTGACAGAGCAACCACTGCTGTATTCTTACATCAAGGGGGGAAGCTACCAGCCACAGCCCAATCCCCAGAAGATTCGAGACGATTCTGGTGTCTTGTTGGACCCAGGCGATCCGGAAATGGACCAAGCTCCGATGGCCAAAAAATTGGGGGGCAATCGCATTCAGTTTACCGATTTTACCTTGGATGGTGCCAGTCAGAGTTTTTATTTCTACATGGGTAGAGAAATTGGATCGAGGGGCAAAATGAGTGATCCCAGTCCAATTTCCGGTCCTGTCTTCCTGATCAATACCCGGCCACCAGATGAGCCAGGAATCAAGAAAGTCTACACCCAACCTCCTGTGGAAGTCCCCCTCCGAGGAGCGGCCATCAAGTTTGAGGTCAATGGTTTTCCGATTGAACAAAATGTGAAACGCCTGACCATCTTCCGCACCGATGATCCGACCAAGGCACTTTCCATTCGTAGCATGGAGCCTGTCAAAACCTATGATTTGGTTGCAGAAAATTGGGTGGGGGCCCCTTCCTATCAGGTCGAAGATGATTTTGAAGATGGTTTTGTACCCTATGGCGATCCCTTGTACTATCGAATCGTCGCTTATCGGAGGGTCAAGAATGCCGATGGGCAGCAGGAGTGGGTTCCTTCCATTCCTTCCAAATTGATGCTGACAGCCGTGATCGATTCCATCAATCCGGAAGCCCCAGCACTGTCACATACGTCTTCTTTGCCTGTGGGCAGCCCTTTGGAAGTCCAAAATGTGGAATTGAGTTGGACACCCACTGCATACAACTCTCAATACCATTTGGAGAAAATGAATCGCTTGGGCAACTGGGAGGTCATTTACAAAGTCCACACAAATCAGCCGGTGACTGTAGATCTGGCCTCGACCAGCATGGGGACCAACGTATTGCGCAAGCAGTCGGATGATGGACGGCCTGTCTACCATCGCTTTCGGGTGCGGGTGGAGAACAGTGCGGGCTTATTCAATGTGGTGGAGAAGGAGAAATCTTTGTAATTCAGCCAGTAAAGCTACAGGGGCCTGCTCAGGGAGCAATGAATTTGTAGCCAACGCCTCTGACCGACTGGAAAAAACGTGGATTTTTGGGATCTTCTTCGAAGTACTTCCGGAAAGATAAAATGAAATTGTCAATGGTGCGGGTAGAAGGGTAGACATCGTATCCCCAGACCGATTGGAGGATTTGCTGTCGTGAAACTACTTCGTTGCGGCGGTCGATCAGCAGCTTGAGAAGCATGGCCTCTTTCTTGGTCAGGTTGAAGGTCTCGCCTTGCCTGCTGGCCTCAAAGGTTTTGAAGTTAACCTGGTTGTTGCCAAAGGTATACTGTTCCTGCTGAGGCGTGTTGGTCTTGCCTGTGCGCTTGATGAGATTTTGAATTCGCAGCAGAAGTTCTTCCAAACTGAAAGGCTTGGTGATGTAATCGTCGGCTCCTCTTTTCAGTCCGGCGATCCGGTCATTGGCTGTGTCTTTGGCTGTCAGGAAGATGATGGGAACATCCATATTGGTCAGGCGAACCTGCTCGCAAATTTGAAATCCGTCGACTTCTGGCAGCATCACATCCAGAATGAGTAGGTCAAAGTGTTGTTCTTTGACGATTTTGAGAGCGTCTCGGCCATTGTCAGTTTCTACCACTTCGAAATTTTCCAATTCCAAATTGAGTTTCACAACGTCTCTGATGTTCTCTTCGTCTTCTACTAAAAGGATGCGCATGGTAAAGATATTTTGAATATGGTGCCTTGCGGCTTGTTGTCCAATATGGTAATCATTCCCTTGTGTGCCTGCACGATTTGCTTGACAATGTATAACCCCAGACCTGTCCCTTTTGTTTTGCGGGTATCCTCATTGCCCACTCGGTAGAATCGGTCGAACACTTTTTTCTTTTCTTCATCTGGAATGCCTGAACCCGAGTCGGCAACCTCCCAGTAGACCTTGCCTGACTCTTCGAACAGGTGGATGTCTATTTTGGCTTGGTTGGGAGAGTATTTGACGGCATTTTCCAACAGGTTCAGGGCCACGCTGGTCATTCCGAGTCGGTCTGCTTCTATGGACGGCAAACTCTGAGGGATTCGCAGGTTGAACTCTACCTTTGGATATTTGGTATTGAGTTTTTGCACAATCTCTTCCAAGAAGCGATCGAGCTTGAATTGCTCCAAATTTGGTTGATAGGCTACCTCCATTCGCGCCGCCAAGAGCAAGTCGTTGACCAAGGTGTGGAGTCGATCTGCTTCGGTCAGGGCATTTTGAGAAAACTTGTTCAGCTGTTGTTCAGAGAGATTTCTTTTGAGAAAGGTTTCCAGAATCAGGCGGATGGAAGCGATGGGCGATTTCAGCTCGTGGGTAATGGACAGCAGAAAATTTCGCCTTTGTTGCGCTGCATTCATCTCCTTGCTGTAGGCGCGGTTGATCAAGTACACGCCAATGACCAAACTGATGACAAAGACGGCCGCCTCGCCAAAGATCATCCACTCTTGTTGCTTGTACTTGCTGTGGAGATTTTTGTAGAGCTCTGTCTGTTGAAAGCTGGCAGCATCTTGCACCTCCTCTCGGGCGATCAGCATGATTTTCCAGTATTCCGCCTTGGCCAGGAAGGCGTCTTGGTTTTTGGTGTACAGCAAAACAGACCACCAGAGGAAGGCCACCAGCATGTAGGCGATCACGACGTAGGAGAGGATGCGAAGTCGTCGGTTTTGCATGAATGATGAATATATTTGAAAAATAAATAATATGAAGAGTGAAAAAAGTCTCTTCAATTTACCCTTGTAAAAAATTGAGCTGCAATTGTTTATGCATTAAAGAAAAATAATTTTAAAAATAGTTGCTCAAAATTTATGGAATTTGTGGGGGTGCCGTGTCCTATTAGTGTAAAAAATGGAAAGGCTGGGCACCGCGGAACAGTTTTTCCGACTGAAAATTAGATCCATTTTGGACGTATCTGTTCAGGTTTGGGTTGGCGGAGCCGTGCTTGGCAGTGGTTCCAAAGAGGGGTGGGCTTTTGGGGCTCGCCTAGAGGGTGGGTCCCACCCTCAGAGGCCCTCTCTACACCCCCACCACATCCTCTCCCCATTCCTCCACTCTCGATCTTCCCCCTGGCCACTTATCTCCACACTGCTTACCCACCAAACACAATGTCCAAACTCTCACAAATGTGCTCCCGTGCCTGCTCCAAATCCGCCGCCGTATGTGCCGCAGACACAAAGCCCACCTCATAACCAGACGGACCCAGGTAAATGCCTCTTTGCAACAGCTCGTGGTGCAATTTCTTGAAATGCTCCATGCTGGCAGGATCAATTTGATCAGCGCGAATGATGCGCTCCTCCGCAAAGGCCATCCAAAATATGGACCCAATGTGTGGAATGTGCAGTGGATATCCCTTTTGCTTGGCATAGGACTCGATCTGGCTGGCCAACTGATGGGTCTTCTCAGCCATTTGCTCATAAAAGCCTTCCTCCAGCAACTGCTCCAGCGCAGCGATGCCCGCCGCCATGGCCACTGGATTGGCCGACAAAGTACCTGCTTGGTACACCGGACCATCTGGTGCAATGTGAGACATGAACTCCGCACTGCCCCCATAGGCGCCTACAGGCATTCCACCTCCAATGATCTTTCCAAAGGTGATCAGATCGGGTTTGACACCGTAGTAGCCAGCGGCTCCTTCGAATCCCACCCGAAAACCGGAGATGACCTCGTCGAAGACCAGCAGTACATCGTACTCATCGCACTTCTGGCGCAGGAATTTCAAAAAGGACTCATCTTGCAACAACAAACCATTGTTGGCTGGCACTGGCTCGATGATGACACAGGCGATTTCCTGGCCGTGTTTTGCCAGCGTTTCCTCCAACAGCTCGCGATTGTCCAAGGGCAACACAAGGGTCTCCTTGGCAAAGGATTCTGGAATGCCCGCAGAGGTGCTTACCCCAAAGGTGGCCAGACCCGATCCGGCCTTGACCATCAGGGAGTCGACATGGCCGTGGTAGCAACCCTCAAATTTCAGCAACTTGCTCCGGCCCGTGATCCCCCGCGCCAGTCGAATGGCAGACATCACTGCCTCCGTTCCCGAACTGACAAAACGGATTTTCTCCAAGTAGCGGTGATTGCTGATGATCAGTCTGCCCAATTCATTGCCCATGCGATTGGGTGTCCCAAAGGAAGTGCCCTTGGCCACCGTTGCCACCACTTTTTCCCGAATTTTTCGGTTGTTGTGTCCGAGGATCAGTGGTCCCCAAGAGCAACAAAAGTCGATGTATTGGTTGTCGTCTTCGTCCGTGATGCGGGAGCCTTGGCCTTCTTTGATGAAAAGGGGAGGCCCCGATACAGATTTGAAAGCTCTGACCGGAGAGTTGACCCCTCCGGGAAAATATTTCTTGGCTTCCTCAAACAAACCAGCAGAAGTACTGCGCTCAATTCGATTTAATAATTCCATAGTGCAAATTTAAACATTCAACACATGATTTGTTTTGATGGGCGGGCTGAAATTGGACAATGCAGGGCGTTTTTTACTTTCAGCAAACAAAAATCCCAATATATCGTAAAATAAATCATTCGATAGCAAAGTTTAGTAGCACATGGCCGTCCTGACCGAGCAAAGCGTTCAAAAAATAGCCCTCCGGCATCTGCATCGCCACTACCGCAGAAAATCGCTGTGGCGAAAGACCTTTGCCAAAATGGAGGTGCGTACCCGCAAGAAGTTTGGGGGAAAACGAGCGGACGGGCTCATCGCCTTTCGCCACTGGCTGCTGGGAACCTATGTGGTATCCATGGAAGCCAAGTCGGCCAAAACCTTGTCGGCCATCCGTCCTTATTCCGACATTCGCCGCCTCTTGCTCAACAGTTTTCGCATGGGTT
Organism: Bacteroidota bacterium; assembly: GCA_039821145.1. Lineage (GTDB taxonomy): Bacteria > Bacteroidota > Bacteroidia > Chitinophagales > Saprospiraceae > JBCCSZ01. Next base: position 50,588 of record JBCBOS010000010.1, on the reverse strand, counting down.
TATTCGCCTGCCTGATCAGCGGGGCCTATTTGGCCCTCATCAAGATGGATGATGGCTGGCTACAATTTGTCATTCCTCTCAACATTTGGGCCGTTTGCAGCCTTCTATATGGTTTGTTGACCATCAACAGTCATCGACATCAGCTGGTGGATGTGATCCGACAGATTCGCCAGTATCCAGCCAATGCCCAGTGGTTGGCCTTTTCCAAAGACAGCTTCATGGACCTGCCTGCCATCAAACGACGTCAACTGGCCCGCATCTGCCAGGCACAGGGCATCGGAGTGATTGTTGTGAAAAACAGCCGAAATGTGGAGGTGCTCCACAAGGCGAGCTACCGCTGGAAATGGTTCGGTGATTTTTTGAAATTTTACAGCAAGGAAAAAGAAATTCGGCAGCAAATCTGACTGCTTTAGAAAAGCCAGCCAAAGCCGATTTCCCAACGGCGGAATTGAATTTCTTCATCCACAAAGACGGGAATTTCTCCATCCAGATAGTCTTGGAACTTGGACCTCGAGTCCAGGAAAAACAGTCCCACATCTACGAAAAATTGGCTCTTTCGCTTGGTCGCAAAACTGACGCCAGCCGTTACCTTGCCGAATAGTCCTCCGTCGTAGAATTCGCCAGCTTCGACAAAGTTGTTGAAAATGTCGAACGACATGCTGTAACCCCCACTGGCTGTTAGGAAAGGAGAAATCTTGGATCGAACGGGGAAGACGCGTACTTCTGCATACACTGGCAGGAATGTATAGGTGTTATTGGAAGGCCCACTGAGAATGTCCAAGCCTATCCCCCCTCCAATGCCCAGCTGAGGCATCAATTGATAGCCGTGGACATTGTGCAGATGCATGCCTGAGAAACTGCCCTCTTCTGTATTGGAATCCGAACCCCAGGAAGAGGAGATGCGAAGGGTGGAGTAGTACCCCTTGACGCTGTAACTGCGGCCATCTGGGTAGTAGAGTTTGTTGTCGCCCCCTTGCTGCTTGCTTTTGATCTGCTCGGCCTTGATGTTGATCACGTCGTCGCCAAACAAATCAAATTGGATGTCGCCATTGTCGTATTCTTGGACAATGAAGCCCTTCAGCTGGCTGCCGTCTTGCAGGTGAAGGACATCCGCTTGGCGCACTTCTTTCTGTGCTTGCAGTGGTTGCCAAAGGGCAAGCAAAAGTAGAATGGGGAGAATTTTATCGAACATATTTGTCTTAGTTTTACAAAGTTCTCAAATGGTCATACAGACTGCCAACCAGCTTTGGACTTACAAGATAAATGCATTCCGTCACAAAAGAGAGGTTTTAACAGTTTGCCTGCCGTTTTGCCATCATGGATCGAAAGATGGCTCTACTCTTCTCGGATCTTTTGGAGAACAAATGGGGTGCCGACCCAACGCTCATTGGCGTGAATCTCTTTTTCGAGTCCATCAAAGCGCACCCGCTTGTTTTCTGTCTGCCAGCTTTTTTCGAGATTGCAAGGCAGATAGCGGCGGTTGCCATTTTCGCCATATACGATGACCCAGTTGTCGCCATTGACATGCTGGATGATCCCCGACTGGTCTTTGACCTCTGTTTTGGTGGCCCTGTCGGGATGGCAATCGATGAAATCACTTGTTTTGTTGCACTTTTTTGTACTGGCCAAGAAAAACAAAACGATTGCACCAAGACTCAAAAAATGCGCTGGGCTTGTTCGTAGTGGTGTCACTGTGATAGAGTTTTCTCCAAAAGTAAAGAAAACCTCTCTGATAGGAAAGACGCTCAAAAGTACTCAGATGGTTGGGTCCATCGCAGAATGGCCGGGTCATTCGATCAAATTGATCAGGGTGCGGTAGTCGTCAAAGGGAGCATCCTCGCTGCGCATCTCCAGTAAGTCGAGCAAATCCGCGCCGTAGGTTTCGTCTATTTCATCGGCCGTTTGGCGGGTGCGGACCTCCAGTTGTCCTTCTGTCAATTGCTTCATCCGCCAGTCAAAGGTGTTGGCCATGCGTTGCCAGATGCGCTGGTTGACCTCTTGGTGTTCCAAATCCGGAGAGACGGCCATGGCTTCTTTGAAGGCCAAGTGGTTGCGGGCGATCATCACCCCTTTGTCCAAGATGAAATAAGCGGTATGTGCCCAGTCCGCCCCTTCGGTCAATAGGCGGGCGTAGAGCGTCAGCTGTATGTCCTCTTCGTTTCGGATGATGTTCTGACGTCGGGTTGTCCCTCTCCACTTCAGGTCGATCACTGCCCACTCGTCTCCTCTCCGCAGTACCAAATCGGCCTTGGCTTTGACGGGAATGTTTTGGAATGGACCTTTGAGATCCATTTCGGTGGCCTCGACAGACCAACCATTTTGCTGAATCATGGAGATCAAACTCCAGGCAGCGTATTTGATGCGGTTGAGAAAGGCAATTCGCTCGGGTTCTCTGCCGTACATCAACAACACAGCCCCCTCTCTGGCCAGCAATCCGCCCGCATGTTGATCTACCCAGTCGTCGACCTCCTTTTTTTGCCACTCCCGAATGTCTTCCTGAAAAATCACTTCCAGCATTCGGTGCGACAGATTGCCCATGAGTGTTACATCGTTGACAACACTGAGAATGGAGGATTTTTTGAGTTGGACTTTGTGCCGGAATGCCCATTGGTAGGGGTAGTAAAACAAGCTGTCCAGACTGGTAAACGTTTCCTCTTCCCTTGCCTCCAAAGCACCTTTGCGTTGGATGTGCAAAAAAGGGCGGGGACTGCCCAGCTGGTAGGGGTCCAGACTTTGGTAGTGGGGTAGGCGAAAGACAGAGTCGGGCAGTTGAGATTGGTCCGACTGTTTGGCCTCTATGGTGATGGCTGTCAATTCGCCAAAGGCTGCTTCCAATTCATCGTGTAGCGGATGGGCAAAGACTTCCTGGCCATCGATGGATTCGGGCATGACGAGCAGGAGTTGGTTCTCGCATTGGAGGATGGGTTGGCTGCGGTGCCAGAGCAAGCGGGCATTGTCTTCCTTTGGGCCTTGCAATTGTACACCCCGTTCTTGGAGCCATTGGATTTCATTTTTGTACCAACGCGAAAAGAAATAGTCCCTTTCGTTGCGCGTAAAATTCCACCACAATAGCTGGGGCGTGGACTGGGTGATGGCGCCGGGAGAATGCACGTATGGATAGTGGCCGAGCTCTCGCTCTTGAAAGACGACCGGAGAAGGCTCGTAGATGGTGCGCACGATGCGTTCCAGTTCGAGATAGGTGAGCTGGGGCTGGGCATTTGGCAGGGCTTCAAGCAGGTCGCAGATGCGTCGGGCCTGTTCTTTGAGGACCAGCAGCGAATGGTTTTTGTTTCCACTGAGATCGTATTGTGTAGTGGCCCATTCTGCCAAATAATGGAAGACTTCTCTGACATCCTCTGAGGGGACTTTTTGGCCAATCTTGTATCGTTTGCGTTCAAACCAGAACTGATATTGATACCGGACCTCGTCCAGATCGCGCTTTTTGTCGCTGGGCCCTTCTTCTGCCAGCTTTTCAAACAATCGATTGATCGCTGCATACCATCCTTCTCCTCGCAGCCCTGGTCGGCGGGCCATCTGAGAGGCAATGGCATTGGCCAGCCGGTCGTCCAAGGGTTTGACGGGCAGGGAGACAAATTCCAATATCTTGAATGGGTCTATGGGGTGCCAAAAAAAGGTGGTGGCCAGTTTCAAGATCTGCAAACTGGGGCGCGCCAAAGAAGCCGATTGTATGCCCAGACTTGGCAGGCCTTCCTGGATGAGTGCATTGTCGAGGGCCCGGTTTTTTTCTGGGATCAGACAAAGGGGACGAAATTGTGGGTTGTGTCGGAGAAGGGCGGCCAGGTAGGCTGCTGCATCGGTTTCGCGTTTTGCTTTTAGAATCAACAAACTTCCATCTCCCTGTAGGCTGAGCTTTTCCTCTTGATCGGCCTGCAGCAATAGGCGCCGGAAAGTGCTCAGGTCACTGTTTCCCGATGGTGATGTTGTGGCCTTGGCTTCTGTCAGTACCACTCCCTTTTGCTGTAGTTTTGGAAATATTCGCTGCCAGCAGATCGGATAGAGGTGGATGGGCTCTACCAATTGCAGTTGGGTGAGGGGCAACTTTCTCTGGCCAATGACTTGCTCCATCTGTCGAAATCGGTCGGCGAATCCATGTGGGAGTTGATCCAGGGAAGAGGCCAGGCTTGGCAGGTAAGATGCTTCCAAATTGGCCAGCGTTTGCAGTCGCTCCGGAGCTTGTGAATCAGCTGAAAAATTCCAGCCTGCGAGCAACAGTTCGTCTCTTGCTTGTAGCAGGGTGGCAGCTGTTGCCAATTGGTCGGCAGCAAAGGAGTCTTGGTAAAAGGCGTCTGCTTGCTGTTCCAAGTGCCGCCCGAGCAATTGTCGGAAAAATTCGATGCGGAGGTGCTGATTGTTGTCCATTTTCCCTCCCAAGCCACAGTGAATGGCCAAAAAATCCAACAATTTGTGAGGCCCCATCAAGGAGTGTTCAGCAGTCGTATGGGCTGGTCTTGGAAAGACCTCCTCGTCCAGTTGTAGTCCAAAAACAATTTGCATAGGCAGTGTGTAGCTCGCTTCAAAGATACGCAAAGCCCGTACAAAATTGGGGCATTCAGCTGTTTCGATTGGAAGGAATCTTGTCATTTTTTGGCCCTTGGCAGAACCTGACCAAGCCTTGGGACGTTTTTCTTCAAACTTTTTTACCTGATACCCTACACGAAGCTCTGCTATGAATCGCCCTTTTCACTTCCTGCTTCTTTTGCTGTGCATCACCATGGCATCCCCTCAGATGTCCTTTGGGGTGGCCGTTGCCTCTTTTCAAAAACAGGCTCTGGTAGTCGAACGATCGCGAAGCAATGGGGCAAATCGTGTGGGGAAGGTGAAAAAATGGAAAAAGTCGCAAGGTCACAAGCAGTGGAAACTCTTCCTAAAGGGGAAGAGACTTTTGAAATCCAAAGGCCTCAATGGGAAAATGCGGGTCGGCTTATTGCTCTTGGCCATAGGGCTGGCAGCCGTCCTCTCTTCGATTTGGGTCGGTTTGGGAGTATTTCGCATCATTTCAGCGACGACAGCACTTTTGGGCTTTACCTTGTTGGTGTTGGGTTTGTTGGATCAGTGAGGACTAGCCACCTGTTTCCTGACGGAGTACTTTGAGTTGGCTTTCCCATAGACGGGTTTGGTCATCGACTTCGTCTTCATCGCAAAATTCGGTAATGACCAGGATGGTTTCGCCAGTGACAGGGGATCGACTCATATTGAATTCGAGGTATTCGTCTTCTTCTCCGTCCTCCCATTTGAATCTAAGGCGCTCATCCTCAATGTCTTCGATGAGTTCTGCCACTTCTTCGGCCCCGCTCCAACTGAAGGTGAATATTTCGCCGGAGATGTCGACCTCGTCACAGAACCAACGGATCAAACAGGATGGAGTCGTCAAGAATTTGTAGAGAATGGTAGGGGAGGCTCGGAAGATGTATTCGTGCTTGATGGCTACTCTTTTCATGCTTAAAAGAGTTTTGGTTTAGTGCTTGAAAGGACCTGACCGAGAAATTTCTTTGACAGCAGGCATTAACGTATGTCCTTGCTATTCAGTGGATTACACTAGACTTTGCAAATGCGTACGACCGCAATAAAAAATAAAAAACTGATTTTTCCAAATTATTGAAACTTTTTTATCTTGAAAAGCATTATTGTAAACGGTACACAAATTATGAATAACTACAGATTATAAAGTTTGGTCATAACACAGAGACAATACATGTTCTAATGTGGAAGGAATTTGGGGATACCCCTTGATTCTGATCCTTTAATCATTTAATTTTGTATTTCGTAATCTGAGAGAGAGATGGTGCCTTCTATTTTACCGCAACCGACATCCCAAATACACACACGTTTGCACTCGGGTCATCCGCCCGATCTAGGTTTGCCATCCATTTTATACAGCTGATCCCATCGCATAATCTTCGCATCCGAAGAACCGTTATTTCAATCTACGTATTCGACAACAGCATTCAATTGGTAAACTCAAAATAAACTGTTACTGCATGAGACAACTTAAAATTACCAAGTCTATTACCAATCGTGAAAGTCAATCCCTAGAGAAGTACCTTCAAGAAATCGGTAAGGTAGATTTGCTTACTCCCGAAGAAGAAGTCGAGCTGGCAAAACAGATCAAGCAAGGCGATCAAATAGCCCTTGAGAAATTAACCAAAGCCAACTTGCGATTCGTAGTTTCCGTAGCTAAGCAATACCAAAACCAGGGTTTGTCATTGAGCGATCTCATCAACGAGGGTAATCTTGGATTAATTAAGGCAGCACAACGGTTCGACGAAACCCGCGGTTTCAAGTTCATTTCTTACGCCGTTTGGTGGATTCGTCAGTCCATTTTGCAGGCCCTTGCAGAACAATCACGCATCGTCAGGCTACCCCTCAATAAGGTAGGCTCCCTGAACAAAATCAACAAAGCTTTCTCTGAACTGGAGCAAGAGTACGAACGGGAACCCTCTTCTGAAGAATTGGCCGAAATTCTCGAAATACCTACCGAAGAAGTTGAAACAACTCTGGGCGTCGCCGCCCGCCACGTATCCATGGACGCTCCCTTCGTCGAAGGAGAAGACAACTCCCTGTTGGATGTCCTGGAAAACGGCCAAACACCTCGTACAGACCAGTCCCTTGAATACAATGAGTCGCTCTCTCGTGAGATCAACCGCTCCCTGAGCACCCTCACAGACCGCCAGTGCGACGTCATCAAGCTTTATTTCGGCATCGGTGTTGAACACCCCATGTCACTGGAAGACATTGGCGAAAAATTTGGTCTTACACGCGAACGCGTTCGCCAGATAAAAGACAAAGCAATCAACAAACTGCGCAATACTTCCAGAAGCAGACTGCTGAAAAATTACCTCGGTGCCTAATCGCACCAACGCGTGAATTGTCAAAAGAACGAATGACTCTTCCAAGAGTCTGAAAATATAGCCCTCAATGGTTTCAACGCCATTGGGGGCTTTCTCATGCCACAATGCCTACTTCATCTTGGTAAGCAAATGGCGTTTTATCTGCGTACTTGTTTGCAACAATCAGTCCCGCTCCCGCACCTTCACAGCTCCTCGGTTGTTGGTCTCATCGCACTCCTCCACCATGTCGTAGGCATCCAATTCGAGCACCAGATAAGGGGTGAATTTGGTCATTTTGCTGATGTCCAATTTCAGCTCTGTGGTATAGGTCTGGCCAGGAGCCAGTTGTGGTCGACTTTTGTCTTTGATGTAGCCCCCGCCGATGATCATGGAAGAACGGGTCAAACGATCGGCATGCGACATGCTCACCCGCACCGCCACATTGTCAAATTCCTTTTTGTCTGGTCCTGTCAGATGGGCCATGCCCGCACCGTTGTTGCGCAGGGTGTAGCGGATGGTGGCCATGCGTTTGTTGGCCTTGACCAAAGTTACATCTTCAATGGACAGATCGGCACAGAGTTCTTCTCCAGCAGGCTCTGGCGGAGATGGTTGGTGCTCTTTGAGAGCAGTGGCGTCTGCACCCTCGTCAGCTGGACCGCGGGCGGCGAATACTTCCGCAATGGAAAATCTGATTTCTTGATCTTGATGGACGTGACCTGCCGCGATTTGTACATTTTGTTCGAGCAAGGCTTCCCGGATGCGGTGCTCATAGGCGTGCATCTGCGCCTGCTTCAGCGACTGGTCGAATAAAATTTGCAATTGTGGATGTTGGCCTTGGTCCTCACCGAGTTGGAGGTCCGTCCGGCCCGTATTGATCAAGGTGTAGCGAATCTTGACGCTTTCACTTTCTTGTTTCAATACCTCGATGCCTGTCAGATGCAAACGCTGTCCTGTGTAGTTTGGCAAACTGTCTTTCGGCGCTGTGATGGCCAGCACATCGTGAGAAAAGCTGAGAGATAACAAAAGGCTTGTAAAGAGTAGAAAAATCCTCCGTGTCATGTTTTTCATGGTCTCGGGTTGAGAGAATATGGGTTACAATCAGGGGGATTCACTAATCGATTATTCAATAACCATTCCTATTCTTCCATGATATTGATGGGCCGATCGATGCTTTCTTCCAATGAGATGAAAGTTTCTGTGCGCTGAATCCCTGATATTTTTTGAATCTTGTCATGTAACACAACGCGCAAATGGTCGGTATCCTTGCATATGATCTTAGCAAAGATACTATAATTTCCCGTAGTATAATGTGCACTGACTACTTCGGGGATCAATTCCAGCTCTTTGGCGACTTGATCATAAAGGGAGCTCTTGTCCAAATAGATGCCCAAAAAGGCAGCCACGTCGTATCCCAGGCGGTTGTAGTCTACCGAGAGGTTGAACCCCTGGACAATGCCCATTTCTTTGAGCTTGTTCATTCTGACGTGTACAGTTCCTCCAGATACATGTATTTCTTTGGCAATCTCAGTAAAGGGCTTCTTGGCATCCCGCATCAGGATGGATAGTATCTTGCGATCAATGTTGTCAATCTCCATTATTTTCAGGCTTGGCAGTGTCAGTGAATACACAAAAAACAACAAGTTATCGTGGCCATTGGTTGTTTTTCATTCTCCAAAAAGTTTGCGAATTGAGCGCCTACTGGCAAAAAATAGTACCTTTATCCTCCTGTAGGAATGGTTTTGGTAAACTTTCCCGCCCGAATATTGTGCTATAGTAGTGCCCTCTGGCTTGCAAGTACGCTCGAAATTGCCGGCACGCGAAACAACATACTACAACAATTTAGATACAGATCATAGAATGCTAAACGAATCAGAAAAGAATACTGGTGGCATCAAAATTTGGATTCCCCTTTTGCTGTCCCTGATGTTGGTGGCTGGAATGCTCATCGGCATGCGAATGCAGCGGATTCCTTTGGTCAGCCTTTCGTCTTCAGATGGGGCCACCAATAGCAGCAGCATTGAGACTGGAAGGGTAGAGGAGTTGGTGCGTTTCATCGAATCCCGCTATGTGGATGAGGTCAACAGCGAAGAATTGGTGGAAGAGGCCATCAATGCCTTGCTCAAGCAGCTCGATCCTCATTCCAACTACATTTCTGCCAAACAGGTCCGAGAAGTCAACGAACAGCTCGATGGCAATTTCGAGGGGGTAGGGATCGAATTCATGATCTTGGACGATACCATTCGGGTCATCTCTCCCATTTCCGGAGGACCTTCCGAAGCCGTTGGCATCATGGCCGGGGACAAAATTGTTCAAATAGAAGATTCCATCGTCGCAGGGGTGAATGTGGAAGTCAAAGACATTGTGGAGTTTCTCCGGGGCGAGAAGGGCAGCGAAGTGGAGGTAGGCATTTTGAGGGGAGAAGAAAAAGAGGTTCGCAAGTTTACCATTACCAGAGACAAGATCCCCCTCAACAGCGTGGACGTGGCCTATATGATCGATGATCAAACGGGCTACATCAAAATCAGCCGATTCAGCGCCACTACCTACAAAGAATTCATGGAAGGGGTAGAGCGAATGGTGGAGAAAGAAAATATGAAGGACGTCATCATCGATGTGCGCCAAAATCCAGGGGGTTATCTCCTGGAAGCAACCAACATTCTCAGTCAACTTTTCGAGCAAAGAGGCAGACTGTTGGTCTACACAGAAGGCCGCTCGGTCCGTCGAAGTGAATACGAATCTACTGGTCGTCCCTTTTTCGAATTGGGAAAGGTGGCTGTACTAATTGATGAAGGCTCGGCCTCGGCCAGTGAGATCCTGGCAGGAGCCATTCAGGATTGGGATCGCGGCCCGGTCATTGGCAGACGATCTTTTGGAAAGGGATTGGTACAAGAGCAGTATGGCCTTCGGGACGGTTCTGCTTTGCGACTCACTGTGGCTCGCTACTACACCCCCTCTGGTCGCTGCATCCAAAAGCCCTACAACGATCGGGAAAATTACAACCAGGACGTCCAAGAACGCTTCAGCAATGGCGAATTGGTCAGTCAGGACAGCATTGCCCAAAAGGATACCACTCGCTTCTACACCTCTGAAGGTCGGGTGGTCTACGGTGGCGGCGGCATCACACCTGACATTTTCATCCCACTGGATACCCTTTTGTTGGAAAGTCATTACATCAATCATCGTCAGCTCATCCCAGAATTTGTGTATCGCTATCTGGAAAACAAGGACGACATCTACAACGGCAGTCCAAAGGATTTTTCCAAAAACTACACAGTCGATCGGCAAATGGTAGAGGCTTTTCGCGACTATGCTGCCAGCAAGGGCATTGAGCGAAATGATGCCAAGTGGGCAAAGAGTGCCGACGATATTGTCCATCTCATCAAGGCGCGCATCGGGCGACACCTGTACCAAGAGGAGGGCTATTACCAAGTCTGGAACGAAACCGACCCGGCTGTGTTGGAAGCCCTGCGCAACTTGCGAACAGAACGCCCACAGGTGGTCGAAAAATAAGCTCACATTGCATTGGCTCCGCTTATGGAATTTGTACGAGCTGTACTCAAATACAATCGAGAGACCCAAGAGGTCAAACCCAACGTCTCCAATTCTTTCGAGGAGCTCTATGCCGACTTCCGATCGGAACAAATGGACTCCTCTCATCGCTTCCACTTGGTGCTCCATCCCAAGCAGGACACACTGGTATTGGAAGAGTGCTATTTGGAATTTCGCCTGACAGCAGATGCCACAACCTCCTTTTGGTGCAACGGCTTTCAAAGCAGCTCCATCAGCCGAATGTGGCGCCAGGGACAAGGCTTTCCCGGTCCTTCCTGGTTGGACCGCTTTCGCTCCCCTCTGCAAGGCGACTACCACTTTCCCAATACCTACCAGGACGACAAGCGGCCCCATTCCTGGACCTATGCATTGTTTGGGCAAGGGGACCATTGGCAAGTGGTGGGCTCACTGCTCGAATCTACTGCCTTCACTTTGATGGAATACGACTTGGCAGAATCGGTCCTGCGGGTGCGCAAAGATTGCCAAGGACTGCAACTGACCCACTCCTTTCCCATCTTGAATCTCCTCCTTTATCAGGGGACCCAACAAGAGGTTTGCGAGGCCTATTTCAAGGCATTTGCCGACCATCAGTCTCCATCTTCTGTGCAAGCCATGTGGATTCATCGTCCCCATCAGCAGCCTTCTTTACAGCAAGCCTTGGAAGCCTTGCCCGCCGAAACCTTCGACATCATTGTGCTGGATCAGTCTTATGCGACTTCTACTGGAGATTGGTTGAACCCATCGCCAGCCTTGCAAGAGGGACTGGGGGGAGTGGCTCGTGCGATCCGACAGTCGGGGCGTCGCTCTTGCATCCAATTGGCTCCCTTTGTTTGCTCTGCCTCTTCCCATTGGTTTCGGGAGCGGAAAAATTGTCTGCTCAAAGGGCCGGACGGTCAGCCGCTGAAATTGCGAGCCCTTGGCAGCCAAAAAGAAGATCTTTACGTGCTTGACTTTTACCGGGAGGAAGTACAAGACCATCTGACCAAACTCTTGCTTCGTCTGACAGAAAAATGGGGATTTGATGCCATTTACCTAGATGCCTTGTATGCGGTGTGCGTTTGGCCAAGACCAGACAAAACAAGGGGCCAACTCCTTTATGATGCCCTGGATTTTGTCCAATCAATGACAGAAGGCCGATTGTTGTTCATGGGGCAGGTCCCCTTGGCGGGTGCCTGGGGCAGAGCAAGTGTTGTTCAGCAAGGAGCCCGATTGCCACATCGCTGGTCCGCCCGGTCCAACATCCGGGAAAAGACAGCCGTGGTGGATGCTCTGCGAATGGCCCTGGAATCTTGGCCATTGACTTCCGACCTAGTGGGTCATTGGTGGGGGGCTTTCAGCCTTGTGGATGGAAAAAACAGTTTGTCTTCTGCTCAGCAACACACCCAATTGCTCATTCAGACCCTCTTGGGGACCTTGCTGAGCACAGCCGACGACTGGAGTGCATACCAGCCCGAGCAAGAGAGTGAATGGGCAGCTGTTTGGCAGTGGCGCGATCGGGAAGTACAATCCGTTCGCGCCTTGGAAAGAGAGGTATATGGCATCACATTTCGCTCCGGTGGAGAGAAACACCTGGCCGTTTGCAATTTGGCCGACAGCCCCAAAAATCTACGCATCCAAGGAAGAGCGATTCAGTTGGACGCCTTCGAGAGCCTGGTTTTTTCTGCTTGACTTGCTCTGGCAATCATCAGTTGCGCAAAAAAGTCAATTCACCAGAATCACTGACGTGTACCATGACAGAAGGCCCCATGCCGTGTTTTTCGTATTGGCGGTATTTGACAACATAGTCCACCCCGGAGATGATATCGGAATTGATGGAGCCAAAGTTGGAGGGGAAGGCCCCTGCTGTGCGACTGGCGGAGGTAGCGACAATGGGTTTGCCAAAGCCTCGGATCAAGCGGCGACAGAATTCATCCTTGACAATGCGAGCACCGATGCTTCCGTCGGGGCCAGTGAGATTGGGCGCCAGGTGGTGGGCCTTGTTGAATACGACGGTCAGGGGGCGATTGTGGTAGTGCAGGAGTGTATCGATGCGGGGATGAACATGGGCGATGTAGTCTTTGAGCATGTCCAGAGAGTCCACCAAGATGGTGAAGGGGTCTTCTGGTCTGTTTTGCTTGATGCGCAGCAAGCGTTCAATGGCCACCGGATCAGTTGCGTCGCAGCCGATGGACCAGACGGTGTCGGTTGGGTACAAGATGAGCCCACCGGATCCCATGGTAGATTTGATGTTTTCCAGGTCTTCTTGAGCGAACATATATGTTCTCAGATTTGTTGCCACCATAATGCGGAGATTACTTTTTGCTGTGATTAAAGGTTGCAGTTGGCCTTCCCGATGACGGGCTTGATGAGAGTGGCATCGGAAGGGGCCTGGTTTCTTGTTTTACCTTTTGTTTTTTCTGTCTGTATTCTAATAGACTGGGTGGCAATCCAAAATGGTTGGTTACTTGACAGAAAAAAAAATTATTGGGTAAAGTTTTGAAAAAATCCCCATTTTTATTGAAATATAGACTTCTGCAAAGCTGTTTAGTAGTTGTACCGGGGGCCAAAAGTCTCTGGGGAAGCCCATAGAAAGACAGATCGCAGCCGAAATATTCAGAAACAAACACCTGTGCGTTGAATAAACAAACTCTCACATACCTGATCTTGACGATTGTTCTTTGTAGTTGGGGACTTCCCACCCAAGCCCGGCACATCATCGGAGGCGACCTCTCTTATGAGTGCAATGGCGACGGAACATACACCTTCACAATGAAAATATACCGGGATTGCTCAACAGATGGTGGTCCCAACGCCGGAGCAGATTTTGACAATCCAGCCGTCATATCAGTCTACGAGCAAATATCAGATGTCAGATACGATTTGACGGTTTCCCAGGTACAGGGAGCCAATATTCGCGACCGAGGCCGGATTCCGACGGACAACAACCCTTGCCTGATCATCCCGCCCAACGTATGCGTGCAGGAAGCACTTTACCAATTTACCATCCGGCTCCCCACTTCTGCCAACAGCTATTGGGTCTCCTATCAGCGTTGCTGCCGCAACAATACCATCAACAACTTGGTGGACCCGCGCAGCTCCGGAGCTACCTATACCATCGAAGTGACGCCTGAGGCCCGGCAAGAGTGCAACAGCAGCCCGGCATTCAACAACTTTCCTCCCATCGTCATTTGTGCCAACGAACCCCTGCTGTTTGATCATTCTGCATCAGACAGTGATGGCGATCAGTTGATTTACAAGTTTTGTTCTCCTCTTTTGGGAGGTGGACTGGGCGGCTCTCCGCAGGCACCCAATACCAGTGCTTCGGATTGCGACGGGGTCACACCTTCGCCAGCCTGCGCACCCCCTTACCGGCCTGTTCGCTTTCTGGCACCCACTTATACTGCTGGTGAACCCATGGGGGGCATTCCTCCCGTGACCATCGATCCGAATACGGGCATCATCAGTGGAACCCCTGTCGATCTGGGACAATTTGTCGTGGGGGTTTGTGTGGAGGAATATCGAAGTGGAGAACTCCTCAGTGTGATCAGTCGCGACTTCCAGTTCAACGTAGCCAACTGTGAGCCAGTGGTGGATGCGCGCATCAGTTCTGATGAACGCCAGGGGGACAAAGATTTTGTGATCAATTCCTGTGGCAATAGAACGGTCAGCTTCGAAAATTTGAGTGTTCAGCGCTCCAACATCACCGAATTCTTTTGGGAATTTGACATCCAGGGAACCCAACAACGCTTTGATGAATGGAGTCCGACCATCACTTTTCCAGATACGGGACAGTACCAAGGTGTTTTGGTGTTGAACCCCGGTTTGCAATGCGGCGATACGGCCAACATATTTGTCAGGGTGTTCCCTGCAGCCATTGCCGATTTTGAATTCACTTATGATACCTGTGTGGCGGGGCCCGTTTCTTTCACCAGTCTGTCTTCTTCTGAGGCAGGCAGTTTGGTGTCTCACGCCTGGGAATTCAATGGGGGAGGGACCAGCGATCAGATCAATCCCAACCACTTGTTTCCCGCGCCGGGCAACAATCCGGTGAGTTTGACAGTAACCAATGAATTTGGTTGTGAAAATACGATCACCAAAATTGTCGAATGGTTTCCGGCACCGCCATTGGTCGTGGTCGAGCCCTCCATTTTCGATGGTTGTTCCCCTCAGTTTGTATTTTTCAACAACTTGTCCTTTCCCATCGACTCCACCTACGACATTGTCTGGGACTTGGGAGACGGCAACATCAGCAACGACATCAGCCCCCGGCACGTGTACGAAGAACCTGGTGTATACGATGTATCTCTGACCATTACGTCCCCCATCGGCTGTAGCATCAGCGATTCCTGGGACAACTGGATTCGGGTCCGCCCATCTCCGACTGCCGGATTTACCTTTGCGCCGGACATGCCCAGCAATTTCAACCCAGAAGTCAGCTTTTTCGATGAATCGATCGATGCAGTATCCTGGGAGTGGGATTTTGATGGCGATGGCATTTCCTTCGAACAAAACCCCATCTTTTCTTTCCCCGATACAGGCAGGCAAGTGGTTCGTCAGATTGTGACCCATCCGAGTGGCTGCAAAGACACGCTGATCCGCTTCATTGATGTAGAGCCACAGGTCCGCTATTTTCTGCCCAATGCCTTTACGCCCAACTTTGACAGTGTCAACGACGAATTCAGAGGAGGAGGAATTTTTGAGGGCATGACGGATTTCAAGATGAACATCTGGAACCGCTGGGGCGAGTTGGTGTTCGAGTCCATCAATCCCTCCATTGGCTGGAATGGCCGAAAATTGAACAATGGAGAGATGTCACCAGTTGGAGTTTATACAGTGGTCGTCCAATACCGAAATCCGAGGGGCGTCTTGATCAATTTGCAAGGCGTTGCCACTTTGATCCGATGATCTTCTTCTCACTAGCTCAATAACAAGATATTTTGGGTACTGCTACTGGCTCCCCGCTCAGTTGATGATCGCCTTTTGTTGCAATGGTGACTTAGCTGACAAAATTTTGCTGGAGATTGGTTGAATGGCGCGGACAGCGACATTTTATGTGTGGTTTTCTGTGCATTTTGCCAATGGTGATTTGTCAATTCTGGGACCATTTGAGACAATGTTTCAACAAAAGACCAGAACGACAGTTGTAAGATGTATAGCGGTGCTCGTTCGAATGTTGAAACGTCCTTAGTCAAACAAAAGCCGAATGACCTTCAGGCTGCTACAAAATCATAGCCCATGCGTTTGAGACCTGAGCTTCTTTTGCCACTTTTCCTGCTTCTGCTGTCCTTTGGGACTGTTCGGGCATCGCACATTGTGGGGGGAGACATCACCTACGACTGTGTGGGCTACGACGCTGCTACCAATACCAACCGCTACCGGATCACCATGAAGATCTATCGGAATTGCAATCGCTTTGCCATGGATGTGTTCAGTGATCCAGCTCCTGTTACCATCTATCGAGAAGCCATCTTCAACCGTTGGGATTCCGTCACCCACATCGACGTGCCTCTGGGAGCGGTGATCAACATTCCTCCCGACGACAACCCGTGTTTGAAATTGCCGCCTGACATCTGTGTGGAGGAGGGGAGCTATGTGTTTTTTGCAGACCTGCCTGTGGTAGACGCTACTTATGTGGTCGCTTTCCAGCGTTGTTGCCGAAATGCCACCATCAACAACATCCTAGAGCCCGACCGCACGGGGGCAACTTATAGCGTGCAAATCTCTGCCAAATCCCAGCGGGTGTGCAATGACAGCCCCGTTTTCAATGAATTTCCTCCCATCGTCATCTGTGCCAATGAACCGATTGATTTTGATCACTCGGCTACCGACCCGGAGGGCGATCAGATCGTGTATGAATTCTGTGCCGCTTTGGAAGGAGGAGGGGTATTGGGGGCTTTTGAATTTGGCGATCCCGAGAGCTGTGATGGATTTCGGCCCGATCCTGCCTGTCCACCCCCTTATCGACCAGTGCGCTATGTCCTGCCCACTTTCACCTCCAGCAATCCCATGGGAATTGACCCTCCGATCACCATCGACCCCAACACGGGACTGATCACGGGCATCCCCGAAAATTTGGGACAATTCGTGGTAGGGGTCTGTGTCAAGGAGTTCCGCAACGGAGAGCTGCTGAGTACCATTCAACGAGACTTTCAATTCAACGTGGCCAATTGTGAGCCACTGGTGGATGCCCGCATTCAAACCGAACGGCAGATTTCCGACAATGCCTATGTCATCACTGCCTGTGGGGAGTTTGACGTATTGATTGAAAATGCCAGTATCCAGCGAAGCAACATCACCGACTTTTTCTGGTTGTTTGACCTGGATGGGACAGAGCTTCGGGTGGATACCTGGGATGCCCAGGTCAGCTTTCCCGATACGGGATTATACCAAGGAACCCTCTTTCTCAACCCTGGGAGTAATTGTGCCGATACAGCCTTTGTGACGGTCCAAGTCTTCCCAGACATCACCGCTGATTACAGCTTTTCTTATGATACTTGTGTGGCTGGTCCGGTGGAATTCAGGGATTTGTCGACCACAGAAGGTGACAATGTGATCGTGTCTTGGAATTGGGCGTATGGCAATTTGACAGCCTCCAAAGAACAAAACCCCTCCATTCGCCTGCCCAATGCGGGGGAATACGACATGCGACTGCGCGTAGAAGACGACAATGGGTGCATTGATGAAAAGGTAGAGCCGATCACTTGGTTTCCCGCTCCGGAGATCATTGTGGTGGAGCCGAGCACATTCATCGGTTGTACTCCGGCAAATATCCGCTTTAACAATCTCACCAATCCGATCACAGACGATTACGACATCCTTTGGGATTTTGGTGATGGGGGAACCAGTTCGGAAATCAGCCCGACCTATACCTACGAAGAGCCTGGCGTCTATGATGTATCTCTGTCATTGATCTCTCCATTGGGCTGTACAGCAGAGGAGAGTTGGGACAATTGGATCACTGTTTTTCCGACACCGATGGCTGACTTCACTTTCAGTCCTGATCGCCCCAGCAACTTCAATCCCGAGGTTCGCTTCTTCGACCAGTCGACGGGAGCCTTTAGCTGGCTGTGGGATTTCAGCGGGGAGAGCCGTTCTACCCTCCAAAACCCGACCTATGTCTACCGGGATACAGGCGTGCAAGTGGCGACGCTCATTGTGACCCACGAACAGGGCTGTACCGATACCATCAGCAAATTGATCGATGTTGAACCCCAGATTCGCTATTTCATGCCCAATGCTTTTACGCCCAATGACGACAATCTCAATGACGGTTTCAAAGGGAAAGGATTTTTCAATGGCATTCGGGACTTTTCCATGAGCATTTACAATCGTTGGGGGGAGCTGATATTTGAGACCTCTGATCCCGACGAAGGCTGGAACGGCCGCAAGTTCAACAGCGGGCGGATGTCTCAGGTGGGGGTTTATGTTTACTTGGTGCGTTTTGAAGACCCCAGGGGGAAGCTCATACAATTGGAGGGGGTCGCCACATTAATTCGCTAA
Organism: Bacteroidota bacterium; assembly: GCA_039821145.1. Lineage (GTDB taxonomy): Bacteria > Bacteroidota > Bacteroidia > Chitinophagales > Saprospiraceae > JBCCSZ01. Next base: position 32,712 of record JBCBOS010000010.1, on the reverse strand, counting down.
TTAGCAGACAATACCTAGGCGAGTTGTCTCCAATCTTCTTAATTTTTGTATTTTTAGCATCCCAGGAAAGATTCAAATGCTTCGGCCTTCGGTCAGAAACAATTTTCTCACTTGGTTATCCTTGCGCTTTGGGCGATTGGGCATCGGATAATCAGGGTACTTTTTTGAATTTCCAAAATATTTTGTGATGCAGGATGCAATCCGTAAAGCTACCATGAACAAAAACAGGCTCATGTGGCTGCTCATATTATTGCTCACAGGACTCTTCTCGCGGGAAGGCGAGGCTGCTCATATTGTCGGTGGGGAAATTACGTACGAATGTCTGGGACAAGTAGATGCAGACAGAATGCGCTACCGCTTTACCATGAAGGTATACCGTGACTGCTTTGGCGGAGGCGCGCAGTTTGACAGGCCAGGCGGGCAAGTACGGGCCATTCTCACCATTTACAGAGGCACAAATCGCACGCCATTCCGAAGTGTGGATGCCGGGGCACCTGTCGTGACAGACATTCTCCCCGAATTGGGCATCAACAATCCATGCATCATCATTCCCACCAATGTATGCGTCGAGGAGGGGGTCTATACCTTTGAGGAAGTACTGCCCATATCGACCGAGAGTTATTACATCGTTTACCAACGCTGTTGCCGAAACGGGACGATCAACAACCTGCGCGATCCCGGTGGAGCTGGGTCCAGTTATACAGTGGAAATTACTCCTTTGGCCCAGAACAGTTGCAACAACAGCCCGGTCTTCAAACAATTCCCTCCCATTGTCATTTGTGCCAATGAAGAGTTGGTATTTGACCATTCTGCAACGGATGTAGAAGGAGATCAATTGGTCTACAGCTTTTGTGCGCCACTGGCAGGCGGAAGCCGCAACAACGTGGCTCCCAATCCCGATGCGCCGCCACCTTGGGATCAGGTTCGGTACTCACCGACTTTTACCAGTGCCAATCCCATGAGAGGTGATCCTCCTTTGTCCATTACCTCCAACTCGGGCATCATCCGTGGGGTCCCCGTCAACCAGGGACAGTATGTGGTGGGCATTTGCGTGCAAGAATTTCGAAATGGACAGCTGTTGAGTGAGTTGCGGCGCGATTTCCAGTTCAATGTCACCTTTTGCGAGCCACAGGTCAATGCCTCCATCAGTGGAGAACTGGATGGTGGTGGGGTGTATTTTTACGAAACCTGCAACGATCCCATCATCACAATGATCAACCGAAGTACCAATGTCAACTTCATAGAAGATTATTTGTGGACTTTCGACATAGCCGATGCGTCGGGCAACCCACTTACTTTCAATACGCGAAACATCGTGGTGGAATTTCCTGGGCCAGGCAGGTATACGGGACAGATGGTTCTCAACCCTGGTTCTTCGGCTGCCTGTTCTGATACGGCCGATGTGGTGGTGGTGATCAATCCACCGATCGAACCCGATTTCACCTTTGAATACGATACTTGTGTGGCTGGCGATGTGGCCTTCGTGGACCAATCGACTCCGCCGCCTTCTGGAATCGCCAATTGGGATTGGAATTTTGGAGATTTTCGGTCATCCACAGAGAAAACACCCTCTCATCGCTACCAAAGTCCTGGACTGCGAGACGTAGAACTGAAAGTGACAGACAATGCGGGCTGTACGGACTCCATTACCAAGCAAGTCAGCTGGTTTCCGGCACCTGCCTTCATCATCTTGGAGCCGAGCGAAGAAATTGGCTGTCCACCTCTGGAAGTCACCTTTACCAACTTGTCTGAGCCGATCGATGATACCTACGACATCCGTTGGGATTTTGGCGATGGCGGAACGTCCACCGATTTCAGCCCCGTCCATACCTATACCGAGCCTGGGCGCAAGACAGTAACCGTGGAGATTACCTCACCCATTGGATGTTACAATGTGGGGGTCTTTGAAGACCTGGTGGAAGTTGATTCTCCTCCTGTGGCGGCCTTTGACTATACTCCCAAAGTAGACATTACCAACTTCAATCCCACTGTTCAGTTCATCGATGAGTCGAAGAATCTCGTGCAATGGGACTGGGACTTTGGTGGTTTTGCCGCATCGGGACTGACAGATCCAGCGTTTACCTTCCCGGATACGGGCCAGCATGTTGTCACCCTGATCGGGACTCATTACTACGGTTGCATTGACACCTTTTCTCAAGTCATCGATGTCGAGCCGCGCGTCCGCTACTTTTTGCCCAATGCCTTTACCCCCAACGAAGACGCCAAGAATGAGCTCTTTCAGCCTAAGGGATTCTTCAGAGGCATCCGAGGCTATCAGATGGTGGTGTACAATCGCTGGGGAGAGGTCATTTTTGAGACCAGCAATCCGGAAGAGGGCTGGAATGGGCGAAAATTCAACAATGGGCGAGCGGTACCCAGTGGGGCCTACGTTTATCAGGTCCGCTTTTTGGAACCTCGTGGCATGCCCCGAGAATTCCAGGGAACCGTCATTGTGATTCGCTGATAGCAAATGGACCAAAACCAACAACATGTCTAGAATTGTGATTGTATTTGGCAGTTCCCGAAGTGGAGGAGATACGCGCCTGATGGTGGATCATCTGATCGGGGGCCAAGATTGGGACTTGATTGATTTGAGCCAAAAGAGGATCGAGCCATACGATTATGACTACCAAAATCAGGACGACGATTTTCTGTCCACTGTCACCAACATCATCGAAAACTACGACTTGATCATTTTTGCAACGCCTGTCTATTGGTACAGCATGAGTGGCATTTTGAAGAATTTCTTTGACCGCATCACGGATTTGCTCAAGTTGTACAAACCGCTGGGCAAGGCGTTTCGGGGCAAGTCAGTGGCTGTGCTGAGTTGTGCATCGGAAGACGAGACCAAGGAGGGCTTTTACATGCCATTTCGGGAGTCGGCCAACTATCTACACTGGAAATATGTGGGGCAGGTACACGGTTGGGTGGAAGAAGATGGCTTGCCAGCGGAGGTAATCAGGCGTTTGGACAGCTTCCGAGAGCGAATTTTGGAGAGTACATGATAATTTTTCCACAATCCTTTCTTCGTCTTTAAATATTACTTATCTTTGTGCGCCGAATTGAGAATCTAAAATAATAGAAAGATGGACGCTATAAAGTTTGTACAAGACCAGGTTTCAAGAGAAACAGATTACCCTTCCTTCCGTTCAGGAGACAACGTGGTTGTCAACTACAAGATCATTGAAGGGGCCAAAGAGCGGATTCAGTCCTTCCGTGGCGATGTCATCAAGATCAATGGAGAAGGAGCCACCAAGACTTTCACCGTTCGCAAAATGTCAAACGGTATCGGCGTCGAGCGGATTTTCCCCTATGCATCTCCAAACATCGACAGCATCAAAGTGCTCAAGCGTGGTAAAGTGCGCAGAGCCAAGCTGTACTACCTGAGAGACTTGGTTGGAAAGAAAGCCCGCATCAAAGAGCGTAAATTCGTTAAGTCTAACTCCTAGAAGACTTCAAATTATAATTTCACCTCCTGAAAAAAGCCTTGATCTGACGATCAGGGCTTTTTTGCGTGCTCTCCTCTCAACGTCACGTTAGTATTCTCGTCGGGTGTCGATCAGAAACAGCTCCGTGGCAATCTTGAATCCAAAGGCTCCACGCAGGTAGGGAAGCCGCATTGTTTGCCATTCTTTGGTCGGCTGGATGGCTTCGTAATGGTGTCTGTCGCCCACCAGCAGTGGCATGGAAAATCCGTCGATTACATTTTCCCAGCGATAGTGCAAATCCCACCCTTTGGGGGTAAAGGACAGCCGATAGGCAAACCTGGGCAGGTCTGGATAGCGGAGATATTGCTCGAAGAACTTGTTGAAGTCCTTTCCGGTAAAGTCATTGACAAAGTTGATGATGTCCTGGCCGTGAATGGTTTGTAGGCAAAAATGATCGTGGAGAGCCCGCAGCATGCCAAACCACATCTCATCGTTTTGCAGGCTGTGGCGCAGACTGTGCAACATCCAGGCTCCTTTGTAATAGTGGTCGTTGTGCTCCCAGTTTTCCCAGTTGACATCCAGTGGACCCAGGATGGGCTCCTCGTTGTGGATGTAGGGGCGGTATCGGTACGATTCCATGAAGTCGATGGCATCTTTGTAGCCGTATTCGTACTCCACAAACAGGGCCTCCATATAGGTGGCGAAAGATTCGTGGATCCACATTTCTCCCAGGTCCTTGCAGCTGATGCTGTTGCCAAAATACTCATGGGCCGTTTCGTGTACAATGACATAATCCCAATCCATGTGATCCAAGGCCATGTAGCCCAGGTAACCGCGTTGGTAATCGTTGCCGTAGGCGATGGCCCCTTGGTGCTCCATGCCCAGAAAGGGGGCATCTACCATGGCAAAACCATCGCGGGGAAAGGGGTAGGGACCAAAATAATACTCAAATGCTTCCAGGACTTTTGGGATTTGGCGAAAGTGCCGGCGCGCCCTGGCCAAATTGTTGGGCAACACATAATAGTCCAGCGCCAATGACTCGCCATTGCCCATTTGATAGTGATCGGAAAATTGGACATAGGGGGCGATGTTCAAGGTGATGTTGTAGTTGTTGATGGGGTAGGAGACCCGCCAGTCATAGCGCACATAGCCATTGCCCAAGGTATCGACGCTTTGCAGATTGCCATTGGACACCGCCATCAATCCTTCTGGGACACTGACCTGTACTTGGCAGCTGTCTGGCTCATCCGACAAATGATCTTTGCAAGGCCACCACAGACTGGCCCCCGCGCCTTCGCAAGCGACACCGACCCAGGGCCTGCCTCGGCCATCTTCTGACCACACAAAGCCCTCCTGCCAGGGAGGATCGACCGCCGACTGTGGCTTGCCTCCATAGGTGATGTGTAAAACCGCCTGCTCGCCCGACAGCAACAGACGAGGCATATTGACCAACACGGCATTGGCCCTGCGCTCATAGTCCAAGGCTTGGTCCTCAAAGCTGATGGCAGCGATGGTCATCTCCCGGTACAAATCAATCTGAAGTCGCTCAAAGTCCCGCTCTGCCGTAAAGTGAATGGCAACCTGGCCCTGAAGAAACTTCTCGTCGGGGTTCACGCGAATGTTCAGTTGGTAATAGTGGACATCGTAGCACGATCGTTCGGGCAGCAATTTGCCCCGGAGCGTATCGGCTTGTGTGAAAGAATGGTTTTTGTAAAAGTCATTTTGACCCCAAAGTGGCAGGGCCAACCAAAGCAATAGCCAAAAAATTTGGCTCTTCATGTAATCGGTATTTTTGAATATACTTTGAGAAACATGCGACGGACAAATCCATCTGCCCACCGATCGGGTACCAGCCTCGTGATCAGCCTGTGCGACCAGGCATCTGCTGAGATGATGTATCTGGTTTTGGACTGCTTTTTTTGCAAAATTTTCCTCACGCAGTCTGCGATTCGAACGGGATCGATGGCCTTTTGTTCTGTTTCGCTGATAAAACTCTTCATTTGAACGAGTACTTTGCCATAATCAGTACTGGGAAAGGTCTCTTCTTGATTTTTTGATTTCTCCCAGATGGGCGTACGGACTGGGCCTGGCAGGATGGACACAACGTCGATGCCGTAGATCAGCAGTTCGCGGCGAAGAGAATCCGTCAGGGCTTCCAGCGCGTGCTTGGAGGCTGCATAAGGTCCTAGGAAAGGCATGCTGAACTGACCAGAAACAGAACTGATGTTGATGATCTTGCCAGGGGGACCTGTCTGTGGCTGGCGGGCGCCCAAAAGGGGCAAAAATGCCTGCGTTACTGCCACGACGCCAAAGACGTTGACGTCAAACTGTCGCTTCCATTCGCTGACGGCCAGGTGTTGGATGGGGCCGAAGACGGCAATGCCTGCGTTGTTGACCAATCCGGCGAGGGGCTGGCCTTCCAGCTGTTGCTCGACGACCTTGCGCGCAGCATGAATGGCATCGTAGTCAGAAACATCAAATAACAAGGGGACAAAATTGTCGGAAAACTCGGCTTGGAGGCGTTTTGCATCGGCCTCTTTGCGGACGCTGCCAAAAACAGCATAGCCATTTTGTAAAAGGTGCTGGCAAATGCTGTATCCGATCCCGGTGGAAGCTCCTGTGACGAGGACGTATTTCATAAGGCGAATGTGTATGAGGCGCTGCTTGCTAAGGTAAGGCTTTGTTTGGATTTTGTGGCCCGCTTTGAATATAGTCATAAAATGTTTGGGAAAGTGACGTTTGGGGGCCAAGTGGTGAAATGAGGGAAATCTTGTGACGATAAAAAATGGGATGTCTGAACAAATGCGCCTGCCAAACGCTTTATGAGTGATTGAAAAAATGTATTTGATGAGAAATTTGATCTTTCCCATTTTCATAGGACTGTTTGATTTATTCGTTTTTCAAGCCTTCCTGACCCTATCAGCCGACTGGTCCGACGGTTGGAGCACTGTTTTGTACGCTGCTTATTGGGCCGTCCCATTGTTGGCTGTTTTTCTGATTCTTCGCTACGCCAGTTTGGGTCGGGCGGCAGATCGGCAGGCCTGGTTTGTCAATGCGCGAACCATGGTGATTGGGGCTTATCTTTCCAAGTTTTTGATCGCCATGGTGTTGCTGGTGGAAGATGCCGGACGACTGCTTTGGCAATTGGCTGGCTGGCTGGGTTTGGTGGAAAGTGGAGCAGTGGAGCGCATCCCCTGGATTTCGCAAGGAGCTGTTTTGCTGGCCATGAGCTTGTTTGCGGTATTGGTCTATGGCATTTTCCGAAACAAGTACCGCTATCGGCTCTTTCGCGAGCGGATTGCCATCGCTGGTTTGCCTGAGCGGCTGAAGGGCTTGCGCATTGTGCAGATTTCGGACATTCACTCTGGCAGTTTTACCGATCCGGACAGGGTGCGCGAAGGAGTGGATTTGATCAATTCTCAAAAGCCTGATTTGGTATTCTTTACCGGTGACTTGGTCAACAACATTGCCAGGGAGATGAGGGGATACATCAACATCTTTGACAAGATTGAAGCCCGCTACGGGGTGTATTCCATATTGGGCAATCACGACTATGGTGATTATGTGCGCTGGCCGGATTCGGAGAGCAAGCGGCAGAATTTTCAAGAGTTGCTGGAGGTTCATCGGCGCATGGGCTGGGACCTCATGCTGAACGAGCATCGCATGCTGAAGATCGAAGGGGAGGAGGTTGCCGTCATTGGGGTGGAAAATTACTCTGCCCACGGTCGTTTCAGGAGCTATGGCGATTTGGTCAAAGCATATGGAGGAGCGGAAAAGGCGGTATTGAAGCTTTTGCTGTCCCATGATCCCACACATTGGGAGGACCAGGTCTTGTCGGATTTCCCAGATATAGACGTGACATTCTCAGGTCACACCCACGGAATGCAGTTTGGAATTGAGATCCCAGGTTGGTTTCGATGGAGTCCAGCCAAATACGTGTACAAGCAATGGGCCGGATTGTACCAGCGCGGCCGCCAATTTCTGTATGTCAATCGGGGCTTTGGTTTTTTGGGCTATCCTGGTCGGGTCGGGATTTTGCCGGAGGTGACCTTGGTGGAACTGGTCTGAGCAATGGCATTGGAAAAAGGCAGGGGGAATGAGTAAGCCAGATTTTTTGTGTAAATTTGTCGGAAACTCATACTGCTTGATAAACATCTGTAATACAAGCTTCTGCCTGCCTGGCATGGTGTTTTTGTCCTCGCGCTGTGGTTCATCTCTCTCTTGATGGCCGTGTTGTGCTTGGTGTTACAGAGCAACAAACGATATTAGATGATGATTAGACAGAACTTTCGGTTTTGGTTGTTGACATTCTTTTTGTCTGCTGTGCTGTTTGCAGCCTGTGACGATGAGTCCAGTAATGGAACGGATGCGGAGAACACGGAAGAGCCAACTCCTGCCATCAGCGAAATGGAAAACTCCGATTTGGAGATCAGCAATGACCAATTGTTGGGCTACTGGGAGGTTTTGGCGGCCACCCGCAACGGCAAGCGGACAGAGTCTTTGAAGGATGCCTATTTCAACTTTCAAGAGGATGGCCAGATGGAAACCAACATTTTGGGAGAACCACTCAATAGCTCTTATGAATTGTCGGGCACTGCCATTACCCAATCGGGGCCACCCAAGCTGACGTACAACATCAAGCGATTTGAAGACAGCCTCATGGTATTGTCCTCTCAGATACAGTCTTTCAAATTTCAGTTTCAGCTCAAATTGGGAGAGGAAGAACCAGCAGAGGAAGAGGACCAAGAGGAAGAAGTACAGTAAGGCACAGACACATCACCCACACAATCTAGGCTTAGCAGAGTCAGAAGGCAGCAGCCTCCTGACATTTGCGTTTTATTGACTAGAGAGACGCAGAATTATTCTGTATTTTTAGCTGTATCACGGACTGAACATTGCTGCATTTTTTTCGCGCCAGATTCTGCCCGCAGCAACAACACGAGAATGACCCGCTGGCTTTAACCTGCTAAACTTTCATTGTCATGAAGATGAAAAATCTTGGATTGATGCTTATTTGCCTGTTGATGAGTGGCTTGCTCAAGGCATTGGATACCAGCATCTCTTTTGCTACTTTCAACAGTCCTGCCAAGCCGTATGTCGAAATCTATCTGCACATCGTGGGCAAAACGGTTTCCTTCGCCCCCATTGACAGTACCACCAAACAGGCGTCCATAGAGGTGGTGATCCTGTTTAAACAAAATGGGGAAGTGGTCAAATTTGACAAGTATGCCCTGAATAGCCCCCTGACATCCCAGGCCATCGATTTCATTGACCTGAAGCGCTACAGCCTCGACAATGGCGACTATGAGCTGGAGATCACCGTGCAGGACCAAAACGACAAGAAAAATCAAAAGACGTACAAATCCCCTCTGGCAGTAAGTTATGGCAGCGAGTCCTTGCTGCAGTCCGACGTGCAACTGTTGGCGTCCTACAAGCCCAGCAAACAGCAAAATGCTTTTGTGAAGAATGGGGTGTATCTGGAGCCACTTCCGTTCAACTTTTACAGCAAGCGATTTGGCCGCCTGATGTTCTACTCCGAAATATACAATCTCGACAAAGAGATTGCGGATGAAAAATACAAGCTGCGTTATTTCATCGAGTCCGTTAAAGGCAATGGGGAGCGGGAAACGGTGATGTTGGGACACAAGACACGCTCTGTTTCCAACATCGATGTTGTGCTGATCAACATGGACATCAAAACCCTGCCTTCCGGCAATTACGACTTGGTGGTAGAGGTGCGCACCGAGCAAAACAAGCTCCTGAGCAGCAAGAAGGTCTTTTTCCAGCGCAGCAATCCCTACCTCTTGTTGGAGGAACTCAAAAAAGAGCCCGTCGAAGATTTTGTGACGGATCTGACAGAGGAAGAACTCAAATACAGCATGCAAGCCATCGCCATGAACATCCCGGATGCCGACGTGGAAGTGGTCAACCTCATGTTGAAAAACAAAGAAATTGTGGCCCAAAAGCGCTACTTATTCAACTACTGGGCCCGCTACAATCCCACCCAACCAGAAGAGTCCTACAAAAAGTACATGGAAGTGGCCCGTGCGGTGGACAATACCTATGAGGGAGGCTTTCGACATGGATTTGAGACGGATCGTGGGTGGATTTTTATGAAATATGGAAAGCCTCATGATGTGGTCTCCATAGAGGATGAACCCACGGCACCTCCCTATGAGATTTGGTCCTACAACACCCTTCCGCGGACGGGACAGCGCAATGTCAAATTCCTTTTCTACAATCCTTCTCTGGCAACCGGGGGGCATGTGCTATTGCATTCAACTGCTCGCGGTGAGATCAACAATCCAAATTGGGAGGCAGATTTGTACAGAGGGGAACCGGGACCAGCTGGAGACAACATCAACAATTTTCAAGTACAAAAACGAGCCAGAGAATTCTTCAACGACTTTTGATCACTCCTCGTCGTTGATGAGGTGTTGACTGATGTCACTGTCCATATTGTTGTCATCGATTCTGCGAAGGGTCTCTTGGCAGGTCTCGCATATTCCGAGGTGGGAAACAACTCGATCATAGGCATCGGGGTCCCTTTTTCGCAACTGGCCATTGAAATAGCGCAGAAGCGTGTCCTCGGAGGGGCATCGATATTGCAGGAAGATGATGCGAATGCGTTGGAGAACCACCATGGCCATGATGGCGGCAAACAAGATGAATAGGAAGGACATATCTTTCCTTTGGCTGTATTATTGCGAGTCGTTTGTTCCCTAGGACGGCTCCTTCACCATTTCTCGTCTCAGCTTCCGATTGATGGCCGCCTTTGATTTGACAGGTTCCTTGATCATCTTTTGCTGTACTTCTTGGTTGATGACCTTTCTGCTCACTGCCTTGCGGATGAGGACAGCCGTCAGTTGAATGCCAATGCCGAGCAAGGCCCAAAAGACGATGCGGGCCCGGCGGAGCAAGCCAAAGACCAAGCCCACTTGCGCACCCATGCCCAGTAGGACGAAGGCGGTACTGACACTGGCTTCGCTCACACCAATGCCTTGTGGCACGATGAAAAACAGGGTGGCACTGAGGGAGAGCATGGCCGATACCGTCACGATGTGGGCAAATTCCGGTGTGTAACCGAGAACGACGAATATGGCGTAAATCTCCAATAGATTCAGCGTCCGGCTCATCATTTTCCAAAAGAAGCTGATGGCGAATTTCTTGGGACTCAAGGTCTTGGAGCGAAATCCATCGATGAATTTCAGCTTTTTCAATACGGTGCCGGACAATTTTCCAGGTACGGAAGAGAGTGTCAGCCAGATCATCCCTACGGTGGCAAGTGCAAATACAGAGCTGGCCACGAGGATGGGAATGCGCCATTGATCGCTGAGGTCAATGAGGGCGACGGTTGCAAATCCTGTCAAGGAGGTAAACAGAAGGCCAGTCAGGGAGTGGATCAGGCGGTTGTGTACGATGGTACTGCTGGCCGTTTCCAAGCCGATGAAGTTGGACAACTGCTTGATTTTATAGGGTTCTCCGCCCAGTCCAGCCATCGGGATGATGTCGTTGTAGGCATCTCCCGTCACCTGTATGTACAACAGATCGAGGTAGGGAATCCGATAATTGGTGAGATTGGCCAGACTCATGGCATTGGTCATGATCCAGAAAATGGCCGTGGCGAATACGACGAATATCCAAACTCCCACCTCGGACATCGAGCTGAGGATGGTGGTGACATCCATCCTATAAATGAGATAACAAAGCAACAGAGCCCCTATTGTGTAAAAAACAAAGGGATCAGGCGCCTTGAGTGCTAACTTTCGTTTCTTTTCCATTGGATTTGGCTTTGACAAAGCTGCGGGTGACAGTAATACTGACAACGACCGAGCCGATGAAAACGAGCCAGAACATCACTTTGTACAGGCCGATGATGCAGAGGATGAAAGCGATGAAAGCCGATACATCCTGCTTGTCAATTCCTCTGAGTGACTTGATGATTTTGTCAAAAGTACTTTGGCTCTTTGCATTTTGCTCATCTATCGTTTTGGTAACGACCAAATTGGTCAACGGACCGCCATTGTTCCAAGTAAAAATGGCCATTCGCCCGGCGATGTAGAAGCCCAAAAAGAGGAAGATGATACTAGCATATAGGTAAAAATCGCCTCCTCCGGCATTGTAGGCACCATAGCCCAGGGAACCGAAAAAGAGGATGTAGCGAACATTGTCTGTCAAGGTATCGTACCAGGCACCAAATCTGGAGCCCAGCATTTTGAGTCGAGCCAGCTCGCCATCGCAACCATCGAGGATGGAGGCAATTTGGAAGATGAGTCCGCCCATGGCAATTTTGAGGAATTCCCCGCTGGCAGCCAGGTAGGCACCTGCAAGGGTGAAAAAGAAGACGAAGGTCGTCACCATATTCGGCGTAACATGGAAACGAGACAAGAAGAGGCTGACCCGTGTGGAAACATGTCGATTGATCTTCTTGCTCACCCAGCCATCTGTTGGTTTGATCAAAGACTTGAGCAGGCGCCGTTCTGCTTCTTTGCGCATGCCCGGATTGTCCACGTCCTGCCAAAAGTTGTTGTCGATGGAAATGGTCCGAAAACCTTTCTCTTCGATGAATTGGCCAACGATCTCACTGACAGAGTGGGCACCATCTTGCTTCTTCTGGCGGATCAATGGTCCGGCTTCTGCAGGAAAGTAAAAAAGTCCTGTATCGACCAAATTGTATTGAGGAATCTCTTTGCCGATGTTGTGAATCAGGCCGTTGGCAGACTGCACTTTGGTGGCATCATCCATGTCGAATACGCCGTCCAGATCGGGATCGCAAGCCAATGCGGGCTGCAAAGGGTTGTCTTCCAGACTCTTTTGGACAAATTCCTTGATCATGTTGATGGAAAAGACGTGGTCGGCCATTGTCAGTAGGAAAGGGGCCTTGACTGGGCCTGCCCCTGCTGCGAGAGAGGCGCCATTGCCGAGATGGAAGTCCTCACAGGAAACAAATTCGATGTCGATGGACTGTAGGCGCTTGATTTTGAGCAGCGTTTCGCGGATTTGGTCGCCATAGGCTCCCGTGACGATCCGGAAGTGCTCGATTCCCGCCTCGCGAAGGGTGAGAATGGACCGTTCGAGAAGACGCAATCCCCCCACTTTGAGAAGTACCTTGGGTAGATCGATGCCTTTCTCGCGAAATCTTTGTCCATTGCCTGCTGCGAGTATGACGGCGTGTTTGATGTTTGTCGAAGGCTTTGCATTTTGGTCAGTTGCAGGTGTTCCTTCCCTTAGTTGTGTCGTTTGCTCCATCTGTTATTTCTGATCTAGTCGAGCTGCATAAAAAGCTCATCAACTTTTGGTGTTGCGGTCGTGGATGAAAACATCCAGAGGGCCTTTTCTGTAAGTTGTTGGTTGACAGCAGCTTAGATAGTTTTTCCGATGCGTTGATTGTGTGTCGGTCAAATCGTTGCGCAAGGTACGAAAAGCTGTGTATGCTGTGCTTGAAACAGCGATTCAATTCTTCTAGACAATCACTTATTGGCTTTTGTTGTACCCCATCCATCCTGTCGTAGACAGGATAACACATAAAAGAACCAATACAGTTGCAAATGGTTGTATGGGCCCAAATTTTTTTGTGGAAAAAAACAACAGCATCGACCAAAGTCTGGTCGATGCTGTCGAATGTATGCTTGGTGACGAGCTTAAACAGATTACTTTGCTGTCGTGGCCACCTTTTTGGGTCTGCTGGACGTGACCTTTTTGGCGCTTGCCTTTTTGGTCTTGGTGGAAGCTGTCACTTTTTTTACGGTTGTCTTTGCTGCGGTGCTGGCCTTGCGGGTGGTGCGCTTGGGAGCAGCAGCCTTGCGAGTCGTCTTGGTTGCTGTTTTGGGAGCAGCTTTCTTCGCAGTGGTTTTGCGAGTTGTTGTTTTGGCTGCTGCTTTTGGGGCAGCTTTTGTCGTTGTTCTTTTTGCCGCTGTTTTGGGAGCAGCTTTTGTTACTGTTCTCTTTGCAGTGGTTTTCTTGGCCACTGTTTTGGTTGCTGCTGCTTTGGCAGGGGCCGCCTTTTTTGGTCTTCCTTTTCTGGCAGTAGTCTTCTTGGGAGCTGTCTCCTTTTTTGCACTCACTGCAGTTGTTGGAGCGGCTGCCTTCTTGGGTCTGCCGCGACGTTTGGTCGTAGCAGGAGTTGTCGCTGCCTTGTTGGTGGTCGAAGCTGCCTTTTGGGGTCTGCCGCGACGCTTTGGAGCAGTGGTGGTTGTGGTGGCTTCTGCCGTTTTCTTGGGTCTGCCCCGGCGCTTGGGAGCGGCAGTTGTTGGAGCAGCTTCCGTTGTCTTCTTGGGTCTTCCACGACGTTTGGGAGCAGCCGGAGTGCTTGCGGCTTCGGTTTCTGTTTTCCTAGGCCGTCCTCTGCGGCGAGGTGTTGCTGGAACTGGAGCGACCTCTGTTTTTCTGGGGCGTCCTCTGCGGCGAGTATTGGCAGCCTTTTCTTCCGCCAATTTTCTCTCTGCTTTTTCCAGTGATCTTGCGACTCTTTCGATGGCATTTTCGATGCCATTGAGAGACTTTTTCGTCGCTTTGAATTTTGTTTCTAGTTCTTTTATTTCAACTTTAAACTGTGAAACTAAATCCCGTGCTTTTTTGATTGCTATGATAGACATTATTCAGGTAAAAAATTTGGTTCGCGCAAAAGTAAGGGAAAAAATGTGGTAGAAGCAAGTATGTCGTAGTAGAATCGTTGAGTTAAGCAAAAAAAAAACTGTATTTTTTTCGATTTTTGTATGGTTTTTTATTGATTTCATTAAACAGGCGACAAAAAATGGCAAAAAAATGCGTCAACGGGCCCCGTATCTTTTGTGGATGATCTCTTGGTTTTTTTCCTTTTTTTGCCTTTTGCTTGCTTCTGTTTGGACCACTTTTGAGTTGAGGAAAATTGCCTGTGAAATGACCTTTTATTCTGCTGATTTTTTCATTGTTTTTGATTGTGGATTTACTCCCTTGTAAAGTGATTTTTTTGAGAGGTTTTGCGTGTTGCAATTTGCTACAATTGTAGATGTATGTGGTCGTCGTGTCGGACAGCTTTGCAGCCATGGAACCTGAATTTTTTTGAAGTTAATTTCAATCTTTTTACCAGATGTGGCTCAATAAAAATTTTCCGAATGGCTGGGTCATTGGCAATGATTTGGCAGAGTTTTTTGTTTCGTTTGGCATCGAATAAATACTTGTTTTTCGGTCGAGAGGAGACGAACTTTCCCAGAATGCTGTATTGCCAATGTCCTCCTTTTTGGCAGGAAGCTGCTTGGTTAAATTCTCCTTTTTGAGGCATCTCAAACCGTCCATATCCTGTTAAAATGGGCAGTTTTTTGACCAGCTTTTGATCAGGCATTTTCCGATAGGTAAAAGCAATGTCCAATTTTTTTCCATCATCATGCGAGCGATGGGGCAAGAGGGGAAATCCGTCCAAAAAAGGAAAGTTGGCATCCAGATATACGAGGGGGAATTCTGGATAATGCTCTCGATATTTTATGCTGATCCGTCGAATGGATTCTTTGAGTTCTGGCCGGACATAATGCCGATTCAGCAAGATGGTCAGTTTCGTATGTGCCGCCAAGGGAAATTGCTTTGTGGCGCGATGTGGAAGGGGAACACGGCCGCCAATTTTTGCCAGCATGGGGACCAAGGCAAAAGTAGCCAAGAGATAAATGCTGCTGAAAATGGCCAATTTTTGTAGGGATAACCTCCATCCAGACCGTTGATTTTTGACCAGGAAATTTGCAAGGAGTTGATACACAACATAGACGACTCCTCCGATTTGTGTCAAGACGGTCAGAACAGTAAAAAGGAAGAAAAAACGCAGGGATTTATAGACGGTTCTCATAGATGTAGCTGATCTTCTTTTGATTTGGTTTTGCAAAATAAATCTGCGATGCTTTTGTTGAATGTCTTTAGGATTGCGTAGTAAATATACTGTTTTTCTCTTGTTCATTGCGACTGACAGAAAGCGTAATCTCCCCGCAGCCCCACAAGTATTTTTTCAGTATCAGATCAACGAAATTCATTTGGGTTTTTGTATGTCTCACCCCTGATTTTGGCCACCTTCTTACCATTGTACAGCCAGGAGAGATAAACCAGAACCCATCTTATTTTGTTTGACAAGATAGACAAGCAAATGCAATGTGATATGGCCCGCTTTCTTCTCCTTTTTTCCCTCTTCCTTTCCTCAACTGCATGCGTTATGGCACAGACCTCTCTCCTGAAAGAGTACCATTGGAACAATCGGATTGTCCTGTTGAATGCAGCCGATGACTCTTCTGTCCAATTGCAACAGCAGATGGATTGGATTCACACAGCAGCTGATGGATACCGGGAACGAGATTTGGTGGTCATCTCGATGGAAGTGGATGGGACAAGGGATGTGCTGCGAGACAAATCGTTGTCCATCGATCCAATTGCTTTGCGGAAGCGATATGGCGTGGTAGAAGGTGCCTTTTCCTTTTTGCTCATCGGCAAAGATGGCGGTGTCAAGTTGCAATCAACAGAGGCTGTATCCAGCGAGCGCCTGTTTGCCATCATTGATGCCATGCCCATGCGACGGCAGGAGATGCGGTCGAGAAACAAGCAATAGCAGGAGCCTTTTCTCCGGCTCACTTCTTCGTTTTTTTGAAGGTATAGGGAATCTCTTCATCCAGCAGAATCGCTTCTTGTAGTACTTCCAGCAGACTGTCCAAGGGCAATCCCTCCAGCTCGTAAATCTCAAGCCCCATGACCTGTTTGCGCCCCTTGGCAGACAACAAGCCCTGGTCATTGGACAATTGATAGCCCCTGAGAAAGGCCAATTCGATTCCGTCGTTTTTGATGGGATTGAGGTAGCAAATCCAAGTTTTTCGATAGTAAAACGGAATCTTGTACCGAATCTTGGGCGTCAAATCCAGTTGTCCTTCCAACAGTTCGTGCAAGTAGTGAAGGATCTCCCTCTGCGCACCTTCTTTGTCGAGAATGAAGTCTTCTACCATCATTCTGGTGTTGAGAGTTGAGTGGCTTGGCCACTTTGGGCCGAACGGATTGCTGCGTCCAAAATCTCCATGACCAGCAAGTTGTTTTCCAGAGAAGACAAATCGTAGGGCTTGGGTTGAATGTCGCCTCGGACGACTCCTGCAAAATAGGCGAAGGGATCATCCAGAGGGGCGGGGCGTTCCCCGAGCTCGAAAACGGCATCTGGGCTTTTTTCCTCCGTGCGCAGGCGGAGCTGGCTGCGGTTGTCGGCCATCACATAGCCATCGCGCCCGTAGACCTCCATGTCCTTGCGGGAAAATGGCCAATTCCAGCTGGCTTGTATGATGCCCTGGCATTGTGGGTAGCTCAGCAAAATGGTGGCTTCGTCATCGACTTTGGGGTAGACATCGGGCTTAATGGTCTGGGTCAGGGCAAAAACAGCCGTCGGTCTTTTTCCCTCCATCAACCAAGTGATCAGATTGGCTCCATAGCAACCAAAATCGGTTACGGCTCCCCCTCCATTTTTGACGGGGTCTGTGAGCCAGTCCAGAAATTCCTGATTGACGCCGATTTCTTTTGGGCCTTGGTGTCCATCGTGTACCACGATTTTGCGCAGGGGGCCAATGGCTTGCTCTTTGTGGACCAGTTCATAGGCTCTGTGGTTGCTTGCGTACCAGGTGGTTTCGTAATTGGTCAGCAAGTGGATGTTGTGCTCTTTGGCGAGGCGCGCCATTTCCTTTGCATCTGCAAAAGTTGTGGCCAAGGGTTTTTCCACCATTACATGGATGCCGCGGGGGGCGCAAAGAGCGACGGTCTCCAAGTGCTCGTCGATGGGGTTGAAGGCCGTGACGACTTGTGGTTTGCATCGGTCCAGCATCTCGGTGGCATCGCTGTAGACAATGTCCATGGAAAAACCATGTTGCAGAGCATAGCGTCGGGCCAGGGCCGTATCTGGCTCGGCAATCCCTACGATTTGGATGTCACCGCGATCGGCCCGCCCCAATATCCAGTGGACGTGGGTGTGGCTGAGACCTACCACAGCGAGGCGGATGGGGGGAGTGGATTGTGCTGTCATGATGGAGGAAATGAAGAAGGTCCCCAGCAAGCAGATGGTCCACCAAATGCAGAAGAGAAGGTGTTTCATAGAGTTTGTTTTTGTAGAGGGAGTCGATGGAAGAAAGCAGGCATGTCCTTGTAGGTGCCGCTTCGCTCAAATTCGAAGCCCAATCTTTCGAGAATTTTGTTGGATGGAGCGTTGACCGGATCGGTGATGGCCATCAGTTCGTGGGTATTCAGTTGGCGGGCGTAGCGGACCATCTCTGCTGCAATTTCGGACCCAAGGCCTTGCCCCCAAGCATGCTCCATCAGGGAATAGCCGATTTCGATTCTCCCATCTTCTACAAAGACCACTTTGCCGACGCCCACAAAGCTTTGATCGCCCTTCAGTCGGCACGCGACAACCCCACAGCCAGGGCTGTTGTCGGGGATCAACAAGTTGTTGTCAAAGCGTTGGGTGGCAGCCTCGAAGGTCATGGGAGCCCCGGTGATGTGGCGCATGACGGCCTCGCTCATGGAAAGGGCCAGGTAATCCCTTCGGTCGGTTTCTGACAACCATCGGTAGTACAGTCGCTCTGATTTCAGAAAGGGAGTTTGAGGAGGAGCCATAGACTGAGTGTTTTGATCAGAACCTGTTTGGGATTTAATAATTTGGCTCTTTTACACACTTGTTTGTTAATACTTCCTTCCCGAAATTCTCATTTAGCTGCTGCTAAACTCCGATTTCGGTGCGTCGTCTAAACAAACAATTGAATAAATCGCCGCAAAGACCAAATGCCCAAACACGTTCTCAAATTAGCCATTTTTTTCACAATTGTTGGTTTTGGTGCATCGCTTCCCCTTGCATTTGGCAATTCTTGGTATGGGTTGGAGATTTGGAAAACGGCAGATGTGTAGCGAATTGCGTATATTTCGGCCCGAAAAATTGGAAGAAATATGTTTTTTCAAAATGTCTACAAAGGGCGACACGAGTTCTGGACCTATTTGCTGACCATTATTGTGGTCTCTGTGGCTTACCTGCTGGGGGGGATCGTTTTTGGAGTGGTGTTGGTAGGCTATGGCATTGGCAATGGATTTGACGAGGGCGCCATCATGTCGGCCTTGGAGAAGATGGATTTTGAGCAGATCGGCATCGATGCCAACCTGGGGCTGGCCATCTTGTTGATGGTATTTGTGGTGACTTTCCTTGCCCTCAGGCTCATGATGCGTTTGGTACATCAAAGACCGTTTCGCAGCCTGATCACCAGCCATGCCCGCCTCAACTGGTCGAAGATCGGTTTTGGGTTTGGCAGTTGGCTGCTGTTGTCCTTGGTATCAGAAGGAGCATTTCTCTTCCTCGATCCTGACAATTATCAGTTTCAATTTGAACTTCGGCGTTTTTTGCCCCTCCTGGCCATCGCCATTTTCCTCATCCCCATCCAAAGTTCCATCGAGGAGCTTTTGTTCAGGGGGTATTTGATGCAGGGGCTGGGACAAATCAGTGGAGAGCGACTGATGCCCTTGATCGTGACCTCCGTACTATTTGGGGCCATGCACCTGGCCAATCCCGAGGTGGAAAAATTTGGACTTTGGATCATGATGCCTTACTACATCGGAATGGGATTGTTGCTGGGCATCATCACCGTCATGGACGAATCACTGGAATTGGCCTTGGGCATCCATGCGGCCAATAACATTTTTGGGGTTACAATGGTTAGTTTTGAAGGATCTGCTTTGCAAACACCCGCTCTTTTTCGGGCTTCGGAGGTCAATATGGAATGGATGGTCCCGCTTTTTGTTGTTTATGCCAGCATCATTACTTTTGTTTGTGCGAAGAAATATGGCTGGACAGACTGGGGGAAACTCTTTCGCCGCATCGAAATGCCAGAGGAGACAGAAGAACAGGCAGAGCAGATGGCTTGACCTTGCCTTTGGAGACTAAATAAACTGTCAAACGATCCAAGAGCATGAAATGGCTCGCAGACCTGACGACATTACTTTCATATGATTACTTTCAAACTAGAACGCTACATGATCCGATTTACTTTACTCTTGCTGTTGTGCGCTTTGCTGTCCACTCCGGAATCACAGGCACAAGTCGACCGTTGGCAACTGGCGGTGACCTATGACATGAACATCGACTTCAACGCGAGTAAACATCAATTCAAAGGAGAACAGACGGTGGTGCTGACCAATACCTCACCCGATGCTCTCGACAAGGTGTTCTACCACTTGTATTTCAACGCCTTTCAGCCCAATAGCATGATGGCCGTGCGCTCTTCCACCATCGCCGATCCCGATGGCCGGATGGCTGGTCGTTTTGAAAAACTCACAGAGGGAGAACAGGGATACCACAAGATCAAATCTCTGAAGCACAACGGCAAAAAGGTGAAGTACGAAGTGGTGGGTACCATCCTGGAAGTGACCCTCAAAGAGCCAATTCCCGCTGGTGGAAAAGCCACCTTTGTGATGGAATTTGAATCCCAGGTTCCCCTGCAGATCCGACGGTCTGGCCGCGACAGCAAGGAAGGCATTGCCTACTCCATGTCCCAGTGGTACCCCAAGATGTGCAATTACGACTACCAAGGCTGGCACGCCAATCCATATGTCGGCCGAGAATTTTATGGCATTTGGGGCGATTTTGATGTGCGGATCACCATCGACAGTGACTTTATTGTTGGGGCAGGTGGGGTATTGCAAAATGCAGATCAAATCGGCTACGGATATGCGCCCAGTCCCGCACGGCCATCAGGTCCCAAAGCTACCTGGCACTTCAAAGCAGAGAATGTCCACGATTTTGTTTGGGCGGCGGACAAAGACTACGAATTGATGAGCAAGCAGGCTGCGGATGGTCCGATGATGTACTTTTTGTACCAACCGGGTGAGCGCACCACTGAGAGCTGGAAGATGCTGCCCAAGATCATGGAAGAGGCCTTTGCATTCATCAATAAAAAATACGGAAAGTATCCCTATCCGGTCTATGCCTTCATCCAGGGAGGAGACGGGGGCATGGAGTACCCCATGGCGACACTCATCAGAGGAGAGCGCAGCCTGAGCAGCTTGGTTGGTGTCTCTGTACACGAGCTGATGCACTCTTGGTATCAGATGATGTTGGGGTCCAATGAAAGTTTGTATCCTTGGATGGACGAAGGCTTTACCAGTTTTGCTTCTGCCGAAACGATGAATTACCTCAAGGGAAAAGGATTGATTCCTGGTGCTTCTGCCGTGCCCAATCCACATGCTGGCACCTATGTTGGCTACACCAACTTCAATCTGTCTGGCAACGAAGAGGCCCTGAGTACTCATGCCGATCACTTCACCACCAACAGTGCCTATGGGGTAGGGTCTTACATCAAAGGCTCTGTCTTTCTCAACCAATTGCAATACATCATTGGAAAATCCGCCTTCGACAAGGGGATGTTGGCTTATTTTGACCAGTGGAAATTCAAACATCCCAATGCCAATGACTTCGTCCGCGTGATGGAAAAGGTATCGGGACTGGAATTGGACTGGTACCGCGAATACTGGGTCAACACCACTCACAACATCGATTATGCCATCACAGATGTCAAAAAAGAAGGCAATCGGAAGACGCGTATCATTTTGGAACGGCGCGGTGTGATGCCAATGCCAGTGGACATCTTGGTGACCACCGAAAAGGGCAAGACCGAATGGCATACGGTGCCTTTGCGCATCATGCGGGGCGAAAAGACCACAGACATGGAGGGGATGAAGTTTGAAGTGGCCGAAGACTGGCCCTGGACCCATCCGACCTATGAATTGGTCATTCCTTGCAAGCTCAAGAAGATCCAAAAAATCCAAATTGATCCTACCAACCGACTGGCAGATGTCAATCGGGAAAACAACGACTGGGAAAAGAAGGAAGAATAGGCAATCACTGACAATCGCAAAGATGAATCACAAACAATATCTTCAAGATCTCGTGGTCAAGGGAGAGATCGGAAAGGCCTTGGAGGGCCTGTTGGCGGCTGCGAGATTTGGCTGCAACATCGAGGAAAACGACGCCATTCAGTTGCTTGGTCAGTTCAACGGTCTCAAGAACCAAAAGAACCAAGGCATCATTCCGGAAAGTACCTTAACCCTTCGGGAGAACCAAATTCGGGTGTCTCTCTTGAGCTATCTGAAGCGGTACGAACCATCCAAAGATTTTCCTTTTACCCCTCCTCCCAACATCAGAGAGGGAGGCGATGAGCAACAAGATAAAGACATTCCCCCACCAAATACCGAGCCCCCTGCAAAGGCAAAACTGTTTTTGTCCTATCGACATGCCAATTCGGAGGAAGCGCGCAAGGTCAAGGCATTTCTGGAGGCCAATGGCATCGAGGTATTGATTGATTTTGAACGTCTCAAGCCCGGGGGAAACATCCGCCAATTCATCATCGACATGATCAACGAATCGGATGCGACCATCTCTTTGGTTTCTGCCAAAAGCCTGGCATCGGCCTGGGTGGGGGAGGAGAGCGATTTGACCATGATGAGTGAGCTGTTCAGAGGGCAAACTCGCTTCATCGCTTGTGCGCTCGACACGGAATTCTTCAAACCTGGCTTTACCAATGATGTCTTGCGCCAGATTGTGTCAGAGATCAATCGACTCGATCAGGAAAAAACAGAGCGGAAGGAGATCAGCCCGCTCTTGGGTACCAGTGACCTGGACAGTGAAATTGCCCGCTACAAAGACTACATGTCCAATCTCGACAAGATCATCAACCGCCTGAAGGAGTTTTTGACCATCGACATCAGTGGAGACAATTTCGAAACGGGCCTGCGCCAGGTGGTAGATTCCTTTGACTGAGGCCCGCCCCGATTTTTCCTACCAGAAGATTCCCACAATGATGGCGGTGACGATGATGAGTCCCACCGACAGGTAGCGATAGTTGAGGTACCAAGGCAAATCTGCCAATTCTATGGTTTCTTCATCCACCAGACTTCGACTCCAAATGTAGTTGTCGCGTTGATCGGTGATCAGATCGCCTGGATTGACGCCTTCCATTTCATCGGCATCGCTGGCAGAGGCAACCCTTGTAAAGACATTGTCCTGGGCCGGCGTCATCAGACTGACCACAATAATGACCAGCACACAGAGCATGAACAAGGCAAAGGTAAAATGAAGGAAGTGGATGCTATTGAGATAGACGGCCCAATCGGGGGAGGTGCCTTCTGCAGCACTGGAATCGACCACTGCTGCCACCACCATGACCACTGAGGTGAAAAAGCCCGTCAGCAATCCGGCAAAAGAACCTGTGCCATTGGCGCGCTTCCAGAAGAGCCCCACGATGAAGGCCGCAGCGACGGGAGGAGCGATGTAGGACAGTACTTTTTGCAGATATTCCCAAAGTGAATCAAAACGCTCGATCATCGGTGCCCATAGACTCGCTAGGACGACCAGTACCAAGGTGGTAATCTGACCGGCACGCACCAATTGGTTACTGGTCATATTGGGCTTGAGCTTTTGGATGAAATCCATGGTGACCAGGGTAGAGGCAGAGTTGAAAGTGGCCGATACACTGGACATCATCGCCGCCAGAAGCCCTGCCAGTACCAGCCCGAGGATGCCTTGGGGCAGCAGCTTGAACAGCAGAAGGGGATAGGTGGCATTGGGGCAATCCCGGAGATTTTCGCACAACCCACCTCCTGGCAAGGGATAATTCATGAATGTCAAGTCCATTTCGGAATACAAGATGATGGCAATGGTCCCTGGAATGACCATGATGAAAAGGACGGGCAGCTTGAGCAATCCGGCGAACAGGGCGCCCCAACGACCGTGGTTGATGTCTTTGGCACCAAGTACCCGCTGAACCATGAATTGGTTGTTGGCCCAGAAGTAGAAACCCAGAATGGGAATGCCGAGTACCAGTCCAGTCCAAGGCATGAATCCATCGTCGGCCGAGCGGATCAAGGACAGCACTTCTCCCGAGTTCTGCAATTTGAGCTCTGTTCCGTCGGCACTTTCAGAAATGAGTTGGCCTGCTGCACCCATTTGGTCCAACTGGGCAAGCATTCCGCTCCATCCGCCCACTTGATCGAGGGCAAAATACGTCAGCAGGATGGAACCAAAGATGAGGAGGATTGCCTGGATGACCTCTGTTTGGATGACCGAATTGAGTCCACCAGGGATTGTGTACGCAGCTGCCGCAATGGCCAAGATGGTCACAATTTCTGCTGTAGAAAGCTCGGGGAAAATGAGTTTTAAGACAATGGTCCCCACATACAATCCAGCCCCTGTGTCGATCAAAACGTTGCCAATGATCATGACGAAGGAGAAATAGTATCTCGATCGGCTATCAAAGCGCCTTTCGAGAAATTCCGGCATGGTGTAAATCTTGGATTTCAGGTAAAAGGGGAGAAAGAAGATGGCAAAAAAGACCAATACGACGGTGGCAAACCATTCGTAGTTATAGACATGTGTATTGGTTTTGTAAGCATCACTGGCCAGTCCCACAAGGGTAGAGGAGGAGATGTTGGCCGCAAAAAGAGAGATGCCCACGATGGGCCAGGTCATGTCCCGGCCTGCGAGGAAGTATTCCTCAGAGTTTTTTCGTTTTGCATGATAAAGTCCGTAGGCGATGATCAAAACGGCGTAGGCTATCATGATGCCTATGTCCAGGCCGCTGAGTGAAAAAGTGTTCATACAAGTTGGAATTTCTCAAAAAGTAGATTGTTTTAAGGGCTGTCCATACAAGGATGTAGCAAACCACGACAATTGTTTGTGGTTGCTTGGACCTCGATGTCCACACGTATCTGTTACTTTGTTGACCACCTGTGGAAGTTGCGCAGCAAATATACAACGCATTTACTCTCTTTCGAGTGAATCGCAACTTGTTCTGCAATAGCAGCGATTGTAGGGCAAAGAGCCATCAGGAAAGCTCTCTGACCACCAAAGTAAAAAAAAAGAGCGAAGTAGCTATGGATTGCTTCGCTCTTTGTGGGGTCACCCGACTGTTTTAGTATGAAAGAATATATAAAACTCTTACTTGAGAAGTTGATTGTACTACCATTAATTAAACCATTTAACCAAAATGCTAATCAGAGTCGAGTAATAATTTCCTTTTATAATTTGGTTTATTACAGTATGGGTGACTAAACAAATCAAAACATGAGTGCCAAACACAATATCGTTTGGCTTCAGCTAATGTAGGTGTATTATCTACAATAAGCAAAGAAATGTGCTGTTATTTTTTTTAAATCGTATTTTGCTGGTAATTTTGGGAACTCGGCTGTCAAGAGCGATTTTTTTGTCTGGCCGACCATCGCCAACTTTTTCCAACATGTCTGCCAAAAAGAAAAAGAAAAAAGCCATTGCCAGAGAGCAGGCCAAAATAGCAACTGCGAAGAGCAGTCGTTCTGCCATTGGCTCTCGCATGAATTTGTACCTGGCTCTGTTCGTTGCCCTGGCTGCCTTTTTGCTTTACGCCAATACCCTGTCGCACGATTATGCCTACGACGATGTCTCTGCCATCACAGAGAATTACCTCGTCAAACAGGGCTTGGAAGGCATTCCGGAGATCTTCACCACCAATTATCGCTACGGGTTTTGGAATTCCGATGGGGTCTTGTATCGCCCCCTCTCTTTGGTCCTCTTTGCCATCCAATGGGAAATTGCCCCCGACAATCCCGGCCTGGCACACGCGACCAATGTCTTGCTGTACGCCGCTACGGGCTTTTTGCTTTTCCTCCTGCTGGCCCGAATTCTGAAAGACTACCACATCCTGCTGCCCTTTCTGGCCAGTCTGCTCTACATCGCTCATCCGGTACATACCGAGATCGTTGCCAACATCAAAAGTGTAGATGAGATTTTGGCCTTTCTCTTCAGTCTGGGCGCCATTTGGCAGATGTGGACCTATTTTGAAAGTCGACGGAAGGTGAGCTTGGGGATGTCTTTGCTGTTCTATCTACTGGCGCTTTTGTCCAAGGAAAGTGTCCTGAGCTACGTTGCCATTTTCCCTTTGTTTGTCTACTTCTTTGGTCGCCCATCTTGGATCAAAGAATGGAAGACATTGGCCTTGTATGCCTTGCCTGTACTGTTGTATTGGAGCATCCGATCAGTGGTCTTGGGAGGGGCCGAGACCTATGTGGGCCAGACCTCTGTATTGGACAATTTTCTGGTGGGAGCCCCGGATTTTCTGGCTCAAAAGGCCTCTGCCTTCCTGATGATGGGCCTCTATGTTTGGAAATTGATCCTGCCACATCCTTTGGTGTCCGACATGGGATTCAACCAAATTCCCTTGACCAGCTGGGCAGATTGGCGGGTATGGCTGTCGTTTTTGACCTATGCGGCTGCCTTTGCCTATGCAGTGTATGACTTCAAGCGAAAGTCGCTTCCTGCCTTTGCCATCCTCTTTTATCTATTGACCTTCTTTTTGTTTTCCAATCTGGTGGTCAACATCGGTTCTTCTTATGGAGAGCGATTTTTGTACATCTCCAGCCTGGGATTTGCCATTGGCTTGGCTTGGGGGCTGATCCGTTTGTTTGACAGTCCGCTCAAGAGCAAAGCAGTGGAGAGTCTGGGCGCCATCTGGTCCACCCACCAATTGCCCGTCATTGTTGGTCTGTTGTTGTTTGTGGGCTATGCCGGCAAAACCATGTTGCGCAATCCGGCTTGGGCAAATAGCTACACCTTGCACTCCACCGATGCCCTTCGCTCGCCCAACAGTGCCAAACTCCGCTACCACCATGGCATGGAGATCATGAAAACAGGGCTCAAGCAAGTGAAGAAAGACCAGGCAGGCTGGTTTCAGCGGGCGATGACTGAATTTGATGCGGCTTTGAACATTTACCCCGACTACCACGATGCCTACGGTCAAAAGGGGCTGGCTCTTTTCCGCTTGGGGCGTTCTGATGAAGCCCTGCGCAATTATGAGTTGTCCATCAAATACAAGCCCACCAATGCCACTGTCTACAGCAATATGGGCATCATCTACATGGGACAAAACAATCTGTCCAAGGCACAGGAGGTTTATGAAAAAGCCGTTGAGTTGGACCCGCGCTTTGTGGATGCGCGCCGCAATTTGGGCAGTGTTTATGCCATGCAAAGGCAGTTTGACAAAGCCATCGAACAATTTGGCGAAGGCTTGAAGTACAAACCGGAAAGTGCCATTCTGAATCTCTACCTGGGAAGTGCCTACCGGGACAGTGGCCGCCCCGACCAGGCCCGCCCTTATCTGGAACGAGCCTATCAATTGGATCCCAAACTAAAGCGTTGAGCCCATGTGGAAAATCGTTCTCCGCTTTGGCATGTTGGCCGTTGCCCTTTGGGTCCTGCTCCAATTGAGTCAATACTCCCTCTTCTTTCGACTGGATCGCAGTGAGGTGCTGATTGGCGTATTTGCCCTCGCATTTTTGGGCTTGGGATATTATGTGAGTCAGTTGATGGCCCAGAGAAAGTCGCCCATTCAAGAGTTGCAGGTACAGGCTGAAACTGCTGAGTCTGACATGACATTGCCATCGCCAGAAATCAAATTGGCGGAATTGGGCATCAGCAAGCGGGAAAATGAGGTGCTTCAGTTGCTGGCAGAGGGTTTGTCCAATCAAGAGATCGCCAGCCGCCTGTACATCAGTGAGAGCACCGTGAAGACCCATGTGTCCAATCTGCTGTCCAAATTGGGGGCTCGACGGCGGACTGAGGCCGTGCGGCTGGCGAGGGAAAAAGGACTGGTGTAGGCCTAATTCTTCATTGTTGTCTCATCCTTCCCGGCCAGATCCAGGAAAAATGCATATTGCAAAGCTGTTTCTTTGTAGCGGCGGAATCTACCGGAGGCTCCGCTGTGGCCTGCTTTCATGTTGGTGTGCAAGAGCAGTTTGTTGTCATCGGTTTTGAACTCCCGCAACTTGGCCACCCACTTGGCAGGTTCCCAGTATTGGACCTGAGAGTCGTGTAGTCCAGTGGTCACCAGCATATTGGGATAGTCCTTGGCCACCACATTGTCGTAGGGAGAATAGGACTTGATGTAGTCGTAGTACTCCTTGTCCTTGGGGTTGCCCCATTCGTCGAACTCCCCTGTGGTCAGTGGAATGCTTTCGTCCAGCATGGTGGTGATGACGTCCACAAAAGGAACAGCAGCAACCACACCGCGGAACATTTCGGGGCGCATGTTGATGATCGCACCCATCAGGAGTCCACCTGCGCTGCCTCCCATGGCGTAGACTTGTTCCTTGTTGGCATATTTTTCCTTGACGAGGTAGTCTCCGCAGTCGATGAAGTCGGTGAAGGTATTTTTCTTTTTGAGCAATTTGCCATCTTCATACCAGTGCCGTCCCATTTCTTCTCCTCCCCGGATGTGGGCAATGGCATAGACAAAGCCACGGTCCAACAGGCTCAGGCGAACGGAGCTGAAGTAGGGCTCCATGCTGTTGCCGTAGCTTCCATAGCCGTACAAGAGCAGGGGAGCGGAGGCATTCTTTTCAAATCCTTTGCGGTAGACCAAAGAGATGGGCACTTTCACGCCGTCTCGTGCCTCGGCATAGACTCGCTCGGAGACGTAGTTTTCCGGATCGAAGTCGCCAATCACCTCCTGTTGTTTGAGCAGTTGGAGAGAACGCTTGCTGATGTCGTAGTCGTAAATGGAATTGGGCGTGGTCATGGACTGATAGCCCACCCGCAGCAGCTCGGTGTCGAATTCGCGATTGGTAGAGACATAGGCCAAGTAGGCATCTTCCTTGAATGCAACGCTGTGGTCGTCACCATTCTTGTGGCGAATGCGCAACTGAGTGATGCCATTTTTGCGTTCTGACAAGGCCATAAAGTCTTTGAAGGCATCCACGTCTCCCAGCAGCACGTCTTCTCTGTGTGGAATTACCTCCTTCCAATTGTCCTTGCTGGTGGCGTTGACAGGCGTTTCCATCAGGCGGAAATTGCGGGCGTCGAGATTGGTGCGGACGTAAAACTTGTCGCCATCGTGTTCGATGTTGTATTCCAGGTTGCGCTGGCGAGGCTGAAAGACGCGAAATTCAGCGTCGGGTGTGTCTGCATCGATGAAGCGAAACTCGTTGGACAAGGTCTGATAGGAGCCGATGATGATGTACTTGTCTGAACGGGATTTGTAGACATAGCAGGAAAAGGTCTCATCGGATTCGTGGAAGATTTCTACATCCTCAGAAGCGGGGGTGCCCAGGCGGTGCTTGAAAATTTTGTAGGCTCGTAGGGTTTTGTCTTTGACGGTGTAGAAAAAGGTTTTGTTGTCGTTGGCCCAAATGACCCGGCCTGTGGTATTGGGAATGGCATCTTCCAGCAGTTGGCCGTCGACCATGTTTTTGACTCGGACGGTGTAAATGCGTCGACTGAGGGTATCCTCTCCATAGGCCAGCAGTTGGTTGTTGGGGCTCACACTGAGGCCGACGGCTGCAAAATAGTCAAAGCCTTCGGCCAATTGGTTGACGTCGAGGGTGATTTCCTCTTCGGCGTCCAGGCTTCCCTTTTTGCGAACATAGATGGGATATTCTTTGCTGCTTTCGTAGCGAGTCAGGTAGTAATAGCCATTGTCTTTGTAAGGAACGGAAATGTCATCCTGCTTGATGCGGGCGATGATTTCGTCGTACAATTGCTTTTGAAGGGGCTCGGTATGCTGAAGACTCTGGGTGGTGTAGTCATTTTCGGCATTGAGATAAGAGATGACTTTTGGGTCTTCCCGATCGTTCATCCAGTAATAGTTGTCGATGCGGGTGTCTCCGTGGATGCTGAGTTCTTTGGGAATTTTCTCAGCTTCGGGCGGAGAAGTCATGGTACTTTGATTCATATGTTGTTCAGTTTTATCAGTGGGATTTGTCGGCTGGCAGGCGATGGCCAGACTGATGAATGCCAGTAGGCAAAGTAGTTGTCCGGGTTTGTGAAATTGTTTGATCATCATTGTTTGTTTTCAAAAGTGCTACCAAATTCGTTTCGTTACTCTGGCGTGAGCGGTTGTGGGGAGGATTTTTTTGTGTTTTGCATCTCGGGCTGGTGGAATGTTTTTCCCCACATGGCGAAAATAGCCAATTTTTTGATTTCAGACAGAATGATTCGGCTGGGCCTTTCTGATGGGTGATGGGGAAGTTGGCAAATCACGGAGTGAGTGGGATGCACTTTCAGAGCGGTTTTGCCGTCCCAATTGGAAGCATTGAAAACAAGCCAGAGGAGCTGCCAAAAAACTCCAACAATTCTGATGGCAATGGGTTGCGAATTGGTAGAATTCCCCTATACTTGTGACCTGTGGCACTCAACACTTCATACCGCCAAATCTGGTCCATTTCGGCTCCCATCATGCTGGGCAGTGCGGTGCAAAACATCATCACACTGAGTGACAACATTTTTCTCTACCATTCTGAGGCTGCCGATTTTGGTGCGATTGCCATCGTGGGGGTATTTTACTTGACGATTGCTGCCATTGGGTTTGGATTTTCCAAAGGAGGCCAGATCATCATTGCCCGTCGGGTGGGAGAGGGCCAGCCCGAGCAAGCGGGGCGCACCTTTTACGCCATGCTGTATTTTGAATTGGCCCTTGCGGTGGTGATGTTTCTCTTCATGCAGTTTGGCAGTCCCTATTTTTTTGCGGCCTTCGTCGATTCGGAGGTGTACTACACCAAATGCCTTGAATACCTGGACTATCGATCCTATGGGGTCTTTTTCAGTTATGCGGGGGTTGCCATTGTGGCCTTGTACACGGGGATTGCCCGGCCCATGTTCATTTTTGTGGACACCATGATCCTGGCCATTGTCAACATTGCGCTGAACTATGCCCTGATTTTTGGGCACTTTGGCCTGCCTAAAATGGGCATTGCCGGGGCGGGACTGGCCAGTACGGTGGCAGAGATTGTGGCCTTCATCGTCTTCGTTGTCTACATTCTGTTTGACAAAAAAATACGGGACTATCGTTTGTTTTTTCTTCCCAAGATCGACATCCCCCTGATCAGCACCCAACTCCGGCTTGCGACGCCCATTGTGGCACAGGCAGTGGTGGGTCTGGGAAGTTGGTTTGTTTTCATCATCCTGATCGAGAACATGGGAGATCGCGCCTTGGACATCACCAATATGGTGCGGATTGTCTACCTTGTGTTGTCCATCCCTTCCTGGGGCTTTGCCACTGGCATCAACACCTTGGTGAGCAATTTCATCGGTCAAGGCCGTCGGGATGTGGTGTTGCCCATCATTTGGAAAACGGCCAAGCTGTGTTGGTTTGTGACCATGTTGGTAACCTTGCCAGTCATTCTGGCTCCCAAGTACACTCTTTATCCACTCTTTGGCTCGGAGGACATGTCGCTCATCGTAGAGGCCCAGCCCATCTTTTATGTACTCATTGTCATCTTGACCCTCTTTTCCATTGGGACGGTCTACTTCAATGGCCTGGCTGGGACGGGTGCCACCTATTATGGCTTGCAAGTACAGATCATCTGTGCGGTGGCCTATTTGGGGTATACCCTGCTGGTCATCAAAGGCTTCCGGGGCGATCTGGCTTTGGCATGGGCCTCGGAGATTTTGTATTGGATCATCATGATGAGTTTTGTGATCCCGTATTTGAAGGCCAAGAAGTGGTATGGGCTTCGGGTGTGAGGGAGCTTTGGTTTGGAGCAATTTTTCTACTCAAAATAGCCACTCCAGCCTTCAGGCTCTGGAAAAAGCTGTTGGTAGTTTGAGTTGTTTTCCAGCGCCAAATAGTACTTTGACCACAGGTAGACATAATTCTCTCCCAGCCCCATTCGCCAAAACATGTCGTATTGTTCAATCTCTGGAAACGCCAGCCAAGGAGGCAGTACAATGTCTGGATCAGCGTTGACGGATTTCAATTCTTCTCGAACTTCCACCAACAATTTTCCCAATACATTCTTCCCATTTCCATCTCCTCCGTCTCCCCAGTATGAATCGTTGGTCGTGTGTTCAATGATATTTGCATCTCCCGTTGACAATAGCTCTTTCCTGAGACTGGGATGTTGCTTGAATTTTGCGGACAAAGATGTTCGCATGATGCTGTCTTTTACATCTTCCCAATCCTCTCGCAACGGATTGTTTCTGTTGCGCCCCTCTTTGGCTGCACTCATGGGAGAGGAGAGGGACTGGATTTTTTCCCTGATGGAATCAT
The DNA here is from genome assembly GCA_039821145.1 of Bacteroidota bacterium. Classification (GTDB taxonomy): domain Bacteria; phylum Bacteroidota; class Bacteroidia; order Chitinophagales; family Saprospiraceae; genus JBCCSZ01. The sequence goes on along the minus strand of JBCBOS010000010.1, from coordinate 1,256 downwards.
CTTCAAACTTACAGGCCTGAAAATAATGCTCTACTGTTGGCCAAGATGTTCCTCCGATGAAAATCGGGAATGGAGCGAAGTTTGAGAAATTGCCATGATCGTCTTCGACTCTGTAGAATTTGATTTCTTTCATGTGCGTTGTTTGATGGGTTTCGCAGGACTCTGAGGTATGTACTGAAAAATAGATGCCTCATCTTGTCAGATGGAACGATGGTGGTTCGTTGAGGAACTATCCCATAGATGTCGCTTCATCCTTTGATACAGCTCGCTGTCCGTGTTGTACAAATCTGTCGATCCTTTTTGTTTTTTCATCCTGTAAAGATAGTAGACACAATTTTATGAACAGTCTCCAATCCATTGCTTCTGCGATTCTATCTAGACCAACTTCCAGCTCTGTTGGTGTGAGTGTCAAGCTCAGGAGAATTCTATTTTTTCCATCATCGTTTATATGAACTTTGAGCCATGATCTCATTGACATCTCATCTATGGAAAAATCTGAATTGTTAAGTAGGTGAGGAGGTCCAAACCTTGATCCCATCTAGCACTTGATTGATGAAGTGCAATTTATCTACTATTTCTTTGTTGTATTGCATGGGGCATGGTTTGAGTTCTCTTATATGCTGACTTTCCATGTCATTCTTTGTATCGCATCAGTAAATCTATTGTTTCAGTAAAATTATTTTTTTCGGCAACCACCAAAAGTGATTCTATAAAGGTATTGTCAAGTGAAAACTCATTTTTGTATTGAAGAAGGATTTTTATTACATCACCAATAACAACTATTCAGTAACCATTATAATCCATTTCCCATGTAGTCTAGAAAGATTTGATAGATGTCTTCGTTGGAACTTGATTCATCATTGGGTAAATAATAAATGAAGGCCCTCCAATCTTCTGGATAATCAAATCTTGACCATTGTACTTCAATGTCTTTCAGCTTTTGTTCAATTGGTTTGTCTGATTGTTTAATAGCGATTAATTCATTGTATTGCCAGTATTTAATTGCCTGTTCTCTTTCTGGTAAACCTTTTTCTCTCAGTAAGTTAACGATGGCATTTTTATCGTCTTCATGTACGTTGAGTTCTACTAGTAGATCCTCACCAGGAGTTAATTCATTCGAATATTCATTGGCAATTTTTACCGCTTCGATAAGAGTGAGCCAGTCTTTTTCCAAGCCAAAGAGTAGTACTCCCCAAGTTATTTTTAGATTCTCTTTTTTCATAGATCAAACATGAGTATTTTGATCTTGACGAATT
>JBCBOS010000009.1:0-276113 GCA_039821145.1 Bacteroidota bacterium | reverse complement strand
GTTCATCCTGAGCGAGGATCAAACTCTTCATAGTAAGTTCTTTTATAATTAAATCCTACCAGATTTCTCCAGCAGAACCATTATGATCTGTACTATTTAAGAATCTTTTGACTCGTCTTTTTCGCTTAGTGGATTCTTTCGCGAGTGTCGTAAAGTACTCTGTCTCGCAGAGTCCTTATCGTCTTTACAACTCTTGTGTCAATGAACTTTTTATCCAGTTTAAATCTTCAACAAAAAGCAACAATCTCTCAATCGTCACCCTCGCAAACTTATCCCGGATTTCTATCTTTCCAACGACTCATTCGTCGTTTTCTGTCTCCTTATTTTCAAAAGGCGAGTGCAAAGATAGGAAGTGAGTTTTGGATATACAAGCCTTTTCGAAAAAAAACTCACTTTTTTCGCACATTTTTTTTGGCCTCGCCAATGCCACGGAAATGTTCGTATAAACTGATGTTGGCTAGGATCAATAAAAAAGAGTAGATCGAGTCGTCCAAGGGAACACTGATGATCCGAATTCCCAAATACTCCTCTGGATTGTACATCACCACAGGCTCTTGTGTAAACCCTCCCGTCAACACACCATTGACCAGCATAAACGGAATCCAGCTGATGGCGTAGGTAATGTAAAAGCGAGCCCGATAGGCTGAGGGAAGAAACAGATAGTGGTACAATAAAAATACCCCCGTCAGCAAAAATGTCGTGGCCGTGTAAATGTTTCCCCAATACAAAACACCTATCGCCAAAAAGGTGATGGCCAATATGGGCGTCAGGTAGCTTTCCACGGTCGCAAACCAGTTTGTCTTTATATAACAGGTCCAACATTCATAAATGAAGACCACCGCAAAAGGAACGCTGACAAAAAACATCCACTCCTCCAATGGGAGGCTCAAAAAGGGATGAGATGCAAAATAATCGTGGTTGAACCCCCACACGCCTACCTCGGTAAAATAAATGTCCCAAATGATGAACACCATGCCGACAATGGCAATGGCGGGAAAAAGATATTTCCACTTCTTGTAGTAATGCACCTTTCGGTCAAAACTCAGGGAAAGCACGGGAATGAGGATGAATACATGCAGGTAAGCATACAGGTAACGCGTCTCAAAAAATTCAACCATGGCAAAGCGATCAACGGACGTAATGAGATTGCCAGACAATACGTCGTCGACAGACCACATGATGCCAATCAATACAGTTGACAGGGCCACCATGAGCGCCATTGGCTTGATCTGAATGGTGGGATAGGTAAGGCGTCCTTGGAGTTGCGACATAGGCCTACAGCAAGTTTAGTCCATTCTTGACAGCAGAGCTACACAACAACAGGATTTTACGGGTGTCATTGACACGAATGCGTTCCTGTTTTACCCTGGTGGCCGTCGAACGTTTGATTTTTTGGAAGAGGTTGGTGTAGTAGACATACGCCAGATACACCCCAAAGCGAGCCCCTTGGGGAAGGCGGACAATGCCTTGATAGGCGTGGTCGAAATCTGCCTTGATGTCCGCTTCGATGAGCAATTTGTCCTCATTGGTAAAATACTGAAAATCAACACCGGGGAAATATACTCGGCCCCGTTCGTCAAAATCACTCTTCATGTCTCGCAGAAAATTGATCTTCTGAAAGGCCGAGCCCAGGCTGCAGGCGTGGTCCCTGAGCTTGTCGTACATCTCGGTGTTTCCTTCACAAAAAACCCGAAGACACATCAGGCCGACTACTTCAGCAGAGCCATAAATGTATTTTTTGTACAAACTGTCTTCGTAGGTATGAAAATGAAGATCCATTTCCATGCTGTCCAAAAATGCATCGATCAGCTCTCGCTCGATCTGGTACTCGTTGACGACCTCCTGAAAGGCATGCAATACAGGGTTGAGACTGATTTTTTCTTCTATGGCTTTGTAGGTATCATTTCTGAAGCGAGTCAGCAATGAACCTTTGTCATAGGTGTGAAATGTATCTACAATCTCGTCGGCAAAACGCACAAATCCATACACAGCGTAAATCGGCCCGCGGAAACGTTTGTCAAACAGGCGAATTCCCATGGAAAAAGAGGTGCTGTAGCGATTGGTAATCAACTGGCTGCACTCCCGACAAGTATTGTGATACAAATTCATCATAACGCAAAGAGGTTTTCGAACTTAGGATTGAATGTATTGTAAAACCTCACCGGCTACCACCTGACCTGAAATCAGGGAAGGCGGTACACCCGGTCCAGGTGTCGTCAACTGTCCAGTATAAAATAGATTTGAAACTTTATTGCTTTTCATTTTGGGCTTCAAAAAGGCTGTCTGCATCAAGGTATTGGCCAGTCCATAGGCATTGCCCTTGAAGGCGTTGTAGTCGGACTTGAAGTCCCGATGAGCAAACGAGCGTTTGTAAACCACCGCATCCCGAACCGACTGTCCCGTCAACTTCTCCAAACGCTCCATCACGATGTGGTAATATTTTTCCCGCAGCTCATCTGTATCTTCCAAATCGGGCGCCAGCGGAACGAGCAAGAATAAATTCTCGCAACCTTCTGGTGCCACACTTGGGTCGCTCTGCGAAGGACAACAGGCGTAGAACAGAGGTTTCTCTGGCCAGCGCGGCTCCTCGTAGATGTCGATGGCGTGCTGCTGAAAGTCTTCGTCAAAAAACAAGTTGTGGTGGTGCAATCCCTTCAGGCGCTTGTTGATCCCCAGGTAAAAAAGCAAAGAAGAGGGCGCCATGGTCCGCTTGTCCCAATACCCACTTTTGTACTGCCGCTTTTCCTTGGCCAACAGATTTTGCTCGACATGGTGATAGTCAGCGCCACCAATCACAACATCGGCATCGAAGGTACCTTGATTGGTTACCACCTTGCTCGCATGTCCATTGGGCACATAGATTTGCTCGACGCAATGGTCCAGCAGTATCTTCACTCCCTTCTCCCGCGCCAAACTCACCATCCCTTCAATGATTTTGAACATGCCTCCCATGGGATACCAAGTTCCCAAGGCCAAATCGGCATAATTCATCAGGCTGTACAGTGCGGGCGTCTTCTGAGGAGTCGCCCCGAGAAAAAGTACGGGGAATTCGAGCAATTGGATCAGCTGGGGGTGCGTAAAAAGCTTGCGAACGTGGGTAGACATCGACTGGAACATCTGCAGACGAAACAGGCTGGTCAGCACACGGACATCTGCAAATTCCATGATGGAATGGCCGGGCTTTTGGACAAATTCTGTCATGCCCACCTTGTATTTGTAGGCTGCTTCTTCCAGAAAATGAGCAAGCTTCTTGCTGCTTCCCGGCTCGTAGCGCTCAAACATGGCATACAAGTCCTGCCGTTGTGCAGGCACTTCCATGATGTCCTCTGCGCCAAAAAAGATGGAATAAGAGGGGTCCAATCGAATGAGATCGTAATAGTCGGATACTGATTTTCCGAAGCGGTTGAAGTACTGCTCAAAGACCTCTGGCATCCAATACCAGCTAGGCCCCATGTCGAATGTGAAGCCCTCCGCTTTGAATTGGCGCGCTCTTCCACCAGGCACCGCATTTTTCTCCAGCAAGGTCACATCATGTCCTTCGCTGGCAAGACAAGTGGCCGCAGAAAGGCCCGAGAAGCCTGATCCTATTACAATGATTTTTGAAGGCACCCCTTAGATTTAATGGTGAAGAATACAATTGCTCTATCGTAATAGCTAGAACAGAAAGTCCTTTATTTTGTTTAAGTATTCTCAGACAAATAAAGTAAATCATTAAACAAAAAAAGCAGTGTTCCAGCATGCGAAACAGGAAGGAAATGGTCCAGTCGTGAAGGAGAAGAAGGGCTATTTTTCTCCGTAGAGTTGTTCCCAAGCCCGGTATCCACCTTTCATTTCGTAGACCTTAGAATGACCCAATTTCTTCAGGCGGTAATAGGTCTTGGCGCTTCGGCCACCACTCTGGCAGTAGACAAAGACGGGTTTGTCCTTGGACAGTTGTGCCAATTGCTCCTCGAATTGAGAGCCGTGGTAATTGAGATTGGTGCTATTGGCCAGCACGCCTGCGCGACATTCGTCAGGGGTTCGCACATCGATCAGCTGTGCATCGGGGCTAACCTCCAGGGCTTGGACAAAGGCAGCCACATCCAGGCGGCCTTCCGAGGAGGAGGAGCCACCATCAGCGTTTACCGCATCACCCCCGCAAGCCCCCAATAAAAACAGGCAGCTGAGTAGGAGAATCTTTTTCATAAGTAGGATGGTTTGTCGTTTATAGTAATCTGTATCTGATTTACGCTTTCAATATATACAAAAAAAAACAATCCCCGGTAGTCAAATGAACCACCGGGGATGTTTCTCTTATCGTATCGAAGGCCGAAGCCTTTGTCGTCTATCTGTACAGCACCTAGGCTTTGCCACCCTGCAGCTCATCCTGCAGCGTCTTCAATTCGTCCCATTTGCCATCGGCAGCCAACTGAGCCTGTTGTGGCCAAGTCGTTGGGTCGTGTACTTTGTAGCGGCTGCCCGCAGCTTCCAGGATTTCGCGGATGCGATCAGCAGTCGTGCCTGCCAATTCTGCAAAGGTATTGATGCTTTCATTCTTCAGCAGTTCCTCGATCTTTGGTCCGATGCCTTCGATTTTCTTGAGATCGTCTGCTTGTACCTCTGCTTCTGCCTTTGGCTCCTCTGTTACCTCAGCTACGGCAGCAGTCTTCTCAGCAGCAGCAGCGGCTTCTTTGGCCTTCTTCTCCTCGCGTGCCTTTTGCTCAGCAGCCAATTCCTCGGCAGCCACTTCGCGAAGCTGTGCTTTCAGTTGAGAGAATGCATCCAATTCACCAAGAGTCGTACGCTCGACTTTGGACTGCTGCTGCTTGACAGCTTTGCGGGTCTTGTCGCGCTTGACAGCCTCCTCCTTGCGGACAGTGGCATCGGCCTCTCTGCGAATGTCTTCCAGGTAGCGCAAGTGAGAAACCAAAATCCGCTTGTCGTCGCGGTTGAATTCGATCACCTTGACAGTGAAGGACTCCTCTGGCTTGGCCAACTGACCGTCTTCCTTGCGGATGTGCTTGATTGGCGCAAAAGCTTCCAGACCGTATGGCAACTGAACGATGGCTCCGCGATCGTCTTTGCGCAACACGGTAGCTTCGTGGAAGGAACCAACAGGGAACACTTGCTCGAAGGTATCCCATGGGTTTTCTTCAATTTGCTTGTGTCCGAGAGACAATTTGCGGTTGTTCTTATCGATGTCGAGGATGACCACTTCGATGTCATTGCCCACCTTGGTAAATTCAGATGGGTGAGAGAAGCGACGTGTCCAGCTCAGATCGGAGATGTGGACCATGCCACCGATTCCTTCTTCCAGTTCGACGAATACCCCATAAGGTGTGAGGTTTTTCACATCGCCAGTGTGGCGACTGCCAACCGGGAAGCGCTCCTCGATCTCGCTCCAAGGATCTTTGCTAAGCTGCTTGATGCTGAGTGACATCTTGCGATCTTCGCGATCGATGGTAACGATCTTGGCATCGTACATTTGGCCCAACTTGAAGTATTCGCGGGCATTGATGGGCTGATTGCTCCAGGTAACTTCCGATACGTGGATCAGGCCCTCGACGCCTGGCTTGATTTCCAAGAATGCACCATAATCTTCGATGTTGACGATCTTTCCGTTGACCACAGTTCCCTCCTGGATCTCTTCTGCCAATACTTCCCATGGGTGGGGTTGCAGTTGCTTGAGACCCAGAGAAATCCGCTTTTTGTTTTCGTCGAAATCGAGTACAACAACGTTGATTTTCTGGTTGAGTGCCAATATTTCGCTGGGGTGCGTGATGCGTCCCCAAGAGATGTCGGTAATGTACAGCAAACCGTCGACGCCCCCCAAATCGAGGAATGCACCGAAGTCGGTGATGTTTTTGACAATTCCTTCGAGTACCTGACCTTTTTCGAGGCTGGCGATGATGGCTTCACGCTGCTCGGCCAAGTCGCTCTCGATCAGTGCTTTGTGAGAAACAACGGCGTTTTTGATCTGCTCGTTGATCTTCACCACGCGGAATTCCATGTCTTTGCCCACGTATGCATCGTAGTCGATGATGGGCTTGATGTCGATCTGAGAACCAGGCAGGAAGGTTTCCAATCCGCCACAGTCCACGATGAGACCACCTTTTGTTTTGTGAACAATGGTTCCTTTGATGATGGTACCATTGGTATAGGAATCCACGATGTTTTCCCATGCCTTGAGCAATTTGGCTTTGCGGCGAGAGAGAATCAACTGTCCGCGCATGTCCTCTTGTTGCTCGACATAGACATCAATTTCATCTCCTACTTTCAGATCCGGCATATCGCGGAATTCGGACTGAGGTACCAGACCGTCTGATTTGAAGTTGATGTCGAGTACCACATCTCCATCCTGAATGGCAGAAACACGTCCTCTGACGATTTCGTTTTCCAACACGGAAGACAAAGTGGACTCGTATTGGTTCAAGTAAGTCTTTACTTCCTCCTCACTGTATGGCAACTTGTGGCGATTGCCCAACTGCCAGTCGAAATCGTCATGCGCAGACCCCAACTCTTCTTGCTCTTCGATGATGACCAATTCCTCTGCTTCGGCAGTTTCTTCGGAAGTCTCTCCTTTTGCTTGGGGAGCCTTGGCTGCCTTCTCTTCTGTCTTCGCAGTGACTTCAGGAGTTGGTGCCACCGTTTCCTCTGCTTTTGCAGGGGCTTCAGGAGTTTCAGCTGCGGTTTTTTCTACCGCCGCAGTAACCTCTTCGGTGACATCCTCAGTAACTTCTTCTACAGCCTCTGGTGTGGGCTGTTCCTGGGGAGTAGCCTGTTTTTCTGTAGGCTGCTCGTTTTCGAGATTATCTTTTTCTTCAGACATTTGAAAATCTCGGGATTTGTAGTTTGGCCATCCTCGTTCTAAGTCCTTGCTATTCAAGACTTTTGTTGTCGGTTCTGTCCAAACGGGGTGAACAATAATTTTTAGCGCGGCAAAGGTACAACAATTAAGTTGTAAAAAAAAGTAGGCGCATTCGAAAATCAGCTGCACCCTACTTTTGAGAAAATTTGTAAATTTAGCTCGTCGCCTGGACTCCCAATGTCGACATCACCTCAAACATGCACAATCATATGACAGAACAACGGCCCTGGCTCAAAAATTATCCAAATGGCATCCCTGCCAATATCGATCCCAATGCCTACGACAATTTGGTGGACCTGTTTGACGAAACTTTTGAAAAATACCGCAAGCTACCTGCCTTTGCCTGTATGGGCGGACAGATTACCTTCGACGAGTTGGACAAAAAATCGAAGGCTTTCGGGGCTTACCTGCGCTCGCGAGGGCTGGAAGTAGGTGACAAGGTTGCCCTGATGATGCCCAACCTGCTCCAATATCCAATTGCATTATTCGGTGCATTGCGGGCGGGAATCATTGTGGTCAATACCAACCCTCTCTACACACCGCGCGAGATGGAACACCAGTTTACCGATTCGGGTGTGAAGGCCATCGTCATTGCTGAAAATTTTGCTGCCAACCTAGAGAAAATCATCTCCAAGACAGGCATCAAGACGGTCATCGTCACCTCCATCGGAGAAATGCTGGGCTTTTTCAAAGGTGCATTGGTCAATTTTGTCATCCGATACATCAAGCGGATGGTGCCCAAATACGACATTCCCAATACGGTCACCTTTTCTGAGGCCATCAAACAGGGCAAGAGATTCAGCTTGGACATACACAGGGGGAAACCAGACGATGTCATCCTGCTACAGTATACTGGAGGAACAACGGGCGTGGCCAAAGGCGCCATGCTGACGAATCGCAACCTGGTGGCCAACATGTTGCAAATACAAGCTACCATGAAACCCTTCCTCAAAGAGGGCAAAGAGGTGGCCTTGTCTCCCCTGCCGATGTACCACATTTTTGCCTTCACGGTCAACTGCCTTTCCCTGATGACCATAGGGGCCAAAAGCGTCCTCATCGTCAACCCACGCGATCTGTCTACCATCGTCGATGCCTTCCGCAAATACCCCATCACGCTGATGACTGGTGTCAACACACTCTTCAATGCACTGCTGAACAACAAGGATTTTTGTGACTTGGATTTCAGCAGCCTCAAAGTTTGTGTGGGCGGAGGCATGGCCGTGCAGGTGCCCGTAGCTGAACGCTGGCAGAAGGTCACTGGTGTTTTCCTCGCTGAAGGATATGGCATGACCGAATCCTCTCCTGTGGCTACCACAAACCCCTACGATGGGACGGGGCGCTTGGGAACCATCGGCATCCCCTTGCCTTCCACTGATATGAGGGTGGTCGACGACAGTGGCCAACCAATTGCATCGGGCGAGATCGGAGAGCTACAAATCAAGGGCCCACAAGTCATGAAGGGCTACTACAACAGACCCGATGAGACCCAGAAGACCATCACCTCTGAAGGTTGGTTGTGTACAGGAGACATTGCCAAGATGCACGAGGATGGCTTCTTTCAGATTGTGGACCGCAAAAAAGACATGATTCTCGTATCGGGTTTCAACGTCTATCCCAACGAGGTCGAAGAGGTGGCAGTTCTGCACGACAAGGTGCTCGAAGCAGCAGCTGTTGGCATTCCCCACGATAAATCGGGAGAAGTTGTCAAGTTGTTTGTGGTCAAAAAAGACGATTCGCTCAACAAGGAAGAGTTGATTGCGCATTGTCGGGAAAAGCTGACTGGCTACAAGGTGCCCAAGGAAATCGAGTTTCGCAAGGACCTCCCCAAGACCAATGTCGGAAAAATTCTTCGACGGGCACTGAAGGAGAAGCAATAGTTGCGAGGCCCCAATCGGGTTTTGCCGTCAGTCTCATGAGTCGCCGCATCAGATTCTCTTCGTACCCCCAGACCAGCATGTTGCTGTTGCCCTTGTACGCCCTCTTTTGTTGGCTCATGGTGCAAATCACCTGGCAATACATCCCCTGGAATACAGATGTGGCTTTTTTGCGCATCAAGCAAGAGTACATCTCAATGGCTCATTACCGCTGGGCCTTCCTCCTACATGTCTACAGCTCAATCCTGGTCTTGCCGGCAGGGTTTACCCAGTTTTCAGACAGATTGCGCCTTCGCTGGCCGAGTGTTCACCGCCAAATGGGATGGGTGTATGCGATCATCAGCATTTTTCTGGCCGGGCCATCTGGCTTTGTCATTGGGTGGTATGCCAATGGAGGATGGTCCTCTCAACTGGCGTTTTGTCTCTTGGCTGTATTGTGGATTCTCTTTGGGTGCCTGGCCATTTTGCGAGCCAAGCAGGGAGCGTACGAGGCACATAAGCGGTGGATGTACCGCAGCTTTGCCCTCGCTTTGTCAGCCATTACCTTGCGGGCTTGGAAGTATTTGATCGTGGCCATTTGGGAGCCTCGCCCGATGGATGTCTATCAGATTGTCGCTTGGTTGGGCTGGGTTTTGAACCTGCTTATTGCAGAATGGCTTATCTTGCGTTGGAAAAACAAAAATACGCTCAAAACACTTCCGTCATGATTCGATCCCTCTTTTGTATGCTCCTCCTCGCTTTTGCTGTCTTTGGGTGTGGAGAAAGCGTCCCTGGCTCAAAACCGGAGACACCACCAGCCGATACCACCAGCAACACCGTCTCTCCCCCTGCCGAAGAAGAAACGCCCGTCCAAAAGCCGGAATACACCACCGCAGATTTGATTGGGTACTATGTGGGAGAATTCAAAGCCACCAAATATGACGAGTCCAAGAACTATGTCTATTACAACAAGATCAACATCTCCATCGATTCCATCATCGGGGACAGCCTCATGGGCCACAGTGTGGTAGCGGGCAATGATCGCCCATTCCAAGGGAGCATTCGCAAGCAGGGAGAGGTGTACCAAGGGGAAGGCCGCGAGCCGGGAGACGATCGCTACGATGGTGTCTTTCGCTTCACGGTGGACCCAAGCCTGAGCAAGATGACAGGTCAGTGGGTTGCCTACAACAACAAATTGCCTGTCAGTGAAAGAGGATACGAATTGGAAAAGCGCAGCTTTCGCTACGATCCAAATCTGCGCCTGTCAATGGATGTTGGTTGGGCTGAACTATACGAGCGCAACCCCAAAATCATGGACCAAGGAGAGTTCGTCACAGAGGATGTCCTCAAGTTCAACCCTTCGACGGAACTACTCAAAAAGGAGGATGTCGAAAATCTCTACAAGGGAGACATAGAAGTGATCCGCAACTCCATCTATGCCAGACATGGCTACTCCTTCAAAAACCGGAAAATGCGCTTTGTCTTTGACAAGTATGTGGAGTGGTACATCCCCGTTTCCACCGACATCCGCGATCAGTTGACCGATGTAGAAAGGAAAAACATTGCCTTGCTCAAGCGTTACGAAGAACATGCCGAGCGCTACTATGATGTATTTGGGCGCTAGTCCTCCACTGTCTTTTTAGCAAATGCCCAAAGACGAAGGCCCTACCGATGCAGTCGGCAGGGCCTTGGTTTTGTCTGACAGGCGCCGGGCGCACATCAAGCTTTATGCAATGCCAAACTCTTCCCGGATCTTGTTGAGGGCAGAACCTGCTCTGACCCATCCAATTTGAGCGGCATTGTAGGTGTGATGGACCTGGAAACTTTCCTCGGTCCCATCAGCATGGCGCAGGCGAATGGTCAAAGGCTTTCCCGGAGCCATCTCATCAAAATCAGGAATGTCGATCAAATCATCCTGGCGCACTTTGTCGTAGTCGTCTTTGTTGATGAAGGTCAATGCCAACATCCCTTGCTTCTTCAGGTTGGTTTCGTGAATGCGGGCAAAAGATTTCACGATGACCGCTTTGACACCCAAGAAACGCGGCTCCATGGCGGCGTGCTCCCGGGAAGATCCCTCCCCGTAGTTTTCTTCTCCAAAAACCACCGTACCGATGCCCTGAGATTGGTAGTGGCGCGCAGAATCTGGCACAACCATGTAACTATTCTCCTCTCCTGTGGCCAAATTGATGACATTGTTGGTGTCCTCATTGAAGTAATTGACAGCTCCGATGAGGCAATTGTTGGAGATGTTGGCAAGGTGCCCGCGATACTTCAGCCAAGGTCCAGCCATGGAGATGTGATCTGTCGTACACTTGCCTTTGGTTTTGATCAGGATGCGCATGCCCATGACCTGATCGCTGGTGATGACCTTGAATGGTTCGAGCAATTGCAGGCGGTCCGATTCAGGGTTGACGGAGATCACCACATCACTGCCATCCTCAGCAGGTGGATTGAAGCCAGGGTCTTCTACATCGAATCCTTTTGGCGGCAACTCCTGTCCGCTGGGTGGGTTGAGCATGACCTTTTCTCCCTGCTCGTTGACCAAATGGTCTGTCAGCGGATTGAACGTCATGTCGCCCGCAATGGCCATGGCTGTCACGATCTCAGGAGAAGCGACAAAGGAGTGGGTCATTGGGTTGCCATCGTTCCGCTTGGAAAAGTTGCGGTTGAAAGAAGTGATGATGGAGTTTTTGCGGTTGGGATCGTCGGTGTGGCGTGCCCACTGGCCGATGCAGGGGCCACAGGCGTTGGCCAGTACGACACCACCGATTTCTTCAAAAGCGCCCAGCAAGCCATCCCGCTCCACAGTGTATCGAATCTGCTCGGAGCCCGGCGTAATGGTAAACTCTGATTTGACCTTCAGGTCTTTTTCAGAAGCCTGGCGGGCGATGGAAGCAGCGCGGTCCAGATCCTCATAGGAAGAGTTGGTACAAGAACCGATCAGTCCAACTTCCAGCTTTGCAGGGTACTCATTTGTCTGAACAGCTTCTGCAAACTTGGAAATGGGCCAGGCCAAATCCGGGGTGTACGGACCGTTGATGTGGGGTTCCAAAGTGGATAGATCAATGTGAATGACTTGATCAAAGTAGTCATCTGGCTTGTCGTAACACTCGTCATCTCCCGTCAAGTGTTCCTTCACAGCATCGGCCAGTTGGGCAATCTCTGCCCGCCCTGTTGCATTGAGGTAGCGGACCATCGACTCATCAAAGCCAAAGAGAGAGGTTGTCGCCCCGATCTCAGCCCCCATGTTGCAGATGGTTCCTTTGCCCGTACAGGACAGGCTCTTGGCTCCCGGTCCAAAATATTCGACAATTGCGCCCGTTCCTCCCTTCACAGTCAGAATGCCAGCCACTTTCAGGATGACGTCTTTGGCCGATGTCCACCCGCTCATGGTTCCTGTCAGCTTCACGCCGATGATTTTGGGTTTTTTCAACTCCCAAGGCATGCCTGCCATCACATCAACCGCATCGGCTCCTCCTACCCCGATGGCGACCATTCCCAGGCCACCTCCGTTGGGGGTGTGAGAATCGGTCCCGATCATCATTCCGCCGGGAAAGGCGTAGTTTTCCAAAACGATTTGGTGAATGATTCCCGCACCGGGCTTCCAAAATCCGATGCCGTATTTGTTGGATACTGCTTGCAAGAAATCATAAACTTCCGAGTTGACATCATTGGCGGTCTCCAAGTCCGTCTCCGCTCCAACCTTGGCCTGGATCAGGTGATCGCAGTGTACGGTGGAAGGTACGGCGACCTTGTCACGGCCAGACATCATGAACTGCAACAATGCCATTTGCGCGGTGGCATCCTGCATGGCAACGCGATCCGGGGCATAGAAGACATAATCTTTGCCTCTCCCATAATTTTTCAGAGGGGACTCTGGATGTAGGTGGGTGTAGAGAATCTTTTCGGTTAGAGTCAGTGGTCGCTCCAATGCTTTTTTTACTTCAGCAACACGAGCTGGAAGAGACTCGTAATGAGCCTTGATCATTTCAATATCAAATGGCATACCTTCAAAAGTTTTGAGTTTGTATATGATGTGGGCATGTACTTTTACTCGTTTTGCCCCGATTTGCTGTGAATTGCAATAGTAACAACAACCAAATGTTGCTTTTGTGCGCTATTTACGAAACTATGTACAAGAAACAAAAGTTGTTTCATACGTATAAATTTTTAGAAGAGTTTCCTTCCGCCAAATAAAGCCACAAACGGTCTCAAATACCAAATGGATCGCTGAAAATAAGATTGATGAATACAGATACCCCCCAAAGGATTGTCGTCAAGGTTGGCACCAATGTCCTCACAAGAGCAGACGGCCTGCTGGACATCACGGCCATCAGTCAATTGGTCGATCAGTTGGCGATCATCAAACAGCAAGGCGCACAGATCATCCTGGTCTCTTCCGGAGCAGTGGGTGCTGGCAAGGCTGTCGTTCAATTGAAGGGCCGCCTCCATCCGGTGGTCAATCGACAGGTGTACGCTGCTGTTGGCCAAATCAAATTGATGAACATCTATCTCGATCTGTTCGCCAACTATGATTTGTACTGCGCGCAGGTATTGGCAACCAAGGAAGATTTCCGCGACCGCATTCACTACCTCAACATGAAGGAATGCTTCCAGGCCTTGCTGCGAGACCAGATCATTCCCATTGTCAATGAAAATGATGTCATTTCCGTCAGTGAGCTGATGTTTACCGACAATGATGAGCTGGCGGGCCTCATCGCCTCCATGATCAACGCCGATTCGCTGATCATCCTCAGCAATGTGGACGGCATCTTCGATGGACATCCCGATCTGCCAGAAAGTCGTCTCATCCCCTTCGTCCAAGCTGGTGACAAAAAGCACCTGGCTGCCATCGGCCCGGCTCGCTCTACCTTCGGGCGGGGAGGCATGCAGACCAAGGCGCGCATCGCTAAAAAAGCAGCAAGCGTTGGCATTACCACCTACATTGCCAATGGGAAACGACCGGGGATTTTGCGGAACATCCTCAAGGGAGAATTTCGCGGAACAACCTTTGTTGCCAAAGAGCAAATCTCCAACGTCAAAAAATGGATCGCCTACAACGAGCTGGACAAGAAAGGCAGTGTGCTGATCAACGAGGGGGCCTCCCGGGTACTTTGTGATCACCAAAAGATCAGCAGTCTACTTCCGGTGGGAATTGTGCAAGTGGAAGGTGCGTTCGAAAAGGGCGACATCATCCAGATCAATTGTGAACAACAGGGCTACATCGGCATGGGCATCGCCCAGTACAGCGCCCAGACAGCCCAATCTTACCAAGGACAAAAGGGCAAAAAAGCCCTCGTCCATTACGACTATTTGTACATCGAAGCAAACTAAATCAATATGTCTGTACAGCTAGAAGCTTCCGTCGAACAATCTTTGCAAAAAGTGAATCGAGCCAGCCGACGACTGGTCCAGTTGAGCGATGAGCAGATCGCACAAATCTTGAATGAATTGGCAGACGCCTGCCTGGCCCAGCAAGCCCTTCTGCTGGCCGCCAATCAGCAAGACCTGGACCGCATGGATCCCGCCGATCCCAAATACGACCGCCTGCTGCTCAGCCCCGAGCGACTGCAGGGGATTGCCAAAGACCTGCGCAACGTAGCTGCCCTCCCCTCTCCTCTCCACCGCAGCCTGGAATCTCGCCAACTCCCCAATGGATTGGATTTGCAAAAGGTCAGCGTACCGCTTGGCGTCATCGGCATCATCTTCGAATCGCGCCCAAATGTCACCTTTGATGTGACAGCCCTGTGTCTCAAGTCGGGCAATGCCTGCGTTCTCAAAGGAAGCCGGGACGCCAAAGATTCCAACATCGCCATCACCTCTCTGATCCACCAAGTATTGGGTAAATACGACCTGCAAGACGCCGTTTATCTGGCTCCCAGCGAACGGGAAGCCCTCCCACAAATTCTGCAAGCCGATCAATACATCAACACCATCATCCCCCGCGGCAGCCAAGGCCTGATCAATTTTGTCCGGGCCAACTCAAGGGTTCCCGTCATAGAAACCGGGGCAGGCATCGTTCACACTTACTATGACAAGAGCGCTGATTTTGGCAAGGGAGAAGGCATCATCACCAATGCCAAGGCCCGCAGGGTGAGCGTGTGCAATGCATTGGACTGCTTGGTCATTCACCGCGACAAGCTGGAGGAGCTTCCCGATCTACTCAAGAAGCTGGGTCAGGTCCATCAGTGTGAGGTATTTGCCGATCCAGCTGCCCACCAAGTTCTCAGCGGGCATTATCCCGATGCGCTCTTGCATCCAGCCAGTGAAGATTCGTTTGGGACAGAATTTTTGTCCATGAAGTTGTCTGTCAAGACGGTGGACTCTGTGGAGGAAGCCATCGAGCATGTGGCCAGATACAGCTCCAAGCACAGCGAGGCCATCGTGGCAGAGGATGAAGCTACGGTCGATCATTACTTGAGAAATACAGACGCTGCGGTGGTATACGCCAATACCTCTACCGCCTTCACAGATGGCGCTCAATTTGGGATGGGGGCCGAGATTGGCATCAGTACCCAAAAGCTGCACGCCCGGGGTCCGATGGCCCTGGCAGAGCTGACCAGCTACAAATGGTTGGTCAAAGGGAATGGACAGACACGTTCCTAGTTGCTATTTCTCCAAACGCTCAATGAGGCGACCAGAAATCTGTAGGAAATCACTCTCTGTGATCACCCCAACCAATTCATCTCCATTGGTCACCGGCAGGCATCCCATGCGATGTTCCCGCATCTTGTTCATGGCCTCCAGAATGGTGGCTTCCGGATGGATGGTGATGGGATCTTTGATCATGATGTCTCTGACCAATTGTGGTTTGGACTCTACCTTGGAGTCTCGAACTACGTGGCGCAAGATCAGACGAGCGGTCACCAATCCTACCAATTTGCCCTTGTTATCTTCCACAGGCATGTATCGGATTTTGCGCCAATCCATCAATTCGGCCACCAGCGCAATGATGTCTTCTTGCTGAACAGTGAAGAGGTCCGTTTGCATAAATTCTTCGACCTTCAACTGAGAAGGGCGGTATTCGCTGAGATCGTCCAGTACAGGCATTTTCCATTTGTGAACAGGAATTTCTTTTTCCTGGTTTTTGATAATGGCGGCAGTCAGGCAGGTCAGTGCCTCATCGCGATTGGTTTCTTCCATCAATTTGGTGAAGGCGCGCAGTTGCCAGCGGGCACCTGTGGAATGCTTTCGGGTTCTTTCTTTGATGATGCCCAGGTAGCGGTTGATGTCCTTTTCCTCCACCTTGTATTTTTTCAGTCCTTCGCGGGCACGGGGCAACAATTCTTTGAGGATCAAGTCCCGAACCGTGAGTTTTTGGTCGTTGAACCAAGTAAACTGCGAGTCGATGCCGTAGCGCGCCGCTTTGCCAAAATTGTCTCGAACATCAGCATAGGAAATGACCTTGGTGATGTCGTCAAATTCATCTCCCATCTGCACCATGGCGCCCAGCCAAAAGGCCGCATTGGCCACTTCGTCAACGATGGTCGGGCCGGAAGGCAGCACGCGGTTTTCGATTCGAAGGTGTGGCTTGCCATTGGGGCTGATGCCGTAGCATGGGCGATTCCAGCGGTAGACAGTAGAGTTGTGGACCTGCAGGGCACGCAATTTGGGCACCTTGCCTTGGTTGATCATGTCGATGGAATTTTCTTCCACATCTCCACTGATGAGCACCCTAAAACGGGCAATGTCCTCGCGGTAGATGTCGAGAATGGACCCTCTCAGCCAGCCGTTGCCAAAGTTGACCCTCGGGCTGCGCTCCCGCAAGTGCGCCTGGGTGGTGCGCGTGTCCAATGCTTGTTGGAAGAGCGCAATGCGAGACTCATGCCAAAGGCGACGACCAAAAACAATGGGCGAATTGGCGGCCACTGCCATGATGGGAGCTGCCAGGGTTTGGGCGATGTTGTACATCTTGACAAAGTCGTTGGGAGACACTTGCAGGTGTACCTGAAAGCTGGTGTTGCAAGCCTCCAACATGGGCGAATCGTGCTTGACCAAGAGTTCGTCGATCCCCAGGAGTCGCAATTCGTAGGCGGAGCCCAGAAGCTGTTCGTTGATGGATTCCATCAGGGCGTAGTAGCGTTTCTTTGGCGTCAGGTAGGACATGTCCAGGTGAAACTTGCGCAGGGTCGGAAGAATGCCCGTCAGGATGATGTTGGCATCCAGTCCCTTGAGCTTTTCCCGGATTCGGGTCAGGTTGCGGATGTTTTCCTCCTCCATTTTGCTGAGGCATTTGCCCTTGAGTTCCCGGGGCGTCATGTTGGTTTCCAGGTTGAAGCGAGCCAATTCTGTCTCCACCCACTTGTAGTTTTTCATCTTCTCCAATGCCTTCATGGCGATGGGCGCTGGTTTGTAGGTCTGCCGATCGACCATGCACATTTCTTGCTCTGCCCCGATGCGGGTAATGCCCGATTCGAACCAGTCATTGTCCAGCATGTATTCGAGTGCTTGTACATCGTTGAGCAAATGCTGAACAAAGCGATGCATATCTTTTTTATCTTTGAGCAAGTGAACTTTCTGTTCGCCCATAATGTGGAGGTTTTGAAGAGTTGGTGAAGAAAGGGCTGACAAGCTGAAATTTGTCAAACGCCTACAGAAATATAGAGAGAAAATGGAAACTAGGAAATATTTTTTCAAATTTCCTGTTATATAGCCAAGTTACGAGGCGCGGCCTTTGACGCCTGAGGTCTCCTTTCGAGCCCAACAGGAAGGCATGATTGCAGCAAGAACATCATTCTACCATCCGATGAGATACATACTTTTCCTTCTCCCTTTGGCCCTATTACTGGGCAGTTGTGGCAAGAACGACGAGCAAGTCCTTTTTGAGATTCCCTATCAGATCGATTTTGAGATCCCAGCTGGTTTGAATACCCTTGAGACCCATGTGTTCGAAATCCGAAACATTCCGACCCGACTCGACTCCCTCTTGTCAAGCTTTGGAATTGCGCGGGCAGACATTCAGTCCATCGAGCCGCAAGAGGCCCAAATGGATGTGTTGATCGATGGCTTGGAATACGGTTTCGTTCGACAGGTCAATGTGTGGGTCTTTGATCAAAATCGACAGGCAGAGTCTTTCTTTCGAGACAATGTCCCCTTGAATACAGGCAATCGCCTGACCTTGATCCCAACCTTGCTGAGCGCACAGGATTATTTGATGGAAGATCGCTTCAATCTGAGAGTGGAATTGCAGATGCAGGATTTTTCGCCACAGTTTGTGCCCACCCGACTTCGTTTCATCTACAAGGTCAAGTAAGAACTTTTCATTTCTTAATAAATTTCAGACTCTGTTGCTGGCCATCTTTGCTGTTGAAAGCGGTGAGAACATAGAGGCCAGCGGGCAGCGAAAGTGCTTGTTCCAAACGGGATGATCCCGAGTGGATGGTCCATTCACTGTCCCACAGGAGTCGACCATCGGCAGAATGAACTTGCAGCATCAGTGGCACCGTCTGCTGACTGGTCGCAGCAATGGGCAAGTGGTCTTTGATGGGATTGCGAAGCAGCTCCAAAGTCCAGCCACGGGCGCTGGGCAGTTCTTCGGCATCAAGTACCAGGCGGTCCTCATTGAATACATAAACCCCCTCCCGAGTTGCCACCCAAACATTTCCATTGTTGTCGATCGCCATGTCGTTGAGTACATCTGGCAAAAAGTCGTGTTCTTTGCTGCTGTGCTTTGTGAGTTGGCCGTCGAAGTAGTGAAACAAAGAAATATTTTCATGCTCTTGGTCTCTTCCCATCATCCAAAAATCGTTGAGGGAGCGAAAGTGTTTGATGGCAAAAAAATCGTGCTGCTCTTCCTGGCCCACATCCATGGCAAGTAGATCGCCTCCTTCAAAAGAATAAATTTCATTGTTGAGCAGCAGTAAAATGGCATCCGAGCCGGGGATGCTTTGGATGTCGTGGATGGACAAACCATCATCGGATGCATCCAGTCCCAGCTCGGATGGCGTGTAAATCTGAAAGGAATCGTTGGGAATGTCGTAGCGTCCCAAACGGAGATTGAGCGGATCGGTCCAGTCCATCCGATCGTAGGCATAAAACCAAATCTGCCGATCGTCGGTCACATCCAGCTCGCGAACGGTATCGTAAAAGCCGAGCTTGTCGTACAGAGAAATGTGTTGGGAAGGGCCATCAATTTCCTGGACGCCCATGTTGTAACGAGTCCCCAGCCAATAGTTGTTTTGCCCATCAACGGCAATGTCCAATATCTCTCCCATCTCATTGTTTTCCGGGTAGTGGATCCATCCTTGCGGCGTAAATTTGGACAGCCCTTGGTATTCCAAAGTACTGACCAACAACTGGCCCTCCCGGTCGATGGTTGCACTGATGACAGCGGTTTTGAAGTCGTAGCCCCTGCTTTCTTTGAATTGGCGACTGTGAGACTGCCAGCGACTGCCGTCAAAGCTTCTGATGACAACGTCGATGTCGTCCGAGCCCAACGCCCAGATGTAATCTCTTCCATCTACGCAGATTCGATTGACCACATCATCATCCAGCTTGGAATTGGCGGTATTGAACAATTTCCATTCGACTTGAGCGGACAAAAGGAGGGGGAAGGACAACAGCGTCCAGAGCAATAGCTGGGGTCTAGATCGTGACATGCAATTGGTTTTTCAGAGCTTGATGAATTGAGAGGCACCTAGGATATGGTTTTGGGAGGCATTGAATACTTGAATGACGTAGGGTCCGGGGGGCAATTCATCGACTCTTAGTGCAATTTCCTTTTGGTTCGAAGAAATTTCGCCGCTAAGGTATACTTTTCCGGTAACATTCAAGATACGAAATAAAACGGCATCCAACAAATCTTCCTTATCCATTTCCCACTGCAAGCGCAACACATTTGCGGTGGGGTTTGGGC
Source organism: Bacteroidota bacterium (assembly GCA_039821145.1). Lineage (GTDB taxonomy): Bacteria > Bacteroidota > Bacteroidia > Chitinophagales > Saprospiraceae > JBCCSZ01. The sequence goes on along the minus strand of JBCBOS010000009.1, from coordinate 256,558 downwards.
TCAGGCTGATGTTTTGCAATTTGGGAATGCTTGGGATACTGGTCGTACTTTCCAAAAACTGCAACTGTAGCTGCCGCGGGCCACAATCGGGATTGAAGCAACCGTCGGCTCCGAGCTTGAGTAACCAGACATCCGGATTGTCGACAAAAATGGTATCGTCGGGAGGAGCGGGAGAGTTGATGGTCCCGCTGAGCAAAAGGCTTCCATCCTGCAATTCGAGCACATCCGAGAAAATGCCTTTGAAATCGGTCAGGCTGGTGTCGAGCAGATCGCGTTCCCAGAGTTTTTCTCCCTCAGCTGTCAGGCGAAACAGCCAGCCACCTTGGGTAGGCAAATCCTGTTCACCAGGATCAGCCTGAAGCCCCTCTGCAACGCCCACTCCCAATATCTCTCCATTTTTTGTCTTCCGCAATTGCAGCAAATCATTGGCATAATCATCGATCATCACCTTCCGCCAGAGGATGTGTCCAACGGCATCCAGTTTGTAGACGCAAGGATAAAATCGGTCCTTTCGGTTGATGTCCAATTCCACCTCTGTCAAATAGGCAGAAACAAAACTGCCATCATCCAAACCGACCAAAGGACCGTCAGAGGAATGAAAGGGATAGAGAACCGTGTCCAAGGGCGTTTCCCATATTTTTTCTCCTTTGGCAGTGAGTTTTGTGACAAGTCCCGTCCAGTCTCCCCCCGTGTAAGGAGATTTGCTGACGTGACTCAAAACGTAATTGCCATCAAAAGTCGGGCGCATTTTCCTGCCGTCGACCGCCCAAAGATTCCCTCTATAATAGGCGTCCCAAAGAATGTTTCCATCCAAATCAATTTGCCGAAAGTGCATGCTGCTGTTTCCGACGATGGGATTGCTGGCAAGGAGAAGTCCTCCCTCATTTTCCAACAGACAACGGCCATATTCTTGCTCTTCGCGAGGCAGCCGAAGCGTTCGCAACTGGCGCCCTTCTCTGTCCAACTCCATCAGCCAAAACTCCCTTTCTTCCGGGTCCAATTGCAACGCCTCCTGGTTGGGCTGCCCAAACAAATAAATTCGGTCCTTTGCAATGACAATTTGTTGGTCTCCACCGCCGCGGTACAATTCGTTGATCTCTCTTTTCCAAATGACCTCTCCATTGTAATCTATCTTGATCAGGCCTGCACAAAAGTCTGTATTGTTGTTGCACAATCCATTGACATCAATCAATATCCCATCCCCCATGTCGTAGAGGGAATAGCCGTTGTCGGAATCGCCATTGAGGTCTATGGCCTTTGAAAAATTTTGACTTGCCAAAGAAAGAGGAAGGAGAAAAAAAGCAAATTTTATGAAAAGTAAATGTAGATGGTTCATAATATATCAGAAAATCACCTCAGCAGAATGAACTGCCGAGGTGACGATTTTTTTGGTTAACGAATAAGGGTTAGCTTCCGGCTTGCGATGGTGGCTCCTGTGTTTGCATCTGATACGGTCAGGATGTAGACGCCCCTTGGCCAGAAAAGCGTGGAAATGCTCTCTTTCCATGTCGGAGCAGATGCGTCCATTGACACTTTTTGCTGGTGAATGGGACGGCCATTGATGTCGACAATGGTAATTTGTCCTTGGCTCAGCAACTCTTTGGAAAGCTCAATGTGGAGCAGGTCGCGAACGGGATTGGGATAGACTTGCAAATCGACGGGCGCAGGAGCTTGCGACGCCCCTGATCTGGCCTGAGCTGCCTCCCCTCCCATGCTGTATTCGAAGAAAGCGTCTTCCAGGATCACGAGCAGCGCGCGGGCGCTGGACCGATCTGCGTACTTGGAATGGTAGGCAATGTCGTTGAGAAAAACTGACTCTTCGTCACTCAACACAAAGTCGGGCCCTTGTTGCAGGCGGCGGATGTTGATTTGTTGAATGTCTTTGAAAATTTGGTTGTCTTCCGACTCCATGGAAAGGCCATCCAAAGCTTGCTGGGCCATTTCAAATTTGCCCTGATGCAGCGCCAGTCCCAACAGCAGTCGTTGGGCTTCGGTAGAACCATCGTTTTGCAAAATGGCGGTAGCCTGCGAGACATCTTCTTGCCAAATGCCCTGTTGGACAAATTCCAATAGCAACTGATCTTTGGCCAGGTTTTTTTCGTCCAATTCCATTTGAACCAGGCTGTCCTCGGGCTGGTTAGACAGCTGTGCTGTCAGTTCTTTGATGTCGGTATATAGCAGATCGAGTTCTTCCTTTTTGGGGTCGGGGATTTGGGGAGGGGGGATGTCTTCACAATACTTGAATCGCCTTGTGGTAAAGAACAATCTGTGTAGATTCCCTACCTGATATGCAGGCTCCTCTAAGCAATCGGCATCGTTTGACCCATGATAATAGTTAAATCGGTGACTTGCTCGTGAGTTGATGTGAATGTGATTCTCTTTTTGAGTAAAACAATTTCCTGCTGATGCTCTTTCCGATCCTTGTGAAATGGCAACACGACCTCGCCCACTGCCATTCCCATCTATGGTAATGTCGTAATATTCTGTATCAAATTCATTGCCCAAGAATCGAGTCCACCTATTGTTATCAGCAAAGCGAAGGCCAGCATCTACGTCGTAAAAATTGCAAATAATATTGTTTGCATTGTCACCACAATTTTGAATCAGCATGCCATTCAGCTCTGATTGACTCGCTGCACTTCCGACCAAGGACATGAATTCATTCTCTGCAATGGTGTAATAGCTGGGCCCTTGTACGGTAGCCCCCAATCCATGGCCTCGAAATTCATTGTCTCGAATGTACAAATCAGTTGCCCCCTTGACAGACTCTGCAATCAATCCCACAGTACCTTCGTTGTTTCTGCCAGCTGTGAAAAAATTCCGACGCCTGGTCCCCATCTGCAATTCTGCAGTCAGCGGAGCAGAGGCGTATATTTCCACACCATGATAGCAAAGATCAAAGCGATTGCCATCCATGCTTGTGACGGAGTAATCTGTTCCACGAACACCATTGCGCAGCTGACTGAATAAATTGTCGGTAAACCCAATGCCCTCACAAGCCCAAATGCTGACGCCCACATCGCTGTCGTTTTGGTAAAAACCAGATTGCCCCATAAATCTTGCCCCATCAAACAAGCTGTTGTTGGGAAAATAATACGCATAGAAAGCCACGCCTCGGTGGTTGCCCAGAAAAGACGTCCCTCGCATGACCACCATGCCGCCCCACAGCTTTGGGTTGCCCCTGTCGTACCAGCGAAGGGTAGAGACGGCCGTTCGCGCATGCTCAATGCTGCCTCCGATGCCATAAATGACGCCGGACTGGTTTGGCAGTGGCAAGACATTGGCTCTGGGAATTCTCTCCAAAGGTGCCTGCGCCAGATCGCCATTTCCCTCGACGTAGATGCCTTCCCAATAGGTTTTCGGACACAAATTGGTGATGCGCCCCCCATCCAAAATCAATTTTGCCCCGCGCTTGACGACAATTCGCTTGCCCTCCCCCATCATGGTGACGCAGCTGATCGTCAGGCAGGCCCCTGTCTCTACCGTCACATTCCGATTGAGAAATCTGGGGTAATCCCATACTGTGGACTGACTGATGCTCAGGTCTGCCTCCTCTGGTATGCATAGGTCAATGTACTCCTTGGGGTTCTCGATCAGATCGGAGATCATCTTCTCCCATTGGCAGGGCGTGATGGCATTTTGTTCCTGGCTGTAGCCCATGAAATTGTTGCCTGTGTTGCGCGTACAATAGCAACACAAATCTTTGTCTCCACCTGCCGACAGAGGATAACAAGCATCGGGATCTTCCGGGCAGTCCCCTCCGCTGCAACTTGGTCCACCACATTCCTCTTCGCAGATCATGTCGTCGCAATCGTTGAAGGAAGAAAAGGCGTGGGGTAGTCCCATGTTGTGGCCAAATTCGTGATTCAGCAACCTGCCAAAGATGGCTCCGAAGTCACTTCGATTGATGTTTTCCAGGGCGTTGTAGATTTGCATTGGATTGCCTCCTCTCCCACCAGCAGCACTGGTATTGGGCTCTGAAAATACAATGTTCAGCATACCAGGGATGGGCTCTACCTTGGCGCCAAAGGGATGAAAATAAGCATTGGTACAATCCATCTGCGAGGGCCAGCGAAAGCGGGTGTCCGCTACCCGGCCGGGATTGCCAATTTCGTTCAGTCGGGGATTGGTAAAATAGTCGTTGGCAATGGAGAGAATTGCATTGATCTTGGGAGGGGCGTAAAAAGCCCCGCTGGGATTGCTGCATTGGAAGCGCCGACCACTTGAATCGGCCAAAAAGTGATAGGCCACTCGAATGTGAAATTCCGGAAGGTCCAACTCATGCCCACGAATGGAGCAATTGACCAGATTGTTGGGAGGAGGCGGAGCGGGATGGAGAGGAGCAGGCCCGTGGAAGTGCTCCGCAGCAGAGGAGCTGGGAGGCGAAAATGTCATTGATAAGAGCAGCGCTGCGATCATACCTAGTAAACTTGCGTCCCAAGTGCGTCGAAAGCATTGGGAGGTCCAGAACCCGGAGGCCTGGACGATTCGAATGAATTTCATAGAAGTCTCTCGTTTTGTGCTTGTACCAAGGCCCATTTTCTCTTTTTTGTTTTGGGGCAACGGCTGGTACAAGGGGGTTAGTAAATCCGTAATGATGGATTTACGCTCTTCTATGATTTTGTTATATTCTTTATAAGAACGCTTCCTCTTATTGGTTTCTATTGATATGATCTCTACTGCTAAAGGCAACTGATTTTACAGTTTCAAAACACTCTACCCAAATACCATTTCTTCCTAGCTAATTGAGCAGGAAAGAAAACAACTTTTAGACAGTGTAATGGTTACTTAAAATCAGTAGTTGCTGTAAAACTAAGCACAATAATTCAAAAAACAAATAATATACAAACAAAATAAATACAAATAATAATGCAATATCCTGCTGTTTATACGGCAATCTGAAGTTGTTAATTCTGATAATAAATTGTAAAAAAGAATAAAAATCAACTACTATTTCTTATCAGAGAGTACAAGGCTTGAAACGGTGGGATACGATTTGTGTTGATCAAAACTATGAAAAAGTTCGCAAAAAATCAGAACATTTTTGCGGACTTTCCTCTTACTTTTCCCTAATTTTTATGGAAATTATCCAGCCGAATAAGCAGACAAATGGTGGTCAATCATGCTGCGCAAAGTCCCAATGGCCAAAAACCGGGCCTGCTTGGCAGTCATTTTTTTGGACATGAAATAATCCTCCAAGCGAATCATCGACTGAAAATAGGCCACTCGCAAGGGCAAGACCAACTTGGCGTGCAGCTTCTCTTCCGCAGCCCAACCATCCAATCCCTTCCACAAACTGTTGTGCCAAGCCAGCAACTCTTTGGACTCTGCCGTCCCCAATGCGCTCGGACTGAGCAGGAAGCGAGTGCGCTGCGATGCATAGGCCGCCACTTGATCTGCATCGGCGGTTCCATCGGGATTGAGGTCGGCAGCAATGGTGCGCAACAAGCCCAATTCAGGCCAGCTGACAAACTCGTCGCACTCCTGTATTGTCAGCCCAGATTCGGCCCCAAATGCAGTGGCCGCCTCTTTCGGATGTTGACGCATCATCCAACAAGGCAATTCATTGGCAGTCGTCGATGCAGATTGTACACAGGCCAAATGCTGAAGCAATTGCTCCAAAGACCGATAGGAGTAGTCCAGATTGACATCGAAAGGAGGCTTGTTCTTCACTTTTTTGCCAACAAAGGATTTTTTGATGGCCGCATTCATCAGATCGTCTACTTCGCGTCCCTGCCCCTGCGTCATGAACGTCCAGTAAGCAGTGTACACTTGGGCAACAGGATCGGTAGATTCCTTCAACTGACGAACGGCATTGACCGGATTGTCAGCCAGGGTATTGATGTGGTATTGCAAACCGCTGGTATTGGATGGCAAACGCATCTCGCGAGTGTATTTTGTCAACAGGCGATACTTGCGCAGTTGGCTGTTGTCTTGCAGAATGCGATCGTAGCCCGCCGCTGTTCCTTTTCCATAATAGCCATCCAGACTGCTGCTGTACGCCCCTTCTTTTTTGAGCACCTTTTGCAACTCCAAGACAGAGTTTCGCTTCACATTTTTGCGAATTGCGGGCATGGGCACCGGGCTGGGCGACTTGATGGTAAAACGCTCGTCGTATGAATCGGGAATGGGCTCAGCGGGCGGAGGGACTGGGTCTTCCTCGGCTTTGCCAGCCTTGACCAAACTCACAGGCTCATCATCTGTCAAATCTGCATTGCCCTTGGCCACCAAGTCAGATGGTTCTTCTGCTGGCAGGGCATCGTAACTGGCCGGACGCAACATCTTCCCAGCCTCGAAGCTGGTGATCTTGTGCAACAAGCCCTCGTTGAGATTCTTGACAAAGGCGTCTTTGAACCCTCCTCTTCGAACAATTTTCAGCCGCTGCTGAGCACTTTCCAGATCGTCAAAAGTCCCTGTCAGGATTTTGAGCTGACTGCCGACTTGCAGAACATACAAAGGTCCGGCAAGTGCATAACGGTCCCAGTCAATCTTGTCACTGAAAGCAGCTGTCCCCAATTGGATCATCGATGTCTGCTCCGACTGACTGAGGTCTTTGCGGGTCACGTAGGCATCCGGATAGCCATTGGCGCGAACCCTGGCCAGCACATCCGTTGCGTCTTTTTCCCCCTCATAACTCCCCAAATAAACCCGCAACAAGGAATTGTCAAACAGCTCGGAATACACAAATCCCAACGGCCGAATCTTTTGAAAGTCGGACAGTTCAGCCTTGACGAAGGCACCCACATGGATGGTGTAATAAAAATCTTTGGATGAAGATTGGGCTTGTAGCTGGAACGAAAAGGAGATGCTCAGTAGGCACATCCAGCCATAAAAGAGTGCAGCTTTCATTGTAATTGTCGGTTTTAATAGTGTCTCAAACACTGAAAGTTAATCAATTTTCGTGCTCAAATCCTAGAATCCTCCTCATTTTACATGGAGGGAACGATCTGAAGACAACAAATCATATAATAGAGCTGTATAAATTATGGTCTTTGCCCATATCACAGACCTACGGGCCGCATCCGAAGGCATCGGACAAAGGAAGGCGAATCGGGTGCAGAACAGCCAAAATGTCACACGGGACTGAGTTTCCCATGAAATAATAGTACTTTTGAATTTATTTTCAGACATCGTCTGAAAGGACACTTACCCTATTGCTTTTATGATCAACGTTGAACTACTAAAACAAATCTGTGAAACACCCGGCACATCGGGTTTTGAACACCGCATCCGCAAACTCATCCTAGAAGAAGTCCGCCCCCTCGTCGACGAAGTAAGCGTTGACCCCATGGGAAATGTGATCGCGCTGAAGAAAGGAAAGGAGAACAAGAAAGTCATGATTGCCGCCCACATGGACGAGATTGGCTTCATTGTGACCAATGTAGATGACGACGGCTTCGTCCGCTTTCACACCCTCGGAGGATTCGATCCCAAAACGCTGACCTCTCAACGGGTCATCATCCATGGCAAAGAAGATGTCATGGGCGTATTGGGCTGCAAACCCATTCACCTGATGAAGGCAGAAGAACGAACCAAAGTGGTGCCCATCCAAGATTACTTCATCGATACAGGCATGGAACCAGAAGCTGTCCGCAGGCTGGTCAACATCGGCGATCCCATCACCCGCGAACGACAACTGGTGGAGATGGGAGAATGTGTCAACAGCAAATCGCTGGACAATCGCGTATCGGTTTTCATCTTGCTCGAAACCATGCGCCTGCTCAAAGACAAAGAGGTACCCTACGATACCTACGCCGTTTTCACCGTACAGGAAGAAGTGGGTCTGAGAGGTGCCATCAGCTCCTCGCGTCACATCAATCCCGACTTTGGCATCTGCTTGGACGTGACCATCGCATTTGATGTGCCAGGCGCGCAACCACATGAAATGGTTTCCCGCTTGGGCAAAGGCGCTGCCATCAAAGTCATGGACGGTGGCACCATCTGCGACTACCGAATGGTTGCCTTCCTCAAGCAAACTGCTACAGAACAAGAAATTCCCTGGCAGACAGAAGTTCTCCCCGGCAGAGGGTCCACAGATACCGCCGCCTTGCAGCGCTATGGAAAAAATGGAGCCATTGCCGGAGCCATTTCCATTCCACTTCGCCATATGCACCAAACCATCGAAATGGCCCACAAAGGAGACGTTCGCCATTGCATCGATCTACTGGAGGCAGGTCTGGCCAAGCTCGACACCTATGATTGGTCCCACTGATTGTCCACTGCGGCATCAGTCGATTGACAGCCATCAACCGCCATCTTTTCCATCATCCAAAAGCATGTGACTATGTTCAAAGAACGCAACAACAAACTGAGAGCCACCTTCAAATTCCAGGATTTCAAAGAGGCATTTGCCTTTATGACGGAAGTTGCCTTCCACGCCGAAAAGCAAAACCACCACCCGGAATGGTCCAATGTGTACAACACCGTCAAGGTGGTCCTCACCACACATGATGAAGGCAATACGGTGACGAAGAAAGACCATCGACTGGCCAAAACCATCAATAAGGTATACGAAAAATATGCATCCTGATAGCAGCCTCCAAATAGAATCAAAACTCCCATGGGTTGGGACGACCATCTTTTCGGTCATGTCTGCCCTGGCGCGCGAGCACAATGCGCTCAACCTCTCCCAGGGCTTCCCCAACTTTGACTGCCCCGATGAACTCAAAGACCTGGTCACCCACTACATGGCCCAAGGCTACAATCAGTATGCCCCCATGGCTGGCGCCCCTCCCCTGCTCGAACAGCTGGCCCGCAAGGCCCACTCGCTCTATGGCGCTCAGCTCGATGCCCAGCAGGAAATCACCATCACAGCAGGTGCCACCCAAGCCCTCTTCACAGCCATCACGGCCTTTGTCAAAACAGGAGATGAAGTCATCCTCATCGAACCAGCCTATGACTCCTACCGGCCCGCTGTGGAACTGGCAGGTGGACGCCCGGTGATCTACGAACTCGGCCTGCCCGATTACCAAATCGATTGGGACCAATTCGCAGACCTGATCAGCCCACGTACCCGGATGATCATCGTCAATTCGCCCCACAATCCCAGCGGACGCGTCTTTTCTCCTGCCGATCTCAAAGCCTTGCAACAACTGATTCGCAACACCAACATCTTATTGTTGAGCGATGAAGTCTATGAGCACCTGACGTATGACGGCCAGTTTCACCAAAGCGTTCTGCGCTACCCAGACCTGTACCAGCGCAGCCTCGCCGTATTCTCCTTTGGCAAAACCTTTCACAACACAGGCTGGAAACTGGGCTGCTGCATCGCCCCTCCTGCCCTCACAGCAGAGTTTCGCAAGGTACACCAGTTCAATGTCTTTTCCGTCTCCACCCCCATGCAATACGCACTTGCCGATTACCTCAAACAGCCCGACAACTACCTACAACTGGCTGGATTTTACCAACAGAAACGCGATGCCTTTTTGGAAGTCCTCCAAAACTCTCGCTTCCGCCCACTGCCCTGCCAAGGCACCTACTTTCAGAGTGCCGACTACTCGGCCATCAGCGACGAGCCCGATACCGAATTTGCCAAGCGCATGACGGTAGAGCATGGACTGGCGGTCATTCCGGTTTCTGTATTCTACAGCAGTTTGCGGGATGAAAAGGTGGTGCGCTTCTGCTTTGCCAAAACGGAGGACGTTCTGAAAAAAGCAGGAGAGATCTTGGTGACTATTTAATGATTACAAATAAGCCCGTTGATCGACGCGCTCCATGTAGTTGATGAAGGCTCGGTTGACCACTTTGTTGCCACCAGGAGTCGGGAAGTCGCCAGAGAAATACCAATCTCCATTGTGATTTGGACAGGCCTCGTGCAATCCCTCCAAGGTTTGATAGATGACCTCTACCTTGGGCTTGATGCCAGCAGGGGTCACAATCTCTGCAATCTTCTTGGAAATCTTCTCGTAGGGAAACAAATCGTACAGCTTGGCCAGCTCGTTGGTCACTTGCTCCTTGGGCAATTTTTCCTGGGCTTTGCATCGCTCATACGCCTCGTCCAATAGCTCGGACTTCCCTTCCTCTGTGATCAGCTCGACCAAGGCGCGGAAGGCGACAAAATCCTTCAGACGGCTCATGTCTATGCCGTAGCAATCCGGGAAGCGAATTTGCGGGGCAGAAGAGACAATGATGATCTTTTTGGGTCGCAGTCGGGCCACGATGCTCAAGATGCTTCGCTTGAGAGTTGTGCCACGCACGATGGAATCATCGATGAGGACCAGGGTATCTTTTTCGTTGGTGACAATGCCGTAGGTGACATCGTAAACATGCGACACCAGATCATCTCGGGAGGCATCATCGGCGATGAAGGTGCGGAGTTTGGCATCCTTGACGACGATTTTCTCCACCCGAATTTGCTGGGAAAGCACTTTTTCCAATTTCCGGGGCTTGATGTCGTTGCCCATGGCCATGATCTTTTCAATCTTCATCTTATTGAGCTCGTCATTGATGCCCTCCACCATACCATAAAAAGCAGTTTCCGCCGTGTTGGGTACAAAAGAAAACACCGTATTGCGCAGGTCTCCTTTGACGGCCTTCAAGATGGGCTTGGCCAATTGTTGCCCCAATTTTTTGCGTTCTAGGTAAATGTCCTTGTCCGTGCCCCGAGAAAAGTAAATGCGTTCAAAGGAACAAGGCGCTATCTTGGTGGGGCTGGTAAAACGCTCTTCACTGACCTTTCCGTGGCACTTGATGACCAAAGCATGGCCAGGGGTGATTTCGCGTACCTTGCTGTAGTGGATGTTGAAGGCCGTTTGGATGGCTGGACGCTCCGAGGCCACCACCACGACTTCGTCATCGGCGTAGTAATAAGCGGGGCGAATGCCTCCCGGATCGCGCATCACAAAGGCATCGCCATGGCCAATCAGTCCCGCCATGACATATCCTCCATCCAGTTTTTTGCTCGCCCGCTTCAAGAGGCGTTGAACGTCGAGATGCTCAAAGATCATTTCATTGACTTCCTGGCTGGTGTAGCCATCGGGCTTGAACCAAGTGTGTAGTCGTTGGACTTCGTCATCCAAGAAGTGACCGATTTTTTCCAGCATGGTGACCGTATCAGAATGCTCGACAGGGTATTGGCCAAAACTGACCAACTCCTCAAACAGCTCATCGACATTGGTCATATTGAAGTTGCCAGCCAGTACCAGGTTTCTGCTGATCCAATTGTTGCGACGGATGAATGGATGGCAGGTATCAACGCTGTTGTTGCCGTGTGTTCCATATCGCAAGTGCCCCAAGAGAAGTTCTCCCGTAAAAGGTCTCTTGTTTTTGAGCCAGGCCGGGTCGTTGATCTGGTGGTTTTTGAGGCCTTTGAAGTTGTTGTAGATTTTGGTGAACAGGTCGTTGAGATAGCTGGAAGAACTGCTTCGCTTGCGATCGATGTACCTGGTCCCGGGTTTGGGGTTGAGCTTGATGGTCGCCACCCCAGCTCCATCCTGCCCGCGATTGCGTTGTTTTTGCATCAAGAGACGCAATTTGTTCATTCCGTATAGAGCCGTGCCGTACTTCCGATAGTAGTAGTCAAGAGGCTTCAACAATCTGACGAGGGCAATGCCACATTCGTGTTTGATCTGGTCGCTCATTGCGTTGCTAGGATGAAGAACCTGTCTGGACAGGCTCAATGTTTAGAAGATTGATGCAAATATATGTATTTCCACATTGTTTACCGCCAAAAAATCAGCAGTCTGCATCTTAAGTTTTGTAGTGCGAATGCTGAGGTATTTTAGAAGGCTTCTTTTGAACGATGACTTCAAAACCTCTGATGACTCACTCTACGAAGTTTAAGAAAGTAGCGTAACACTTCAAAGCAATGATAGGTTTGTTGCGTGACGACCAAAAAAATGGCGAGAGCCCTGCCTAAGTCAGGCAAAAGTCGTATTTTTCACCTAAAGCAGTGATTATGTCCAAACTCAGATTCCTCTCCCGTACGCCCAAGCACCAACGCTTCGAATACATTCCACGTTATTGGGACCCCGACAAGGAGGAACTGCGCCAACGGATTGAAAATGTCCAAAAGGCCAAAGACGGAGATCCGGAAGCCATCAAAGAGCGCATCTCTGGTGGACTTCGCCGCTCTTACAATTCTGACCGACAATATCGCGCAAGGCAGATCAGAAAGTCCAATTTGACGCTTTTGTTGGTAATCGTAGCACTTGTTGTCTTGACCTTCTTCTTTATTCAAGTATATTTGCCTGTTATTGCAAACTATTTTGAGACGAACAACCAGCTTCTAGAGTAAGAGATGCTGTGTTGGCATCCAAAATTTCTTGAACAAAACTGTCAATCGTATGGCTGATATTATTCAGCTGCTCCCCGATGCCATTGCCAATCAAATCGCAGCCGGGGAAGTGATCCAACGGCCGGCTTCTGTGGTGAAGGAATTGATGGAAAATGCCATTGATGCCGGGGGCTCGCACATCAAACTGATCGTCAAAGATGCGGGGAAAACCCTCATTCAGGTGACGGACAACGGTTGTGGTATGTCCCAGTCCGATGGCATCCTCAGCTTCCAACGACACGCTACCTCCAAGATCCGACGGACCGAAGACCTCTTTTCCATTCGCACCATGGGATTCAGAGGCGAAGCATTGGCTTCCATTGCCGCTGTGGCCCAAGTGGAGATGCGTACCCGCAAAGGGGACCAGGAGTTGGGCACTCGCCTGCAGATCGAGGCTTCCGAACTCAAATTGCAGGAGGCTTGTCAATGTCCCACAGGAACCAGCATCGCCGTTCGCAACCTCTTTTTCAACATCCCGGCCCGCCGCAACTTCCTCAAGTCCAACTCGGTGGAAATGCGCCACATCAACGATGAGTTTCAGCGCATCGCTCTGGCCCATCCCGACCTGCATTTTTCCCTCCACCACAATGGCAACGAAGTCTATCACCTCGGCCCAGGAAATCTTCGCCAGCGCATCGTGGGTCTGTTGGGAAGCCATGCCAATAAAAAATTGGTGCCTGTAAAAGAGGAAACGGACATCCTGCGACTCGAAGGCTATGTCGGCAAACCCGAATTTGCCAAGCGCACCCGAGGCGAACAGTTCCTCTTTGTCAACAACCGCTTCATCAAAAGCTCTTACCTCAACCACGCCATCATGGGCGCCTACGAGGAGATTTTGCAAAAGGATACCTATCCACTCTACATCATATTTCTAGACATCGACCCCACTCACATCGACATCAACGTGCATCCGACCAAGCAGGAAATCAAGTTTGACGACGAACGCCTGGTCTACAACTACCTCAAGGTAGCCGTACGCCATGCCCTCGGACAGCACAGCATCACGCCCATGCTCGATTTCGATCAGGATGTCAATTTTGGCAGCTACCAAACGGGAACTCCCGGCGAGCAGGCCAAGACCAATGGACAAGGTAGCAAGGGAACATCGGATTACCGTCCACAGGACAAAAGTCCCTACCAAAAGCTACAGTCCTCCAATCTCAAGCACTGGGAAAAACTCTACGACGGCCTCGACGAGCCCAACTCGCAAAACAGCGAACCTGCCACCGTCAATTCTTCCGCTCCCCTCACCATCGAAAGCCAATGGTCGGAGCAAACGGGGGGTGGAGAAGGAGGCGACAAACTCATCAAGTCGTCCCGACAACCCTATCAGGTTCACTCCAGCTACATCGTCAGCCACATCAAATCGGGTTTCCTCCTCATCGACCAGCAGGCCGCCCACGAACGGATTTTGTACGAACGCTATCTGGAGGCATTGAGCAATCAGCAAACGGTCACCCAAAAACAACTCTTCCCCAAGACCATCGAATTGGCACCGGCTGATTTCCCCATCATGCAGGAAATGCTGCCTCTGGTCAACCAACTGGGCTTCGACATCCAGGAATTTGGCAAAGACAGCTTCGTCATGCACGGCATTCCGGCCAACCTCAATCCGGGAAAGGACGAGCAAAAACTGATCGAATCACTCATCGAGCAGTACAAACAAAACAGGGACATGAACCTTGGTTTGGAAGAAAAACTGGCTCGTTCGCTGGCCAAAAGTGCGGCCATCAAGCGGGGGCAAAAGCTCAATCCAGCCGAGATGCAAGAGCTCATCGACAAACTCTTCGCCTGCCAAGTCCCCTTCAAAAGCCCATCGGGTCGCCATTGCTTTTTGACCTATGAATTGGAAGAGTTGGAACGGCGGTTCATGACCTAGCAATCGGGCAATTAATATTTCTGACCAAAAAAATGAGGAATGAAAGCTTCCAAATTGCCAAAACTGACGATTCAGGAATATCTCCTACAAGAAAAGGAAAGTGGCATCCGATACGAATACCATGATGGATACATCTACTCTCTTGCGGGTGGTACCATCAATCACGGTTTGCTCTGTGGCAACATCTACTCAGAGCTTCGAAATAAATTGCGAGCCAGCAATGATTCCTGCAAAGCCCTCACAAGTGAAATCCGACTGAATATTCCTTCACTCAATGCATTTGTATACCCCGACACCATGGTGGTATGTGGCGAAGTAGAAAAGTCGGAAACTGATGAAAACTCCGTTGTCAACCCAATTTTGATTGTCGAAGTTTTGTCGAAGTCGACAGCCGATTACGACAGAGGCGATAAATTTTATAAGTATCGCCAGATTCCCAGCCTACAAGAATATGTCCTCATAGAACAGAGCAAATCATCGGTAGAAGTTTTTTACAAAAAGCCTCAGACTGATTTGTGGAGCATCAAAAGATATGAAGGCCGTTCCAGCATCATAGAATTGCAATCCGTTGGACTACAAATCGAAATGGGCGATCTGTACTACGACATCGAACCAGACGAATTCAATACTTGATACAAACATTCTTGGGTTCTGTGAAAAAACGCAGGATTTCCAGTCCCCCCTCTCGCCCGACACCAGAGCTTTTTGTCCCACCAAAAGGCGTGCGCAAGTCGCGAAGCAGCCAACAATTGATCCAGACAATGCCCGACTGCAGCTGCTCGGCCACCCGATGTGCCCGCCGGATGTCCTTGGTCCAAACCGTGGCCGACAATCCGTACGCTGTTCCATTGGCCAATTGGACCACCTCCTCCTCTGTATCAAAGGGGGCGATGGTGACCACAGGGCCAAAAATTTCTTCCTGATTGGTCCGACAATTGATCGGAAGGCCCTCAATGACTGCCGGACGCATGAAGTAGCCTTGCTCCAATTCGCCTTTGAGCTGCACCTGCTGGCCCCCACATAGGATGGTTCCTCCCTCTACCTCCGCCAGAGACAAACAGCCCATCACCTTTTCCATATGTGCCTTGGAGGACATGGCCCCTTGGTCAGTCACAGAAGAAAACGGATCGCCCACCTTGAGGAATTGCGTGCGCTTGACCAGTTCCTCCTTGAACTTCTGATAGATCGGCCGCTCGATGTATATCCGGGAACCACAGAGACAAATCTGTCCATTGTTGGCAAAGGACGATCGAAGGGTATGCACCATCATGTCGTCAAAATCGCAATCGGTAAAGATGATGTTGGGATTTTTCCCCCCCAATTCCAGAGAGAGCTTTTTGAACATCGGCGCAGCCACTGAGGCAATCTGCTGCCCGGTCCGCGTGCCTCCGGTAAAGGAAATGGCCTTGATCTTGGGATGTTCCACGATGGCCTGCCCCGCCTTTGCCCCCTTGCCATGGATGATGCTGAGCACACCTGGGGGCAGTCCGGCTTCGATGCAAGCCTTGGACAACAAGTAGGCCGTCATGGGCGTCACTTCCGATGGCTTGGCAATCACGCAATTGCCAACAGCCAGGGCCGGCGCAATTTTCCAACTCAACAGGTAAAGCGGCAAATTCCAAGGAGAGATGCAACCCACGATGCCAAGGGGTTGGCGGAGGGTGAAATTGACAGCCTCCCCCTGCATGGGATGGGCCTCTGAGGAAAAGTGAATGATGGCCGTGGCAAAGTGCCGAAAATTCTGATGGGCCCTGGGGATGTCCACACTGCGGGAGGTCGCCAGGGGCTTGCCCGAGTCGATGGTTTCTGCCTTGGCAAAGCTCTCCAGATTTTGTTCGATGATGTCGGCCAATCGCATGAGGATGCGAAAGCGTTTTTGGACATCCATGCCAGACCACTCGGGCAGGGCCCGTTCTGCAGCTTCCACTGCCTTTTGGACATCTACCGAATCAGAGTCGGGAATGTAGGAATATATTTTTCCAGTAGAAGGATTGGCATTGTCGAGGTATTCGCCTGAATCGGCGGGAATGAGCGCACCTCCAATGTAATTTTTGATGTACTTATCAAGGGCCATGCCCTCTAAGGTACACAAGCCCCTGCCAATCACAAAAAAATTCTATCCCAGCGTGCTACAAAAATCGCCCACCGTCGGTTTGATAGACCACCGCACAAACCGTTTGACCAACCGCGCGCAAGGCCCGCTTGCTGATGACGGTGATGTCGTCTTTTTGAGTGTGCCAGTAGTGCCCGAAGCCAGTCTTTGATCCTTCGGGCCGATTGATGATGTCGATGGTGGGAATGCCAGCCAAGGTATTGA
The DNA here is from genome assembly GCA_039821145.1 of Bacteroidota bacterium. Lineage (GTDB taxonomy): Bacteria > Bacteroidota > Bacteroidia > Chitinophagales > Saprospiraceae > JBCCSZ01. The sequence continues at coordinate 240,088 of JBCBOS010000009.1, read as the reverse complement.
TGAACAGGTGATCATCTACCAATTCGGGGCCATTGATGTCTTGAAAGTAATCGCCATAGCCCATGGCCCTGGCCATTTTCCACACTTTGTTCACAACCTGTGGAGCAAATCGGCGGGAAATGCCGTCCTTGACAAAGCGAGCACCTTCCGAGCCCACCATGTCCAGCAAGATGCCAAAGCGGGCAGAGTAGCCACTCACATGTGGATTGCGAGACCAATACTGCGAGCCCAGACACCAACTGTTCTGATCTCCACGGCCTTCTCCCTGATCCTCTAAATCCCAGAAAATGATGTCGACACCATACTCAATGGGGTACTTGTCCAGCAGTCGAGCGATTTCCAACAAAACCCCTACTCCACTGGCTCCATCGTCGGCGCCGGGAACTGGTTTGTCGTGGTTGTCTTCGTCCTCGTCGTAGTCGGAGATGAAGCGGCTGTCCCAATGCGCACTGAGCATGATGCGGCGTTTGGCATCTGGATTGATCCGGCCGATGACGTTGGTCCCCTGTAGGTCGACACCATCGTACCGCTTGGCAACGAAGTCCTGTAGAACAACCTCTGCATTGAAACTTTCGAGCTTGGCGGCCATCCATTCTTTGCACTTCCGGTGGGCCTCTGTATTCGGGACCCGCGGGCCAAAACTCATCTGCTTTTCGATGTATGCATAAGCTGAATCTCTTTCAAACTTGGGCACAACCACATTTTTTATTGCTGCGGGCGGAGGGGTTTCTTCTCCACCAGGTTTTTGGGAAGAAGAATCATTGCCACAACTTGTACAGAAGAGGCCAAAGCCAAGGCAAAGGAAAAACGCGATTGCTATTTTGCGTTGTAAAATCATTTTCAATGCATTTCAATTTTTTGGAAAAGATCAATTTTTGGACCATTGGGTGCCATCGCTGCCATCCTTGAGTTGTATGTCCAGTTCTTTTAACACATCCCGGATTTTATCAGAGGTTGACCAATCCTTCTTGGCGCGGGCCTCCTGGCGGATGTCGATGATCAACTGCATCAGGCCATCGAAGGCTCCGTTGCCATTGTCGGATTCGTGCATCTCGTCCTTCAGTCCAAAAATAACGAACAGAAAGTCGTGAAAAGTCTGTTTCAAACGGTTCAAAGTATCTGGGCTCAGGCCGTCAAAGCTGAGCTGTCCTCCCTTGAGGCCATTGATCCGAGGGATCATCTCAAATAGACGGGCCAAGGCCTTTGGTGTATTGAAGTCGTCGTTCATGTCGGCATGCGCAGCGTCGATCAATTCGTTCAACTCTTTGTCCAGCTCTCCTGCCTGTCCCTTTCCGGGATGTGCCAACTGTTGTAGGGTGCGATTGCCTTCCATGAGGCGTTTGAATCCCTTCTCGGCGGCCAGCAATGCCTCGTCGGTCAAGTCGAGTGTGCTCCGATAGTGCGACTGCAGCATGAAGAAGCGGATGGACATGGGCGAGAAGCCCTTGCTGATGTGGGGACTTTCCCCTGTAAACAGCTCTTGTGGTGTGATGGAATTGTCGTCACTTTTCGACATTTTCCGTCCGTTCATCAACAGCATGTTGGTATGCAACCAATAATTGGCCGGCGCACATTTGCAAGCGCCAAAGTTTTGTGCCACTTCATTTTCGTGATGTGGAAATTTCAAGTCGTTGCCACCACCGTGAATGTCAAAAGTCTTGCCCAAGTATTTGGTACTCATGACCGAGCACTCCAAGTGCCAGCCCGGAAAGCCCTCCGACCAGGGAGAATTCCAACGCATGAGGTGAGTTGGGTCGGCCTTGATCCAGATGGCAAAATCAGAGGGATGGTTTTTCTCACCCTGATTCTTGAGATCGTCTCTTGTCTCAGACATCAACTCTTCCACTACCCGACCAGACAATTTGCCATACACATCTTGCTCTTTGGCGAGCTTGACCGTATCAAAATACACCGATCCATTCTTCTCATAGGCATAGCCGTTGTCCAAAATTTGCTGCACCATCTCGATCTGCCCCAATATGTGGCCAGTAGCCCGTGGTTCAATGCTGGGCTTTCGGTTGTTGAAAATGGCCATCATCTCGTGAAAACCATTGGTGTAGCGTTGTACAACCTCCATGGGCTCCAACTGTTCGAGGCGGGCCTTTTTGGAAATCTTGTCCTCAGCTCCGGTGTCTGCATCTCCAACCAAGTGGCCCACATCGGTAATGTTGCGCACATAGCGAACCTGATAGCCCAAATAACACAAATAGCGATAGATGACGTCAAAGCTGGTGAACGTACGACAGTTGCCCAAGTGGACATCGCTGTATACAGTGGGACCACAAACGTACATCCCTACTCGACCTTCGTGTATCGGTCGGAAGACTTCCTTTTGTCTTGTCAGACTGTTGTAAACGCTAAGTTGCTGTTTCATGCGGCAAAAGTACATTAATTTATGCGAGTTGCGATTCATCCATGCCAGCTCTTTTCCTTCTACAGCTCAACGATTCCTATGGATGTCTGGGCAATGGATTCATTGTTTCCACTTGATATGGCTGCGGACCGGATAGTGATCCGAAAAAGGTACATTGATCAAATCACAGTCCAAGATGTCCAAACGCTCGTCGGCCAGGATGTAGTCAATGCGGAGGGCTGGAATGTCTCCGGCATAAGTCGTGCCCAATCCGGCTCCTTTTTTACGGAAGGCATCCTGCAAATGTTTGGAAATAAGGCGATAAGTGTAGGACTGAGGCGTATCATTGAAATCTCCACAAACGACGACGGGTTTCTTGCTCACAGCCACATGCCGCGCCACTTGTAGGGCCTGTCGGGCCCGTCTTTTGCCCGCCTCCTTTACGTTGGAGATCATCCCACCAATGGTTTTCCAGGTTTCCTTTTCCTGGATGTTGCCCTCGTTGAGCACCTTATCTGCCTGGGTACTTACCCGGTTGGACTGCAAATGAATGCTGTACACCCGGAGGGACTTTCCGTCGATGAGCACATCTGCCCACAGACAAGAATTGGTTCGCGTCCCAAATTCTACATGACCTTTGTCCTTCAATGGAAAATCAGACAGAATGGCCGTCCCTTTGGTATCGACCCGATGGATGTTTCGATAACCCAATTGTTTGGCAATAAGTTCAAGACTGTATTTGTTGCATTCCTGCAAGCAGAGAACATCGGGGCGATTCCCCTTCAGAAATTGGATGAATTGTTTTTCGCGGGCACTCTTGTTGGCTCCTTTGTCGGCCCAAGCATAACTGAGGTATTGGATGTTGTAAGTCATCACCGATACTCCCTGTTCTGTTCCCCCGCTCCAGCTGAGGCCGATGAATCCCGTCAGATGACTCCACCCCATGAGAATGCAGCCCAGCGGCAGCAAAAAGTATCGTTTGCGGAGCACCAGCCAGCCGACCAGGACCAGGACATTGGCCAAGAGCAGCCAGGGATAGGCCATGCCGAAAAAGGAAATGGGCCAAAATGCCTCGGGATTGACATAGGGAGCCAGGTAAGCCACGAAGGTCAACAAGATTACTCCTACGGTTCCCCACCTAAACATGTTGATAACGCGGCGCACAGTCAATGGGCTATTCGGTTGATGGAAATTACTTCTTACTGGCTTTGAAGAGGAATTCTTTTTCCTCGGCCGTTAGGCTCTCGTAACCCGTTTTTTTGATCTTGTCGAGAATGGCATCCAGTTCTTCCTGGTGAGACATATTGCCATCGGTATCTACATCGGAGACAGCATGTGGCTTGCGGCTGCCCCAGCGCTTTTTCTTTTTCTTGTTGCGGTAGGCCAGGTGTGGCCCCTTGGGCTTGCCCTTGAGGCTGCCGCCGATTTTTCGGAAAAAATCTCGAATGGCGAATACAATTTTATTGACAGGTTGAGAAAGGTCAGTTCCGCTGCGCAATTGCAGGACAAAAAGCCAGCCCATGAAGGCGCCCCCCAAGTGTGCAAAGTGTCCACCGGTATTGATGTCGTCGGCAATGCCGATCAAATCGAGGAAGAGGAGGACGGCGACGATGTATTTGAGTTTGACGGGGCCGATGAGCAGCAAGTACATCATGTAGTCGGGCGCGAGGACGGCAGAAGCCAATACGATGGCCATGACGGCGCCGGAGGCCCCCAGTGCAGAGCCGCTGTAGCCCATGAGGGCGGCCGAGGCCAGGAAGGCGATGTTGCCCACCAATCCTCCCAGCAAATACATGGGCAGGATGTGCCGATCGCCAATCAGGTCGCCAACGATGCGGCCAAACCAGTAGAGGAACAACATATTCCACAGGATGTGCCAGAATCCCTCGTGCAAAAACATGCTGGTAAAAAGGGTCCAAGGCTCGGTCAATACCTCTATTGGATCGGAGGAGATCATGAACCAGTCCAACACTTTGTTGTAAAGACTCAATCCACCGGTGGGGTCTCCCAAGCGTGAGAACAGCTTGAACAGATTGATCAATACGAAAAAGGACACATTGACAATAATGAGTCGCGTCACCGTATTGCCTTTCGAAAACTCCCGCTTTACGTCATCCCAAAGCGATGCAAACATGGATAGATTGTTATTAATCAGTATAAGTAAACAGTTGTTGGCTCTTATTGTTTCGACAAGGTCTAACCAGTGAGAAACCAACAGCCAAAAATAAAAACTTGTTGCCTGTTATTCAAGTCAGAGCTTGCCGGGATTTGGTTCTTTGGAGTGAAAACCCTCATTTGCAAACCAAATGGCGTCTTCACAACCGCCCCTACCTCTCAGCTCTCTGTCATCAAATCACATTCCACAATTCCACTTGGCTACACCCCTCCCAAACGCGAACCATATTTTTGCCAATACAATATGAGTATTAAACCAAATAAGGCGCCGCCCAAGTGTGCGAAATGCGCAATATTGTCCCAGCTGAATTGATTGACACCCAAAAACAACTCGCCCACCATGAGCAGGGGAATGAAATATTTGGCCTTGATGGGAATGGGCAAAAACAACAGCATCAATTCTGCATTGGGGAACATCATGCCGAAAGCCAACAGCAAGCCGTAAATGGCTCCGGATGCCCCCACAGTGGGAATGTCTCTGTTGTATTGGTAGATGTCCAACATGACTTTCTTGCCCTCTTCGATGTAGCGGGGGTCACCATCGTCAATCTTATCGGCCACATCTTCCAGGTATTCCTTGGCGGAGATGTACTGTCTTTTCAGGTACTTCGGCGCAAAACGCTTGACATAGAGAAAGGCACCATCAAAGGAAGGCGACTCCTCGTAGCTGACAATGGCTTTTTCCTGCCGATTCAGATCAAAATAATTGTATCCTGTATGCAAAGCTGCCGCTCCCAGGGCGCAAAAGATGTAGAAAAATAAAAATCGCTTGGGGCCCCAGCGGGTTTCCAAGGCACTTCCAAACATCACCAAGGCAAACATGTTGAAGAACAAATGCATCGTTCCGGCATGCATGAAAAAGTGGGTCACGACCTGCCAAGGCCTGAATTCGGGCGACTTGAAATAGTAGAGCGCCAGCGAACTGGTGTCAAATAAATTGATCGCCCCAATGATGAACAAAGCGACATTGATGATGAGCAAGTACTTGACGACTTCTGTTATGCGAAACATGTGTAGTTACAGATTTTTGGCCCGACTTCAGGAAAGGAAAGTCCGCAGCTCGTTTTTCAACTTGAAGGTATAACAATTTTACCTAAGACAAGTTGGCCTTTCGATATTATTGCCCTTGAGACCGACCAATGGCCCAAGCCATCCCCTCTGCCCACATCTTACCCCTCTTTTTTTACCACCAATGGTCTTTTCTGCAGAAGTTATTAAAACTTTTTGTCATAAATCATTTAATCTTGCCCTTGCATACTCGACTTTGGCCAGTGGACTCCAACAAGAGCTTGGCACAATCGTCGCTGTTATACCCCAAAGGCCTCCATCCCGATTACCAAATCATCAAACTGACACATGCGCTTCTTGTACATCATCTCCCTATGCCTGGTCTGCAGCTTTCATGGATTGGCCCAAAAAAAGCTCAGTCTCTCTGACGCCATCCGAATCGGCATGCGCAACAATTTTCAAATCCAAATTGCAGAGCGCCAATTGGACATCGCCCGCAACGACAACACCTTCAAAAACACCAGTCGCTATCCGAACATCGACTTCAATCTTTCGGCTCGCAACAGTGCCGACCGCATCACCCCCGTCGTCTCCTTCTTGCAGGAGAGCTACAATTCCACCTCCAATTCACCCGTTGCCAGTCTGGATCTGAGCTATACGCTGATGGACGGCCACCGGGCCCGCATCGATAAATCGCGATTCGAAGAACTCGTCGCCCAAGGCCAGGCCAATCTCGCCATCACCGTAGAAAGTTCCATCTACGACATCATCCGCAACTACTACCAGGCACTGCTCGAACAAGAACAACTCAATGTCATCCAAGAAGTGCTGGCCCTTTCCCGAGAGCGGGTCAAGACCCAAAAAATCCGGCGGGAGTACGGACAGGGCGGAGACTTCGACGTTTTGCAAAGCCAGGATGCCCTGCTCAACGACTCGACCAATTACATTCTCCAAAAAAACACCTACGAAAACGCCATGCGCGCCCTCAAATTGGCCATGGGCGAAAAGGACATCAACAAACTCTACGAATTGACAGACCAGCTGGAGTACGAGGCCAAGGTGTATCAATTTACCGATCTGAAACGGAAAATGCAGGCCAACAACAAAAATCTACTTCAACTACAGACTGCCCGCAATCTGGCCCGCATCGATCGAGAGCTCAACCAAAGCCTGCGCCGCCCCACCCTCGAACTGAACAGCGGCTTGGTCCAACGCCTGGACCTGTCCTACTCAGATGCCATAAACCCATTTGACCAAGAGGGCGACATCTATGGATTCGCCTCGGGCCGCAGCAGCAGCTTTTACCTCAACCTGAGCTTCAACTACAACCTGTTCGATGCAGGTACCGTCAAGCGACAGGTGGAAAATGCCCGCATACAGGAAACCATCGCCGAGCTCAACATCTCGGACCAGCAACGCCAATTGGCCACCCAGCTGAAAAATACCCTGGAGACCTACAACAACCGTCGAAAAATGGTGAAAATAACCGAAGCCCTGATCGGCAATGCCCGCCAAAATCTACAATTTGCCGAAGAACGCTACCTAGCCGGCCAAATCAATGATTTTGACTATCGGACCATCCAGCTGAGCTTCATCAATGCCTCGCAGGCACGACTGTCGGCCATCTACAATGTCCTGATCACAGAAACAGACTTGGTTCGCTTGATTGGAGGATTGGTGAGGTAGACCTACTGTCGGCCACCTCAAACGGCGACCGACAGTAAGTAAAAAGGGCGAAATTAGTTGCCCAGAATCAGAGGAAGCCCCTTGTCTCCTCCGCCCACGACGACGACTTTGGAGTTGGGAGAATTGGCCAGCTGAAGGGTTGCTTCGATCCCTTTGTCTTGCAGGATCTTGTCCGTCAAACTGGCATTGAGTATTTTGTTGGCGTCGGCTTTGGCCTGAGCCTCGATGATCTTTCTTTCCGCTTCCTTGCGTTCCCTTTCCAGGCGGAATTCGTATTCCAACGAAGCCTGCTCCTCTTTCAGCTTGCGCTCGATGGCATCCCGCAGGGTCTGTGGCAGTTCGACTTCCCGGATCAGCACGGCATCCAGATTGATGTATTTTTTGCTGATGGCCTCCGAAGTACTTTTGAAGATTTCATCCTGAATGGCCTCGCGCTTGCTCGAATACAATTCCTCGGGTAGGTATTTACCGATGACCTCCCTAGTGGCAGATCGAATCTCCGGCTTGATGATGCGGTCCAGGAAGCCAGGGCCAATTTCTTCGTGCAGAAAGCCAATCTGCCCCACAGTTGGCTGGAATCGATAAGACAGCTCCACTTTGATATTCAGACCGTTTTTGGACAATACCTCCATGGTCTCAAACTCCTCGTCGATGCGCACATCGTAGATGAACATTTTGTTCCAGGGAGCGATGACGTGGAATCCTTGTGTGTAGACGGTCTCTTTGTCCAATCCACCTCCAAAACGGCGAAACAACACCCCACTGTATCCCGCATCAATGGTCAGGAAAAGGCTGTTTGATAAGCTTACAATAAAAATCAAGGCGATCATGGCGATGACGCCAAAGGTGACTAATCTAGTTTGTTTCATCTTTTTATTTTTTAAACACAGCTGTTTGACACCGACCGATTTGGTCAGAGAGCTTTCTCAACGTTTAACAGTGAAGAGCGGGCAGAGTTCTGTTTTTTCGACCATTGGTATGTAATTTTCGATACAACTCCTCTCGCTTTTTCCCGTTATAGCAGCTTGTCATACATTGGACAATGGCAAAAGAGTGAATTTGTCTCTCTTTGTGGCGTACATTTAAGGAACTTCGGGTTGCGATTTGTTTTTGCGCTTCGCAACTTGCACTAAAATTAGAATAATTTTGGGCATTGTTGTAAAAACTCGACATTTATCCGTTCTCCCCTTCATTCTCTTGATGGTGGCCTTGCTCAGTTGTTGTCAGGGCTTGGCACAGGACAGCCTGGGCGTTCGCTTCTTTCAGCCTGCCAAAGAGTTCAATCCCAAACGCTTCTGGACCTCGGCGGCCACTGGTGCAGTCGCGTATACTGGGGTGGTGATTGGACTGAGCGAAGTGTGGTATGCCGATTATCCTCGGACGAGCTTCCAATTTTTTGACGACCGGGGAGAGTGGAACGACATGGACAAGTACGGACACAGCTTTACGGCTTATTTCGAAACGAGTTGGTGTTTCAGCGGTGCCCAATGGACTGGATTGGAGAGGCGAAAATCGCTTTGGCTGGCAGCGGGATTGGGCAGTTTGTTTCAAGCCACAGTGGAGACACTCGATGGATTTTCGGCAGAATGGGGGTTTTCTGTTGCAGACATTGGCTTCAATACCATCGGGGTGGGCCTGTTTGTGGGGCAAGAACTTCTTTGGAGGGAACAGCGCATCTTGCTCAAGGTATCATCTGGTTCTGTGGACTATCCAGAGACCATCGTCCAGGCGGAGAACAGCGACGCCACTTACTTGCTCTCGCAGCGAGCCGACGATCTGTACGGTGGTTCCTATGCCGCTTCCTTCCTCAAAGACTACAACGCCATGACGATCTGGGCGTCTGTCAACTTGCATTCTTTCCATCGACAAGGCTCCCAGAGCAAGATTCCCAAATGGCTCAACCTGGCTGTTGGGCTGGGGGCGGGCAACTTGTATGGTGGTTTTGCCAACGAGTGGGAAGTAGAGGACGATCGATTCATTCTCAGCTCAGAGATGTATCCCCGCTATCGACAGTTTTATCTTTCGCCCGACATCGACCTGAGTCGCATCCCCGTCAAGCGGCCTTTTTTCAAGATGTTATTGGGCGTGCTCAACATTTTCAAATTGCCGGCTCCGGCTTTGGAGGTCAATACATTGGGCAATGTACACTGGCACTGGTTTCATTTGTAAAATTGGCCTTCCCAATCAGTTGGCATTTCTGACAATTCACCCGCTGATTCTGACAATTCACCTAGTTTGGAAAGATTTTCCGCCCAAAGGAACTTATCATTGTAAGGCAGACGGGAGGAAACGGATCAACAGCGATCCACGCCACCTGTCTCCCACCAACAAGGGTTCAATTCTAGTAAATATAATTAAGGTGGCCGGATGCGTTGCCCTGTCTAAGTGCGGCGCATCCGCTTTTTTTGTACATTACAATAAGAAAGGCACAAGAGCTGCCTCCGTCTGGCCGACTACTTGCAATACATCTAATGGCTCAATCGATTCAAGAACATGAGAAAGTCCAGCAAAGAGTTACTTGGCTTCAATGATACCTGGCTGATTTTGGCAGGGGTTCCCATCGCCAGCATCGTTACGGCTCTGATGATGTACGGCCATCGACTGGACACGGAGGAAGGCGCTACCATATTCATGACCCGCTGCAGCCTGCTGTCGGTCTTCTACACCTTCATATTTTGGATGTACTTTCGCCAACTGATGATCCAGTTTCGCAAGTGGTATCCCAATCATGGCGACGTATTCAAACGCCTTTGGATACAAGGAGTGGCGGTTGTCTTCAGTTTTTTCTTGATGAAGTTTTTTCTCCACAGCCTCCTCCAAGACCAAATCCACGAGCTGTTTCGGGTAGACAAGCCAGATCCGTTGATTCTCACCTTGAGCTCGCTGACCATGACATTTATGATCCTGGGCTTGTACGAGAGCATTTACTTTTACCAGAAGTTCCAGACGTCCCGGCTCGAAAAACAACGCCTGGAAAAGGAAAACATTCTCTCCCAGTTGGAAGGACTCAAAAACCAAGTCAATCCACATTTCCTGTTCAACAGTCTCAACACCCTGACCTACATCATCCCGGAAGACCCGGAGTTGGCCGTCCGCTTTGTCCAAAAACTCTCCAAGGTGTATCGCTACATTCTCGAGATCAGAGACAAAAAGCTCATCTACTTGTCGGAAGAACTCGAATTTCTCAACTCCTACGTCTTTTTGCTCAAGGAGCGCTTTGAGGAAAACCTTCAAATCGAAATCAACATCCCCGATGACCACTTGCATTCCAAGGTAGTGCCTTTGTCGCTGCAAATCCTGATCGAGAATGCCATCAAGCACAACATCATTTCCTCCGATCGCCCCCTCTGCGTAGAGGTATTTGTGGAAGATGGCGAGACCTTGGTTGTGCGCAACAATCTCCAGAAAAAGAAGAGTCGCCCTACCTCCACCCGCTTCGGTTTGGAAAACATCAAAAACCGCTACGCCTTCTTTTCCGACCGCACGGTAGAAGTCATCTCTTCTGCCACTTCCTTCATTGTATCCATCCCATTGCTCAAGGTTCGCGAGCCACTTTCCAGCCGTTGACAACAGCTTGTGCAGACCGCTACGAAGAGAACATATTAAAAATTTGGCTCAATTGTTGTTGCCATACTCATTACACAGTGGTTGGGTCGAGTAAAGCGAATTTATTTTGTCTCAAATCAAGGCTGAAAACGCAGGCGATGCCAAAGCATCGGCGAGGCTTTCAAACGCAGAGTTGGGGCAAAAGAAAAAGGTAGACGAAGTGCCAAACCACTTTGGATTGAGTATCATAAATACGTATTATAACAAAGTGCAATTAATTGTACGTTAAATTTTTATTACTCGCCAAAACCCTTATTTTTGTCCAAGAAGGGAATTGGCTTGTGCCAATTACATGTTTTGTATGCCACTGTGCCAACAAAACGCAAACACTTAGAAACACTAAATTGACATCATATGGGAAAAATCATCTCTCTTCTCAACCACAAGGGTGGTGTAGGAAAAACAACCAGTACGATCAACATTGGAGCAGGACTGGTTGAACTAGGAAGAAAAGTTTTGCTGATCGACCTCGACCCACAAGCCAACCTCAGTCTCTCGCTTGGAATTCCTCGTCAAAAATATACCATTTACGAAGCCCTTCGCGGCGAATCGGAACTCGTCCCCTACACTGTGCGGGAAGGTTTCGACGTCATCAGCTCCACCCTCGACCTGTCAGGGGCCGAAATGGAATTGATCAACGAAGCAGGCCGCGAGTTCATCCTACGCGAATTGTTCGAGCCCGTTGTCGAAGAATACGACTTCATCATCATCGACTGTCCTCCTTCACTGGGCTTACTGACATTGAATGCACTTACCAGCAGCGACTATGTTTTCATTCCTCTGCAAACGGAATTTTTGGCCATGCAGGGATTGACCAAGATCAAGCAGATCATCGACAAAGTCCGCTTCCGCCTGAACAAGAAGCTCACCATCGGCGGCGTCATCGCCACCATGTACGATTCCCGCAAAGTCCTCAACAGAGATGTCGTGAAGACCATCCACAAATTCTTTGGAGAAAAGGTTTTCAAAACCCTCATTCGCGACAATGTCTCCCTGGCCGAAGCTCCTGCCCAGCGCAAAGACATTTTTGCCTACAGCAAGAATTCAAACGGTGCCAAGGACTACCTGAGCCTTTGCAAAGAGATCATCGAACGCACCGAAGTTGCCGTCAACGCCTAAGAGTTTGTTTCCGTCGCTTCCTTCTCGCCGAGGAGAAAACGCCGCTTGAGACAGACCTTGGGCTGTACTGTTCCCCCTACAGATTACAGCACACAAGCAGATGTTTCGCCAAGCGATCAGCTGTTTGAGCATTCGGCCAGAAAATTGCAACGATCGATCTCGGAATGGCAAGCTGGCCATTTAGGAATTCAAAATGCCGGGCCTCGTCGCCTGGCGCAGCAGTCACTAACACCACAAATTGTGAGCAAGAAAAAATTTACAGATGGATTAGAGAACCTTTTCGGAATCGCCCATGAGGACGAGCTCCAGGACCAAAGTCCGTTGCTCGTCAGAACAGATACCAAAGAAGATGTCGCTGTTGCCACAAAGGAAAAGAAGAAAAGAAAAGTCAGACGGCGCAGTAGCAAGAGCTTCACTTCTGATCTGGAATCCCTCTTTCAGCTTTCTGTGAAGGACCCCAGTCCGGAAAAGTCAGTCAAAAAACAGGAAGAAAATTTGCGCTCCAGCGTTCGTTCCCGTCGCATTCGCCGCAAGCCAGTCAGCGGACTGGACGCCCTGATTCGCCAAACCCTGCACTCCAGCCGGGTAGAAGTGGAGGCTTCTACCAAAAAGCGGGTGACTTTCATCTTTGACAAAAACAAGCTCGGCAAGTTGAAAAACATTGCCCGATCAGAAAGAGCTTATCTCAAAGACATCATTGGCGAGATCATCTCTGAGTTCATTCAGAACTACGAGACCAAGCACGGCTCGATTCCGGATGTGCAGTTCAAAGGCTAAGCCCTCCCATCGCCTAGAACTTCCGTTTGTCCATTCAGTCCCGCACTGTCTGGCCTATTGCTGTTGATGGACATCTTTCATCCGCCTCCCTTACCACGCCGCCTATGCAACGTCAGGATGAATTTCGGATTTATTACAACAATACCATCCACCCGGAACTCCGGCGAATGGAGCGACTGCGTCGGCGCCTACTGGCTCTGTTGGCCGTTTCCATCGTCCTGCTGACCGCTGTTTTCTTTCTCGACTTCTACATTGGCATCCCCGTCTTTACCTTCTTCACCTTGCTGCCTGCAGGGGTTTACATTTCTTACCTGGTCTATCGGGTCCGGCAATTTCGGCAAACCTTCAAGCCCAATGTCATCAACCTCATCCTGGATTTCATAGACGACAGCGTCAACTATGGTACGCTCGAATACGACAGCAAGAAATCCATCCCTCGCTCCGTCTTTTTGCAAAGCCGCTTGTTTCGCACCGCCGCCCACCAATACCACGGGGAGGACTACATCAGTGGCAAAATTGGGGAGATGGATTTTGAATTGTCAGAACTCAACGTGCGAGAACTCTCCCCCGTCCGCAACCGCCTCAACTACGTTTTCAAGGGGGTGTTCTTGCACAGTCGCTTTACCTACAGTCTCAAGGGCAGCATTCTCATTTGGCCCAAAGAATTTCGCCAATACCTCACCAAAACCATCCGGGCCTTTACCTATGGTGGTGGCGAAGCCATCGAAGAAGAAGGGATGCTGATCCCCGAGTTTGAAGAACACTTCATGACCTACGCCAGCCGGGAGGCACACGTCAGAGGCATTCTGTCGCCCGATATGCAGCGAGCCATTGTCGATTACAAGCTCAATCACGACAAGGAAATTTATCTTTCTTTTATCAATAAGGACATTTACCTGGGCATCACTGAACCAAAAGACATACTTGAACCTTTTATCTTCAGTTCAAACGTGAGTTTTGAATTGGTGCGGGAATTCTACGAAGACATCCAAATGCTCATCGATATTGTCAAGGACATTGACATCCATCATTGAAAAGTAGAATCTTTCCTCCCATTTTTCCGTTACATTTTTTAAGACAAAGATCATTCTAGCAGCATGAAATATTTTATTCCCATTTTACTTTGCTTCTTCCTGATCAGTTGTGCCAGCAAGAAAAAACTGAGCACAGCAGAACAGGCACCAACCTCTGCCATCACCAAAGCAGACCCACAAGTGGAAAACTCTCTGCTGTGGCGCATCTCTGGGAAGGAACTCGAATCTCCATCCTATCTCTATGGCACCATCCACATGATTGGAAAGGACGATTTTTTCCTAACCGATGCAACCAAAACGGCCTTTACCGAAGCCAGCCGCATCGTATTTGAAATCAATATGGAAGAGATGAGTGACATGAGTGTTGCCTTTTCCATGTTGGGCAAGATCATGATGTCCAACGGTACGACCCTAAAGGACCTGCTCAGCGAGGAGGACTACAAATTGGTGGAAAACAGATTTCAGGAAATGGGCCTCCCCTTGGCGTTTCTCGGCAAGATCAAGCCAATGTTCCTCGCCACCTTTGCATCTGGCGACATGAGCAATGGCGGTGGACTCAACAACGGCAGCATGGTCTCCTACGAGATGGAATTCACGACCCTGGCCCAGGAAGCCAAAAAGGAGATCGACGGCTTGGAAACCATCGAGTTTCAGCTCAGCATGTTCGACAGCATCCCCTACAAGGTACAGGCCAATATGTTGGTTGATGCCATCAAAAACGGAGATGGCGACAACAACGAGTTCAAAAAGATGGTCGACCTCTACAAAAAGCAGGACTTGAGTGGCATGCAGGACATGTTTTCCACAGAGGAAGGCGGACTGGGTTCCTACGAAGACCTGCTTTTGGTGGGCCGCAACCGCAACTGGATTCCCATCATGGCCAAGATGATGACGGAAAAAACCACCTTTTTCGCAGTGGGAGCTGGTCACCTGGGTGGCAAAGAAGGAGTGGTTGCCCTGCTCCGGGAAGAAGGATACACCCTCGAACCACTGAAATAACATCCCATGCCCCCACTATTGCTGGCCGTCAAGGGAGTCCATCCCAGCTTTGGCACCAACTGCTACTTGGCAGACAATGCCACGGTGGTCGGCGATGTGCAAATGGGAGATGACTGCAGCGTCTGGTTTCAGGCAGTTGTCAGAGGCGATGTCAACAGCATCCACATCGGCAACAAAGTCAACATACAGGACGGTGCAGTCATCCATTGTACCTATCAACGCACCCAAACCCAGATCGGCAACAACGTCTCCATTGGCCACCGTGCCATCGTGCATGGATGCAGCATTGGAGACAATGTCTTGGTCGGGATGGGAGCCATTGTCATGGATGGCGCAAGGGTCGAAAGCAACTGCTTGATTGCAGCGGGGGCTGTCGTACTGGAGAATGCCCATTTGGAGTCGGGCTTTGTCTATGGAGGTGTTCCCGCCAAAAAGCTCAAGCCCCTAAGCGAAGACCTCTTTCAAGACATGATCGAGCGCATTGCCAACAACTATGTCTTTTATGCCTCCTGGTTCCAGCCCGAGAAAAGTTAGTACCCAGGGCAACGAAACCCACACAGAGGTCGTTATATTGTCAACTGTGAGAAAAAAAACCATCTGATTTACCCTCCCGATTGCCGATTACACGGACAACAAGCACTGTCAAACACTATTCAACCATTCCATTCCACACAGGAATCGACCGATTCCAGCACCCAGAATCATCCCGAAAACATGCCCCTCCTCGTTCGGCATTGCCAATACTGGGAGGGGTAGTTTTTTGATGCTAGACAAAGTGCCGAAGCATCAGCAATTCTTTTTCTGAAAGGGAACGGTATTTTCCGCGGGGAATGTCTTTCTTGGTCAAGCCACCGTAAAAGACCCGGTCGAGTCGCTTGACTTTGTACTCCAAATGTTCGAAAATGCGCCGGACGATGCGATTTCGGCCAATGTGTATTTCGATGCCCACCTCCGTTTTGGGTTTTCCATTGACATAACTCAGTCCATCCACCATGGCCTTGCCGTCTTCCAACTCCAAGCCTGCCTCGATTTTGGCAAAATCTTCTCGATGCAAAGGTCGATCGAGGACAACGTGGTAAATCTTCTTGATTTTGTAGCTGGGGTGAGACAGTCGTTGGGCCAATTCCCCATCATTGGTCAGCAAAAGCAAGCCAGTGGTTGCCCTGTCCAGACGGCCGACGGGAAAGATGCGCTCTTTGATCTCCGGCCCGATCAAGTCCATCACAGTGCGTCTGTTGCGCTCATCTTTCAAAGTGGTGATGGTGTCCTTTGGCTTGTTGAGCAAAAGGTAGATGTTGCGACTCTCCGGCTGAATGACTTTTCCATCGTAGCTGACCTTGTCTCCTTTCTGAAGCTTGTGGCCCGGCTCTGTGATCAACTCCTCGTTGACCTTGACCATGCCTTTGCGAATCAGCTCGGCGGATTGTCGACGGGAGGCAACTCCACAGTGGGCCACGAACTTGTTCAAGGCCATGCCTTCTATGTCTACTTCCTTGGCGGGAATGGGACGTGCTTCGTTGGCTTTTCGGCCTTTGAATCGAGAGGTAGGACGGCCGCTGCCTTTTCCTTTGCCCTTAAAATTTTTCTTACCCGGTCGATGACGCATGAGGATGGAGGAGTTTAAAAAGGAATGTCATCATCGTTCATTCTGGAAGAACGTGTGATGATGTTGTTTGGCTGATTGCCGTATGTATCCACATCATCGGTGAGATCATTGAAATTGGGATCTTCCAAGTCAGAGAATTTGGCAAAGGTATCTGTAAAGCGGAGTTTCACCGTCTTGAGCGCACCATTCCGGTGCTTGGCCACGATGATTTCGCCAACCCCTTTGAGGGAATTGCCTTCCTCATCCTCCAAAATCTGGTAGTATTCCGGACGGTAGATGAAGGTAACGATGTCCGCATCCTGTTCGATGGCACCTGAGTTGTGAATGACAAAGTCGTTGGCCACAAAATTGTGGTTGTCCTCCACGTGCAAGTCATAGGTCTTCCGTCGTCCGATGTGGACAATGGACACGATTTTTTCCCAGCGGATGTCCCTTGAGTCGGGTTGCTCAGCCGTCAGTACCTCAACTGACTGAGGCAACTGTTGCTGAAGACTTTGCCCCTTTGCATGGGAGACATTCTTTCCAGCAAGAAAGACATTCTGCTCTTTTTCCAAGTCATTGAAAAGTCGGGCCAGTACATTCGCATCGGCTCCAAAACCTCCAATCTCTTTGGCAAAAGCCAATATGTGGTCTTCTTCGATGATGCAAAGCTGGACAATGTCCCCCTTGTTTTCTCGCAATTCACTGGCAATGCCAAACCGAAGCAATAGGGACTTCACGGCCTGCAATTGTTGGACAGATGCAGAAGCAAAGGAAATCGCCGAGTCACTTCCTTGTCTGTAATCCAATGCTCCTTGCTTCCAAAGATGGCGCAAGAATAAGGCAATTTGCCGCTTGGAAGAAGCAAAGACGGCGCTGGGCAATTGCTTTTTCGCATCTGTGGCAAACTCTCTTGCCAAGCCAATCAACTCCTCCTCTGACAAAGAACTCTCTGCCAGATCGAGATCGACTCTTTTGGCTGTGCCGATGTAGTCTCCTTCGCGCAAATCCACCAGTTGCGTCCAGCCATCTGCCGTGTAGAAGGGATGATTCAGACTCGCCTTGATGGTGAAACCAGATTGTGTCTTGACCTCATACACTTCCTTTTCACCAGTGTACCAGACATCCAACACCCTATTTCGCTGTAGTTGTCGGGAAGGATCAACCGCCAGCACGTGGAAGTCTTCCTTGCCTAGCAATTGCTCCACTTCGATGTATTCTCCCGTATCGGCATTCAGGATGCGGGTATCGCCCGTGATGCATTCCCGCAAGTCGGACAGCTGCGGCCGCTTGGTGCCACCGCGGGTTTCCACTGCCCGGCTGAGCTGCGACAGCGCAATGACGGGTACGCTCAACTCCTTGGCCAATCCTTTAAGCGAGCGGGAGATCATACTGATTTCCTGTTCGCGATTGCCCTTGCCACTGTCGGGTCCACCACTCATCAGCTGTAGGTAATCGATGACAACCATTTGGATGTCGTGCTGCATTTTGAGGCGGCGGCATTTGGCGCGCAATTCAAATATGTTGATGCCCGGCGTATCGTCGATGTAGATGGGCACTTCGCTCATTTTCTCAATGGCACTCTGCAGTTGTTGCCATTCGTAATCCTCCAGTTGGCCATTTCGAAGCTTGCTACCAGAAATCTCTGCCTCCATGGAAATCAGACGTTGTACCAACTGCAGATTGGACATTTCCAAAGAAAAGACAGCAACCGCCTTGTCGAAGTCCATGGCGGCATTGCGGGCCAGGGCCAGGATGAAGGAAGTCTTACCCATACCAGGACGGGCAGCCACGATGATCAGGTCGGAAGATTGCCAACCAGATGTCAGGCGGTCCAGCTCGGTAAAACCTGTCGGCACACCCGTCAATCCCTCTTTCTTGGAGGCCATTTCCTCCATTTGCTTCAGCGCACGACTGGCCAAGGAGCCCATGCTTTCGTAACTGCGGCTGAGGTTTTGCTGGGTGATGTTGAACAAACCCTGTTCTGCCTGGTCCAAGAGGTCGAACACATCGGTGGTGTCCTCGTAGGCATCGCGGATGACATTGGTCGACACCCGGATCAACTCCCGTTGTATGTGTTTTTGGGAAATGATGCGGGCGTGGTACTCGATGTTGGCGGCAGAAGCCACTCGGTTGGTCAATTCCACCAGGTAGTAGGGGCCCCCTGCCTTTTCCAAATCACCAGACTTGCGCAATTCTTCCGTTACGGTCAGCAAATCCACGGGCTGCGTCCGTTCGAAGAGGCGCAACATGGCCTTGTAGATCAGCTGGTGGGCATCGGAGTAAAAACTTTCGGACTGAAGAATGTCGAGGATGACGGGAAGGGCGTCTTTGTCGAGCATGATGGCTCCGAGGACTGCTTCTTCCAATGGCAGTGCTTGTGGCTGTATCTTGCCAAAGACATAGCTAGATAGGTCATTTCCCTTCTTTTTGCCCCCCCGATAGTTCGGAAGGCTCTTTACGGGCTTGGTAGAATCTGCCATATTGTAGTTTGTTCAGAGCGTTAACAGGTACCTCCCATGTGTTGTTTTCTCATATAAGAACCGTATCAATGTATCTTACAGTTGGCACGGCTGACAAAAGTAATTCTTTGCACGCACTTTAAGTAATTGTAAAGTCAACATCTGCGAGGAGTTTTGTGGATAAACTCCCAGGCATTGTGGAAAACCTGCTCATCCCCCTTGAAAGCTCCATCCCAAAGGCAGAGACCAGTGTGAAAAAGAAATTACATATTATTAATAATTATAAGATTTCAACTTCTATATAATGATAATGCGTAATATCAACAGCCTATTCAATGTAATCAAAAAGGCGCAAAACAGCAAATCAACCATCAAAAAATTGACAAATAATTCTCACATACAATTGCCGATGTACCCAGCGAGTGACATCGGCAATTGATTTGGAGGGACCTGAATGGAGAGATTGGCCTTGTGTGGAGGTCAAAAATCTTGCAAGCGGCGCTTGACCTCTTCGATGACTTCTTCTTGTAGCTCAATTTGCTTGTTGGCCTCCCCTTGGTCTGCTTCGTTCTTTTCGATGTTGGCCTCGGCCTTCCGAATTCGATCCTTGGCCTGCTCAATGTCTCGGTGGTAGCGGTCATTGTCGCGTTTGAGCCGTTTGAGACTCTGTTTTTGCTTCTTGAGCCTCTTTTCTTCTGCCTGTAACTCCAACTCGGTCCGTTCTTTGGCCACATAGAGGGCAAACCGCATCAGGAATTTTTCTGTCTCGGCATAGGCATCCGGGTGGCTGTCGGAGGTCATAAATTCATCGCCATAATCTACCCAGAAAGCCAATTCGGTATCGTCGCCCTCTTCCTCCACTTTGGCAAAGACATCGATGGGTCTCGATCCACCAATTCCCACGATTTCACAATTGTCTGAAAACCACTCCCCTGCCTTTTTGTTCTTTCGGGTTTTTCCATCGAACTCCTTCATGTAGTCCTTCCAGCACTTTTCTACGAACTTGCGCTCTGTGTCTGGCAAGTCCAACATCACAGCATTGCGCATCCCAAGACTCATCCGGCGCTCCCCCTCAGAAATCTGGGCGTTCAATGTACCGCAGAGGAACAATAAAAGGCAAATGATTTGTAGATTTTGCATTTTCGTAATAATTTTATGATATATGTCCAAAATTAATTGTTTAGACGCAACGTTTGGTCTTAGGTAACACATAAAGCAGCCACAAGTACCAACCAACTGATTTTGATTGCCTTGTATATTTGACATTACATAAACTATTGGTTCACAGAGGCATTCCCCAACCCTCGCCGTTTTAAATTCATCGACTGATCTATTTTTTGCACAATTTTTGGTTTACATCTCAAATACGAAGTTATAAAATTGATTGATAATGAAAGGATTAAAATATACCCTAACAATCCTTGTCCTCTTGGTCAGTGCAAGCGTTTTTGCGCAGTCGAAAAAGCAGAAAAAAGCGGATGAGCTCTACAAACTAAACGAGTACTCCGCCGCCATTCCTGCCTACGAACAGCTACTACGGAAAAAAAGCAACCTATCCAACAAGACAAAACTAGCCTTTTGCTACAAGGTCATCAACAAGACCAAGGAAGCAGAAAAGCTGTACGAGGAAATCGTCCAGGAAGAACGCGCCAAGGACATCACCTACCTCTATTACGGAGAAACCCTCATGAGCAACGAGAAGTACGACGAGGCTCGCCAATGGTTCAACAAATACAGCGAACGCCGTCCGGATGACGAGCGCGGTCGACTCCTGGCCATTTCTTGCGCCGAGGTCAAGAACATCCAGCCCGTCTTCCCCAACATGCGCGTCAAAAGTTTTACCCAAAACAGCGATACCGACGACTCTGCCCCCGTCATCTTCAACGATGGCATCGTCTTTTCCTCGGACAGACCTCAGGGCATCAAACTGCTCAAGCAAAAGTCGGGAACCACAGGACGGGATTTTGTCAAGCTCTACTTCAGCGCCGGCAATCTCGACGATACCTTTGAACCAGCCAAGCCCTACTCCAGCAAGATCAACGAACTCAACAAAAATACGGGGCCCATCAGTTTTACAGCCGATGGCACCACGGCAGTCTTCACCCGCAACAGCAAGGTGGCCAATAAAAAGAACACCTACCCCATGCAGCTGTTCAGTGCAGAGTCCAGCGATGGCAAAAAGTGGAAGAACGTCAAGGAAATCGATTTTTGTCGATTGACCTACAACTACATGCACCCCGCCATCTCGCCCGATGGCAAGCAGCTCTTTTTCGTCTCGGATAAAGCCCAAGGGGTCGGCGGTACGGACATCTATGTCTCTCAGCGCCAGGAAGATGGCGAATGGGGAAAGCCCCGCAATTTGGGCACCATCATCAATACCTCCATGAACGAAGGCTTTCCCTTTGTCGATCACAAAGGACGCCTGTATTTCAGCTCCAAAGGACATCCCGGCTATGGAGGTTTTGACCTGTTTTACACAGAAAAAGATGCCGATGGCAATTGGATCAAACCCGTCAACATCGGCCGCCCCATCAACAGCCCGCTGGACGACATCTCCATTTTTGTCAGAAAAGAGGGAGACAAGGGCATGTTTACCTCCTCCAGAGACGGCGGAGACGACGACATCTTCTTTTTCCTGCCCAAGGACATGGAGGACCAGGAAGAAGACCACCAGCTCCTGACCTTTGAAGATGCCACAGAAGAGCCTGTGGTAACCGAAGAACCTCCCCTGATTGATGCGACTGAGGAACAAATGCCAGTAAGCTCACAACCACAGGATGAAGCGAGCAATGAGGCAACAGAAGAGGTCGCCATTCAGCCCATGAAAAACGCTACCCTGGAAACAGCTGCGGAGGAAGTGAAAAGTGATGCAGCAGCAGCGCCGACCTACAGCATTCCCACTGAATCTGAAGAGGAACCCATTTCAGAAGAAGTGGCAGAAACGGTGACGGAAGTACCAGCTGTCGATGCATCCATTGACGATCCCATCCCCAGCGAAGCGCCCCTGGATTCAGCTGTAGAAGAGCCTCCAGTGGAAGCTGAAAACATCGTCGAGGCTCCCTCTACAGATGATGGCCAACTGCCACCAAGCAATCCCACAGAAGAACCAATGCCCACAGAAGAAGAATACTCTGCTGAATTTCCAGACAATGGCTCCGAAACAGAAGAAAGCAATTTCATCGCATCCGAGGAAAATCCAACAGAAACGGTGGAGGCGGCTCCTCCTGCTCCAGAAGCTGAAATGCTGGAAGAAGAGGAAGACCTGATCGAATGGGAAGAGGCACCGGAAGAGGTGATACCCCCTGCCCCAGATGACCTGGAGACAGCAGCGCCCATCGAAGAAACAGCCCCAGAGCCAACAGATGGCAGCTTGCAAATACCAGAAGAGGTATTGGTAGAGCCCAGCGCCACAGAGGAGCCTTTGGTCACAGAGGAAGAATACCAGTCCGACATTCCCAGCTCGCTTCCCCCTTCTCTACAAGCCAATGATCCAACAACGGCACCAGCCGACAAGGAAGACTTGTACGAGTCGAAGGGAATCGTGGAAAGCAGTGCGCCCAACCCGGAGCCAACCTTCATCGAAAACCCCAGTCCGGCATATGAAAGTCGCTCCTCGGCCAGCTACAGCAGCTTCCGATCCTACGACGACCTGGACCTGGCCTTGGCAAATTCAGACGTCACGGCCGGCCAAACCTTCGAATTGCCTGACATCAAATACACTTTCAATGAATTTGCCTACGAAGTCACTCCCGACATCAGGGCACAACTGGACCGATTGCTCGGCGTCTTGCAGGACCACCCTACCCTCCGCATCGAAATCGGTGGCTACACCAGCAGCTTTGGAGAAGACACGGTCAACAAAACCCTGTCGCGCTACCGCGCCGAATCTGCTGTGGCCTACCTGGTGACCAACGGCATCGACCAAGACCGCCTCACGGCAAGAGGCTATGGCGAGACCAAACTGCTCAACGACTGCCGCAACGGTGTACTTTGCACTCGAACTCAACACATGGAAAACCAACGCCTGGAGATCAAGATACTCGTCTTCTGATCGAAGGCCTTGCCCAAATACAATCATCGAATCCCGAAACTTCTCTGATTGGAGTTTCGGGATTTGTTTTGCTCCTCAACAAAAAAACTTACCTTGCCTGCCGATTGTTGAACTATCACGAGGCCTGCTCAACAAGTACAATAAGTCCTTTCTACTGCGCAACCACCTTCTGTCCCCTTCGTACACCAACACAAGGTGGAAATTGCCAACGCAATGCAGAAGAAAACCCACGACAAAGTGACTGATCACACGTTTATGAAAACTGGCAAAGCAGAACAATGAGTCATCGCAAATACCTGGCAATCGGGCTGATGTCCGGCAGTTCGCTCGACGGAGTTGACCTTGCTGCCGCCGACTTTTTCTTGGAAGACGGCCGTCTGAAGAATTGGGAATTGAAAGCCGCCCAAACATTTCCCTACCAAGAAGAATGGATCCAACGACTCAGTCAGCTCCCTTTCGCCAATGCACTTTCCTATGCCCATACCCATGCCCAATTGGGCTTATTGTTTGGGGATATGATTCAGCGATTCATTGCCCAACATTCGCTCCAACCCGATCTGATCGCCTCGCATGGCCACACCATTTTTCACCATCCAGAGAAGCAGATGACCGCACAGATTGGCGAAGGGGCCGCCATCGCATCCGCTACAGGATACACCGTCGTGAGCGACTTCAGAGCCCAAGACCTGGCCAATGGAGGCCAAGGAGCGCCACTGGCACCGCTGGCCGACCGACACCTCTTCCCTGGACACGACTTTTATCTCAACCTGGGAGGCATTGCCAACATCAGCTGCAATACGGGAAGCAAAATTGTCGCCTTCGACCTAGCAGCCGCCAATCAAGTCTTCAATGCCCTGGCCCAGAGCATCGGACAGCCATATGACGAGGACGGAAAGATCGCCGCTTCAGGACAGCTGCTGGAAGACTTGCTCCAAAAGGCCAACCAAAATCCCTACTACCAACTGAGCTACCCCAAATCTCTGGACAACCAATGGGTCAAGCAAGAGGTCTGCCCATTGTATCTGAATGCACAAGGATCGGTGGAAGATCGAATGCACACAGCCGTTTGCCAACTGGCCCAGCAATGCCAGCAGGCCATCCAGCAAATCGTCCAACAGGAATCATTTGACAAAGTCTCTTATGAGTTGTTTGTCAGCGGAGGAGGAGCACTGAATTCGTTTTTGCTCGAAAAAATTCGCGAATACACCAATCGAGACCGGCAGGTACATCTGGTCATTCCCGATCGATCCATCATTGAATACAAAGAAGCCCTGCTCATGGGCTTGATGGGCGTTTTCCGACTCGAACACATTCCCAATTGTCTGTCCAGCGTCACCGGTGCCTCCCGCAATGCTGTCGGAGGGGCCATTCACCAAGGATGGAAACAACCATCGCTGCATGCCTGACAAAGACACCACCATATTGGTTACCGGAGGAACGGGCTTGGTGGGTTCTCACCTCCTCAGGCAATTGCTCAACAAAGGCTATCACCGCATCCGGGCCGTCCGGCGCAAGGACAGCTCCATGCAGTTGGTGGCCGACATCCAAGACCAAATCGAGTGGGTAGAGGGAGACATCCTAGACATCTTTTTCCTGGACGATGTGATGGAAGACATCCAGCAGGTGTACCACGCAGCAGCCATTGTCAGCAGCCATCCCGGAGAAGAAGACTTGATGCGAAAGGTCAATGTAGAGGGAACGGCCAATGTCGTCAACGCAGCCCTGAAGGCAGGGGTAGACAAATTTCTGCACGTCAGCTCCATTGCGGCGATTGGAAGGCGCAAGGACAAGGAGCAGATCAGCGAAAAGTCCAAATGGGAGCGCAATCCGCTCAATTCTTCCTACGCCATCAGCAAGTACCTGGCCGAACAGGAGGCTTGGCGCGGCATGGCGGAGGGCCTGAACGTGGCCATCATCAACCCTGCCATTGTATTGGGACAGGGCATCTGGGGCAAGGGAAGCAGTCAATTTTTCACCAAGGTGTGGGATGGCCTCCGCTTTTACCCGGTGGGAGGATCGGCCTTCGTAGATGCCAATGACGTGGCCAGCATGAGTGTCAGTCTCATGGAAAGCCCCCTCAAAAACAGGCGATTCATCGCTTCGGCAGTCAATAAAAGCTACAAAGAGTTGTTCAGCGACATTGCCCGCCGATTGGACCGACAGCCACCCTCCGTGCGCGTGGCCCCCTGGCTGGCACAAACTGTTGCCAATGTCCTGTCTTTTCCCACCCAATTGCTGGGCGTCAAAACGCCCCTGCCGAGGGACATTGCAAAGCTGACATCTCATACCTTTTACTATGACAATGAGCGATCCAGAGATGAGTTAAATTTTGAATATACCCCCATTGACCAAACCCTTGAGCGCATTTGCAAAGCCTTTCAGTTGGATCATTCGTCCCCCTGAGTTTCCCCCCATCGCAAATTCCGGCATTCTACTTGCAATCCTTTTGATTATGGCGTATATTCATGCTTGCCATTAACAAAGGTTTGTTCGCCTACTTTCAGGGAAGTTGCATGACCAAATGTAAAACCATATTGTTTCCACCCCTATTGGCGTGGCTGTTCACAGCTGTCTCCCTGCTACCTTTGTGCGCACAAACAAACGCCACTTTTTCCAACCAAGACCACCAAAAGCCACTTCGGCAGTCCTTCCAGCAATTCAGCCAGCAACCCATCTTCAGCCATCGCGAACTGGTCGCAGGTCATTACTATCGACAGTTGACCTTCAAAGATGTCCCCTCCCCCGAGGCCATCCGCTCTTTGGAAGAAGCCGGAATTATCTTGCAGGAATATCTGGGACAAAATGTCTACAGGGCCAGCATATCCGCCGATGCGTCCCTTCAGCAATTGCCTGCTGAGGGCTTCGAAGAGATTGCTCGCCGCCTGCCCACAGACAAAGTGGCGCCCACCCTTTTCGAACATCCATCGCAACCTTCCCAGCGCATTGACTTGCTTCTGCAGTACCAATCCGATCTCAACGAAGGCCTGATTCGCTACCTCCTGCAAAAAATGCAAGTGGAAATCAAAGGATCAAATCCACATATCCAGCTCCTCCACATCAGTGCAGAAGCTCGGTATGTCGAGCAGCTTTCGCAATTGCCCGGTGTTCGCTACATCGAAGATTATCCACAAACTGTAGAAACGGAGGACCTTCCTGCAACCTATGGACACAGAGCCAATCTCATCAATCGGCAGTCTGGCAAAAAACTTCTGGGAAAAGGAGTTCACGTGGCCATCGCTGATGATGGGTTCATCGGTCCACACATAGATTTCAAGGGCCGAACCATTCAGGATGCCATTTCCGGGGCAGCAGATGGCAGCCATGGCGAAGTGGTAGCGGGCATTCTGACGGGAGCAGGCAATCTGGACCCCAGCAAACAGGGATTTGCTCCAGCTGCGACGCTCCATGTTTTGAATACATTTGACCCTATAGACTTCAACACCAACATTGGCATCGACAACCGCATTGTCATCACGTCCAACTCTTATGGTGTGGGGTGCAATCGGGGATATACGATTTTTGCCCAATCCATCGATCGCAAGACGAGGGTAGAGGACGATGTACTGCACGTTTTCTCCGCAGGCAATGCGGGCCTACAAGATTGTGGTTTTGGGGCGGGCATTGGATGGGGAACCATCACAGGAGGAAGCAAGATGGGAAAAAATGTCATTGCAGTGGGCAATGTCGACCATGCAGACCAGATCGTGGCCACCAGCAGCCGCGGGCCTGCCAGCGATGGAAGGATCAAGCCAGACATTTGTGCCAACGGAGACGGGCAACTCTCCACTGCTCCCAACAATCGCTACGTCACCTCTATGGGATCTTCTGCAGCAGCCCCTGTCATCTCTGGCATCGCCGCACAGCTGTACGAGGCCTACAGATCAGCCAACAACGGCCAAAATCCTCCCTCTGCCCTCATCAAGGCAGCCCTGCTCAACACAGCGGAAGACCTCGGACCCAAAGGCCCTGATTTTTCCTATGGCTGGGGACGGGTCAACGGCAAGCGGGCCTTGGAACTCATTCAGAATGGGCAATACATCAGAAGCAGCATCGGGCAAAATGAGACACAATCGTTCCAGATCGATGTACCACAAGACGCAGAATCTGTCCGATTCATGGTCTACTGGCACGACTTAGAGGCTTCTCCGAGTGCAGAACTGGCCCTGGTCAACGATCTCGATATGGTTGTCCAAAATGCCAATGGGCGCAGCTCTTATCCTTGGGTACTCAGTCCACAGGCTACTTCTGGACAGTTTTTCGAACCAGCAACCGAAGGAAATGACCACCTCAACAATGTAGAGCAAGTCGAAATCCAGCGCCCCAACAGCACTGTCTATACCGTGGAAATATCAGGCTACTCTGTCCCCAAAGGCCCACAAGAATATTACCTTCTCTACGAAATACAAGAAAAAGCCATAGAACTGATCCATCCCATCGGGGGCGAACAATTGACGCCAGGCCAAGCCACGCGCATTCATTGGGATGCAAAAGACCCAAGAGATGTCATCACGGTGGAGTTTTCTGACAACGATGGGCAGTCTTGGTCCATTTTGGGGCTTGTAGCCGATGGCACCCGACACTTTGACTGGGAGGTCCCATCGGTGGAAAACGGACAGGGAATGATCCGGGTCCGCAGCAGCAAGGGAAGCAGCCAAAGCCAAAGCAATTTTGACCTCGTGCCGATCCCAGACAACTTCCGCATTCTCAAAGTCTGTCCGGATTTTGTCCGCTTGGGATGGAATGCCTTGGAAAATGCCCAATCCTACATCATCTATGGACTG
This sequence comes from Bacteroidota bacterium, assembly GCA_039821145.1. Lineage (GTDB taxonomy): Bacteria > Bacteroidota > Bacteroidia > Chitinophagales > Saprospiraceae > JBCCSZ01. The sequence goes on along the minus strand of JBCBOS010000009.1, from coordinate 212,452 downwards.
GGGGGAAAATACATGGACAGTTTGTTGACTGTCACCAGCAATGTGGCCGATGTTCCCATCAGCAGCAGCAGCGTCCAAAACTGGTATGCCGTTCAGGCGGTCTATGCAAATGGTGCGCGCAGTCAGCGATCCACAGCGGTGTTCGATCTTCACCAGTTGACGGATTGCACTGCCCAAAACGATCTGAGCATCACAGGGATACAAGGTCCCTCCTATCCGGTATTGACATCCTGCCCGGCAGACATTCCACTGGTAGACGTCGTGATTCAAAACAAGGGCTCCAGTCGCCAGCGCGATTTTTGGGTTCACTACCAATTGGATGAGCAAGAAGTGGTATCGGAGCAATACGAGGGGTCACTACCCGGCGGGATTACTGTCAACTTCCAATTTGCGCTTCCTCTCCTGGTGGAACAATCGGGCCGACACCACCTCAAAGCCTGGGTCAGCCTGTCCCAAGACGAAGCCAGGTACAACGATACGATCCACTTCAATTTCGTACAGCTCGATGGCCCCATGGAGAAACTGCCCTATTTTGAAAACTTCGACGAGTTTGACAATTGCGACAGTGAAGCGGCTTGCAATACCAGCTGCCCCTTGGACAAAGGTTGGATCAATTTGTCCAATCAATCAGAAGACCTAACCGACTGGCGGGTACACAATGGGATGACTCCTTCCTATGGAACGGGCCCTGCCACAGACCAGAATACAGCCACCCAAAGAGGGCGCTATCTCTACTTGGAAAGCTCCAACAATTGCCACAAGAAAGAAGCGGTCCTCATCAGTCCTTGCTTTGACCTATCGGGCCTGACCCAACCAGTTCTCACCTTTTGGTACCACATGCAGGGTCAGGATGTCGGTGAGTTGCGCGTCAGCATATTCAATGGCCAGCGGTGGGCGCTGCTGGTTCAGCCTCTTCAAGGTGAGCAAGGAAAAAACTGGCGCAATCTGGAAATTGATCTCAAAGCATACGTCGGCCAAAAGGTCAACATTCGATTTTCCGCCACCACAGGGGCAGGCTTTTTGTCTGACATCGCCATCGACAATGTGGGCTTGTTTGACAAAAATTCGCCTCCTGTCACTCACTTCAATATGAGCAGTACCAAGGGTTGTCCTCAAAACCCCATCCGGTTTTACGACAATTCCTTCAACTCTCCCAATCACTGGCACTGGTCTTTCGAGCCCTCCAACGTAAGCTTCCTAGACGGCACATCAGACAGCTCTGCCAATCCCATTGTGTTGTTTCACGAAGCGGGGGATTACCAGGTAAAGTTGTACACCAGCAATGATTTTGGCGAAGACTCCTTGCAGACGGCTGCCGATCTCATCCAGCTGTCCGACGGACAATCTCTGCCAACCGGAGAAGACTTCAATGCCTACAACGAGGGCCATCTTTCCCCTTGGCAAATCGTCAATCCAGATGACAACATCACTTGGTCATATGTCGAAGTCATTGGCTCAGATGGATTGTCATCTCCTGCCATCTCCGTCAACAACCACAGCTACAGTTCTGTCAGTGAACAAGACCAAATTGTCTCCTATTCGATTGACCTGGTAGATGCCACCAATCCACAGTTGCGCTTTGACTTGTCCTATGCTGCCAGCAATCACGCTTCCGATCATCTGCTTGTGGAAATCATCGATCAATGCAATCCAGAACAAACGGAATTGCTGTACCACAAAACCGGGCGCAATTTGTCAACCGTCAGCAGGCAAAATCGCGGGTGGCAGCCCACTGCTCCCCATCACTGGCGAACAGAAACGGTCTCGCTCGAATCCTTCATTGGGACTTCTGTCATCCTCAAATTCATCAACATCTGTGGATATGGCAACAACATTTATTTGGACAACATCGTGATTGCAGAATCCAAAGATTTGCCGACCTCTCAATTTCGGATCATCCCCGAAGAAGATCCTTCTTACTGCGTAGGTGACACCATCGAGTTGGTCAACATTTCTTCCTTGGGTGAGCCCGGCAATCTCTACACCTGGTTCATAGAAAACAATGGCAATCGCCTCATTTTGTCCGAAACAGATCCAAAGCCTCTCAGCTTGGTGGGAACGGGAAAATACACCATTGGACTATTGGTAAAAAATGAGGTCGGCAGAGAGCTGACTCACCAAAGCATTCAGGTACTGGCTGAGCCCCAGGCTCTGTTCAGCTTCACCCAACAAGACGATGGAACAGTCTTTTTCACCAATGAATCCATCGGAGCCGAATCTTTTTGGTGGGACTTTGGCGACGGCCATACCAGCACGGAAACCCATCCAACACATCGCTACAACAATACCGATCGCTACACCGTCCAGTTGAAGACGAGCAATGAGTGCAGCAGCTCGACTTCCAGCATCGACATCCGGGTACTGTCCAGCATACAGACCGCTCCTCAAAACAAATCCTTGACACTTTTTCCCAACCCCAGTCAACAGTTTGTCAACATTCGTTTGCCACAAAATGACCCATCCGCACTCTTCCTTCAACTGTTTGATTTGAAAGGTCAGCTCTTGTCTAGTCAGGCATCTTTGCAAGCCAAATCCGACGGAACGTACCAACTCTCCCTCGACCACCTTTCCCAAGGCACCTACCTGCTGCACGTTGTGTCAGAAGAAGGAATTTCCTACACCTCCAAAGTCGTTTTCATTCCGCAATAGTCACTACTTGTTCAAGGACACGGAGTAAACTTTTCAACAAGCCTCCCATCCATTGACAAAAGCTGTCCAAAAAGGCCCCAACACTTTCTAACTACCTCAAAAACAGCGGCCAATCTTTGTCCTTTCCCTTTTTATTGTGTATTTTCATTTCATACTACTCAGTATCGATGCGGAAGGGGAGCCCTAAATTATTTTTTTAAACTATTAACCAATTCATTATGACCTACGACACAAAAAACATCAGGAATGTCGTCCTCTTGGGGCATTCCGGCTCGGGTAAAACCACCCTGGCGGAAGCAATGCTATTCGAAGCAAAAGCAACTACACGACGCGGAACGGTCAATGAAAAAACAACGATCTCTGATTACACGAACATAGAACAGGAAAGAGGAAATTCCATCTTTAGCACCTTGATGCACGCCAAATGGAAAGACAGCAAGATCAATATCATCGACACCCCAGGTTCTGATGACTTCGTAGGAGAGGTGGTTTCCTCCATGAAAGTTGCCGATACGGCCGTCATGATGCTCAACGCCCGCAGCGGTGTCGAAGTAGGCACAGAATTGTTGTGGGAATACATCGAAAAATTCAATACCCCTACCCTTTTCGTCATCAACCACCTCGACAACGAAAAGTCCGACTTTGAAACCACCATGGAACAAACCTCGTCCCGCTTTGGCAACAAGGTCGTTCCTGTCCAATATCCCATGACCCAAGGCATCGGCTTCAATGCCATTGTAGACGCTCTCCGAATGGTCGTATACAAATTTCCCGATGGAGGAGGACGTCCACAAAAAATGCCCATCCCCGAATCAGAAATGAATCGGGCACAAGAAATGCACAATGCACTCGTCGAAGTGGCCGCAGAGAATGACGAAGGCCTGATGGAAAAGTTTTTTGACGAGGGAACGCTCAACGAAGAGGAATTGGCAAAGGGACTGACCATCGCACTGGCCAATGGCGAGTTCTACCCCGTCTTCTGCGCCTCCGCAGAACGCAACATGGGCAGTGGCCGCATCATGGGCTTCCTCAACGACATCGCCCCATCGCCTGCCGACCGCCCAGCCGCTCCACTCAAAGGAGGAGACAGCCTGGTCTGCAACTCCCAAGACAAAACCGCAAGCTTGTTCATATACAAAACCATCTCCGAACCCCGCGTCGGCATGGTTTCCTATTTCAAAGTATACTCGGGCGTTCTCAAAAACGGAGACGAACTTGTCAACACCGTCAACAGAACCACCGAACGCTTCAATCAGACCTTCATCGCAAATGGCAAAAATCGCGACAATGCCAGCGAATTGCGTGCGGGGGACATCGGTGTCACTGTCAAACTCAAAAACAGCCACACCAACAATACCCTCAATACCAAAGGCTCTGATCGCGAAATCGAAAACATTCCATTCCCAGCTCCCCGTATCCGCACGGCCGTCAAGCCACCCAACAAAAACGATATGGAAAAGCTGATCAAGGCACTGAACCAAATCCAGGAAGAAGATCCAACGCTGATCATCGAGCAGTCCAAAACGCTGAAGCAAACCTTGCTGCACGGACAAGGCCAACTTCACCTGGACATCATCCGCTACCGGATCGAAAAGGTCAACAATGTCTCCATGGAATTCATCAAGCCCAAGATTTCCTATCGCGAAACCATCACCCGCTCGGCCAACGAAGCCTATCGACACAAAAAACAAACAGGGGGAGCCGGACAATTTGCCGAAGTACACATGCGCATCGAGCCATGGTTTGAAGGCATGCCCGATCCCAGCGACCTGTCTGTGAAGAACAGAGATGAAGAGGAACTTCCATGGGGTGGAAAGCTGAGCTTCCTGTGGTGCATCGTCGGTGGATCCATCGATGCCAAATACATCAATGCCATCAAAAAGGGAATCAAACAAAAGATGGAAGAAGGTCCATTGACTGGTTCTTACTGCCAAAACATTCGGGTCTCCATTTACGATGGAAAAATGCACCCAGTTGATTCCAACGACATGGCATTTACCCTGGCCGCAACAGCTGCTTTCAAAACAGGCTTCCAAAAGGCAGCTCCCAGACTGCTTGAGCCCATTTACAACCTGGAGGTTCTGTGCGCAGACGATGTGATGGGAGATGTCATGGGAGACCTCCAAACCCGCCGGGCCATGATCATGGGCATGGAAGCAGAGAGACACTACCAAAAGATCAAGGCAAGAGTACCACTAGCGGAACTGTATCAGTATTCTTCTGCTCTGCGCTCTGTCACTCAGGGCAAGGCCAAGTTCAGCAGAGAGTTCGCCGAGTTCAGCGCCGTCACATCTGACATACAAAAGCGACTGATCAGCGAATACCAAAACGACTTGCAAGAAGCCTGAGTAGGCACTTCTCTTCCTGTAGCACCAGCTCGGCTGGTAAAAAAATTGAAGGTTCCATCTGGAGCCTTCTTTTTTTGTATCTTCACCGCCCAATATTTTTATCCCTATGTATCGGATCGGCTACGACGCAAAACGAGTTTTCAACAATTATTCTGGACTGGGCAATTACAGCCGTGCCCTGCTCTATGATCTTGCCAAGTGGTTTCCCGAAAATGAGTACTACTTGTACTCTCCCAGCGTACAAAGCAATACAGATACCGCCTTCTTCCTCGATAAAGGCCGCATCAAGACGCGAACCTCTCCCCACCCCTTCAAAAGCTACTGGCGAAGCACGGGAATGGTCAAAAGTCTGCTGGCCGATGGTGTACAAATCTACCATGGCCTCAGCCACGAAATTCCCAAAGGCTTGCGGGCCAAGGGCATCAAGAGCATTGTCACCATCCACGACCTGATCTTTCGGGTCCATCCCGAATGGTACGCCATGGCCGATCTGCCCATCTACGACTTCAAATGTCGGTATGCCTGCCGAAATGCCGATCACATCATTGCCATCAGCGATTGCACCAAGGAAGACATCATCCACTACTATGGCACATCGCCAGATAAGATCAGTGTGATTCCTCCTGTGGTCAGCATGCCCTTCCGCCAGCCAGTCTCGGCTGAAAAGGTGCAGCGCCTGACAAAGCACTACCAATTGCCAGGGGATTTCATTCTCTATGTTGGCAATTTCAGCGAACGAAAGGGCTTGCAAGAATTGATCGAGGCGCTGGCCTTGTTGCCCGAAGACCTGCGCATTCCATTGGTATTGGTGGGAAAGGGGAAAAAATACAAGCGACAACTCCTCCGGCAGCTGCGACGATTGAAACTGGAAAAGTCAGTGCGCTTTCTTGAAGAGATTGACAATATGGAGTTGCCCGCCCTGTATCAGGCTGCAAAACTGTTTGTCTATCCATCGAGATATGAAGGCTTTGGACTGCCCATCGTGGAGGCAGCATGCATGGGAACGCCCATCATCACCACCCAGTCATCGGCCATGCCACAAACGGCAGGCCCGGGGGCCTTGCTGGCTCGGCCCAAAGATTCACTCAGCCTAAGGGATTGCCTACAACAATTGCTGACCGACCAAGCGCGTTGCCAAGAGCTGAGTGCAAACGCCCGCAAGCATTTTCAAGAGCATTTCTCTCCCAAACACCTCAGCCAGCAATTGATTGCCTTGTATGAGCAGATCATGGATTTGTAAAAGACACCGACAACTCAGTTGCCATTTCCAGCAGTCATGGTGACGCGATTGCGCAGGGTCATCTCCATTCTCTCGCCTTGCTCTACCATCGATATGACCAATTGAGAAGTATTGAGTAGCAAGATGTCAACTGGATCGTCGGCAGGACTATCGGGATCAAAGATTTTGCCTCCACTCACTTGGTAGCGCCCTCTTTCCGTCTGGCCATCGGGCGTGGTAAAATGAGCCGTGCCATCCGAATTGAACAAAAACTTGACATCTCCGCCCAGGAGGGCCGCAGGTACTTGTTCGCCATCCACATTGACCGATTCAACCACCCATTCACCAACAATCAGCTCCTTCTGACTGGGCAGTTGCTGTACGGTTTTGGCTGTTTTGCAGGATTGAAACAAAAGGAGGGCCAGAAAAATCCAGCCGGGAGTGAGGTATTGCAGATTTCTCATAGTATTTTTTTAATGCATAAATCCTTATTGGATAGAAGTATTACAAATAATGAAATACAACAATCATGCCTTCTATTGAGTCAACTCTACAGGCAACTTCTCCTCTCAACTTTCGCATTTTCCTCTTTCTCTTCTATCTTGTCATCTCAAAACCATCCAAGCATGACCTTTGAGGAATACCGCCAGTACGATGCCCTCGGCATTGCCCAACTGATCAAAAGCGGCGACATGGCTGCAGAAGAAATTCTCGAAACGGCCATCCGACGAATCGAGGCTGTCAATCCCACTCTCAATGCCGTGGTGCATTCCCTATTCGACTACGGCAGACAAATGCTCAAAGAGGCCGACCCAGAAGCCCCGTTTTATGGCGTCCCCTTCTTGGTCAAGGACTTGGGAATAGAAGTGGCCCAGACCCCCATGTGGGCAGGCAGCTTTGCCCTCAAAGGATACATCTCCCCCAAAGACAGCCACACGGCAAGCCTCTTGCGCAAGTCAGGTCTCATTTTTTTGGGCAAGACCAACACCCCAGAATTTGGCCTGACCGCGTATACCGAAGCCAAGGTCTACGACCCGGCGCTCAACCCCTGGCACAGCGGTCACTCTCCTGGAGGCTCCAGCGGTGGGGCGGGTGCTGCAGTGGCCTCTGGCATGACGCCCATCGCTACGGCCAGCGACGGTGGTGGTTCCATCCGCATTCCCGCTGCCTGTTGTGGCCTCTTTGGACTCAAACCCAGCCGCGGACGCAACAGCTTTGGACCCAAGTACGGAGAAATGTGGGGAGGGGCAGTGGCCGAAAACTGTCTGAGCAGGAGTGTGCGCGACAGTGCCGCCTATTTTGAGATGATACAGGCCCATTTTCCGGGAGAACTGTACCTAAAAGGGGAAACACATTCTTATCAACAAGCCATCCAAGAAGCCCCTCGCACACTGCGCATCGGCTTCAGTTCCGCACACACATTGGGAGGCGAGGTCCATTCCGACTGCAAAAAAGCCCTTGCACATGCTTGCCAACTACTGGAATCTTGCGGTCACATTGTGGAAGAGGTAGAGCTGCCGTATGAAAGAAATGATCTGATCAAATACTTCTTGCCAGTCATCGCCTCCGAAACGGCAGCAGCCATCCGGGAGATCGGGCAGCTCCGACAGCAAAGAGTCAAGCGACAAGAGCTGGAGGCCAATACGTGGGCGATGAACATCCTTGGCAAAGCTTACTCAGGTGCCGAATATGCCGAAGCCAAACGAGGATGGGGATTTTTGGCCCGCCGCATGGGTGCCTTTCACCAGAAATACGACATCCTCCTGACCCCAACCCTGGCCACTCCTCCCATCCAAACCGGAGAGCTGCAAAACAATGCCGTGGAGAGTCAACTGGTTCAGTGGGTCAACCGCTTGGGCTCTGGGAAACTGCTGCGGCAAAACCTGGACAGGCTGGCCGACAAAGCCTTTGGCTACATTCCCTATACCCCACTGTCCAACATCAGCGGCCAACCATCCATGTCGGTCCCTCTCTACTGGAGCGAGCAAAATGGCCTGCCCATCGGACTCCTCTTCACGGCCCCCATTGGAGAAGAAATCTGCCTCTATCAACTGGCGGCCCAACTGGAACAAGTCCAACCCTGGAAAGACCGATGGCCAGCCGAATCCTAGGCCAGCAAGCGAGAAGCCGAGAAAGCAAACAGAATTTGAAAAAGGATGGGGAAAGTCGTACCTTTGCAGTCCAAAATTTAAGAAATCGCAAATTAAATCATTTTCCCTATGTCAAATGTAGATCAGCGTGTTAAATATAAGGTAAAAGACATCTCTATGGCCGCTTGGGGTCGTCGCGAGATCGAACTTGCCGAAGCAGAGATGCCAGGACTGATGGCCTTGCGCGAGGAATTCGGCGAATCCAAGCCCCTCAAAGGCGCACGCATCGCTGGTTGTCTCCACATGACCATTCAAACAGCTGTGTTGATCGAAACACTTGTGGAACTGGGCGCAGAAGTCACTTGGTCTTCCTGCAACATCTTTTCCACTCAGGATCATGCCGCCGCTGCCATTGCCGAAGCTGGCATTCCTGTCTATGCCTGGAAGGGAATGAACGAAGAAGAATTCTGGTGGTGCATCGAGCAAACGCTCTTCACCTTCGAAGATGGCCAACCTCTGAACATGATCCTCGACGATGGTGGTGACCTGACCAATGTCGTTTTGGACAAATACCCAGAACTGGTCAAAGGCATCAAAGGGCTGAGTGAAGAAACAACCACAGGGGTTCACCGCCTCTACGAGCGCCAACGCAATGGCACTCTTCCCATGCCTGCCATCAATGTCAACGACTCCGTTACCAAATCAAAGTTTGACAACAAGTACGGCTGCAAAGAATCTTGTGTGGATGCCATCCGCCGGGCTACTGATGTCATGGTGGCTGGAAAAGTTGCTGTCGTAGCTGGTTATGGCGATGTTGGAAAAGGGTCGGCTGCTTCTCTGAGAGGTGCCGGTGCGCGGGTCATCATCACAGAGATTGATCCCATCTGTGCCCTGCAAGCTGCCATGGACGGTTTTGCCGTGAAGCGCATGGAGACAGCCCTGCAAGAAGCCAATATCGTGGTCACTGCCACTGGTTGCAAAGACATCATCACGGAGGAGCACTTCAGAATGATGAAGGACAAAACCATCGTTTGCAACATCGGCCACTTTGACAATGAAATCGACATGGCCTGGTTGAACGACAACTTTGGTGCATCCAAGCTCGAAATCAAGCCACAGGTAGACAAATACACCATCGACGACAAAGATGTGATCATCTTGGCAGAAGGCCGCCTGGTCAACTTGGGTTGTGCCACTGGTCACCCATCTTTCGTCATGTCCAACTCTTTTACCAACCAAGTACTCGCACAATTGGAACTGTGGCAAAACAGCGACAATTACGAAAACAAGGTATACATGCTGCCAAAGCACTTGGATGAGAAAGTGGCCCGCCTGCACTTGTCCAAGATCGGTGTGGAACTGGAAGAACTCAACAAAGACCAGGCAGATTACCTGGGTGTTGACAAAGCTGGTCCTTTCAAACCAGAATACTACAGATACTAAACAGGCATTTGCCCTCGCCAATGGTCAGGGTAGTAGTCAACGTAAGATGCCATCCAAAGAGACTCCCTTCGGTCAATTGCCGGAGGGAGTTTTCTCATTTCTTTTTTCCCATTCCTTAACGTTTCCTTTCGCCCCCCACAGTCGGATTCTGTGTATCTTTGTAGGAAATGCACTCACAGATGTTGATATTTTTTCTTTTGTTGACCAATGCACTGGCAATGCATCCCGATGTGGCTCCTGACCATCAAATCCACATCAGCAAATGTCAGATCGCCTTCAATGAACCCGAGCAGGCACTGCAGATGAGCTTTCACATCTTCATCGACGACCTGGAAGATGCCCTGCGGCAGAGAGGGGCAGATGAATTGTTCATCGGAACAGAAAAGGAAAATCCACAAGCTGATGCTCATCTGGAAGCGTACCTGAGGGAAAAATTCATCCTGGAAGTCAATGGTAAGCCCGCCAGCTATGTCTTCATCGGCAAGGAGCCCTCGGAGGATTTGCAAGCAATCTGGTGCTATCTGGAAATCACAGAGGTGAACCTGTTCCAACAGCTGAGCGTTTCAAGTGAAGTACTGATGGATGTTCACGAAGACCAGAAAAACATCATCTTTGTCGAACGGGCTGGCAAGCCCTCAGAACTGCTGCTGCTCACCCAACAGCGACCCTCTGGAAGTCTTGAATTGAAATAACCAAAACAACGGTACACATGAGCCGCTTTTTCAAACTCCTCCTCATCCTACCTGTGCGCTTTTACCAAAAAGCCATCTCTCCTCTCTTCCCTCCCAAATGCCGCTTCCAGCCTACCTGTTCTCACTACATGATAGAAGCCATCGAAGTTTGGGGACCCATCAAAGGCCTCTGGCTCGGCATCAAGCGCATTTTCAAGTGCCACCCCTGGGGGCCACACGGCTTGGATCCCGTTCCCAAAAAAGAAAAGAAGTAAAGCAACAAGCAATTTTCCGCTGATTTGGGCATCTTTGCAGCAAAACGCCAAAGCAATCATCCATCATGCAAAGACCCAGAAGAAATCGTCAATCAGCCGCCATCCGAGGACTCGCCAGGGAGACCCGCTTGCACCTCGACAATCTAATCTATCCCTTTTTCCTCGTCAATGGAAAAGGCATCCAACGAGAAGTCCCTTCCCTACCAGGCAATTTCCGCTGGTCCATTGATCTGTTGTTGGCAGAGGTGGAAGAGTGCATGGCCCTCGGTTTGCGCAGCTTCATCCTATTTCCAGGTGTGGAAGATGCCTTGAAAGACAAGCAAGGAACCTACAGCTACCACCCAGACAATTTCTACCTAAAAGCAGCTGCAGCCATCAAAAAGGAGTTTCCCAACTGCTGCCTCATCAGCGACGTTGCCATGGACCCCTACAATTCTGATGGGCACGATGGCTTGGTAGAAGGCGGCAAAGTGCTCAATGATGAGACCCTACCCATACTCGCCCAAATGGCCCTAGCGCAGGCCGAAGCTGGATTTGATATACTGGGGCCTTCCGATATGATGGACGGACGAGTGGGCTACATTCGCGAAGAATTAGACGATGAGGGATTCACCGATGTGGGCATCATGTCGTATACGGCCAAATATGCCAGTGCCTTTTATGGCCCATTTCGGGATGCCCTGGACAGCGCTCCGGTAGAGGGAGCCGATATCCCCTCTGACAAAAAGACCTACCAAATGGACCCTGCCAACAAGCGAGAAGCCTTGACAGAGGCAGACTTGGATACCGACGAGGGAGCTGACTTTTTGATGGTCAAACCTGCACTCAATTACCTCGACATCATCCATCTGCTGCGCGACAACAGTGAATTGCCCATTGCGGCCTATCACGTAAGTGGAGAATGTGCCATGCTGATTGCTGCTTGCCAAAACGGCTGGTTGCGCTACGAACAAGCAATGCCCGAAACCCTACTGAGCATCCGGCGGGCGGGGGCCGATGCCATTCTGACGTATTTTGCAAAGGATTACGCCAAGCTCCAGGCTGGGAAATTGTAAATCCCCAAAAACCACGAAGGGGCCTTCCATTGCCTGCGAACAAGCAGTAGAAAGCCCCTTACCAGTGATGTGTGTAGTGAGTGACGTGTAGTTTTTCCACAGCCCTTGGTCCCATCCCAAAATAAAAAGGGAGGGGGGAAAAGGGGGTTGGAATTATCTTTACTGAAGGGTAATCTCCCTTTCTTCGATCATTTTCCGAATGTTGATCAGCGCGTACCGCATCCGGCCCAAGGCAGTGTTGATGCTGACCCTGGTGAGCTGGGAAATTTCCTTGAAGCTCATGTCGGCATAATGGCGCAGGATGACGACCTCGCGTTGCTCAGGTGGCAACAGATCGACCAATTTGCGAACTTTGGCGTGGGTTTGACTCTTGATGATTCTCTGCTCGGCATTGTCATCTGTCACTTGAAGAATGTCAAAAATGTCAAATGCCTCGGTTGGTGATACCTTCGGACGACGCTTGTTGCGGCGGAAGTAATCCACACACATATTGTAGGAAATGCGCATGGCCCACTGAACAAATTTGCCCTCGTGGTTGTATTTTCCTTTGCGAAGTGTGTCGATGATTTTTATGAATACCTCTTGGAAGATGTCTTCGGCGAGACTTTGGTCTTTGACAAACAGATAAATGGAAGTGTAAATCTTATTTCTGTGGCGAGTGAGAAGTTCCTCAAAAGCGCGCTCATCTCCTTCTAGGTAACAGGCAATGAGTTGTTGGTCATTAAGCGATGTAACTTGCATAACTATCCTATTTTATACTTGAAGCAAAAATATTTTAGTGTAGAAGTTTCTTCGCTATAGACTTGAATTTTGGTGTATGAAAGTTTTGTAAATGAGGATTTTTTCGACGAATCCTTCTTAATTACAAGACTAATATAAATGAATCTTCGCTCGAAAGCTGTTTTTTAGGCCCTTCTTAACAAAAAATTAACTGATGTTGGAATTCAATGATATAATAATTTGGCCCTTGTTCAGTTGGCAATGCACCAAAAATTACTCCAAATAGAATTTTCCACATTCGAAAACCCTTGTCTGTGTGTTTTGTTAACTTACTTTAACGCCTTTTGTACTCGTCGGTACACTTTCCAGGGGGACAAATCTTCTTTTTTGAAAAATCTAAAGCAAAAAGCTGGCGGAAATTGCGATGACTAGCCATTTGAGTCCGTAATTTTGCGCCTCTGAAATGCCCCCGATCACCGAAGGATTTATTCAAACTCTTATTCAACAGCAATAATGCCTGTAAAAAAGAAAGCTACTGCCGTTTTGGAAAAGCCCAGCGAAAGCTTGGCCAAAGACATCATATACATCAAGGGGGCTCGCTCCAACAATCTCAAAAACGTCGACCTGGAGATTCCCAAGAATCAATTGGTTGTCGTCACCGGAGTATCGGGATCGGGAAAGTCTTCCATCACAATGGATACCCTCTTTGCAGAAGGCCAGCGCCGCTATGTCGAAAGTCTGAGTTCTTACGCCCGTCAGTTCCTGATGCGCATGAAAAAGCCAGACCTGGACTACATCAAAGGCATTTGTCCAGCCATCGCCATCGAACAAAAGGTGAGTACCCGCAACGCCCGTTCTACCGTGGGCACCCTGACGGAGGTCTACGACTTTCTGAGGTTGCTCTACGCCCGCGTGGGCAAGACCTACTCCCCCATTTCCGGGAAGTTGGTCAAAAAGCACGAAGTGGCCGATGTGGTCGATTTCATCCACAGCTTCGAAGATGGTACCCGCGCACAGCTTTTCATCCCCATCCAACAGAAATACAGAGACAGACTGCTCAAAAATGAATTGAGCCTGCTGCTCCAGAAGGGATACACCCGATTGTTTTACAAAAAAGAGCTCTACCGCATCGAGGAAGTACTCGAAAAGGAAAAGATCGGGCGCCTCAAGATCGACAAAGCCGTCACCCACTACAAAGACAAGAACATTCGGATTCTCATTGACCGATTTGCGGTGAAAGGCGAAGATGAGGAAAACCGAAAGCGCATCGCCGACTCTGTGATGACCTCCATCTACGAAAGCGAGGGCGAATGCATCGTCGACATTGTGGACGGTCCCGAGAAGGCCTTCAACAATCGATTTGAATTGGATGGCATGGAATTCATCGAGCCAAGCCCCCAATTGTTCAACTACAACAACCCTTTCGGGGCCTGCCCAACCTGCGAAGGCTATGGCAAGGTCATGGGCATCGATGAGAAAAAGGTCATTCCAAACCCCTCTCAGTCGGTCTACGAAGGAGCAGTTGCTTGCTGGCGGGGAGAAAAAGCAGGGGCCTGGCTCGATCAGCTGCTCCGAACCGCACACCATTTCGACTTTCCCGTACACAAAGCCTACCAAGACCTCAGCAAAGCAGAACGCCGCCTGCTGTGGAAAGGCAATGACTACTTTGGGGGAATCGACAACTACTTCAAGCGATTGGAGGAAAAGACCTACAAAATCCAAAACCGGGTGATGCTGGCCCGCTACCGAGGCAAGACCATCTGTCCCGACTGCGAAGGAGGCCGACTCCGCAAGGAAGCCACCTATGTCACAATTGGAAATAAGAACATCGGAGAGCTGGTCCACATCCCCATAGATGAACTGGTCCTCTTTTTCAAAAAGCTGAAGCTGAGCGAATACGATCGGACCATTGCCCGACGGCTCATCCTCGAAATCGAAAACCGCCTGGACTTCATGGTCAAAGTGGGACTTGGGTACCTGACACTCGGACGGCTTTCCTCTACCCTAAGTGGCGGAGAAACCCAGCGAATCAACCTCACCCGTACCCTGGGCAGCAATCTGACCAGCTCCATGTACATACTCGATGAACCCAGCGTAGGCCTTCACCCTCGCGATACCAATCGGTTGGTAGACGTTCTGAAATCGCTCAGAGATCTTGGCAATACCGTCATCGTCGTGGAGCATGAAGAAGATGTCATCAAAAATGCCGATTACCTGATCGACATGGGACCACGGGCAGGTGTTTTCGGTGGCGAAGTCGTCTTCGCAGGCCCTTATGACAAGATTCACAATGAAGCAGGAGAAAGTTTGACGGCCTCTTACATGAGCGAGCGCATGCAAATTCCCCTGCCGGACATGCGCCGCAGCTTTGTCAGTTCCATCGAAATCAAAGGAGCCCGTCAACACAATCTGCAAAACATAAACGTCCAATTCCCCCTCAACACCCTCATCGTGGTCAGCGGGGTCTCAGGCTCGGGCAAAACCACTTTGGTCAAACAGATCCTCTACCCTGCTCTCAAGCGCCACATGGGGGAACCGCATCCCACAGCGCCTGGCATTCACGACAGCCTGGAAGGAGATCTGCACCGGATTACGCAAGTGGAAATGGTCAATCAAAACCCCATTGGCAAATCGTCTCGCTCCAATCCAGTGACTTATGTCAAGGCCTATGATACCATCCGCAACCTGATGGCTAACCAACAACTGTCGCGCATCCGGGGCTACAAGCCCAAGCATTTTTCCTTCAATGTGGAAGGAGGACGCTGCGAAACTTGCAAGGGAGAAGGCGAGCAGGTCATCGAAATGCAGTTTCTGGCCGACGTCCGACTCGTCTGTGAAGACTGCAAAGGAAAGCGCTTCCGCTCCGAAATCCTGGAAGTCAAATACAAAGGGAAAAATATCTTCGACATTCTCAACCTGAGCATAGAAGAAGCCCTCGAATTCTTTGCCGACGCCCGAGACATTGTCCGCAAAATCCAACCATTGTACGATGTGGGACTTGGGTACATCAAACTGGGACAATCTTCCAGCACTCTCTCTGGCGGGGAAGCCCAGCGGGTAAAATTGGCCTCCTTCCTCGGCAAAGAGCGCACCAATGAGCAAATCCTATTCATCTTCGACGAGCCGACGACCGGGCTGCACTTTCACGACATCCGCAAGCTATTGGATGCCTTCAATGCCTTGGTAGAAAAAGGCCACACCGTTTTGGTGGTGGAGCACAACATGGAAGTCATCAAGTCGGCCGATTGGGTCATTGACTTGGGGCCTGGTGGGGGCAAGGAAGGTGGAGAGCTCGTTTTCCAGGGTACGCCTGAGAAGCTGGCAAAGGTCCGCAAATCTTTTACAGGAAAGTTTCTGAAGGAAAAACTGAAATAGGCGATCTACCAAATGGAGGTGCCACCATCGACAAAGGGCATCCCGGAAGTTTCCAGGATGCCCTTTGTGTATGTGATCAGTTGGATCTTATTTGATGAACGGATCAGAGAACTTGCTGTCCGTGATGAAATCTTGATCTGTCAAGGTCTTGAGGAAATCCACCAGAGCGGTCTTTTCTTCTGCGCTGAAGTTGAAAAGCTTGGGTTCTCCATTGCTCTGTCTCAATAGTGGGTGCAGGTTGCGGCTCTTTTGAATGCCTGAGCTGTAGTGCTCCACCACATCTTCAAGGGTTGCAAAGCGGCCATCGTGCATGTAAGGAGCAGTGAGTTCCACATTTCTCAGAATGGGCGTCTTGAAAACTCCTTCGTAATCGATGCCACCAAAACCCATTGGGTGATCATCCAGGCCGCCGATTCCCTTGTCGGTGTACACCTCATCCAATCCATTGCTCGCCTCAGAAGTCGTTGCCAGGGTAAATGTCTGACCGTGGCATCCCGAACAATTGTTCATGAACAACTCCTTGCCCAAGTTTTCAGACTTGGTAAAGTTGCCCAGGTTCTTCATCGGGTTGAAAGTAGAGAAATTGTCTCCTGCGTAGCCCTTGTCAAATTTGGACCCATGAGAAGAGAAAGAAAGCACAAACTCTTCGATGCATTCCAAAATGCGCTCCTTGGTAATGGCGACATCAGTGGAACCATTGCCACTTTCAAACCAATAGGCTCTGTTGAACAAGACCTTGTAGTGCTCCAAATCTGCGAGTTTTGGAGGAAGATCTTCGATGTGCATGCCCATTTCGATGGCATCTTGGATGGTCAATGTACTTTGTGCGGCCACTGTGCGGGCGCGGCTGTCCCAGAAAAGCGTTGGCCGGGAGATGTCATAGTACTGACGGGTAGAAGCTGTGGAACCGATGGCGTAAGAATTCCTCAAGGTAGCTTGTCCTTGGAAGCCCTCACTTTTGGCGACCGGATCGGCAAATGCCTTGCCTTGGTTGTGGCAAGAGGCACAGGATACAGCATTGTTCTGCGACAGGTTCTTGTCATAAAACAACACCCTTCCAAGAGTAGCTTTGGCGCGATTGATTCGAAAACCGCTGCCAGCCACGTAAGTGGGTAGGGTGACATTGTAATCGTCTGGTTCGGCAAGTGGCAAGTTCAGAACAGCACTTAGGACTTCTCTGTCCTCTGCCGTGTAATAGGAAAGATCTCTATCCACTTCATCTTTGACACAGGAAGAAATCGACAAAGCGACGAATGCAAAAATGACGAGCGTATACGTTCTTTTCATAGCAATAAAGGATTTAAAGATTGAAATGTTAAGCTAGGCTTAGTCAATAGGTAGATTACTTTCGCCTTTGATTGGCTACAAGTGCAATTATAAAATTACACAACTATGACTTTTATTTCAAACTTTAACATTTTTTAACGCAATTTGTTGAAGTAAAATTGCGCTCAAGGCAATATTCTCAAATGGCTGTCCAACGCATTGCCCGCAATGTGGCTTTTTTGCTACCTACGACTCTTGAAGGTGGCCGTAAAAGTAGAATTGCCCTCTGTAAAAGTGTAGCGCATCTCTGTATTGGACAGTTCGCTGATGGTGGCATTGAGGATCAGAATGGCGCCATCTGTCATCTTCAAGGTACTGGCATCTTCCTCCAACACCCAACTCCCCTCGGTGATCACATCTGGATCGGTCTCCTGGCATTTGGAAAAGCCCTCTTTTTGTTGGTAACTACCGGAGGCATCAAAAAAGGTCAGATCGTCTTTGTCGCATTCCGACATAAATCCAAAAACGTTGGTCTCCGGATTGCCATCGCCATCATTGTCTGCCAGAAAGGCCGTCTGTATCCAATCTTTGTCCACCAGCATGTCCACCCGGCGTTCAAACAAATTTTTTTCTTTGGTACAGGATGTCCCCATGATGACCAGCAGCAATAGTGCTACACATAGATGTACTTTTTTCATGTTGCGTCATTTAATACTTCAATGAATTTCATCCCTTTGATGAGCAAAGGGTGCGCGAAATGAGGGGAGGTTTTGTGGTGCATTTACACCAACTAAGGCCAAGGATTATGCCAGATGATGCACATCCATCTGACCTACTGCATTACCTGAACGGGCTTTTTGCCCATCACTTCCAAAAGATGACCCAGACTTTCTTGATTTTCGGGCAGATAAAAGGACTCCAGTATGCTGGCCTTTTCCCGCTGTGTCAGGTGAAACGTCATGGATGCTTTTTCTGTATTTTCGCCGGGCTTGTAGATGAAACGGACAATGTCGAAGTAGTCTTCGCCAAGCAGGTCGTACATCAAGCCGATGTTGTTGTCGTGCTCGTAGTCTTGCAATGACATTACCTGGCCGGCAATTCCAAGTGGATTGAGAAGGGTTTCGATCATTCCTTGGTTGGCGTTGGGGGCAATCTCCTTGAACTTGTCCTGGCTGCTGATCTGCACCAAGACCACTCCACTGGTATTTTCCAGTATCCAATCCTTGAAAACGTGGATGAAACGAGTGGCCGACATGATGCCATAATTGTCCAAAAAACCTGCATCCATCACCTCCATTTCTGGCTGGCTGGGCATGTATACATTGGGCAAGATGTAGGGGTAGGTGGCATTCATCCGAAGGGCGCTCGTAAAAAGGAGATTGTAGGGCTTTTGCTCCCGGAAGAAATGGCCATAATCGATGGCATCGATCTCAAGAGCATGCTGGCCTTTGAGTCCTACCGGCGCAATGGACATGTAGGAAACCCCTTGGGGCGAGATGACCAGACGCCTACCGTCATTGACGATGGAGGGTGTGACAAAGAGCATGGGAATCAAAGCCATGTCTTCATCTTCCCGATAGTCGGCAATGGATTTTTTGAGCGCATTCTCTGTATTTTCATTCAGCTGGTCCTCAAAAATATAGCCCCGATCTTTTCGATACCGATACCCCTGTGTCTCAAACTCCAACCAGGGCATGAACAAGTCATTGGCAACAATGGTAAAAGCCAACGAGTTGAGCAAATCGCGCGAGATGTTGTCGATGTACCGTCGATCATACATGTTGATGGGGCTGCCCTTGCGGGTTTGCAGCTTCAGTTCTCGCAGATAAGCCGTTCCGATCATGCCGCCAGAGGCTCCGGTAATGAGGACGGCATTGTCGAAGAGTTCGCCCTGCATGATGCTGTCGCTGCGCTGCAAAACTTGCATTGACCAAACGGCTGCCTTCATCCCACCACCACTCACACAGAAGATGGCCATTTTGGGCTTGTTTTCCCCTGCCTTTCGCCGTCCGAGCAGCCAACGATCCAATATCTCGATGGTGTGGGCTTTGTCCCGTTCGATGAGGTCAGGATCGAGCGCCAATTCCAGGTCGGCATAGCTGTAGTTGGCATAGGAGCTGGTGTAGTCCATGCCATATGCTCGGTTTTTGTGATTGAAAATGTCGTAGCTGGTCAAAAAATTGATGGCAAACAGGATGAGAATGAAGACCGTGACGCGCCAGCGATCAAACCAATAGGTAATGGCCCCACTGATGGCGACAAACACGCTGGACAGGATGAAAATGCTCGCCCCGGCCGGTATCCGGAAATACGAATTGTCGATGAGCAGCCCCAAAACGATGAGCAGCAAAAGGGCAGACAACTGCACGATCAGGGCGTTGACATGGTTTTGGCGGAACACCCGCAGCAACAACTTCAGGTCGTAATGCGCCACGCTCCGAACCAGACGAGGCCGGAGCGATTCGTTGAGATAGGTATCCACCCGCCAGCTCGGTTTGCCCGCCTGCAAGCTCTGCAGCCGATCTTCTCGCCGCGCCAATACGATGGTCCGTACATCTTTTTCTTCTTCCTCATCTGCCATCTCGGCCAGGCTGGAAATGTCTTTGTTGGTATAGGTAAAGTAAATGGCTGCAAAAGCCACCAGGGTGCCCAAGCCAAATAGAAAGCCCGTAATGTGCTGGAAGATCACCCAGGGTTCCCAAAATTCATAGTAAGACTGAAACTGAATGGTGTACAGCAAATACGTTCCAATGAAGGCAATGGGTACGATCAGGTTGTTGAGGCAAAACTTGGTAAATGGGCGGGCCAAAGAGGCCAGGAAGGGAAAATGGTAGGCATCCAGAAGGTAGGTCGTCAAGTTCCAGGTCATGAAGAAACCTCCAAAGGCGAGTCCCAAATAGAAAAAGCTCAGAAAATTGACCTCTCCCAGGTATTCAGGAGCCAAAAACAGGTACTTGACACCAAACATGGCCCCCAGGTTGCCCGTCATCAGCAAGGCCAACAAGCCCCAGGTCAATATCAGCAACAGGTTGTTGCGGAAGTGCAATATCAGCAACTGAACAGGGAAAGAAAAGAATATGTCAGTCAGCCATTTCTTCATCGTTTTCCGATAGCTTGATCACCCGGATCGTTTCTATTTTGGTATCACTTACCAATTCCAATACAAATTTGTAGCCATCTAATACGATTGCGGCGCCCTGCTCGGGGATGGTGGCCGTCGTCATGACCAAATAGCCCGAAAGGGTGTGGTATTCTCCCTCCGGAAAAGACAGGTTCGGATATTTTTCATTGAGATAGTCAATTTCCAGTCGACCCGAGAAGAGATACTCCGCCTCTGAGATTTGACTGTCCAAATATTCCTCCTGATCGTATTCGTCCTCAATTTCTCCAAAGATCTCCTCCAGGATGTCTTCCAAGGTAATGATGCCGGCCGTTCCCCCGTATTCATCCACCACACAGGCAATGGTGATCCCATCGCGAATGAAGATGTTCATCAGGTCGCGCACGCGCATGGCCTCTGGCACGAAGGGAATCTCCAACATGGATTTTTTGATGGACTCTGGTTCGTTGAGCATGTTGAGATGGTGTACATAGCCCAACACATCGTCTATGTCGTCGCGGATGACAATGATGCGCGACATTTTGGTATCTCTGAATAGCTGCTTGAGTTCGTCGATGCTCGCCTCCACATCGATGTAGTGAATCTCTGTGCGCGGCACGATGCATTCCTTCACCTTGGTATTGCGGAGGTTGAGCGCCCGCTCGAACAGGTCGGTATCAATCTCGTCCTCTGTGTCCATCCGGGTGTCCTTGATGAAGTTTTCCAAGTCGAGCCTGGTGATCACATTTTCCGTTTGCTCTATGGGCGTTTTGAACAAGGCGCGAAGCAATCGGTTGGACAGGCGCGTCATCAACCAAGCAGGCACGAAAAGCAGAAACTCCAAAAAGCGCAGTGGAATGGCCAAAAAGTAGAGCAATTCATTGGCGTAGAGGCGAAAGAGGGTCTTGGGCAGGAATTCTCCGAAGATCAAGACGATGATGGTCGCTACGATGGTTTGGAGAAACAGTTCGATGATGTCGTTGTCGATGGCCAGGGACTCGAAAAAGGCCGTTCCCAAAAACTTGGCCATTAGGGTGGTGAAGACGACCAACGCGATGTTGTTGCCCACCAGCATCGTTCCCAGAAAATCCGCTGGCCGATCGTAGAAGTGAGCCAGAATTTTGCCCTGACGAGACCCCTTTTGTTTGGACAATTCCACCCGCAATTTGCTGGCGGAAATGAAGGCGATCTCCGTGCCGGAAAACAAGGCAGAAAGCAACAAAAAAAGAATGATTCCAGTAATGAGCATCGGCTTGTATTGGTCGTTGGGAAGCTTTACCCCAAGCAGTTGTTCTTACAAATAAAACAAAAATTCGCATCACTTGCTGGCCCTTTGCCATCCAAAGTCGCCGAAAGACCTATTCTTCTTTGATCTTGTCGACTTTGATGCGCCCCTGGACTGCCTCTATGCGAGAGCTGGTGAAATCCTGATCTGCCATCAGCCCATAGCCGTAAATGATCTCATCAGGACGGGTTATTTTGACAAATTTCTTGGTGCTGACCTTCCGGGAGCGCTCGTCCCAGATCAATTCTTCACTTTCCAACATCTCCTTGCGGCGGTTTTGCCACACGACACTGTCGCGCACAATGATCTGCTGGCGATCATCGAGTCGGAGGGCGTATTTGGAAGTGAGAAAGCCTTCCCGCTTTCCTGCATCATTGAAAAAATCAACCTGGACCCCATTGGGAAATTCAGCCCTGGGATTGTTGTTGTCCAAGTAGCGGTACATGACGGGCGCTTTGATGCTGACGCGCATGACAGCCGAATCTGAATACAGCAGCTCCACATCGTAGGCCACTTCCCGCCCCGTCTCATCTCGGTCGATGATCTTTTGTACCTCCGCCAAATCGTTTTCACAAGCCATCAGCCCAAGCAAATAGCTCAAAGACCAGGCCCAACAGATTGTCGCAAAACCACTCTTCATCCAATTTGACATGACAAGCTTCATTATTTGGTAATGGTGACATCTCCCTCAAAGAGCACCGTCTCATTGTCGATAAAGTCTACAATGGCGTAAAAGGCGAAGACATCCGGAGGCAATTCCTTGGATTTGAAACGGCCATTCCAGCCCAGCGTTTCGTCGTTCAGTGGAATGTTGTTGGCCTCATATACCAAGGCTCCCCAGCGATTGAAGATGCGCAACAGTTGAATCTGTCGAGCCGCAGGCCCACCGTAGAGCGTGAAGCCTTCGTTCACCCCATCGCCATTGGGAGAAAAGGCATTGGGAATGTAAATGGGGCGATTCTTCACCACGAATACGGTCACAGAATCCAAAGCCGTACAGCCCGTTTCATCCGTGATTTGCACATAGTATCGTTGGGTATTGACGGGCGAGGCAATCGGGTCCTGACAATCGGAACAGTCCAAACTCTCGGCTGGTGTCCACAGATAAGTAACAGGGCGTCCAATCGGCGTACTGATGGCCGTCAGGCGGGTATCAAAGCCCAAGTCGATGGTCTTGTCTTCCCCGGCGTCTACGATCAACTGCGCTGGCTGGCTGATGCTGGCAGTCACAGTGGCGGTACAATCCATTTCGTCTCTCACAAAGAAGGTGTACTCCCCCGCTGCCAGGTCCTCGAATGTGGGTTCGGGCTGGTAATTTTCGCCATCTATGCTGTACACATAAGAAGGGTTGCCCCCACTTCCAGCCACGGTCACACTGCCCGTAATGTCCCCAAAACAAATCACATCCCGCAAGTCGGTCACCTCCAAAAACAATTCTGGTGGTTGCACAATCTCAACCGAAGCAACGGTATCACAATTGTTGGCATCACTGAGGGTCAGTTGATAAATTCCGATGTCCAAGCCCGTGGCGATGGAATCCGTTTGCCCATCGCTCCACAAAAATTGATAGCCTCCTACCCCACCGCTGACAATCGGCACCGCCGACCCATCGGCAGCTCCAAAACAACTCACATCCACTGGGTCGATGATCACCATCAGGGGATCGGGTGGGCTGAGCACAATCATGGTATCTCCCAGGCAGCCATTGGCATCGCGAAAGTCGATGGTGAAGGTCCCGGCATTGAGGTTTTGCAGTTCGTTGCGCGTCACCCAACCCAGACCGTCATTCCAATTGAATTCATAAGGTCCAAGACCATTGGAAATGTTGAGGCTGATGAAACCGTCGGAGCTGTCGTGGCAAGAAGGGGGCACCACTGTGGGCACATCCGAATCCAGCACCAACTCCAATTCGCGCACATCGACCGCCAAGATTTCCTGGCAATCATTGGCATCCTGGACCGTCACGTCGTAAATGCCAATGACCAAGTTGGACAAGGTGTTGTCTGTTTGAAATCCACTCCCCCAATTGTACAAATAAGGAGAAATGCCTCCCGATACATCCAACGCAATGGCACCATCCATGCCCCCCATGCAAGTGGGTTGCGTAATCTCGGGTTGTACATCCAGTGGCGGCGGCGCATCTACCTCGAAGACAAAGGTGGAATCACAGCCTGCCTCGTTGGTGATGCTCACGGAGTAGGCTCCAGGTGCCAGGCTCGATATGTCCTCCACAATTTGGCCATTGCTCCAATTGAAAGAAGTAATGGACACATTGCTCGAAGCAGTCAAGTCAATGGCACCATCTTCACTATCGGCGCAAAGCACGTCTGTAGAAAGGGCAGTGGCACTGATGGCATTGACATCTTCACAGCAGGGCAAAACATTGAGGGAGCGAATCTGTGTAATGATGCATCCCCGGTCGGTTTCCACTTCCAGTACGATAGACTTGAGGCCATTGGAAGTCCAGTTGACAGCGTGTGGCCCTTGGCCACTGGCAGAGGGCGGATTGGCATTGGGGCCAAAGTTCCAGTCCCAACGGACGATGGAACCCAAGTCGAAGGAAGAAGCATCTGTCAGGGTCACCGATTCTCCATAACAAACATCGCCTGCTGGTTGGACGGTGAAATCGGCCTGCGGTCCAATGAAGGTACCTGTGCCGCCAAAATCAATTTGGATGCCATTGCCGGATTGGGTAAAGTTGTTGATGCCCAAAGCATAGCTGCGTCCGGCCACCATCTGTACCTCTCGCAGCCAATTGTCCTGCCCTTGGTTACAGCCAGCAGGCTCAGACGTATCATTGGCAGTGGTATTGAGGCCAGTGGGTCCGTGGCAGGAAGAAGGAAAAAAGACGGGATCTTCTCCGGCAGCCATACAGCGAATGACCTCCTTATTGGGGCAGTCGTCCAAACCTCCTGGCAATTCGTACAGCACAAAATCAATGTCATCGATGGGGTTGAGCGGGGTCAGCGAAAAGGTCAGTGACCCTGCCTGATCGCAGGTCCATTTGAACCAGACGGAGTTGAATTCATTGTTGACACTGGGGGCACCATTGGAAAAACATTGGGCGTCATCCAATTCGGTGATGATGGTCCCTGCCCCTTCCAGGTTGGAGACGATGAAGCTGCTCTTGTCGCAGAGGACGGCAGCCGTCGGACAATCTGAGGAGGCCAGTGCGGGTGGGTTGAAGTTGCGGACACAAAGCTGAAATGTTCCCCGACGGTCGTTGATGCCGTCGACGCGAATGAAGTATTCCGTTCCCGGAACCAAGCCATCCTGACTCATCTCTACGATGTGGTCTGATGCATCGTCGCGAGCACATTCCAATTGGTTGATGGTGCCGTTGCAAATCCCGCTGTAGAGGGCGATTTGTGGATTGCGCAGCGTTCCCCCTGCAGCTTGGCCCGAAAAGCCGTTGACCAAGACAGTGACAGAGGTAGACTGGGCCGTGAACTTGAACCAAATATCATGAGAGTTCTCTGTCCAACAACTGGCAGGACCAAATCCAGAGGCAGTGGCGTCCCGATTGCTGAATTCTTGAAGATCAGAACAATATTCGGTGGGGTCGCCAATGTCTATTGCTCCGGCACATTCGTCGTTGACAGGCTGTGCAAAGGCCGGAAGGGCAGCCAGTACCCACAGAAGGCAAGCAAGACATCGGATCGAAAGCAATTTTGAAGCAACCATAGAATAGTCTTTAGATACAATCGCAATATACGCGAAAGCTACTGATGTAAAGGATTTGCCAGAACACATCAAAAGGACGGGAGTCAATGGACTTCTGACACATTCCAATGATGTAACGCCAAAAGATGGCTTATTGTGCGTTCGGACCACTACAAGACGGGCCTGTGAACCCTCTTTTCAATACATTTGTTTAACAGGCGGTAAAAATGCCACAGAGCCGACCTAAAAGTACTACTTTTGTCTTTTGTAAACTCAACCCTCGGTTGATTTAAGAATTCTTTAATGCTTCGCAAGATTCCTCATCTCATTACCCTGCTCAACCTCCTATGCGGTTGTGCGGCTTTGGTGTTTGCCTTCCAGCAACAATTTCTGGCAGTTTTTGCCTGCATATTCGTCGGAGGACTGGCCGATTGGGGCGATGGACTTGTGGCTCGCCTCCTCAATGTCAAATCCGAACTGGGCAAAGAGCTTGATTCTTTGGCCGATATGACCACCTTCGGCATCGTTCCTGGGGCTGTTTTGTACCAACTCCTCAGCCTCCATTCCGGTGATGCCCCTGCAGAAGAAGGGCTCTCGCTCCTGGCCATGCCTGGCTTTACAGTGTCTCTCTTTGCTGCCTACCGACTGGCCAAATTCAACCTGGACACGAGGCAAACCGAGAGTTTCATTGGCCTGCCAACGCCTTCCTGCACCGCTTTTGTGGTGGGGCTCATGCTGATCTACGAGTTTGACACCTTTGGCCTGGGCGAATGGGTGACACACCCTGGCTTTCTCTATCCCATCACCATCATCCTATCCTATTTGTTGATTGCAGAGTTGCCGATGTTCAGCCTGAAGTTCAAAAATGCACATTGGAAAGGCAATGAGGTTCGCTTTACCTTCATCATCCTGGCCGTCATCCTGCTGATCACCATCCAAGAGGCGACATTTTCCCTCATGGTCATTCTGTATGTCCTGTTTTCTCTGGTTGACAACTTGCGGAATCGGCGACTCACCCAAGCGTCCTAACCCCCTCCCCTATGCTGTACCTCGTTCCTACGCCCATCGGCAATTTGGAAGACATCAGTCTGAGAGCCCTTCGCATTCTCAAGGAAGTCGACCTCATCTTGGCAGAGGATACCCGCACCACTCGCAAGCTTCTCCAACACTACGACATCCACACCCCTCTTCGGTCATTCCACGCCCACAACGAGCACCAAGTCACAGAGCAATTTGCCGATCTGATTGCCTCTGGCCAACAGCTTGCGCTCGTATCTGATGCTGGCACCCCTGGCATCTCCGACCCTGGCTTCCTGCTGGTCCGGGCCTGCCGCGAACGCGAGCTGGACATCAGCTGCCTCCCTGGCGCCACTGCCTTTGTCCCCGCCCTCGTCGCATCGGGCCTGCCCTCCGACAAGTTCTACTTCGAAGGCTTTTTGCCACACAAAAAAGGACGACAAACGCGCCTGCAATTCCTGGCAGAGCTGCCTTGCACCTTCATACTCTACGAATCCCCGCACCGAATTGTCAAATGCTTGCGCCAACTGATGGAACACTGCGGAGAAGAGCGCCGGGCCTGCCTCGCCCGAGAATTGAGCAAAATCCACGAGGAATTGCGCGCAGCTTCGCTGGCAGACTTGGTGCAGCACTACGAATCTGTTGGAAAAGTCAAGGGAGAAATCGTATTGGTCGTGGAGGGGAAAAGAGCCGAAAAGAAGTAAGGCAAGATGCTTGCCCGCACCCTGCCCTGCTCAAACTCTAAATGATATTCTTTATCTCAACAGTGATCGCCAGGAAACATTCCTAGTTTCTCACAAAACGCTTTGTTACAATTCCTTCTGGCATCCGCAACTGCAGAGTATACAAGCCTTTTTCCAAATCCTTGACAGGAAGGACGTTGCGGCGCCCTGCCAGTGCGTAGGTGGCAACCAGCCGTCCCATGCCGTCGAACAATTCTGCTGTCTCTGCATCCAAATCGTTCAAGTGGAGGTAGAGTTCGTCGCGGACAGGATTGGGGAAGACAGCCACCTTGGCAGCCAATTCTGGATTGTTGATAGAAGTAGACAGGTCGCGGAGGAAAGTCACCTTGGCGGCCAGCTTGCGGATGGAAGCTTCGATTTCGTTGCCGTTGCCGTCTGTCAATTTGATGCCAGCAATGGGAACGCTGAAATCAACCCCGGTGGGATTGGAGGTGCGGACCTCTATGACATCGCTGATGATGATGAAGCTGATCGTTGCCACCCGACCATAGCCTTTGGCTGTGCGCTGATCTACTCGGGAAACCCCCAAATCGAGCTGCTGGTCGAGACGCTGGTCCAATCCAAAGGGAAGGGCCACGTTCATGCCACCCAAAAAGCTGTTGTCGTTGTATTCAAACTCGACGCCATCATCGGCCACAAAGGCAGAGTCATAGGACAATGCCATGGCAACCCCCTGTAGGTCGTCCAACTGGTTGGCTTCCGTGCCGAGGTAGA
Source organism: Bacteroidota bacterium (assembly GCA_039821145.1). Lineage (GTDB taxonomy): Bacteria > Bacteroidota > Bacteroidia > Chitinophagales > Saprospiraceae > JBCCSZ01. The sequence goes on along the minus strand of JBCBOS010000009.1, from coordinate 184,819 downwards.
CACCTGCCTTGATGGTGATGTACTCAGGGGTACTTTCGTTGATGACGATGGTATCGGACTCAAAATCGAGATATACTTCCGGTCCATCTGATTCGAAGACCGTGATTCTGTCGTTTACTGCGGAATAGTTGACCTGAATGGCCAGCAAGTCTTCTGTTTCGATCAGGCCATCGCCATCGCAATCCAGGTGCTTGTAATTGATTCCATCGGGAGTGGTCTGGTCCCAGTCGAGGGCTGGCTGAGGGGCGAAGTCCAGGCTTGGGTTGAGACGAGGAGGGCCGCTGGCGCCAACGCCAATGCCCAGAGGGATCATGTCGTAGACGTTGGCAACGCCATCGAGGTTGACATCACCGGGGTAGACACAATCGTTTTCAATGCAACTGCCATTGTTCAGATCAATCACGACATCCTCACAGTGAATGGAGTTGCAGTCATTGTCATCCCAGACAGTCAAACAGACCTCATAGACACCACTTTGCTCGTAAAAGTGGGTGACCATGGCGGTAGAGTTGGAAGAATATTGGTCATCGCCAAAGCTCCAGCTCAAATTGGTAAAGCTACCCGAAGATTTGTTGACGAAGGTGATCCCACCTGGCTTTGGAAGTTGACCGCTGTAAGGCGAATGGTCAAAATCCGACATGCAGGTGTTTCCGGAGTCTGCGCGAAGCTGAGCCCCGAAAAGAAACAGCAGGCAAACCAGGAATGATGTGCTCAGAAAACGTTTCGGGGTGGTGGTGTTGTAGAAAAATACATTCATCAGCTTACATTTGAATACTCCATAACTTCTTACTATACAAATATGCAATAACACAAAGGAGAAAAAAAGTACAAAAGAAGCAAATTGTACAATGAAACAAAAGAGTCAAAAAATCACAACTCATTCATTTCCAGTCAATTAACTTTTCCCATTACAAATACTTTTTGCAAAAACCCTTTTATTTTGCCTAAATTTGTGTGAACTGCCTGGATAACTGCATCCAATATACCACAAATAACATGCGCAATAGTAAGGTCGTCGCCATTATTGACAGCTTCAACAAAACTGACTTGACTCAGTTTAGAAAGTACCTCATCTCGCCCTTTTTCAATGAACAGGAGGCATTGGTGGCGCTGTTCGATTTGTTGTGTCAGTATTTGCAGTCGTCCAAGAATGAATCTGGAGAAGAGTTAGACAAACTTTTCATCTGGAAACAGGTTTTTGGCAGTGATCCCTACAATGATTTGCAGCTTCGGCGCCTGATGTCGGATTTGAACAAGCACGCTCAGAACTATCTGGCTTACAAGACGTTTCGCGAAAATCCCTTGGCCGAACAGCTGGAATTGCTGCGCTCTTTGCAAGAACCTCGATTGGAAAAACACCTCAACGCCTCCATTCGTTCCATCACGCAACTGCTCGAACGGCAGGGGCGCAAGGACAGCCACTTCCACCAAAACAAATTTCGCTTCGAATCACAGCTCCACCAGTATTTGGAACGCTCGAAGGCCAAAAAGATTGAATTTGTTAACTTGGAAAAGGCCGACCACCATCTCAACTGCTTCTACATCTCCCAAAAGCTCAAGCATTATTGCGATGTGTTGGGATACAAAAAGTTCTTGTCCAAAGACCCCAAAATCGAGTTGCTGCCCTCTTTCATTGAGTTTGTCAAAAGCAGTCCTTATCTGGAGGAACCTGCCGTCCAGGTCTACTACAGCATCAGCCAGATGTACTTGTATCCAGAGCAAGAAGAACATTTTCACCACTTCAAAGAATACCTCAACCAGCATTTGCATTGCTTCGGAAAAAGCGAGCAAAAGTCACTCTACATTTTTGCCATGAACTACTGCATCGATTTGCAGGTCAACAATGGCAAAAGACACTATTTCAAGGAGTTGTTTGCCTTGTATCGGCAGGTATTGGAGGCAGAATTGATTTTCGAAGAGGGCTTTCTCGACCCGACCCACTACAAAAACATCATTGCCATAGGTCTGCAGGTCAAAGAATTCGATTGGGTGGAGGGATTCATTCAGTCTTACACCGATTCCCTGCCCCACGAGCACCAGGAAAATGCGATCAACTACAACATGGCCTCTCTCCATTTCCACAAGGAGGAATACATCGAGGTCATCGAGCAGCTCCGAGAGGTAGAATACACCAATCTGTCCTATGCATTGGGGAGCAAATTGATGCTGTTGCGCACCTATTACGAGCTGGGCGAAATCAATGCCTTGGACTCTCTCATCGACAGCTTCCGCATTTATTTGCGACGCAACCGACTCATTTCCAAAAATATCAAACGGCAGTACATGAATGAGCTTCGCTTTACCAAAAAATTGATCTCTCTCCCAGTCTACGACAAGGCAGCCATTCGCAAACTGCGCCAACAAATTGAGGATTGCAAAATGCTCTCTGCCCGCAAGTGGCTATTGGAAAAAGTGGCAGAAGTCGAGTAAAGTGTTCGGTGGAAACGCCAAGAGCCTCGACAGTCTTTTGCCGAGGCCCTTGCCCAATGGTTTGGTATGACATCCCATCTTATTCCTTGGCGATGATCACTTGTTTGCTGACGGTTTTCCCGTCGTAGTATACTGTAAGGGTATAAATTCCACTGAGGAAATTCTCGGCTCCCAGGTCAAACTCCATCACTCCTCCATTGTATTTTCTTTGTTCCTGCATCACGGCCTCTCCACTGGCGTTGGACAATACGATGAGCGCCATCTGTCCCAATTCCACATCCTTCAGTTCTACAAAGGCTTGGTCTGCCACTGGGTTCGGAAAGACGCCCAGACTGATCTGCGGCTGTGCATTTGGATCGATTGGATCAATGGTGGTGTTCTGCTGGCTGGCGTATGGCGTCACACTCACCTGATCGAAGGTTCCCGTATTGAGAACGCCATTTTGGTTGTTGCTCGTCAAGGCCAGGCCCGCATACAGACAGTCACCCAATCCGTTGAGATTTTTGTGGAAAACCTTTTCCCATTCGATGCCATCTGGCGACAGATAGCCAGTGATTTTTTTGCCTTCTCTTGTCAACTTCACCCAGTGAGGGACACCTGCACTGACTGCTTTGTAATTGGTATTGGCTCCTTTGTTTTTCCGAGCCTGGAAGAAGCCCAAGCCCTTGGGCGTGATCAGCATGGAGGCATTTTGCGAATTCGCTTCCAAATCTCCTCGCATCATGACACCTCCCATGGCATAGTCGCTTGAGTAAGCAATGCCCACAACGCGCGCCACGATTTCGCCATCGCCACAGAGTTCTGTATAGGCAAAGTGAAACTCATCTTCCTGGTGGAAAACATACTTTCCAGAAGACTCTATGAAATACGTTTCTGTATCGTCATCGTAGCAAACAGATCCCTCCTGTGCAGGCGTTCCAATGTCTTGGTTGCCCCATCCTGCAGGCAATGCATCACAGCCACTTCCCGGTACGATTTCGATGGTGTAATCTTCCACCTCACCATAGTTGAATTCACCACACTGCTCCGGATAAGCTTCGTAGTTCATTGCGATGCGCATGCGGGTGGTCCCGATGGCTGCCGTTGCCGGAATCTTGATGCCTCCTTCGATGAGTCCATAGCTACTGCGCAAAAACAACATCTCTCCCTCGTCGTCAAAGTCACCATCCTGGTTCAAGTCAATCCAGATGCGCCAGCACTCGAAGAATGGGTTGGCAGGATTGGCAAAACCAGGCAGCAGGCTCACCAGATGGTATTGGTTGCTGGCCAACGTGGTACTCAGCGAAGTGTAGTCCCCGTAGCCATTGTCGTTGCCACTGGCGTTGGAAATTCCTCCAACGTCGATCTGTTCGATCCACTCGTAATCTGTATTTGTCCCCTTGGCTTCGCAGTATTTGATCGGCTCTGGCTCCGGACAGTCAGCGGTTTGCGCATTCTCGATGGTCAGCTTGTAATCGGCCAAGTCATTGCCCTCGTAGTCCATCACGATCAAGGTGTAAATGCCCACCTCTTCCAGTTTGACGTTTTCGAAAGCGACAGCCTCTCTCCCATCGTTTGACAACAGGCGTCTTCCATTGGGATCGTACAACTCCATGTATGGTTCGAGATGTTCTTCGAGTTCTTCGAGAAAAATATTTGCTTTTTCTCCTGCCTCAAATGCTTCAAACGTGTACAAGTCTGCTGCAGCCAAACTGCTAAGGCGTTGGGTCTGTCCATTGTTGTCGCAACCCAACTCTATCCGGCAATCTGGTTCGTTGACATATCGCATGGTCAAGAAGTAGTTTCCTGTATCATTGCCATTGCCGTCCTTGGCCAAAAGCGTGTAAAGGCCCGTCGATGGCAAGGTAAATGCTCCCAAACGAGCCAAGCGCCCTCTTGCTTCCGAAGATGCCACCAGCGTTCCCTGAGCATCGTAAAGTTGCAAATCGGATTCGATGCCCTTCACTTCTCCCCGCATGAATGCCAAGAGGCGATCTCCTTCTGTCCCTTCAAATACGTAGGTATCAACTTCTGCTCTTTCGTCCAGGCTCGCCTTGAGTACGCCATTGCAATCAATTTTGGTGGCACAGTCGACGCTGTTGAGTTTGAGGAAAGAAAAGCTGTAGTCTCCCGTGTCATTGTAGCGTTGATCGGAGACGACGATGGTGTACATCCCTTCTGCATCGATGGCAAAATTTTCAATGGATGCTTTTCCAAAAGTTGGTGCATCGGAAGCCAACAACTCCCCTTGTTCATTGTAGAGTTGAAGCAATGGCTCGATGTTGTCATTGTCGCTGCGCATGGAAATGACGATGTTCTCCCCCACAGCTCCTTTAAAGCGGTAAACATCCGCCTCCACTTGTGATGTCAGGGAAGCAGGGATGCTGGCAGAGCAGTCGATGGTGAGGGAGCAATCGGTGCGATTGAGAAACTGCAATCCCAATTCAAACTCTCCCGTGTCGTTTCCGTTCTCATCTGTCATCAGCAGATAATAAGCCCCCTTGGCAGGTACCTGGAAGGTCGTGATCTCCGCCCGGCCCTTGTCTCTTTCCGAGGTGGTCAACTTTTCTCCTGTGGCATCAAACAGTTCCAAAATGGGCTCGATGCCTGCATCTCCCCCTTGCACAATGAGGCGAATCAGGTCGCCTTCTGCCAAGTCCATACGATACATCTGGGCGGCGCCATTGCTCGGCAAGTCTGCCACCACAGATTGCGCACAGCTCAACGCACTGGCATAGCTGGGCGCGTTGAGTTGTTCGAGGGTGAGACCGAAGTCCCCCGTATCGTTGTGCTTTTGGTCGTGGGCCAAAATCTTGTAGGTACCACTGATGGCAATGGTCGCTCTGATTTCGGACAAGCTCGTTCCGCACTCTGCTCCCACTTCCAAGCCATTTGGATCCAGCAAACTCACACAGGCGTCGACACCATTTTTGTTGCCTCTCATCCGTATCAGGATGCGGTCTCCTTCTTCTGCTTCGAAGGCATACTGCTTGGTATCGCCGATGTTGTCAATGGATGCTGTCAAATCTTGGCCAAATTCAATGCTGTCGGCATGGAGTGAGCCGAGGGCCAGGACAAATGTGGATAGGAAAAAATAGAATAGTCTGCTAGTGTAAATAGTAGTCATGTATCCGGGTTGTAGTCGTTAATCGTTTTTCGTCGCGTTTCTTTCGTGGGGGAGGGGGATGTCGGGAAGGGAAGAGAGAGTACGAATTCGAGAGCAATTTGTATACCACAAGGCTCAACAAGGCATTTACCGCTAAAAACCAACCGAATAACTGTCACAAATCAGCTGTTTATCAGACAGAAAAATTTGCCCCAAAATCCCAAAAAAGCAATGTATTCCGGGCATTAAGGCATCAGGAAAAAAAATATGTAACTTACTAGAGCGTCGCTTTTAGCTGTTGCGAAATGTAGTAGGCCAAAGTTTGTATGGAAAGCATGGGATTGGCCCCGCTGGCAGAAGGAAAAGCACTGGCATCTGCCACAAAAAGTCCTTTGACGCCCCGTAGTGCTCCATCGGGTTGGAGGGGATGATCCTTGTCACTGCCTCCCATCCGGCAGCTTCCCATCTGGTGTGCTGTGCCCAGCAAATAGCGGTTGTCGGACCAGTCCAAGGTGGGGATCATTTTCAAATATGCTTCCAAGGTACCTTGTGTCGACTCAAATTGCGTTGCCTTTTGGTGCAGCAACTGAATGCGTTTGGCCCCCGCTGCGTGGTGAATGCGACATGCTTCCTCGACACCTCGCAACATGTGTTTCTTGTCGTAGGGATGCAACTGGTAGTGAATCCGGGGCCGTCCCTCTTTGTCCACCCGCACTTGGCCACCATGCTTGTCACGGGTCAACACAATGAAGGAAGCACTTTCTCGCAAGTGGAGCATTTGCTGCTTGAAGTCCGCTCCGTTTTTCCAATTCATGGAGACGCCCATGAAGCCTGGGTGAACGGGAGGGGTTTCCAGTTTCACCCCGTGCTTGCCATCCAAGTGGGTAAAGGCATCGCAAACGACGGACATCATCGGCCCAAACCAGGGATCAGAAGGGCGACCATAGTAAGCGGGGACAATGGTGGTGGGATGCAAATACAAGTTGCGGCCCAGTTGTGGATGCTGCAGTCCGCTCCGAAGCAGAAGGGCGGGCGTATGAATGGACCCGGCGGCCACCACGACCCGCTTGGCCCGGATGTCGAACCGCTGCCTTTTGCCATCCACTGTATGCGCACTGGCCCGCACCCCCACCGCTCTGCCCTGCTCCATCAACACCCGCTCCACCAAGGTGTCGGCCAGCAAGGTGGCATCCTTTTGCATGGCGTCCGCCAAAAAGTTGTGCAATGCAGATTGCTTGATCCCCAGGCGATCCCCCAAAGAAGAGTATCCTTGCATCTTCCAGCTGGTTTCGGCATCGATACCCTCTGGCTGGCGCACATTTCGAGCGATGATCTTGGCTTGGTAGCCCAATTTTTCACAACCATCCCACAAGGCTTGGTTTTGCAAGTTGTGCTTTGACACCTCTGCCTCCACACAGGTCTTCTGCTCCATGTAAGCAAAACCTTTCTGATAGTCACTGCTGAGAAAATGGGGATTGCCATGCTCATTGGCCCACTCCTCCAACACATCATCCGGCGTGCGAAAGGACCCCGCCCAATTGATCGTCGTTCCTCCTCCCACACAACTCCCCGCCAGAACCGACATATTGCCAGAAACCGTCACCAGGGCGGCCTTCGAATCGTACAATTTCCCCATCATGTCCTCCTCACACATCGTCATCTGCGAAGGAGGACAGAAACTCCCCTTTTCCACAATGATGACTTTCTGCCCAGCCGCCGCCAACTCCGCTGCGACAATGCTCCCTCCTGCCCCACTGCCCACAACCACCACATCGCAGGACCAGTCCTTTTGCTGAAATGGATCACTTGGTCCATACCCCAACTCATCGGGAGAGCCAGACAGCTCGACCGCACCGGGATAAGACAACTCTTGCCAATTGGGATTTTGCCCTGCCGAGTCCGACCCTCCAAAGTAATACAAGGCCGACAGCTTCTTCAGGGATGTAAAGCCTTTGCGCAAATCAGCCAGCCGACTGCTCGACCAAGATTGCAACAGGCGGGTTTGCTGATCGAAGGACAGCTTGTCAAAGGGACGAAGTGGCCCCCACCAGCTCAATCCCAGAAAGGGAGAGGACAGAAAGCGGACGAGCAGCTTGAACTCACTCTGCTCCTCTTTTGTCAGGCTCTCAAGGGTATGGATGATGCGATGGTGAACGGACAAGTCACTGGCCTTTCGCTGCCAATACGGTTGTGCAGTTTGAGAAGGTGCTGGTTTGATGGATGGGATCAGGCAGTCGCACACCGCTTGCAGTACCTCTGTTTCCCGCTGACTGAGTTGGAACATATCTTCTTCTTGTCCTTGTGATGACAAGCAAGATACGAAAAACTGGAAAATGGATGCATGCCCCAAAAACAAGTGGTCCGGCACCTAAGCGGTGTCGGACCATGATGCCTTTGCGGTTGTCGGTGGTGGTGTTTGCTATTCTTTTTCGATGTCGAAGATGTAGGTCAGCTTGCCACATTGTTTGGCAGGGGCTGTATAGTCGCGTTCGAATTTGTACTTGGTTGTCAGGCCCACTGCTTTGCGGATCACATCATTGTCTCTGATGGTAGAGGCAGCCTTGTCGGGTTTGGCGTAGACGACGCGGCCTTCGCGATTGATGCACAGCTCCACGACGATCTTTCCTTCCAACTCCGTGATCTTTTTGACATCGGCCCGATAGATGACCCGGCGGCTGAAGATGCCATCGCCAGCCACTTCTCCATTGTTTTTGCCCTTGTCCAGCTTGCCATTTCCGGTCTTTCCGGTGCCATTGCTGGAATTTGAGCTGCTCTTGGAGGCATCACTGGCACTGGACTCGCTGGCGGGAGCTGTCTCTGCTACTTCTGCATCGGGCTTCTGTTCTACCGGAGCAGGAGCGGTTTCCTCAACGGGTTTGGGGGTTTCCAGTGGCCTTTCAGAGGGCATTTCTACCTTGGTCGGGCTGGTTTTGACAGGCGGATTGGGTTCGCTGCTGGTCAATACCTTCTTGGTTGGTGCCGGAGGCACGGGTTTGGGATTCGGTTTTGGTACAGGCTTGGTTTTGGGCACAGAACGCTTGGTTTGCTTCTTTTGCCTCTTCTGTTTGTTGGATACCTTCTGAGGCTTCGCCCCTTCTTTGGAAGCGGGTTTGAAGTCGGTAAAGTCCATCACGACAAACTCAGCGCGCTCCGGTTCAGGCGTTTGAAGGTGAGAAATGAGGGGCATCAAAGCCAGGATGAGGATGCCTACATGGATGAAAAAGGCGATGATCAATCCTCTTCTGCGGTCCTTTTCTTCGTTCTGTCGATGTTGAGTAGCTGCGTTCATGATGGTATGTTTAACTGAAGGATTCTCGTGTATGGCGTAGCTCTAACGGCTACTTACTAAATCAATATTGTGTTTTTTAGACGTCAAATACTGTTAAGAGTCTCCTAAAGAATCCTAAATAAAACTTAATGCGATTCATTTGGTGGGTTGTTGAATATTGCGTAATATCATGCCCACGACGGCTTAGGATTCAAGATCAGGGCATTCTCAGTGATCTGTTTTTGAAATGCCCAGGCAAATTATTTTGTCTTTCATGCGTTACCAACTGACCACCTTGCGTCATACCATACAGGTAGCCCTCTGAATCCAAGGCACCCTATTTCATTCATCCGAGTACCCACCACTCTACCGACGAGTCATTCTTGCTTTGGAAAGGGTACTTGCCAAAACATCAATTTTATGTTAGATAAGTTAATGGACTCCATCGGCGGCGACGTCATCAGTTCCATCACAGAAAAAGCTGGCATTTCCAACGACCAGGCCAAGCAAGTATTGCCCATTGCCCAAGACAGCCTGCAGAGTGGCCTCATGGAGCAAGTGACAGGTGGCGGCATCAGCAACATCCTGGGCATGTTCCAAAGCAAGGGAGATGGCTTGATGAGCAACCCTCTCTTTGCCAGCATCAAAAACAACATCATGAAAGGAGTCATGACCAAGATGGGTCTTCCCGAATCAGTGGCAGGCTTGGTGGCAGGCTCTGGACTGAGCAGCATCGTCGGCAGCATCGCTGGCAAAGCCCAAGCAGCAGGCGATACAGACGACATCGACGAAAGCAGCATCATGAGCGCCCTCGGCATGGGCGGCGGTGGTGGTGGCGGCTTGGGCGATATGCTCGGCGGCATGGCCAAGGACAAATTGGGTGACATCGCCAAGGACAAGCTGGGCGGACTCGGCAAGCTATTCGGTTGATGTAGCCATATACCAGTGCCTGCAGGCATTGGATTCCATCGCGAGGGGGAGCAGCAGTTGTTGTTGCTCCCCCTCGCTTGCAAATGGTCCCCCTCCTCGCCTCGCCATTGGCTCAGGCACGATAATTGGAACAGATGATGGAGCTTTATCAAGTATTGAAAAATGCCAAAGAATCCTGTTCAAATCATCGGCCTACTGTTCATCGCATTGCCACTGTTGCTCTCTTCCTGCGTCAGTCACAAGGAATTGGTATCCCTAAACAGTACCGAATCGGTGCCCGAAGACCTCCGTTATCCACAAGAGGTCTCCAATACCGTTTTGTACAAATACCAACCCTACAAGATTCAGCCCTACGACCAGCTGATCATCCGCATCAACGCATTTGATGGCACCACGGAGGATTTTCTCAGCAGAGAATTTTCCATCCAAAACAACAACAACGGCAACGCAGAGTACACACCGGAAGCCACTTATTTCAACAGCTACATCGTCAACGATTCGGGCTATGTCTACCTCCCCATGCTCGGGCGGGTGGAGGTGACCGGGTACACGATGACCAGTTTGAAGCACTACCTGGACAAAGCCTACAGTCCTTACCTGCGATTCGCTTCCACCTTCATCAAGCTGGCCAATATGCGGGTGACCATCCTCGGAGAAGTCAATCGGCCGGGCGTTCACACCTTGTACAACGAGCGGACGACCTTGCTGGATGCCATCAGTTTGGCTGGCGATTTTACCGACTTTGCCAATCGAGGGAAAGTAAAAATCATCCGGCAAACCAATCGGAATGCCCACGCTGTTTACCTCAATTTGAACAAGTCCGACTTTCTGACCAGCGAATACTACTACGTGCAGCCCTCTGACGTCATTTACATAGAACCCATCAAGAAAAAGGCGCTGGATGTCAGCAATCGCACCTTGAGCGTTGTCGTGTCAGCTGTTTCACTCGGAGCCCTTGTTCTCAATGTCATCCTCAACTAAGGCGCAATGGAAAGTCACACAAAACCCATCACGAGCAATACCTTGTCAGAGATCAATCTGAAGCTGTTTGTCCGCAAACTTTGGGAACACAAGTGGTGGTTTGCCATCAGCTTGGCCGTGTTCCTGTCGCTGGCCTTTGTGTACAACAAAATTGCCAGCCCGGTCTACGAAGTCAAAGCCTCTTTGCTCATCGACCCCTCCGGACAAAGCCGGATGCTGGGCGAAAGCGAGTACATGCAGGGAGGCCTGGGACAGATCGGAACAGAAAAAAACCTCTACAACGAAATCGGCATTCTCAAATCCTACCAACTCATCCGGCGGAGCTTGCAATCACTCGACTTTGGGGTGAGTTATCACGCGGGGACTTGGTACCAAAGCCGGGAATACTACGGCTATTTCCCCTTCGAGGTGGAGGTGCTCGAAAGCAAAAATCAGGCATTTGATCTTCCCATTGTGTGGACACCGGTCGCAGAAGACAAATTCCGGCTGGAAGCTTCGGGCGTCGAAATCGCAGTTGGCCGCCCGCTTCACACCAACCAAAGGGAGGTGCCTCAAATTGACTTCAAAGGCCTCTTCGCCTATGAAGATACGGTGCAACATCCCTACTTCAATTTTGTGATCCATCGACCAGACCATCCAGTGGAGATTTCAGAATTTGACAGGCAGGAGTTGAGCTTTCAAATTCATCCTCTCGCCAGCCTGGTCACTTCTTATCAGGAAAAACTCAAGGTGGAACAATTCGACATTCAGGCCAGCATTCTCAACCTGCGCACCAAGGGCAAGGTGTTGGAAAAAGAGGTCAAATTTCTGCGGCGACTGACCAAGCATTTCATCGACAGCAAATACCTGGAGCGGGCAGAAATTGCCGCCAGCAAACAGCAATTCATCGAAAACCAACTCAGCAGCATTGCCGACTCCTTGGCCGATGCTGAAAAGGCACTCGAAGGATTCAAGAAAGGCGCCAATGCCGTCGACCTCACCAGAACGGCTTCCAACGGATTGGACCGACTGCAGACCCTGGAGGCCGACAAAGGCCAGATCAACATGAACATCCGCTACTATCGGTCAGTCCTCGAATACGTCAGTCAATCGGATGGCATCGACAAAATTGTGGCTCCCTCTGTGGTGGGAATAGACGATCCGTTGCTGAATGAAAACCTGTTGGAACTCAAGCGACTCAAGACGGAAAAAACCCGTCTGCAGTTCATCAAAGGGAAGCAAAGTTACGACCTGGAAATCATCGATCGGCAAATCAAAAATACCACCAATGCCCTCAAGGAAAACATCCGCAACCTGATCCAATCATCGCGAATGGCTTTGGGGGGCAAAAACCAACAGATCGCCCAATTGGAGCGCACCATCGGCGAGCTGCCCAGCAACGAAAAGCAATTGCTCAACTTTCAGCGAAAGCGAAACCTATACGAAAATCTGTACAACTACCTCAACCAAGAATTGGCCAAGACCGGCATTGCCCGAGCCGAAGACATTGCCGATACCAAGGTGCTCGACGAGGCCCGCATGACTGGAGACGGCCCGGTGGCCCCACAAAAATTGCTGAACTTCATCCTCGCGTTTTTCATGGGCTTGTTTTTGCCAATGACGTGGATCGTGTTTGCAGATTCTTTTACCGAAAACATCCAAAGCCTGCAACAACTCAAGGGGCTGACCTCCATACCCGTAACCACGGAATTGGTCCAAGCTCGCCAGTTGTCCAACGGATTTCTCAACGCCCCTTCCGAATGGCGCAGCGATGAATCCTTCCGCAACCTGGCAGCCAGCCTGCAATTTCAGGCGGGACAAGCAGCCACCAAAATCATAGGCATCAGCTCCTGCATTTCGCAAGAAGGCAAGACCTACTGCTGCAGAAATTTGGGAGCGACCCTGGCCCGTGAAGGCAAAAAAGTCATTCTGATCGACCTCAATTTGCGCAAGCCCGAATTGTACGCCCATCAACAGGCCGACCACCTTCCGGGACTGTCGGCCTACTTGAGAAGCGACGACATCAGGGTGGAATCCATCATCCGACTCGACCGACAAATTCCACAATTGCACTACATCCCGGCCGGGCTCAACACAGGCAACCCACACGAACTGCTCAAGAGCCACAGACTCCAACAATTGATCAAAGCTCTGTGTATGGAGTACGACCACATCCTACTCGACAGTCCTGCCCTGCAATTGGTGTCCGATTATTTGCTGATCGCTCCTCATGCAGACGTCAACTTGTTTGTGCTCCATTGGAAATTGTCGAAGATTCCATTTCTCAACCAACTACAGGAAATCATCGAAAAAGGACAACTGTCACAACCGTATTTGGTTCTCAACGGACTGAGCAGCCAATGGGGCAACAATGCACCCTATCCACAGGCCAAGGAGGCGCGAAAGAAGCGCATGCCGTTGGACTTGGCGCGCCAACTGCTCAAGAGAGACAACAAACGACCTGCCTAATGGACCTGATTTATGTCTACTTCGGCCTGGCCTTCGTCGCCAGTCTTTGGCTGGTTCGCTCTCCTTCCGTTCCTTATCGCTTGGAGTTGTTTCTGTTGTCGTTTTATCTGATGACGGGCAACCTCAATGAAGAGTTGACTTTCGCCTTGCCGGGCATTTCCTTTTTTGAGATCCAACCCGATCGTTTGTTGTTTTTGTATTTTTCCTTTTTTCTCGTTCGCCATTTTCTGTTTTCCAGCCATCAGCCGTCAAGATCAAAGCCATTGCCACTGCCTTGGTTCATGCTCATGTTGCTGTTGTATGTGGTGTGGATCATTCTATCGCAGATCAGTCATGTGGTGGACATTGGGATGGAGGAAGTCATCTTGAGCAGCATCCATTGTCTGACTGTGTTGGTGCTCATCTATGCACTTCGGCACATGGTCAATCAGCAAAGTCTGGCCGTCCTTGGGCAGGCCTTCATCATAGGTGCAGTGGCGACTGCTGTGGTGAGTCTGGCACAACTGCTGTACGATCCGATGTTTTTGCGGGTGGGCGATGAGCGGATTGCCTTTGGGACCGTCTTGCGTTCCAACGGCCTGTTCAACAACGAATACTGCAATGCCTATTTTATGATCACGGCCCTGGCCTGGACCTTGGTGACGATCAAAAAGCAGCACTGGCGCTTGTTGCTCATCGCTTGTTTTACGCTGGGGGTTCTCTCCTCTTTTCAGCGAATGAGTTGGTTGATTCTTGCACTGGTTTTGCTCGTCTATGTTCTCAAGATCGAAAAGATTGCCTTGGAGCGATTGGTACTTTTGGGATTGTGCGGATTGATTGGACTGTTGAGCATTTTCATCATTTTCAATCGGGAGATCATGAATTCCGGTTTGGTCAAAGAACGCTTGTCCGAGATTCCCGACAGTCGCTTGGGCTACTACAGAATGGTCATCGACAACATCGGGAAGAAGCCGCTCTTTGGCTATGGAGGCAAACAAAATGAATTGTATTACTACAGCATGTTGCGCATCACCCATGAGCGCAAGCGGGCCACGGGAGAAGAAGGCGACATTCACAGTGGCTACTTCAGTTCGCTGTTTTATTACGGGGTGCCCGGATTAGTTTTCTTTACGGCCTTTGTGCTGCTGTCCTTGTTTTACTTTGGCAAGCTGTACAGTCACCATTTGTTTTTTGCCATTCCCTTTTTGCTGGGGCTGTTGTATGCCGTGGGCAATTTGACCAACACCCTGCTGTTTTCTCAATACCTATCGATCATCTACGCCATCCATTTGGGGCTTGGCTGGGGGGTGCGGCATATGGACTTATCGACTTTGGGCAAGGCTGAAGACGCACAACTTTCGGGACCATGATGCAACTCATCGGGAAGATCAAATCCCTTTTGGGACAAGGGCACGAGCGGAGTGTTCGGGCGCGGAAGAATGTCCTGATGGCCATCCTGTTCAAAGGCATGGGCATGATGATTGGGTTTGCCTATTTCCCGCTTTCTTTGGCCTATCTGAGTCCAGCAAAATTTGGAATCTTTTTGACATTGACCTCCATGATCGACTGGTTTGGCGAGTTGGACATTGGCATTGGCAACGGCTTGCGCAACCGCTTAGGGGAGGCCATTGCCGACGGAGAGGAAGAAAAAGCGAGGGGCTATGTGAGCACGGCCTATTTTGCACTTGGAAGCATTTTTTCCGGGGTGAGCATCGTTTTTTTGATCGCCGCCTTTTTCGTCCCTTGGGCCGATTGGTTGCAGACCGATCCCAGTTTGGAGGGAGAAATTGCGCTCTTGGCCGTACTGATGTTTGCTGCCTTTGCCATCAATTTTGTCTCCTCGCTGGTGTACGAAATCTTCTACGCCCTGCAACGAACGGCCATGGTGGACTTGTTTTCCACCATCAGCAAGGTGGCCTTTTTGGTCATCATCATTGGACTCATCTTCGGCACTTCCGAGTCCTTGGTACTCTTTGGAGCTGCCAAGACTTTCACCTTTGCCTTGGTGCCGCTGGTGGTGGGACTGTATTATTTTCGGAACGAATTTCGCCGCTTTCGGCCATCCCTTCGGCTGGCCAATCGCAAATACTTTGGCACCCTGTTCTCGCTGGGTTCTCAGTTTTTTTTGATCAAATTTGCCATGATCATCATTCACCAGACGAACAACGTCCTCATCGCCCGCTATGTGTCTTTGGAGGATGTGACGGCCTATGAAGCGGCCTATAAATACCTGTCCATTTTCTTGATGCTTTTTGTCATTTTGTCCAATCAGTATTGGGCGGCGTGTATTGAAGCCTACAGAAAAGGGGACCTGGACTGGATGCGCAACACAGTCAACAACATCGTCAAAGTATGGCTGGGCACGCTCTTGCTTTGTCTGCTCATGATATTGGTGGCGCCCTGGGTATTTGAATTTTGGCTGCAAGGCAAAGTAGAAATTCCTGTGGAGTTGACCATTTCTGTGGCCGTTTCCATTTCGATCTACAATTGGGTCAATCTATTCAACCTCGTTCTCAACGGCACAGGCAAAGTCCGCTTGCAGATGTATGCTTGGTTGGGAGCAAGTCTTCTGAACATTCCCGTGTCCATATTTTTGGCTGTCAGCATGGGCTTGGGGACAATCGGTATAGTATTGGGTACAGTACTTTCGATGATTCCTCTGGCAATCCTCTCGCCCGTACAAGTCAGAAAAGTCTTGGCCGGACGAGACCGGGGAATCTGGGCAAAATAACATCCTCTAATATCTATTCAATCCATTGCCATGCGTGCAATGCAAATCAAGAAGGTATGAAAATAGCAATTGTCACCGGCTCATCTGGACTCATCGGCAGCGAGGCCTGCCAGTTTTTCCACCAGCAAGGGTTTTTCATCGTCGGCATCGACAACGACATGCGCAGTTACTTCTTTGGGCCAGATGCCAGCACCAAGAGCATGCAGCAAAAGCTCGAAGACCAACTGGAAAACTTCAAACACTGCGCCTTGGACATCCGCGATCTCCATGCGTTGCAAGATGTTTTCAAGACCTATAACAAAGACATCAAAGTCATCATACACACAGCCGCTCAGCCTTCGCACGACTGGGCAGCCCGCGAGCCTTTCACCGATTTTTCCGTCAATGCCACCGGCACAGTCAATTTATTGGAAATGACCCGATTGCACTGTCCCGAGGCCGCTTTCATTTTCACCAGCACCAACAAGGTCTACGGCGATGCGCCCAACCACCTGCCATTGGTAGAGTTGGACAAGCGCTGGGAAGTGGACCAGTCACATCCCTTTTTTGCTGAAGGCATCGACGAATCCATGTCCATCGACCAATGCAAGC
Organism: Bacteroidota bacterium; assembly: GCA_039821145.1. Lineage (GTDB taxonomy): Bacteria > Bacteroidota > Bacteroidia > Chitinophagales > Saprospiraceae > JBCCSZ01. Next base: position 168,376 of record JBCBOS010000009.1, on the reverse strand, counting down.
ACAGCCTGTTTGGGGCCAGCAAAGTCGCTGCCGATGTCATGGTCCAGGAATACGGTCGCTATTTTGGAATGAATACGGTGGCCTTTCGAGGCGGTTGCTTGACAGGGCCGACACATCAGGGTGCCGAGTTGCACGGATTTCTGGCCTATCTCATCAAATGCGCCATCTCTGGTCGTCCGTACACCATCTTCGGGTACAAGGGCAAGCAGGTGCGCGACAACATCCACAGTGCCGATCTCATCCAGGCATTTTGGCAATACTACCAACAACCCCGACCCGGCGAAGTCTACAACATGGGAGGCTCCCGCCACTCCAACATCTCCATGCTGGAAGCCATCGAAGCCATTGAACGGATCAGTGGCCATCGCTTGCAATACACCCTGTCGGATCAGGCGCGCATCGGAGACCATATGTGGTATGTCTCGGATGTCCGCAAATTTCAATCTCATTATCCCGACTTTCGCTACCAGTATGACATCGAACGCATCCTGCGCGAAATGATCACCTCCACAGAACACAAACTGAGCCTGAGCCAAGTCAGTTCATCCCACTGATCCATGAAGGTGATGATGTTGATCGACAGTCTGGTGCGAGGTGGGCGCGAACGGCGCTTGCTGGAACTCCTGAAGGCCTTTTCCAAGCGAAAGGAACTGTCGGCCACTGTCGTCATCTTTGCCGATAAAGTGGAATATCCCGACATCCACAAGCTCGACTGCTCCCTCCACATCCTGGAGCGCAAACCAGCCAAAGACCCGCGCGTCTTCTATCGCTTGTGGCAGTTGTGTCGAAAAGAAAAACCCGACCTCGTCCACTCCTGGGGCTGGATGCCATCGGTCTATGCTCTGCCCGCTTGTACCGGCCTGGGCATTCCGCTGCTCAATGCCAGCATATCGGATGCGCCAGACGACATGCACTGGGGCGATCCCCGCTATTTCCGCGCCAGGATCACATTCCCATTTTCGCGGGCCATCGTGGGCAACTCATTGGCAGGCCTGCAAGTCTACCACGCTCCCAAAGCAAAAAGTCATTGCATTTACAACGGCTTTGACCAGCGTCGGCTCGACCGATTGCCATCGGCGGAGGCAGTTCGTCGGGTGCTGAATCTGAAAGCTCCTTTGCTGGTGGGAATGGTGGGTGCCTTCTTCGACCGCAAGGACTACGACACCTACCTCAAGGCTGCCACTTGGGTCTTGGAGCGCACACCAAATGTAGAATTCCTGGCCATCGGAAGCGGACCGAAACTGACCGAAATGCAGGCAAAAGTCCCCAAAGAACATCGTGCTCGCATTCATTTCACAGGCATGGTAGAAGAAGTGGAAACGGTGGTCAATTGCCTGGACATTGGGGTGCTGGCCACCTATACGGAAGGAATTTCGAATGCCATCTTGGAATACATGATGCTGGGAAAACCCGTGGTGGCGGCGGGCAGTGGCGGCATTGAAGAAATTGTTCGGGAGGGCGAGACAGGCTATGTGCTGGCATCGGGGGATTGGCGCGGGATGGGTGAGCGCATATTGGAGCTGTTGGAACAGGAGAGCTTGCGAAGGAGCATGGGCCAAAAAGGTCGGCAGTGGGTGCAAGAGCGTTTTTCCCTGCCGCGAATGGAACAAGATTATCTCGAACTCTACAGCCAGCTCACTGGCTTGCAAAGCCCGGTACTCGCATGATCCAATTGTTCATCAACTCGATGACCTCCGGCGGGGCTGAAAAGGTTGTACTGACGCTCCTGGAGCAATTTCAGCAGGCAGAGCAATCTGTGGAGTTGTGCTGCATCGAACGAGAACAGTTTTACGACATTCCCAAGGACATTCCGGTCCACTACTTGTCGGAACACGAATCGCTGGCCCATAGCTGGTGGAAAATCCCCCATCTGTTCCTCTGCGCCTGGAAGCTCAAACAATGGACGGATGCCCATCAGGTTCCCATTGTCCAAAGTCATCTACTTCGCGCCACCTTCATCAATGCCATTGCCAAGCGCATGGGCGCCCGCTATCGCGCGCAGGTGGTCCTCCACTCCCGCATCAACTTTGACCATCGACCATGGTGGCATCGGCAAGTGGCCAAATGGCTGTATCGAAAGGCCTTGCAGGAGGCAGATTCTGTGGTGTCAATTTGCCAAAGCATGAAGTTGGAGTTGGACGAATACCTTCAGTTGAAGGACCATCCGAATCACCAGGCCATCTACAATCCACATCCCTTGGACAGCATTCGACAAAAGGCCGCTGCCCACATCAGTTCCTTTGCGTTCCAGCCAAAGACCGACTACATCATCTCGGTTGGTCGCCTGGTCAAGGGCAAGCGGTTGGACGATCTGCTCAGAGCATTTCACCGCTTGCGAGGCAGTACACCACGAGACATTGCCTTGCTCATCATCGGCGAGGGAGACCAACAAGGAACATTGGAGGCATTGGCCCACGAACTCGGGATCAAAGAAAACGTCCATTTTTTGGGCTACCAACAAAATCCCTTTGCCTACATCGCCCGCTCACAAGTCTTGGTCTTGTCCAGCGAATGGGAAGGCTTGCCCAATGTCTTGATCGAAGCATTGGCATGTGAAACAGCAGTCATTTCCTCCGACTGCATTTCGGGTCCCAGAGAAATTCTCTACCCCCAGTCTGATCTGCAAAAACAATTGGTCGATGAATGGGAAAAGGGACCGTACGGCTGGCTCTATCCGGTGGGACGATGGGAATTATTGGCCGATTGTCTGGCACAACTACTGGCCGATCCGACCAGCCGACAAGCACTGGAAGTCAATGGTGTCAAACGAGCACAAGACTTTGCCGCCGAGCACATTGCCCAACAATATCTTTCCTCTTTGGGCATTCCATCTTCCCGGAAAACGAGCGTCTAGCCCTCCCTCAATGTTTCCAACGCTGGATCAGTCCATCGATGACGGTAATGCCGGGTAGGTGGTTGAAGGAATGTGTCCGCCGAATGCTGGCATCCCAATCTGGCCGCACCCGACGCAGCACTCGCTCGCGATAGGTCGTTTCACTCAACTCCTCCACGACATTGAGGTTGAAGCCGTAGCCATATTTGCGCGAACAATCCTGGGAAGGACGAATCAATTGGCCATTTTCCCAATACAAATTGCCAGCAGGCCGGGCCGAGCGCACATCGGAGACAATCGGATTCATCGGATGAGGCGTCCATTGATCGGTCAGGGGTGTGTCGGCATAAAATAGAAAGAGTTCATCGTGGTGGCTGCTCCCCTCTGTCTCGGTAATGGCCGTAAACAACCACCATTTGTCATTGTGAAAAAAGAGGGTGGTATCCATCGCACAGAGGTTATCCATCAAACACATTTTGAATTCCCACTGGGTCGGAAAGTCTGTGCAGAGATACAGCTGGATGTTGTTGGCTTGGTAGGATTCCGGGATCATGTACAAGTCTCCCTCGTATTCAAACAAAAAGGGATAAGACAGGTGGTAGTCCTTGTCTAGGATCACTTCTACAGGGCCGGGCGGCTGGTCTGGAAAAATCTCCATGACTGATAAGTGGCCTTTCTCTGTCTGGAAAGGCAGTTCTTCCAAAAATAAATAGGTTCTCCCCTCTCGCTGCCACAAGAAGGGGTCGGCCCAGAAGCGGTCTCTGGGTGGCAGCAGCTTTTGAAACTGACCAAACTCATAAGATGGTCCATCTGTCCAATGACACAACAACAGCCACTGCTCATTGAAATTGCTCTTTTTCCACAACTTGTTGGCCAATCGCAGAGCGTGTATGGTCAGATGCTTGCCAGTTTGCCAAACCGATGGCAGGCGAAGCGCCGGAGCCGTTCCATTTTTGGGCAATGGTGCGGCCGCCAAGGCCTTTTGCAATGCCGCAGGTCCCTCCGTTCCCAACAATCGCAATGCCCGAAGCACAAAGGACTGAATCTTCCAAAAATGGGCATCCAAGGCCCGTGTGATGGACAGGGATGGCATGACCGACCAAGAGCGATACAGGATGCGCCCTTCCTCTGAGGGTTTCCACTGTATCTTCAAGCCAGATACGATCACCTCCTGTAGCTCGACAAACTCCCAATACCCCAACAGCTCCTTGTGCGCCAACTCCTCTTCGCCATGTAAGTAGCTCCACACCCCCTGCGGAAAGTGAGCGCAGAGCGCAGCGGGCGGACGGCGATTGGACAGCCAAAGCAAGGCATCCAACTGCTCATCCGGCGAGCCTTGGTAGTCCCCCAGCGCTTGGACAGCCACCGTTTGGTAAGCAGCAGGCAATGGACTTGGCGCAAAGGCATCCGGCGAACGTCCAAAGCGATTTCGGTCCAGTTGCAAATGCCATTTGAGCAATGAATTGACACCCAACTCCGTCAGGGGATCAACAGGGGCATCTCGCAGGATCAAGCCAATCTCGGCCAGGCCCTCTTCCCCCACGCAATGCAGCAGATGAGCCACCCAGGCAGGCACCTTTTCCCCTTGTATGACCAGCGCAATTCGCAGTTTGTTGTCCATACTCCAAGGAGGTCAAATTTGGTGCCGGACGAAAGTCACCGCCTAATACATATTTTTACAACACATACAATAAATAGCCTTTTGAGGGTATGGAAGGGCGTGCCGGGAGTCCGTATTTTTGTTGTACACTTTTATCCCCCTGTCAAATCATTGTTGATCTCTCCCCCGAACAAGCCTCTGCGAGTCAGCTTGCACCTTGGTTTTGTTCGTAGACCTTGCAGCCAATTGTCCATGATACCGAAAAAACAGCGCATCGCATTGCGGCACATCGCCTTGGAGCTCTTCCTGCTGAGCGCCTGTACGGTATTGGTATTGCTCACCAAAAACGAAGGCATCATCTTCGACGAGTTGTTTCGGCTGATGTCTTGGGAGAGCATTCAGCTCGTGTTGCTGTTCAATGTAGTATGGCTCGGTGTCATTGTTTTCACCCGCAGTTCATCCTTTTACAATACAGACCTTTTCCCGGCTCGGGGAAAAAGCATCTTGATCAATACCTTCATTTTTGTTGGCGTCATCTCCACCATTGCGATTGTCTTCAAGATTGAGTACTTCAATCGCACGTCATTTTTGATGCCCATTTTTCTCTTTACATTCGTCAACATTTTTGCCCTGAGTCTGGTGCTCGAATGGTACAAGCGTCAACACATGGAGGGCTTTGTGTCCAGGGCACTGGTCGTCGGTGGCGGAGAGCGATTGGAGCAGGTGATGCAATTGGCAGATGTACTGGGCCATTCCGGCTATCGCTGTGTTGGCTTGCTGGACCGCCCTGAGACGGCGCACCAAAACCAATCCCTGGCTTACAAGGGGCAGATCAGTGATTTGATGAAGGTGCTGGAAGAGGAGGAGATCGACGAGCTGTTTGTGGCAGCCGCATCCTTGGAGGTGGGAGAGTTCAAAAAAATCATTCAGACGGCAGATTTCTTTGGCGTTCGCGTCAATCTCATTCCGGAGACGACCTTTTTCACCAGTCCCAATTTCAAGACGCACACCCTGGATGGCCTGCCCTACTTCAAGCACCGCCAATCTCCACTGGACCAGGTCAACAATTATTTGTTCAAAAAAGCATTTGACCTGATTTTTTCGCTTACGGTCCTTACCCTCTTGTTTCCCCTGTTGCTGCTCATTGCCATTTTGATCCGGCTCGACAGCAAGGGACCCATTTTTTATGTGCCCATTCGCAAGGGAGAAGGGGGGCGCATCTTCAAGTGCTACAAATTTCGCAGCATGTCGACATGTGATGATCCCGTCAATGGAACTCGCTCGACGGTCAAAAACGACCCGCGCATCACTCGCATCGGTAAATACCTTCGCCGCTTTGATTTGGATGAGTTGCCACAGTTTTTCAATGTGCTCATAGGAGACATGAGTGTGGTGGGACCAAGACCTCATCGAGTCAATTTGGAAAAAGACTTTCGAAAAATTGTCAACGATTATATGGTTCGCCACTATGTGAAGCCAGGCATTACAGGCTGGGCACAGGTCAATGGCTGGCGAGGCCCCACGGCGACAACCGCCCAAAAGAAAAAGAGAATCGAACACGATCTTTGGTACATCGAGAACTGGAGTTTCTGGTTGGATTTGAAAATTGTCTTCTGCACTGTTTTCAGCAAAAAAACCCGACGAAATGCCTTTTAAATCAAGCCATCTTCTGTATTGGTTGCCAGCATTTTTACTGCTGACAGCAGCCAGTTGCCAAGACATGTCGCAAGACGACTGCTTTCCGTTTATTGTCTGTGATCCATCCGCAGATTCTACTGATTTGCGGATTTGGGAATGGGCAGAGATCACACTTCCCGCCTACGAGTGGCCGGGAGGAACGGCATTTGGCGATGGCCTATTTGTCGATGTGGCATATGATACGGCAGGCGTTTCGATTGAAGGTGACAAAATGCGGTTTCAGATCAATCCAAAGTTTCCGCAAACGCCCGCCAATGCCCCCAGTCCACACAACTATCGGGCAGAAATTCACACCATGCCTTGGGAAATTCAACATCCCTTGGGAACGGAGCAGTGGATGGGTTGGCGCTACACCTTTGGGGCAGATTACGAGGTAGATGCTGCTTCGCCCATCACCATTTTTCAAAACCACCCGGGCGTTCGCGGCTTGTCTCCACAACTCGAATTGGAATTGGCAGCTTTCAACAATCCACCGCCAGCCGGAGGAGGAGAAATCCAGCTGGTCAATGAAGCCAATCGGATTCGAAAGATTTTACCTGTCCGGCCCAAGGCAGGAACGGAGATCGACATTGTCTTGCACGTCATCTATGGGGTGGGCGAGCAAGGGCTGCTCCAACTGTGGATCGACGACGTACTCTACCATAGCGAACGAGGCTCTACTGTCTACACCGATCATCCATTTGGTGGCAACAACAAGTGGGGCATCTACCACCATACCTTCAACAACCAACCGGAAAGAGTCCAGCGCTCCATCAATGGCGGTGCCGGTAGCTTTACCCTCTACATGTCCCCTCTCCGAATGCTGACCCGTTCCCCAGGGCACTTGGAATACGGCACCAATGCCTATCATTTTGTGGACCCTAAAAATTCAGACCAATGATCTACCACGCATGTCCATTGGAAGGCGCATTTGTCATCGAGCCAGAGCCCTTTGAGGACCAACGGGGACTGTTTGCCCGCACCTTTTGCAAAAAAGATTTTCGCCAAATCGGTCACCGAAAAGAATTTGTCCAATTCAATCACTCCGTCAATCGCCGCAAAGGAACGGTCCGCGGCATGCACTACCAACTGCCACCGCATAGCGAGATCAAACTCGTGCGATGCATTCAGGGAAGTGTCTACGACGTAATCGTGGATTTGCGCCGCAACTCTCCCACTTTCTTGCAGCACTTTGGCGTCGAATTGTCTGAGTCCAACTTGCTGATGCTGTACATTCCGGAGGGGTTTGCCCACGGTTTTCAAACCCTCAAAGATCACACAGCGCTGATCTACCACCACACTGCCTATTACGCCCCCAAAGCCGAGCGCGGCCTTCGCTACGACGATCCCCGGCTCGACATTCACTGGCCACTTCCTCCGGTTGCCTTGAGCAAAAAAGACCAACTCTACCCCAAGATCAATTTTCAATTCAACGGCTTGTCGTCTCTGTCTTGCTAGTCCAGCAGCCAGGATCGCATCAGCACAAATACACTCAAGAAATGCCTGCATTAAAATTGGTGACCAAAGAACATGGAAGTTGCTGCCGCTTTTGTGGCGACGCACTCAAATACAGCATGGTTGACCTTGGCATGTCTCCCCTTTGCCAAAAACACGTCACCCCCAGCACCAAAAACGACATGGAGCGCTTCTATCCACTGCATGCCTACGTATGCGAGAGTTGTTGGTTGGTCCAATTGGAAAGCTTCACCAGTCCCGACGACATCTTTTCCGAGGAATACGGCTATTTCTCTTCCTATTCGGAAAGCTGGTTGAGGCACTGCCGTCGCTACACCGATCAAATGATCCAACGCTTCGACATCCAGGCCTCCGATTTGGTGGCAGAGATTGCCAGCAATGACGGATACCTTTTGCAATGGTTTGTGGAAAAAGGCATTCCCGTACTGGGCATAGAGCCCACAGCCAATACCGCGCGGGCAGCCATCGAAAAAGGCGTGCGCACAGAGATGCTTTTCTTCGGCGTACAGACCGCCCAACAGATGGTGGAACGCTACGGAAAGGCCAAGCTCCTGGCCGGCAACAACGTCCTGGCCCACGTCCCCGACCTCAACGATTTTGTGGCGGGCATCAAGATTCTCTTGCAAGAAGACGGGATCTTGACGATGGAATTTCCCCACCTGCAACAACTGGTGGCCAACAATCAATTCGATACCATTTATCACGAACACTTTTCCTACTTCTCCTTTGGAACGGCCCGCAGAATTTTTGCCCACCACGGCATCACCCTATTCGATGTGGAAGAACTGCCCACCCATGGCGGCTCCATCCGAATCTATGGCCGCCACAGTGAAAACGAGGCACTTGCCGTCACTTCCAATGTGCAGACCCTTTTGCAAAGAGAGCAAGACCTGGGCATGGAACGGCTGGACTACTATGCCGATTTTCAGAAAAAGGTCAAACGCACCAAGCGGCAGTTGCTGCAATTTTTGATACAGGCAAAAGAAGAAGGAAAAACCGTCGTGGGCTACGGCGCTCCGGGCAAGGGCAACACCCTGCTCAACTACTGTGGCATCCGCACAGATTTTTTGGACTACACCGTTGACCGCAGTCCGCACAAGCAAGGCAACTTTTTGCCCGGCACACACATCCCGGTTTATTCTCCAGAAAAAATCCGGGAAACCAAGCCAGACTATGTACTCATTCTCCCCTGGAATTTGAAAGAAGAAATCAGCCGCCAAATGGCGCACATCGCAGAATGGGGTGGCAAGTTTGTGGTGCCAATCCCCGAACTGCGCATACTCGAATCCGGCGAACAACAAACAGCAGCAAACGCATAACCAAAATCACCTTGTAGGGATAAAGCCCAAAGGTTCAAAACAACAACACTTATGAAAGTCGTACTTTTTTGTGGAGGATTGGGAACCCGCTTGCGGGAATATTCTGAGACCATTCCCAAGCCCATGGTCAAGATCGGGCAGCGGCCCATCCTGTGGCACATCATGAAATTTTATGCCCACTATGGCCACAAGGATTTCATCTTGGCACTGGGATACAAGTCGGACAAGATCAAGGATTACTTTGTCAACTACGACGAAAAAATCTCCAACGACTTTGTCTACACCTTGGGAGGCAATCGCATCGAATTGCTCAATTCGGACATCGACGATTGGAAGATCACCTTTGTGGATACGGGCATCAACTCCAACGTGGGCATGCGCCTGATGCGGGTGCGCAAGTACTTGGAGGGAGAAGAAATGTTTTTGGCCAACTATGCCGATGCAGTCTCCGACCTGAACCTGCCCGCCATGATCGACCACTTCCAATCGCAGCCCAAGATGGTCTCCAGTCTGATGACCTACCGCCCGACGGGCAGCTTCCACATGGTCAATGCCGATGCCGATGGTCTGGTCAAATCCATCCAGCCCATTTCTTCTGCCAATCTCTTGCTCAACTGCGGCTACTTCCTTTTCCGCCAGGAGATTTTCGACTACATGAACTATGGCGAAGACATCGTCAATGGCCCCATGGAGCGACTGGTCAAGCAGAAAAGAGCGACCAATTATCACCACAAGGGATTTTGGCAATGCATGGATACCTTCAAGGACAAAATGTTGTTGGACGACATGCAGTCCAAAGGCGATACACCTTGGGAAGTGTGGAACAAAGACAATGAACAACCTCATTTACGCAAAGCCGTATGATGCCTTTTGGATTTGACAAGGCTCGGCCGGAGGGGCTGCGGCTGCTGCTGCTCGGGGCGCACAGCGACGACATAGAAATCGGTTGTGGTGCCACGCTGCTCAAGATGATCGATGCAGGCCAGGTGGCGGCGGTCCGCTGGGTGGTATTTGCTGCGGCCGGAGAGCGACAGCAGGAGGCCCAGGCTAGTGCCGATACGTACTTGGCGGGAGTGGCAGAAAAGGAGATCAGCATTTTGGACTACCAGGATACTCGACTGCCTTATGCCGCTCCGGAGATCAAGGCCTACTTCAACGAACACATCCGGTCCTTTGCCCCCGATTTGGTCTTTACCCACTACCGGGACGATCGGCACCAGGACCACCGAATCATTTCGGACCTGAGCTGGAATACCTTTCGCAACCATTGTGTACTCGAATACGAAATCCCCAAATACGACGGGGACCTTGGCATCCCCAATTGCTACTCACGGGTTGCAGATCAGTTTGCCAAACAAAAAGTCGACTACCTGATGAAGCATTTTGCCAGCCAGACCAACAAACACTGGTTTGATCCCGAAACCTTTTTGGGCTTGATGCGCATCCGGGGCTTGGAAGCAGCCAGTCCGACGCGCTATGCGGAGGCCTTTCACGCCCGCAAATTGGTTTTTTAAAAAATGTACGACGATGAAAAATAGATCATTTGCCAAATCTCTGGCGCTGCAGGAACGCTTTCACAAGGCCATTCCCGGCGGCGCCCATACCTATGCCAAGGGAGACGATCAGTTTGCCGAATTTTGTCCTCCCTATCTCGTCAAAGGAAAGGGATCGCATGTGTGGGATGTGGATGGCAATGAATACATAGAATATGGCAATGGCTTGCGGGCCGTCAGCTTGGGCCACGCCTTTGAGCCCGTGGTGGAGGCTGCTTATCAACAAATGCAATTGGGAAACAATTTTTCCCGACCTGCCGTCTTGGAAATGGAATTGGCAGAGGCATTTTTGGAGCAAGTGCCTGGGGCCGATATGGTCAAGTTTGCCAAAAATGGTTCTGATGCCACCACCGCCGCTGTCAAGCTGGCCCGTGCAGTGACCGGACGCGACAAGATTGCCATCTGTGGCGATCACCCATTCTTTTCGGTCGACGATTGGTTCATGGGAGCGACTTCCATCAATCGAGGCATTCCGGAGGAGCAAATTGCCCAAACCTTAAAATTTCGCTTCAACCGACTCGACAGTGTCCGCCAACTTTTCGATCAATTTCCGGGGGAGATCGCCTGCTTCATCTTGGAACCAGAAAAGTACGAGGCGGTAGACCCACAATTTTTGCATGGGCTTCAGGACTTGTGCCGACAAAATGGCGCCCTCTTCATCCTCGATGAAATGATCACGGGCTATCGCTGGCATGCAGGGGGTGTACAAACGCAATTGGGCATCCAGCCCGACCTATCGACATTTGGCAAGGCAATGGGCAACGGCTTTTCCATCGCCGCTCTGGCTGGCAAGCGGGAGTTCATGGAGCTGGGAGGCTTGCAACACGACAAGGAGCGGGTCTTCCTCTTGTCCACTACCCATGGCGCCGAGCTTCCGGGACTGGCAGCCGCCAAAGCGGTCATGGAAGTATATGAAAAAGAACAAGTCATCGACTATTTGGTCTATCAAGGCGAACGCCTGCGCCGGGGCATGCAACAGCTCATCGACGCCCATCAATTGCAAGGTTTTGTGGGGATACACGGACATCCATCCTGTTTGGTCTTCTCCACCCGCGACGAAAAACAGCAACCTTCTCAGGCCTTTCGAACCTTGTTTTTGCAAGAAATCACCAAGCGGGGAATGATTGCGCCCAATTTGGTACTCAGCTTTTCGCACAGCGATGCCGACATCGACCAGACCTTGGACATCATCAACGACGCAGCCCACATCTATCGCAAGGCATTGGACGAAGGGGTGGACAAGCATTTGGAAGGAAAATCCGTCGCGCCAGTCTATCGCAAGCTCAACTTTCCCACCAGTCGCATCAGTGGAAAGGCCGGGCAAAATACCAGCGAACGCAAGGACAGACGACCACAGGGAGGAGCCTAACTCAAAAAACGGAAAGGATTTTGACAGAGAAGAATGGGCGAGCGCTTGCTTGCCCTGAAAAAGATTTGTCTACACAAAAGTACATTCCATGAATCAGCTGAGAGATAGCTATCAAAACAAGAGAATATTCCTCACGGGTCATACGGGCTTCAAGGGTGCATGGCTGGTCCAGTGGCTCCACCAATTGGGAGCAGTGGTGAAGGGCTATGCCTTGAAGGCGGATGAGCCAAGTTTGTTTCACGCCATGGAAGGAGAAAGTCTTTGCCAATCTGTGGAAGGGGACATACGGGATGCCCAAAAGTTGCGCCAGGAATTGCACGATTTTGCACCCGACTTTGTCTTTCACCTGGCCGCCCAATCTTTGGTCCGAGAGTCCTACAAAAATACCTTGTACACCTACGAGACCAACACCCTTGGTACGGCCAATTTGTTGGAAGCATTGAAGGGGTTGTCCAAAAAATGTACGGTGGTCATCATCACCACCGACAAGGTCTATGAAAATCTGGAACGCCCCGATCCTTATGTGGAGACAGATCGATTGGGAGGCTACGACCCCTACAGCGCCAGCAAGGCTTGCACAGAAATCATTGCCAACTCCTACCGACTTGGATTCTTTCATCCCAACACCTATGACCAACATCAGGTGGCAATCGCCACGGCCCGTGCCGGCAATGTCATCGGTGGCGGAGACTGGGCGGTGGATCGACTCATTCCCGATATTGTCCGGGGCTTGGAGCGAGAAGAACCCATTGTTTTGCGTTGTCCATCAGCGGTTCGGCCTTGGCAGCACGTACTCGAACCCTTGTATGGCTATTTGCTACTGGGACTTCAGTTGCAAGCCTCTCCGGTGCGCTTTGGAGAGGGGTGGAATTTTGGTCCTGAAATTTCCGATAATCTCACGGTGGAAGAAGTTGTCCAGCGTTCTTTAAAGGTATGGGGAAGTGGCCGCTATGAGGTACAAGCAACTGGAGACAATTTCCACGAAGCCAATTTGCTGCGTCTCGACATCGAGAAGGCCAAACAAAAGCTGGGCTGGCTACCTGTTTTTTCTGCCGACACTGCCATAGAAAAAACCATTGCCTGGTACCGAGATCACCTGCGGGGAATCTCCAGTGCCCGAGAGCTGGTGAGTCGAGACATTCGGTTGTATACTCAATTGTTGGAACAGCGCAGCAATCAGGGATTGAGAGCCTAAAGCAGTTCGTTCATGGAAGGAAAAAAACAAGTGGGTCAAAAGATCTACGACCTGGCCCGTCGGCTGTACCCCATTTGCCGGAGCATCACGGGGGAAGGCGTCCGCCAGAGCCTGCGCATCCTACAAGAATACATTCCTCTGGAGATCACAGAAATTCAGACTGGTACCAAGGTTTTTGATTGGACCGTTCCCAAAGAGTGGAACATTCGGGAGGCCTGGATCAAGGGACCGAATGGTCAAAAAATTGTCGACTTTGCTGAGCACAATTTGCACCTGCTCAATTACAGCATCCCGGTTCATCGCCAATTGTCTTTGGAAGAATTGCAGCCTCATCTCCACAGTCTGCCAGCACAGCCCGACTTAATTCCCTACCGCACCTCTTACTACCAAGAAAACTGGGGATTTTGTTTGCCACATCGGCAGTACGAATCTTTGTCCCCAGGCAATTACGAAGTGTACATCGACAGCTCATTGGAGGAGGGACAGTTGACCTATGGATCGTTGTTGGTTCCGGGGCAGGTCGAGGAAGAGTGGTTGTTCAGCACGCACATCTGCCATCCATCCCTTGCCAACGACAATCTATCTGGCATGGGCGTATTGACCCATTTGGCACAGGCGCTGATCGATGCCAAACCCTACTATTCCTATCGTTTTTTGTTCATTCCGGGGACCATTGGGGCCATCAGTTGGTTGGCGCAAAATCAGGAGAAGTGGGCGAATATCCAAGGAGGTTTGGTGACGGCTTTGTTGGGGGATCAAGGGGCGTTTACGTACAAGCGCAGTCGGGACGGGCAGGCCTACATCGACAAGCTGCTTGCCCATGTATTGGCGCAATCCGGCCAGCCACATCAGTTGCAGGATTTCATTCCTTATGGCTATGACGAGCGCCAGTTTTGTTCTCCTGGTGTGAATTTGGCAATGGGGCATTTGGGGCGCACACCTTATGGCCAGTTTCCGGAGTACCACACATCAGCTGACAATCTGGATTTCATTCAGGTCTCCTCTCTGCAACAGTCTTATGAGCTTTTCGAGCAGATCATTTTTGTGCTGGAACACGATCATCGATATCAGAATTTGTCGCCTTTTGGAGAACCACAATTGGGCAAGCGCGGTTTGTACAGCGCCATTGGGGGAGACAACGACCGCAAGGAGCGCCAAATGGCCATGTTGTGGATTTTGAACTTGTCGGATGGGCAGCACAGTTTGCTGGACATTGCCCAGCGGGCGGGGATCGGTTTTGAGCGAATTGTGGAGATGGCGAAGGTGTTGGAGGAGCACGATTTGCTTCGGCGATTGTAATCCCACTCACAAAACCCAAAAGTCCGACTCCACTCCCAGGTCCTTCACCTGCTGCTTGATCTCATCGGCATAGGTGGGATTGGTGATGACGATCAGCTGAGGCTGAAAATCACAAATAAATTCCGGAGCGACGATCTGTTGGGCACTGCCCGGCACGAATTTCCCCTGCCGCTTGGTGTTGATGTCTACGATGTATTGGATGTGCTCGCCAAGTTCAAACAGGTTGAGGAAGGTGACGCCTCGGGCACCCGCTCCCCAGGCAAGCGTCCGGATGCCTTCCCTTTTGATCTGTTGCAACTGAGAGGAACTTCTTTCCAGGAGAATGGCAAAATCCTGCCGAAACCCGCGAATCATTTTTTTCATCTTCTGGACCTCCTTGTCCACCACAGATGCTGGCTTCGCCTCTCGATTGGGCAGCCCAACAACGCCAATGAATTCGTCGTTCCAAAGGGACTTCGTCTCCACCACTTCAAACCCACAAGACTCCATCAGACAAGTCAACGAAACAGGGCTGAACCAAGAGCGGTGCTCGTACACGACATTCCAAATCACTCGCTCTCCAAAGGTGTATTGGGCGCTGGGCACTTCAATGAATACAGGCACATTGGGACGGCCCTCCAGGTTTTGACGAATGGACCGAAGAATCATTCCCGGATCGTCCAACAAGTCGATGACCAAACGGCAGCAGACAAAATCAGGAGCCAACTCCCTGTACTTTTCAGAGTAGTAATCCTGGATGTAGCGAATGGAAGCACCCTCCGTTTTCTTCCGGCGAGAATGGTCAAAACCCGAGTCAATGCCAATGCCGCGATTGTTGCCCCGTCGACAGATGACTTCCAAAAAGCCACCATCTCCACAGCCGATGTCGAGGATTTGTTTTTGGCGAAGACCATAGGTCTCGATCAAGGCATCGGCCAAGCCTTCGATGTATTGGCCAAAGAGCGGAGAATGGTCTAGTGAAAAGTCATAAGCATCAAAACTGATTTTATCTGGCTCATAGCCTTCGTTGCCGATGTAGCTGCAATCGTGGCAAAAATGCAAGTCGATGCTGCCCGACGGAAACGCCAGCGCATCCTCGCGCGAATCGCACATGATGCCATCCTGGGTAGGCATGGGCGGCATTTCAAAGAATCGCTGAATGTTTTTATTGCCACAGACCTGACAATGGTGGGTAGCAGACATATTAGGATACTTTGTTTTTGAGGTAATAAAGCTGCGTCAGCAATCCGGGACTGAGCAGACCAATCAACTGAGAGCGAAGCTGGTACTTCAGCCCAGGACGTTCTTCTCGAAGCATGCGGCGGTATTCCCCAAATGCTTCCAACTCTCCATCGGCCTTCAAAAAATGCATGGCCTTCACGCATCGATCCCTGAACTGACGAGGATTGTGTTTTTTCAACACCTCCCAAAAAAATGGTTCGTTCAACAGCTCCCGGTACAATTTCGACTTGACGGCCATGCTGTCTCCTTGCCGATTGGTTTCCCGCGGGCCGTGATCAGTATAGTAGGTGATGAGGGCTTGGTGGACATAATAGCGCCGCGCTGCCGCATCGACCTTGTACCAAAAAGTATCTTCCAAACCCGGTATGTTGGGATTGAGGCGAATGCCCTGGATGAGTTGGGTTTGGGTGATGCCCCAAAAGTCTCCATCACATCGAGAGACGATGGTCGAAACGGGCAGGTATTGGTCCTCGCTCAGCCCAATACCTGAGTAATCATCTGTGGCCGAATCCCAGCCATTGGAAGAGATGGCCGTCAGGTTGGGGTCGACCGTTTCCAGAGTCCCAAACAAGACTTCCAAGGCATTTTCGGTGATGGCATCATCGTCGCCCACAAAGGCGAACCAATCGCGATTCAACTGGTCGAGGCAAAAATTGAATCCACCAGCAGCCCCAATGTTTTCTTCCAAGCGAATGACCCGAACGCGTTCCATGAATCGGTATTTTTCCAATACCTGTGGCGTATCATCCGTACTGCCATTGTCCACGATGAGCAGCTCGTAATGTGGAAAGGTCTGCCGCAAAATGCTTTGGATGGAACGCTCAACCAGGTGGGCCCGGTTGTAGGTTTGAACGATCATTGTGATGCGAATGTCTGCCATTGTCGATTTTGTTGGTAGATTTGAAATTAGTGGGTGATCACTCGCTTGCCCCGATGCACCAGACAAGGCAACAAGCCGCTGGTTTGCAATTGAAGGACGCGCTCATCGGTCACGCGATTGATGCTGATCCGAGGCAGGCATTCCAATTTGTCTTTGTGCTCATAAAAAATGTTTCCCATCCGCGTGGTGGTCGCCGTCTTGAAGCCCAGCGATTTGACCAGGGCAAACTCTCGGTGCGAAGCCTCAGCTGCCTTGCCAAAGGGATAGGCAAAATGCTCTACTGCCTTGCCAATTTGTTGCGCAATGATTTGTCGGGATGTGTCGACCTCTTTGATCAATTGCTCATCGGACAGGTGTATCAATGGATAGTGGTGAACAGTGTGCGCTCCGATGGTACAGAGTGGGTCTTTGCTCAGCTGATTGATTTCTTTCCAACTCATCGTCAATGCCCGCCCCTTTTCGTACAATTCTTCCTCACTGGCCTGCAAGATGTTTTTGAGCAATTCCGTAGTGGCACCTCCTCGAAAACTTTGGTTGATCAGACTGCGAATCTGGTCAAATGCATTTTCTTTTTTGCGCTGCGTGTCACAGTCAAATTCATGGACTTGTCCTTGGTATTCGAAGGAAACAACTGGTCGTTCTCTCAGCATGTCCTCCAACAAATACCACCAAAGAATGGCCTTCCGATCCGGGAAGTGCGTGGCCACATAGATGGCAAAGGGAACCCGATGTTTTTTCAAAATGGGATGGGCAATGGTGTAGTTGTCTTTGTAGCCATCGTCAAAGGTAAAAGCCACCATCTTTTTGGGCACACTCCCCTGCTGCAGGCATTGGTACCACTCGTCCAAGGAAGCAAAGTGGTAGCCCTTCTTTTGGTAAAACAAAATGGTGGCCTCCAATTGCGCTGGACTGATCTCCAGACTGAGGTGGTTGTGAATGCGCTTTTGATTGGACGCAGGTACCACTCGGTGAAAGGTCAAAATGTGCCCCATCCCAGCATAAGCAGCTTCGAAAAATCGGTGCAGCCCCAGGCCCGCAATCAGCGGTGCTGTCCAAGAGATGAGTTGCTTTTTGGCATAGGATTTCATGGCTTACTGAAGTTTCAGGGGGCTGTCTGAAGATTGTGGCAATGCAGAGGCTATCTTCTCGATGAGGTGGTCGTAGAGTGCGGTGTATTCCCGGACGACTTTTGACATCAAATAGTCCTTGGCAATTTTTTTTCGGGTGCGATCTGCTCGCTTTTGCATGTCTGCCGGATGGGTCAGGGCCCAGCGAAGTTTGTCTTCGAGGTCCTTCACATTTGTGGATTGAAAATACAAGACCTCCTCTTCTTGCAAGACCGCTTTGTTCTGTGGAATGTCGCTGCAGAGCATGGGCGTACCCACGCAGCCCGCTTCCAACAGCATCATCGACATGCCTTCTATTTCGGATGGAAAAACAAAGAGTTTGGCCCGACTCAGCAAGGCATTCAATTTGTCCATCCCTGCCACATAACCCACGAAGTGAACGTCGAGCCCTTTGGCCAATTCGCGCAACTCCTCCGTGTAAGAAGGCAACTGATCCAACTCTCCGGCAATGACCAAAGTCCCTTGAAAATCCATGCGGCGCAAGGCTTTCAGCAAGGTATGGCACCCCTTGAGTGGGATGACGCGGCGGGCGGCGAAGAGTAAGTATCCATCGGCGATTTGGCGAGGGAACAGGATGTCGTCGGCCTGCTCGGGCAAAATGCGGTGCAGTGGTTGGATGCCGTTGGGAATGAAGTGGACCTCTCGTAGGTATTGTCTTCGGAAATAATCCACTTGTGGCTGGGCAATGGCGGTCACAAAAGCACTGGATCGCAACAGTAGGTATTCTGCCAAGCGAAAATATGTCTTTCCAAACCAGGACCATTTTTCGTTGAGATACGGCAGGGCGTGGCAGGTGGCGATCACCTTGAATTTGCGGCAGAGCAAGGGCAAGAAAAAGGCGGCATCCATCTTGTGCAAATGGACCAGATCGTATTCGTCTTGCCGTTGCAATAGGTGCTTGCAGCAGTTGAAGTAGTATGAAAAAACGCCCAGTCCTTTGACGGGTGATTCTTTGAATTGCACCGTTTTGACATTGGGAATGTATCCCTCAGCAGCGGGATGTTTGTAGCAATAAATGGTGAAGTCGTACTCCTCGTGCAATGCCTGCAGGAGGTTTTCCACCACCCGGCTGGTCCCACCACGCGATGGGAAGTACTTGACTCCGAATATGGCGATGCGTTTTTTGTTCATGAGGCTTTGCGGTAGAGTTGATACAGAAAATTTTTGATGGGCTGGCCGTAGGAGGCGTAGTTGAACTCTTTCAAGCCCAATGCCTTTCCCAGTCGTCCGATGGCCTTTGCCTTTTCGGGATGGTCCAGTACGTATTGCATTTTGGCGGCAAACTGTTCCACCTCGTATGCATCGGCGATGAGGGCCGATTCTTCGTCTTTGAAGTAGTGGGCCACCTCTCCAAAGTTGGTAGAAATCATGGGATTGCCTGTGGCCACGTATTCCCCGATTTTGTGTGGGAAGCGGGCTGCATCTTGCAAGGTGGGTCGCAAGGGAATCAGCAGGGCCAGGGCGGGCAGGTAGTGGTCGGCAATTTGCTGGTGGGGAACATTGTGAAAAATGCGCACCAGATCGCCTTTGTCATAGGTCTGAATGGCTTTTTGCAAAGCGGCGTAATCCTCCTCATCTCCTCCCCCCAGCACCAGGTGCAATTCCACCGCTGGCTGTTCTGGCAATCGATCAAAGGCCTGCAGGATGAAATCGATGACCTCGCGGTAGACCAATGCCCCGCAGTAGAGAAAATAGGGTCGCTCTGCGGGACGTTTTGGGCGGTTGAATTTTTCAAAATCACAAATGATGGGCACTTTGAGCTGAGACTTGCCCGGCGCAATCTTTTCAAAATTGGCCATCAAGACCTCGCTGATCGACATGGCCCCATCCATGGAGCGCACCACCCAGTTGTCGAAGAGGTAATCGTTGAGGCGCTCCTTCCAACTGCCCCGATGCTGCATGGCCGAGGCCCATTCCACGTAGTTGTACACCACTGGAAAGCCGAGCAAGAGGCTGTAGAGCCGATACAAAATGACCTGTCCGAGATGGTAACAAGAGATGATGCCAGCCTGCAATCGTCCGTCGCGCTTGAGCTGTCGCAGGTAGCGAAATTCCCCCCACAGCCCTTGCAACTTCTGCCAATTGCGCGACCAAAAGCCGGAGGGCCGGTAGATGGTACCAGAGGTATAAACGTAGGCAATTCCCTCGTGCATCCCGCGCAAGGGCAGGTCCAGGGATTGGTCTGGATCGAATTTTCCTTTCCGGTTGATCACCGTCACCTCTGCCCCCGCATCCAAGAGTGCTTTGCTGAGCAATTTCATGCGCTGGATGTTGGCCAGGCCGAATGGAAAGCCACATTCGCCGAGGTAAACGACGTGAAAGTGCTGTTTGCTTGTTTGTTCTGGCATGTTATGGTCTACGATTGTCCTAAGGGGACAGGGGCGATTTTAGTGCCATAAATGTTTGGAGAGGGAGAAAATGTGAAAAAGCCCCCGCAGATGGCGAGGGCTTTTCCCAAAATGAATGAAACTATGACAAAAATTGGCTTCAATGGTGATACCCAATGCGATGCATGGAAGAATGATCTGCCCCATTCGGACTGTCATACACCCTGGCTGCATTGGAATTGGATTGTCCTCCTGCCATTCCCCCACTGGACCCATCAAATCCCGCTCCTCTTAGCTGGACATAATGCGCTGCTCCATGAGCGGAGAAGTTGCTGCTAAGATAACTGTTGTTAATGGCTGGAACAGGAAGGGTAGGCTCAAAATCTACTGGTTGCGTGGAGGGTGGTTTGGGGCTGATCATCAACCTAGCCTGTATGGCTCCTCCAAATTCATTGACATGCCGCTCCAAGCCTGAGGTTGCAGTCGCTTCGACACCACCTTTGATGGCGCCGGTCCAGGCCCCTTTCACAACTGCTTTTCCGATGTTTTTTCCATCAACGGCAGCACCAAAGGCCTTGCTCATAGACCCCTTGATCGCACCGGATACTGATTTGTTTAGCACCTTTCCAGCTCCTTTGACCAATTTGCCACCTTTCAAACCTTTGAAGGCTTTGAAGTCCTTCGCCATTCCTGCACTGATGACACTACTTACGATGCTTTCGGCGATTGATCCTGCAGTCAACTTTTTGTTGAAGGCTAAATCTGTCGCCACTTTGGCACCCAAATCCCTTGCAACTACTGCTCCCACACTTTGCTTAAAAACTTCCTTGCCAACAGCTCCGGTAATTCCTCCACTAATGGCCCCACTCATGGCTCCCATTAACATGGCCTTGCCCACACCTTTCAAAAGCTTGTCACCAGCAATGGCATTTGTGATGATGGTAGTTCCACCAGAGGTTGCTGCCCCAATGGCTGCTCCCACCAAAATCGCTGCAATCGGCAAGTCACCCTTGGGGTCACTGAATTGCACGGGATTGTTCCACATGGAGTTGTAAGGGGTCTGACCTTGGGCTCGTTCCGTTTCCGGATCGACTTGCCACCAGCGCCCAATCGCAGGGTCCAGGACCCGGTAGGTCGCCATATTGACATCCAATCCATGGTCATTCAAGTGCTGGATGCCATTGTAGGTGTAACGGGCCTCCCGACCTGCCGACGACAGCCAGGGGCCATCCATCTGCATGCCAAAGGGATAGTAATGCCCTTCCCACAAAACCTCCTCGGGCGTCTCAATCTGGCCGTCGGCATCCATGTCGGAATAGAGCAGGCGAATGTTGCCCAGGTGGTCTTTCAGTTGATAGTCGTAGCGCGGATTGCCTCCGTTCGTGTACGCGACCCGCCCTTCCGCATGAGGGATCAAGTGGATCACAGAAGGACCTGTGCCTTCTTTCAAAAACTCCATCCCAGCTACATAATCGCGTTGGTTGTCGATGACATTGTTGGTCAGGACAGTTTTGGTCAACAAGACACCCCGTGCATCGTAGGTGAAGTCGATGCGCTTGCGGGTGCCTGTGAACTGAATGGTGGTCGGCAGATTCAAGTGATTGTACACCATCGTGATTTGGCGGTCCGGATGCTTGGTCATGTTGCCATTGACATCGTAGGTGTAGTCTTCATTCAGGCCATTCTCAAAGCCGAGGGCAGCGGAAGCAGGAGGAGCCAAATCGGTGACCTGTTTGATCGCATTGTTGTAGGTATCGTAGGTAAAGAAGAGCTTGTCGATTTCGTCGATGGAGCTGCAGCCAGATGGATCGTACATGCCATTGCGATCAATGCGGGTGAAGTTGCCTCGGTTGTCGTACTGGTAGGAGGCTGTATAGCGATCGGACTGGGTGAGGGTTCCATTTTCCCGATCGTAGTAGCGGGCCCGTGTCAGGCGGTTGTAGTCATCGTATTGATAGGAGTAAATGCCCTGCTCCCGGCCACGAACTTGCCAAACGGCATTGGCGATGTTGCCACCTGTTTCCGCAACGGCATCGGTACCACTGACCGTCTGATCATAATACAGTTCGAGATAAAACAAGTCTTTTCGGGTGTAATTGGCTCCGGGATCTGCGGGATTGGGCGGATTGCAAACCTCATGCGCCTGTTGGCCTCCATGTAAGTTGTCGGAGTTGATCCGATGCAGCAGTCCGTTTGCTTTGTAGGCATAATCGATGCGCTGCAGGTATTTCAGCTTTCCGCTCAGGCCAGTCTCTCCCTGGAAGTTGGTGATGACCTCTTCTTTGGCATTGTAAGTGAAATTACTCAAAAGGGTATTGGGACCATTGTCTACCTGAAAATAGCTCACCTTTGGTCTGCCTGCTCTGTCAAAAGTCTGAGTAGCAGTGACTGCTTTGTTGACTCCAAATGCATTGACCGTCGTCAGGGTCTGGGTGGTGTTCAGGGCCCCATCGTAAGAGAAGGTGGTATTGATGCTTCCGGCCGTTGAATTGGCATGGCTGTTTCCACTTTCAGAAGTCAAGATGCCACAGCTGTTGTAATTTCTGGTACTTGTCAGCCAGGTAGAGCTGCCCAATATTTTGGTCTGCACAGTCTTGACCTTGTCCTTGTCATAGGTATTGGTACCATAAGTCATGGTAATTTGTGGATCGGTAGGGGCAAAGGAAGTTCCTGGCGTCCCATTGAAGAAACCTTGTGCCGTTTCCCGACCGAGGTTGTCGTATTGGTAGGTATACCATTGGTTGTTGCTGCGCAGCAGTCCATCCTGATACCCACCAAGTATGTGCTGACTGTTGTACTTAAAATAGACTTCCTCTGCACCTGGCACTTTTTTCATGGTCAGCCGATCTTTTCCATCGTATTGGTATCTGTAGTAGACATCATCGAACAAAATGCTCGTCGTTAGAATATCTGGTGGCAGCACATAGGTCACACGGCTCTTGTCGTCGTAGAGTCGGTAGGTATCCAGTCGCTTGGCAGCATTGTCTGCATTGTCGGTTTCCCGAGACAGAATGCTTTGTCCTTTTTTATCTTTGAAGACAATCTGTTTTCTGCCACTGCCATCTTCCATGGTGATTTTGCTGAGCAAAGAGGGGGCGTACTCACTGGTTGTTCCGTTGAATTTTACATTGTCGCTTGCCTCATTGTGGCCGTACGTTTGGGTGACCCAATACCAGTCTTGCTCTTTGCTGCGGTGGAGTCTGTTGAGGGGAGAGGGGTAATACTCAAAAGTAGATTTGTACCAACTGCTCTGTGGTGCTACGTAGCGCATGTCGTTGTGGGCACTTTCCTGTTGCTGATACTGGTATTGGACCCGCCCCTGGTTGTCGTAGGACGTGCTGCTGAGCAAGTCTTTTTTGTCAGGTGACTGTTTGTGTCGGACTGATTGGATGTCTCGACCCAGTCCATCTTTGTAGGTTCTGGTTCGCAAGACATTGACATCGCTGTAATTCTTGACGGGATAACTTTCGATGACCTCCACATAGCTTTTTGAATTTTGCAGATTGCCAGAGGTGAAATAGTTGTAAGTCATCAGGATGTTGTTGCAATCATCTCTTTGGGTTTTGAGGCGCATCAGATCGTCGTAGGTATAGGTCACCGTCGTTCCATCTACCGCCGTGGAGCGATACAGGAGAGCCGAATTGTTGTAGTACTCGTAGTTGGTTTCGTGCCCGGTATACAATTGTCGGACCAAGAGTTTATCGGCATTGTAAAAGTAGGAAGTAATGCCCCAACCGTCTTTTTGGTATTTGTGGAGAAAGCCATCTGGGTTGTATTCCAAGAAAGATTCTTGGAGAACCCACGCACCCGGTTGGACAGTATTATTGAGCCAGGTACGCTCGTATTTTCGAATGGTATAAGGCCGAGGAAAATAACTCAGATCAACAGAGGTGGTGCGGATGCCCAAGCTGGTGAAATTGCTGAAATACGTCCGCAATCCATCGACTTGTATTCCGTCAACATACTCTACTGTCTCATAGGGGATGTCAATCATATTTCGCTTGATGAATACATTCTTCAAGCCTGCAGTGAGATGGTAGTCTACGGTGTATCGTATCTTGGTTTGGTGCAATTTGCCATCGCTGTTGGTGTAAGAAATTTCCACGGGTGAAAGGACAGCATCCTGACTGTGGTATTTGTAGTCTTTTGTGGTCGTCACCCCATCAATCATACTGATGATGCGTTTGGGGCGGTACACATTGGTACGCATGTCATATTGAGAAGCTGTATGCGAGTCACTCAAGCTACTGCCATTGTATGTTTTGACCTCAACCGCTGCATACTTTATTCCGGGGATACTGGTGTACTGAAACGGCCCTGCTTCATAAGACTCTGTTATCTTGCTGGATTCTAGGGTTCCATTGGCATTGAGGACACGATGTTCTTTTACTGTACCATTTTGTACCAAATGCATTCCAGGACGCGCCGGATAAGTCGGAAATTGGTCGGGGCCATACATCTCTGTATTCATCAAATATTCGTTTGCCCCATTGCCGTTGAGATACTCCACCACTCGACTGTAGGTCAGGTGGGACCCTTGTGAGTTGGACATTGGAAGGACACCTGTGGAGGCAAACAGAGCAGTATGAGCGTTGATCAAAACCGCATAATTGGGCATATTGGTCAGTATCCCACTGCTATTGGTCGTACCTTCCTGCTTGTATTCAAATGTGCGGATGATGTCCTTACTGGCATCAAACCCGTCATGGGTCTGAATCTTCTGAAGGCGCAGTCCCCCTGCCCAAGCATTGACAAAGTCTGGCGTATAGGTGATCTCGACCGTTCCTCTGGCAGCGATCGTCGACAGCTCAAAGCGGTAATTGTGTCCAGGCACCAAACTGGGATAGTCCGATATGTTTTTTATCACCTCTGCCTCGCCATAACCGGAAATATTGGTACTGAAACCAGCGGCGAATGTTCCACCGTTTGTCTCATCGTAAATCCGTATTTGGACCTGGTGAAAGGTTCCTGTACAATCGTACTCCCCCAAGTCATTGTCCAATTTGAGTTTGATGATGCCCGTATTGACCATGGACGAGTCGAGGACTTGGTAGGCATTGGTCGTACTAGAAGGACAGCAAGCAGTCCCCGCATTGCCAAAACAGCTTTCCATGCTGAGCAATTGCTGTGGATCATTGTCTGTCTTGAGATAATCATTGGCTTCGTAGGTATATTCGGTATGCCCTTTTGTGGGAAATGTGATGCGCTTGAGCATGCCGTGGATCATGTGTGGCTCGCTGGACTCGCGCTGTCCTGAACCGTACGATAAAAGGTGATTGCCTGACAATGTTCTCAAGCTAGAAGAAGGAATCAAATCATCTTTTGTCTCGTTGACGTGTTCGCCATTGTAATATCCCCAATGATCGATTTGCTTGCTGAGTAGACCTGGATAAGTGGTGGACCCATAATACTCAAAAACATATGGTTCCTCGGTATCCGGACTGCTGTTGTTGCAAGCCAACTTTCGGATGTTTTCCAAACGCAAGCGGCGATCCAAGTTGTCTTCAATTGTATTATCCGTCAAGTAGGTGTAGTTCAAATCGTAGTAGATGCATTTGTCTCCGTGATTGATTGTGATGCGAGACACGCGATTGCCTGCCGAATTGCCATTGCCATATCTCGTCAACAAATCCAACCGCTCCCCATGTTCGAAATCGACTGTGGTAGTCGTTGTGATGATTTTTTTCAGGATCATCCCGTCTATGCGGATTGTCGTTTGCTCACCATCACAGGTATTGGTTCCTTCCTCTTGCCCATTGTCGTGGTACTTGGAGACGATGCACTCCTTGTTGGTTTTGTATCGGTAATCGTTGAGACCATATTCAAAATCGATCTTGTGTTTAGAGTCGAAAGACTCTATGCGTGTCAAGTACCAAGTATCAATGAATTGATTGCGACCGTCTACCTCTGTTTGTTGGATGGCAATGCCCAATCCACCAGAAAACTGTCCAAAGTAATATTTGGTACCGTCTGGTGCAATGAGGCGAAACCCCAAAGCAGAATTGTTTTCTCTCCGCTGTATCTTGATGTCCGCCTTTGGGATCAGATGGGCGTTTCCGTTGGCGTCGAACACGAATTTGCCAGACATTCCTCCAACGTTGAAAAAAAACAGATCAGGCTCTGCGTCGAGTTTTCCCTTGGCAACATCCTCGCCCTCCGGACCGCTCAACCATCCGAGTAGTTGGTCTCCACTGTACCAATACCCTTGGTCATTTTGCTCATCGGGCAAGCCACGGACCGTTCGGGAGATAACGCCCCCCGCATTGAGATTCCAACCAAGGCCCACCTCGCTGGCAATCTCCGAGATGCGTATGCCACCAGTATGGTAACTCAGCGAGAGGGCATGACTCAGTGGCCCCTCCTCCAAGGTAAATAGCGGGATACCAACTGATGTGGTCCCATTGGCCGGATTGACAGGCGTATCGGCATACTTGCCAAAACTCATCGCTGCCACCGAGGGAATGATGGGGCCGTCGACAGCAGTGCTGTACGCATTTTGTCCCCGCACAGGCGTTCGAAACAATAGTAAAAGCAATAGAATATATAATGAAGCAGGAATCAACCTTTTCATTTCCTAGATATTTTGAGATGTGAAAAAAGTAAAAAGGAGGGCTTGTCTACTGGTGTAAGTAGGGAGCCTTTAGAGCTTGTCGAAAGTTAATCTTTTCGCTAATATGAGCGTCTTTCTTCACCATCCTTCAGCTTCCTGCCTCGCCGGCAGGCGGGTTTTTCGGCACGTAGCCTCCGGCTATGCACCTCAAAATGAGCTTCGTCTGGCTGTGAAATCCATCTCATATTATCTGAAAAACTAAATTTGAACAAGCTCTTACTTTACAATGATTTTTTGAGAAAAATTTTCACTGCCTTGGCGCACGTTCAGGAAGTACATTCCAGAAGACCATTGGCGCATGTCGAGATGGGTAGACGGATCGTCGGCCGTTTTTTCCAGTTCGAAAAGCAGTTGACCAGAAATGCTGAACAGCTGTATCTGATAATTTGTGGCCTCACCCGAAGCAGGCCGAAAATCGATGACCATTTCTTCCACCACGGGATTGGGAAAAACCCGGAGTCCGGGAGGGATGCTGGGCTGGGAAAAGCCCTCTGGCAATTCTGTCAACTCCCCCTCTAAGGCTTGCTCGTCGCATTGGGTTTTGGCCATGCCCAATTCGCCCCTCGGACCATCCACTTGCAACACCCCTTGCATGCGCAACATTTGCCCACGGGTAAACATATTGAGGCAGGCATCATGGGTATTGTCCATGAAGTTGTTGATCATCTCTGTAGGGTTACCAGAGCAGGTGGAAATGTGGTTGATGCTCTCACAGCGAACGTTGGGCGAATTGTGAATCGGGGTGTCATCGACATAGTCATCGCTGCACGGACGGGACCCCCAAAGCGGATAAAGTCCCAAGTAATTCCCCACCAAATGTGTGAGGGTATGACCAGCATTGTAGGGCGACTCATCGGAGCCAATGTTCTGCACATAACGGTAGTCAATCACAACACCATCCCACTCTTTGGGATAATACGGCATTTGTGCAAATCCAGCATTGTCGTCTGGCAACTTGCAAATCCACACGTTGAGATAGTGGGCAGTATTCCAGGGAAGGGAGCCCTCTGCCTCTTCTTTCATGCTGAGAAAATCAGTCCATTCTATCACATTCGTCTTGCTGTACTTTACCACTTCTTGGGAGGAAGATGTGTTGGGAAAACAAAAGCGAATGCGGGTGTCTCTTCGATACTTTAAGTACTCTCCCAGGTTTCTTTGGTCCCCGATTTCCGGATCGGGTCGGTAGCTCTCCTGGCTTTGATCTGCAAAATCTTCGTTCAAAATCTCCAACTGTTTCTGTAGCAATTCCAGCGAAACCTTTTCGTTCTCATCGGCATACAAAACGTGGAAAACGACAGGGATCGTCACATCGCGGGCCGCCTCAAAACGAAGCGGGCCGTTCAACACTTTTTCCAGCCGGGTAGCCGCCGACTGCTTGGCTGATTTGGTCTGTCCAAGATAATGCTGA
Organism: Bacteroidota bacterium; assembly: GCA_039821145.1. GTDB lineage: Bacteria > Bacteroidota > Bacteroidia > Chitinophagales > Saprospiraceae > JBCCSZ01. The sequence continues at coordinate 140,482 of JBCBOS010000009.1, read as the reverse complement.
TACTCCATGCTGGTGTACTGTCTCAGCTCTTGTTGGGCAGGCAAGGACAAGGCAAAGAGTCCACTCAACAACAAAGTCCATAAAATTCTCATGGTGCAAGGTTTTAGTTTTAGAAAAGCATTTCTTTTTGCACCTCTTTATTGTCGAAAATGAAGAAAGGTAATGTGGGGGATTCTATTTTTTTTGACAAAAATGAAAAACCCTCAGTCAGTCAAGACCGAGGGTTCTAATAGAGTTGTAAAACTCCATTCAATCTAGTTTTCTTGTATATCTTTTCCAGATCGAGGAGGCAATCAAAACTTCTTGCTCCACTCGATCCATCGATGAATGATTCTTAGATTTTGTAAGACAAACTCATTCCAAAGTCCACCCCTTTGCGGAATCGGCGAATGTCGTAGTCGGTTCCTCTGTACTCCATGACCTGGCGGAAGTCCCGGTTCAGGATGTTTTGGACGGACACCTTGGCACTGATGCGATCCGTGATGTTTTTGGACACCGTAAGGTCAAGCTGTGGAATGGGTGTTTCGTAAACATCTGGCACCAGGTTGGGGCTGTTGAAGGCCAATCGGCGACCAAAGATGTTGAAGGCCAACAAGGCGTCCCAACCGCTTTCTGGATTGGTGTAGTTGAGGGCCACATTCAGCAGGAAGGGCGACTGCCCAGCGAATGGACGAGTGAGGCCTTTCTCAGGGTTGAAGCGCTGGATGATGCCAGCCTCCGAATCGGGATCATTTGGATCACCGGGGATTTTCACCTCAGACTGAATGTAGGACAAGTTGGTGGAGAACTTCAAATTTTCCAAAGCAGGAGAAATGAAGCCCAAACGCTTGCGGAACTCAAATTCAACACCATATACCTCCGCCTGGTCCACATTCTGGAATTGCAATTCCGGGTTGGCAGCTCTTGGCAAGAAGGCCTGCACAATGGGGTTGGTGAAATCTTTGTAATAGGCACTGACAGCGATCACTTCTCCTGGCTTGAAGAAGTACTCCCATCTGAAATCGTAGTTTTGGATCAGGGTACGCTTCAGTTCTGGATTACCCGTCAGGCGGAAGCCTCCGATGAAGTCAAAGGAGGTAAAGGGGGCCAGCTCCCGCATGTTGGGGCGGGCCAATGTCTGAGTGGCAGAGGCGCGCAGGTTCATGTTTTCGGTGAGGCGATACACCAAATTGAGAGAGGGCAATACATCCAATTGGTTGATCTGTCCTTCTGAGAAGGAAGTATCACGGCTGATCACACTGATGTCAGTGTTTTCCAAACGGACACCTGCAATCACCTTGAAGCGGGTCCAATCGTAGGTGACCATCCCATAGGCGCTGAAAACAGATTCCGTTCCATCGTAGCTGTTTCCGATGTCGCGCTGACTGATGGGATACAGGCCAACCGTTTGGTCACCGCTGCCTTCATCTGTCAACATGCCAGCATTTCTTTCAAAGAAGTCATTGCCGCTGCCATCATATGGCTCGACATTGTCGAAGTTGATGATCTGCCATTGGTCTTCCTCAAAGGTGCGATCTTTGGTGCGATAGGCAGCTCCGAATTTGATTTTGTTGGCAGAGCTCTTTTCTTGTGCGAAGGGAATGGTGAAATCTCCTTTGGCTTCCCACTGCTGGTCGCTCAAGGTCCGGAAGAAGTGGAAGGGCAGGTCGTATTCTGCCGGAGAGATGAAGTACTGGCGATCACCATTGCGCTCGCGGAAAGTGTTTGCAAAAAGACGGAAGTCAGGTTCGCTCTGAGAGGTACTTACCAAGTTGGCTGCCCAGTCAAACTGGACGGCATTCTTGCTGTTGCCCAAAGCATGTTCGCCCTGCAGCTGGAAATCGCTGAGTTCCCGTTCGACGAAGAGAAGAGAACGCGTTTGGAATACACCACTTCCCGAGATGATGGATGGGAAGGCACCTTGCAGGGCACGAGAAGATTTGATGCCATCGTGATTGTACAAGGCGTTGAAGGATATTTTGTTGGAAGGACTGATCTTGTAGGCCAAGCCCACCAATCCACCGATGGTTGCATTTTCGGCACTCTGTGTATCAGACAACGAACGATCGTTGACCAATTCTTCTCCACCTGGGTTGACTTCCCAAAATTTGAACGCACCATCGCTGTAGTGGTTGTAGCTTTTGGAATAGCTCACACCCACCAAAACACCCAAAGGGCGATTGGCCACGTCGAATTGGTTGCCGACAGAAAAAGAGGCTCCGTGATTCAAGGGGACACTGGTAGTGGTTGGCTCCAGTTGTGGGTTGAGAGATTTGGACGCATCATCGATCAATTGGCCCAACTCCTCGTCTCTTGGACCAAAGATCCAAGAACTCGCTTTGAGTTCACTTCTTGTCTTGGGGTCCTGCAGGATGGCAGGCACGTCGCGGGTGCCATCGTCGTAGCCAAGCCAGTCTGTGTCCCCCCCTTGATGTGTCAGGAAATCATCGATGAAAGAACTTTGGGTATTGTAAGAAGCAGAGAGGGAAGCAGAAAGAGTAAATCGCTCAGGGAACGACTTGGTCTTGATGTTCACATTTCCGCCTGCAAAGTTTCCGGGCATGTCTGGCGTGAAAGTTTTGGAAGCAATCACGTTGTCCAGTACGTTGGCTGGGATCAAATCCAGTTGGGTACTGTTTCGGTATGGGTCGGTGCTGGGAAGTTGCAGACCGTTGAGCTGGGCGTTGGAGTAACGATCGCCCAAGCCTCGCACGACGATGTAGCGCCCATCCTGTACGGAAGCTCCTGTGACCCGCTTCATGGACTCGGCCGCGTTGCTGCTGCCGTAGCGAGAGATTTCCTGGGCGGAGATGCCGTCTTGGATGGCGGGAGCCTTCATCTGTAGAACCAACAGGGCATTTTCTGTCCGGTCGATTCGCTCTGCCTGGACGACAATGTCGAGATCCAATTCGACTGCATCGCTGCTCATCAAAAAGTCGAATATGGTGATGTCATTTTCTTTTACTTCGACTCCAGTAACTGTTTGGGTGGTGTACCCAACGTAGGAAAATTCCAGATCGTAGGTACCTGGAGCCAGTTTGATGGTATAGTTTCCATCGAGGTCAGTTTGTCCCCCAATGATGGGATCTGTTCCTTTGACCACCACGTTGGAAAACATCAGGACTTCTCCTGTTGATTTGTCAGAGACCGTCCCGCGGATGGTTCCTTGCTGTGCCCAGAGGCCAGTAGAAAGGAGCAATACAAAAATACTACTCAGCAGTATTTGCGTTGGTTTCATCATCACTTTTTGTGTTTTTAACTAGATTGAAAAATGGAAAGTTTTACGGTAAATGAGCAGCCGCGAATGTAATTCCTTCACGACTGCTCATCTGCTCTGGGGAATGGCAATTAGTGGCTGACCACCATGCGCTTGGTAATGTTTACTTTATCTGTTCTCAGTGTGTAGAAGTAGAATCCGTTTGGCAACTCGCTGACATTGTAGGTCAGGTTGTGTGTACCAGCTACTTGTCTTTGAGGAGTCATCATGCTGCCGATCAGGCGACCGTTGATGTCTCTCAGCTCCATGCTTACCCAAGCCGTTTCGGGAAGGACATAAGAGATGGACAATTCGTTGGCTGCTGGGTTTGGTGCGTTTTGCATCAGTACATAGCCGTTGTCTTCTACGAAGAGTTCGTCGATGTTGACGATGTCGCAAGTACCTGCTGCAGAAGGAACGGAGCTGTTCAATACGCCGTATTCAGAAAGAGCCGTCCAGTCTTTGATCCAAACACCATCGTTGCAGAATGCTCCGCGGAAAGTAGCTTCAGAGAAGAAGTCATCATCTGGAGTAGCAGCGGCATTGCCTGTGTAAGCAGGGCCATTTTCAGCTGGACGTGGGTCGAAGCCACCGTCAGTGATTCTGCTGATTCCACCCAACTGAGGATTTTCAATGGTATTGCCATTGCTTCCCAGGTGATCGATCAGGAACTGAGCAGCAGCATCTTCTGCGATGACGACGTCATTGTCATCTTTGGTCACTTGGATGATGCCATCGTTGCCGGCATTGAGTTGATCGCCTTCACCAAATCCGAACCAGATGTTGTTTGGCAGACTCAATTCGCCATTGAGCATGCGCTGGCGACTGTCCAAACCGGAAGCAGCTGGCAGATCCTCTACCTGAATGGCGAAGTTGGCGAAGTCTGTGAAAATGCTATTGCCATAAGTGGCTCCTGTACCATCGCGGAACAAGAGAGCGTGTTCGTTCTTGGCAGTACCGTCTACACCAGAACCGATGTAAGTGGCGTTGTAGATCTCAGGCTGAGAGAAGCGAGCGTTGTCGTCTGGCTTGGCACCATCGTGCTCACCTCCGTTGTCACCAGTATTGATGGCTTGCAAGGACAACCAGAACTGACCTTTTCCTCTCCATCCTGTGTCGTAATCGTAAGAATCATCACCACAGTAAGAGACAGCTGCATATTTGATAGAGACAGTTCCACCAAACCACTCGATGCCATCATCGAAGTTGGCGAACACCTCTACATATTCGATCTTTGTTCCGCTGCCGACACCACCGAGGGTCAAACCGTTGATTTCATTGCCTGGAGCGAGAGCAGCACCACCGTGACGGATGGATACATATCTCAGAGAACCAGAGTTGTCAGCATCGTTGTTGCCACCATACAGTGCGCGAGATTCCATTTCTGGCAATCCTTCTACGACCACCTCAGATGTTCTGTCTCCCAGTACACCTTCTCCCAAGATGATCAAACCACCCCAGAGGCCACGGGCAGAGGTTGGCAAATCGTCAGGATCGTCTGTGTCGTCAATTTCAGTTGTGAAGATGATTGGCGCTTGAGCAGTACCTTCTGCGAAGATTTGAGCGCCACGAGTGATGATCAGTGTGGAAGCCAACTCGTTGGTAGATGGGGTCTGCTTGCCTTTGATGATGGTACCTGGCTCGATGTTCAGTACACCCTCGTCTTCGAGGTATACAAAACCGTCGAGTAGGTAGATGTTGTCGTTGGTCCAAGTGTATGTTTGTCCACCTTGCAGATCGGCGTCTGTGACGACAATTTCATCTTGATCGGCAAAGAAACCGTTGTTGTCCAAAGCAGTCCAGCCGCGCAACCAATTGGTCGCACCAAAAGCACCTTTGAAGGGAACTTCTTGGAAGAAATCTTTCTCTGGAATGTCAGCCAAGCCCTCGTAAGCAGGACCGTTGACAGCTGGACGAGGGTCCAACTCTTCCCCTGATCCACGGGTGATTTTTGTAATTTTCGGATCTTCCAATGTGTTGCCGTTATTGGTCAGGTGACTGACGAGGAAAGCAGCTGTTGCATCTTCTGCAATGACATTGCCGTCGTCATCTCTGGTCACTTCGATGATGCCGTTGTTGCCAGCATTGAGCTCGCTGCCTTCACCAAAACCGAACCAAATGTTGTTTTTCACAACCAACTCCCCATTCTCCATGCGCTGGCGGCTGTCCAAGCCTGATCCCATTGGAAGGTCTTCTACCTGGATGGCAAAGTTGGTGAAGTCTGTGAAAATGCTATTGGCATAAGTTCCACCAGTTCCGTCGCGGAACAAGAGAACGTGTTCATTTTTGCCTGTGCCATTGACACCACCACCGATGTAGGTAGCGTTGTAAATCTCGGGCTGAGAAAAGCGAGCGTTGTCGTCTGGCTTGGCGCCATCGTGCTCACCAGCGTTGTCACCAGTATTTCCAGCTTGCAGAGAGAACCAGAACTGGCCGTTGCCTCTCCATCCTGTGTCGAAGTCATAAGAATCATCGCCGCAGAAGGAAACAGCTGCATACTTGACAGAAACGGTACCACCGAACCATTCGATGCCGTCGTCAAAGTTGGCGAATACCTCAACAAATTCAATGGTTGTTTCGCTACCAACGGCACCCAAGGTAAGGCCATTGATCTCGTTGCCAGGGGCAAGAGCAGCACCACCGTGGCGGATGGATACGTAGCGAATGACACCAGAGTTGTCTTCATCGTCGTTGCCACCATAAAGTGCGCGTGGCTCCATCTCTGGAAGACCTTCAACGACAACTTCAGATGTTCTGTCTCCCAGTACACCTTTTCCCAATACAATCAGACCACCCCAGAGACCGCGTACATTGGAACCGAATCCATCATCAGGATCGTTTGTATCGTCTTGCTCGGCAGTGAAGATGATCGGGTCTTTTGCTGTACCCTCTGCAAAAATCTGAGCACCTCTTGCGATGATCAAGGTACTTGCCAGATCTGTGTTGGAGGGAGTTTCTTTTCCTTTGATGACTGTACCAGCCTCGATGTTGAGAACACCGTCTTCTTCCAGGTATACAAAACCGTCCAAAAGGTAGATGTTGTCCTTGGTCCAGTTGTACGTTTGACCACCTTGCAGATCACCATCTGTGATGGTAACTACGGTTTGCGCAGTCAGTCCTGAAAACAGGCACAGTGCAAATAATAGAGTGTAAATTTTTTTGGCCATAATCTGTGTTGATTTGAGAATTAGTGTTGGACGTAAATCAGTTGAATTTTGTCCTAAAAACACTGCAAAACTATCTTGACACTATTAATCACCAATGAATCAAGCACTAACTTTGTGTAAATAATAATTTGCCCCTGGGAGTCATTTTTAACCCACAATTAATCAGCCCATCCAATTCCTTTACATTCAGTTAACATTGGTGCCAATCTGGCCCAAAATCCCTCAAAAAAAGCCTTTAAAACAAACTTAATGTGGCATTAACCAGCAGTTAATCTTTGGGTTGCACTTTTGCAGTGTAACAAAGTCGTTCTTACTATTCATTCATTAGTCCCCTCTTTGACCTAACTCTCTTTCCGATGTCTAGCGAAGAAGATAAGGCTCCCCGCCTTATCTTCTTTCTCTTTTGGGGCATTGGAAAACACATTATCTTTTTACCTCTACGTACCTCCCTCATTTTTAATCCACAAGTAATACGTCTTTAACTGCCAATTAACAGATCCATCGCATATTGCAAATGATCAATATTAAGGTATCAAGCTCATGACTCCAAGGGAAATAGAAATAGCAATCATATCCGATGTTCATCTGGGGGCATCCACCAGCAGGGTGCGTGAACTGATCCAATACCTCCAGAGCATTCGCACGGAAACACTGGTCATCAATGGCAACCTCTTTTCCCCTGCCCACCGCAGCAAAAAGAGGCTTCCCACTGGACATCAGGAGGTGTTGAACAACATCATCGAAAAATCGGTGACTGGCACCAAGGTCTACTTCGTCACCCGAAAACACGAGCAACAATTGGGGCTTTCGTCCAATGGCCCACCAGGCAACATCCTGTTTCGCGATCAACTCGAATTTCACTACAAGAACAAAAAGCACCTCATCTTACCCGACACATCGACTTCAGGGAAATACGCCACCCGAAGCCGACATACCAACAGCTGGCGACAACACATGCAACGATGGATGCGCCAATACCACCGCCGCCTGTTCCCAGAAGGCGAAGTCTTTGGCAACGCCCGACTGGCATCAACCGCTACCCAAAGACCCCTTTCCAAAAGCGAAACAGAAGCCATGGACAAGGCCTTGGACGAGGGCTACGACTACATCATCTGCAGCCATCCGGACGCCCCCATCATCACCAGTAAATCTTCCAGTCAGCAAGTGATCACCTACCTGAATACTGGGGATTGGACAAACTTTTGTACCGCCTTGGAATACCGCTGGGGCAAATGGTCCATCTACGAATACCACGAGCTGGACTACGGCTGCATCAGCCCTCGCCTGAGGGTGGAAAAATCGACCAAGGGACGAGTCCGAAAACTCCCACGTGCCCTCAACGACTCCCTTCCATTGCCCGATTCTGCGGCAGAATAAAACAGGCATCTGAGGATGTTAAGCAAGTATTAAGTTTCGTTTAATTCTTAAAACTCCCTTTGTTTTACAGCTGGGCTTCTCCTTATTTTTGGTCGAAAGCAAATCCCCAAACGCTTATGCAACCCACTTTAGATGCCCGTGGCAATGGTACCCCTTTGAATATGATGGAAAATTCTAACATACGCCTTTTGCTGGTAGATGACGAGCCTGACATTTTGGACTTTCTCAAGTACAATCTCGAAAAAGAAGGCTATCAAGTCAGCACGGCCTCCAATGGGTTCGAAGCCGTAGAAGCAGCCCGCAAGATCGTTCCGCATCTCATTCTCCTGGACATCATGATGCCCGAAATGGACGGGGTCGAAACTTGCCACCGCATCCGCAAAAACAAGGATTTGAAACAAACCTTGGTCGCCTTCCTCACCGCTCGTCACGAAGAGTATTCCCAAATTGCTGGGCTGGAAGCGGGGGCCGACGACTACATCCAAAAGCCCATTCGCCCTCGCCTGCTGGTCAGCCGCATCAAAGCCCTGCTTCGCCGCCACCGCGAAGTCGGAGAGGAAAAAAAGGAGAGAAAAATCGTCATCGACAAGCTCATCATCGACAAAGAAAGCTACGAAGTGCAATTGGAAGAGCGGAAAGTCGAACTCGCCAAAAAAGAATTCGACATTCTCTGGTTGCTGGCCTCTCGCCCTGGAAAGGTCTTTTCCCGGGAGGAAATCTACCGAAATGTATGGGGCAATGAGGTGATCGTAGGCAATCGCACCATCGATGTCCACATCAGCAAATTGCGCGACAAGGTAGGAAGCGAATACATCCGTACCGTCAAGGGTATTGGCTACAAGGTCGAGTACTGATCTGATTGACAAGAAATCCCTCCTCATTTCCCCCTTTTTCTAATGCTCCCCCATCGGTTGCGGATTCTCGTCCGTTTGCTGCGCTTATTCATTCCCCGCCTCTCCACACCCAATTCCATTGCATCTTGCCAGTGTAATCAAAATCGAACACCTTCAAACATCCTTTACCATGCGCAACTATCTCATCGCTCTCGTTGTCCTCCTGGCCATTGTCAGCATCTACCAACTCACTCGCAAAGAAGAATCCCAACAAGTGAACACTCCTATTGAAAAGGTCATTGCAAAGCCCAATTTCGACCGGGTCCATCAAAACCAGTTGGTGGGCATTCGGCTCGGCGATGGGGTGCCGCTCAACCTGGACATTTCCGTCCGCTGGGCCATCGAGGACACCACACTCTTCCTCAATCAATTTGAAAGTGCCGACCAATACAACCAGCTGATCCTGAAGGCTCGGATGATCGAATTGGCCGGAGGCATTGCCTACAACTTTCCCAGCGTGGACTCGGTCTTCATCCCACATCGGAAAGACTTTATGGACGACATCAAAAATGCCTTGACCAGAGAGTTGACCGACGACAACATCCAAATCAAAGAAATCATTTTCACCAAAATAGATTTTCCTGCCTCCTACACCGAGGCCATGGAAAAAGCCGGACTGCAACGCCAGGAACTCGAAAGGGTCCGACAGCAAAATGTCATCGACCTGGAAGAGGCATTGGCAGAGCGAAAGAAGGCAGAAGCGGAAGGCAAGATCGCCATTGCACGGGCAGAGGCAGATGGGCGCTTGCAACGCATACAGGCCAAGACCGAAGAAAGCCGCCGGGCCTCTGAGCTGGCCAAGGCCGAAACACAGGCTGCCCTGGATCGCAAGCGGGCAGAGGCAGAAGTAGAGCGCAAGAAATTGCTGGCACAAGCAGAAGTCGACCGCAAAAAACAACTGAAAGACTTGGACATACAGCGCCAAAAAGAACTCAACGAACTGGACATTGCCAAAAAGCGGCAGTCCGAACAAGCCACCCTGGACCAGCAACTGCAATTTGCCCGCCTTTGCTCCGACAATCCGACCTTCGCCTCCTTCCTCATCAACAAGGAACTGGCCAGCAAAGTCGAGATCGCCGTACTACCAGCCAATGCAGGCCCCAATGTATTCGACAACATCTTGCAACAACACATGCCAAAAATATTGGCAGACTGAGAAACAGAAAATCCCCATTGCCAACCAATCCCTCAACAGTAAAAATCTGAACATCATGAAACGAATCACTGTCATCCTCATCGCGAGCGTACTGCTCTTTCTCAACAACAACATCCGAGCACAACAATATGATTGTGAAGGCGAAGCTGGCAACCTGTACGTCGTAGAAGCCTCTTCGGGCCTGACGCTGCGGGATGCCCCTTCGCTCCTTTCCAACAAGATCATGGCCGTTCCCTTTGGCAAACAAATCACCGTATGTACCAACGGACCTGCCGTCCCTGAGACCGTCGAAGGCAAAGACGGCAATTGGGTACAAGCCTACTACAGAGGCAAAACCGGATGGATGTTCGACGGCTATCTGAAAGCGGAATCCCCCATACAGGTCATCCATACCGACACCTGGCTGAGCGCTGGCTATCCACTCGACAAAGAGTTTTTGGCCCTCTATGCCTCCAACGACAATCGCTTCGATCCGGAATTTCGACTGGAAGCTCCCAATTTCCACCTAGATACTTTGATGGGAGACGAAAACGATCCTTACATCACGGCCCAATTGGCTGGACCAGAACAGCCTGTCTTTCTGATCAGTGGCATCAAGCCGCTGAAGACCACGGGAATCAACGGAAAAAAATTCGATGCCAAGTTCTTGTTCCCTGGGGAAACCATCTACTTCGGTACGGACAAGGCCTCCTACTATGTGTATGCCAAGGGCAATGTCGTGGTCAACAAAAGCCCGGCAGACAGCAAGCCCTTTTCAATGATCCGCAATTACGAACTGCGCATCCGCAAGGTCAAAGGCGACCGAACAACAGAAGAAGTGCTTTATCGGATGGACCTCCCATCTTGGTTTGGCAATGGCTATGAAGGCGGTGTATTCCTGGAATGGTTGGGTGATGTAGATGGCGATGGCCAACTGGACCTGCTGCTGTCTACCACCAACCACGAAGGATGCTGGGAGGTGAGCTTCTTCCTCTCTTCCAAAGCCGAGCGCGGCCACCTGGTCCGCCAAGTCAGCAAGTACGCTGACTGCGAAGGATGCTGAGAAAAGTATATATCAGGTAAAGGTTATTTGGTACCGGAGGTTGCACACGCGACCTCCGGACTTTTCTTTTTTACTCAACATCAGCGCTTGACTCCAGTGGCGACACAGAAGCATTGAGCAGTATCGAGGAAATAATGGATACGATGACATAAGCGAAGAAAAAATACAACCCAAGCATGACTTGGCTCTCCGTCTGAATGCCCACCTGCATGTTGCTGAATGCCAGATAGCTCAAAAACATGGCAACCACAAAGACATCGGCCATGGACCATTTGCCCGTTTTGTGAATCCACAGGGAGAGGAAGGAATTGTTGGCCAATCGTTCGTTGAACAAGACGGCGAAGGTGCTGAGAATTTTCCCAAGTGGCAGGATGACACTGAACAACAAGATGCTGATGCCAACCACCAAATTGCGCTGTTCGAACAGCAGGCCAATGAGTTCAATGACAGATTTACTTTGGTAGTAAAAAAACATGTCGCCGATGAATTGCTGTTCAAAGTCCAACTTCATTCCAAACATGCCAGTGTCAAATTTGACGGGAAACTTGAGGTCTTGCTCGTAGGCTGCCAGCTCAATCATGGGGGTGAACAGCCCTCCATACAGGCAGGCCAGCGCCACGACGATGAAGCCAGCGGCCCGAAGCTTGGGCAATTGGCTGGCCATGAAAAAACAAAGGCCAATGTACACAACCGACAAGATGGCGAAATAGCCTCCGTACAGCTGTGCCTCTTTTTTGGACTTCCCTGCCTCCTGCAGCCGCTTTTCTGCCGTTTCAATCTTTGCAGCCTGGACCTTTTTGTCGCCAAACCACTCATCGGGGTTCAACAGGCGGTCTTTGAAATACAAGGCTTCTGCGTAGACCTGCTTCTCGTTTTTGTAGGCATTGGTTTTTTGAATGACCATTTGGCAAAAGAAAATTGCCAAGGCCAGGTACACAATGCTCAGCAGACCGAAACGCATCAAGGCCGATTTTCCATTGGATTCCATAACTATAAGTTTTCCAGTAATTTCATGACTTCTGACTTTTTCCGCATCGAGACAGATACGCGCGATCCATCTTTCATCATCAAATATCCGCCCTCCGTTTTGACATACTCCTTGATGTGGCGGGTATTGACCAGGTGAGATTGGTGGACCCTGGCAAAGTTGTGATCGCGAAAAAGCTGGTCGTATTCCTTCAAGGTGCGGGTCACCAACAGCTTCTCTCCATTGACGAAAAAAAACTGAGTATAGTTACCGCTGGATTCACATCTCACAATATCGGCGATGGTGACGACACTGATTTTTTCTTGGGTGTGAAGGGCGATTCGCTCTGGTCGGTTCTTCTCGCTCATGGTTTCTTTGAGCAAATCCAGGCTGTCATTGGAGGGGCGAGAGAGTTCTTTCAGCTTTTCAACGGCGGCCATCAATTCATCCGGATCGACTGGTTTGAGCAAGTAATCCACTGCCGAAAATCGAAAGGCCTTAATGGCAAAGGCATCGGAAGCAGTGGTGAAGATGATTTTGAAGTTGGGATTTGGCAAAATTTCGAGCAAGTCAAATCCACTTCCATCGGGCATCTGAATGTCCAAAAAGACCACATCGGGCTGGATGCTGTTCAACAATTTGGCACCACTGACCACGCCATTGGCTTGTCCAATCACCTCTACCTCAGGGCAATAGGCCCGAAGGTCTTCCTTCAATGTCTCAATGGCTTGGGGTACGTCGTCGATGATGGCGGCTTTGATCATGGTAGTCAGACTTATTTTTTCAAGCAAAAGGCCCTCTTTTGCCCTCGACAAATATATGCATACTTGGACGGAATTATCAAACCGTCGATGCGCAACATGCTCAGTCCATTGGCAGCAACAAGCTGACCCTCGTGCCGCAAACCCGACCACTTTCGTCCACGACATCTTCCATCTGCAGGTTTTTCCGGGCGGTGCCATCCAAGAGTTCCAGTCGCTCTCTGGTCACCTCCAATGCCACCGATCGGTGCTGCTGCGCTTGCTGGCTCTTGCGGGCCCGAGCCGCCTCCCTGCCGATGCCATTGTCCTCGATCAGGCAGGCCAGCATCCGCCCTTTTTGCTCAAAGCGAACGGTTACCAAGCCTCTTTCCTCCAGGTGCGCCACCCCGTGGACGATGGCATTTTCCACAAAGGGTTGAATCAACATGGGTGGAATCTGCAGCTGATCGGCCTCCAATTGCTCCTCCACTTCTACGCTGTAGTCAAAGCTCTTGCCCCGGCTGAAGGCCTCCATGGCAAGGTAATTTTCCAATAGCTGTACCTCATCTTCGAGTGGAATTCTCTCCTCTCTGGAATTTTCCAAAATGGCCCGCATCAGCCGCGCAAACTTGGCCAATTGATAGCGGGCATTGCGATGGTCCTTTTCGTTGATCTGACTCTGGATGCTGTTCAACGCATTGAAAATGAAATGGGGATTCATCTGCAACTGAAGCGCCTTTTGCTCCAGGACCAATAGATTTTTTTCCAATCTCAACCGCTCTTGCGCCCTGGCTGCCCGCTGCCTGACCAAATCCAGCCGCCAGCGAAACAAGCCCCACATCACAGCAATCGCCAGCAAAAAGGCCATCCACCGAAACCAAGTTTGTTGCCAAAATGGTGGTTCGACCAGCAAAGACACCTCCAAGGGTTCTGTCTCCAGCTGCCCATCGCTCGCCTTGACCGCAAAGGTGTAAGCACCGGGGGAGAGATTGGAAAAACTGGCTGTTGTCACATCCGTCGGAGGCAGCCAACTGTCGATTTGTCCAGCCATTTTCCACTGGTAGCGCAGCTGCTTGGCATCCGCATAATCAATGCCAACAAAATCAAATTGAAAGTCATTGAGGGTATGGGGCAGGCGAATTTGTTCTGTGGGCCTCCCCCATGGCCCCAGCTTATCGGCATAGGCCGTCTGCCCAATGGGCTTGCCTCCGATGAGAATTCCATTCAATTGAAGACGCGGTGGGTAGTTTTCTTGTTGGGAACGCGCTCCCGAAAAACGCATCAAACCTCCAGAGGTCCCAAACCACAATTGTCCTGCCGCATCTACGAGCGCCGCATAGCGCCCTGCACTCCCTCCCTTGAATCCCTGGGCAGCTCCAAAAGACTCCACCTCTTGAATTCGCTGGCCATTTTCCAAGGTCAACACATCCAAACCAGACGCACTGCCCACCCACAGTCGCTCGTCTTGTCCCAAAAGCAGTAGATGGGTGCTGTTGGAAGTGAGGCCATCGGATCGGTCGAAGAAGCGAAAGCGCAGAGAATCCTGATAGATGTTGAGGCGAAAAATTCCCCTGCGTCGACTGCTTCCCCACAGATAGCCCAAACTGTCTTCCACCAAAGAACGCACCTCTACTCGTCCCACTTCGGGCGATGCCCTCCGCAGGCTGTCCTGGTAACAGCCCATGCGCCCATCGGCATCCACCCACCAGACCCGCTCGCGTTTGTCGAGATGAAGCGCCCGGAGGAAATCGGGCCAGCCATTGGAGCTGTTGAAATAGTCAAAGGAAAATTGGTAGCCCGTCGAATCGCTTGGCGACTGGCTGATCCGACACAGCCCAGCGTTGGCAGTTGCCACCCACAGGCGCCCCAGGCTGTCGAGTTGGATGTCGCGGACGCGGTTGCTGCGCAGTCCCCCGTCGCGATTGATGTTCAATATCCGATCCTCTCCTGCCAACAAGATTCCCCGTTTGGCCGTTGCCAGCCACAGGCGATCTTTTTTGTCCTTGCGCATGGCAAGGATGCGCATGTCGGGCCAGGAAGAGGCTTCGCTGTAGTTGGTGAGCTGACTTTGTTGCCAATGAAAAAGTTGGCCATCACTGGCGATCCACAAACGGCCATCTGCATCGGAGAAGAGGCATTGTACAGAGGAAGATGTCCAGCCTTCCTTTTGACCAAATTGGGTGAACACTTCTCTGCTTTGCACACAACTGCTCAGCCCCCCACCTGCCGTTGCGATCCAATGGTTGCCCCAGGAATCTGTCAACAAAGCCCGAAGGTGATTGCTCTCCAAGCCATCCGTAATTTGCAGCTGCTGAAAGCGCCTCGCATCTGCCTGCCAAATCAATAGCCCAGCCCGCTCGCTCGCCAGCCATAGGTTGCCATTCGGAGTGATCATCAAATCGTTGACCCCACCTTTGTTCTCCACATAATCCGACTGTTCCCACCGAAGCATTTCCCCCTCTTGCAATACATTGAGGCCCGATTCATAGGTAGCGATCCACAAGTCTCCTTTCCCATTGGTCGCCAAGGCCCGCAAGTCCAGGCTGTTGAGTCCTTCTTCCAAACCAAATCGAATCAGCCGTCCATTGACCCACTGCAACAGCCCTTGGTTGGAGGCCAGCCAATGGCGTCCCTGCGCATCGGTCAAGGCATCGTATATCGACAGTTTCCCCTTTTGCCCTGGCATCCGCAGCGGCATCCAGCCCTCAGCTTTCACCCGAAACAAATACAATCCATCCTCGGTCCCAATCAAAAGTTGGTCTTGAGAAATGGGAAGGAGGCACCTGATTTCCATTTCTGCTTTGGGGGTGGAAAACAGCTTGAAGTCTCTCCCATCAAACCGCAGCAATCCCTTTTCACTTCCCAGCCACAAATTCGTTGATGCATCCTCGCAAATCGCTCGCATGTACTGCCCGCTGCGGGCTGCGTAAGATTGCGTTCGCTGGCCATCGTAGCGAATCAGTCCCCCTCCCTGGCTTCCCAACCACAAGTACCCGCGACTGTCTTCCAGCATCGCATACAACTGCGATTGCCCTGCCCCCTCCAAAACGGATGCGTTTTGAATCTGGTAGTTCTGGCCCGTCAAGGAGACATAGCATCCCAAGTAAAAAAACGAGAAAAGAAGCAGACAGCCCAATGTATCCTTCATAGCAGAGGGAAGATAGTCTTTCCACAGATAAGGGTAAAGGATGTCGAGGGATTATTTTGCCCGCACCGGAAAGAAAGAAAAGTCCTTGTTCTGAGTCAAATCCACTTTCAGGGGGTATCTTTGCAAAAAAAAGCGATGCCCCTCCATCCCCACCTAATCTACCAAAGCCCCTTGACTGTCAGCACCTATGAGATTGACCGATTCAAACAAATGACCATCCCGGCCTTGGTCAATCAATTTCACGAAGCAGCCATGCAAAATGTCCTTTTGTTGAAGGTCTCTCTTTGGGATTTGGAGCCCTACGAGCTGTCGTGGGTCCTCATGCGCATGCGGCTCCACATCGATCGCATCCCCCGGCTTGGGGAGGAATTGCACATTCGCACCCACCCCGCCGGATTCGAGAAGTTTTTCACCTATCGGGACTACCGCCTGTTCGATGCCGAGCAAAACCCCATTGCACAGGCCTCATCGACTTGGTTGTTGATGAATACCCAAAAGCGCAAAATGACCCGCATCCCAAGTTTCATCCTCGACATAGAAATGCCTCCGGAAGAAGAATGCCTGCCGCGGATCAAGGACAAGCTTCCCCTGCTGCAAGAGCCGACGGGCTCCAAACTCTTTCGGGTCGACTGGCACGACCTGGACTTCAACCAACACCTCAGCAACGTCAACTACTTTCAGTGGATGCTGGACGCCATTCCTTCTGATTGGTTGAACCAACGCCAGTTGAGGACCTTCGACATTCAGTTTCGACTGGAAGCATCCTTGGGGGACGAGCTTCGCTGCGAGTGGCGGGAGGAAGGGGCGCAAGAGTTGCGGCATCGCTTGGTGCGTTTGTCGGATGGGAAGGAGTTGGCGCATGCGCGGACGGAGTGGCGGTGAGGAAACCCTTTTACTCCACAATTGCAAATTTTCCTGTCCCATCTGTCATTGCTCTCCTCATGACTTGCATCTCTCTTTTGACAGCTTTCAGCTCCTGGACTTGGGTCATCAGGTGGCCGCTCTGACTTTGGTCTGGAGGAATGGGATGCTGGCTGACTTTTCGGATGTTGTCGCGCATCTTTGCCATGTCTTGCATGCGAGTTTTGAGGTCTTTCAAGGCAGGATACTCACTCATTGCTTCTTCTTCCGTCAAGAATTGCTCTTTCTCCATGAGGAGTTGGACCATCTCTGTGTATTCTTGATCGAGGGGATTGGGCAGACTGATCATCAGATAGACCAATACTGTCAAAAAAGCGATTGCCAGGATGGAGAGAAATTTTACAGTTTTCATTTTAGATGGATTGAATTGTGAAATGGTAAATGTTCACTCGTCAGAGTTTCCCTGCAAAGAAGCCCTCCATTTGGGTGCAATCCCAATCATTTGTGTCCAGCCGTCAAATAGTCGTTTCAATTGCACAAAATCCATTCACACGCTTATATTGCAGTTCGTCCAATTGCATTTGGCATCCTCCCGATGTCATGACATATTTGTATGATGGAATCTAAAGTGGACCCCAAAGAGATGTTTTCCAAAGACTTCATCAGAGAAATCACACCGATCGTCATTCTGTACTGCTTTATGGCGGCCGTATATTATGTGGCTTTGGTGATCGATACAGGTGTGTATTATTTATTCAAGGGGATCGGGCTGAACTACCTCATCAAGGCATTGCTCACGGCCCCTCTGTGGTGGTTTTTTTCCGAACATTGGCGTCATCACCCTTTTGGAAGAAGCTGCTGCTTCACTTTGTCACCCTTCCCCTATTTGCCATTGTCTGGATGTGGATCTACTACCTGATTTGCGACAGCACCGGCATGATCAGGGCGCAAGGCTCTCGAATTGTCTGGGATTTTTACATCACTGTTCTTTTCTACATCGTTCAATTCGGCGTTTTCCATTTGATTGACTACTACAAAAAATTGAAAGCGCAACAGTTGTTGGCCGCCCAGTTGAGCCAATTGAGCCTACAGAGTGAGCTATCCGCCTTGAAGGCACAGCTGAATCCTCATTTTTTGTACAATGTTTTCAACACCATCAATGCGGCCATTCCCAATTCGGCGAAAAATGCACGAGACATGGTCAACAAACTCTCTGATTTGTTTCGCTATCAGCTCAAGGCATCGAGGGAAGAGTTTGTGCCTTTGAAAGATGAATTGGAGTTCGTTGAAAAGTACCTGGACTTGGAAAAGGAGCGTTTTGGAGACAGGCTGTGCTACCAAATCAATGCCCACGAAGAATTGTGGACCGTCCCCGTCCCTCCCATGCTGATCCAACCAATCATCGAAAATTCTATCAAGCACGGAATCTCTCCCTTGATTGAAGGTGGAAAGATTGTGCTGAACATACACAAAGTCGAAGATTCCCTCAAAATTGCCATCAGCGATACTGGCGTTGGCGCGCAGAACCAACAAAAAAGCGACCTGCTGACCCATGGGGTAGGCCTGTCCAATACAGATGAACGCTTGCGGAAAATGTATGGCCGTGGCATTGAGTTGACCAACAATACCCCCAAAGGATTGACAGTGAAATTTGCCCTCCCAATGGATGTAGAAATAGCCCCCTTATGAAAAAAGTCATCATCATCGACGACGAAGCTCCGGCGCGTTCCCTGATCAAAGAATTTCTTGAAGAGCATGAGGATTTGGTCTTGCTGGAGGAATGCAACAATGGCGTAGACGCCGTGACTGCCATCAACACCTACAAACCTGACTTGATTTTTTTGGACATTCAGATGCCCGGACTCACGGGATTTGAAGTCTTGAAGCGGTTGGAAGAAATGCCACAGGTGATCTTCTCAACGGCTTATGACCAGTACGCCCTCAAGGCTTTTGAGGTACATGCCGTTGATTATCTATTGAAGCCATTCAAACAGGAGCGATTCGACGAGGCCATTCAAAAGCTGCAACACAACTCAAAAGGGTATTTGTCGCAGATCCAAACACTTGTCAACTCCCTGAATGAGCAAGAATCTCATCTCATCAACATCTTGGTATCTGTCAAAAACAAATTGATCAACGTCCCGACTGACCAAATCATCCAAATAAAGGCCGAAGGAAACTACGCTCGCCTGACCACCCTCGATGGCTCTTATCTGAGCAGCTATGGCATCACCAAACTGGAGGAAAAACTATCTCCACAACAGTTCATCAGGGTCCACCGCTCCACCATCATCAACATCACTTGTGTCAAAGAAGTCTACACCTACCCCTCGAGCTATGAAGTGGTGATGAAGAATGGAGATGTCGTCAAAGTCAGCCGAAGCTATCTGAACAACATTCGAAAATTGATTGTGTAAAGACATCAATCCGTCGGCTGCTCTTGCTTCGTTTGTTCACAGCTTGCCAAACAGGTGATTTTCACTAAAAGTTTTCCTATCTTTTGATGAAACAATACACATGAAGCGCCTCTGCCTCGCCATTTCATTTCTTTGCCTGTTGCTGTCCTGCGGACCGAAGGTAAAAATCGACGCCACTGCCGAAGTGCGCTGCATCGGTGCGACTGACGATCAACAGTTGCAGTTGGTGCAGGAGGCCATTTCCGAGCGATTGAAAAAGGGAGGCTTCTCGGAAGCAAAAATACAGACCACCATCGCATCCAGACAAATTCAGGTGAGTGCGCTGCTGCCCGAAGGAGACGATCTCGCCCTGGCGCAGTTCCGGGCCATCTTTGCATCCGTAGAAATGGGTCTTTGGAACCTTTACCGCCATGGCGACCCAGAGATTGCGGGGATTTTGGACTCTCTGCCCGACCTCCCTGGCTTTGAACCCTATCTGCCCGAACAGTGGAATGGCTCTTATCGCGAGGTACTTGGATGGACAAATGATCCTGACCGATTCGCCCCCATCAAAGAGCGGCTCAAAGAAGTCGAAGCAAAGCATCAAAACCTGAAATTGGTTTGGCAATCGGTGCCGACCTCTGTCTCCGCAGAACAATCCAAACGCTACCCTCTCTACATGTTGAATACAGAGGGACGCCAACAAGCCCCCATCAACCAAACGCACATTGCAAAAGCCAAGGCCGAGACATATGTCCACACGGGAGAGGGGTCCGTCGCCATCGACATGACAGAGGAAGGGACTGAGATTTGGGCCAAGATGACCACCAAGGCCGCACAAGATGGCAACCGTTGCGTGGCCATTGTCATAGATGGAATCGTTCAGTCTGCCCCCAGGGTCCTATCGCCCATTACGGGTGGACAATGTGTCCTGACGGGAAATTACGATCAGTACCGATCCCAACAACTGGCGGCATCCCTTTCTGTTGGACGTCTTCCTTGCCCAACCCATATCTTGACAGAGTCCCTCAGCAAAACAGAATAAATGAAGCCATTGATGAAGCATATCTCCGCAGTTTATGCCCTTTTTTTCCTGGCCATTTCCGCACAAAGTCAAGACTTTTACTTTGGAGCAGACCTTTCCTATGCCAACGAGATGGAAGATTGTGGTGTGGTGTACCAAAAAGATCAACAAGAGCGCGATCTCTACGAACTGTTTTCAGAATACAACTGCAACCTAATTCGACTCCGGCTTTGGCACAGCCCTTCCTGGTACGACGATCTCAACAATGGCCAACGATACAGCGACTTGGCAGATGTCAAAAAGGCCATCGCACGGGCCAAGGACCAAGGCATGGATGTGCTATTGGATTTTCACCTCTCTGACAACTGGGCCGATCCCTCCAAGCAGCTGGTCCCATCGGCTTGGCTCCCGGTGGTGGACGATCTCGATCTGCTCAAGGACTCGCTCTACAATTACCTCTTTGGCACCCTTGCCCACCTTCATCAAGAAGATTTGCTGCCCGAGATGATCCAAATTGGCAATGAAACCAACAAAGGCATTTTGCTCTCGCCCGAAGACAACCAAGACTGGACCCTGGATTGGGACAGAAACCGGGCTCTTTTCCTCCACGCCTTGCAAGCCGTACACGATTTCGAAGCACAAAGCGGACAAGAAGTCCAAACCATGATACACGTCGCCGGTCCCCAAAATGCCCAATGGCTGATCGATGCCTTTCACGAGCAAGGCGTTCGAGAATTTGACCTGATCGGCATTTCCTATTATTGGGCCTGGCACAAACCCACCAGCATCGAGGAAGTCGGACGCATCATCCGAAATTTGCGCAGCCAATACCCCAACAAAGAAGTCTTGCTGGTAGAGACAGGTTACATTTGGACATTGGATCAGAACGACAATGCCAACAACCTCATCAATGAAACCCACCCGGATTACCAGCCCCTCGGCCCCAGCCAACAACGCAACTGGCTGGTGGATTTGGCCCAAGAGGTCATCCTCAGCGGCGGGAAAGGACTGGTCTATTGGGAACCTGCCTGGGTCTCTAGCCCCTGTTACACCCAGTGGGGGCAAGGCTCGCACAAAGAACACGCTGCCTTTTTCGATTTTGACAACCAACTGCTGCTGCCAGGTGGCATCGAGTGGATGACCCACCCATATCGACTCAGCACCTCACAAGCAGAACCAACTCTCTCTCCGGACTTGACGGTTGTTGTGGACAGGAGCGCGCGCAGCATCGTCATTCGGCAGGCCTTTGGAGCGGAGCAGGATCTCCGCTTTGTTTTGACGCGGGTCTCAGGGGAGGTAGTTCAGCAAATGAACAGCCGACAATCGGTGAGCAGCATTCCAATTGGGGAAGCCCCAGCGGGCATTTACCTGCTCAGCATCTACGAAGAGGCAAGCCTTCTGTACAGCCAAAAAATCTTTTACCCCGGCCCCTGACCCTCCATCAAATGGCTCCAGGCGAATCGTGACTTTTCAAGGAGATGTGCAAGTGATCAGCTGTACCGCCATGTCGAAGGGTATTCAAGCCCATCATCTGAAAATAGCCCTGCAGGAGTTTGTTCCGCAACTCGCTTCGTCCACGGGTGCGGATGTCTACGGCGTGTACGAACCCATTTTTTTGGCGATAATGCAAAGAGCGTCGGGCTGTCGGCAAGCCCATTTTTCGGTAGTCTTCCGGTTGGCGGTTGGCGTCGGTGACGATGAGGCTTCGGTCGATGAAAAGAATGGTGCTGATGCTCAGTCGCAAAATGGGATGCAAGGAGCGATATTCCTGGCGAACGGCGTCTTGCTTGGCGTTGGCATTCGACAGGTGCAAAAGGCCGTACAGACAATATCCCAACACCAAACACAAGGCCAACAGTGAACGGCGCTTGAGGCTCCCCATGTTGCCAATCTGCCCGGTCAATCGTCCGTGTATGACACTGAAATAAATGACCAACAAAAGGATGGTCGCCCCCATTCCCCCCAGCAAACAGGCCCAGGGGTTCAGCTCACTCTGCACGTGCAGATAAACAGCTCCCCTGATCAGGAAAATGAACGGCAAGATGAGCAGCAGAGAAAGTTTTAGGAGGTAGTAGATCCATTTCATGTGTCAGAAAGTAAAGAATGTCGATAAAATCCGCAGAAATTTTGGACAAGCATCCTTTTTTAAAAGACACAAAAAAAGTGCAACCGATGGCTACACTTTGACATTTGATAGATGAATCAACTAATAATAAGTTTTGTAGAATAAAGAATTGGGTAGGAGCTGCGACTCATCCAATGCGTTTTCGCTCTTTTGCATGAATCGCAAGCAGTCCTGTCGATATGACGCAGCCAAGGCCGACCGACCCCTATGGCTCCCTGCATTTTTTTTACAAATTCAGCCAATAAGAGAATTTTGCCACAATGGCCCGGGTCTTGACGTCGAATCCTGTGGTATAATTGTCGGTGTAGACCAGGAAGAAGTCAGAGACTGGCCGGAAGCGGTACTGAAGGCGGATGTTGAGGTTGACGTTGTCAATCTGGTCGTTGAACTGGAAGAAGGTCGTCAGGAAAAGTCGCTTGCTGAAGGTCAGGTCGAGGCGGGGCCGAAAGATGAGCAAACTGGCAGAGGGGCGAGGGCTTGGCAAGTCGATGTAGTTGTAATCCACATTGATGGCCAGGGCACCGACTGGCTGAAAACGAAAATTGAGGCTCCCGCCGATGTTGTAGCGCATGCCATTGTAGAATTGGCCAATGGATGGTCGGATGGAGAAGGAGACGGCGCGGCGGCGGTCAGAATTGTAGGAGACATTCAGACGAGTGTAGCTGTATTCCGTACCCTCCGGCAAAGGCAATCCATCCAATCCCGTGGGGTCAAACTCATCGAATAAATAGGTATACTGGTTGCGCAGGCTGACATTCAATCGACTGGTGTTGATGAAATTGATGTTCCAAAACAGCTCCAAGTTGTGGTCGGTCTTCCGCCCATCTGGTTGCCAAAAGAGGTCTGCCTGGCCGCCCAAGACGTGAAGATTCACCAAACTGTTGGCTCGTTTGGGGTAAAAGAACAAGCGCCCCGTCGGATGAATGCGAAAGATGTTCTTGCGCCTCACAAAGCCCAATTGCGCATCGAAGTCTTCGCCCACATAACTGTGCCGCCAATCGAAGCTGAAGCGCCGGACCACGTAGTTGACCCGAAAGCCATGAGACAATTGATTGCCCAAGCTATCGGCCGCCGTCATGGACTTGTGCAAAAAGATCTTTCCTCCCCAGCGACCATTGCCCGATGCGATGTTGTAATCCAAGCCCACCACCCGATTGTAGCTGTCAAAGGATTCGCTCTGACGGCTGCCCAGTTTCTGACGGTTGACAAAAATGGCTCCCAAAGAAGACCCCTTGAACATCCGCCTCTGGACCGCAGCCACCGTGTGATTGAAGCTCGGCAAGTCATTGATCGTGTCGCGGGCCGTCTGCATGTTAAGTAGGCCAATCCGCCAATTGTTGTCGAGTTTTCCACTCAAGCGAGCTCCGTAATAGATGGTGTTTTGGATGGTCTGATCGGTACTCGTATCCTGTCCCACACCGATGCGGCGCGAGAAAAAAGGCGTGGTCCGCCGGGAGCCGAAAGAGGAAAACAAATCTGCATTTTCCAGGAAAAACTGCCTTCGTTCCGGGAAGAGGATTTCGAAACGGCTCAAATCCACCACCTGTTCGTCTACTTCCACCTGCGAAAAATCGGGGTTGATGGTCAGGTCCAGGTTCAGGCCCGAGGTAATGGCAACCTTGCCATCTGCTCCCACAGCAAAACGCTTGCCCCAAGGTTCCTCTCTGTTCTGAAAATCCACATCTGCTCCGGCAGTTGCGTACGGAATCAAGGCCATGTTTTGTCCGGCTTTGCCAAGAGGTTCCTCCCATTCCAGGGTCCCCATGTACGCCAGGTTGATGATGATCTGATTGCGGGGAATGCGCACCCAGGTCGACCGCTCATTGGCCTGGGTATCAAAACGGTAGGAATTGAAGCGCCATCGTTT
Source organism: Bacteroidota bacterium (assembly GCA_039821145.1). Taxonomy (GTDB): domain Bacteria; phylum Bacteroidota; class Bacteroidia; order Chitinophagales; family Saprospiraceae; genus JBCCSZ01. The sequence continues at coordinate 116,484 of JBCBOS010000009.1, read as the reverse complement.
GCCCCCCTCCTTGAAACGCAAGGTTTTGAAGGGAATGGAAAATTCCGCAGTCCAGCCATCTTTTCCCATCTTGGACTCCCCCTTCCATTGGTTGTCCCAAGAGGTATCCCAGTCGCGACTCGGATTGATACCACCGTTGGAAATCAGGGCTTCCCGCTGCACTCCATAGGGATTGAGGCCAAAAACAAAGGCATTTGTCCGATCATTGAAGGTATCAAAAACCAGGGTCAAGTTATCGCTTCCACCCGCTTGGTAATCCCTTCGGAGAGAGGGAACCACATACTGCCGCCCCAGAGCGTGACAACGAGCGGCGACATAGAGGTTTTCGTCATCATAGGCCATGTACAATTCCGTTTGGCTAATGGCCTGGGTGCTGTCTTCGGGGAAATACTGCCAAAAGGCATCTGCCGGAGACAACTGCTGCCAAATGGCCTCATCCAATTGCCCATCGATTTGGATGCTTTCTGTCGTTTTTTTGGCAAATGCAAAGGGGGTGTCCTCTCCCATCTCCTGTCCACACAGGTCAGGAGCACACAGCCAACAGAGTGTCAGCAGCAAAGAGAGGTATTTGACAGTCATATGCTGCAAAAGTAACATATAACTCTCTCCCACCATACATTGTGCCATAAAAAGCAAGAGCCCCCGAGATGGAGGCTCTGCATGAGATTCTAATCAGTTTATTAGGCAATTCTTCTATTTCATTCATCAATCCACGACGATCATCCGACGAGTCGCTTCCCACTGCTCTGTCTTCAAGCGGTAGTAGTACACACCAGCCGAAGACATCCCCCATTCCGAGCGATCCAAATGGATTTCGTGCTGGCCCTTTTCCCGCCACGCCTCTTTCTCCGCCATCAGACGACCATTGAGATCGTACACTTCCAATCGACTCATTTGGGCTTCTGGCAGCACAAAACGGATGGAGGTCGCATGCCGAAATGGATTGGGTACATTTGGATGCAATGCAAAATCGACCGCATTTGCTTTTCCTTGCTCATTATTGTAGCGCAGCCCCAGATCGAAGACCTCTACAGAGCCAGACTTACTGGCATAGGCTTCGGACTGCAAACGATCGTTGCGCAAGGCCAATGCCTCCGACAAACGAAAAGGCTGCTTGGCGCGCAGGCGAAGGCGGAAAGAAAGAACATCCTCCGATGTCACCTCCCCTCCGGATGCAGCATGGTGCCAACTGGCCAGCAACCAACCCTCGTCGAGTCCAGTCAAGCCAAAGTTGGCCAAACTCATTTCCTCTGCCTCTGGGTCGACCCGTTCGATTTCTGCCAATTCCGGATCGATTTTCAGGTCAAATTGATAGCCCAACCACTCATGGCTTCCCGCGGGAATGCGCCATTCTATGTCTCGACGTTCCCCGGCAGACAACTCGGCATCCTCCAACTCAAAGTACAAACTCTTCCGTCCCGAACGATCTTCCGAAGCCCGCACCTGATTGGGCCTTGCACTGTCGTTTACATCCCCGGTCTTGATCGCCACAAAATGTGCTTCCAGATCTGCTGCCAACTGATCGGCCCGGTACACTTCTGGGAATGGAGCTGCAAACGGCCTCAAGGGATCGGGAAAATTGTAATTCTGTGGAAGGAAGCGCCAAGAAGTATTGTCGGCAAATTCCTCGTCGATGAACAGGATCAGCTTGCGCAACTCCACCAAGTCAAAGGCCGTCAAGTCTCCGGATCGGTTCACGTCGGCAGCAATGAGCTTGTAGGGAGAATCCAGGGGTTCAATCCCTAGGATGTGCTTGCTGATCAACACGAGATCATAGGTAGAAACGCCATTGAGTGGGTCAATGTTCTTTTCGGGGCGGATCAAGTAGTCATTGGGGACTGGTAGGTTGGCGAAGGAAAACTGCCCATCGGTCAGGGTGCGTTGCTCCTCATTCCTGTAACCTTCCAATTTGACCATGACATCCTCTAGTTGTCCTCCCTGCTCATCTTGAATGGCTCCGCTGATGTTGGCCTGTGTCTGGTTGCGGCAGTCCGTGAGGAGGATTTGGACAAGACAGGTCGCGTAATTGCCTGCCTCGTCAAAGACATAAACGGTCAATTCTTCCACATTTCCATTGTCCGACACATCACAGGTCCGACGGATGCTGCGATTGTTGGGGTCGGAAGAAAAGGCAAAGCGCAAGGAGGCGGAATCTGTGCAATTGTCAAAACTGCCCAGGTCAAAATCACTGGCCCACAGATCGACGAAGCCTCCAGCATTGCGCGGCATGGGAATGGTGCTGATGCCTGGCAGGCAGTAAGGAGTGGGTGGCTTGCAATCTTCCACTGTCAGCATGTATTCACAACTATTGGCATTGCCACAGCCATCTTCTGCCACCCAAAGAATGCGGTGGGTTCCCACGGGATAGACTGTTGTGATGGCATAATTGGCTGCCGCAAAGCTGCGCACGGGCAGGGCGTCGGGATTGGGGAAAGGATATTGTGATCCGTAGTTGTCGCTGTAGCCAAAGGAATCGTATTGACCATCGTCAAACAAGTCCACTTTGTAATCGATGCGAAGGTCGGCCAAGGCAGAGCAATCGTCGGAAATGACCGGATTGATGGTGACCTCTCCGCTGCATTGGTCTGTGGCCGGGCTGGAGGGATTGCCGTAGCCGCAAACGGTTTGTGTACAACTGTCGAAGGTCGGCCCTTCTTGGTTGAGCAGTTTGATGACCTGCGTCCACTGCCAGGCAAAGGGGACTTGTTGGTTGTCATAGCGACACCAATCGATGACTTCCCAGTCGCGGAATATTTTCAAGCAAGCGCTGTCGACGAAGGTAAATACCCGGTCCTCGTAGCTGACAGCCAGTTGGCGGCAATTGGCATCGGCAAAGCGGGGACGGCGGTTTTGATCCAGCAAAATGTCCAGATTTTCGGGTAAAAAGACCTCTTCGGTTGGTCCCTGGCAACGGCTCAATTCCAAATCGCAGGGCCATTCGATGAGTTTTTCCACCAAGGCACCTCCGATGAAATCACAGCTTCCCACATCTTGCGGCGTAGATCGCCAGCAAAGGTTGGGCACGTAAAAGTCCCGACAGTTGATGATCTGGATGCGTTGGGTCGCAACATTTGACCAATTGCCTTGCCCATCAGAAGCGCGCCAACTGCGGGTGATGGTTCCTGCCCCACATACCAAATCCGGGACAATTGTCTGCTCCAAATCCACCTCGCAATTGTCGAGTACATACCCGTCAATTCCCCAGAAAATGTCGTAGAGGTCATCGTAACAAGGGTCATCGAAGGGGTTGGCAGGAGCAAATTCAGCAAAGCGGGGATGCACCGCACAAACCCGATCCCGCACAGTGATGGAATCGCGATCTGCCAAATCGGCCGAGCCTTCCACAACCTTTCCAAAAACAGCATCCAATTCGTCTGTGAAATCATTCGGATTGTCCGGGTCGAAGGCAAACCAGAAGTCACAGCTAATGACCACATCCGGCGGCGCTACGACGTAAGGAGCCAGCTTGTCCTGAACCGTCACCTCCACCATGCAATCGCTGAAGTGCCCATACAGTGGCCCCGGCCCTGCATTGCTCACCGGCCAATCGTTGGAGGACATGGCCTCTGGAAGCACGCCCGTATATTCCTCGGCGGCTTTGTGAGGATTGCTGGCATACCAAGCGGCGAAGGTTGGATTGGAAGCGGGGAAGACATTCCGAAATTCATAGCAGGAAGGATCGCGGTCAAATACGCGGAATACCACCTGGATGGGGCCATTCACAATGTCTTCACAGCAAAACTGGATGTCATCGTCGAAATAGGATTGTACATTCTGGTAGTTTGGATGAGAAGTCAGCCCGATTGGACCGCCACAGTTGTCCACGCCCACCACAATGGCTGGGGGGAATGTTCGGATGTCGTCGTCTCCATCTCCACCCTCACAGACCACTCTCGACCAATCGCCTGCAATGACAGATTCTCCAGCCTTTCCATTTCCATTCGAGTCAAGGGCATCCATGCGCAGGGCCTTGAACCAAACCTGATCCAAACAATTGTCGAAAGAACCATCGTCCAAAGAGCTTGCAGCAATCTTTGTCAAGCCAAGATTTTCGTCATCCAATTGAGTGGTCGCACTGATGTCTACAACCGTTCCCCGATCGCAAACAGCCACAGGAGGCACATCGTCTACTACTTCTATGCGAACGATCTGGCGACTTTCATTCCCACAGCAGTCCTCGGCGATGTAGGTCAGCTCATGGACACCCAAGGGCAAGTCTTTCAAGACATAAGAATTGTTGACCAATTGCAATTCGCCACTGTTGGCCTCCACTCGATAACTCACCGGCGCACTCCCACAATTGTCGCTCATCCAAGGCACGGGAACTCTCCAATCGGCTGCACAACGCCACACATCCGTGCTGATGGTGACATCTTCCACATCGGAAATCTTCGGCCCCTCATTGTCACTCACCTTGATGATTTGATCAAAGGTCGAGACTTCTCCGTTGCACCAGTTCAGCAGGGTCCAGGTCCGAATGATTTGGAAACAACCATCGCTGCTTCCCTGCGCACAGTTATTGGAGCGACTGTCTGCAAAAACCACATTGATGTTGGAGCAAGCAGCGGCGGTATTGGGCATGCCTGTCCCTCGACAGCGCAATTGGTTGTTGCAGGGGTAAAAATCGTCCTCTGGGGAAGGGTGGCCACGGTAGGGTCCACTTTCGATGACATTCCAGCCGAGGACTTGGTTGCCGCAGCTGGGGCGGGGACCGTCCGGGCATCTGTCGGCGCAGTCGAGGGCTTCTTGGTCTAGGTTGTCAAAATTGGCAGGGGCCATTACTTGGTCCAATCGAGCAGGAAGGATCCGAATTTCTTGGGTGCATTGGCTGCTGTTGCCCGCTGCGTCGCTGGCCGTCCAGGTTCGGCGGATGATCACCACATCGCAAATGTCCTCTTCAATGCTTGTGTCGCGAAAGGTCAGATTGGGGATGCCACAATTGTCCGTTGCAATTGGGTCGGGGAAGCGGGCATCTTCAAAGCAGAAAAACTCACAGGCAGCAGAATCGGCCTGAACGCCCAAAGGACAGTCGCAGAGCAGTTGCGGAGCAATTTTGTCCTCCACCAACAAGGTTCCCCAACAAGATAGACCTGTTTCGGGATCAGTTACTCGGTAGTACAGAGTCAATCCAGCTTCGGCCAGGGTCACCAACGGACTGCCGGGCAGCATCTGTTGCATGTCTTCATCGGCAAAAAGATCGACGACATAATCTTCAAAGCAACCGTATTGGTCTCCTTCCAGCACCAAATCAGCTCCAATCGTCGCCTCACAAAGGGTGTCCAAGGACAGGTTGATGTGGTCGTTGCAAGAAAGAACGATGTTGGTGACTGGAAATTCCACAACGCTCACAGACCAACTGCACAAGACACTGTTTCCATTGCCGTCGTCTAGTTCAAATTCAAAGGTCGTCGTCGTTTCCCGTTCCAGCTCAGATCCCAGGGGCGGGCCTTGGAGTTGGCTGAACAACAACTGATCGGATGGCGTGCAATTGTCTTGGCCTTCCAAATTGTAATCATAGGCCACCCGACAAGCTCCTGGGTCCAGCACGATGGTCAGATCCGCCGGACAGTTGGTGAAAAAAGGAGCGATGTTGTCCTGCACATCCACATCTACCGTACAGCTGTCGACATTGCCACATTCGTCCTCCACAAAGAGGGTGACGGGCACAAGACCGATGTCGTCGCATCCAAAATCTGTTTGACTGAGGCGCAGACTGAGGTTGTTGCTGCAGTTGTCACTGCTGCCATTGTCAATGTCTGCCACACTGATCTGCCCCATGCCCATGCTGTCCAGCATCAGGACTGTGCCAGTACAGATGGGAACAGGCGCTGTGGTGTCCTGCACACTGATGGTTTGGGTGTAAGTGGCCGTATTGCCTGCATTGTCTGTTGCTTCCCAAGTTCGTATGATGGTTGATTCCTGCGGGCAGCTGCCGGAGATGGTGGTATCCTGGACCAATGTGGCTGTGATGTCTCCACTTACGCAGGCATCTATGGCCGTCAGTGAGGGAATGGCAACCGAAGCGGTGCAATCGATGATGGTATCCTGGGGAGGATCGACGAAATTGGGAGGCTCTTGGTCCGAAACAGAAATATTGATGCCACAGCTGACACTGTTTCGGGACAGATCGCTAACGGTATATGTTACGCTGCTCATGCCCACGGGAAAGAAGTTTCCGGCGGCAAGGCTGGCCGATGAAGGGATGGCCAATGCTCCCTCTACTTCCATGATGTAGGGCAAGCTTGTGCTGCTGGACAAGTCCGTCCAAGTTCCATCGTTTTGAATGGCCACGTGATCCTGGCCGCTGCCCATGCCATCGTCAGGTTCGCCCGCTTGCCAGTTGACAAAGCCCAATGCCTCGCCTGTGATCCAACGCATGTCGCCCTCCGCTGCCTGATCGGTCAGCCCAATCCAGGCTTGTCCATTGCCATCCAGCAGATCGTTTTCCGCCATGCTCGTAATGCTCACCAGGTGACCTCCATTGAGGGCCGCATCCTCCAAAGCTGCTTGCCAACCAAAGCTGGAAGCAGAAAGAAAATAAGATCGATCGTCGAGAACTCCCAGCAGGCGGTATCCCCGCAGCTGGTTGGGTGTTTCACAATTGTCCGTTGCCGTAATGTTGAAATAGGCATAGGCTCCACAAAGACCAGAGTCAGTGGCCAGGTCCAATGTACTGGGCGGGCAATTGGCGACGGGAGGTTCCCGATCGCCTGAGCAGGCATCTTGTGCGCCGACGGTCAGTCCAAAACTGCACATCAAACCGAGGCAGAAAAGCCGACGCCAGATCAACGACTGTGAAAAATGGAATGGAAATGACATAGCATGTATACACAAGGAAGTAAAACTTCTATGCATCGTCAGGTGAATTTGGGTGTTGGCAAATTGTGTTGCCTTTTGCCTTCCACAGCTGAAAAGCAAAGGACCATTTTTGGCGAAGCTCAGAGTGTGTTGGGGCATTTGGTCTTTGTGGCGATTTGTTCAATTATTTGTTTAGACGACGCACCAAAACCGGAGTTTAGCCTTAGCTAAATGAGGATTTTGGGAAGGAAGTATCAACAAGTAAGTGTACGAATAAGCCTAATTACTAAATCCCAAACAGACTCTTAGGGTAAATGAATGATTGACTACAGAGATATCCAGACTTGGCAATGAAGCAAGTTTGGGCATACTCTTACAAGAGAATAAACAGAATGTACTGGCAGATCCTCGCTTGGATGCCGCTGGACGGTTTTGGGATGTGCTTTAAGATTGGTTGTTGGGAGAATTGCTGTCCTTAATGCACAAATGTATATAAAAGATTTCAATAATGCATGTTCTTATTAAAAAATATATTAATGTATTCTACATATTTTCCTGCCTTTTTGCAAGGCACCACCAAAATGAAAAAAGTGGCTGGACAAATGACAATTTTTTACCGTAGCCATTGTTATGAATGCATTTTCAACAAAACAATCCGCCGCCGCTCTCCTTTTCCCCTCATTTTCTGCTATCTTTGCCCGCCTTATGAATAGCAGGAACGAGCCAGCAGCATCTACCATTACCTTTGAATTGTCTACCCCATCGGACGATGGCAGGCCTGTCTACTTGGTGGGCAATTTCAATCAGTGGAAAGCAGCTGATCCGCGCTATCGATTGGAAAAGCAAGAGAAGGGCAAGTACCGCATTCGGCTGAGTCCAGAAGCTTCCTGGCCTGCACTCATCGAGTACAAATACACCAGAGGGCAGTGGGATGGCGTGGAGTTGGATTCCCTGGGCAATTCCACTTCCAACAGACAAGTGTTGCAAGAGCAAAAAAAGATTGCCGATCACGTTCCCAGTTGGATGAATGCAGGCAAGAGTTATTCCGATGCTTTTTTGCCCAAAATTCAGGTCATCTCTGAGACCTTCGAAATGCCAGAGCTGATCAAGACGAGGCGAATTGCCGCCCTTTTGCCCTACAATTACGACCAGAGTCAGAAACGCTATCCTGTTTTGTATCTGCAAGACGGTCAGAACCTTTTCGATGACTATGCACCCTATGGCAACTGGGCCCTCGACAAAAAATTGGCCTTCCTGGCCGAGCGGGGCATGGGCGAGATCATTGTCATTGCCATTGATCATGCATCGGAAGAACGCGTCGCAGAGTTCACGCCCTCCTACCAAACAAAGCTGGGCGTAGGTGATGGCAAACAGTATGCACAGTTTTTGAGCAAGACGCTGAAAAATTATGTGGACGACCACTTTCGAACATTGCCCCAACGCATCCATACCGGCATCGGGGGGAGCTCTATGGGAGGCCTGATCAGCATGTATGCAGGATTGAAGTATCCAGAGGTGTACAGCAAGCTGATGATCTTTTCTCCCTCTCTTTGGGTCGATCCCAACATCGCCATCCGAGCAGACGAATATTTTGCAACCTTCGAGAGTAAGATTTATATTTACGCAGGGGAAAAAGAGAGCCCAACAATGTTGCCCAACATCCTGCGCTTCAAATCGGCATTGGAAAAGAACCGAATTGATGAATCTCGCATTGCCTTTCAACTATCTGTTGATCCCAAGGGCGAACACAACGAACACCGATGGGGAATTGAATTTCCCAAAGCCATAGAGTGGCTATTTTTCAAAAAACATGAATCCTTATCCTGATGACCCTAAAGTATCTCCCCTCCCCTCGTGCCAAATCACCTTTATTGATCATTCCTCTACTGCAGTCCAACAAGCTGGGCGCTCAACTGGAAGACATCGCCGCAAAGGCTGGACTGGCTGCTGATTGGCTCCAAAAAGACTTCAAAGCAACAGCTGGCAGCATTTGTCCTCTCTACTCTTCACAGACCAAGGCCAAATGGATTTTGCTGGGACTGGGCGAAACCACTAGCCTCTCTTTCATAGAGCAGGCATTCCGGAAGCTTTCTTTTCACCACCAAGACTTGCTGGAACCACAAATCGGATTGTGGCATCAGTATGCAGCAGAAGGGGAAGGATTTGATCCAGAAGTCTATGCCATGGGCAGCATCAGTGGCCTCTTGCTGGGGTGCTACCAGATTGGGGCGTTCAAGACCAACGAAAAGACCACTCATCCCCTGAAAAAGCGCGGAGCACGTGTCAGCCTGATCGGTCCCGAGGCCAAGTCCATGTCAGCTGCTGCCCGACGGGGGAAAGCAACAGCTGAAACACAAGTCAGAATTCTCGACCTGGTCAATGGCCCTGCCAATAAGATCAAACCGGAAAGCCTGGCCAAGTGGGCGGTCCAGTCGGGAAAGGCCCACGATTTCAAGGTCAAGGTGTTCAACAAGGCACAAATCCAAAAGACGGGACTCCACGCCCTCATGGCTGTCAATCAGGGAAGTGACTATCCTCCTCAGTTCATCATCATGGAATACAAGCCCAAGGGAAGAAGTGCCAAAAATCTTCCCAAGGTCGGCTTGGTTGGCAAGGGGGTCACCTTCGATACGGGGGGCCTGTCCATTAAAGGCTCGGTGAACATGCACTACATGAAAAGCGACATGGGAGGAGCGGCGGCCGTACTGGGTGCCATGGAATTGACAGCCAAATTGAAACTTCCCGTCCACCTGATCGGCATTGTCCCTACCACCGACAATTGTGTCGACGCCAAGGCGGTCAAACCCGGCGATGTGATCAACTCCTACGACGGCCAGACCATCGAAGTCATCGACACAGATGCCGAGGGCCGACTGATCCTGGCGGATGGCCTCGCTTATATGAACAAGCACTACAAGCCCGACATCATGATCGACCTGGCAACCCTGACGGGCAACTGCGTAAGAGCCCTTGGGTATCATGCCGGAGGCCTTTTTACCAACAATGACGACCTATCAGAGAAACTAACAACAGCCGGACAGGCCTGTGGAGAAAGGTTGTGGCGCCTTCCCATTTGGGATGATTACAGGTGCGAGATTGAATCGGAGGTGGCGGATGTGCGCAATCTGAGTCTTCGCCCCGTAGCAGGTGCCATCACGGCAGCTAAGTTTTTAGAGGTCTTCACAGCCAAGCATCCTTGTTGGGCACATCTCGACATTGCCGGCGTTGCCTTTGGATCGCATTCCTTCTCCAAGCAAAAATCTGCGACAGCATTTGGTGTCAAATTGTTGGTGGAAATGTTGCGTCGACTGTGATCAAGAACGGGGGATGCGCAATCGCAATGCCTTTTTCACTACGCCAATCTCTACGGGTGTATGCCCAATGAATTCTCCGTCTATTTCCACATAGACTGGCTTGTCGTCTGCTGCGTCGATGCGAATGTCCTTGGTGTGAAAGGTCAGTATGCGGGGGTGGTTGGCCAGGGTACCTCTGTAGATGGAAGGAAGGTTTAGAATGATGTCTCTCGGCCCCAACTCCGCAGCCAATGTCACGGCCAATTGGCCATCGTCGAAGCGAGCGTGCGGCACCAATTGCATGCCTCCTCCCGAGTATCGACAAATGCCCACGTTGATCAAATAAAAGTATTCCTCAATCTGTTGGTCATCGTATAGCACCCGCGCCCTTTCCGGTCGGAAGTTGACAAAACTTTTGAGGGCCATGTGGATGTAGCGCAGTTTGCCCGGCAAGTGAGAGTTTGTTCGGGCTGTTTCTCGCACGACATGAGCATCATAGGCCAGTCCGGCGACATTGGCAAAAAAGCGTCGCACCTCTTTTCCCTCTTGCTCACAACTCACCCAGCCCACGTCCTGATGGATACAATGATCGTCGAGCAACATCTTCAGGAAAGGCTTCAGCCGATGTGGCAGCCCGTGGGTCCGCGCCCAGTCATTGCAGGTGCCAATGGGCAGCAATGCATACGTAATCTCGATGGAGGGAACTTGTCGTTGTTGCAGGATGCCGTTGATGATTTCGTTGTTGGTCCCATCCCCTCCGATGCCAAGGATGTATCGAAAGCCCCTTTCGATTGCCCTGACCACCATCTTTGTGGCCTCTCCGGGTGAGCTGGTGAGGGCAGATTCGATGGTGATGCCACTGGTGAGAAGCAATCGCTCGATCTCTGGCCAGCGCCTTTGGACACGCCCGTTGCCAGCCTGTGGATTACACAAAACAAACCAACTTATTGCTATTTGTCTTTTGTCCATTTTTCCAGTGAGATAATCGGCACCAAGATAATCTTTTATCGAAAATAGCAGCACATACCAGTATTTTTGCTTTATCTTCCGGGTAAATCAGTGGGTGTTTCGCCCAAATTGACTGCGGAATAAGCCGGTCGGTCAAAAGTGACCAAGCAACAAAATTCCTGGAAGTTGCACCGTTTTTTGGGACAAACCCAAGCGTTTATTCTGCCAATTTTCTGGCCTGACACTTACGCCCTTAGCGCATTTGCAATTTCTGGCAAACATCACAGGATAACACACTATATGAATCCCATTCTGCAATTTGATCAAGTAGTCAAAACCTACGGTGAGCATACGGCTGTAGATCACGTCTCTTTCGAAATTCCCAAAGGTTGCATTTTTGGAATGCTGGGACCAAATGGAGCTGGCAAAACTTCCCTCATCCGCATCATCACCACCATCACACAAGCAGACAAGGGGAGTGTGTTGCTGGACGGCGAACCGCTGGGTGGGCGACATCCTTCTGCCATCGGGTACATGCCCGAAGAGAGGGGCTTGTACAAAAAGATGAAAGTCGGCGAACACCTCATGTACCTGGCTCGACTCAAAGACTTATCCAAAAAACAAGCCAAGCATGAAATTGGATACTGGCTCGAAAAATTTGAGATCAGCGATTGGTGGAACAAAAAAATCGAGGAGCTGTCCAAGGGGATGCAGCAAAAAATCCAATTCATCGCCACCGTTGTCCACAAACCCAAATTACTGATCCTCGACGAGCCCTTTTCCGGCCTCGACCCCATCAATACCAATCTGATCAAAGACGAGATCGATCAGCTCAATCAACAGGGTTGCAGCATCATTTTTTCCACCCACCGCATGGAACAGGTGGAGGAGATCTGCGAGTACATCGTCCTGATCAGCAAGGGCAAAAACATCCTGCACGGAAAGGTGGCGGACATCAAAAATCAATTCAAAGAAAATCTGTTCCGCATTGAGTTCGACGGTACGCTACCCGATTCACTGCGCCCCCATCTGCAAATACAAGAGGAAGGCCCGAATTCGGTCACAGCCAAAATGAACGACGGTTTTTCTTCCAATGAACTGCTGGAGCAACTTCTGCAAAACAAACTCCACATTCGCTCTTTTAACGAGATTCTTCCCACCCTCAACGAGATTTTCATCCGACAGGTGGAAGGCGATCTCCAATGATTTATGGAACGCAACAACTGATATGGATAAACTTTGGTTAATCATCAAGCGCGAATACCTCACAAGGGTCAAAAAACGCTCCTTCATCCTGGCCACCTTGCTCACCCCTCTGGCCATCGCCGTTTTCATCCTCGTCGTCGGACTGATCTTCAGCTACGAGGGAAGTGGCACCACCCGCATTGCCGTGTCCGACCAGTCGGGCGTGCTCGACGAACGCAACATCAAGGCAGATGCCAAGACGACCTTCAACAAGAGCAGTGAAGACATCGAGCAGCTCAAGCAGAAAGTGGAAGACGGGGACTTCGACGGCTTGCTCGTCATCCCCGAGATCAAGGACATCCGCACCAGCAGACATACCGTCTATTACTACTACGATGAGACGCCCCCAGACCTCAACCTGGAGTCGACCATCCGCTCGGCGCTGCGCAAAAATTTCCGGGAATTCAAAATCCGAGAACTCAATTTTGACAAAGAGGCCCTCAAGGCCCTGAATACCGATATAGAATTGGAACCCGATCCCATCAATGGCAGTACAGAAGATGCCAGCTCGATGACCAGTGCCATTGGCGCCTTTTTGGGTGGGGCCATGAGCTTTGTGATGTACATGGCCGTGCTCATCTACGGCATGATGGTGATGCGCAGTGTGATGGAAGAAAAAATGAATCGCATTGTAGAGGTCATGATCTCCTCGGTCAAGCCCTTTCAGTTGATGCTGGGAAAAATCATTGGCGTAGGCGCTGTGGGGCTGACCCAATTGGGCATTTGGATCATCCTGATCCCGATGGTGTATTTGCTCAGCATGCTGTTCATCGACATCGATCCCAGTCAGATGCCAGTGGCGGGTGGCATGAGTCCGGAGATGATGGAGGCGCAAATCGATGTAGAAGACATTGAATACAAAGCGGCCCTCGGCATGGCAGAATTGGCTGGCCAAAACTGGGCACTCATCATTCCTTTGTTCATCTTTTTCTTCCTCGGTGGCTACTTTTTGTATGCCTCCCTCTTTGCGGCGGTCGGCTCGGCCATGAGCGATGATCTGGGCGAAGGACAGGCGTTGACGCTTCCCATCACCATCCCCATCATTCTCGCCTTTTACATCATGATTGTGGCTGTACAAAGTCCACAGAGCAACCTGGCTGTTTGGTCTTCCATATTCCCCCTCTTTTCACCCATTGTCATGCCCGCTCGCCTGGCCTTTTCGCCTCCGCTCTGGCAGATCATTCTGTCGGTGGTCGTCATGGCAGCTTCGTCGCTGTTTTTTGTGTGGCTTTCCGGGCGCATCTATCGGGTAGGAATCTTGATGTACGGCAAAAAAGTAACCCTCAAGACCTTGTGGAAATGGTTGTTTTACAAGGCTTGATGCCATCTCTCCACCACCATCCTCAAATGCTACTTCACTGACACAGCCTTGCGTGTGAGCCAGGAGGATGTCAGCAGCTTGTAGCGAAAAAACCAACAATTGGTTGTCAGAAGACCCCTCCTGACTTGTGGGTGCAGGAGAAGAAGGAACGAAAATTGAGTGTAGTAACACATCATCTTTTGCACTCAAAAATATGATTATGACAACTAAAATGTTTTTTGTGTTGCTGCTGGGATGCAGCATGTCGTTTTGGGCAGAGGCACAGACTCGGGCGGTCACGGAGAAGGGAGATACGATCTACGTATACAATGATGGGACGTGGAGCTATGACGAACTCAGTTTGGAAAACAGCCACGAGTTGGGCTTTCTGGGGAAGGACATCGACCTGGATACCATTTCCACTCCCTTTCTGGTCAGCCCTACTGCCAATAAGGAAATCAAAAGTGACCTGGGTTTTTACTCGGTCAAATACGACAGCAAAATCTGGAAAAGAATGCCTCCCGGTGCCTTCAACGAAGAAGCAGAAATGGCACTGAAGGGCTCAAAGACAGAGATTTACTTCATCTCCATTGCCGAAGAAATCGAAGTAGGGACAGAGAACCTGCTTAAAATTGCCCTGAACAATGTACGAGAAAACACAGGTGGCGAGGTAGAAGTGCTCAAGTCTGAAATCCGAACTGTCAATGGGACTGAGCTGGCTCATACCGTCTTCAAGCTCAAAGCGTCGGGACTCAATTTGATTTTTGCCGCTTACTACTTTTCCAACGCATCTGGTACCGTACAACTCACGGCTTGGACGGGCAGCAATTTGTACGACAGGTACAAAGACAAAATGGAAGAACTGCTGAACGGATTTTTCCTGGCGGAAACCAAATCGTAGGATGATTCTCAGACCGTGCATTAGTCGCAGATTTCCCCTATTTTGCAATTGTATTCCATCCAAAGTGATCTGGGACTTCGCATAGCATTTCGAGGAAGCCCTCCAATGGGCTTTCACCATTGATACATCAATTTTACCGAGAAAAACATGGCAATACGTGAATCATTTGGATTCAGGTATTGCTGCCACTTTATTGGCAATCACAACGCAAATTTAAAGCACATGAAGTATTCATTGAGCATTGCATTGCTCTTTCTCGGTTTTTGTGTCCATGCACAAATTGATTTTGAAAAGGGGTATCTCATCACCCGAGACGGCAACAAGAAAGAATGCTGGATCAAGAACAGCGAGTGGAAAAACACGCCTCAAAAGTTCAAGTACAAGTTGGGCGAAGAGGGAGAAGTTCAAACGGGAAAGCCGGAAGACATTCAGGAATTTGGCATTGAGGATGTCTTTGTTCACCGACGTTTTGAGGTAGAGATCGACCGTTCGTCCAACGATTCCAACAATCTCGACTGGGACAGAGACCCAAAGTTCCAATCGGAGACATTGTTTCTCAAGACCTTGGTAAAAGGCAGCATCAGTTTGCACTACTACGAATTCCGAAATCTCAGGCGCTTTTTCTACGAGGACAGCTCCGGGAAGGTGGCTCAATTGGTCTACAAAAAATACAAGGTCAGCGATGCCAAGGAGACGGTCAACCGCTACTTCCGAAAGCAGTTGTACGATCTGTTGGCCTGTGGTCAAAGTCTCCAGTCAAGAATCATGACGGTCGAATACAATCAAAGGGAGTTGATTCAACTTTTCGCCCTTTACCACGACTGTGCCAATGCGCCTTACAAGAATTTGATTCGAAAGAAACGCAACAAGAACCTACGGCTCTCTCTTCGCGCTGGCATCGTATTTTCGCCCAGGATAGACATAGCGCGGGTGTTCTTTACCCGACAAACATTTGGACCAGCAGAGCAAGAACGGACCATTCGCTGGGGTTTGGAGGCGGAGATGATTGTCCCTTTTCAAAAAGGAAAATGGCGGGTTTTTACAGAACCGACCTACCAATCATTCCAATTTGAGCAAGAGATAGAAGATGTGCGCATCAATGTCGATTACAAATCCATTGAGCTGCCCATTGGCGTGCGGCATTGTTTCTTTTTGGACGAGGAAGCTCTGGTATTTGTCAACGCAATGGTCTCCTTAGACTTGGAAATGGATTCGCAATTGAGCGTCAATGAGCGGACGTTCGACATCAGCTCTGCCCACACCTATGCCTTCGGTCTTGGCTTTCGATGGCATCGATTTGGCATTGAGTCACGCTACTATCTGAAGAGAAATTTGTTCAATGTAGGTGGGATCTGGAAAGCTGAGTACAACAACAACTTTTCGATTGCCCTTGGCTTTCGGTTCCTGTAAGGATGCCTCCTGCTCCGTGGGAGGAAGACAAGACAAAGAGGCACCCGGCGCATTGCAAGTGAATGGCCGGGTGTCAAAAACCACTAGATGTCTATAGAAGGCTCGAAATGAAAGTAATCGACGTCGAGTCCTTTCCCAATCAGGTACTGCTCCCAAAAGTTGGCAGCCCGACGGATTTTTTGGTCGTTTTTCTTGTCTACTGGATGAACGATGTAGACTTCGCAATCCGATAGATCCTCCATGCCACAAGCGTTGTCAAACTGCTGCTCCAGGCGGTCGCTGTTCAGTTTTTTGCCATTCAGATTGGCCACTTCGCTGTTTTCGAGCATGTCGGAATAAATGACGATCAGTTTGCGGGAGGCGTCTGAGCGGTTGAGCTTTTTCACGCCTTTGCAAAGCGGATGAAAGATGTGCGAGTGCTTGAGGGGCTGGCCCGTGTAGCGAGCGTTGAGATCATCCGTTTTTTCCAGTAGCTGCTGCTTGAATTCGTCCAACTCCTTCTTGCGCAGGTACTTGTTGCCCTCCAAGGCCGACTTGCCCTCTTTCAACTTCACCTGTACACTGGCAGCTGTTGCCACATCGTGAATCGGGTAGACGCGTATGCTCCCGTAGTTGCGATCATTGCCTTCGCTGATGTTCATCAACTGGATGTATTTATCGGCATCCTGTGCCAATTGGTCGGTGTAGTCCTGTCCCTCTGTAAAGTCGAGGTAGATGTACAAATCGGTTCTCTGGGGTGGGGCTTCCTGACAGCCCATCAAGGCCACCAATGCAAGCAATAAAAAGCTGATTCCAATTGTATTTTTCATATTGCTATTTTTTATTGTGTTGAATAAGATTCTGCGACGGCCGCCCCTTCTTAGTTGGGGTCCAATTCACTGCAACCACTGTACTTCAGTTCCAGCGACTGCTGTCCTTTTTGCCAAGCATCTGGAGAGCGGCGGTTTTCGCGATGCATCAAATTGGCAGCGCGGTATTTGCTGATGGAGATGGCATAACTCGCTTCGATCATGGCTTCGAGCGCCGTGAAAGAGTTGAGCAGTTCATCGTATACTTGTGCAGCTTTGTTGCGCCTTGTCACCAATTCGAACTTTCGGTTGTTCACCATGACTTTTCGCTGATTGAAGTGATGCTGGATTTCCTGCAATTTGTTGTTGCGATCTTCTGCAATCTCCTTCAACCGCCGTTGGATCAACAGCTTCTCCTTGTCGTAGTATTTCTTCTCCTTCTGAAATTTCTCATACGTATGCTCCAGCTCGTAGCTCTCGTCGTGGCGGAAGTAGGCCGCCAATACACCGATCACAAAGAGGATCAAGTTGAGCGATACGAAAATGATGATGTTCAAATTGTTGGCCGTCTCACCCGTGTGCTCTGCCAGCACATAGGCCCGAAAAATGGACACGCCAAAGTTGAAGATGAAAAATAGGGTGATTGCCAATAAAGCAAACCAACCATACTCCCGCTTTTCGCTGCGTTGCTTGACAAACACACCTGTAAAATGCGCCAAGACCGGGATGGCGATTCCCAACGAACAGGCCATGATGATGGTGATGAAAAAGGCTTCTCCAAACTTCTGGAAGATCTGAATGTTGAGCGGCACTTCTGCAAAACCAAGGCCTGCCAACAAGACCAGGTACCAAAATGTGGATCGAAAATGAATCAGAGGACTGCTGCGCCCTACCCGATCCTGAATGAGCTGTAAGGCCTGCCGACTGACCAGGTAATCGCGCTGCACCACTTTGTCAAACTGCTCAATCTCGTCCTGACGGATTTGATACTCTTTGTCGACATACGCCATTTTTTCGTTCTTCTCTCGTTGGAGCGTTTCCATCTCGCGAGCCAGGATTTTTTCTTCCAACTGCTCGAAGGATTGGATTTCTTCCACTGTACTTTGGTAGTCCAGATGAGGTTTGTCGAGGTAGGGCCGCCCCTCGTTCCAGCTATCGGCAATGAGCTTTTGGTACTCACTTCTGATCAGTAACTCATTGGGGCTCAGTTGGGGGTCTTCTGCCTCTGGCAAGTTCAGCGAACCATCTTGCTCTCCCATTTGCTCGGCTTGTCTCAACAAGTCCATATGGGCTTTTTCCAGTCGGGCCTTCTGATCGGCCACCAGTCCAGCAACTGTGGTTCGCACATTGTTGTTTAAGAGCTTTTTTTTCATTGTTTCTCGTATTTTCCGTTAGCAATCTTTGATCATTGTCGATGATTTTCTCCTTTCCGCTGTGCATACTCCTTCCACCCAGCTCGGCTTTTCACAGCACAGGCATGGCATGGCCTCGCACTGACAGGTACACAATGTACCCGCAGAACAGTCGGCACAATGATCTGAATAACAGGACACTACCCTAGGGCAACATCCATGTACTCAGATGAAAAACAATTGGTAAACACTTTGGAATTTTGCTCAGCGAGAACAGCCAAGCATCATCGCTTTATTCAATATTAAGAAAATCTTAACAATTGATCGTAAAATGTCGATTAAGCAGGAACGAAATTCGACAAACCTACTCCACTTGATCGTACAACTTCATCAAGCAGTATCCTTTGGTGAGTTTCAGGGCAGTAAATTGGATGCGAATGTCTGATGTCCCATCTGACAATTGAAGGGTAAAGCCGTACATACTCACTTGCTCATCCATTTTTTGAACGTTCACTTTTTGATGAGAAGACAAGCTCAGCTTTGAGAAGTCGATTTTGTTGGCCTCTACTTTTAGCAATAGGGAAGCGTGCAGTGCTTTGGTCTGCTCCAGGCCCTGGGCAAAGTCTGCTGCTGTTCCCATGCGCATGTCACTGGGGTCATAGCCTCTGCTTTTGGCCTCTTCGCCGACAGCTTCTACACTGATGTAGGCTGCATCCAGGAGGGAGGCATCGCCTGTTTGGAGGCTCTTGACAACTGTGTCCACGATGTCCTTTTCGGTCATCGGTGCTTTTGTGAGCTGAGGAAAGATGGAAAATGTGGTGGTGAAGAAGAGAGGAAGAAGGAAAATTTTCAAAACGTTCATTGCATGCTTGTTTTAGTTGGTACGAAGGTACGGGGATTGGGGGATAATGGCAAGTGGAGGGGATTGATGAGCTTGGCCAAAGCAGCTTGTTGAGAGCGTTTTTTGTGGTTTTTCAGGAGATGGGACGGAAGGAGCAGCACTGGGAGGGAGATGTGGCTTGGGCTCTGGGTGGGAGCCCACCCTCTAGGCGACCACAAAAGCCCGCCCCTTTTTGGAACTGCACCCAAGCACAGCTCCGCCAACCCAAACCTGGACCAATATGCCCAAATGGAATCCAGAGGTATCTTGATCATCTCTTCCGCGGACCAGAGATGTCCAATTTTCTCCATAATAGGACACGGCAGGTAGGCAAATTCCATAAATTCGCCAACAGTATTTTTTTATTCATATTTGAAAGGAAAAATTTCAGTACTGATAATCAACGAGTTGCAATAAATATTACCAATAAAAAAATATATTTGGAAAGAATATTTATTTCGCTAATATAATTCCTTTTCAGACATAATCCCGGATCGACACCTTCCCATCCGGACCATTTTTCCGCCAAGGATGCCCCATGCCTCCCTTTCGAGCCACCAAGCCCGCCAACACCCCAAATCCAAAGCCTCCAATGTGTGCCCACCAGGCCACGCCATCTGTAGCAGCCGTCTCAGGCCCCAAAGCAGCAAAACCGGCAATCAATTGCTGGCCAATCCACAAGCCCAAAAACCAAATGGCTGCCATCCGGAAAGTCGAAAAAAGATATACTACCAATACCTTTACCTTCGAACGAGGAAACATCACCATATAAGCCCCCATCACAGCCGACAAAGCCCCACTAGCCCCAATGCTGGGTATCATCCCCGGGCAAGGCCGATCGCCCTGACCACAATGCAAACCACTGACTTGACAGGGCTCACAACAGTTCACAATGTCAAAGCCTGTATTGAAGTAGATGTGTATCGCAGAGGCGGCCAAGCCACCAAGCAAATAGAAAATCACAAAATTGAAGTTGCCAACGGTCGCCTCGATGTTGTCGGCAAAAACCCACAAAAACAGCATGTTGCCAATCAGATGCATCCAACCACCATGCATAAACATACTGGTCAACAAGGTGACATAGCCCTCTCCATTCAAAATGTCGTTGGGAATGACTCCAAATTCGCAGATCAACCCACCGGGTACACTCACTTGGAAGAGGTAGACCAGTATGTTTACTGCAATAAAAGAATAACTGAAAATGGGTTTGGCTCCCCCTTCGATTTGTTCATCGCCAACTGGAAATATCATACACCAGATTTTTTATGCATACACCCAGGGAAGGTAGCAATTTTTGGCGACACCGTCATCTACAAAAAAACAGCGCCGATGTATGGGGAACACCGACGCAGTTTGAACATATAGGCTTTATATTTATTACTCGGGGTGAAAATCAATTGATGCGCAACTGGATTTCGTACTCCTCTGATGACACGGCCTTCCCATCCGGGTAAGGACTCACATCCAGTAAGCTGATGATGTGCCCTTCAAAATCCGCAACACTGCCCAAAGAACCATCAGGAGATGTACTCAAGTTGATGCTCGTGGCCTCCTGACCTTCCCGCTGTATCAATATCTTTACCACAGCTTCTCCGGCAACAAGGCATCGCGCATTGATCGGACAACGACTGTCGTGGATCAATTGAGAAAAGAAAATCCGAAAATCTCCACTCTCAAATTGAGCACTCTCGCCCAAATCCAATCCAAAGGGGCTGTCTTCCAGGACCTGTCCGGGCAGACTTTCTTTGCCACAGGAACAGATGGTCAACAGGGCCATGGCCAATGCGATATGTGTCAGTATTGCTTTCATAGGGCTTTCCATTAGGTCTTTCATATACAAAGACGTTGATTATGGGCCAAATGGTTGGGTGGGCCTGCAAAAAAACTTCAATCCATTGACAATCAACACCCTAAAATGAGTCTATTGGATGGCATAAGCCTCAAAATAGCGACATTCCCTGATGGCTTCCTGAAAAAACTGGGTGCCAGAGTAGTTCTCTCGCAAGAGGCGGAAATAGGTTTGGTAAGAGGGAGGAGGTTCTGGAATTCGATTGCTGTATATGCTGTAGTCACAGTCGCGGCTGACATACCAACTGTAGTGCTCGCAACGCGCAGCCATGTAAGCCGCCTTGGCAGCCAATTCGTCATCCGTAGCCAGTTCGATGGCTTTTTGGAAATACAACAAGGCCTGAGACAAGCCCTGGTACTCGCGATTGTCATAGGGCGCAAACCAAAGGTAGTAGACACCGTCTTTGTCGTAGCGCCAATTGGCTCCGCTTCGGAAGTGGTCCAAGACCTGCCAACTGTTTCCAAAGTAGGACATGTTGAGATAAGCCGTCCCCAGTTCGTAATACCAATCGGCACCGCGTTCCAAGTCTGCCTTGCCCCGGTACTCCAGCTCAAAAATCCGCTGAATGATTTCTGCTTTGTTGAAAAATACCGTATCGGTGGGAGGACAATGGATGCATTCGTCAAAAACCCGCTCCGCGAAAGGATTGGCCTGAAAAGTATCCCGGTAGCTCAGCGGAATTTGCTTAAAGGTCTCCAGCGCAATTTCCAACTCCCCATCGGCAAACATCTTGGTGCCCTTCATGTCGAGCAGTTGATTGCAAACCGAGTTTTGTTGCTCGTCAATGATCAAGGCCTCTTCCAGTAGATTGATGTCTTCTTTTTCGCAAACTGCCAACAGATCATCGATGATGTCCAGCTGTGGGTTGGGCATGAGGTCGCGGAGGTTGTAATGGAAGCGGAAGGACTTGCCCGGATGACCCTGCCGCGCGTACAAGGCCCCCACCCGGTCGTTGACAAAGTCGGGAAAGTCTGCATATTTCTTGTAGGATGGGTCTTGGGTAATGATGTCAAAGACCTTTCTCTCTGTCACTGAATTCATCCGCTCCAAGGACGTCACTTTCAGCGCCAACTCAAAGGCGGAAAGCTGTTCTTCCAATTGTTCGTTGTTGAGGCGGGGGCGAATTCGTTGGAAGGTCTTTTCGGCGGCGTACAAATCACCACCCAGAAATTCCAGATAGCCGTTGGCCAGTTCCCAGAGCGATAAGCGGGGGACCTTTTCTTCCCGAATCACCCGACGAACCAGGCTGTCGAGTCGGACCAGATTCAGACCAGCGTATTTGCGAGGGATGTTGTGGTATCGCTTGTTTTCACGCCGCCGGTCGTTGAATTCCAAGCCCAATAAGTCTTTCTCAAGCTTGCGAATCTCTCGCACCAGCAGGAGTTCCAATTGTTCACTTTCGGGACTGAGTTCATAGATGCTCTTCATCTCCTCCACAATCCGACTGTCTCGCCTCTGGGCTCGCAAGGCGTAGAGGGTTGCCCGCTCCTCGTCATCCTCGCACAAGAGCAAGACCGCTCGCCAGTCTTCATCCGTTCGTACCTGAAAGCTCTGAAAGGCCGACATCCGCTTGCTCGGACAATTTTTGAAGATTTTGAGAAAGTAATAAGCGGCCTCCACCTGCTGTCCCATCGCCGCCAAAGCCCCCGCCTTATGCCCCAGTATCCAATCGTACAGAATGCTCTCCACCGGATCGATCTTGGGCAGCAGCCAATCGTACAATTCCAGAGTCAAGGGATAATCTTTGGCGTAATGTGCCAGGCGAATGAGTTGGTAGGCATAGCGAAGGCGGAGGTAATTGGATTTTGTTTTCCGAAAAATTTTCCGCCCATCTTTGATCAATCGCTTCATGGCCAGCGTATCTTTCTCTGCCTCTGCCCAGGGATCGGATGCGGTCACATGGGGTTCGCAGCGTTTGGCAAATATGAGATAGTCGATGGTCTCGGTACAGCCATTCAATTTCATGTGGCGGGCAAAGCTGTTCTTGGCAAAGGTAAAATCCAATGGGAGGGTCTTGCTGTAGATGGACGTCCGCAATAGTTGCAGCTGGTCGAGCCGCGAGTCGTAAATGATCTTGGAAAGGTCTTCCTGTTTGACCAAGCCACAAAACACCTCCTGCCACTCTTCCAAATTGCCCTTGGCCTGGACAGCGGACTGGCTGCGGTAGCTGTGGTACAAATCCTGAAACTCGATGAAATACGGCCCAAAGGTGGAATCTGCCTCCAACAAGACTGGGTCCAGAAAGGAATAGCCTTGAAAGCTGTAGTCTTCCGGCCCACACGCCTCGGCGACAGGGCGTGGATACAAAAAGACGAGGATGGCGAGCAGCCCAAGCAAGCAGCTCAATTTGCCCAATGACAGGTGACGACTGAATCGATCCATGAATTCGTTTTTTGGCCTGCATCGAAGTCCATACAGATACATCAACGGCAGAAGATAGAAAGATTCAACTGATTATAAAAATGCTACCACGCCTGGTGGCCCCTCAAAAATTGACGCTGAGACTGATGTTGGGTGTGAAGTCCAAAAGGCGTACTTCAGAGCTGAGGGTGTTGATGCGTTCGACAGAGTCCTCCTCATCAATGAAGGTGAAATAACTCTGGCGGTAGCCCACATTGGATCGATCCGTCAGATTGACCACCGAAGCCCCCAGATTCCATTTGGAACGCCCCCACTCGAACCCATATCCCAACCCCACATCAATGCGATGGTAATCTGCCAGCAGAGAAATGCGCTCGCGAGGCTCCGTATCTCGCCGATCCTTGGTGTCTGTCAAGATGGTCAGGTCCGTGTAAGGCCGACCATTGCTGAAGAGGTAAGTGGCCGAAAAATTCCAGCGCTTCCAGCGATATTGGTTGATCCATTTGAGTTGATGACGTCTGTCGTCTACGCTTGGAAATTCTTTGCCGTTCAGGATGTCGGGAAAGCTGACCGTCGTTTTGCTCAGGGTATAGGCCACCCAACCCGTGTAGTTGCCACTCGTTTTTTCCAATAGGACATCCATCCCTTGTGAGCGACCCGATCCAATGAACAGCTCAAAGTCTTGATCGATCTCCATCGAATTGGGCGCTGCATTTCGGCTCTTGGCCTGCTCCACAACGCCTTCGGTATTTCGTTCGTAAAATTCTACATCGAGTTTCCACTGCCCTTTCAAAAGTTGAAAACCCACCATCCACTGCTTGGAAGAGGAGACCGGATAGGAGACATCATCGGAAATGACCCAATAGTCAAAATCCTTCCCGAAGCGATCTTCGTAATTGGCCTGCCGAATGAATTGGTTGTACTGTGCCCAGGAAGCCTTCAGGCTGAGGTGCTGGTCAAATTGATAAGAAAAACGAAACCGAGGAGATTGATATATTTTGTCGGTCAAGCGATCATAGGTGGATCGAATGCCAAAGGTGAGAGAGATGTCGTCGTGCCAATCGGGACTGATTTCTGCAAAGAAAGAATGCTGGTCCGATTGGGCATCTTGGTTGAAGCTGCTCTGCATACCCGTCATGAAATTCGAAGCCAAGGAGCTGTGAACCCACTGATACCCAAAGGCCAAAACGTGCCCTTCGGGAGAGTGGTACTCATTGCGGCTGGTCAGGTGCAAGCCTTCAATGCTGTTGGACCGCTGGTCGCGCAGGACAAAAGATCTGTTGTCTTCGGGAAATCTGAGTGACTGCCGCCGCAGGCCCACCAATTTGCTGAAATCAATTTCATAGCGAGAGTAGGCCACCGACAGGGCCGATCGAAAATGTGAGCTCCACTGATGGTCCGCCTGAAAGCAAGCCCCCTCATTTTCCCACTCCACATCCTCCTGATCGACAAAGGTATTTCGAAACGTATCCCGAATGGTTCGTCGATCGATGACCTTGCGGCGCAATTGCTTGAAAAAAAGTGTGTAATCGTGCTCGTAAAAATCCTTCCCCCGAAAATAGCTGGCCTGGAATTGCGTCTGACCACTGAGCTGCCAACGCCACTTGGCATTGAAGTCGTTAAAGCGGAAGGCAGGATCGATTTGGCGATTGGCCAATGCCCTCGAAAGAGTCTCCTCTCCAATGCTGTCAAACGCCTTCTCATCATCACTGTAGGGGAGCAACCCACTGTTGGCAATGTTGGCATTTGTCGTTCTACCCCCCAGAGAAATGCCCATTTTCTTGCCCAAGGGAAGTTGAATGTGCGCACTGGAAGTGAATAGATTGACCTCTACCCCACCCGATATTTTGTTGAGTTCGATGGGCAAAGTGGTGATGTCGACCACACTGGAAAGACGACCACCAAACTCTGCCGGAAAGGCATTTTTGTAAATGTCCATTTGCTCGACCAGGTTGCCGTTGACAATGGCAAAAATCCCGTAAAAGTGATCCACATGGTAAAGAGGAATGCCGTCGAGGACAATCATGTTTTCATCTCCAGCGCCCCCCCGCACCCGCAGCTCCGCCGATTGGTCGTTGTGCGCACTGATGCCAGGGAGCATCATGGCCGCCCGAAATGGGTCGAAACCACCAGACAAATACGGCAAGTTGCTCAGTCGGTTGGCGTAGAGCGTGGTCTTGCTACCGTCTCTTTCTTGACGCATATTGGGCAGGCGATCCATGATGGTGACCTGCCCGATCTCCTGAGGTTTTGGGTTCAGGGATGCTTCGATCATCTCACCGCTCAGCTGAGCCTTTGTCAACGACAATTTGGTCGATTCATAGCCCAAATAACGAATCTCCAACTCAATGCCTTCGGTGGTAGACAGAGAGAGGGGAAAATCAAAAAAGCCATTCTCATCTGTTGCCACTCCCTGGCCTTCGGCTTGCACAAGGACGGTGGCAAAGGACAAAGGCTGCCCATCTGCTTGATCCAGGACTTGCCCCCTCAACTGGAAGCTCTGCCCACCAGCCTCTCCCAGGCGCCCTTCTGCAGGGCGCTCCCGCCGCAACAACACCCGCTGCTCTCCTACCCACTGAAATTCAATGGGATACCCCTCAAACAAACTGTCCAAGGCATTTCTCAACTCGACATCCCGGAGCTCTTTGGTGATGTAAATGTCTGAAATGGCCGACTTGTCATACGCCAACAACAGCTGGTACTTTTCTTCCAAAACAGTGAGTACAGTCAATAAAGGCTCTTGCTCAAATCGCTCTGTCACTTGCACATCCGCAGCTTCCTGCGCCCACAATGGCATGCCAAAGACAACAAGCAGAACAGCAAGGGCCATTCTGCTTTTGGTCAGAAATCTCGGATACAAACAATGAAAATATCGCATAGATGTGTTATGAATGGGACTCTACGATCATTTCTTGGTCAGCCGATACACAGATCCTTTCTTTTCCACCTTGAGGCGGACCGTCCAGCATACCTGATTGACGGCACTGTCTGGGTCAATATTGTCAAAGTAGACCTTGGAGGTTTTTTCGCGCAGCGCATCGGAGGCCTCGATTTTGATGCCAAACTGCCGTTCCAATTCGGAAAAGGAGCGCTGCAATGGCAAATCGTCAAAGTAAAAATATCCTTCTCGCCAAGCAGCCCGCCGAAGACCATCTGCGGGGGTGGGTGCCGCCAATTGGGATTGGGCTGTCAAACGGGTGGACTGTCCGGCATTGAGTACCTTGGCATCGCCATTCTTCAAGCGCACCTGTACCCTGCCAGTCACACAATGCACTTCAAATATGTCGTCTCTGGCAAAGACGTTGAAGCTCGTGCCCAATACCTCCACGCTGCCCAAGGCAGTATTCACCTGGAAGCGACTTCCTTTTTTCACTTCAAAGAATGCCTCCCCTTCCAAAGACAAGCGCCGCTCCTGTGGCCATTCATCTGCCACATAGTTGATCTCCGAAACGGCGTTGAGCTGTACGCGGGATCCATCTGGCAACATCGCCACAGATTGCTGGTCGGAGCGAATGGAGGTCGTGCCATCAAAAGGCCCCAGCCAAACAAACAGCAAAGCGGCCACACAAGCGGCAGCGGCATAGCTGATCCATCGCAAGCTCCGGCGGCGAGCAGGTTGCTGGACCTGAACGGTATCTATTTCGTCGTCGATTCGCTTCCACAGATCATCGAGCTTCACCTTTGGAGGCTCTTTGACCTGCAGGCGAATGGCCAGCACCAACTGACGGGCTGCCTCCAGGTCCGCCTGGCGCTCCGGATGCTGCTTTTGCCACTCTTCCCAAAAGGCCACAGCAGTCTCATCCGTCCCTTTGACCCAGCCAATGAAGCTGTCATCTTGGGCAAAATCTTCTGCTTGATATGTGGTGTAATTGTCTTTCATGTCACTATTACAATACGCTGACCATTAGTTTGTACTCACTTTTTTCAAAAAAAATTGTTCAAAAGGACAAAAAGCATCCAGACAAAGCTTTTGCGAAGGGCCCGCAAAGCCCCCGACAACAAGTTCCGGGCCGATTGATAACTCAGGTCCATGGTCTCGCCAATGGCCTCGTAGTCCAAACCAGAATAGTACTTCAAAAAGATGATTTCTCGTTGGCGTTTGGAGAGTTTGGCAAGAGACTCCTTGAGTCGACCAAGCTGTTCTTCGTTCAATTCGGCCTGTGCCAGCAGTTCATCAACCGCCAATTCGGCCGAAAAGTGGTATTCCTGTGGTTCTTCTGAAATGCTTCTGCGGCGCCTTTGCTCGATTTGGCGAATGATGCGCCGTCGCAAGGCCACAAATAAGTATTTGCGGATGTTGTCATTGTCGCCCAGGCCTTCTCGCTTGTTCCACAGATCGACAAACAATTCCTGTAAACAATCCTCTGCCACCTGTTCGTCCTTGCCAAAACGGTAGCCATAAGACAACAAGTCAGAGGCATGCTGCTTATAAATGTATTCGAGAGCCGATTTGTCACCTCTCTTTAAGGCTTGCCACCGTTGGGCATCATTCATAGGTATTGGACTGCAAATTTCTTGTCAAAGTAAAGGCTTCAAGGCCACCAAAAAAATTTTTTTACATTTTTTTCAAAAATCTTGAGTACAAAATGAAAGTGGGCTGCTTATCCTAGTGACAGACGATTTTAACCTTGTTCACGTAAACCAAATAATCTCAACCATGCACTTCATAAATCGACTAAGCCCTGCCGCACTCCTTTTTGCCTTCGTCTTGCTCTTTGCAGCTTGCGAAAAAGAAAGTTTGACACCTTCTACATCTGACACCCTCAACAGCATAGAAAACACCGAACTCGCTTCTGACGACATCAGCGCTGCCTTCCGCACCGACGGCGAAGAACTCGATGCCGAAAGAGGCGAAAATGACTGCTTTAGCCTAATTTATCCAGTAAATGTGAATTTTCCCGATGGTAGCAGTGCCGAGGCAGTGGATGCCGACGCTCTGAGACAACTGATCACCGAATGGCGCCAAAACAATCCTGACTCCAGAGAACGGCCCAGCATTGCCTTTCCCTACGATGTCGAGCTGAGTGATGGCACCATTTCTACCATCGAAGACCGCGAAGACCTGGCCGAGTTGATCCGAGCCTGCCGCGACGATGTGACTCCAGGCGACCGACGTTGCTACCGCATCGTTTATCCGGTGACAGTGGAGCTGCCTACAGGTAGAGAGGTCGAAGCTGCCAGCGCCAGTGAATTGGCCCGCATCAACCGCCTGTGGAAGCGCAACAATCCCGACTCTCGCCGCCGTCCGCGAATCGTCTTCCCCTACGATGTCCAACTGACCGATGGAAGCACCGTGACCGTCAACAGCCTGAATGACATCAGACGCATCCTGCAGGACTGCCGCGACAATACCCCCCGCGAGACTTGCTTCACCATTGTCTATCCGGTGACCATCAACTTCCCGGACAGCACCAGTGCCGAGGCCAACAGCCGCGAAGAGGCTAATCGATTGATCCGTCAGTGGATTGCCGACAATCCCGACTCCCGCAGACGCCCACAGATTGCATTCCCCTACGATGTAGAACTGGCCAACGGCAATACCATTACCCTCAACTCCCCAGAAGAGCTGCGCCGACTGGTAGAACGCTGCCGTGACAACCGCCCCGGCAATGACCGCCCTTGCTTCACCGTCAACTTCCCAGTACAGGTACAAATCCCTGGAGGCAATGAAGTGACCGTAGACAGTGCCGTGGAGCTGCGCCGACTGATCGCCCGCTTCAACAGCCAAAACCCAGGCAGCGATCGCCAACCACGCATCCTCTTCCCCTACGATGTGACCCTCCAAAGTGGCCGGGTCGTGACCATCGACTCTGCGGAAAAGCTGCGCCGCCTACAGCAGAGCTGTGACTAAAGAACAAACAGTCCCCTAAAGAAACTCTACGCTAAGATTTGTCATCGTCCCCGGGTAGTATTGCACTACTCGGGGATTTTTGATTGGAGATGATCTTTGACTTGTAAAAGCGAATCGGCGGGAAAGGCGGGCAATAGCTCGCGGTCCAGGTGATAGAAACAAAGCAGGTAGTCGTTGGAGGGCCAATGTGGCTGCAAGATTTGGCTCACCTGCTGCAAAAGGGCAAGGTCGGTCTTTTCCAATCGGATTTGATCGCCTTTGTACAGATAATGTCCCTCCAAGAATGTTCCCTGACGAACCAAATGGCGATGGGGCCCAAGCACCTCAAAACGACTTGTGTCCTGCAATTGCGCTGTGTGGAGTCCATTGATCAAGCGAATCATCCGCTCGTCTCGAAACAGGATGCCCCAGCGAAACAAGGGCAGGACCAGGTCAAGAGTCAGTGGGTAGCGGTCAAAATTGACCAGGTAGGCTTTCAAAATGTCTGGATCGAGGATGGAATTCTCCGTTTCCCACTGCCCCAATTCTCCAACGTTGTAACACATCAACATGCCCCGATCCACAGGAGGCACCCCCGTTTTTTGAAAGTACTTGACCTGATGCAGGCGAATGGTGGCCGAGCGAGTGACAGTGGGCCCAAATTTCGCGCCCAACAATTCCAACAGCTCAAAGTAGCGCGCCCGGCTCTGCTCTGTCCAATCGCAATCCAGTTGCCACTCCTGCAGGGGCTGAGTCAGCTCTAGTTTTCTCCACAAATCCGTGATCTTTCGGTGCATTCGATCAGCGAGGGCAGGCAATTGTTCGTCGGCCATTTGAAGCATGCAGCGATTGGTGATGAAGATGGTCGGCACTACCTGCCAATCTTTGGGAGGGCGGGCCTTTTGCTCCAGCATGGCCAGGGGGATCACCTCTTGTCGCTGTGCATCCCAATCCAGGTCAAAAAAACGCAGATAGAGTCGAGAAGCACCCAAGCTGTCCATGTACAACCGCTCCTCTTGGGGAAGATCAAAACTCGTTTTCCAATGGTAAAATCCCAGATCAACTGTGGGCTTTTCCCCTTGGCAAGAAGACAGCAAAATCAAGCCCAACAAACAGGCCCATCTCATGCGCAAAACATTTTGTAGTTCCAATAATTTTTGTATTTTTGACGGCTTTTGAAAGAAATCACCCCTTGGCAGCCGATTTTGACAAGTAGAGAATGGCACGCAAGCTTTGGCGAAAATATTTACTTACGCTTCAAAATTCAACTTATTTCGCTTGTGCTTGTTCAGTTATACGAGAAAATACGAACCAGCACTTACTGAAAGATGGCATTTTTTAGTACATTTAAAGTAAGCCTCCCCGTGCCTTTCTGAAAATCTGAACTCTGAATTTTCAAAAAGAGAGATCGTTAACTATCTTATTTAAAATCATGTTGAGCATGGCAGTATTAGCGAAAGACAACCTACACGACGCGCTCCAAAGACATTTCGGTTTCGATCAGTTCAAAGGAAATCAAAAAACAATCATAGAAAGTGTCCTGAATAAGGAAGATACATTCGTCATCATGCCGACAGGTGGCGGAAAATCCCTTTGCTATCAACTCCCAGCACTGATGCTGGAGGGGACAGCCATCGTCATTTCTCCTCTCATCGCATTGATGAAAAATCAGGTGGACTCCATCCGGAGCTACAGCCAAACCGATGAGGTCGCACACTTCCTCAATTCTTCCTTGACCAAGGCGCAGATGAAGAAGGTCAAAAACGACATCATCTGTGGACGGACCAAGGTTTTGTACATCGCTCCGGAGACCTTGACAAAGGATGAAAACATCACTTTTTTCCAAAGTGTCAACCTCTCCTTCGTCGCTGTTGACGAGGCGCATTGCATCTCCGAATGGGGACACGATTTTCGACCAGAATACAGACGCATTCGGACCATGATCGATTCGATCAACCGGGAAATTCCCATCATCGCTCTCACGGCAACCGCCACGCCCAAGGTCCGCACAGACATTGTCAAAAACCTCAATATGAGGAAGGTCAACAGCTTTATCTCTTCCTTCAATCGCGACAATCTCTACTACGAAGTCCGTCCCAAAGCAAAAAAGGAACAGACCACTCGCAGCATCATACAGATCATCAAGGAAATGCCCGGCGAGTCCGGCATCATCTATGTCCAAAGCCGCAAATCGGCCGAGGAAATCGCTCGCCTATTGGTGGTCAACGACATCAAGGCAGCACCTTATCACGCAGGGCTCGATGCCAAAACCCGCAGCAGCACCCAAGACGCCTTCCTCATGGAGGATGTAGATGTGATTG
Source organism: Bacteroidota bacterium (assembly GCA_039821145.1). GTDB lineage: Bacteria > Bacteroidota > Bacteroidia > Chitinophagales > Saprospiraceae > JBCCSZ01. The sequence goes on along the minus strand of JBCBOS010000009.1, from coordinate 85,208 downwards.
TTGCAACCATCGCATTTGGAATGGGGATCGACAAACCAGATGTGCGTTTTGTCATCCATTACGACATCCCCAAAAGCATCGAAAATTACTATCAGGAAACCGGGCGGGCCGGACGCGACGGACTCGACGGACGCTGTGTTGCCTTCTACTCCCACAAGGACATCCTGAGACTGGAAAAATTCCTGCGGGACAAGCCAGTGGCAGAGCGCGAGATGGGTGCCCAGCTCATGGACGAGATCATCGCCTATGCAGAAACCACCGCTTGCCGCAGACGGTTTTTGCTCCACTACTTTGGCGAACAATACGACGATTCCGGATGCACCAATATGTGTGACAACTGCCGCCACCCAAAAGAGCGATTAGAAGTCAGTCTGGAAGTTCAGCAAGCCATCCAGTCCATCGCCATCCTCAAAGAGACCTATGGCATCAAGATGATGGTCGACTTCATCATGGGCAAGGAGACCAAAGAGATGAAGGACTACAAGCACAACGAAGAGAAGTTGTTTGGTGTGGGCAAAGACAAGGACGAGACTTTTTGGCACTCCATTTTCCGCCAGGCATTGCTCAACGACTTGCTGCGCAAAGACATCGAAAACTACGGTCTGCTCAAGTTGAATGAAAAGGGGAAAAAGTTTGTGGAAAACCCGAAAGAGTTTCACATTTCCCTCAACCACAATTACGACAAAGCGAACGCAGAAATCGTATCGGCCTCTCATCATGCCAAGTCAGCCGTTCTCGATAAGGTATTGATGAACTTGCTCAAGGATTTGCGCAAAAAAATCTCCAAGCAAAAAGGCGTGCCCCCCTTCGTTGTATTCCAAGATCCCTCCCTGGAGGACATGGCCACCCAATACCCAGTCACGATGGAGGACATGAGCCGCATCACCGGGGTGAGTAAGGGAAAAGCATTGCGCTATGGCAAACCATTTGCTGGCTTGATTGCCGAATACGTCAAGATCAACAAGATCGAACGCCCCACCGACATTGTCGTCAAGCAGGTGGCAGATAAATCCAAGGTTAAAATCAACATCATCCAGGGAATCGACCGCAAGATTCCATTGAACGACATTGCGGGCTCCAACTCCCTGAGCATGGAGGAGTTGATCCACGAACTGGACATGATCGTCGCCTCTGGGACCAAGGTCAACATCGACTACTTCATCGAAGATTCTGTAGACGAGTATTCCCGCGAAGACATCTACGATTACTTCATGGAGGCGGATTCCGATGATGTTACTTCTGCTTTCAAAGAGCTCAAAGAGGACGACATCACCATCGAGGAAATTCAGTTGATGCGCATCAAGTTCTTGTCAGAAATGGCCAATTAAGAGCTTGTTCAGATTTAAAATTTTGAGGCTGCAAATGATTCTTTTGTCCCCATATCGCGCGAATTTTTCAAGGCATAGCTTAGGCTATGCCTTGAAAAATGTCACTTATCTGACGCCAAAATCTTTCATTTTCGCAAATAATCCCAAATTCTGAACAAGCTCTGAGATGACAAACATCCTCATCCTCAACGGCCCAAACCTCAACCTGCTGGGAAAGAGAGAGCCGGACGTCTATGGCTCGCTGAGTTTTGAAGAGTACTTCCAGCAATTGCAACTGGATTTCCCCAGTCTTCAGCTGACCTACTTTCAATCGAATTCGGAAGGTGCCATTATTGACAAATTGCAAGAAGTGGGCTTTCACTACGACGGCATTTTGCTCAACGCAGGTGCCTACACCCACACCTCCATTGCCATCGCCGATGCCATTCGAGCCATCGAGACTCCTGTCATCGAAATTCACATCAGCAACGTATACGCAAGGGAAAGCTTTCGGCACCACTCCCATCTGTCGGCTGCCTGCCGGGGATGCATCATTGGTTTCGGACTCAAAGGCTATGCGCTCGGTCTTCAAGCGTTGATGGCCTAATTTCTATTCTTTGGCCAGCCGTCGAATGACTGCCAGGCGCTTGTGGTGTTCTCGAATTTCCTCTGCCGGGATTCCAAAATACGTCTTGCCCCCTTCCAATGATTTGGACACGCCGGATTTGGCAGCGACCACGGCCCCTTTTCCAATCCGAATCTTCTGAGCCACTCCCACCTGTCCGTACAAGACCACCTCGTCTTCGAGTATCGTTTTCCCTCCAATTCCCACCTGGCCCGCAATGAGACAGTAGGCCCCAATGACCGCCCCATGCCCAACATGTACCTGACAATCGAGCTTCGTCCCGCGCCCGATCACCGTCGCCCCCGACACACCTTTGCTGATGGTGCAACCCGCCCCAATGTCTACCTCGTCCTCGATGATGACTTGCCCCCCGGATCGCCATTTTTTGTAGCCCTTGGGCAATCGCTGAAAGTAAAAAGCATCGGTTCCGATGGTGGTATTGGCATGAATGCGGACGTGCTCACCGATGGTGGTGTATTCGCCGATGTAGACGTTGGACTGGATGTAGGTGTAAGCTCCGATGCGGACGTTGGGAGCAATGTAGACGCCGGGTTCGATCACAGCGCTCGGGTGGATGTAGGCAGAAGGGTGCTGCTGCTCAGAGAGGGGGCGGAAGGGACGCTGTGATTTGACCAGTCCGTCGTAGGCCTCGAAGGGATTGTCGCAGATGAGCAAGGCCTTGCCCAGCGGGCAGTCTGTCGGCTGATTCAAAATGATGATGGTGGCGGCGGAGTTGAGCGCCTTGCGGAAATATTTGGGAAGATCCGAAAAGGTAATGTCACCTGCTTCCACCTTGTGAATTTCGTTGATCCCGGTGGCTTTCAGGTCTTTGTTTCCGATGATGGTGGCGCCAATGCGGTTGGCAATTTCTGTGATGGGAATGGCTTGTGTAAACTTCATAAGCGGGGGCTTGTTGTCATCCTTGGACGAAGATTGAGGCAGATTCACTTTCTCGTCACAAAGAAAATCCATATCTTTTTATGAAAGCATATTGTTTATACACTCTTTTCTACAATCGACCCTTTATGCATCAGCTTTTGAAAAGTGGCATGACCCTATTTGTCCTATTCTGGCTGCCATTGAATCTCATCTTTGCAGAAGGCATCGCTTTTTTGCAACCCTCCTCTTTCGAAGAGCTGGCAGAGCAGGCCCAGGAGAGCCAAAAGCCCTTCTTTGTCTTCTTCTACACTGCCGATTGCAGTCCTTGCCAACAGATGGAAAACCGCAGTTTCAGTCAGAACGGACTGGCCGATTTGGTCAAAGAACACTATCTGGCTGCCAAGGTAGACATTCGAGCGAAAAATGCCCAATCGTGGAAAGCCCAATTTGGCATCCAGACCATGCCAACCACCATTTTTTTCGACAAGAACGGCAATGAGAAAAAGCGTTACGAGGTGCTGCTCAACCGACAGATGTTCCGCAATATTTTGTACCTACACCTGGAGGACAATACGGCCATTTTCAGTCCACTTGCCGAACAGTCCACCGCCAATTCTGCCAAAGACTCTTCTGATCAAATCGTCAAATTGCGACTCAAGCTGGACCGGGGAGACCCCCCTGCTGCACCAGCCGTGACAGCGCCCAAGCAAGAAGAAAAACCTTTGTACATCATCCGGAAGGTTCCGCAGATGGAAATCCAGGTGGGTTATTTTGGGAAAAGAGAAAATGCAGAAAAGATGGCGACTCGCATGAGAAGCTATTTTAATCAGCCTGTCAACATTCGCGAAGTGCCGAGTGGCCGCCGCAAGATGCATCGGGTTGTTCTGGGCCCTGTCGCTCCCAAAGAGGCCAATGACTTGCTCCAGAAACTCAAGGAAGCCGGGTATCGCGCCTTTGTTTTGCCTCAGACAGCAAAGTAAGATTCCAACTCTCGCAAGGTCTCTTCGCTGGTTTCCAAATCTTTGACAACGGCTCCTTTGTCCAATACGACGATGCGGTTGCAGACTTCTGTCACATGGGCCAGATCGTGGCTTGAGATCAGCACTGTCCGGTCTTTGCTGATGTCGTTGATCAGGCGTTTGAGGCGAATTTGTGTGCTGGGGTCCAGGTTGGCAAACGGCTCGTCCAGCAGGATGATCTCTGGATCGCCAATCAAAGCAGCCACAATGCCAACCTTCTTTTGGTTGCCCTTGGACATGTCTCGCAGGTATTTTTTCTTGCCCAGTACCTCGCCGTTGAAAAACTCTTCATAGCCTTGCAGGAAATTGGAGACATCCGTGGGGTTCCATCCGTGCAATTTGCCCACAAAGTTGAAATACTCCTCCGCCGTCAGAAAGTCGATCAGAAAGCTTTCATCCAGGAAAGCACCTGTGTAGTGTTTCCAATTTTCAGATTGTGCCACATTGCTGCCCTTGGACAATACCTCTCCTTTGCTCGCCCGAATCAAATCCAGCACAAGACTGAACAAGGTGGTTTTGCCAGCGCCATTGTTGCCGACCAATCCAAGACTCTCCCCAGAGAAAATGTCCATGGATGGAATGTCCAGAACCAGCTGTCCGCTGTATCCTTTTTTCAATTCCTTTAGTTCAATGATGACTTCTTTCATAGATTCCTTTCCTTATTTTTTTCGAAAATTAGCCGCGACAAAATGCTTTCGCTTCTGGAAAACCCCAACGATGGCACGAATGATGTACTCCCGAAACAAAATGCCCAGCAGACCAAATAACCCAATCGCTACCACTCCCATCAGAGCCTGATCCATCATATAAAGTGGCAGATACAACAGCAATGGTACGACGATGATGGGAATGATGATGAGGTAATGCGCCGCACCAAATCCCTCGAAGTTGAAAACCCCTTTCTTGCTCGGATCAATCCGCTTGGAACTGTAGCAAGCAATGAGCATGTATATGTAAATCGTCCAACTTGAATTGAACAACATCATGGCAACATTGGTCAGCAAATAGCGCGTGTCCACAAAGACATACGGCAGCGTGAGCACAAAGAGGATGACATTGGAAATGATCAGCAAATAGTATTTTCCCTTGAAAATGTCTTCGATCTGCAAATCACTCGTCAGAATAAAATCAAAATGGGTGCTGTTCCAAGAGAGCAACAACTGTGCATAGTTCAAGGTGAAACTCCCCGTCATGAGCAAACTCATTACCAACATAAATGGGAGGGATCCCCAATTGTCATCCCCAAGGAAGATGAGGGGATAGAGGAGGAAAAAGAAGCTCATGTACAAAAAAGTCCGGGCGCGATTGCTGCGCCAAATGAGCTTGGTCTCCAGGTCCATGATCTCCCCTGGCTTTCCAAATCTGTCAAACAAACTGATGTCCATGCTGCTGACCTCCGCGACCGATTCACCAGAACCATCTCCCTCCAAATACAGCTGGCGACAAAACATGAGATGCAAACCTCTGTACAATAAGACGATGAAACCCAATATCCCAAACAGCCCCCAAGGATGAGCAACCATCCACATGGCTCCCTGCTGCAACAAAGCCAACAGCTCTATGTAGCCCGAAAAATCCAAGTACATCAACAACACCAAGCCCGCCAAAAGGCCAGCAGCCACGACGGGGCGCCGTCCAAAGGACTTGTCGATGAAGTAACTGACAAAATTGCTGGTCAAGACCAATAACAAGGCCATGACCAACCACGCCAGACTGATGGCCAGCGATTGGGTGGGCAAAACCGTCCGGAAGAAAAAAGGCAGAATGAAAAACAGTGGCAACACATTGAAAAAGGAAGGCAAGGACCGCAGCAAAAGAAAGTGGGCCAATTGCCCTTTGCGCACAGGCAGGGTCAGGTAGGGCTTGATGGCCAAGGACGGAAATTTTTGCAGGAAGAACCGCATCAAAACATCCATGAAAAAATAGTACACCAACAAGCCACTGAACACCTCAAAGGGATCGGCACCAGGAAGGACTTCTTCGAGAATGTCACTGGCGACAAAGCCAAGGGCCAAAAACGACAAAATGAGATAGAGCGCAAAAAGGCCCAACACAGCTGTCTGAACGATGCTCTGGGTCAGAATGGGCGAGCGCACTCCTTTTTTCCACTGTTGCCATAGTAGTTGAAAAAGCATAGGCTTCCTATTTTTTGGTACCTAAAATGGTGAACGGGGACGACAAGGTCATTTGTGGTCCAATGATACTTCTACCAACAGGCTGAAACACATTTTTCAGAAAAGATGCGTGTATTTTTCGACGAACTCCCTCAATGGGCCTGAAGCCAATTGTCACCCGTATCCATCCCCACCAGTATGGGTACCTTCAGGCCAGGGATGGTATTTTTCATGTTCTCTTCAATGATGGGCTTCAAGGCTTCCAATTCTGGTTTGTAGATGTCAAAGACCAATTCATCGTGGACTTGCAAGATCATCTTGGACTGGAACTGCCCCTCCTGCAACGCTCGGTGTACATTGATCATCGCAATCTTGATCATGTCGGCAGCAGAACCTTGGATGGGGGTGTTGATGGCGTTGCGCTCGGCATGGCCTCGGATGACGGCGTTGCGGGAGTTGATGTCGCGCAAATAGCGGCGGCGGCCCATCAGCGTTTTGACAAAGCCCTCCTTTCGAGCCAACTCCACACTGCTGTCCATGTATGATTTCAAACCTTGGTATTCGCTGAAATATTGCTTGATCAATTCACTGGCTTCTGTCCGCTTGATGTCCAACTGCTTGGACAAGTTGGTCGCTCCGGCACCGTAGATGATGCTGAAGTTGACTGTCTTGGCCCGGTAGCGTTGTTCACGCGTCACCTCTTCGAAGGGCACTCCGAATACGCGGGCAGCCGTGGCTTGGTGGATGTCCTGCCCCAACTGGAAGGCCTCCAGCATGGCCTCATCCCCACTGATCTCGGCAATCAAGCGCAACTCGATCTGAGAGTAATCAGCAGCCAATAGGATGTGATCGGAATCCCGGGCGATGAAGGCCTCTCGCACCTTTGCCCCCTCTGGGGTGCGGATGGGAATATTTTGCAAATTGGGATTGTTGGAACTCAGTCGCCCGGTTGCCGTAAGGGCTTGGTTGAAAGAACTGTGAATCCGCCCGGTCCGGGAGTTGACCATCCGAGGCAAGGCATCGACGTAGGTAGAGCGCAGCTTGGTCAGCCCTCGGTATTTCAAGATTTTCTCGACGATGGGATTTTCCTTGGCCAATTCTGTCAGCTTCTCTTCATTGGTGGAATACTGACCAGTCTTGGTTTTTCGCCATCGGTAGGGAATTTTCATTTTTTCAAACAACACCTCCCCCACCTGCTTGGGCGAAGCAATGTTGAAGCGCACATCGGCCTCCTCGTAAATGGCTTCCTCTGCTTGTTGGATGCCCTCCTGCAGTTGCTTGGAATAGGCCTTCAGATAGCCCACATCTACATTGATGCCATTGTACTCCATCTCCACAATGGCCTTGATCAAGGGAGCCTCAATCTGTTCATACAACTCGTGCAGTTGTTCCTCTTTGAGCTTTGGTGCCAATACCTCCCGCAGCTGCAGGGTGATGTCGGCATCCTCAGCGGCATAGACAGCAGCCTTTTCTACAGGCACATCCCGCATGGTCAACTGGTTCTTTCCCTTCTTGCCAATCAGGGTTTCGATGGATACAGGCTTGTACTTCAGGTAACTTTCGGCCAGGTAGTCCATGTTGTGCCGCAATTCCGGCTCGATCAGATAGTGGGCCACCATGGTGTCGAAATAATGGCCTTTCAGATCGATGCTGTACCAACGCAAGACCAAGGCATCGTACTTGATGTTTTGTCCAATCTTGACGATGTTTTCATTTTCGAAAAGGGCGCGAAATTCTTCGACAATCGCCTTTGCCTCCGCTTGGTCGGCGGGCACGGGGACGTAATATGCCTTGTGGGATTCTATGGCGAAAGACATGCCCACCAATTCGGCCTCATTGGCATCGACCCCTGTGGTCTCTGTATCGAAACAAAAGGCGGGCTGGGCGGACAGGCGTTCAATCAGTTGGCTGCGTTTTTCCGGACTGTCCGTCAGTTCATATTCGTGATCCGTGTTTTCGATGTTTTTGTCAGCTATGGCATGGGCAGAGAGTCCTCCACCGGTATGTCCTCCTCCATTGGCAGGAGCTGGGTCGCCAAACAAGCTTTGCTGTACACCTCCTTTGTTGGCAGCTGCCGCATCGTCGCCACCACCTCCCAAGATGGACTTGGCCAAGGAGCGAAATTCCAATTCCTTGAAGAGTGCCGACAGTGCTTCGTGGTCGAAGTCCAGGGACAGCTCGTACTCCTTTGCATCAAATTGAATGGGTACATTGAGGTCGATGGTCGCCAATTTTTTGGACAACAAGCCCTGCTCTCCATACTCAATGACACGCTCCTTTTGCTTGCCCTTGAGTTCTTCCACATTCGCAATGATGTTTTCCACAGACCCGAACTTGGCCAGCAGCGTTTGCGCGGTCTTGGGCCCGATGCCTGGAATTCCTGGTATGTTGTCCACACTGTCTCCCGCCAGGCCCAGCACATCGATGACCTGCTCTACCTTTTGGATCTTCCACTTGGCCAGTACCTCTTCTACGCCCATCACTTCTACTTCGCCTCCCTTCCGGCCAGGTTTGTACAAGTAGATGTTGTCGGAAACCAACTGCGCATAGTCTTTGTCGGAGGTCATCATGTACACGGTGAATCCTTCCTTTTCCGCTTGCTTGGACAAGGTACCGATGACATCGTCGGCCTCGTAATTTTGCACAATGGGAATGGGGATTTTGAATGCTTTGATGATTTTTTGGATGTAAGGCAGTGCAATGCTGATGTCTTCCGGCTGTTCTTCGCGATTGGCTTTGTACTCTACAAACATCTCATTGCGAAAGGTGCCACCACTCGGATCAAAAGCCACCGCCAAATGGGTGGGGCGCTGTTTGCGGATGATGTCCCACAGCACGCGGGTAAAGCCTGTGACGGCCGAGACATTCATGCCTTTTGAGTTAACCAAAGGACGGTTGATGAATGCGTAATGAGCACGATAGACCAAGGCGTGTCCATCCAGTAAGAAGAGTTTTTTTTCTGCCATAATGCGAGTATAATGCTTTGGTGGCAAGATAGGGAAGATATGTCATTTCTCCTATCCAGATTCAGCCGTCTTGACAGGCCGCGACCGCACAATGGCATGGCCCAAGCGGATTCCATCTGCAATCATTTGGGGAAATGTATCCCAAATACCTTTTCCATTCCTTATTTTGCGCCTGCAACTGGAAAGATGTTCAGCAGCCTCCTTCGGTCCAAATGAAAAATGTCAAAATCATCCTGTGCAATCTGCTCCTCCTCTTCGCACTGCTGTTGTTGTGCGAGATGGGCTTCCGGCTGCTCCGTCCCGATTATCAATTTTACGAACAAGCCGTCGCCAGCAACTTTCATCGAAAGGCAGCTCAATTCATGGATACCAATTGGGTGCAGCAAGACTCTTTGTTTGGCTGGGTATGTCAGCAGAAAAAGCACCTGAAGTTTTACCTTCCCGAGTACCACAACATCTACTACCAGATCAATCCACAAGGTTTCCGCATGCCCTTTGACCTGGACAGCCTGCCGCCGCCCAGCGATTCCACCCGCCGGATTCTGCTCTTGGGCGACTCCTTTTTGTTTGGCATCTTTCTATCAGAAGAACACACAATTGCCAATTGCCTGCAGGAGAAGCTGGGACCGGGTTATCAAGTCTTCAATCTTTCTGCTCCCGCCTGGGGTCTGGACCAAATGTACATTGCCCATCAACAATACCATTCTACTCTGGAGCCCGACATGAGCATGTTGCTGTATATAGACGAAGATGTCACCCGAATCGTAGAGGGCTTCTTTTGGGGGGCAGCCACCAAGCCAAGCTTTGTCCTCAGAGGGGAAGAACTCCAGGCTAAGCCTCCAACAGAAGGCTTGCTCAATGCTGTGGAAGAGATGTTGGTTTTCAGTAGTAAAATGGCCAATGTCCTGTACAAAACTTCCTGCCAGCAACAAGCCAAACCACTGGCTGTCAAGCTGCTCTCAGAAATGGCAGAAGCGGAACAGCAGCAGGGTCGCGAACTGAAATTGATGCGTTGCCCCCGCGTCGAACAAATCGGCCCCCATCACCAAGGAGCATTTGACCTGCGAGACCAATTGGCCAAAAGAAATTTGACTGTCTACGATCTGGTCGATACCATCCGGCAATTGCCCCATGCCCAGCAGCAAGCTCTGTACCTGCCCAAAGACACCCACCCATCGGCACAAGGGGCCGCATTCATTTGTGGAATCTTGGAAAGGCAAATTCGAGAACAATTGGAAGGGAAATAACGGACTGCCCGTTTGCCTACTTATTAGCCAGCTGCCCACAGGCTGCGTCGATGTCGGGTCCTCGGCTGCGGCGGACCGTCACCATGATGTCGCGCTCGCGCAGGTAGCGGGCAAAATCGTCGATGCGATGTTCGGTTGATTTGCGGAATGGCACACCGCCAATGGGGTTGTATTCGATGATGTTGACTCTGACGGGAAATTTGCGACAGAGTTTTGCCAGGCGCTCGGCATCTTCCAAGCTGTCGTTGTAATCTTGGAAGGTGATGTATTCGTAGCTGATGCGGTTGTGCGTCTTGCTGTGAAAATACTGCAGGGCTTCCATGAGTGCTGCCAGATTGTTCTGACTGTTGATGGGCATCAATTCGTTGCGCTTTTCATCATCGGCTGCATGCAGGGAAAGGGCCAGATTGAATCGCACCTCATCATCGGCCAGCCGTTTGATCATCTTGGCAATGCCAGCTGTACTGACGGTGATTCGTTTGGGAGACATGCCCAGTCCTTTGGGCGAAGTGATGTGATCGATGCTGCCCAGCACGTTTTTGTACGCCAAAAGAGGCTCACCCATTCCCATGTAGACGATATTGGTCAGGGGTTTGCCAAAAGTCTCCAGGGATTGTCGGTTGACGTGAACGACCTGATCGTAAATTTCGGCGGCGTCCAGATTGCGCAGGCGTTTCATGCGCCCCGTTGCGCAAAATTTGCAAGACAAGCTACAGCCCACTTGGGAAGAGACGCAAACCGTAAAGCGTTTATCCGATGGAACGGGGATGAGGACAGACTCGATCAGGTGGCCGTCGTGAAGGCGAAAGCGGGATTTGATCGTACCATCAAAGCTGCGTTGGACCTTGTCCTCTTCGATGGCGTTGATCACATAGTGCTCTTGGAGATGGCTCCGAAGGTCTTTGGACAGATTGGTCATCTCGTCGAAAGAACCTACCCCCTTTTGCCACAGCCACTGCTGAATTTGTTTGGCCCGAAAGCTCTTCTGGCCAGCCGCCTCCACGAGCTGTTCGATTTGCTCTGGAGCCAGTTGGCGAATGTCAGTCTTATTGATCGGCTGTTCCATGCTGCAAAGATACGCAAAGCAGAGAAAGGGTGTAAAAAAAAAGAAAATTCCTCTGGAAAGTCCAGAGGAATTAACGAACATTAAGATTACCGAGAATAGTAAAATTCCTTCTTTCATAGCTTCAGACAGTTGTCATCTGAAAATGGCGGACGCAACGATTTCGTCTTCACGCCACCAGCGGGCTCTTTATTTTTGTTTGTTTATCACGACTTGTTGCTGTTGTTGATTCAAAGAAAGGACTTTTGAACACGCCATACTGGGCCATGTATTGAAACTGCTTGTCCAATGGCATGAAAGTGGAATTTGAGGTATTGAATTGATTTTGGGCTCATTTGGTGCATCTGCAGCCCTCAATGACAACCAACAGTGGGTAAATCCCCCCTATGGAAGCAGCACCAGGTAGCGATTTTGGAAAATATTGCCCCCCTTTCGACTTGCCTGCCATCAATGTTATCAACAGTACTTTCCCTGACATGAATGGGGAAGATGAGGTTCTAAAACCAGAGGTTTGAGCAGCCCAAATTGGCCAAAACGGCCAAAGCAAGTGTACAAATACCCTTATCTTGTCAACATGATTTGGCAGGACAACAAGACGATGCTGCGCCCATACCGGATGCTGATGATGTGTTTTTGCACATTGCTTGTATGGACAGCCTTCGGACAAGAGCCTGCGATGAAGCGCTTCAGCCCCTCCTCTCCCGACATTCCATTCAACAGCATTTATGGCTACCTGTCACAAGACGCGTTCGGTCGGCTGTGGATGGGAACAGATCAGGGCATTTTCACCTACGACGGCAAACAATTTCAATCCATCCCCATCTCCAAGAAGTTGAAGGGACGCGAAATCCTTGGACTGACAAAGCTCAAGTCGGGATACCTCTTGGCTGTTACCCTTTCCGGGCAGATTTGCTACATGCGAGAAGACTCTGATTCATTGATGCAATTTGACCCTGGGCCTGCATTTGAGGAGTACACCTTTCGGATGATCGATCTGACACAGGACTCCATCATGATGTATGCCATGCCAAATGACAAAGAGGGCAGACACAAAATCTACAAGATAGATTTGTCCCAAATGAGTCTCTCTCTCTTCAAGGACATTGGGGTGGTCAAGAAAGTGAGCGCAAGAGGTAGCATTCCCTCTTTGAACATCGTCGGTGGAGAACTGATCTATCGAAGCGATAAACAGAAATTCAGAAAGTGGAAAGACCTCGATGAGTCGAATGAAATAGGATGGCGAAAAGGCAGGCCGATCTACCATGCTGGCGACAAATACTTCTATACCCTCTTAGAGGTGGTTGGTGACAGCCTGATCAGTTTGACACCAAAGACAATGGCTACCCAAAGATTTAAGAACAAATATCTGACCACCACAGGAGAAGCCATTACGAGTCATGACGAGAGCATCATTGTCACTGCCGTCAATGGTTGTTTTAGGATGGACAAAAATTTCAATATGCTCCCCGTGGGAGGCAAAGATGTTTTTCTTTCCAATACCCCTCTGCAAAACCTCTACGAAGACAAGGAAAGGAATCTTTGGATTGGCAGCCTACAAAAGGGATTGTTTTTCATTCCGCGTCTCTCCACCATACACATCAGCAAAGACAATTCTTCGCTTCCCTCCAATGAATTGACCCACCTATTTGGACTTGGCAATCGGCAGATCATCAGCTGTAGTCGCCAAGGCCAAATCAGCTTGATTGATGAATACGACATCAAAAACAGCATACAGATTCCCAACTGTCACAGATTGTTAGAGGCGAGTTTTGACGGAGAATACCTGGTGGTTTTTTACATTTATTTAAGGCCTCAATTGGGCTTTTCCTCAAGACTCGCCTATGTAAAAGTCGATCCATCGCAGGATCAATTGACCGTTTCGCACCTCAAAAAATACCCCGTTCAATCCTGGGCAAAGGGAATGACCTATAGTCCGAAGGAAAACAACCATTACATCGGCTCCAACAAAGGCATGTCCAGATTTGCATCGGAGACCAAATCGAGAAATGAGACCGCCAAGATCGAAAGACCAATCGTCAATGAACGAATCAGCTCCCTGCATATGGATCAATTCCAAAATCGCATATGGCTCAGCCTTCCCTACGATCTGGTTTATTACGATCTGGACAAGGAGCAAATCGTAAAACCCTCTTTCAAAGGTCACAAGTTTAACGCTCAACCTCAGTCCATCCAGCAAACGTCTGATTCTACCATCTGGGTGGTCACCAACAACGATGGCCTGTTTGGCATCAAAAATGACTCGATCTATGTTCATCTGACCACCAAAGACGGCCTGAGCAGCAACAATGGTTCTTGCCTCTACGCCAACGACCAACCCTATCTATGGATCGGGACCCCCAAAGGCATCAACCGACTGGACATCCGCAATGGAAAGCTCATCAAGATCAATGGATCGGACGGTCTACTGAATGAGAACATCGTCCGCATCCTGCAACAAGACAGCATGATCTACGCTGCCACTCCGGGCGGACTGTTCCTCCTCGAAGAATCGGAAATCACCACACCCATTCCACCTCCTGGCATTCACATCGACCAAGTAAAGATATGGAACAGAGATACGTCTGTGAATGGGCAAGACCTATTGTTGTCACATCAGCAAAACAACTTGGAGTTCCACTTCAGCAGTGTCTCTTTCAAGAGTGAAAACCGACTCCGCTACCTCCACCGCATGATCGGGATCGACTCTGCCTGGACAAGTGCCCCTCCAAGCGTACAACAGGCCCGCTTCCCTCAGATGAGTCCGGGCAGCTACCGATTCGAGGTCAAGGCAGTCAACGCAGACGGCATCGAAAGTACCCAAGCAGCCAGTCTCAACATCAACATCTCTGCCCCCTACTGGCGAAGAGCCTGGTTCATTTCATTGCTCATCGCACTGATTGCCCTGCTGAGTGGCGGCGTCGCGTACGGCATTTCCAAATACCGAAGTCGCATTCGACAGCGAGAAGACAGGCTGCTGTTGCAAATCCAACAGTTGCGGGAAGAGGCATTGCGCGCGCAGATGAATCCCCACTTCATTTTCAACTCCCTCAATGCCATTCTGTTGTTTTTGGCACGCAACGACCAAAAGTCCGCCATCCTCTTTCTGTCCAAGTTTTCCCGACTCATCCGATACATCTTCGAATACTCTCACAAAGACGAAATCGCCATCTCCGAAGAATTGGAATTTCTGTCCATCTACTTGAGCCTTGAAGGCCTTCGCTTTCGCGACAAAGTGGACATCCATCTCGATGTAGACGACAGCCTCGTCAATTCCTCGGCGCAAATCCCCCCTTTGCTGATCCAGCCAGTCATTGAAAACTCCTTCAAGCACGGGCTCTTTCACAAAAAGGACAAAGGAGAGCTCAAGGTCAGGATCCGCGATTTGGAAGATGCTGTGCAGGTGGCCATCGAAGACAACGGAATCGGTCGGACAAAATCCAGGGAAATCAACAAACGCAAACGCATCAAACGAACAACTTCCAGCGAACGAGTCATCCGCGAGCGCATCCAATTGCTCAACGAGCAGTCCAATTTGCCAAATAAAATACAGATGCAAATGGAAGACCTTACGGATGCAGAGGGCCATGAGAGAGGACTACGCACCATTTTTACCTTTAAAATTCACTGACCCGAATTCAACCAATATGAGAGCCATCATCATCGAAGATGAAAAACCCAGCATGGAGTTTTTGCAAGAACTGATTGAAAAGTACTGCTCTGATGTCGTCATCGTAGACACCGCCACCAACATCAAAGATGCCGTCAAAGCCATCCATCGCCACCAGCCCGATCTGGTATTTTTGGACGTGGAGCTGCCCGAACAAGACGGCTTTGCCCTTTTCGATTATTTTGACAAAATTGAGTTTGGCGTTGTATTCACCACCGCCTACAACGAATACGCCATCAAGGCCATCCGCTCGGCTGCCATCGACTATTTGGTCAAGCCCATCGACCTCGACGAGTTGCAACGAGCCTTGCAGCGAGCCAGGGAAATCTTGCAAAAGGATACCCGAAACCGGGTCAACATCATGCTGAGTCACCTCTACCCCCAACAGTCGGCCCCCAAACTGGCCCTCCCACAACCCAACGGCTATTACTTCATCGAATTGCTCGACCTCCTCTACTGCAAGGCCGATGGTCGCTACACCAGCTTCCACCTCATCAACGGACAGCGCAAACTGGCCTCCAAGCCCATGAAGGAGTACGAAGACATCCTGCTCGACTTTGGATTTGCAAAAATCCACAGATCGCACATCATCAATTTCCGCCAGATCGCCCAATTCAAAAAGGGAAAATATGCCACCGTCATCTTATCGGATGGCACCGAGCTGGCCGTGGCCGCTTCCCGACGCGAAGAGTTGGAAAGTCAGCTAAAAAACAGCCAATTCCTTTGATCTCGTGGAGGTGCTTAGGGCAAGAGTGTGTATCTTGGCCCCATTGAAACCAAGCATTTCCAAGCATGTACAAATACGCATTGCTCTTCTGCTGTCTGATGGGGCTGACAGCTTGCAAAACCTACCGACCGCAAGGACCTTTCCAGGAAACGGCCATTCCCCAGGCTCCGGACTACAGCAAGGCCTCCGCCTGGGCAGCCCTCCCCTCCACTGTCGACATGGCAGACCGCACCCCGGATGCTTCCCTGATCGACCGCCAATCCGAGGCCCCCGCCGATGTCTTTTTCCTCACCCCAACCACCTATACTGGAAGCAAAAAGTGGGAAACCCAATGGAACGGCCCCATCGATGATCCTCGTCTCAACAAAAAAACCGACGAAGGCACCATCCTCCACCAAGCAAGCATCTTCAACGGAGCCGGACGGGTATTTGCCCCGCGCTATCGACAAGCCCATCTACATGCCTACTTCACCAAGGCCCCGGCTGCCAAAACCGCCTTTGAACTGGCCTACAAAGATGTAGTAGCTGCCTTTGAATACTACCTAGAGCACCACAACGACGGTCGCCCCATCATCATCGCCGCCCACAGCCAGGGCACCACCCACGCCGCCCCCCTGATCAAGGCCTATTTCGACGGAAAGGCCCGCCAGAATCAGCTCATTGCCGCCTACCTCGTGGGCATGCCCATAGCCGTCGGGTATTTCGACCAAATCCCAGCCTGCGAAACACCCGAGCAAGTCAACTGCTTTTGCTCCTGGCGCACTTGGCAAAAAGGCTACCTACCTCCATCGCACGACAAGGAGCAGGACATGCTGGTCACCAATCCACTGCTGTGGACCACAGACACAACTTATGCGGCGGCATCTTTCAATAAGGGGACGGTTTTGCGTAAATTTAAGCGTGGATTCAAAAAGGGCATCACAGACGCGCAAGTCCATCAAAACGTCCTTTGGGTCAACAAACCCAAGTTTTTTGGCAGCGCACTGATCAATTTTAAAAATTACCACATAGCAGATTACAACTTATTTTACGTTAATATTCGTGAAAATGCCCGTCGAAGGGTCGAGAGCTGGCTCTCCAAATATCACTAAAACAAGAACATGGATATTTACACCCGAAAGTCGAAATGGAAAGTGTACCTGGCCCTGGCTGGTGCATTCATCCTTGCGATTTCTCTGTTCTACACCAATTACCTGGCGACAAAACTGGCGGATGAAGAACGAAAAAAGGTAGAAAACTGGGTAGAGGCCATCCAGCGAATCGGTGGCGATGAGCTCAACGATTGTGACTATACCCTGCACTACAAAATTTCCAGCTCCAATTCCACCATCCCCGTCATCCTGGTCAACGACAGAGGCAACATCGACTATGCCATCAATTTTGGGGAGTCCTTGGATACCAATATGGTCTTTTTGGCCAAAGAATTGGTAGAGATCAAAGAATCCGGTTCTTCCCCCATCGAAGTAGACCAGCAGATTGTGTGGTTCAAAGAGTCCACCCTGCTGCGCCTCATCCGATATTTCCCCGTTCTTCAGTTTGTCCTCATTGCGGTGTTCATCATCTTTGGGTACTTGGGCTTCAGCTCGGCACGCCGGGCAGAGCAAAACCAGGTGTGGGTGGGCATGGCCAAAGAAACGGCCCACCAGCTCGGCACGCCCATTTCGGCCATCATGGCTTGGATCGAGCACCTCAGAATCACCAAGGAAGGCGATGCCCCCACCCAAGAAGTGCTCAAAGAGCTGGACAAGGATGTGGGCAGACTGACCCTCATCGCAGATCGCTTTTCCAAGATCGGTTCTGAACCTACGCTGGAAAAAATCAACATCTACGACGAATTGGAGGAATGCCGTGCCTATATGCAGAGACGGGCACCGCGCAAAGTCACCTTCGATTTTCCCCACCCAGACCAGAACGAGCCCACCTTTGTCAACATCAACTCCCATCTCTTTGATTGGGTGATCGAAAATCTGCTCCGCAACGCACTCGATGCCATGGACGGCAAAGGCAGCATCTCCGCCGAAGTCTACCAAGACAATGAGTTTGTCTACATCGATTTGAGCGATACGGGCAAGGGGATTCCTTCTTCCAAATTCAAGACCGTTTTCCAGCCGGGATTCACCACCAAAAAGAGAGGATGGGGACTTGGTCTTTCACTGGCAAAACGCATCATCGAAAGCTACCACTCTGGCAGGATTTTTGTAAAGAAATCGGGTGTAAACGAGGGGACAACCTTCTCAATTGTGCTCCCCAAAGGTTAATATCCTGTGGAAGATCGACAACGAACAAAAGTACTACTTAGGGACAAACGCTTTTCTCTGGCTTGCTTACTATGGCTCCTCGCAATAGTACCTCTATTCGCATCTTCTCTTTCCAACGACCATCCATCCCCGGCCAATCTCGACATCCAAGTCCTGGACGGCAACAGCAATGAACCCTTGATCGGGGTGACCATCTTCACCGATGACCAGAGCATCGTTGCACAAACCGACATAGACGGCAATGCAAACATCGGATTGGCAGGCCATCGCGACATCATCAACTTTCAATACGTTGGCTATTTGACCCTGCGCGTTCCCTACTACGAGTTGCGCAAGCAAAATGGAATCGTCAAAATGTTCAGTTCCAACCTATTGGACAGTGTCGTAGTCGTTGGACGCCGCGACGATCCCGAGTCGGAGATTCCCTTTCAGGTCGAACGCATCACGCGCGCCCAGATCGCCTTTACCAATCCACAAACAGCGGCCGATGCGCTGCAACACCACGGCAATGTATATGTCCAAAAAACCCAAATGGGCGGAGGAAGCCCCGTTTTGAGAGGCTTTGAGGCCAATAAGGTCTTGCTGGTCCTCGACGGTGTGCGCATGAACAACGCCATCTACCGAAACGGCCACCTGCAAAACGCCATCACGGTAGACAATGGAATTCTCGAACAGGTAGAAGTCATCTTCGGACCGGGTTCGCTGATGTACGGGAGCGATGCATTGGGAGGAGTTGTCCACTACAGGACCCGCGATCCACAGTTGTTGCGGGGAAAATCCGGCACCTTCTACCAAATTTCCACCAACGTCTCTACGCGCTACTCCTCGGCCAACAACGAGAAGAGCGCCCATTTTGACCTGGACTACAAAGGGCGGCGCTGGGGATCCATTTCCAGCATTAGCTTTTCAGACTACGACGATCTGCGAGCTGGCGCCCAGCGCCCCGACGACTTTCCCGAACTGGGCAAGCGCAACTTTTACATCTTCCGCAACGAAAACCTCGACGAAAAAATCCGGTCCAAGGACCCCAACATCCAGGTGGGGACAGGCTACAGCCAAATCGATTTTCTGCAAAAAATCCGATACCAGCCCAACGACAGCCTCTACTTCATTCTCAACCTGCAATATTCTACTTCCAGCGACATTCCGCGATACGACCGCCTGACGGAGATCAGTGGAAAGACGGCCCGAGACCTCAAGTGGTCCGAATTTTACTACGGTCCGCAAAAAAGACTGTGGGCCTCTTTCAAAATGCGCTCGCTTCGAAGCAAAGGACTCTACAGCAGAGCCACTTTCATTGGGGCGGCCCAACGCATAGAAGAAGATCGCCTCAAGAGAAGATGGAACAAAATCGAGCGGACCTTCAATCTGGAAGATGTGGATGTCTACTCTTTCACAGCCGATTTGGACAAATACCTCGATCCGGGGCAGAAACACCAACTGTCCTATGGCATCGACGGTCAACACAACATCGTCAATTCCACGGCGGGCAACCGCAACATCTTCACAGGCAAGATTGTCTTCGACGAACCCACCCGCTACCCCAATGGAGGCAGCGAAATGACGTCTTTGGGGGCATACCTCAACTACAAATGGCGGGTCAAGGACAGCGGCCTCACCCTGCAAGCCGGGGGGCGTTACTCCTACGTGCGGCTACATGCAAAATTTGAAAACTCAGAAACCATCGCCATCCAATGGCCCGACGACTATCTGGCGGGCATCGGCTCCACCAATCAGGCATTGACCTGGGGGCTGGGCCTCACCTGGAATACAGAGGACCAATGGCAAATGCGTCTGTCGGCAGCCACGGCCTTTCGCTCGCCCAACATCGACGACTTTGGAAAGGTGCGGGAAAGAGATGGTTTCATCACTGTGCCCAATCCCAACTTGGAACCGGAAAAGTCCATCAATGGCGAGCTGACCATTGGCAAGACCATTGGACAAAAAGATGCTTTTGCCCGGCTCACCCTCAGCGGCACCGGATTTTACACCCGATTGACCAATGCCATCGTCCGCCGACTCGGCGCACTGCCCAATGGCGACACGACCTTTTTGTACGAAGGAAGCTTCCCGGTCATTCAACAAAATTTCAACGCCAACTCGGCCTATGTGTATGGTTTTGCAGGCAATGTCCAATTTGACCTGGGCAAGAGATGGCAGCTGTACGGCAACGTCAATTACACCAAAGGTCGGACAGAATTTGTCAATGAAGTCGTCGACACCTTGGTGCCACTGGATCACATCCCCCCACTCTATGGCCAATTTGGCATTCGATTCCAAAGCGACAAAATCCAATTCGAGTCCAACATTCGCTACAATGGCCACAAGCCACTGAATGAGTACGCAGTGGGAAGCATCAGGGCATCGGGCCCGCAAGGGGAATTGGTCTACAACTACAATGGTACTTCCGACAATCTGGAAGAAACCGGAACCTGTCGCACCATTTCTGTCAACGGTGAGCCCACCGAAGTCTGCGAAGGCACCCTCGCCTGGCAAACCCTCAACTTCTACTTTGGGTATCGACTCAACTCCAAAATCACCCTCAACCTCGCCCTGGAAAACGCCCTCGACGTCCACTACCGCCCATTTGCCTCCGGCCTGAGCGCCGCTGGCCGCAATTTCATCGTCGGACTGAAAGGGAACTTCTAAAATATAGCCCCAAAGACAAAAAATGCCTATCTTTGCAGGGAGAAAAACAAGCCATGTATCGGTTCAGTATTTGCTTGATCAGCTGCCTTTGTTGGTTCGCAGCGATCAGTCAGGAGGGAAGCTTACCGATCGACGATTACAGCCTGCCCTCTGGGGCTGAACTTCTCGGACCACAAATCAACGCACCTTATGACGATTTTCGGCCATTCATCTCCCCGGATGGCCTGCAACTGTATTTTTCCCGCAAAAATCACCCACAAAACATCGGCCGAAGCAGTCAGGACGACATCTGGCTGGCCCACCGCCAACAGCAAGGCTCCTGGAAGCGAGCCATTCACATCGGTGCGCCCATCAACAACCGCCAGGACAACCAAGTGGTTGGCTTGAGTCCATCTGGCAGTACCTTGTGGCTGGTCAACAAAGACCGCAATACGGGCAAGCTGAGCCTTCACCAAACACAGCGCAATGGCCGCTCCTGGACCCGCCCGATGAACATGCCCATCGAGGGAGTGGATCAACTCGACTCCAACAGCTTTTTACAAGTTTGTCCCAACGGAGAGCTCTTGCTTCTCAGTCTGTATTCCCCGTCCAGCAATTCCACTGATCTGTTCATCAGCTTTCGCCAGGCAGGAATGCAATGGTCTCGCCCCACTTCCCTAGGCAACAACATCAATACCCCTGGGAAAGAAAAAGCGGCTTTCTTGGCGGCAGACAATCGGACACTGTACTTCACGTCAAATGGACATGGAGGACAAGGAGGGCAGGACCTGTTCATCAGCCGACGATTGGGCGACGATTGGAGCCAGTGGAGTACGCCTCTCAATATGGGAGCGACCTACAATACACCACAAGACGATCCCATCTGCAGCATTCCGGCGGAAGGAGACTATGCCTACTTTGGACGAAGGAATCCAGAAGGGTCATCGGACTTGTATCGGATACAACTGACAGAAGACCACCGCCCTGAGCCCATCGTATTGGTCAAGGGAAAAGTGGTAGATTCTCAAAAACAATATCCCGTCTCTGGCAAGCTGCAGGTGCAGCAAATTGGCGACCAACAGACCAGTTCAAATCGCGCCCTCCGAGATGGCCAATACAGCCTTTTGCTCCCCTATGGACAAGACGTTCGCCTATCTGCCGAGATGGATGGCTATTTTCCCACCATTCAGTACATCGAATTGTCTGACCAATGGGAAGAGGCACTGGATGGCGATCAACAATGGCTGGCCCAGTCGACAGACAAAAAGCAACTGCCCATCGACCTGGCCAACATCGAACGCTTGCAGCTGCGGCTCAACAGCCTGGACAAGGAGCTCCATCAATTGGAACAACAACAATTGGAAACGGCGCGAAAGACTGCCATTCGCCAACAGCAAAAAAAGGAATTCAAGACCTATCGCAGCGATCCAGAGCTGGAATCGCTCAAGCACAAATACGAACAAATGATCCTTGGGCGAAAGGAATCCAAGGAGAGGCGCTTCACCAAAAAATCGGCCCCTACCTCTGATGACTCCGACAAGGCCATGAACGAACTTCGGCGAAAGTACGCCCGCCACTACGATCAGCAAGCCAGCGATTGGCCTTCCTCCGCTCCCAGTACTTCCGATAAGGACGATGAAGAGTTGAACCGACTTTACAAAAAGGTCGACAGACATTACAATGACCGAGAAGACAAGGACGATGCTTCCGCTGAGCAGGCACTCCCTGCTCCCACCTATTCCGCTCCTGCTTTTCAAGTCTTGGAAGGGAAAATGCGCGTAGAATTGGAAGAAGAATTGCGCAATCCCGTCAAACTGCAGTTGATCGACGAGTCTTTCAACCGAATGGCCATTGAGTTCGAACGCGGCCTCGACAGTGAATACCG
Source organism: Bacteroidota bacterium (assembly GCA_039821145.1). Lineage (GTDB taxonomy): Bacteria > Bacteroidota > Bacteroidia > Chitinophagales > Saprospiraceae > JBCCSZ01. Next base: position 62,823 of record JBCBOS010000009.1, on the reverse strand, counting down.
CCCCTTGTTCAGCTACCGCTTGCGCAACTTGGCCCTGCAAAATCTAAAAGACAAGCTCGTTCCCAAAGGGACTCAAAAGCCAGATCGCATCCGAAAATCTGCCCCTCGCCAACAGGAAGGATCGGTGGAAAATGTTACCCTCAGTTTGCGCAACAAACTGTATGAAGACGTCGCCACAGACCTGAAGGAGGAATTGACAGGAGAGATTCAAAATGCCATTCTCCGAGAGTTGGACTACAGCCTCAAACGAGCCATCAAAAACAAATTGCTCAAAGAGTTGAATGCACAGATCAAGAGCCGAGAGCAAAAAAATCAAGTGCTGAAGCGCTCGAAGAATGCCATCGGAGCAAGTCCCCAAGACCTTCGCCAAGGTCCGGCAAGCCGAGAATACCAAGAGTTGGAAAGAAACATCGTCCTTTTTCCCCTGGCCTCTGGCACCCTCATCCCTCTGGACAACATCTACTTCGACGCCAACCAATCCAAGCTTCTGGAGCGCTCTTATGCCGAGTTGGACCGGGTGGCCAAGATTTTACAACGCTATCCATCTATGAGGATTGAGATTGGCGGCCACACCAATGGCTTGGTCAGCTACAGTTTTGCCCACTTGCTGTCCACCCAGCGGGCCGAAGCAGTGGTACAATACCTGATCCAGAAGGGTGTCGATGCCACAAGGATACAAGCCAGGGGCTACGGAAGTACCCTGCCGCTGGCCTCCAACGAAAACCCAGAGGGACGCCGCAAAAACCAACGCATAGAACTCAAGATCATCGAATATTAATACCCACAATATGAAGTTCGTCTCTGAAGAGCTGGTCAATCAAACCATCGAAGAACTCTCGGCCGATCCGGAACTGTACGGAATGTGTGTGCAAAGCCTGCTTCAGGAACAGCCCAACATCATCGCCTATTTTTTTCAAGAGGACTTCTCCCTTCTGACGGAGGCCGAACACGAGTACCTTCTCTACTTGTTGATCGTCATTTGGAAGAGCATCCAAAAGGAAGAGCCATCTGCTGGTCGATTGTCGCAAAATGCCATTGGTCGGATGGATGAGCAAAATTGGGAACAGCTCAAGGATGTCAAAAAGGGAAAGTTCCGGGAAAGGGTTGATCCATTCTTTGTCGATTATCCACAAGAAGATCTTCTCGCCTTTGTGGAAGACGCCCTGGTACATGACGAAGAGGAGGAAGAAAGAAAAGTCAGCAATGAGGGACGGGAGTACTTGTTTGTGGCGCTGAAAAGCATCATCGACGCCTTTCACCAACTGCCTGCCTTGCAAAATTGACCAAGCTCAAAAATCCACCAAACTGCGAATCAGGAAAAACCCATCATCGCCCTGTTTTTGGTAGAGGGGCATGAGGATGTGGCCATCGTCATCGGCAGTGATGGCGCCGTGGCGATTGTAGGCAAGCACTTCTCCTTTGCGAACCTTTTGAAAGTTTTTGTAATTGGGAACCATCTCAAATTCCTCATCTGGCTGGATGGAATGTACGCTGATGAGTTGAGCGATTTTGGGAAGACCTTTTGAGTATTCGATGAGCAGGCTGTCGTGTTGGTTTTCCACATGCTCGGCCTTCACACAGCCCAAGGTCCGCATGCAATTGGTGATGGCAGCAATGGCGCGGTTGGTGGACAGTTGCTCGTTGTGCTGGCCCGACTCAAAACAGACGCCCACCGTTTCCACGCCCAGACGATTGTTGCTGAAGTAATGCAGGCTCGTTCCCCCAATGCCATTGAGCAAGCCTTTGATGACAGGGGCCCGCAATTCTACCGCAATGCGGATGCTCTCCGGATCATCTGTGGCAATGGAAAAGATGCCTCCAAAGGCCGTTGTTGTGTGCAAATCGAGTACGACGACTTTCTCCGGCTGGTAGTCTTCCACCGCTTGTTCGATGATGTCCAGCAGCTCTTTGATTTCCAAATCTTCGGCCTCCAGTTTCTCCACATCCGCAGCACGAATGCGAGCCACATTTTCCTCCGTCCACTGGCGATTGAGGTCTTTTTGCAAAAAACGCTGCCCTCTTCTCAAGGCCCGCAGGTTGCCCCGCAATCCCAACAGGCGCCCAGTGAAGTAAAATACGGGATTGGTAATGGGTTCTACTTCCAACATTTTGAACATCAAGTCCAAGGCTTGTATGCCTGCCGGTTCGTTCCCATGCATTCCCCCAATGACGATGAGCAAAGGCCCTTTTTTCTCTCCGATGTAGTCTCCGATGATTCTGTCCATTGCCGTGTTTGACACTTGTCCGATAAAGGCTGAATGTACTGCTGATCATCCAGCGAAATAGGAAGATACAAAATCTAGTGCGACTCAAAGTTGTCCCCACAAAATTTATTCTGCCCTGTCCAATTCTACGGGCCTGCACGAGAGTGGGAGGGAAAATGATTGGCAAGCACTTGGACAAAATCGCTTGTAGAACAAAGGGAGTGGTCCATTTTTCCGCGCTACTACTTATATTTAAGGAAAAAACATGCTGCTACGACTCTTTCCCCTGCTGACCGGTATTGTCTTCCTACTTCTGTCGACAAGCAGCCTGGCTCAAGTCCCCAGCAATCCCATCGGCCTCAATCCAAGCAGCCTGAAATGGAAGCAAATCAACACCGATCGCCTGCAGGTCCTCTTCCCAGAAGGACTGGAAGAGGCAGGGCAATACGTTGCCAACGTGGTCGATTATCTGTGGGAACACGACAGCCCATCGGTGGGAGAAAAAGGGGGGAAGGTCACCATGGTATTGCTCAACCAGGGAGTTCTTTCCAATGGATTGGTCACGGTGGGGCCTTTCCGGTCCGAAATGTACACCACTCCTCCCCAATTTGACTGCACCAGCGATTGGTTGTTCAGTCTGACCGTCCACGAATACCAACACGTCAAGCAGTTTGTCAATGCGCGCAGGGGCATCACGGGCCTGACCCGCTATGTGCTCGGCTCCTGGTCCTATGGCGGCCTGATGGCCACGGCCCTCCCCCGCTGGTACTTCGAGGGCGATGCTGTACATGCAGAAACAGCGCTCACGCGCTCGGGCAGAGGACGACTTCCCGCCTTCAACATGGAGTACCGAGCTGTGCGAGAGTCCGGCCGGAAGTATGGCTACGAAAAAGCAGCAGCCGGATCGCTGAAAGACTTTGTTCCCGACTGGTATGCCTTTGGACACAACATCATTTCCTATGGCCGCCAACAATACGGCGAAGACCTCTGGGCCAAAGTGCTCAATGATGCAGTCCGCTACCGAGGCATTTTTTATCCTTTCAGCCACAGCTTGAAAAAACACACCGGTGTCAGGGCGCCCGATCTGTACGAGGCCAGCATGCAGGCATTGGACAGCTTTTACCAGGCCTCCCCCACCGCCCAGACCGACCAAAGATTTGAGATTCCACACCGATCCAAGCAAGCCAGCCTCAGTCATTACTTCAATGCGCAGCTGCTGCCCGATGGAAACATCATCGCCGAAAAACGCGCCAACCACCACTTGGCAAGGTTCATTTTGATTGATCCAGAGAGAAAGGAAAAAACGCTCTTGCAGCCTGGCTTGGTGGGCGGGGTGCTCGACAGTCGCTTGTCGTATGCCGCCGATAAAATTTGCTGGGCCGAACGCGCCTTCGACATTCGCTGGGCCAATCGGGACTATTCCATCATCAAAGTCTACAACCTCAAAACCAAAAAGACCCACAAGATCAGCAGCCAGTCTCGTTATTTTGCTCCTACCCTCTCTCCCGACGGCCTGCAAGTTGTCACAGTGGAGGTGGACAAAAGGGGACAATCCCAGCTCGTCATTCTGGATGCCACCACAGGCTATGTCGTGAGAAGGCTGGAAAATCCAAACAGCTATTTCTACAGCTTTCCCGCCTGGTCCACAGATGGGGAGTACATCCTGGCCGTGGCCAAGAAGGCAGAGATGCATCGCCTACAGCGCATCCACATTCGGGACGGACAGGCACTCGACCTCAGTCCGGCTGGTCCTTTCCAACTCAGCCATCCCTATGCACAAGGAGGTCGCGTCTACTTCTCTTCGGCCTATACAGGCACCAACAACATTTTTGCTGTCGGGATCGATGGAGGAGACATTCAGCAAGTCACCGATGTGGCCTTTGGAGCCTTCCAACCCAGCGCATCTTCTGACGGCAGCAGCCTGATCTACAGCGCCTTCACAGCGGATGGCTATCGGCTGGAACACATGGCTGTGAATCCAGACAACTGGACCCTCTATGTCCCTCCTGCCATGGCAGAAAATTTTCCTTTTGCCTCCATTTTGACAGAGGATGTCACAGGCAGCATCGCTGACAAAATCGGACAAAAGAGGTTTCCCACCAAGAGATTCCGGGGCATCAGTGGCATTTTTCGCCCCCACAGTTTTTTGCCCTACTTATATCCCCCCGTATACGGTGCGTCCATTTTGTCCGACGATAAGTTCAGCACCATGTCCATCAGTGCCAGCACTTTTTACAATCAAAACGACGACGACTGGACCTTCACGGGCGAGCTGACCTATGCGGCCTTTTTCCCCCGGATTCGACTGGGCGCACAGCAAAGCGAGCGCAGCACAATCCAGCGAAACTTTTCCCTGGAGCCCGACCAACAAACCCTTGTACTGAATCCCTACGTTTCCATCTGGCAGGAGCGCCGCCTCAACGCAGGTGTGACCATCCCACTCAACCTGTCCTTCGGCCGCTTTTTCAACAGCCTGCGCCTCAGTGCCGACTACCAATACATCGACATCGACGATGATGAGAGTCGATTCGACAATCCCAACAACTCACGAGACACCTTATTTTCTCGCACGCCACTTACTGGCAACGAAGATGTTTTTCGCCCTCGATTTGCCAGCGGAACAACGGGGGCCATCGACTTGCGTCTCAATCTACTGAGCATCCAACGAATGGCATTGCAAAACATTCGCCCTCGACTGGGCTTGAACTTCGAAGCTCGCTACCGCCGCCTTCTTGACCAAGGAGCACTCAATGGAGATGTATTGTCGCTGCGAGCTGACTTGTGGTTGCCTGGTTTCGCTGCCAATCACAGCATTACCCTCAATGGTGGCTATCAGGAGATTGACGAATTGGACAATTATCGATTTCCCAATTTCTTTGTGTATCCAAGGGGATTCAAGGCAAGCATCCGAAGCAAAATCCGAAAGGTGGGAATCAATTATGCCCTTCCATTATTTTATCCGGATGTAGCTGTTGGACCCTTTGCCTTTCTCAAGCGGGTCAAATTGAATGTGTTTGCAGATTATGCAGAGGCGAGTTCCGATTATTTTCAGATGCAAGATTTTCAGTCAACGGGAGTCGAGCTGAATGTAGACTTTCGGGCCTTGCGTTTGGTAGAGGTGGATTGTGGGGTTCGCGTCAGTCGAATTTCCAATGCTGCCATCGGTCTGAATGAAGGACAAACCTATCAGGTGGAGTTTGTCCTGGTGAGTTTGACGCAATAGTAAAGTCAGCCGCGGATTTTGTCTAAAATCTGGTTGAGCTGGGCGGCTTCTTCCAGGCTGAGTTCGGCGAGGATGGCTTCGAATTTGTGGCTGCAGTTGTCCATTTCATTGAGCAATACCAAACCTTCAGAACTCAATTCAATGTCGACGCGTCTTTTGTCGTTGCAACACACTTCCTTGCTCAACAGTCCCTTTTTGCAAAGGCGCTCCACCATTCGGGAGGTATCGGACATTCGATCGACCAAGCGTTCGCGGATGCAAGAGGTACTCATGGGCTTGCCTGCTCCTTTGAGGATGCGAAGGACGTTGTACTGCTGGACGGTAATCTCGAAGGGTTCCAACTCCTTTCGGATGCAATCCATGATGTGGTTGTAGGTAAAAATCAGGTTTACCATGGCCTTTTGCCGTTCGCTGCGGAAAGGCTTCTTTTGTTTGATCGCTTCTTGAATATCCATCATCCAGTCGTTTTAAGCTATTTTCAATGTCTAAACACTGATGGTTTGGGGAAGTTCGCTCAATCTTTTAGAGTTTTGTGATGATCTTGTGACTCTTGGACTGAAAAAGTACCCCAACCGTCGTACCAAAGACGTCTTTGTATGTCAGTGACAACCGATGGGAGAGCCATCGGGCATAGGTGGTGCGAGCTTTGGTTGATGGTTTTTTGAATGTTCCTTGAACTGCTTGATTTGTCCTGCAGTATGAAGATAGTAAGCCAGATTGATTTTGTCAAGTTGTCCCTGTGCTTCTTTGAGTCCCCACTCCATGATTTCTGTCAATTGGTATTGTACCAGGCTTTTGGTCTCGCTGGTGGCAGCAGAATGTACCGCCAAATCCATCAGTTGCTGGACGAGGCGATTGCCCACCATCCGGTCCAAAATGCCTTCCATACCAGGAGCGGGCGTCTTCTGGTAGCAGGATTCGACCAGCTGATCGAGTAGGTATGAAAAAGAAACCTGTGTGCCATCCAGGGCGGATTGCTCGATGAGCCGGGCCGCGCGTTGGGGGTTCAAGAGCAAGGAAAGGGTGTGATCGGCCAGGGCCTCGGCAGCCGTATGGGCATCCAAACTGGAGCCTGTTTTGGAGCGAAAACTTTCTCGGGTTCGACTGTAGCCCTGTGGCTTGGGGGGAATCAATTGGAGGATGTGGTCGGGAATGCGAAGTTGCTCGGCCCGCAGGCTTGCCATCAAAGCATCGATTGCCTTTTTTTGCTGAGAAGCCCCTACTCGCTCGGGACCTGGCTGCCCATCTCCCTTGACAGAATAATTGTAGGAAACCCCTCCCACCAACTTGACCACGGCCTCCAACTGATAGCGATGCATGAGATACAGGGGTACCAAGACCTCTTCCAACTGTGCCAGCGGTTGATCGGGTGCGAGGTTGCCAGCATCAAATTGTTGAAGGCCTTTTTGGCGAATGGACAGCAGTCGATCCAACTCGGCGATGGCATCCGAGCCGTTGTCCCACAGGTGAGCCAATGGGTGGGCACCTCCCTGGGGGCGGGCATCCCGGTCAGACAAATAGTGAAGTCCCAATCGGATGTTTTCTTTGATGATCGCATCCAAACCAGACTTTTCCTCAACGCCCTTGGGAAAGTCTTGGTATCCGTAGAGAATGGCCCGCTTGTCCCACTCCCCAATTTTGTCATCATAAGCCTGGGAAAAATCGAATTGCCCATCTTGCCCAAGCTGAATGTAGGGATGCGGATAGTCCATGACGGAGGAACGGCCATTGACACTGGCCGCAAAGTTGTGGGCCAAGCCCAGGGTATGTCCTACCTCATGTGCCGACAACTGCCGAAGGCGGGCCAATGCCATTTGCTTCATTTGCTCACTCTCGGAATATTTGAGCAGCCCTTGCGCGATGAGATAGTCTTGACGGACCCGCAAAGAGCCCAAGCTCACATGCCCTTTGAGAATCTCGCCCGTGCGGGGGTCCGATACCGAACTGCCATAGGACCAGCCCCTGGTGGAGCGATGCACCCATTGGATCACATTGTAGCGAATGTCCATGGGATCGGCTCCCTCCGGCAACAATTCCACCCGGAAGGCTCCCTTGTATCCAGCTGCTTCAAAGGCCTGGTTCCACCAACGAGCGCCATCCAGCAAGGCCGACCGGATGGGTTCTGGCGCCCCTCGGTCTAGGTAGTACACGATGGGAGCGACTGCTTCGCTCACCTTGGCATTGGGGTCTTTTTTCTTCAGACGGTGGCGGTGAATGTATCGCTTGACCAGTGGTTCTTCTATCTGGCTGGCGTAGTCTTTGAATTGGAGGGCAAAATAGCCACTGCGCGGATCAAATGGCCGGGGACTGTAGCCATCATCGGGCAGCTCGATGAAAGAATGCCGTTGGCGAACACTGATGATGTCCGGGCTGGGCACCACTTCCTCCACATAGTTTCCCTTGGCATCTCCCAGGTAGGTGACGGTCGCTTCCAATTCCGTATTTTTGGGGAAGTTGCGGGTATTTGGCCGGTAAACAGCAGAGCGGTCTTCGTTCCATTCGTAGCTTCCCTGCTCACTGTCCTTCAAACGGCGCACAATCCCATGGGCATCGCGGGTCATGAAGGCTGTCACATCAATCAATACCCGATTGCCGCTGGCTGCCTCCACTTGAAAGGCGCCCAAGACAGATTCGGCAAAGGCCTCTTTGACAGATTTTCGCTCATCCGCATTGTCACTCACCGCTCTGTAGTCGTAATTGGATTGAATGAGCAAGACCTTGGCTCCCGAGCGCTCAAAGCGCACAATGCGGGTATTACCCAGTTGGCCTCTGTCCAGTCCAATGTCGTTGGAGCCCACACCAGCCACCAGTGAATTGACGTACAAAAACTCTTGCTCAAAGCGCTCCACTTCCAACCAAATCTTGCCAGCGGAGGCATCCCAATAATAGGGAAAGAACCCGTCGGACTTCTCCATTTTCTGGGTTTTGGTCTCGATGGGTTCTGGCTCGATGGCGGAGGCAGAGGTCGCAAGTAGTGATTGAGGGCCCAACGCAAAAAAGCAAAGTGCCCAAAACGAGAAGAGTGGGAAGACGAATCGCATGTCAGTCTATTTTGTCAAGTCGTTTAGGATGTCGTCAGGGAGTTGGCGAGGCAGGCGCAGGATCGAGCAGTTTTCGGTTGGCCAAGTCGATGTTGACCAGCATGGCCAAGTGCAAGAAAAAGAAAGTCCCCACTTTGTCGGTCTCGATCATGTCGTTGATCAGCAACAGGGCATCGATGACAATCATGGACAGCAGGATGGCCATCACCCAGGCTTGCTTGAAATCGTCCTCTGTCTGGTGGTAAATGCTCTCTCCTTTGATGAGGCCATAAAAGCAAAGGCACAAAAACAGCAGCAGGCCGGGAAATCCTTGCTCCGACAGGGTCATCAAATAGTAGCTGTGGATACCAGACTTTTCTGGATTGTCGCTGACATAGGTCTCGAAACTCCTGACGGTGTAAGATCGATAAAAATTGTAAAAATTCCCAGGTCCAAAGCCCGTCAGAGGCTCCTCCAGTCCCATGTAGGTCCCTGCAATCCAGCGGTAGAATCGCTCCATGGTAGAGATGTCTTCCCCTTTGTAGGTCGCCGACACGAGATTGTCAAAGTTCCGATGCGTGATGGTCTTTTCAAAGTTGGGGGCATAATCCAAGTACTTGTTATTAACCCCCATGTATACCACAAAAGCCAATGCCCCAACCAAAACAGCTCCCAAGACATAGCGCACCAGGCGGAGGCGAATGATGACGTAGGCCCCCGCTGCCATGAACAGGGCGACATAAGCGGCCCGGGTGTAGGACAGCTGAATGGCAATGAGGTAAATGCCAGCGGCGGCCAACAGCAACCACCATTTGCGGCTGAAGGTGGCAAACCAGCGACGAGCATTCCACAAAAATGGAAAGAACAAAACGAGGATACAGGCGTAGTTGACGTGGTTGCGGTAGAAGGGGTCGAGGACGGAATTGACCTTGGCAAAGGAAAAATCCTCTTGCCAATGTTTGTACAACACACTGAATATGGTGAGCAACATCGGCAGGAAAATGAACCAAAACAAGCGTCGCAGGTCTTTTTCTGTCTTCAACATGGAACCCGCCATGAAGTAAAACACGACGATGTACCAAGTCTTGGCCAGAGAAAATTTCAGAGAAACGATGAATAAATTGGAATAGATGGTGCTGAAAAAAATCCATCCCAAATGCAGCAATACAAACAACGTCATGGGATGGCGCAAAAAGTGACTGCTCATCCTGGGTGCCTGCCGCAAGCTGTAGATCAGGTAGACGGCCATGAGTCCCACCATGAGGGGTTCCGTGGGCAAATCGGTGCCAAAGCCATTGGGAAAGACGAATTCTGTCGACAGGGGAATGCAACAGAGCAGGAGGAAAAAAACCGCTTTGAAATCGACAATGCACCAGTAGACGATCAGAAAGGCAAAAGGTGCCAACAAGAACAGAAATTCATCCAAGAGAATGGCCCCAGCAAGGCTCCCCAATACGATCAGCGAAAGCCCGGCGAAGAGGACTTTTCCACTGTCGCGCCATTGGACAATGTCTTGAAGATATTGCTTGTCAACCATTGAGAATTTCTCGCCATTTGATGTCCTTGTAGGTATCGAATAGCAAGGCTCCCAAGATACCTACGATGAATGCGATGAAGACGGCACCTATGACAATCAAACTGCGCTTGGGGCGAGACTTCACCACCGGCACCCGGCCAAATTCCAAGGGGAAGATCACGGCAAAGTCAGAATTGAATGTCCCCCGAATTTGCTTGTAGCGCTCCTTGTCCAAACCGAGTTGTCGCCTCGCATTGAGGTGGATTTCATCCAACAAGCGGACCTTGGACATCCCGTTGTTGAAGGTATCCAAACGCGTTTTGAGGAGTAACAATTCGTTTTCGTATCCCTTCACCTTGGATTCCAAGATGAGGATGGAATCTCGGGGAATGCTCTTAAATGATTGCAAGGCTTCCAGGCGAGCCCGACCACTGGCGACCTTGGTGCCAGCATTTTCGTACAGCTCTGACAAAATCTCACTCTGAGAATAAGAATTGTAAATTTTGTACTTCGTCCGCAAACGTCCCAAGCTATCGGCAATCTCCTCCAATTCTATCTCCTTGTTGGTGATGCGCTGCTCGTAATCCCGAATTTGCTCTGCCTGGGACTGCTTGGCCAAAGAGCGCGCCATCTCTTCGATCTTGTCGCGAGCGGCATTGACCATGTCGGCAGCAATCTGCGGGTCGATGTCCTCCACTGTCAATTCAATGGCATCCAACTTGGTCTTGGTCACCGTATAGGCGTTGAAAAACTTTTTGCGAACAAAGAAAGGGGCCTTGATGTGGTTGGTATCCACGCTGTAGTGCTCGTACAAATCGAATTGGTCGATCAAATAGGAAGCGACCTGATCAGAATTGGCGATGGACAGGATGCGATCGATGTCCTCTGACTGCCCAAAGTAGTTGCGGTCCTTGATCTCGTTGCCCACAGCAGGGGGCTTGGCCAAATCGGGATTGGCAGCATAGAACAAGGTAGATGACTCGTAGTAGTTGGATAGAAAGAGGGAAATGACAATGCTTCCCACCGCTGCCAGCGCACACAGACCGATGATCTGTTTTCTCCATTTGTAAATGACGCCGAGAACTGACAACAAATTATCCTTGTTTTCCATTCCTTTTATTTTGATCGGGCAAAAGTAGCAAAAAACGCTTTCAAATCGATCAACTTTAACCCAAAGGCCAGCAAAGCACAGAAGGACAAATTGAGCACAAAATTAACTTTCCAACCCAAAGTTCCATAATTATACATCCCATAAGTGAGGCAGTAGGCAAAAAAAGTAAACCCGAGCAAGCGCCACAGCAAATCCCAGTCCGCAGGCAAGCGCAGTTCGCGATGGGCCAGTAGAATTTGTGCCAGCAGGGAAAAAAATTGGGTCGCAATGGTGGCCATCGCCGCACCAGCCGCCTTGTACTGTGGAATCAGCCAAGCGTTGAGCAGTACATTGAGGAGGATGCTGACAACAAAGATGACATTCATCTTCATCAGACTGCCATTGGCCGTTAACAAGGCGCCATATACGTAGATGCCACTGACTGCCACAAAACTGAAAATCAACCAGCCCAAGACCTCGCCCCAATAGGCTGTCGCCTCCGTGTAGAGTAGGTCCACCACTTCTGCCTGAAAAAAGTAGGTGGTAAAGGCCAAGCCAATGGCGGCAGCCCAAATCATGCGGACGCTGAACTGCAGCAGGTCATTGACCGATTCTCCCTGCTTGAGCATGCGGGCAAACATGGGCAGCAAGAGGCCCGCAAAGAGAAAACCGATCATGTTGCTGGCATCCAACAGTCGATAGGCCGAGGCGTAAATGCCCGCTTCCAATTGGCCATCTGGCAGCAATTTTTCGATCATCACCCCGTCGATTTTGGAGTAGACCGTCATCAGAAACACCACGAGGGCATAGGGATAGCTCTCCTTGAGAATCAGCAGGAGAAAGGCGGGCTTGAAGCGAAAGCGGAAAACCCGAATGTGGCGCCCCACGATGAACAAGCCCAAGGCAATGGTCAGCAGAAAGGAAAGGCTTTGGGCATAGATGAAATACTCGATCCGAAACTGTTCCCGCCCCAGTGGCCCCCACAGCAGGAGGCTGCAAAAGAGAATCATCAACAGCTTGTCCATGGCCGACAGCAGGCTGTCGATCCGATAACGCCCCAGGCCCGATACATTGGAGCGAACATAGAAATTGAGGGAGATCAAGACGTGGTTGAAAGCGACCAGGAGGAGCAAATGGGAGTAGGCTTGTAGGTAGCCAGCAGTGTACGACAGCAGGAGTACGACCGAGAAGTACACCAAGGCCAGCAGCAATTTGAGGAGCAAAATATTGGGGAAGTATTTGTCCAGCAAATGGCGGTACTGGGCGATGTTGCGATTGTTGAAATTCTGAATTCCAAAATCGTTGATGATCTGAAACAGAAAGGTAAAGTTGAACAGTACGAAGTACAATCCATAGGTCTCTGCCCCCACGACATTCTGCACCGTCCGGTCAATCCCAAAGATGTAAAAGGGCTTGATCAGCAAATTGATGGACAGCAGAAAAGCAACATTGATGATAAACTCCCGATTCACGGGGCAAAGGTAGCGTTAAGTTTTGTAGTAGACCCTATTCGTAGCGCAAAGACTCGATGGGGTCGAGTTGAGATGCCTTCATGGCCGGATACAATCCAGAGGCGAGGCCCACCACAACGCAGGTCGTAATGCCCAAAATGATCCAGCCCCAGGGAATGAGGAAACTGCCGCCCATGAAAAGGGTGACCAGATTGCCGACCAAGATGCCCAGGATGATGCCGACGATCCCTCCCAATTGGCAAATGACAATCGCCTCGGTGAGAAATTGCACCAGGATGTTTTTCTTGGTGGCTCCCAATGCCTTGCAAATGCCAATCTCCCGGGTGCGTTCCGTCACGGACACCAACATGATGTTCATCAAACCAATGGCCGCTCCCAAAAGCGTAATCAACGCAATGAACATGGCCCCCAATCTCATCGTAGCCGTATTTTCCTGTAGCATATTGAGCAATCCATCGCTGCGGAAGATGGAAAAATCATTTTTCTCACTCACCTTGAGCTTGCGCACCCGCCGAAACAACCCAATGGTGGCTGCCTCGGCCACTTCCATGTCTTCGGCCCTGAATACAGCGACATCTATGCTGTAGTTTGTCTTGGCACTTCCATAGTAACGCTTGACATTGAGCAGGGGCACAAACACCATCTTGTCGCTATTGGCATTGAGGTTGGACCCCTTGGACTCCAATACGCCAATGATTCGATAGCGAACATTGCCCACCAAGACATTCTTGCCCAAGGCCTTATCTGGCTTCTCATCAAAAAGAGTGGTGACCAGGTCGGAGCCGATGATGGCTGTGTGCGTCCCTGTATTGATTTCCGTTTCCGTAAACCCACGACCATAGGTGATGTTGCGCCCTTTCACCGAGAGGTAGTCTTCGTCGACTCCCATAACAGTGATGTCGCTATTGGTTTGCTCCTCCTTGTACTTGACCACTGCGATGGAACTGCCGCGAGCGGAGACCGTCGTGGCCGCCGGAAAATCAAAACTCCTCTTGAAGTCCAGTGCCTGGCGGTAGTTGATCGGATCTCCCCGCTTGGGCCTGCGCCCAGGACGATTGCCTCGCACCCTCGAACCAGCAGGCTTGATGCTGAAGGAGTTAACGCCCATGTCAGAGAAGTTGTCATTGAGGGAATAGATGGCCGTATCAATGGCGGTGAGAATCCCAACCAAAGCAGTGATGCCCACTCCAATGATCAGCATGGTAAGGATAGAGCGCAACAGATTGGAGCGCACAGAACTGAGTGCTATTTTGATGTTTTGCCTAAGATTCATATCGCAAGCCTGATGATGAAAGACGGCTGAAAATACTCATTTTTCAATGGTTTGGCACCATATCTTCGATGAATGGACGCAATTGCAAGACTGAATGGGATTTTGGATGGCATCAGCTGCCAAAGTACTTTTTCACCAATCCCAACATTTCCCCATGGATGGCAGGACTTCCACTGATCAGCGTCCGGCCAAAGAGGGCATCTCCGCCCCCTGAAAAGTCACTGACCACCCCGCCAGCTTCCTGTACAATCACAATGCCCGCTGCCACATCCCAAGCGTTGAGACCATATTCGTAAAAGGAATCGAAGCGTCCACAAGCAGTGAAAGCCAAATCGAGGGCAGCTGACCCCAAACGCCGAATGCCCCTGCTGGAGCGCATCAACTCTTTGAGCAATCCTACATAGGCTTCCATCCCCTCAAAATCGGTGTAGGGAAAACCCGTTGCCAGCAAAGCTTCAGACAATTGGGTGTTTTGACTGACCGAAATGGGCTGGCCATTGAGCCAGGCTCCTCCTCCTTTCCAGGCATAAAAACACTCTTCTCGCACCACCTCCATGACAATGCCCATCACCAGCTCCCCCTCAAACTGCAAGGCCACACTGATGGAAAAAAATGGCAGTTGGTGCAAAAAATTGGTGGTCCCATCCAATGGGTCGATGATCCAGCGGTGGACGGCCTCCCCCTGGGCAACGGTCTCTTCCTCGGTCAGGAAACCCGCTCCAGGCAGCAAAGCAGACAGGCCGTGGGCCAACTGTTCTTCCGCTCTTTTGTCCACATAACTTACCAAGCTGTTGAGGTCTTTTACCTCGATCTGACCCTGGTCGACTTTGCCCAGCTCAGCCCGGATGAACGCAGCCGTTTGTGCCACAATCTCCCGACTCTGGCTGCACAATTCTTCCAATTGTTCGATGCTCATGTATTCATTGAAGTATTGGGTCGATCTGTCAGAAGTCCATGCCGATCGACAAGTAAAAGATGGGATCTTGTACCACCCGTGTTTCGATTCCCCAGGCGTAATCTACCCGGATGAAGTAGCCAAATAACATGGCCCTTGCCCCGAACCCATAGCCAGCCACAATCGGGTCGCGAAAGTAATTGACCTTGACGTTGACCGTTGGTGGGTTTTGGATGAAGATGGTATTGAGTGGATTCTCCTTGCTGAAGGGCGTTCTGCCTTCCCAGGCTGTTCCCACATCGAAGAAGCCAATGGCTTGGAAGTTGCGGAAAAAGGAGGATCGAATGCGCCGTGAGAAGTACTTGAAAATGGGCACCCTCAATTCGGCATTCATCAATACGTAGGAGTTGCCATTCCGGATGTTGGTCCGGAAACCACGCATGTTATTGGTAAAGGTTTGGTAGGCGAAATTGCCGCTGGTCGGAAAGGGAATTTCATCGTTGAAGCTGGGGAAGAGCCAATTGTCAACCCCACCCAGGTAATGAAGGATGCGCTCTGCCCCAAAGGAAGTCGAAGCAGCGAGTCGGGCAGCCAAAATCGAGTGGCGGTCCAAGCGCTGGTAGTGGCGGGCGTCGATCCCGAGCACCGTCATGAAGCCATCGTTGAAACTGACCTGCACCTCTTCTGTCAGATCCACCTGAAAACGCTTGACCACCTCGGCGTATATCTTGTAGCGCGTTCCATTCTTGATATTGAGGGCCACATCCAAGGTGTTGTCAAAGACGTATTCCAATCGGGCACCGATTCGCTGTTGCTGTTCGGTGGGGACTTCCAGAGACGCTCGATCGGTGGCCAGCTGTATGCGCTTGTCGCCTCTCACAGTGAAAATTCCTCGGAAACTCCGGAAAATGTCCAAGGGATAGCGCAGTTGGTACTGGCCCAACAGGACCACCTCTTGGTACTTGCGCGGCAACTGTGGTCCGTCCTCGGTAAACTTCAGCGCCCGGCGATAGAATGCATAGCGCTTGTCCAGTCGCTTTTTCTTGTCGTCGAACAGCAAGAAGTATTCCGCTCCGTTGAAGGTCGTCGGCAAACGGATGCCTCCTTCCACCTCGTAATCCTCAAACAGGTCTTTGAAATTGCCTTTGAGGAGAATGCCTGGTGGCGGATAGGAGTAAGAATCCTGGCGCTCTCCGGCAAAGTTGTCCAAGCCACCAAACAAAAGACTGTTGTCCAATTGGGTGGTCACAAAATCTGTTCGGAACTTCAGCCGATATGGCGTGATGCGACTTGGATTGAAGCGCAGGACTTTTTTCTCAAAAGATTGCAAGGTTTCTCTGGGCAATTCCACTTGCTGAGTGGGTTGCTCCAGGGTAATGCTGCCTTCGTCCTCATCGTCGATCACCACGGCAGGAGGCTCCTCCTCATCGTCGAATTCACTTTGGAACAAGTAATTGTCGATGTCGATCTTATTGGTATCGGGACTTTCCACCTTTTCTGGCTCCACCTCGGTGACGATCACCTCCCGTTCTTTTTTGGGTTGCAGGATGGGATTGTCATTGACTGTCTCGTCTCTCTGCTCTTGCACACTGCCCAGGTCTTGACTCTTAGCCTGTTGGTGAAAAAAGTAAGTGGGCTGGGCCGTCGCTCTGGTCTCGGTATTGATTTGGGACAAATAGATGCGATAGTCTCCCTCCTGAAAGAGCAGCTCGGCTTGCTTGCCCGTGCGAGGAGAGGTACTTAGGCTGAGAAGATTGCGGTTGTAATTGGTCTGGTTGAAGGTGACGCCTCGCTTTTTGTACACCGGCCGAAACGTGATGTTCAAAATCTCGGAGGAGTCCAATTTGGTCAGGCTGGAATCTTGGTGCAAGATGATCTCGCTGCTGTCTTTGAGCAAAATGATCTTTTCCTGATAGGCCACATAGTCTTCCAAAAATCCCACCCGGCGGTTGTAAATCCCACTTTCATCGCTGATGTAGGTAAACCAGGTAGAATCTACCGCTCTGGGCGAGCGCTCGTTGGCGTAAGGCGTGCGGGTGATGCGCGACAATTCGTTGGCCTTGGATTCATAGTCGTAGAAAAACAAATCGAAGTTGTTGACCGGCAGAATGGTGTCCAACTTTTGAATGCCCATCAGGGTATCGGGGCGATTGGAGGCGAACAGAATTCCCTTTTTGCCATCCAATGTCACCACGGTGGCATCCAGATCGTCCCAAAAGTCACTGGTGATGCGCCGGGTTTGGCGGGTGACCAGGCTGTAGATGTATATGTCGGATATGCCGCGGACCGAAGCTGAAAAGACCAGGTTGGCGGCATTGAGATAGTCGACGCTGTAAATGCGATGGTATTGATTGGGGACGACATCTTTGGTGGTCTTCTTGGTCGCCAAATCGTATCGCAGGGTTTTGATGACGTCCTGTTTTTCGTAGACGATGGTCAACTCTTGGTTGTTGGGATTCCAGGCGATCAGGGGGTAGTTGTAGTCCGTGGCCTGGAAGGGGTTGCGAAAGCCTCCTTTGTGGATGACGGACCGCTTTCCGGTTTGCAGATTGTGCAGATAGACTTTGTATTTGCTGATCTCGTTGGTGACGTAGACCAGTTTCTGGCCATCTGGACTCAGTTTGAGCTCTGTGATGGGAAGTTTGCGCTTGTTTTTGAAAGAAAGCTTTTCTGCTTCGGGCTCCTTCATCAATTCGACCTCCTTGCTGTAGCGCCTTTCAAAGTAATCCTTCCAACTGGCTGTTGTGCGGTTGTAGGAAGTGCCCAGTACGTACAAAAACCCACTTTCGATGCTGCGATTGATCCGCGTGAGGTAGAGCAGATTGGACACGGTGGAGCGACCGTAGTTTTGGCTGATGTAGTACCACATGGAATGCCCTGCCAAACGGGGATTGTCCACTGACAGCTCGTCGAAGTCTTTGAAGTCCCCTTTGAGGATCATGTCCCGAAGCTCGTTGTCCATCTCGGTATTCCACTCCTCTCCAACATAGGCCACCAATCCGGTTTTGAACCAGTCTGGCAGGTTGAGCATGACAGCATTCTGAACAATCTCTTGTAGGCTCGAACCGAAGAGCATGGCATTCATGTAGACGTTGGCGATGCCCTCGCGCAGTTGCTTGCGCAGGTGGGTATGATCGCCGTTGAAATAAACGAAGATTTTGTTGCCGACAATTTTGGTTTGTCCTCCGGTGTTGACAAAGGTTTCTTCGCTGCCGATGTTGCTTTGCTTAAGGTCGGTCAAGTCCTTGTACACGATGATCTCAATGCGATCATTCATCCGATGTTCGAGGGTATTTTGGATGGCATCGTAGTCCAGCTCTGCCATTTGCACGACGGTTTGGCCGATGTATCGTCCTTCTCCATACCAGTAGGTGATGAAGTTGGTGCTTTTGTAGCTCAGCCATTCTTCAAATTCATTGTGGAACTGAACCCGATTTTTGCCAAATTCTATTTGCGTTCCTTGGGCCGACAGTTGAAGAGAGCAGATGGAGAGTAAAGAAACAATTGCAAGAGTATAAAAGCGCATATTGAACCGGTGTTACGGACGGATGATACAATGAGGGCAGCGGTTGCTAGGCAACACTATGATAACAAATAAAGACGTAATTTATTCACTGCATGCTAGATGGAATTTAGCCAGAAGTTTAATTTTGCCTGTAATTGTCGGCAAAAGGCTGATATTACAGCCACATTTCTACAAATCTAACGGAATATCTATGGCCCTTGTTGCTAAATTCACCTTCAATCCCTTTCAGGAAAACACCTATCTAATATACGATAAAACAGGCGAATGTGCCATCATCGATCCGGGTTGTTACACCCAAACGGAGCGCGATGCATTGGCCGACTTTATCGACAAGGAGAAACTGACTCCCGTGCGCCTGATCAACACCCATTGCCATTTGGATCACATCTTTGGCAACCGCTTTGTGGCCGATCGCTATGGCTTGGGCTTGGAAATTCACCAGGGAGAGTTGGATGTTTTGCGGGCAGCCGGGCAGGTTGCGCTGATGTATGGGGTGCCCATGCCAGATGAATCTCCCTTGCCAAGCTCTTTTCTACAAGAGGGACAAAGTGTCGAATTTGGCAATACGCGCCTGCAGATGTTGCTTGCGCCGGGCCATTCTCCAGCCAGTTTGTGCTTTTATTCGGAAGAAGACGGCTTTGTCATTGGCGGCGATGTCTTGTTCAAAGGCAGCATTGGGCGAGCAGATTTGCCAGGAGGAGATTACGATACGCTGATTCGCAGCGTGCGAGAGCAGCTTTTTCCGCTGCCAGAGGCCACAATTGTCTATCCAGGGCACGGTCCCAGGACCACGATTGGGGCTGAAAAGACGAGCAATCCTTTTTTTCAGTAGGAATAGGAGTCGATGGCCTGTCAGGGATTGGCCAATCGAATCGGTGAATCAGGGCAGTTTGTTGCCTTCCAGTGGAAAGACCAGAGTAGGTTCGAATGCCTTGGCCTCTTCGATGGTCATCAAAGCATAGGAGATGATGATGACCACATCGCCAACAGCCACTCTGCGGGCGGCGGCACCGTTGAGGCAGATCACACCAGAACCTCGTTCGCCTTTGATGACATAGGTTTCGAGTCGTTCACCATTGTTGTTGTTGACAATTTGGACACGCTCTCCTTCCACCAAATTGGCCGCATCGATGAGGTCTTCATCTATGGTAATACTGCCCATGTAATTGAGGTCTGCCTGCGTAACGACAGCCCTGTGAATCTTCGATTTGAAACGTTGTATTTGCATAGTTCGACAAAAATACAAAGTTTTGCCGACAAAGGCCATTCCCGCTACAAAACAAACAAAAGCCTAAAAATCAAGCCTTTGTCAAAACATTATTAGTTCAACTAATGTTTTGACTACCCTTTTTTGGGTACAAAAAATCCTCATTTTGCCAAATCATGTTGTCAATGAGGCGAATGTCACCTGCCCAGACAGCCGTACAAGCGACGACCAAATCCTTTTTGTGAAAGCTTTCGAGGCTTTGCAAACTGTAGCCATCCACGATCTCAAAATACTCCGGCCGGAAGCCCTTGGCCGTTGCCAACTCTTGGAGGGCCCATTGTTGGATTTCGGGCAGAGGTTTGTGGCCCAGCAGTTCAGATGCCTTGCGCAGGGTTTGGGAGACGATGGTGGCCCTTTTGCGATGCTCGGGGGTCAATCGGCGGTTGCGGGAGCTCATGGCGAGGCCATCCTCTTCCCGTAGGATTGGGCATACGACGAGTTGCACAGACGATTTGAGTTGTTCCAACATGCTGCCGATGATGCGAAACTGTTGAAAATCCTTTTGCCCCATAAAGATTCGATGGGGGCGGACGATTTCCAAGAGTCGGTGGACCACCTGGACGACTCCCTCAAAATGGCCCGTTCGAAACTTGCCTTCCATCACCTTGGCCAGCTTGCCCAGTTTGACCTTTGGACCGGGCTGTCCTCCCTTGGGATACACCTCTTTGACAGAAGGCAAAAACAATAGGTTGCAACCAACATCCGTTAGAAGTTGAATATCTTGTTCAACAGGTCTGGGATATTTTTTGAGGTCATCCGGGTCATTGAACTGAGTGGGATTGACGAAAATGCTGCAAACGGTGAGCTCAGATTGGGTCTGTGCCTGCCGGATGAGTGAGAGATGTCCCTGGTGCAATGCCCCCATGGTGGGGATGAATCCGACCTGGCGTCCTTTGGCCATTTGCCGTTGCAGAAACAACTGTAAATCAGTGACTTTTCGAAAAACGAGCATATTGCAAAACAATCTAAATGTGAGGCCCAACAATCGCGTTAAGATAGGCGTTTTTGTTAACAATATATTTGATCTTATGCAGAGTCCCATTACAGAGAAGTCGGGAAATTTTACTAAATTTGCACACTGGTTCAATGAAGACTCTGCAATGTTTGTCATTCAAATTAATTAATTCTAGTATATGGATAAGAAGAAAGTCCTGATAGTTACGCAAGAGATGCAGCCTTATACTGCGCTGTCCGAGATTGCAGAAATTGCTCGTAAGTTGCCGCAGTATGTCAAGGAGAAAGGAATGGAAATCAGGGTATTGATGCCACGCTTTGGAACCATCAACGAACGTCGTCACCGATTGCACGAGGTTGTGAGATTGTCTGGTATGAATATCATCGTTGACGATGATGATTTTCCGTTGATCATTAAGGTGGCCTCCTTGCCGGCCGCCAGAATGCAGGTTTACTTTCTGGATAACGAAGATTTTTTCAAGCGCAAGTCTGTTTTTGAAGATGCACAGGGCAAACCCTTTGAAGACAATGCCGATCGGACGGTTTTCTTCTGCAAAGGCGTCATCGAAACAGTCAAGAAATTTGGTTGGCCGCCCGACATCATCCACTGCCATGGTTGGATGACCAGCTTGGTGCCCTTGTATCTCAAGAGAGCTTACCAAAACGAGCCACTTTTCAAGAATTCCAAAGTTGTCTACTCCGCCTATGGCAATTCTGTCAGCGAATCCTTCGATGACAAGTTCCTCGACAAGGCGACCATCAACAATCTGGAACTGGACGACCTGGCGTCTTATCGCAACGGTCAAAGCATTGCCCTGCACAAGGGCGCCGCTTCCTTTGCCGATGCTGTCATTCAGGGCAGTGAAGACCTCGACAAGGAGATGGTGGCGATGTTCGAAGAAATGGACAAGCCATTCTTGAACTTCCAGAGTGCTGATGAATATCTGCCAGCCTATCTCGGGTTTTACCACGGCCTGCTGGAGCAGGAAGTCGAATAGTGAGTCGTGTTGTAGAATCCACCAAAGCATTTTGAGTTCTGCCCTTCTGGTAGCATTCAAAATGCTTTGTTTTTTGTCTGCCACACATCAAATCCCCAAACAAGCCAAAGCGATCTCCGGTAAAATGTGAGAAATTTGCATAATGCCGTGTACAATTTGGCGTTAGAGAGCAAAGGATACGCTCCAACGATACCGTTGACCAACGTTTCCACGTCGATGGAACTCTTTACAACAGGCCCGTTTCAGTTTATGACAAAATCGCCTGTACAACAATGAAGCCATTACCCCTGAACCTTTCCCCGATAACATTCACTGACGAATCAATTTCTCATTACATGAATAAGCGCGTTTTCGGCTGGCTCTCTTTTGCCTCCGTCCTCCTCTTACTTACTGCCGGTTCTTGCACCAAATCTACCCCGCTCGGAGCCGAGTTGGTAGACCAAGACCAGAACCAAATCACTTTTACCGATACGGTCAGCGTAACGGCCATCACCGTCGCGGAAGACCGCGTGCGCACCTATTCACCAGACCAAAGTTTGCAGTTGACCTCTTACCTACTGGGACAGATGAATGATCCCATTTTTGGTCTGACCACTGCCAGCTTTTATGCCCAAATGCGCTACAGCATCGCCGGTGAGCCCCAATTTGAGGACGATGCTACCCTGGATTCCATCGTACTCATGCTCGACTATGATACCTTGTCCTTCTACGGGGAAGTGGAGACGCCTTGGAACATCGATGTTTACGAGCTGAGTGAAACCATGGACCCCGATGCTACGTATTACTCCAACGACGGTTTTGCCACCAAGCCCACACCCCTTGGTAGTGTCAACAACTTCATCCCCAATTTTAGGGACAGCATCAACGTGATTCGCTTGGATGACACCACAGGCTTTGTGCCTCACCTACGCATCCGATTGGACGATGCCCTGGGCGACTTTTTTTTGGGCATAGACTCTGCCGATTATGCAGATGAAAACATCTTTCTCGATCTGTTCAAAGGCATCCAAGTACAAGCGACCAGTCAAACAGAAGGCCTTCTGGCATTTTCACTCAATACGACAGCAACCCGCATGGCACTCTATTACAGCACAGATACACTGAAGAAAGAATACATCTTCGACATCACGGGAGGGAGTGCCAAGTCTGCAGAGTATGCCCACAACTACGGCAGCAACATATCGCTGGAAGACCCCACCCAGGGAGATAGCATACTTTTTGTACAAGGGATGTCCGGAGGGCTGATCCAGCTGGACTTTCCCCACATCCGCAACTTTCAAAACCTGATCGTCAACAAGGCCGAACTGGAATTTACCGTCGCCGTTTTGCCCGACGACAAACCCGAGACCTTTGTCCCCAGCCGACAGTTGATCCTGGTAGAACAAGACAGTGATGGCGAATTCATCCTGACCGAAGACGTGGAAAGGAGTGTCACACAGCAAAATCTATTGGATACAAGGGCTTTTGGTGGTAACCTACGGGACACAGTCGACGTAGACGGTATAGAGATTCAGCAATATCGAATGAATACAGCCGCCCGCCTGCAGGACATGATCGAGGGCAGTTTGACAACGCCCCTGTTCATTCGCTCCTTCACCAAACCGACCAACGGCAGCAGGGTGGTGATCTACGGTCCGGGACATTCCAAGTACCCCATGAAGCTGAACCTCATATTTACAAACATAAATTGACCGATTTAAAAATTAAAGACTTATGTGTGGTATTGTAGCTTACATTGGCAATCAACAGGCTTATCCCATTCTCATCAACGGCTTGAAGCGATTGGAATATCGCGGGTACGATAGTGCCGGAGTTGCACTGCTGAATGGTGGAATGCACGTCTACAAAAGAAAAGGAAAAGTACAAGATCTCGTAAATTTTGTCAAGGGGAAAAACACCGAAGGCTCTGTTGGCATCGGCCATACCCGTTGGGCCACCCACGGCAAACCCGACGACATCAATGCTCACCCACACACATCGGGCAACAATCGCCTGACACTCATCCACAACGGCATCATCGAAAACTATGCGCTGCTCAAAAAGGCATTGGAAAAAGAAGGGCATGTTTTCAAAAGCGAGACAGATACCGAGGTATTGGTCCATCTGATCGAGGAGGTCCAAAAGCAAGGCAATCTCAAGCTGGAAGAGGCGGTCCGGATCGCTCTGTCCAAGGTCGTCGGCGCCTATGCCATCGTGGTCATCGACCGCAATTGCCCCGACAAGCTGGTGGCAGCGCGCAAGGCCAGCCCATTGGTCATCGGGATTGGTGAAAACGAGTTCATCCTCGGCTCTGATCCCACGCCTTTGGCCGGATATGCCAAAAATGTGGTCTACCTCAACGACGAGGAAATCGCCGTTGTCACCCGCGATGGTGGCATGCAAATCAAAACCATCGACAACCAGATACAAACGCCCTTTGTCGAAAAGCTGGACATGAAGATCGAGCTGCTCGAAAAAGGCGACTACGAATATTTCATGCTCAAGGAAATCTTTGAGCAAGACAAGACCATCGCCGACTGTATGCGCGGTCGACTCAATGCAGCCGAAGGGTGGATTCGCGTAGGTGGAGTGGAAGAACACTGGGACCGGATGCTCAACACCAAACGCATCATCATCGCGGCTTGTGGAACTTCCTGGCACGCTGGCCTGATTGCCGAATACCTGTTTGAAGAGCTGGCCCGCATTCCTGTGGAGGTAGAATATGCCTCGGAGCTGCGCTATCGCAATCCCATCATTTTCAAAGACGATGTGGTGATCGCCTTGTCTCAATCTGGAGAAACCGCCGATACACTGGCGGCCCTGGAGTTGGCCAAGTCCAAGGGGGCTTTGACCTACGGCATCGTCAATGTGGTGGGCTCGTCCATCGCTCGGGTGACCGACTGCGGCTCCTACATCCACGCCGGACCAGAAATCGGAGTGGCATCTACCAAGGCATTTACCGGCCAGGTGACGCTGCTGACCATGATGGCCATCTTCCTGGGCTACCACAAGGGCACCATCCCTCGCTCCTACTACAACCAGTTGTTGGACGAATTGGAGCGCATCCCCAGCAAGATCGAAAAACTCCTGTCGATCGACAGTCAAGTCCAATACATCGCCAGCGAAATCAAGGATTCTGCCAATGCCCTGTATTTGGGTCGGGGCTATAATTTCCCAATTGCACTGGAAGGTGCATTGAAACTCAAAGAAATTTCGTACATTCACGCCGAAGGTTATCCTGCCGCTGAGATGAAACACGGCCCGATCGCGCTGATCGACGAAAACATGCCTGTCATTGTCATAGCCACAAACAAGAGTGCTTACGAAAAAATCGTCAGCAACGTACAGGAAGTCAAAGCTCGCAAAGGTATCATCATCGCCATTGTTACCGAAGGAGATCAAACCATAAGCAGCCTCGCCGATTACACCATTGAAATACCGGATACGGACGAACCTTTCACCCCATTACTATCGGTCATCCCATTGCAGTTGTTGTCGTATCACATTGCGTTGATGCGAGGTTGCAATGTAGATCAGCCGAGAAACCTGGCCAAATCGGTCACTGTTGAATAGAGGAAAGAGCAGACGGATGTAAACTTTTGGGGCCATCGGTGGTTTTCTCTCTAGAAGAAAGCCTCTCCCCCATCGGTTGCTTAGGCGGAATACCCGGTCGTTCTGACCCCACTTATGTATAACTACTAAATTACCTTCTCTATGGAAACGCATGCAATGGAGTACAACTCGCAGAAAGACTTGTTGATCATGGCAGAATATGGCCGCAATGTTCAACTGCTGATTCAGTACGCCAAGCGCTTGGAGGATGATGAACACCGGCAGGCATTCGTCAATAAGATTGTCAACTTGATGCAACAGATGAATCCGCAGAACAAAAACATCGAAGAGTACCGCGCCAAGCTGTGGCGACACCTCTTCCACATTGCGGATTACGACATCGGCGTGACCACTCCAGAAGGCAGAGTTCTGACCCGGGAAGAGGTCATCAAGAAACCAGATCGCGTCCCCTACCCCATGTCACAGGCCAAGTTTCGCCACTACGGACACAACGTCCAGCGATTGGTCAACAAAGCCATTACCATGGAACAAGGTGCCAAGCGGGATGCCTTCGTTGGCGTCATCGCCTCCTACATGAAACTGGCTTACAGGACTTGGAACAAGGAAAACTATGTGAGCGACGACTTCATTCGAAAAGATCTGGAAACGCTCTCCAACGGCGAGGCCTACTTGAGAGAAGACATCTTCCTCGACAACCTGACCAAGCCAGAGCAAATCAGTGGCCGTCGCAACTCCTACAACAGCTATAACAACAATAACAACCACAACAACAGCTACGGTGGGCGAAGCAATCGCCGAAACAACTCCGGCGGCTCCTACCAGAGGAGCAACAGCAACAAACACCGAGGAGGTAAGAAATACCGCAAATAAATCATACGAGAAAGTGTCTTTGGCACTTTCTCTTTTTTTTCATCAGCAAGCTCTTTCCCTATGCATTCGGATTCTTTCGAAGTTGTCGGTGGTCGGCAGCTCAAAGGTGAATTGGTTCCGCAGGGAGCCAAAAACGAAGCCCTTCAGGTCATCAGTGCCGTATTGTTGACCGCCGAAAAAGTCACCATCTCCAACGTCCCGGACATCATCGACGTCCGACGGCTGATCGAACTGCTCAAAGGCCTTGGAGTGCGCATCCAGCGCCTCGCTCCCGATACCTACGTCTTTGACGCCAGCCAAATAGACCTGGATCACTTCCAATCGAAAGCCTACCTGGCCAACGCCACCAAGATCAGGGGCTCGGTCATGCTGGTCGGCCCACTGCTCGCCCGCTTTGGCAAAGCATTTTTGCCCAAACCCGGTGGCGACAAGATTGGACGCCGACGGCTCGACACCCATTTTCATGGATTGCAAAAACTGGGAGCCAACTTCAAGTACGACGAAGAAAGCCATTATTTTTACCTCGAATCAGATGGACTAAAAGGTACCTACATCCTCATGGATGAAATATCGGTCACCGGTACAGCCAACGTATTGATGGCAGCCGTTTTGGCGGAGGGCACCACCCACATCTACAATGCAGCCTGCGAGCCATACATCCAGCAACTGTCTCGGATGCTCAACAGCATGGGGGCCAACATCAAGGGCCTGGGCTCCAACCTGCTGGTCATCGAAGGTGTGGAACAACTCGGAGGCACAGATCACCGCTTGTTGCCCGACTTCATCGAAATTGGCAGCTTCATCGGCCTGGCAGCGATGACCCAATCGGAAATCACCATCAAAGATGTGCAAGTAAAAGAGCTGGGCAATACCCTCAGTGTATTTCGGAAAATGGGGGTAGAAATGGAGATCAAAGGAGATGACATCTTCGTACCTGCTCAGGACTCCTACGAGATACAAACCTTCATCGATGGCTCCATCATGACGGTATACGATGCGCCCTGGCCGGGCTTCACACCCGATTTGATGAGCATCATCTTGGTACTCGCCACGCAGGCCAAAGGCAGCGTATTGATCCACCAGAAGATGTTTGAAAGTCGCCTGTTTTTTGTGGACAAACTGATAGACATGGGCGCGCAGATCATCCTTTGTGATCCGCATCGGGCCACCGTCATCGGACTCAATCGCCAGTACCAATTGCGGGGCATTTCCATGAGTTCGCCCGACATACGAGCGGGTGTGGCTCTGTTGATTGCCGCCTTGTCGGCCCGTGGAACCAGCGTCATTCACAACGTCAACCAAATCGACCGTGGGTATCAGAACATCGATTTGCGACTCAATGCCATTGGAGCGGAAATCCGGCGGGTGTAAAAGTCTGTGTATGGAATATGAAAAAAGCCATTTTCTACTGTTGAGAAAATGGCTTTTTTGCTTTAGCGAACAAATGTGTGCTTACGCACCAGAGTTGCTGACCTCGTAGAGGTTGCCAATGGATGGCATCACAACGATCTCGACGCGACGGTTGAGCTTGTGGGCCTCAGAGTTTTCTTCTCCGTTGGCTGGCAAGAACTCACCTTTTCCTACAGCTGACAATTGTCCTTCGGCGACACCACCGCGAACCAATGCGCGAACGACGCCCATGGCGCGAGCAACACTCAGCTCCCAGTTGTCCTGATAAGCAGCACCCTCTTTCATTTTGCGGGTATCAGTGTGACCTTCTACCTGAACTTTGAGGTTGGGGTTGGCCTTGAGAATTTCCGCGAGGTTGGCAATGCTTTCGCGGTACTTTCTTTGCAGGCGGACAGAACCACTGCGGTACAGGATGGGCTCTCCCAATTTGACATAGAGGCGATTGTTGCGCTCTTCGAGAGTGACACCGCTGCCTTTGGCAGTAGCAAAAGTTTCTTTGACAGCAGTACGCAGGCTGTTGAGTTGACTTTCCTTTTCAGTCAATGCACTCTTGGCTTCCTCGTTGGCTGTTTTCAGGTTGGAGTTTTGAGATTCCAAAGAAGCGACTTGAGAGCTGAGATCAGTGTTTTGATTCTGCAGGCTCTCTTTTTCTCCTTGCAATGTCTCTACATCACCTTCCAATGAAGCTACTTTGTCTTTCTGCTCAGACAGCATTTTTTCGAGGGACTCCTTGTTGCCCATTAGTTCGTTGAACTTCTTTTTAGAAACACAGGAGGAAAGAAAAGCACTCATTGACACACAGAGGATCAAGAGGTAGATTGATTTTCTCATGTTTGCTTTTTTTAAAATATATCAAGAATTATTTTCCGTTTAACCATAAAGGCCCACAAAATTAGTAAATGCACCTTGAATATTAAAGCACAACAAGCCTTATCCTCTACATTATCCCAGGCTTTTTATACGAAGCCCGGCAATTTGGTCTACAACAGTGTGCAAACTCGACTTTCTCAGCTGTCTCCGACAAATAAAATGGCTGCCTTAGAGAAGACAGCCATTGATCAAATACCAATTATCTGCTGAAAAAGTGAGAAAAATAGAGGTCATCGAGTCCTGAACCATTGGTTATAGGTTATACAGGATGGAGATTTCTTCCTCTTTGGATTGCCCAGGACTTTTCTCTTTCTCAATTGTCGAGGCCGACGGATGATGTTTCAAAGACGGCAAAGACAGTTTCCCCAGACAGATGATGTACATTGTCTAGCATCTCCTAAGAAAACGTTAACGAATGAGATGTATACACCTTTAGATGGGCTTGGCGGAGTAAAGTCACCGTTTGAGTGATTTTTTTTCAACAAGGTTGGCAAAAAAAGAGATCCTGATAGCAAGGCTACTACCAGGATCAAGGCTTAGAGAGAGTAACATTAACGAAAAGGTAATTTGGGGTTACTTAGAAATACCTTTCGATTGTTGAGGATGGTTTGGTTTTGCTAGGCTATCATTTTAGGTTGAGAATTAGTCATTGTTAGTTGAGAATCCGTTGGTTCGGGTCGATCAATTTGTGAGAGGCCCATTGGTATATGGCGTTGGAGGTCACCAAGTATACAGGAACCTTCCGGCCCTCTATGTTTTGAATCGACTCGCAGAGGTTGGCAAAAATGCCTTCTGTTTCCTTGCCGTGATTGGCATATAGCAGCTTCTTGACGGAGTTGAGAACCAGGCGCTCGACCTCTCTGAACTGTTCTTGCTTCTTCAAGTAGCGGTAGGTCTTGCGGATGTCGTACTCCAACACATTGCTGTAAGATTCGATCTCGTACTTGGCCATCAGTCCAATGAGCTTGCAGTAATTCAGCATGACCGGATGTGTCTCCTGCGATGCTTCTTGCTCGACTTTTTCGATCCACTCGACTGCTTCGGCATACTTTCCCACCAAGAAGAAGTAGATGCCGATGTGGTAGTACAAACGCAATTGCCACTCTACGGGAAGCACCTGTACATTTTGCAGCAACAAGGTCTCGATGGACATCAGCAAAATCTTGCAACGCTCGATCTGACGAGAGGCGATGCTGTAGATGAACTCCAAGACCAGGGCCATGCATTGCACCTTTTTGGCGGACTGATGGCTGGGGGTTCCCAGGTCCTGTAGGTGGCGGAAGAGTTCGTCGTAGTGCTTTGCCAGGTCGGGATAACCAGCACCAGCCAGTACAAAGGGGGCACAGGAAAAGATGTATTCCTCCTCGCGACCATTGATGTACTCTGGATGTTGGTGCCACAAGCTGAAAAGCTGTTCCAACAGTTGTGCGGTGGCCTTCGGTTTGCCTTGGTGCTGGGCGTGCAATCCGTGAATGCACAAGAAAAACACCTTGGACAAAAAAGAGGTCTCGCTTTGGGGAAGCTGCAATTCTGGTCGACCCATCAGGCGACTCCATTCGAGTCGTTGTTGCTCTTCGGAGAAATTTTCCATCCGAAGGGCTTGGGCCCAGTAAGACCGCAGATTGCTTTCCGCACAGAGTTGGGACTGGAGTTGTGAACGGAGCTTAGACAATTCCTCGTATTTGGCCAGTGGACTCAGGCCGAGGTATGGCAAAAGACGTTCCTCCCAATTACAGATGTCAAGTAAAAGATCAAAATACTGTTGCTCCTTGGCTACGACACGAGCTTTGACCAGCAAGGCCTCGCACTGCTCGTACAAGCACTTGGAAAACAGCGTACTGACCGAATTCAAATAAGAATGAACCAATGCTTTGGGCGTCTTGGCATCATTCAACAACCGAAGGCTCTTTAGCACTTGTCGGTATAGCATGTATTTGGTTTTGGAAATGTTCTTTCCAAAGTGATGCTTTCTGAATTTTTGTTTCAACTTAGACTCATCGTACTCCTCCTGTCTGTCTATTGCGTCGAAAAGCAAGACATAGTTGCTACTGTCTTTCTTCACATGTTGTGAGATCATCATCTTGAAGTGACGCTTTTCCGCCTTGTTCAAGCTTCGGATCAGTCGATGCAAGTTGTTGTTGCTTTTCATTCTGTCTAAGATTCCTAAGTAAAAGCCAAATGTGCCATTTACAATGGTGTGTTTTGGCCTGCTCTCTTGTTGTTTGAAACAGAACGATGCTGTTTCTCTCTGTTGTTGCCACAAAGTAAATGGATACAGAGAGGGAGGACAAACTAAATTTTTTATATTTTTAAGGATTCCAATTGGGTCAATTAGGGCATTTCATACAAGACCCAACTTCTTTTTCCAAAGCCATTCAACCCCATCTAAAAATACTCAAATTACTGATTTTCAATTTTTTATTCCTGATATATAACAAATAAAAACATCCAATACCCAAATGCTTTCTCAGCGATCGAAAATGATCGGAAATAAGGTTTCTAAAGTCTGAAAAAAATTAAATTCACCAAAAAAAAGGTACAAAAGATCAAAAATCGACCTATGAGTTCAAAAAGGGAAGATTTGTATAGCCTCATCCAGTCGTTGAGCAAAACCGAAAAGCGATACTTCAAGATGGAGGCCCGAAAGGCAGGGGACAAATCAAACAGCAAATACATCCAGCTCTTTGAAGCCATCCAGCAGATGGACAAATACGATGAGGAAGCCCTCAAAAAGCAGACATTTGTCAAAAACTTGTCCATGGAAAAAGCATACCTCTCGGATGCCATCCTGCGCAGCCTTCGCAACTTCCACAGCGAAAAATCCTTGGGCGCTCGCATGCGAGACCTCATCGCCAACGCCCGCATCTTGCAAGACAGGGAATTGTACAAACAAAGTCTTCGGCAATTGACCAAGGCCAAGAAGATGGCCTATGAGCTGCACGATTACCTATCGGTTCTGGAGATCAATCGGATGGAAAGCTCCTTTTTGTTGCGCAAGCAAGATCGCGACAACATGGACAAGCTGAGGGAGCTACGGGAGGAGCGGGTGGAGATCATGTCTGTCGTCGTGGAAGAGAATGACTACGCCAATTTGCATCACGACATTTCGATGTACACTCACAAAAGCTACATTGTCCGGAATAAGAATGCGAAAGAAAGCATCGTCAACACATTCAAACCATTTCTCGATTCACAACCCGAACAGATTCGCTCATTCCATGCACGCATTCGTTTCTATCAAAGTCTCTCACTGTACAAGACCAGCGTGGGAAAGAATGATGAATCCTATGAGCACTATATGGATTTGATACGGGAATACGACAAGAATCCGAAAATTCGCAAGGAATTGGCATTCAGATATTTGGTAAGTATCTATAACATGGCTCAAAAAAGCATGGGAATTCGAAAATACAACGACATACCTGTCTTCATAGAAAAGATGCAGCGGCTGACGGAAGAAAACAAATCCCATGAATTGGCAGCTTTCAACATCGACGTGCAGACTCGTTTGGTCTACTACCTCAATACCCAACAATTTGACAAGGCAGGAGAGTTGGCGGACATTGTCAAAAAAGGTCTTGCCAAGTACAATCTCAATGCCAGTAGACGGATCGTTTTTCACCACAATGTGGCTGTTTTCTTTTTCGTCAACCAACAATTTGAAGAAGCTCGGGAGTGGTTTGGCAAAAACTTGCAATTCAAAAAATCAGAAGCCCGACAGGATTTGCAACGAATTGCCCGCATCTTTTACCTCATCACCCAGATCGAAGACAGCCAATTGGAGGAACTGGAAGGAAGCATGCGCTCCACCCAACGCTATTTTCGCGTCTATACTGATCTGAAAAAGCAGGATTACGAATTGACCATTCTGAATTTTTTGAAGAAATACTACAATTCACCCCACGCCGAAAAGGCAGCGGTGGCTGGCGAACTGACACAATACCTCCAGAAACAAGCAACCAGCCCGAACAGCAAATGGCCCGGGCTGGAGGAAATATCATTGTGGGCAAAAAGTAAGGTTGAAAGAATGCCGATCATTGATATTTTGACCAAACGACTTTAAACAGTAGGGCCGCTTGGATCGACGCTAGAGGACAATGTCATTGTTCCTGCTACCTCATCGTAGAGAATGTTCACCGTGACCGGCCCATCCTCGTCAGACGAGCGATAGTTTATTTCATCCAATTCACCAATGATGGCAAAGTAGAAGGAGGACTCATCCCCGCGACACGCGATCTGTACGGGACTGTCGAGGCTGCCGATCGCAAAGGGAAGGTCAGCGCTTGCTTCCACTACAGTCAATTCGCCATTTGAAAAAGTAATGTTCACCCCATGCTGCGAGTTTGCGTGGCAACAACCAGGTGCTTGGCTTGGGTCCGAGATAACGTATACCGTTTTCGCATCGGACGATAAAGAGAGAGATTTAGCCATTGAATTATAGTTTTTGGGTTAAAAAAATTACCACTTGCCCGGGGATGTGGGCAAAGCAAAGAATACAAGAGGCGACTTGTTAACTACTAGGGAAATTAAAGCCTACTGATCTACATTCATCTTACTATAGAAATCGTCTGAAATTGTCTGTTACACAGTTTTCAAACAACTACATAATATAAATATGCGATTTTCAAATGCGTAATCAAAAACCAGTTTTGAGATCGAATTCCAACTTCCAGAGAGCACAGCAAATTCCTTACCAACTGTAAATCAATAGATTAGAAATGATAACAATTCACTTACTCAAACGCCAATCCATCCACCAAAAGGAAAACATTTTTTGGTACCTTTGGAGCCGTATTCTACCTACTCTTCACGCGCTAAGGGCCTCGATCAAATTGCGTACGTGACAAGCCATTTGTTCGCAAACTTATCGCTCAACCGACTTTTGCCGTGCTATCACTTTTTCGGACCAATCAGATCATCGCCAGCTTTTTGCTGCTCTTTTACGCAGCCATCCTCCGGGTTTCCGTCTTTTGGGTATTCCCCGATCTGGAACCCTCCGTCAATGGCGTGCTGGGAGAAGCCATGCTCTCGTCCATCGGCATCCGAGGTATCCTCCCCTATCTACTTGGATTGGTACTTATTACTGTGCAAGCTCTGCTGATCAACATTGCCATCTCCCGCCACCGTACGGCAGGTGAGATCTCTCTTTTTCCAGGGCTGTTCTACATCTTACTGGCCAGCTCTTTGCCCGAATTTCTGATCTTTTCGCCCGCTCTGGTGGCCAACACCTTTTACATATTGGCCATGATGGAATTGATGCAGACCTACAAAAATCACGCGGCGGCTGGCCACATTGTCAACGCTGGATTCTGGGTGGCCATCGGCAGCCTCTTCTACTTTTCGCACATTGTCTTCCTCCTGCTGGCCTTTTTCGCCCTCGGCATCCTCCGGGCATTCCGACTCAAGGAAGCCATCATGGTCCTGATCGGCTTTGTGGTTCCCTACATCCTGACCAGTGTTTATTACTTTTGGGGTGATCAATGGACTTACCTCTGGCAACAGCAGTTGTGGGCCAACATACAGTTTCTCGACATCGGCACCATCAGCCGTGGAAATGGAGACTTCCTGAGGCTCATCTTCTTCGTCCTCCTATCGCTCGTCGCCATCCTCAGTTTCAGAAAGTATACGATCAAAAGGAAAATTCAGGTTCAAAAAAACATCAGTATTATCTACTGGGCCCTCTTCTGGGGCGCCATCACAGTCCTATTTCAGGCCAACATCCAATTCGATCATTTGTTGATTCTCGCCCTTCCTCTGGGCATTTTGCTCTCCATCAATTTCCTCCAAATGAAAGCCCCCACGGCCGAAGTTTTGCACCTGCTGCTTTTCATCGGCATTCTCATCACTCAATTTTTGCCCTCCATGCTCTGATCTTTTCGACGAGGACTGCTTTTTCCCAAGAACAAGTGGAGCCCGAAAGCATTTTTTGCTATTTTCGGCTGGCTGCATCGAGTTTTCCCCAAGCAATGCATCAGCTGCGACAATTTCCCATGTGCCCCCTTGTCTGTTCCGGGCAGTTTTTGGCCCCAAACCGACTGGAGTGCCAGATGGCTTTGTGCTCGTCACCACAACAATGGATGTAGACAAAAAAGGGTAGACAGCTGTTAATGATTTTCAAACAGCTTCGAGAAAAAGCAATATCTGAAAATTGGCCTTGTTTTCTATAAAGAATGTCATACAAAAGGCGCATACAAAGCATGCACTTTTGCGTATACAAAGCAATTCTGCTAATTTTACACTGCTATACTTAATTCAAAGCTTGTTCAGATGTATAAACTTTGATGCTACAAATGATCTCACATTCTGCACAAGCCCTCAAAATCATCGGTATCATGAGATATCTTTTCGCAATACTCCTTTGCACCTTATTCGGCACCCAAGCTTTGCAGGCACAAATCTACGATCCTGTCAAGTGGAATACCCGCTATGTACAAGTGAGCGAGCAGGAGTTTGAACTCATTTTCGAAGCAAAAATTCAGGATGGTTGGGCCATCTACTCCCAATACCTAGACGGTGACGATGGGCCAATTCCCACTTCTTTTGACTACAACAAGGGAAGTCATTTCGAACTGATTGGCAAAAACGAAGAATCTGGCAACCGCAAGGAGTCCTACGACAAGGTCTTCCAAATGAATCTGATCAAGTTCAAGAAAAAAGCCATCTTCAGCCAAAAGGTCAAGGTCAGCGATTTGTCCAAGCCCATCAGTGGTTTCTTGGAATTCATGACCTGCGACGAAACCAAATGCCTGCCACCCGATCAGGTGGATTTCGAATTCAAGCTGGAAGCCAAGGCGGTAGACGGTCGATCTGGAGACAGTGGCGCCGCTCCCAAAACAGAAGATGTGGCAAGTGAGCAGAAAAAAGAGGCTCCTGCCGCCAGCTCCACAAAAGAAAAAGAGGCGACAGCAAAGAGTCCAGCACCAGAGGAAAAGGTGGCTGAAAGCAGCTCAGAAGAGGAAGCAGCTCCCGCAGAAATGCCTACAGAGGCGAGCAGCAGTAAACAAAGTGGCATCTTCGATCCTGTCAAATGGAGCTTTGAAATCAAAAAAGTCTCTGATGAAGAGTACGACCTGGTCTACAAAGCCAAAATCGCAGATGGTTGGCACATCTACTCCCAAAACATAGAAGGAGACGATGGTCCCATTCCCACCGAGTTTTACTTCGTCGAAAACGAAGCCGTTGAAAGAGTGGGAGCAGTGGCAGAGGATGGCCCCAAGCGGATCAAGGAGTACGACGAGGTCTTTGCCATGGAACTGACCAAGTTCAAAAAGGAAGCGATCTTCACCCAACGCATCAAAGTCAGCGACCCCAATACCGAAATCAAAGGAGACGTCAACTTCATGACCTGTGAGGCCACCCGCTGCCTACCCCCTACGCTGGTCCCCTTCGTAGCCAAGCCCGCCAGCCTCAGTGCCATCATCGGCGATCAGGCCAGCGATTTGGATGCACAACCCAGCGGCCCCAACGAATCGCTCAGCGTCGCTGGTGGCTTTTCCATCCCTCGCCCCGACCTCGAAAAACCCGTCGCCCAATGTGGCAACAGCGAACCGACAGAAGAGTCGACCAGCATCTGGCGGATTTTCATCCTTGGCTTGCTCGGTGGATTTGTGGCCTTGGTCACACCCTGTGTTTTCCCGATGATTCCCCTGACGGTGAGTTTTTTCACCAAAGGAAGTGAAAACAAGCGCAAGGGCATCCTGAACGCCGTTTGGTATGGCGCTTCCATCCTACTGGTTTACCTGGTGCTGAGCTTGCCGTTCCACCTCATGGATTCGGTCAACTCGGACGTCCTCAACGAAATATCCACCAACGTGTGGCTCAACCTGGCCTTCTTCGCCATCTTCATGTTTTTTGCCTTCTCCTTCTTTGGCTACTACGAATTGACCCTGCCAAGTAGCTGGACCAGCAAGTCCACATCGGCAGAGGGCATCGGTGGCGCACTGGGTACCTTCTTCATGGCATTGACCCTGGCCTTGGTCTCTTTCTCTTGTACAGGCCCCATTCTCGGCACATTGCTGGCAGGGGCGCTGAGTTCCGATGGTGGTGCGATGCAGCTCACCGCGGGCATGGGAGGCTTCGGTCTGGCATTGGCCCTCCCCTTTGGGTTGTTTGCCGCCTTCCCTGGCTGGCTCAACAGTCTCCCCAAGTCGGGTGGCTGGCTCAACACCGTCAAAGTTGTCCTGGGATTTGTGGAAGTGGCACTGGCTTTCAAGTTTTTGTCCAATGCCGACTTGGTCAAGCACTGGGGCATTCTCAAGATTGAGCCCTTCCTCATCATTTGGATTCTGACCGCCATTGGATTGGGATTGTACTTGTTTGGAAAAATCAAATTTCCACACGACTCTCCCCTCAAAAAGATCACGGCCACCCGTTGGGTATTGGGCGCAAGTGCTTTTCTCTTCGCCGCCTACCTCTTGTCTGGCTTCCGCTACAACGAAGAGACCAAGACCTTCACCTCTTTGACCCTGTTGAGTGGTTTGGCTCCTCCGGTGGGTTACAGCTTCATCTATCCAAATGACTGCCCTGTCAACCTCGACTGTTTCAAAAACCTGGACGATGGATTGGCCTACGCCAAGAAGACCGGAAAGCCCATCATGATTGACTTCACGGGCTATGCCTGTGTCAACTGTCGCAAAATGGAAGAGCACGTGTGGCCCAAAAAGTCGGTATACGACAAGCTCAAAAATGACTACATCCTCATCTCTCTCTACGTAGACGATCGGAAAGAACTGCCAGAAGAGGAGCAAGTGGTGGTAGACAAAAAGACCGGGGGCAAGCGCAAGCTTCGGACCTACGGCAACAAGTGGGCACACTTCCAGGCAGAGTATTTCGACAACAACTCACAGCCTTACTATGTGTTGCTCTCTGCGGATGGCCAACAGCTTCTCAACAATCCGGTTGGCTTCACGCCCGACGATGCAGAGTACGCCAACTTCCTGGAATGTGGATTGAAAGCATTTACGGGAGGAGAGCAGGAGCAGATTGGGCAGAAGTAAGCGCTCTCCATTCGTTTTGGCACAAACAACAAAGCCTTCTTCTCATCGCTGGGAAGAAGGCTTTGTCGATTTATGAATCATTCTTATTTCTGAGGAATGCGGATCTCGTACTTCTTTTTTTGCTTGTTGGACAAGGAGCTAGACACCAACCAAGGGTTGTACACCTTGAGCATCCGGTAGCTGATGCCGTATTTCTCTGCAAAATCGGCCCAACTCGGCACGGCCCCGGTCACTTCTACGGTCACATAACGGTCCAGTGGCGCGTACTTGTCTGCGGCATTGAGGTCAAAGCCAAAATCTTGTGGGCGCTTCATGATCTCCTTGATGGCCACAATGCGAAATACGTAGCGACTGGTCTCCATGTTGAGGTTGAGGTCGTAGTAAGAATCGGCTTTTTGCAGCTTCATCTCCTTGGACAAGCGCCCGGCCCCACCATTGTAGGCCGCCGCTGCCAGTGCCCAGCTTCCGAAGCGCTTTTTGTAGCGTCGCAGGTATTGGCAGGCCGCTCTGGTCGATTTTTCCAAGTGGTAGCGTTCGTCAATTTCAGAATTGATCTCCAATTTGTACTCGCGGCCCGTGGCCTTCATGAATTGCCAAAAGCCCTTGGCACCAGCTGGAGAGATGGCATTCATCAAATCACTTTCTGCCACTGCCAGGTACTTCAAGTCATCGGGCATGCCCTCCTCTGCCAGGATTTTTTCGATGATGGGAAAAAACCGATGTGCTCTTTTGAGTGCCAGGACTGTGCTGGAATGATAATACGCATTGCGGAGGAGTTCCCGGTCCAATCGCTCTCGCACGTCGAAATTGTCCATGGGCAAGGTCTCGCCCGCAAAATCATAACTTTGGCTCAGATCCACAGAAATGATTCGTTGGGGCAAGCGCCTGTCCCCTTCCTCCGACTGGTTTTGGGGATCGGTCGTTCCCTCCTCGGAGGACGAGCTGAATATGGCAAAGGTCAAAAAGCAGGCAAGCGCCAGCGTATACATGGATAAGCTCTTCATGCTAACAGGATTACAGTGTTGATCAATGATTGTTGTACCGAGGTGACAAACCGGGATGCAAAAGGTACAAACTCCCCAGCGCATTCTGGTCATACTCATCTGAAAAAGTCTGCGGATTACCTCATACTCATCAAACGAGCGGAAAAATCCATGCCATATACGTTGGTGTCATTTTAAGAATTCTTTATTCGACCTTCCATAGGCCCATCGCAGAAAGTCTGGCAGCACCTCGCCCCAGGTATCGGGATGGTGGCGACCGCCTTCTACCTCCACATACCGAATGGCAGATGATGGGTATCCTTTGGATTGGAGAATGTCGATGAGGTCCAAGGTATCGTCGATGGCATCAATGACCCCATTCTGATTTCGGTCGCTCTCTTCATCCAGGGTGCCAGCCTGAAACCAAAATCGGAGGCCTGGCCGGATGGCATCGCGGCTGACGCCATCGTGTACAATGCGGTCGGCATCTGGATCGTCGGGGCGAAATGGCTCGGAGCGCCACCAAAGTGCCCCACTGAAAACACCAACTTGTCCAAAATGCTCGGGATGTTGCCACACCAAATCGAAAGCCGACAGCCCTCCCAGCGAAAAGCCAGCAAAGCTCGTACTGGCGGCTTCTTGTCGACAGCGAAAACGCCCGTGTAAAAAAGGCAGCAATTGACGGGTGACAAATTCTGCATACGCCCCGGCCCGGCTGCCCCTGTTTTTGTAATCGGCTTGCCCGGATGTTCCGTACTCCTGCATGCGATCGCCTGCGTGCAGGGCCACCACGATCAGCGGAGGGATTTGCCCGGCTTGGTAGAGCGCCTGAAGTTGTGGCAGCAAGCGAATGGCCTCCATGTCCTGGCCATCGTTGAAAAACAAGAGAGGGTAGCGTTTCCAGAACTGCCATCGATAGTGAATTGGTAGGTAAACCCTTAACTTCACAGCGCTTCGGAGGGAGGAAACAGGCAAAGAATATGTCTGAATCCGTATCTTTGAGCGCCAAAAGGAAAAAAATTCGCCAAATTTTATTTGGAAATAATTTTTCGTCATTGATTTGTTCCCGTTCATTAAATAGTTAGCATGGCAAACAGTTCGAAATAAAAATTCAAAAAAAGCCCAGAAACTTGCATTAAATATTTCCATCAAAAAATCAAAAGCTGCATAATCAACTGACTATCAGTGACTTTAGCTTGAAAGTTACGTCCTATTGTTGTACTTTTGCACTAAGTGTAAAAACAACACCTACTAGAGAGCCTTTCCCAAACGGGGGCTTAAACATAGAACCAATCAATCACGTCCAAAACAACCCGACATGCGAGAAGAATATTTTAAATGGTACTCCCACGAACTGAGCATGGACATGGAAATGCTGGTCTTTGGCGATCGGGGTTACCCACTCGTAATTTTTCCTACCACCATGGGACGCTACCACGAAAGTAAGGATTTTGGCCTGATCCAAGCGGCTCAGTGGTTCATTGATGAAGGCTTGTTACAAATTTATTGCCCTGACAGCGTCGACCGACACAGTTGGTACAACAAAGACATCCATCCGGCCGATCGGGTGCGCAACCACATCTGGTACGATCAGATGGTTTACAATGAAATCGCCCAGC
Organism: Bacteroidota bacterium; assembly: GCA_039821145.1. Lineage (GTDB taxonomy): Bacteria > Bacteroidota > Bacteroidia > Chitinophagales > Saprospiraceae > JBCCSZ01. The sequence goes on along the minus strand of JBCBOS010000009.1, from coordinate 23,085 downwards.
GCGTGCGTCACAATACGGGGACTGGCAAGATTGCAGTGGCCGGAGCAAGCTTCGGTGGCTATCACGCAGCCAATTTTGCCTTCCGCCATCCCGAGGTGGTCAGCCATCTCTTCACCATGAGTGGCGCCTTCGACATCAAATCCTTTATGGACGGTTACTATGATGAAAACACCTATTTCAACAACCCGATTGACTTTTTGCCCGGCCTCCAAAACGACGAGCTGCACCGCATGAAGATCATTCTCGGCACCTCCGAATGGGACATTTGCAAGGATGCCAATTTGCACTTGTCGCACCTTTTGAACACAAAAGGCCTGAACCACTGGCTGGACGTCCGGCCACAGGCCAAGCACGATTGGCCCGTGTGGAAAGAAATGTTTCCGCACTACGTATCCACCATTTGGCAGTAGACCCGACAGGCAGCCAAAATGGCTCGTCGAATCAACTGTCTGAATATTTTCCTCTCAAATAATTACCAAAACACCAACCCAAGATGAAAAAAATAGGAATTCTCTCCGGTCAAGAAAATACATTCCCTCAGGCCTTCGTCGCCCGCGTCAACGAAAAGAAGCCCAAAGGCATCGTGGCAGAGCCTGTATTGATGGAAGAAGTACACCAAGGCAAGGCCAGCGATTATGCTGTGATCATCGATCGCATCTCTCAGGACGTTCCCTTCTACCGCGCCGCACTCAAAAATGCAGCCCTGATGGGTACTGCTGTGATCAACAACCCATTTTGGTGGAGTGCCGACGAGAAGTTTTTCAACAACTGCCTGGCCACTCAGATTGGTGTCCCCGTCCCAAAAACGGTTTTGCTTCCATCCAAGGACATGCCAACAGATACCACGGCTGATTCATTCCGCAACCTCAAGTACCCGCTCGACTGGGAAGGCATCTTCCAACACATCGGCTGGCCTGCTTACATGAAGCCGTACTCTGGCGGGGGCTGGAAGAGTGTTTACAAGCTCAACAACATGGAGGAGTTGTGGAAAGCCTATGATGAGACTGGACAGTTGGTGATGATGCTGCAGGAAGAAATTCAGTTTACAGACTACTTCCGCTGCTACTGCTTGGGAGGAAAATCGGTACGAATCATGCAGTACGAACCGCGTAACCCCCACCACCTGCGCTACGTAACCGATGCCAAGCCAGTGGCCAAGAAGCTACTTGACCTCATCGAAAAATACGTACTGCTCTTGAACCAGGCACTCGGATATGACTTTAATACAGTAGAGTTTGCCGTACGCGACGGCATCCCCTACGCAATCGACTTTTGCAACCCTGCCCCAGATGCCGATTTTCATTCGGTAGGACAGGACAACTTTGAATGGGTAGTAGAAGCTGCTGCCGACATGGCCATCGAACGGGCAAAGGCCCAGAAGGCTGGCAAAGACAACCTCACTTGGGGGACGTACATGCGCCAGGCAGTAGCGGGAAAGACAGTGGCCAAGAAGCGCACTACCCGCAAAAAAACGGCTATTTAGAGAGCGTAACATTAGTGGAGCAAGGCAGCCCCGGTTGCCTTGTTTCCCATAAAACAACCACCTACTTATGAGAAATGTAAGATTGAAACTGGCCATCCTGGATATGTATGCCGACACGCCCAACCAGGGCATGAGAGCCATCAAGGAAATCGTTCGGGGATACGAACACGTCTTGGATTGGAAAGTCTTTGATGTGCGCAGCCAATGCGATCTACCCGATACCAGTTTCGACATCTACATTTCCTCTGGCGGTCCCGGTCACCCACTGGATGGCGACGGCATTTGGGACCAGCAGTTTTTTCACCTGCTCGACGAACTGTGGCTGCACAATCGCAGCGCAAAAGGCCCGAAGAAATACGTCTTCTTCATCTGCCATTCCTTCCAGATGGCCTGCCACCATTTTGGCTTGGCCAGCATCACCCAGCGAAAATCTCGCTCTTTCGGCACCTTTCCGGCCCACAAAACAGAGGACGGACAGCAAGATTCACTGCTTCAGATTCTGCCAGATCCCTTTTACATTGCCGATTTTCGAGATTACCAAGTGGTCCAGCCCGACTGGAAAGCCCTGGAGGGCATGAATGCGCAGATTTTGGCCCTGGAAAAAATCAGACCACACGTGCCACTGGAAAGAGCCATAATGGCGGTGCGCTTCTCAGAAGAATTTTTCGGAACCCAGTTTCACCCGGAAGCAGACCCGCACGGCATGATGAAATACTTTGGACAGGAAGAGAAAAAGCAGGAGATCATCAAAGAGCATGGCGTCGAGAAGTTTGAGCAAATGATGGAAGACCTAAACGATCCGCTCAAGATTCCCTTGACACACCAAATGATCATTCCCGGATTTCTCAACCAGGCTGTAGAAGCACTCCAAAAACAGTACTCGGACCAACCCGCTGCCGCTACAAATATTTCACAAGAAAAACCTCCATCAAACAATACCCCTCACCGCTATGATAAGTCAGATCAGGGAGCAGTTCAATAGCAACTTCTCCCAGGACACATACCAAAAATTCCTGAACTACATCGCTGCGCGCTACGACCATCGGCCGCCTTTCAAAATAGCCGAAACTCCTGTCTTTGTCCCCGACAATCTCAAGAAAAAGCTATTTGACGCCTGCGAATCCATCACTGACACACTGTGTCGAACCGATTTCAAAGCTCTTTCACAAGGTGCCATCCTACCCGACCAAATCGTACCGGGAGAAGATGAGCACACCGTATTCCTACAGATGGATTTTGGCATCTGCAAAGAGGCCAATGGCGAGCTCAGCCCACAACTGATTGAAGTCCAAGGCTTTCCTTCCTTGTACTTCTTTCAGGACCTGGTGGCTGAGGCCTACCGCAAATTTTACGACATTCCAGACAATTTCTCACACCTGTTCAACGGCTTGACCCGACAGGATTACTACGACATGCTGCGCCGCATCTGTGTGGGAGATACCGATCCAAAGGAGGTAGTCTTGCTGGAAGTGGCACCGACCAAGCAGGTCACCTACATTGACTTTCTCATCGCCCAACGCGAGCTTGGCATCGCTGTCAAATGCGTCACAGACCTCAAAAAAGAAGGCAACAACGTCTTTTACATCGACGAGCAAGGCCGGAAGGTACAGGTCAAAAAGATCATCAACCGGGTGATTTTCGACGAGTTGATCAAGCGAGATGATTTGGCGCGCGAATTCCGCTTTACCCAAGAGGCCAATGTCGAATGGGTGGGACATCCACACTGGTTTTTCCGCATCAGCAAGCACACCTTGCCGATTCTGGACAGTCCCTACGTCCCCAAGTCCTACTTCCTCAACCAACTGGACCAGATGCCAGACGATCTAGAGAACTATGTTCTCAAGCCCTTGTACTCCTTTGCCGGAACTGGGGTGATCATCAACATCAACCAGTACGACATCGACGCCATCAAAGATCCGGAAAACTACATCCTGCAGCGCAAAGTAGAGTATGCGCCTGTGGTAGAAACGCTGGATGAGCCGTCCAAATGCGAGATTCGCATGCTGATGTTGTGGGAAAAAGGACAAGCCCGCCCCATCATGGTCAACAACCTGGCCCGCCTGAGCAAGGGCGAGATGATCGGTGTGCGATACAACAAAAACAAAACTTGGGTAGGAGGAGCAGTTGGATTTTTCTCCAGCTAGCGGTTCCCGATGACGTCTCTGGCGAAAAGCATCTTGGGCTTCCAGTAGGAAGAACTGCTGACATTTTCGATGATCACACCACGAGAGGAGGTACTGTGGGCGACGATGAGACCGTCTCGACGGCGGTTCTCTACTACAATGGCTACATGGCTGACTTTGCCCCTACCCCTTTTGCTGAAAAAGACCAGATCACCAGGGCGGCTTTTGCTGAGGCTGATCTTTTTGCCTGCCGAAGCCTGGGCACTTGAACTGCGAGGAATTGATACTTTGAAACGCTGCAAGACATAGCTGGTGAAGCCCGAACAGTCAAAACCAGAGCGAGGACTCTGTCCGGCATATTTGTACTTTACACCGCGCAATTCCTTGGCATAGGAAGCGACTTGGGTGCGCAAATCTGTTGTAGACGAGGGACTCTTGGAACTTTGGCCTCTGCTTCCTGCCGTGCTGTCGACAGAACGAAATGCCGAACAGGAGGACAGCAAAAAAGCAACAGGGGCCAACAACATTATGATCTTTGCTGCGTTTTTACTCATAGAAATGAAAAATTACTTATATTAATATCAAGCTGTGGTTCATTTTCATTCATCGCAGCTCGTTTGTAAAAAATATACCACTCGTTGTCAATAGGTTAGTTAATAGGGTTATTACAAAAATTAACGACGAGTTTCCAGCGGTCCGATGGCGAAAAATCGGATCGCTTTTTTATTTTCCCTTATGTATTGTGGCTTGATAATCAAATCTCTCCATTTAACGGTGGCAGAGAAATAACGTTTCGCGAGCTTCGAATATTTCCCTAATCTCGATCGGCGAGGAAATTGAAACGCTGTCGGAAGCTTTGCTGGGCTTGGTAGGAAAGTGATGTTGTGAAAATGGCCTCCTCATCGGCCTGCTGGAAAAGAATGTTGCCCTCGTAGTCGATCAAAGAGCTGTCGCCGGAGTAATAGATGTCATTTTCGTCGGTTCCGACCCGATTGACCCCAATGGTATAAGCCAGATTTTCGATGGCTCGGGCCTGCAAAAGCGTCTTCCACGCCAGGGAGCGCTTGGCGGGAAAATTGGCCACGTAGATCAACAAATCGTAATCAACCGTATTGCGACTCCACACGGGAAAGCGTAGGTCATAGCAGATCAGCGGGCAAATCCGCCAGCCCTTGTACGCCACAATCAGGCGCTCCTGCCCGCCGCTGTAGTGCCGATGCTCTCCTGCCAGGGTAAACAAATGCCGCTTGTCGTAGGTGTGCTGACGACCATCGGGCTGCACCCACAACAGTCGATTGTAATACTGCCCTTTGTCCTCAATGATCAGACTTCCCGTGACGACAGCCTCCAACTCGCGCGCCTGGCGATGCATCCACTCCAAGCTCGGCCCCTCCATGTTTTCCGCCATGTCCACTGCATTCATGCTAAACCCCGTCGTGAACATCTCCGGCAAGACAACGAGATCTGTTTGCCCCTTCAGTCCTGCCAACTTCTGATCGAAAAGCGCTCGGTTGGCAGCGGGTTGCTCCCAGTGCAATGGAGATTGAATCAGACTGATGCGAAGTTCTTGGGCAGCCATATTCTTGGATGTAATGGGTCGTAATAGAAAAGAGAGATGCAAACTGGTACATCTCTCCTTTCGCGTGCCGCAATGCGACAAATTTTGAAAATGGTATGATAGAGCCAACATCCCTGGGGAGATTGGACCAGTCTATCCAAAGTTGGTATTATCCTTCGTCAGTAGCTTCGGCGGCCTTGGCAGCCTCGGCACTCCGCAGCGCTCTTGGAATCTCGATGGATGCCACAGGAATACCTGGGGAGCTCACGATTTCGATGTCTCCCTCTACGATGATGTCGCGAACCCGGACAGACTGTCCCAAGCCCATAGAAGAAACATCAACATACATGGCGTCGACCAAAGAAGCAGGTGCTACCTTGACTTTTACGCGGCGCATCTTCTGTACCATCTTACCCCCTTCCTTTACACCAGGAGCAGCTCCTTTGAAACGGACAGGAATCTCCAACTTTAGTTTTTTGCCTTCGGTCAGTTCGAGAAAATCGATGTGCGAGATCTCATCAGTTACTGGATGCCACTGGATGGCTTTGACAACACAAGTGTATGTCTTTCCATCTAGTTCGACCTTTATCAATTTGAAATCAGGCGTGTAGACGATGCCTCTGAAGTCATTTTTGTGCGCGGAAAAGTGAATGTTGTTCTCACCTCCGTAGATAACACAGGGGACATGTGCGTTGTTGCGAACTGCCTTTGTTCCCTTTTTTCCCAGCGCTTGACGGATCGTACCGCTGATAGCAATAGATTCCATGATGTATTGAATTTTTATGTCAGAATGATCTTTTTCCCTTTCATCTATCTAAAAAGGCACGCAAAGATAGTGATTTTATAGATAACTTCCACAAAAAAGTGTCGGAGAGTCTGTTTTTAAATGATTCACCCTCAACCACTTCCCATCTGAGGTCCTTCTTGTCCACTACTTCATTTATCCGTACATTTGCAGCCTGAATGAGTCGACGGAAGGATCAACGAACCATTTCCCGTCATTTAACGCCAAACTAGCACATGAGTTTTCAGGAAGAATTGGAAAAACGGCGCACCTTCGGGATCGTAAGCCACCCGGATGCAGGAAAGACCACCTTGACAGAAAAACTCCTGCTCTTTGGAGGAGCCATACAGGTAGCCGGGGCCGTCAAATCCAACAAAATCAAGCGAAGTGCCACCTCCGACTTTATGGAGATCGAGCGGCAGAGAGGAATCTCTGTGGCCACTTCTGTAATGGCATTCTACTACGACGGTCGGAAGATCAACATCCTCGACACCCCTGGTCACCAGGATTTTGCCGAAGATACCTTTCGGACCCTCACAGCTGTGGACAGCGTCATCGTGGTCATCGATGTGGCCAAAGGAGTGGAAACCCAAACCGAAAAGCTGGTCGAGGTGTGCCGCATGCGCCAGACCCCCATCATCGTGTTCATCAACAAGCTGGACCGCGAAGGGAAGGATGGCTTCGATCTATTGGACGAAATCGAGCAAAAGCTCAAGCTCACCGTCACCCCTTTGAGCTGGCCAATCGGGATGGGACAGCTTTTCCAAGGTGTTTACAGCCTGTATGAGCAAAAGCTCAAGCTGTTCAGCGCGCACGGAAAACAAGCTTCTGAAGACACCATTGAGATCACAGATTTGGAGGACGAACGGCTCGATGAGCAAATCGGAGAGCGGGCGGCGGATGAATTGCGGGAAGAAACCACCATGATCCGGGAGGTGTATCCCCCCATGGACAAGGAGGCCTACCTGCGAGGCGATTTGTCTCCGGTATTTTTTGGCAGCGCCATCAACAACTTTGGCGTCAAAGAACTGCTGGACTGCTTCATCGACATTGCCCCGGCCCCGCTGGCTCGGCAGACGGAGGAGCGACTGGTGGAGCCGGAAGAGGGAAAGTTTTCTGGCTTTGTCTTTAAAATTCACGCCAACATGGACCCCAAGCATCGCGACCGGCTGGCCTTTCTGCGCATCTGCTCTGGCGTCTTCGAACGCAATACCAACTACCTGCACATTCGCCAAAACCGGAAAATGAAGTTTTCCAACCCCACGGCTTTCATGGCGTCCAAAAAGTCGATTGTGGAAAAGGCCTACCCGGGCGACATCGTAGGTTTGTACGACTCGGGGAACTTCAAGATTGGCGACTCTGTTACAGAGGGAGAAATTCTCAACTTCAAGGGAATCCCCAGTTTCTCGCCGGAGTTGTTTCGCTATGTCAACAATGCCAATCCACTCAAGGCCAAACAGCTGGCCAAGGGCTTGACGCAGCTCATGGACGAGGGGGTGGCCCAATTGTTTACCAAGGAAATAAACGGACGGAAAATTGTGGGCACGGTGGGTTCTCTGCAATTCGATGTCCTGCAATACAGACTGGAACACGAATATGGTGCTTCCTGCCAATACGAGCCCGTCAATCTGCACAAAGCGTGCTGGGTCAGCTGTGAGGATGATGAGAAGCTGAAGGAATTTCGCAAAAAGAGAAACAGAGACATGGCGGTGGACAAGGAGGGGCAATTGGTCTTTTTGGCGGAATCTGCCTGGCAGTTGAAAATGGCCCAAGAGAATTTCCCAGACATTCAGTTCCATTTCACCAGTGAGTTCTGATCCAACAAAACATTCCAAGCAAGCAAGCGTATAGATAGCTTTCGATCACCAATCGACATTGATAAGACGCTTAACAAACAATACCCAATGGCACAAGAAGATTCATTCAAAAACCTGGTTTCCCATTGCAAAGAAAATGGTTTCATCTTCCAATCCAGCGATGTCTACGATGGCCTGAGTGCCGTGTACGACTATGGCCCTTATGGGGTGGAACTCAAAAACAACATCAAGAAATATTGGTGGAAGGCCATGGTTCAGATGCACGACAACATCGTGGGTCTGGATGCGGCCATCTTCATGCACCCCAAGACCTGGAAGGCTTCCGGCCACGTCGATGCCTTCAACGATCCGCTCGTCGACAACAAGGACAGCAAAAAACGCTACCGGGCCGATGTACTGGTCGAAGATTACATGGCCAAAATCGAGGGCAAGATCAACAAGGAAGTCAGCAAGGCTGCCAAGCGCTTTGGCGACTCTTTTGACGAAGTCATGTTTCGAAAGACCAATCCAAGGGTTGTTCAAAACGAAGAAAAGAAGGCGGCCATCGCCGAAAAGCTGGCCACGGCCATGACCAACAACGACATGGCGGGCCTCAAAAATCTGATCGAAGAATTGGCCATTGCCTGCCCGGAAAGTGGGTCGCGCAACTGGACCGACGTCCGCCAGTTCAATTTGATGTTTTCCACTCAATTGGGCAACATCGCCGGAGAAGAAGACAAGCTGTACCTGCGTCCCGAAACGGCCCAGGGCATCTTTGTCAACTTCCTCAACGTTCAGAAAACCACTCGTCAGAAACTGCCATTTGGCATTGCGCAGGTCGGCAAGGCCTTCCGCAACGAGATCGTCGCCAGACAGTTCATCTTCCGCATGCGAGAATTTGAGCAGATGGAGATGCAGTTTTTTGTGCGCCCCGGCAGCCAGAAAGAGTGGTACGACTACTGGAAGGCACACCGCCTCAAGTGGCACCGCTCCTTGGGCACGCCCGAAGCAAAGCTGCGCTACCACGACCACGACAATCTGGCCCATTATGCAGATGCAGCTGTGGACATTCAATTTGAGTTTCCGTTTGGGTTCAAAGAATTGGAGGGCATTCACTCGCGGACCGATTTTGATTTGCGCAGCCACCAGGAGTTGTCTGGCAGAAAAATACAATACTTCGATCCAGAGCTGAAGGAGAATTACATTCCCTATGTGGTGGAGACATCCATTGGTTGCGATCGCATGTTCTTGGCCCTGATGAGCCATGCCCTGGTCAACGAAGTGGTTCCCGGCCAGGACGATCCCAACAAAACGCGCGATGTCCTCAAGTTGCCTCCGGCCCTGGCCCCCATCAAGTGTGCTGTTTTGCCGCTCAAACGCAACGAGCCAGCCATCGTGGAAAAGGCACAGTCCATCTTTGCAGAATTGCGCCTGTCCTTTGAGACCCAATACGATGACACGGGTTCCATCGGCAAGCTGTACCGCCGCCAGGATGCCATCGGTACACCTTTCTGCGTGACGGTTGACTTTACGACCTTGGAGGACAATACGGTCACCTTGCGCGAGCGCGACAGCCTACAGCAGGATCGCATTCCCATCGACCAGCTGGCGGGCATCATTTCGCAGCGGGTAGACATGGCGGAGATGCTCAAGCAACTGATCTAGTAGGGAGGACAACTCAAAGGTCCCCATAGGCAAAACGCCTGCTCTGGATGCACCAGAAGCAGGCGTTTTGTTGTAAAAGTAGTTCACAAACTGTCTTGTCCTGTTAGCCAGATACCTTTTTGGCCATTTCGATTTTGTTGAGCAGCAGGGCCGCTTTCATCAGAAAATCATCATGGCTTTCGCGGTACTCCTGATGGACCATCAGCAGGCGAGCGGCATCATAAGCGGCTGACTTGGGAACGACCTGGCGTGCTGCAATTGGGTGCAGCCAGTACTCCAGGTTGTTGGACCGCAGGTGGGTGCTACAACTGAAGTTGATCACCTTGGCCAGCTTATTCATGGAAAAGAGGTAATTGGTCTCTTTGGTAATGTCCTTTTGTAGATCGACGATGTTGAATCTGTCGAAGTTGATACCTGCTTTTTGGCAGAGGAAGACATCCCGGCGGCCATCGAAAGTGACGACGGTACGGGTTCTGTACTTGCGCAGACATCGGTTCATCAAAAATCTTTTCACGTTGTTCCGGGTCGGGCGGAGCGTTCTGAAGGCGCGATCTAAATCGTTTTCCCCTAGCTGAAAATTTTCGTCATAGGGTCTGGTTCTTCTCGTTCGCATGTTCATCACTTCGCGGACCTTTTCAACTGTGTTTCCCAATTCATCGACTCTGGAGTAGACATTGACGATGTCTACATCGAGAGTGTTGGTCATGCTTTCAAGAAAAATCTTGTTTGTTTGGGGTTCAAATACAAGCCAGGCAATCTCACTGATGGCGTAGTAATTGGGGTATCCACCATAAATATTGCCGTACTTGAGTTCTAGGAATGCAATGTTATCCACGATGTTGTAAAGTATAAGGTGAAAAAATTAGTCCTGTTTTAAATTGTGAAAGTAAGATATTAGGTTTCTGTAGTATATTTTATGCTACAAAGATAAGGAGCCTAACTTATAAAAGTAAGGCTTTTACCACCAATATCCCCGCTTTCAGGTGGTTTTGGAAGCCAATGCTGGGCTTTCAACGAACAAAAACCGCCCGCTTTCATATATCTTTTCGTCGTCTGCAAAGATCATCCCTCCATCCATCATATTGGCAATCATATCCCAGTGAACCGATGATTGATTTTTGCCCCCTGTCTGGAGGTAGGACTGGCCGATGGCCATGTGTACCGTTCCTCCAATCTTTTCATCGAACAATATGTTGCGTGTAAAACGGTTGATGCTGTAATTGGTTCCGATGGCTGCCTCTCCAAATCGACGTGCCCCGTCGAGCTTGAAGATTTCGTTGAGAAAATCCATGCCGCGGCGGGCCTCCCACTTCTCGATCCATCCATCCTTGACCCAGAGTCGAACATCTTCCACCTCGTGCCCCATGTAGACGGCGGGAAAACTGAAGCGAATGACGCCATTGACCGAATCCTCCACGGGCGAGGTGTAGACCTCTCCGGAGGGCATATTGGTTTGTCCATCCGAATTGATCCAGGTACGCCCCTTTGTAGAAAAGCGAATGTCGGTGCCATTTCCAACGTAGCGGATGCTTTCGCGATTGTTGAGCAGGTCGACAATTTGCTGTTGGGACTGGCGCACATCGAGCCATGCCTGGGTCGGATCATCGGTGTACAACTTGCAGGCATTGTATACAAAGTGTTCGTACTCTTCCAAAGACATGCCCGCATTTTGGGCAGCTGCTTGGGTCGGGTACTGACACAGGTTTCTTTTGAGGTCGCGCGTGGCGGTCCGGGAAAAGTACAGCTCGGACAAAGGCTTCATGACTTTTTTGTGCTCCTTGACCTTGGTCGAGTCAATGGATTGGCCTTCGCGCAGGTTGAACGGTGCCCGCACATAGAGGTAGGCATCGTAGCTTTCCATGGCCAGCTTGTACAAAGAAGGAATTTGTGCCAACTGTGTTTGGCCCGCCTCCTGATAGTAGATGCGTTCCTTTTCGCGAAAGTCCAGATCGACTTCCACTTGCTTGGCTCCAGCCCGAAGGGCGTGGCGGTAAACTTCGCGGATCAGTGGTTCGGCAAGAGTGGTGGATTTTACATAGACACGGTCCCCATCCTGAATTTCGAGGCAGTAGTGGACAAGCAGTTTCGCATATTTTTCCAGGATGCTGTTCATGCTATGGTTTTTTGTGCGCTGGTTTTTGGCTAAGTAACTAGCAAGTTAAAACATTCAGCGACAATTTCCAGTGATTTATTACACTTTTACCAATGTTTTACCTGATAAGGGTACCTGACCGTGTACAATTCTTTTACTTTTTCGCTCAATCGTTCTCTCAGTTGGTCGATGTTTTCCCGAGACAGAGCGGAGATGAAGATGTTGTCGCACTCATATTGCTGGCGAAGTCGCTCCTTCAGGTCTCGGAAGATTTCCTCCTTGGTATCGGTGTCTAGGTAGTCGTCAAAGTATCGCTTGCGATACAAGTCTATCTTGTTAAACACCATTAGTGTGGGTTTGTTGTGTGCATCCAAATCTTTGAGCGTCTTCATCACTGTATTGACGTGGTCCTCGAACTGAGGATGCGCCAAATCGACCACGTGTACCAGAAAATCGCTCTCCCGCACTTCGTCCAAAGTGGATTTGAAACTCTCGATCAAATGTGTCGGCAACTTGCGAATGAACCCGACGGTATCCGATAGCAAGAAGGGCATTGTATCAAATACTACCTTACGCACAGTGGTATCCAATGTTGCAAAGAGTTTGTTTTCGGCAAAGACCTCGGACTTGCTCAGTACGTTCATCAGGGTGGATTTGCCGACGTTGGTGTAGCCCACGAAGGCAATTCGGATCAATTCGCCCCTGTTTTTGCGTCGGGTGTGGTTTTGCTGTTCGATTTTCAATAATTTTTTGCGCAGCAGGCTGATTTTGTCTCGCACAATCCGGCGATCCGTCTCGATTTCCTTTTCCCCCGGACCTCTCATCCCGATGCCCCCTCTTTGGCGCTCCAAGTGCGTCCAGAGGCCTCTCAGTCGGGGAAGTAGGTATTGCATTTGGGCCAATTCTACCTGGGTTTTGGCCTGCGCGGTTTGGGCCCGGCTGGCAAAGATGTCCAAGATGAGGCTGCTTCGGTCTACGATCTTGACTTTGAGCAATTCCTCGATGATGTTGACTTGTTTGCCACTCAGGTCATCGTCGAAGATGACCAGGCCAATTTCTTCGTGTTCTTCGATGTAATCGCGAATCTCCTGTATCTTCCCCGAGCCGACAAAGGTACGCCGATCGGGATGCGACAATTTTTGGACGTATCGCTTTTGGGTAACGGCTCCTGCAGTGAGGGCCAGGAATTCCAGCTCATCCAGATACTCCTGCACCTGTTCTTCGTTTTGGTGCTGATGTACCAGGCCTACCAGAATTGCCTTTTCTTGCTTGGGCTTCAAGCCTTGTCTGGTCTTTTCGCCTAGATTCCATTCGTTTGCCATAAAAAAAATTGCTTGTTGGAAATTGAGTCGTCTACAATATTGAGAAAACGACCCATGTCATGATTGGCCGTACAGATACAATTGCTGCGGCCCGCTAGTTAAACTGTTGGACTTCTGCTAAAGTTCCACAATTGGGCAAGCGATTTTCAACGACGGGCCAGCCAATGGATGGGGTTGAGTCGTTTTTTGTCCCGCCACAGCTCGAAATGTACTTCTGACTTGTTGGATTTGGGGTCGACAGCCAATCTGCCCACTGCCTGGCGGGCCTTGACCCATTGGTCTTTTTTCACATAAACTTGCTCCAAATTGGAGTATACCGTGTAGTATTCGCCATGTTTGACGATGAGCATGTTCTGATAACCGGGTACGTACTGCGTCCCCACCACTCTGCCCTCAAAAACTGCCTGTACTTTGGCCCGCTGATCAGTGCGAATGTCGATGCCGTTGTTGGCAATTTCAATCTTGCGGAGGGTTGGATGGCTTTGTTGGCCAAAGCGACGGCTGACCACTCCCCCATTCACGGGCCAGGGCAGGCGCCCCCGATTGCTGCCAAAACTACCGGTCAGTTTCTCATTTCGGCTGCTGCGACCAGGAGATTTGTTGATGCCCTTGGGAGTGCGGGCGCGTTTGCGCATGGCAATGATCTCATTTTTGATGACCTTTTCGATGGCCTGATTGAGGCGTTCGTGGGCCAATCGCTGGCGGCTCAGCTCATCTTTGAGTCGATCTTCATCTGCTTGGAGGCTTTTGAGCAGTTGGGCCTTGGCATCGCGCTCCTCGGCCAGTATCAGCTGGTGTTCGGCCTCTGTTTCGATGAGGTGTTCCTTTTCAGCCTTTCGATCTTCCAGGAGAGTGATTTTTTCCAGTAGACTTTGCCGGGTATCAATGACCATTCGGGCCTGGCGCTGGCGCTGCCGTTCGTATTGCCGCAAGTATTGCCAACGCCGAAACAGCTGATTGACATTTTGGGAAGAAAACAAGAACAACAATTTGGTGCTGCTCATCTTCTGTCGCAATGCCTGTCGGGCCATGCGGCCGTATTCCTGTTCGAGACGGGCCACATCTTGTCCCAGGGCATCCACAACGGCTGTATTGCGTTGGATGCTCAGGTCGGTCTGTACGAGTTCTTCTTTCAGGGTGAGGACCAATTCTTCGCGAGCTTCTATCTGGCGTTCGAGCGCCTGGTAGCGATCCAGGGCCGAGCTGCGGTTGCGGGTCGTCTGATTGAGCAAATTGGTGGTCTGACGAATGTCTTCGAGCAATTTCTGTCGTTTGGATTCCAGCTTTTTGCGCACTTGGGCCTGTGCTGCCTGAGGAGGAGCGAGCCAAAAGGCGAGGACGAACATGGCGAGCAAAAGCGAGGGGCCGCGTCGGAATTGCCTGTCAGTCCAGTCGTGTATAGTGTGAAGGAATTTCAAATCGAATGCTCTTAGGGGTGTTGATCTCTACTTTCGAAAAATTCATTTCGATGGACAATTCACCTGTGTCGGGGCTTTTCAGCTTGAGTGTACGAAGATACGAAAAATTGCGCTTCTCGCCGATGGGCTGAAAATCTTTCTGTTCGATGACGGCCTGGCGGTTTTCGGATGGTTCGGCAAAATAAATCTTGCGCAACTGAAAGAACAAGCCATCAATCCAATAGGCCTGCTGCAAGTTCTGATCGTCCCCTGAGAGGCGGTAGTCATTTTTGTCCACAGAGGCGATGTACTTGGTCTGGGGCATGAAGACGGGATTGCCCAACAACATGGCCTGCAGGGACTCAAAGTCGGCGGGCAGATTGTACTGTCGCCGAACGAAGTCAAAGTCTTTGGCAAAATAGGCCTTGCCCAATCGGTCGATGGCAAAGACAGAGTCTTTTGTGATGAGCATGCGCGCCCCTTCGATGCTGTATTTTTTGACATTCATCCAAATGACGCTGTCCTTTCGCAGGCGAATGTTGAATCGGCCGCGAACAGACTGTTCCTGATCCCGGTAGAAGATGGTCCCTTTGCCGCTCAACCACTCCACATCCAAGGCATTTTGCTCCATGCGCTTCATCACGTAGCGGGCTGGCTTTTCCTTCAATTCTACGGTTCGGGCCTTTTTGCCGCCTTTGCAACTGCTCAGTCCCAACAGCAATGCGATGGACAAGAGGGAGAAAAGCGGAGCTTTCGAGATGGCTGATGAGAAAAAGTGTCTACAGATCATAAGGTCTAGGATTCCGTTGAGGGCGTTGTTGGTTATAACGTCTGAAATGGCGCCGATCATATCCTGGCCACCAGATTGTGCCAATGCCCCGAACCACAGTGATCATTGGATTTCGAAATAGATGATGTCGCAACTTTTCAGATCGGCATTGAGGATGACTCTTTGTACGTCGGTTCCATCATCAATGTTCAGGGCAACTGTATTGGGTGGTTCCTTGCCCAGGTTGTTGGCGTAGAGCATGAGGTAATTGGTCCCCTTTTCTCCATCCAAAAACAGTCGAAGTCGATGCCGTTCGGAGCGCAGCTCGTGGTATTTGACAATCCATTCTCCTTTAAAGTTCATCGAGATGACATCGCCATCCAATTTTTTGTGGTCAAACAGTTCGACGACCAGTTCCCGGCTCTTGACCCGGATGGTTCGGCCGTTTTTGATGTTGCGTTTGGTCATTTCTTCAGCGGAGGCAGCGGGTTTGTCCACCTCCATGTCTGGTTCCAGGGGTTGAACGTAGCGGATGTAGCCCCGGCGGGCGTCCTCGGTCACCCGGGCGAGGCCCTCCCGAAAGTCAAAAGCGGTGTTGAACAAAGTGGGAATGACCAGCTCGCCTTTGAGGTTGAGGTAGCCCCATTTGCCATTTTGCTTGACGCGGGTAAGGCCTTCGCTGTAGTCGTGGGCCATTTCGTAAGTCGGTGTCACAACATAGTTGCCCTTGTAGTCGATGAAGCCCCAGCGATCGTCTTTTTTGACCCTGGCCAAGCCATCAAAAAAATTGAAGATCAGATCGTAGATGGGTTCTACCACAAACTCTCCTTTGCGACCGATGAGTCCCCAGCGTTTCTGGTAGGACACCCTGGCCAGGCCATCTTCGAAGCTGCCCGCATAGTCGTATTTGGGCTGAAGAACGAATTGTCCATCCGGACCGATGAACCCCCAGCGCCCCTTGTATTTGACGGCACTGACCCCTTCTTTGAACGGCAGGACCATGTCGAAGCGGGCGGGAATTGCCACAGAGCCATCGGCCCGCAGAAAGCCCCAGAAAGCACCAATCTTGACCCCTCCCAGTCCTTCGGCAAAGGTTTGGGCGCCATCGTAGCGGGCGGGAATGACGTATTTGCCTTGGCGGTCGATGAAGCCCCAGCGGCCGTCTTGTTCTACGCAGGCCAAGTCTTGGTTGAAGGGGCTGGTGATGTCGTATACATTAGGGATGACCATTTCTCCGGCCTTGTTGATGTAGCCACTTTTGGACTCCATCTTCTGAAAGTCGATGAATCCGGCCGAAGCCAATTCCTGAGAGTAGGCATCGATGATGTGAAAGTGGGGCGCCACTCGGAGACTGCCTTTGCGGTCGATGAAGCCCTTGCGTCGCCCTTGGATGACGATGGCGCGACCGTCGTAAAAGTCATAACATTTGTCGTATTGACAATCGAAGGCCCATTCGTAGTTTTGGTCCTGTGCATGGAGAGACGAGGCAAAAAGCCATAGGCAGAGCAGCGAAAATCCGGGAAGGTAAGCGTACATGTAAGTGGTATTCATGGGAAAAATCAAGGGCAAAGGTACGGCGCACAGGGCAAGAGGGCAAGGGAGGAGGGGAAAAGAAAAAACCACCGGATGCCTTTGGGGGGGGACGCATCGACGGTGGTTTCTTCGGTTTTGTTTGTTTTCTTACTGTAAAAACGAGGGGGTATCGAACTTGTTCAAAGCGAGCCTTTCGGCTTTTCTTAAAAACTTTGCTTCATAACAATTACAGCTTTGTTTTGGGTCTTTTGGAGCTGCTGCGGGAGCCAAAACGGGGCGATACATCTCCCCCCAGGCTGTCCTTGAGTCTGACTTTTTCCGGCTCTCCATCGTACTCAATGTCGCCGCCCGTATTGGCATTGGCATAGATGTATTCTACGACATTGACCTCGGCCTCTCCGCCTGTGGAAGCCCGCACATGTGCCCGCTGGGACTCCATGTCTCGCGCATCCAATATGGCACCAGTGGTAACGGCTGTATTTTGCGAGTCGACTTGTCCACGAAGTTTGAGCTGAGCCCCTTCATTGACGCTGACCGACAGTTCTGTCACCTTCAAGTCCATCTTGCCATGGGCCCCACTTCCAAAGCGCAGGCTCAGCAGATCTGCTTCCACGGTTTCTCGGCTGCGGACATTGGCGCCGGCGGTTGCCTTGAGGCTTCTGATGTCGCGGTAGGTCAATGTGATGTAAATGGGGTCGTCTTCGTATTCGCGAATGCTGTAGAGTTTGCGACGTTTGAGGCGCAGGACACCATTGAGGACATCGAAGCGAAGTTTGGAAAAGTCGCGTTCGACTTCCATGCTTTCATTTTCTCCCTTGGTGATGGTGAGTTCGATGTTGCCCGTGACGACGACTCCATCGAAAGGGTCGAGGCTAAAGGTTCCTTGGGCGTTGAGTACAAAACAGCAGCAGCTGAAGAGGAGGCTTGTGATCCACATTGACTTTTTCATACAATTGTCATTTTGGCGTTGTCATTGGTAACGGACTGCGGTGCGAAGGTGCGATGAGCAGTGCTTTCAATACCCTGACGCCAAAAAGAACGCCTCTCCCCTATGATCATTGTCAATTTGTGGCAAAAAAAATTTGATCAGCCCTTGGTCAAGCCTTCACAGCGAGGGAATTGGCGATGCGGCGCATTTCCTGTCGCAGCTGCTGAACGTTGGCTTCAGAGAGGGGGACCAGAGGCAGGCGCAACTCCTTGCGGCACAGGTTCATGGTCTCCAAGCAAGCCTTGATGCCTGCGGGATTGCCTTCGACGTAGAGCCATTTGTGCAGGTCGTAGAGATCGAGATGAAGTTTGCGGGCGGTGGCCCATTCGTTGTTCAGAGCGGCGCGGATCATGTCGGAGAAGGGGCCTGGGTAGGCGTTTCCGATGACAGATATGACGCCATCGCCTCCTTGGGCAATGAATGCCAGAGCAGTGGGGTCATCTCCGGAGAGCAACATGAAATCATCGGGCTTGTGCTTGAGGATGTCCGACGCTTGGGTCATGCTGCCACTGGCCTCTTTGATGGCGACAAACTTGTCGGAGGCATGGGCCAGTTTGACAATGGTTTCGGCGCTCATATTGGAAGAAGTCCGTCCTGGTACATTGTAGATGATCACGGGGACGGGGCTTGCTTCGGCGACGGCCATGTAGTGGCGGAAGATGCCTTCCTGGGAGGGTTTGTTGTAGCTGGGATTGCTGGAGAGGATGCCAGCGCAGCCGGAGAAATCAAAGTTTTGGAGACGTTTTACAAGCACGGCGGTATTGTTTCCCCCAAACATCCCAACCACCAGAGGCAGGCGGCCGTCCAATGTCTTTAAGGTAAAGTCGACCACTTCGCGGCATTCCTCGGTGCTGAGGGTCACCGACTCACCGGTAGTCCCAAGGGAAACGAGGTATTCAACGCCACCGGATACGCAATGCTCTATGACTCTTTTGAGGGATTTGTAATCAATCTTTCCATTTTTGAAAGGAGTGACCAGGGCGATGCCTGTGCCTCTAAACTGTTGATGTCTCATAATTGCTCATTCTGTTCAAGAAAAACGCGACTTGTTGAATAAAGTTGGGCATTTGATCGTCTGATGTGTCGATCATCAGGTCGTAGCAGTACAACTTTGGGGACAATGGCCCCACCCGAAAGCCGGCCTTTGACAGGGCGAATACATATTCGAGCGGGAGGCAATCGACGAGGCTCAGGTTGATGAGTACGTCGAATGGTGTTTTCATAAATTGCTCTGTGTCAAAGTCTTTGGGCCGCATCATCCAATCTAAGGACTTTTTGGTAAAATATTTATGAGGGCAGGCATTGTGTTCCAATTTGTCTGGAAAAAACGCCAAGACTTTCACCTCTTTGTCCTCTTTGCGGAGTTGGCGGACAAATCCGCGGATGTGATCGGTCTGGGTGAGATTGCTCGCCAGGTAGGCGATGCCAATGGAGCGCGCCTGTTTGAATTGGACAGACCCACGCTGGAAGGATGCCTGTTGTAGTTTTCGGACCAACCATCGTTCGTGCAAGTGCACGTATTTTTTTTGAAACCAATTTTCCATAGTAAGTGATGAGCCTGGGGTATCATCGGCAGAACGTTTGTTCTGCGATCAAGCTTGTCCAGACGTTTTGTAGTTGTCGAATAACATTTGCGCCATGCAAATCATTCCCTTCTGTTGGTGCAGAGAAGCGGTTTGGGTATCATGGGTGTGTTTCGGGGAACCCCACGACTGTTGGGCGGGGCAGTGGTGACCTGCTCCCTTGGCAGTACGCAAGGCAGTGGGTTATTCGCTTTGCTCGGTGACGTTTTCGCCTTTCATCTGATAAACGCCCATTGTGCTGTACTTTTGTATGCGAGCATCGATTCTTTGGTCTTCGTCCATTTCCTGGAGTTCGGCGATGGCCTTTTTGATGTGTCGTTTGACGATTTTGGCCATTTCTTCGGGCGACGCGTGGGCGCCACCGACGGGTTCTTTGATGATGCCATCGATCAGTCCAAACTCAAACATGTGATCGGAGGTGAGTTTGAGGGCTTCGGCGGCCTGTTCTTTGAAGTCCCAACTGCGCCACAAGATGGAGGAGCAG
The DNA here is from genome assembly GCA_039821145.1 of Bacteroidota bacterium. GTDB lineage: Bacteria > Bacteroidota > Bacteroidia > Chitinophagales > Saprospiraceae > JBCCSZ01. Next base: position 3,508 of record JBCBOS010000009.1, on the reverse strand, counting down.
GATTCGGGGGAGATGACGGAGTACCAAGTATTTTCCAACATGTACACCCGATCGCCCAGTCCGATGCCGATGGCCCCTCCGGAGGCTCCTTCGCCGATGACCACACAGACGACGGGTACGCGCAGCTGCGCCATTTCGATGAGGTTGCGGGCGATGGCTTCGGCCTGTCCTCGTTCCTCGGCTTCGATGCCAGGATAGGCACCTGGCGTATCGATGAGGCAAACGATGGGATGCCCAAATCGGTCGGCCATTTTCATCAAGCGAAGGGCTTTGCGATAGCCCTCGGGATTGGCCATGCCGAAGTTGCGATACTGCCGCATTTTGGTATTGACCCCTTTTTGGTGCCCAATGATGACCACGTTTTGTCCATCGATGTTGCCCAGTCCTCCGACGATGGCGTGATCGTCGCCAAAGTAGCGATCGCCGTGCAATTCGACGAATCGGCGGCACATTTGGTTGATGTAGTAATAGGTATAGGGACGTTCGGGGTGGCGAGAGAGTTGCACCTTTTGCCATCCGGTGAGGTTGCTGTAGATGCTTTTGCGCTCGGAGCGAATTTTGTTTTCCAGCTCCTTGATCTTGTCCGACACGTCGATGTCGCCAGCCTCTCCTACCTGGCGAATTTTATCAAGCTGTTCATACAGGCTTTCAAGCGGTTTTTCAAAGTCCAAAAAAACCATACACATTCATTTTTACCTTTTCAAATAATGGTCAGCGCCCAGCTCCGGTCATTCAAAGGTATTGTTGCAGCTGTTCTCAATGGTTGGGTGCTTTGGCTTGCGCGCCTGCTGTTTGTAGCACAACCGACTGACAATGAGTCGATTTGGAAGCAGGCCATTTGTATTGGACCTGTTTGCCAGCAGCGAGAAATGCCCCTACTTGAAGCATTTGACTACTTTGCACAAGCATGCAAAATTAGCAATCCCGCATCAGATCGCTGTGCTCTGCTCGACTTTTTTTATTTTTTTCTTCAGACTATTGCATCTTTCCCGTCAGAATCTTATTTTTGCAATCGCTATTGCGAACAATATCTGTTTAATGGATGGATAATTTGGAAGAAAAGCTTCTGAGGGTTTGTGGTAGAGAATGGTCCGGTAGTTCAGTTGGTTAGAATACCTGCCTGTCACGCAGGGGGTCGCGGGTTCGAGTCCCGTCCGGACCGCTTACTGAAAATCAAGGAGTTACGCAAATTTTGCGTAACTCCTTTTTTTATTGGTTTACATCTGGGTTTACTGTTTGGGTGATTTTGTTGATGGATCGTAAGGTCGAGAAAGAAAATGGAGGGGATTTGCCTGTATTTATGTTTTAGAGTAACTCTTTTCTTTTTAGGTATTGTATTTTATAACTTGTCTCTTAATATTCTGCTCTCCGTTCCTGTCGCCATTATACCTACATATCAAGGCATTTCGACAAGCATTACTTTAAAATTCACCTACTACACCACCTACTAATCGACTAGGAAAAGCTTCGTTTATCATAAATAGAAGCGATGAGTAACTGAGAAAGTGAGAAACTTGAGAAAGTTTAGGCGTGAGTTTCTCACTTTCTCACCCTTGAGTATTTGACGGAAATGTGCTTGCTGTATTCTTGAAAGATGCTGTAAAGAGGAGATGGTGGGTTTGAAGGATTTAGTCAGGATGGACGGTTGATTTATCCGTGTTCGAGTTGGTTAACAAAAGATAATAGATTGCAACTCCCCTTCCTCTCCAACTAGTTTCTATCTTTCTGGTGCTATGAATATATATCGAAGTTCGGGAAAATTTAAATACAATGTTGTACGTAATAAAGTTTAAATCATAGAAAGCGCAATAAAGATTGCCCTATTTCAAAAAGTTCTTTGACCTACTGATAAATTCCGAATATTTTCCATTGTCAAATTCTTAGCTTCGATTTGAGTAATGAATTTATTATGCTCATCAAAAATATTCCAGCTAATCTGCTGTGGATCAAATTTGATATGCACATATGTGGCTCTGTATTGTTTAGGCAAATGGTACATTCGACCGTATAGAGAAATTTGTCCATTCGAGCTTACTTTTCTAACAAAGGAACACATGGCAAGTCTTTGATAGGCTTTGTCAGGGAAAAAAGCTTGTTCATCGTACTAGCGATTATTCCTCGATAACTCAGGATAAACTTCTAACTTGGTACGATTTTGCAATCTGCTAACCTTGAATTTTTCGCGTTGGATGATGATGGTTTGTTTTAACCTTCTATCCAAATCTTCAAAATTCTGTGCTTGCTCAATGCTTGCCCAGTTCTTAGTTGTCTGTTGCATTCGTTCTACTCTAGCATTATCTGTTGGCTGTCGAGGACGATTAAAGATCACTTCGATATTTTTTCCTAGCAGCCAAAGGGATAATTCAGGAATAGATTTGCGCTGTGGATCCCCCAAGGGCATACCATTATCTACTCGAATACTTAGAGGCATGCCCCATTGCTTGAATAAGGCTATGAGTTTTTGACGAACTTGTCTAGGGCTTACTTGGTTGATCTTCCCTTTGGGGAAAAACAGGAGCTCCTAAAGCCGCTCCAGATTTTACATCTACTACACTTAAGTAACAGCCTTTGCTACCATTTTGAAGTTTGAGATTTTCCTTTGCATCAATTTGCCAACGATCATGCACTGCTCCTACCTTTTCAACTACAGGCTCCTTACGATAAGCTTTGGGTAAGCTAAGCCCAGCTTTTCGAAACCATAGTTGCATAGTACGAACAGAAGGAAAAATTTCATTGGGATAGCGGTCTTGTAATAGGGTTAAAATAAATGGAGCACTCCATTTTGGATGTCTTCGCTTAAGCCATAAGCCACAACGATAGACTTTTTTAGAATGCTTAATTGTAGATGGACCACAATTATTGTAGTTGGCAGATAATCCTTCAAAACCATGACGCTTGAACCGACGCCATATTCGACAGGTCGTCGAATACGAAAAATTATTTTCCAGCGCAATACAAGCCAAGGTTTTTCCATTGAGCTTTTCTTTAACTATCAGTTCTCTTTTTTTGTAAGCTAGAGCTGATCCCATGATCTGGAATTTATCAGTTATGTCAAATATTGTAAGATAGCTCTTTTGCTAATCTTTATTGCGTTTTACTTTTACTAAACTTTACTTCGTACAACATACAACTTAAGGTTGACTTTAGCATTTTGCGAGAGTCTGAAAAAAATAAGAGGATTCCTTGCTAATGCATAAATTTGATTTACCACAATTAAGCTTATGTAACTACCAAAAAAATTCTCGAAACAAATATCGGAATTTACTCCGTTATTTAGCAAAAGGTCTTTGAACATGCGAAGGTTTTATTAATCGGCAGCCTTTTTGTCTTAGGCCGTCGAACAGTCAGTGGTGCCTTGTGTAAAAACACCACCAACTCTCGTTTTGGAGCTGTTCTTAAAGCTTTTTTAAATTACGTCTTGAAGCATTTTTTGTCCAAACTCAGATCTGCCACTAACTGCTTTAGTTGTCTGTTTTCCTCTTCTAATTGTCGCAATCTGCGTAATTCA
>JBCBOS010000008.1:0-280144 GCA_039821145.1 Bacteroidota bacterium | reverse complement strand
AAAGGACGGGAAAAGATGAGCAAATTTTATACGACCAAAGACAGTCCCAACAAATTCAAGCTAAGCGCTAAAATAAGGACAAAATATTCGCGACAGAATGACTTGATCAAACAAGAAACAAGAACGATCCACACAAATCCTTACAAGCTCCGCAAGGAAGAATCCTTTTACAATGAGCAAAATCAAAGAGTAAAATCTGTTGACTACCGAGATGGGAAAGCCATTAGGTTTATCGAATATGAGTACCTCGACAATCTAAAGATCAAGACAACATACACAGACTCCATCCCCGAGACCAACGGAAATTTCGTGGTCAAATACATTTATCACAAAAAAAAGATTGAGTACAAGCAATAATCGATTGAGGGACCTGTCTTATGATTTGTAAACAGTCAAAATTCATTCTTTCAAAAAACAACATCATGTACTCATACCTAGTCAAATTGTCCACTCTCTTGTTGCTGATCGCGACAGCTCCTGCATACGGACAAACACCAGCCCCATCAGAAGAAGAAAAAATCCTGGCCGTCATCAATGACTACATTGAGGGAACAGCTTACAACAATCCCGAACAACTGTTGTCGGCCTTCCTGCCCGGCGCCAACATGTTTCTCGACAAACAAGGCGAACCACTCTTTGTCAGGACCATCGAAGAATACGCAAAAGGAGTCGGCAAAGGAGAGAAGGGAGTATTCAACGGCCGCGTCACCAACGTCTTGTCCGTCGATCAATTCGAGGGCATTGCCACTGCCAAACTAGAAGTCATCATCCCCGGCTTTGGCAGAAGATTCATCGACATGCTCTTGTTGAAAAAACTGACAGACGGCTGGAAAATCATCAGCAAAACGGCAGGCAGCGAAGCCAGCAATCGCCAAGGTGACAAAGTCCTCATCGTCACATCCAGTGCTTCCAAACACGGGCAAGAAAACATCGCCACAGGGAACAGCTTTTCGGAAGTCTGCCTCTCCTATTTTGAATACCAAACAGCGGGCTACCATGTCGATTTTGTCAGCCCCAAAGGAGGGAAAATTCCTTTGTCCTACATCGACCCAAGTGATGAGGAACACATGAATGCCTTGTACAATCCAGACTTCATGTACGCCATCGCACAGAGCAAAAAGCCATCCCAAATCGATCCCAGTCAGTACGACATCATCCTCTACACCGGCGGAAGCGCCCCCATCTTCGACATCCCACAAAATGCCGACATCCAAAACATCGCCGCACACATTTACGAACAAAACAACGGGATCGTGGCGGCCGTCTGTCACGGCACAGCAGGCATTGTCAACATCAGGACCTCCAATGGCAGCTATTTGATCCAAGGCAAAAAGGTCAATGGCTTCCCGGAAGAATTCGAAAACAAAAAGTCAAAGGTGTACCAAAACTTCCCCTTCATCATCCAAAACAAAGTCGAAGAAAACGGAGGTACCTTCACCTATGGCGAAAAGGCGAAGCCCTACCACATCGTCGACGGCAGATTGGTCACTGGCCAAAATTTCAGATCGTCGAAGGTGGTGGCCCAAAAGAGCATCGAGCTTCACAAGAAGATGGAAGGAACACAAGAGAACCAGTAGAGAGGTGCATTCGCCAAGGCCACGCCGCATTTTGGTGCCCAAAAGTTGACACAAGCAAGACCATTCTGCTTTTGTCCCCAAAGTCCTGTACCTTGTTGTCAACTTTTTTGTCGCCTAGCGATTTAATTGTTGCACCTTTACGAATGCCTTTCAAAACAACCGAAGCATGAAGTGGATCATCTGGCTGGGCCTATGGATTTGCCTCTTTCCCATCACGGGCCATACGCAAAATTGGTTTGATACCCTGCGCACCGTCAATCTGACCGCCCAGGCCAGTCAACAGCCTCTCCAACTGACCCTCCAATGGAAAGATGATCCCGGCAATAATACCTATCGGTTGTACAAAAAACGGCCGCAAGATGCCAGTTGGGGCGATCCCATCCACAGCAGTGAGGACCAGGATGACCAATTTGTGGATGCCAATGTGGAGCTTGGTCAATTGTATGAATACCGCCTGATCAAACAAACCGGAGACAGCCTCGGCTATGGGTATTTGTATTCTGGCGTCGACTACCAACCCAATCCCCGCAAAGGAGACATTTTGCTGATCATCGACTCGGCAGCCGTCAACTTTGTCCAAGAAAACTTGACCATCTACCGCAACATCCTCCGCTCCGAAGGCTGGATTCCACACATCTTGCCTGTGGCCAAGGAGGCCTCTGTTGCACAAGTCAAATCCTTGATTTTGCAGTCCCAGCAGGAAGTCGATTCCCTGACGGCCATTGTGCTGATGGGCAACATTGCCGTGCCCCATTCCGGCGACATCAATCCCGATGGCCACCGCGACCACAGAGGGGCCTGGCCAGCCGATTTGTACTACGGAGATTTGGATGGCAACTGGACCGACCAGAGCGTCAGCAACACCTCCAGCGCCTACCCCCGCCTGCACAACATGCCGGGCGATGGAAACTTCGATCAGGATTTTGCGCCCACTGAAATCGAACTGATGGTGGGACGACTGGATTTTTCAGAGTTGCCCATTTTCGAACGCGATGAATACGAACTCCTGAATCACTACCTACAAAAAAACATCGATTTTCGCACTGGCAAAAAAAGAGTCAACAGACGAGCGGTCTACAAAAATGTCAATCCCTGGAAGGAAGGCTTGGCCCAAAATGCCATCCGCAACTTTGTCCCCATCGTATCGGCAGACAGCATTGGGCATGGCAATTATTTCGATGCTTTTTACGACTCCTTCCTCTGGTCCTACGGCGCCTCCAGCGGGTCCATGATCAATTCCAATGGCATGGGCAGCATTCGGACCTATTCCGACAACAACTTCCAAGCGGTTTTCACCTCCAATTTTGGCTCCTACTTTGGCGATTACGACTACGAAAACAATTACCTGCGGACCATCCTCGCATCCGGTCAAGTGCTGAGCGCCTCCTGGGTCGGTGCCCCCAATTGGCATTTCCATCCCATGGGTCTGGGATTCGAATTGGGGTATTGCAGTCGATTGACCCAAAACAATGACGGCACCTACTATGCTGGCCTTTTCGCCCGCCAGATCACCATCAACCTCCTGGGCGATCCCACCCTGCAAGCATTCATCGTTCGCCCCCCGAGCAACCTCCACGCCACCCAAGATGGCAACCAAATGGTGGTGACTTGGTCCCCGAGCACAGATGACATCCTGGGATATCAACTCTACAAAAAGACGCCAGAACTGGATTACTTCGAGCCCATCAACCGCAGCTTCATCACAGATACGATCTGGGTGGATTCCTGTGTGAGAGGGGGAATAGAGCTGGAGTATTTGGTCCGGGCCATCAAAAGAGAAGTTACCGCTAGTGGTTCTTTTCTCAACTACAGCGCAGGCCCAACAAAAGAAATCAAAACCGGCCCCAGCATCCTTCCCCTGGCAGATTTTGACGTCAGCTGGAACAAAGGCATTCTCAAAACCACCAACCAATCAACCCAAGCCGATCGCTACCAGTGGCAACTCTCTGACGGACGCAGATTTACCACCGCAGACATAGAAATACCGTATACTGACAATGGCGAACTCATCGTCCAATTGATGGCTGCCAACGAATGCTTTGCCGATAGTACAGAGAAAAGTCTGATCATCACCAGCGTCGACAATCCCACCCAAGTCATCCAAATTGACCTCTTTCCCAACCCAAGCAAAGGAAAAGTCAATCTGCAGAACACCGTAGAGATTGAACTGCTGGAGGCATTCAACAGCTCGGGCATGCGCATCTTGCGCCAGGTACATCTGGCTCCCGGTAGGCACCTCCTCGATCTATCAGAAGCAACGCCCGGCACCTACACCATCAAAATGCAAGTGGGCGAACAGCTCATCAGTCGAAAGTTGTTTTTGCATCGCTGATGACTCATCAGTAAGAGCCTCTAGTACTCCAAAATGAATTTGGAAAGATTTTGTCCCTTGTTGAGGTCCAATTTTTTGCGGAGCCGATAACGGGCTACCTCTACCCCTCTGGGCGAAATGCTCATCAGGTTGGCAATTTCCTTGGTGTTGAGGTTGAGGCGAAGAAAGACACACAGCTTTTGCTCGTTGGGAGTGAGTTCTGAAAACTGTTCTTGCAGTCGATTCAAAAAATTGCCATGGACCTGATCAAAGTGGTGTTCAAATTTTTCCCAGTCCTCCTGTAGCCGCAGATTGGTGTCGATCTCTCGCACGATCCGCTCCAAGGTCCGACGGGTCTCCATGTTGTTGTCCTTTCGTTTGTTGACTTGCTTGAGTTCCTCCTTGATGGTTTCGATGAATTCGTTTTTGACCACCAGATTCATCGTAGAAGCGGCCAGCAAGTTGTTGATGTGGCGAAATTCACTTTTCGTGCGGTCCTCTTCCAATTGCAACAGCTCCTGCTCTTTTTGTTGCTCCATCTCCACCAACTTTTGCTGCTTCTCGTCCAATTCCAATTGCTTGCTCTCCTCAATCCTCTGTGCCTTGCGACGATAGCGACTTTGTTGCAGGCGAGAGACCAACCAAAGGCTCAACAGAGCAAAGAGTATGTACACTATTTTGGCCAATAGGCTGCGATAGAGAGGCGTCTCAACCTGCAGCGAAATGACCTGCCCACTCTCGATTTCGCCAAAGTAGTTGCGGGTCTGTACCACAAACTCATAGCTCCCCTCGATCAAATTGGTGTACTCCTTGGTATTGACATTGGTCCACTTGCTGAAGTCCTCGTCAAAGCCCTTGAGGAAATAGCGAAATTGTGGATTGTAGCGGTCCTTGAACTGGAAAGACTCCACCCGAAACTGCAAAATCTTGGTGCCCGGCTGAATGCTCAGTTGTGCAGACTGCGCTGGCTTTTCCTCAAATGGGCGTCGGCTGAAAAACTCCTCCCCCGTCGCCACATTGTACACCCGGTTGACCAACAAGGGAATCTGTACCCGCACGCGATTTTCCATTTCGGGATCGTAGTGGATGAAGCCTTCGTTGGCATTGAAGAGAATGCCGCTGTCCGTGTTGACCGATACGTTGAGCAAATCATTGTTGAAAAAATACCGCAGCTGAAAGAGGGAAGAACGGACGAAGGCGTAATTGTTGGAACTGATCTGCTTGAAAAAGCCCACGAGATTTTCTGCAAATACGTGGATGTTCTTTTGCTGGTCTTGTGCCAACAAATAGACCTGCTGCTCTCCGATGTCTTTGTCAAAAATTGCAGCCCGCCTGATTTGATCCGTCTGTTGATCGATCTGATAAATGCCCAGTCTGGTGGCCAGGTACAACTCATTGTCGATCCTGGACAAAACGATTTGTTCCGCAATGGGGAGAGAATCGTGTAGCTGTGATACATTGACAACCGTGGCACTGCTCAGGTCTTCGGACAAGTCCAATCGATACAGCCCCTTGTAAAATTGCCCAACCCAGATCCGTCCTTTCTGATCTTCTTCAAAAAAGCGACTGGATTCGTTGAAGCCCTCTATTTTCCGAACAGCTTCCAAGCGCCGCCCCTCATTGATCCGAAACAAGTACAAACCAGAATACGTCCCGCCAATGGCATACTGAGGATTGGAGCGAAGTTGCTTGACCTGCCACAGTCCTGGGGTAGCCACCAACTGGGTCGCCCGCCCATTTTCCAGCAAAAACAATCCTGTGTGATGACTGGCGTACAGCCTTCCAGTGATCATCTGCATGCCGTAAGCCGGCCCTTCTGTTCCCGGCAAGAAGACACAGCTTTTGGTCTTGGCAGCCAAGAAGTAAATGCCATTGGAAGTGGTATAATAGGTGCCCTCCGCGCTGGCAAAAGCCTCGTACCCACTGCCTTCCAGGTTGATTTGCCGATTGAGCAGTCGCATGGGGGCATTGATGTCGACCAAGGCAATGCCGTTTTGCATCCCCACCCACAAGCTTCCGTTGTAGTCTTGAAAACTGCGAAGACAAGCGTTGCTCGGCAAGCCATCCTGCCTCTTGATGTTTTCCAGGCTCTCCGTCTGCATGTCGAACAAGAACAGGCCAGAAGTCTGTGTGGAAATGACCAAGCGGTTGTCCGACAACTGCAAAACGTGATTGACATAGCGCCCCTTCAATGCCCGCACCAGCTCTGGATACGGAGAGCTCACCCCAAAAGAGGTACTGTACTCAATGTTTCCAGAATTGTAAAACAACAGATATCCCTCATCCTTGGGGATCATGCCGGCAATGATCTGGTTGTTTTGGCCCTGGGGCAATCCAGAAACCAACTTGCCATTGTTGATCTCAAAAAGCCTCCCTTTCTCAGTTTGGGTAAACAATTTTCCACTGTTTTGAAAAGATCGCTGCAGTCCTTCCGGGTGCTCGATGACCGAGATGGACTGGCCATCATAGACAAAAATTCGCTGGAAGGTGCAAAAATACACTTTCGACTGGGCGAGAAAGACATCCCAAACCTCGTCAAAATCCCGTTGGCCATCCGGAATCATCTCCTCCAAAGGCACATATCCCCAGCCTTCCTGGTAATAGCCAAACTCTCCTTGTGACCCTACGTACAAGCGATTGGTTTGATCGTCAAAAGCCAGGGAGCGTTTCTTCTTTCCCGATTTGAAGTCGTGCCGCGTCCAATCTGTCCCATTGAAAGCCAAAACACCGAGGTTATTGGCCACGAAGAGGTCCATGTTGCGGTTTTGAGCAAAGTCAATATTCTGAATTCCAGCCTTGTAATCCGAGGGAGTGAAGTATTGAATTGGGTACTTCCCATGGAAGGCTTGTATATTATTTGACAAAAAGGCAAAAAGCCAGAACAAACAAATTATGTACTTCGTGTAATTTATACGATAAGCCATGTGCAACTTTAAAAAAAATTAAACTCTTGATTTACAGTACTTTATCAATTTATCCGTGCAACTTTGATGTAGTCAAAAAAATAATTGATGAAACAATTGATGAAGTAAGTTTTTTTTGTGAATATAAAAATAGTACTATTTTTGTTTTCGTCAACGAGGTTTGATTTAAAATGAAATTTATTTTTTTTTGTTTCTCGCGAAATAATAAAAGGTACAATCCCAAGCTTTGTTGAAATAAGTTCCGCTCAACAAAATCAACTATTCTTCTATTGTAATGGTCGTCTTTTTTAAATCAAATAGTTTCAACTGAAGCTATGTGATGTCACCATCTGCGTGTCTTGAATTGGCATGTTCAGAAGCTTGCTCTTCTGCTCACTTGTCAACAGCCACACCTATATCCTTCAAGCTCAGAAAACACGTTTAAATGAAAAACTTTCTTTTACAATTTATTCTTCTATTGCTGACCTCAACGGTATTTGCTCAGGCCGACAAAGTTTCGGTCGTGTATGACAATCAAGGTACCAAACTGGTGGTCAACGGCAAAGATTTGATGATCAACGGTATGAATTGGGACTACTTTCCCATCGGTACCAATTTTTCCTACAGCCTCTGGAACCAATCAGACGATGTCATCCGGGCAGCTCTGGACGCCGAAATGTCCCTGTTGAGAAACATGGGCGTGAACGTTGTACGTCAATACACAGGGGTTCAACCTCGCTGGATTGAGTACATCTACAAGAAGTATGGCATCTACACCATGCTCAACCACTCTTTTGGCCGTTATGGACTTACCATAAACGGTGCATGGGAAGCTAACACAGAGTACGCTGACCCTCGCGTAAGAGATTTGTTACTGGCCGAAGTGAAACAGCTGGCCGAAACCTACAAAAATACGCCGGGTCTGCTGATGTATCTACTTGGCAACGAGAACAACTACGGCCTCTTCTGGGAGGGTGCAGAAACGGAATCCATTCCCATCAAAGACCGCAAATCCACCAAGCGGGCCCGCGACATGTATAAACTCTTCAATGAAGGGGTATTGGCTGTCAAAGGCATCGACAGAAACCACCCGGTGGCCATCTGCAACGGTGATTTGTTGTTCATCGACATCATCGCTCAGGAATGCAGAGACATGGACATTTTTGGAACCAATATGTACAGAGGGGTTTCCTTCGGCGACGCCTTTGAGGTGGTCAGACAAAAATTGGACAAGCCCATCGTCTTTACGGAATTTGGTGCGGACGCTTTCAATGCCGTTCAAAACCAGGAAGACCAGTTTTCTCAAGCCTACTACATGGTTGGAAACTGGAAAGAAATCTACGCCAATGCATCCGGAATGGGGGGAGCCGGCAACTCAATTGGTGGTTTTACCTTCCAATTCAGTGATGGTTGGTGGAAATTTGGACAGACCAAAAATCTGGACCTCCACGACAACAATGCCTCTTGGCCAAATGGTGGCTATGAGTCGGATCACGTAGAGGGGGAAAACAACATGAATGAAGAGTGGTTTGGCATCTGTGCCAAGGGGGAAACCAACGAAAGAGGCCTCTACACCTTGTATCCTCGTGCCGCCTACTACGCACTCAAAGAAGCACACCGGATCGATCCCTACGGAAAAGAAGCAAACATGGACATGTTGAATGATCACTTCGCAGGCATCGAGCTGATGGACGCCGTCATTCAAGCAAGAGGAGACAAAGCCGCCTTAGAAGGAGAAAAAACAAAAAAGGTCAGACTCAGTGGCTTGAGAGCTGAATTGTCGACCTTCAATACAGGGGGAGAGAGAGTCCGCACGCCAAATGATGCAGACCCCACTGCATTGACTTATCCCGACGAATTGGGATTTGACCACATGCAGTCCTACTTCATCGGTGTGGAAGCCCAACCAACGCCCAATGTACGGGCCAACGTGAAGTTCAACATCTTGGGCAACGTAGCGGAAAACCCCATCAATGAGTTGTTTTATGAAAACCGGGGCCGAACTCGCGTCGTCAATACAGACCAAGGCGATTTGGCCATCCCATCTCTCAACCGCTTCGCTGTCTACCAAGCAGATTTCAACTGGAACAGCAAATTGTTTGACCTGACTGGATTTTACCGGACCGGACACTACCACTGGGGATACGAGGGTGACTTCTTCGGCCTCTACCCGGAAGCCAACTACGGTCCCAACATCGACATCTACAATGGTACCGCTCCATTGGGTGTAGAGGTAGAGGGCAAAAAAGCACTGAAAGGTTGGAAAGTGGCCTTTGGACCGGAACTGTGGTGGGGTGCCAACCCTGCCGTCTTGGTCAAGTACAGCCGCAAAGTCGGAAAAATCGACCTGACAGGTATCTTCCACGAAGACATCGACCGCCAAACCCCTGCTGTGAGTTCCATCGCCGTTCCACAGCTGGTCAACCGCCGGGGAACCCTACACGCCAAAACAGAATTGGGACCACTCGGAATTGAAGTTGGTGGTATTTGGTCGGGACAGCCGCGTGTGGGCGAGACCTTCCAAGTCGTAACAGAAAGAGAAGGCAAAATGGTCGCACTGGAAGACCAGGTTGTCTCAGATGATACTTGGGGGGGAAGAATGAAGCTCACCTTCTCTTCCGGACCATTCAACTGGTATGCACAGGGAGCTGCCATGGGCATCGTTGCCTTGGGAGGCGCCGACTTCACCAGAACATTCACAGGATGGAGACTGAAGGACAGCGGAAGCGGCAACCAATACAACTTCCTCAGTGGATTCACTTATACCCTCGGAAACTTGCAGATTGCGCCCAATTTCTTGTGGCAAAAGCCTTTGATCGACCCAATTCCGATTGACGGTCCGGCTCCTGCCCGTCCAAGAAACATTCTCGACGATCCATTTGCTGTCAGAGGAAACCGCGAAACCATCGCCGGGGAAATCCTCTTCACTTTTGACCCCACTCCTGGAACTTGGATGTACCAGTGGGACAGTGACGAGGCAGAAGATGCCAAATTGGCTGTAAGCGCCGGTTTTGTATTCCGCCACCAGCCAACGACCCAGGATGCTGCCATCGGTATCTTTGCCGACGGACGTACCCTGTTTGCATTCCCTGGCGCACCACCCGCACAAGACTTGTGGGAAGCACACGCCAGAATCGTCTCCAAGCTGAGCCCTGAATTTGGTTTGATTGCCAATCTCTTCGGAGGAACAGCACAGGCCAACGGCAGCGACCCAAGAGTCCTCAACCGCTACGGTGGCGACTTGAGAATGGTTTTCAAAAATGTCAAGATCACCTCCATGGTCAAGGTCAACGACTGGGGTCCATTCGATTACCACAGAGATTTCAACCTCACCTTCCCACTACAGGCAATGATCGACATCTCTACATCCATCGGCAAGCCCGGTTGGTTCAATCTCCCAGGTACAAAACTGGGTATCCAGACCACTTGGCGTGCCCTTGATCAATATTCCCCACGCTACTGCCCCACCTTTGCACTGGATGGCGACGGAGAGCTCGTCTGCGACCCGACAGCACCAGGCTTTGACAACGGAAGCGAATGGGAAATTAGAACTTATCTACACTTCAACATCGGTAAATAACCAAAAAAAACACAAAAGAAATGACAAAGAATTATTTATTCAGGCATTCAACTATTGCGGTGTTCTTTGCCTTCGTCCTCCTCACAGTATGGGGGTGTAGGAGAGATTACGATGACCTGGAGGAAGCGTCGTTCCCCACGACTGGCGAGGTATTTATCGATGGTTTCAGCGCTGGCTTGCAGTATGCAGCTTTCGGTGGCTCTAAGGTAACTGCCTTTGAAGTGGACAACCAAATCGCCTACAAAGGCGAGGCCTCCATGCGCTTTGAAGTACCCGATGCTGGCGACCCTCAGGGAGCCTTCGCAGGTGGTACCTACTTCACAGAGGTAGGACGCGACTTGACGGGATACGATGCCCTTACTTTCTGGATTCGTGCCTCCAAGTCAGCCACAATTGACCTGCTCGGTTTTGGAAACGACTTGGGAGAATCTCGCTTCGTCACCGACCTGGTGAACCTCAAAGTGAATTCCAACTGGCAAAAAGTGATCATTCCCATTCCTGATGCCGCCAAACTGACGGAAGAAAGAGGCATGTTCTACTATTCTGAAGGACCTGAGAACGGCGAAGGATACACCTTCTGGATTGATGAAGTACAATATGAAAAACTGGGTACACTGGCTCATGGACAGGCGGGCATTTTGGAAGGCCAAGACCAGACTGTTACAGTAGAAACTGGCAACAAATTGACCATGGGTGGATTCCACGCCATCTTCAACATGCCAACGGGTGTAGACCAAAGAGTGGAAGTTTCTCCTCACTATTTCACGTTCAGCTCTTCACAGACCAACGTTGCCACTGTGAGCAGCACAGGTGAAGTCAACGTATTGGACGAAGGGACCACCGTCATCACTGCCAAATTGGGAGACATCGAAGCAGTGGGATCCATGACCATCGAGTCTACGGGTGATCCCGTTATGCCTTTGGTGATAGCCCCTGTTCCGACTGCCAATGCAGACAGTGTCATCTCCATGTTCAGTAATGCATACACCAACGTACCCATTGATACGTGGAACACGCGCTGGGAATTCTCCACAGCGGAAGATTCAGACATCAAAGTCGATGGCGATGACGTGAAGCGCTACCAGCAACTCAACTTCGTCGGTATTGAATTTACTTCTCAAACCATCGACGCCAGTGAGATGACTCACTTCCACATGGACCTCTGGACACCAGACCCAACTGCCGCACCAGCAGCATTCAAGGTATTGTTGGTCGACTTTGGAGCCGATGGCAACTTTGATGGTGGCGACGACTCCTCACACGAGATGGCGTTCACAGCCCCTCTCCTACAGTCTGAAAACTGGATCAGCATCGATGTGCCCCTGTCCAGCTTCGCAGGCTTGACCAACAGAGCCAACTTGGCCCAATTGGTCCTCTCCGGTGACCTGCCCAATGTCTACATCGACAATGTGTACTTCTACCAGAGTGGTGTCACAGAAATGACGGCACCAACCGAAGCAGCACCGGTTCCACCAAGCCGCGACGCAGCCGACGTCATCTCTGTCTTCAGTGACAGCTACACCAACATTGCAGATACAGACCTGAATCCCGACTGGGGACAGGCAACCGTGGTCAGCCAGGAAGAAATCGCAGGCAACAATACATTGGTCTACAGAGGTTTCAACTACCAGGGAATCCAGTTTGGAAGCGCGCAAGATTTGTCTGGAATGACCCACTTGCACATCGACTACTTCAGTCTCAACTCCACCACCCTGAATACATTCCTCATCAGTTCTGGCCCAGTAGAGACAGCCTTCGCCATGAACGTACCGACCACCGGTTGGGGCGCCATCGATGTCCCACTGTCTAGCTTCGACCCTGTCGACCTAGCCGATGTGATCCAGATGAAGTTTGATGGAAATGGAGAAATTTACATGGACAACATCTACTTCTACAAAGGAGGAAATACAGGTGGAGAAGAAAAACCAACAGTGGCCGCTCCCACTCCAACGCGCGACGCAGCCGATGTCATCTCCATCTTCAGTGATTCCTACATGAACCTAGATGCGACCAACTTCAATCCAAACTGGGGACAGGCAACTGTCGTCACAGAGGAGCCCATCGACGGAAACAATACATTGGTATACACCGGACTCAACTACCAAGGAATCGAACTGGCCGCTGCCACTGATGTCAGTAGCATGACTCACTTGCACATCAACTACTGGGCCTCCAGCTCTACGGCTCTGAAGACCTTCTTGATCAGTACCGGGCCTGTAGAAACACCCGTAGACTTGACAGTGCCAACCAGCGAATGGGGAACCATCGAGATTCCATTGACCTCTTTCGATCCAGTCAACCTGGCCGACTTGATCCAATTCAAGTTTGAAGGAGATGGCAATGTATACCTCGACAACATCTACTTCTACAAGGAAGGAACCACTGGTGGAGGAGAAAAACCAACAGAAGCAGCACCCGCTCCAACGCGCGATGCGGCCGACGTCATCTCCGTCTTCAGCGATGCCTACATGAACCTCGATGCGACCAACTTCAATCCAAACTGGGGACAGGCAACTGTCGTCACCGAGGAGGCCATCGACGGAAACAATACCCTGGTATACACCGGCCTCAACTACCAAGGAATCGAGCTGGCTGCTTCCACTGATGTCAGTAGCATGACCCACTTGCACATCAACTATTGGACAGCCAACTCCACAGCTCTGAAAACTTTCTTGATCAGCACAGGGCCTGTCGAAACACCTGTTGACCTGACCGTACCAACCAATGGCTGGGGAACCATCGAGATTCCCTTGTCTTCTTTCGATCCTGTCAACGTCGCAGACCTGATCCAATTCAAGTTTGAGGGTGACGGAAATGTATACCTCGACAACATCTACTTCTACAAGGAGCCAACCACAGGCGGTGGAACGCCAACAGAAGCTGCTCCAATGCCAATGCGTGACGAGGCCGACGTCATCTCCGTCTTCAGCGATACGTACATGAACATCATGGGCACTGACCTCAATCCAAATTGGGGGCAAGCCACTGTGGTATCAGAAGTATCCATTGATGGCAACAATACCTTGCTGTACACCGGACTCAACTACCAAGGTGTCATTCTGGGCAGTGCCACAGATGTCACTGGCATGAGCCACTTGCACATCAATTTCTGGACAGACAACTCCACAGCACTGAAGGCCTTCTTGATCAGTACCGGGCCTGTAGAAACACCGGTTGATCTGACCGTGCCAACCAGTGGCTGGGGAACCATCGAGATTCCACTCTCGTCCTTTGATCCAGTCAACCTGGGAGACATCATTCAGATGAAGTTTGAGGGTGACGGAAATGTCTACCTAGACAACATCTACTTCTACAAGGAGCCAACCACAGGTGGAGGCGTACCGACAGAAGCAGCACCAACGCCAATGCGCGATGCAGGCAGTGTCATCTCCATCTTCAGTGATGCCTACACGAATGTAGCAGATTCCGACCTCAATCCAAATTGGGGGCAGGCAACTGTCGTGACCGAAGAATCCATCGCCGGCAACAACACCTTGCTGTACACTGGCTTGAACTACCAAGGACTGCAACTCGGCAGCAACCAGGATGCATCTGGCATGACACACCTTCACCTCGATGTGTGGACAGACAATTCCAGTGCCTTGAGTGTCTTCCTCATCAGCCCGGGCCCAGTAGAGACTCCATACGCGCTGACAGTACCGACCTCTGGCTGGTTGACCATCGACATTCCATTGTCAGAGTTTTCACCAGTTGACTTGGCGGATCTCTTCCAGTTCAAGTTCGAAGGCGACGGCAATGTCTACCTCGACAACATCTACTTCTACAAAGAGTAGACAGCACATCCAAAATTGTTTGCAGGATAAACGGAGGGAACCCAAGACGTTTATCCTGCCAATTTTGGGTCAGCGACTTTCCTTGGGTTCACATCAATTCCAAAAAATTACAAATCTCAAATATGAAACGACATAAAATTTTCTCAGCTTCCTCTCTCGGCCTCTTGCTGATCACCATGCTCTGCTGGAGCTGTACGAGCGACAACGAGATCAAGGAAAGCACCTGGCAATTGGTTTGGTCTGACGAGTTTGAAGGACCAGAAGGCCAATCCCCTGATGCGACAAAGTGGACCTACGACATCGGAACAGACTGGGGAAATGCACAACTGGAATGGGATACCGACAGACCTGAGAATGTCTCTCTGGATGGAGAAGGCAACCTGGTCATCACGGCTCGCAAGGAGAGCTTTGCTGGTTCTCCCTTCACCTCTGCCAGAATCAAAACACAAGGACTGTTTGAGCAAGCCTATGGCAAGTTCGAGGCCCGCATGCAGATGCCATACGGCCCTGGACTTTGGCCTGCCTTTTGGCTGCTGGGTGGCGACATCGACGAGGTCTCCTGGCCACAGTGTGGTGAGATCGATGTGATGGAATACAGAGGCCAAGAGCCCAACCTCATCCACGGCTCCATTCACGGCCCAGGCTATTCCGGCGGCGCAGCTGTCACCAAGAGTTTTGGACTGGCCAATGGCAGATTTGATGTTGGCTTCCACGTCTACACCATCGAGTGGGGAGAAGGGTACATCAACTTTTTTGTCGATGGCATTCCCTACCAGCAAATCAGGCCTGAAGATGCCGACGGAGAGTGGGTCTACGATCATCCATTCTTCATCATCCTCAACGTAGCAGTTGGCGGAAACTACGTAGGTTTCCCAACCGAACAAACCATCTTCCCTCAGCGCATGCTGGTGGATTGGGTACGCGTCTACAAAGAGGTAGAGAACTGATCCTTACAAAAATTTGCACAAGTTGTGGTGCCTGACATTTTTGCTCGCCACAGCTTGTGCTAATTCAACGTTTAGTTTAGTTATTCTCCAAGTACATGGTTCGAATGAGATGGCAAAACACACCATCCATTTGGGCCGAGAAAATGCGTGTTGAAAGGTCGAGTTTTGCTTCTCGACCTTTTCAATTGCCTTTTCCGAACGAACCCTCAACTCTCCCAGAATAAGCATCTTACATACTATAGACAACCCACTAAAATCAAAAGTGATCTATGACCCACTCATCATCCACCCTGGGCGGAATTCCCGATACTGAAACCGGCATACAAGAAGTACAGATCGACGGAGAAAAGTTTTACAAGATTTCCAACAGCGATGCCATGCGTCCTTTTTTCATGAGCATCGTCAGCGATTCTGACCACTGGCTTTTCATCTCCAGCAATGGCGGCTTGAGTGCAGGACGGAAAAATGCGGAATATTCCCTCTTTCCCTACTACACCGACGACAAAATCACTGAATTTGCAGAGATCACTGGAAGCAAAACTGTGTTGCAAGTACAGCAATACGGCACAACCAAACTCTGGGAACCTTTCTCCGACAAAAGAAGCGAGCAATACAACATCAGCAGAAATCTGTACAAAAACAGATATGGCAACAAGATCATTTTCGAAGAACAGAATCACGATCTGCAACTGAGTTTCAGCTATCAGTGGAACACCAGCGATCGCTTTGGCTTTGTCAAAAGATCCAAGCTCGACAATCGGGGGGAGGCACCACTGGACATCAAGGTATTGGATGGCATTCAAAACATTGTTCCCTACGGCGTTGGCAGCCACTTGCAAAACCAATCCAGCAATCTGGTAGACGCCTACAAGAGAAACGAACTCCTTAGAGAGAGTGGCTTGGGCATTTTTGCCCTGAGTGCCATCATCGTGGACAAAGCAGAACCCAGCGAGGCCCTGAGGGCAAATGTCGCTTGGTCTTTGGGGCTGAATGATCCCCTGCACTTGGTTTCCTCTTTGCAAATCCCCCAATTTCGCTCCGGACAGACACTGGTGGAAGAGACAGACATCAAGGCTGAAAAAGGAGCGTATTTTGTCCAAGGTGAGGTAGAATTGGCAGCGGGTAAGTCCAAAGAATGGATGATGGTGGCCGAGATCGGAAAGAATCATTCTGCCATCGCGAAGTTGCACCATCAATTGCAACAGGCGGGAGGACTGGCCAAGCAAGTATTGGAAGACATCGAACTGGGCACCCGTCGATTGGTGGCCCTGAATACAGCCGCAGACGGTTTACAGCAAACTGCAGATGGCTTCCGCGACAGCCGGCACTTTTCCAACGTCTTGTTCAACATCATGCGAGGGGGGATTTTTGACGACAACTACCAGATCGAGCGAGAGGATTTGGTGTCGTATCTGGCCAAGGCCAACCACATCGTCCCACAAGCCTGTGCCGACAGCCTGCAGCAATTGCCAGAGGTCTTTTCCCTTTTTCAACTCAAGGAGCTTGTACAGCAAAGCGACAATGCGGATTTCAAACGGCTGTGCCTGGAGTACCTGCCGCTGAAGTTCAGTCGACGACATGGCGACCCAAGCCGTCCCTGGAACAAATTTTCGATCAACACCAAAAGCGAAGTGGATGGGTCGAAGATATTGGACTACCAAGGCAATTGGCGAGACATCTTCCAAAACTGGGAGGCCCTTGCCCACTCCTACCCCGCCTTCATCGAAGGGATGATTTTCCGCTTCCTGAATGCCACCACGGCCGATGGCTACAACCCCTATCGAGTCACCAAAGATGGATTCGACTGGGAGACCATCGAGCCAGATGATCCCTGGTCTTACATTGGCTACTGGGGCGATCACCAGATCATCTATTTGCTGAAGTTTTTGGAATTCAGTGAAAACCACACCCCCGGTCGCTTGGAAGAATACTTTGGTCAAGACCTGTTTGTCTACGCCAATGTGCCCTACAAGATCAAGTCTTACGAAGACATTCTCAGCAATCCAAAGGACACCATAGAATTTGACGCTCATCAGGACGACGACATCCGTGACAAAAGAAGCCGCACGGGCGCTGACGGAGCTTTATTGCAATATGCTGATGGCAAAATCGTCCGGGTCAACTTCCTAGAAAAGATACTGGCCAGCCTACTGGCAAAGCTGAGCAATTTCATTCCCGAGGCGGGCATCTGGATGAATACCCAACGCCCTGAATGGAACGACGCCAACAACGCATTGGTGGGCAATGGCGTATCCATGGTGACGCTCTACTATTTGAGACGCTATCTCAAGTTTTTTGAAGGACTGCTGACCAATTCATCCATCGCAGAGGTCGACCTTTCCGATGAGCTTGCCGAGCTGTTCACAAGTACGAATGCTGTTCTGAAAAGCCATCAGGCGTGGCTCTCTGGCCAGTTCAATGATGCACAACGGAAGCAGTTGATAGACGGACTGGGGCAAGCCGCCAGCACCTACCGACAACAGATATACGAGCATTCTTTTTCGGGCCAAAAGCAGCGCTTGTCCATCGGGCAGCTCACTCAATTCATGACATTGGCCCTGGAATACATGGAGCACTCCATCCGTGCCAACCGCCGTTCGGATCACTTGTACCATGCCTACAATCTGATGACCGTCCAATCGGAAACAGAAGTAGAGGTCTCTTACCTCAGTGAGATGCTGGAAGGCCAGGTGGCCGTGCTGAGTTCGGGTTATTTGTCGGCTGCTGAGGTTCTGAATGTACTCGATGCGATGAAGGACAGTCCGCTTTTCCGTCCTGATCAGTACAGCTATCTGCTATATCCCAACAAAGAGCTGCCTCGCTTCATGGAGAAAAACAACATCCCGGAAGCAGCCGTGTTGGCCTCTCCCCTCCTCCGCACACTCGTGGAGAAGCAGCAATTGCAGATTGTGGAAAAAGACATTACAGGAGCCCATCACTTCAATGGCAACTTTAGAAATGCAGCAGACCTGAAAACGGCACTGGAAGCATTGGCACAGGAAGAAGAATACAAGGCACTGGTGGCCCAAGAAGAAGATGCCATCCTGCAGTTGTTTGAAGATGTCTTCAACCACAAAGCATTCACTGGGCGGTCCGGTACCTTCTTCGGATATGAAGGACTTGGGTCCATTTACTGGCACATGGTTTCCAAACTGCAATTGGCCGTACAAGAGTGCTGCTGGCAGGCCATCGAACAAGGAGCCGATGCCCAGACCTTTGGGCGATTGATGGACCACTACTACGAGATCAATGCTGGCATAGGCGTACACAAGTCTCCCAGTTTGTACGGAGCTTTCCCCACCGATCCCTACTCGCATACCCCCGCAGGCAAAGGAGCCCAGCAACCGGGCATGACCGGACAGGTGAAGGAGGACATTTTGAGCAGATTGGGAGAATTGGGCGTCAGGGTACAAAATGGCAGCTTGCAATTCTTTCCTCGCTTGTTGAGAAAAACAGAGTTTTTGAACTCGCCACAAAGCTTCCACTATCTCGACTTGCAATCCGACATCCAGGAGATCCAACTGGAAGAACAGTCTCTGTGCTTTACCCTCTGCCAAGTGCCGATCATCTACCGGATGGCCGACCAAAATGAGCTGGCAGTTTTGGACCAGCATGGACAACAAACGACCTCTACGAACTTGGCACTAAATCCTGCCAAAAGCCGAGAACTTTTTGAACGACGAGGAAGCATCCGACAGGTGGTCGTTCACATCGACAAAGACCTGTTGCTGGATTGACAATGACCACCCTCGGGTGGTCAAAAGGTGGCTTTCTCCAAACAGTTTGCAATGGTGATTGCAATGTCAGCGAATCAGACATTGCCCTCCCAGTTGCATGTATCCGCTAGTGAGCAGACAAAATTATTTCGTTACAAACCCTCTATTGAAATGTATTACAAAACGATTTGCATTGCTGGTCTTGCCCTTTTGCTGGCCGCTTGCGATGCGCCACAAGAACAAGCAGAAAAAAACCAATTGAAAATGGAAGTGTATGAAACGGCTGCCAGTGGGCACAAGATGAAAAGCCTGACAGAATTTCCAAGTGACCAAGCTGCCAAAAGCATCGAGATTCTTCCCGATCAAAAATTCCAAACCATCACAGGATTTGGTGGCTCGTTTACGGAAGCATCCGCTCATTTGTTGAACCGACTGAGCAAGGAGAACCGCGACAAAATCATCGATGCCTACTTTGGAGAAGAGGGAGCGAGGTATTCACTCACGCGCACCCACATCAACTCCTGCGACTTTTCCCTCAGCAATTACTCCTACGCTTCTGTCCCCGGAGACAAAGAGCTGAAAAACTTTTCCATTGACCCCGACAGAGAGGACCTCATTCCCATGATCAAAGACGCCATGGCCCGGTCCAAAGATGGGTTCAAGATCCTTTCCTCGCCCTGGACCGCCCCTCCCTGGATGAAGGACAACAACGACTGGCGCGGTGGCAAATTGCTGCCCGAATACTACGACAGTTGGGCCTTGTTTTTTTCCAAATACCTGGAAGCCTACAAAGCCGAAGGAATCGACATCTGGGGTATCACTGTAGAGAACGAACCCCTTGGCAACGACAACAACTGGGAAAGCATGCATTACACGGCAGAGGAGATGAGCTTGTTTGTGGAAAATCACTTGGGCCCCAAATTGGAAGCCGACGGGCACAAGATCAAGATATTGGGCTACGACCAAAACCGAGGAGAAGAACTCAAAGAATGGGTCAAGGTGATGTACCAAGGAGAGACAGCCTCTAAGTATTACGATGGCACGGCCATTCACTGGTATGCCAGTACATACGATTGGTTTCCCGAGTCCTTGCAATTTGCCCACTCTGTGGCGCCCGACAAACACCTGATTCAGTCCGAGGCCTGTGTAGATGCCGAGGTCCCCAAGTGGCAAGACGATCCCTGGTATTGGTCCAAGGAAGCGACCGACTGGGGATGGGACTGGGCCCCTGAACACGAAAAGAAATTGCACCCCAAATACGCTCCCGTGTACCGCTATGCCCGCGACATCATCGGCTGTCTCAACAACTGGGTAGACGGCTGGGTTGATTGGAACATGGTGCTGGACCGACAAGGAGGTCCCAATTGGTTTAAAAACTGGTGTGTAGCGCCCGTCATTGTCGATCCCGAGCAAGACGAGGTCTACTTTACGCCCATTTACTATACCCTCTCGCACTTCAGCAAATTCATCCGCCCTGGTGCGGTGAGAATCGGATTCAACAACTCTGATGACGGCTTGATGATGACGGCGGCACAAAACCCAGACGGCTCCATCGTATTGGTGCTCTTGAACCAAATCGACGAGGCCAAAAACCTGTCCATTGGATTGGGTCAAAACAAAACGACAGTTCAGATCAGCCCTCGGGCCATTCAGACCATCGTCTTGCCCGGGTAAGGCGGGCGGCCAGCTTTTTTTCAGAAAACCAACACAAACACATTCGCATGATTCAGCAAAGAACAGCACCCCAAGACATCGTACCTCTTGGCCAAAAATTTGCCTTCGGTGCAGGCCACCTAGCCAACCAATTGTTTCCCGCTGCCTTGGGCGTGTTCATGATCGTTCTCGTACTGGCGCTCAAAATGGACCCCTTCCTGGCAGGTGTCCTGGCGGCATTGCCACGTGTCTTAGACGCTGTGACAGACCCCGTCATGGGTTTCATCTCAGACAATACCTCCTCCCGTTGGGGCCGTCGAAAACCCTACATCTTTCTGGGTGCGGTCATCACTGGGGTGACATTTATGTACATGTGGCAGCTGTATCCGGAGAACGGACAGACCTACAATTTCTATTTCTTTCTGGTCATGTCGATGATCTTTTACATTGGCTACACCATCTTTGCTACGCCACTGATCGGCCTGGGCTATGAGATGACGCCAGACTACAACGAGCGCACCCGACTGATGGCCTCTTCCCAGTTCATGGGACAAGTCGCTTGGATGATCGCTCCCTGGTTTTGGTTTTTGATCTATTATGAGCCCCTGTTTTCCAATGCGCCAGAAGGAGCCCGCACCCTTTCCATTTGGGTGGGAGGAGCCTGCTTGATTTTGGGGATCATGCCTGCCATTTTCTGCAAGGAAATCGATCAGTCCAATTTGAAAGGGCGGACCAAGCTTTCCTTCAAGGAATTTGCCTCCAACATGAAGGCCCTGGGAACAGGCATCGTCGAGACGGTGAGCAACAAGCCATTCCTTCGTCTTTGTGGCGCGACCTTTTTGGTGTTCAACGGTTTTCAGACCATTGCGCAGTTTGCTTTCTTCATCATCATTTTTTACCTCTACAACGGAGATACAGCAGCAGCTGGTCAATGGCCTGCTTGGTTTGGTACCGTCAGTGCCATGGCGACAGCCTTTATGGTCATTCCGATCATCACCTGGATGTCGACCCGCATGGGCAAGAAGAAGGCTTTCATCGTCTCTACCTTCATTTCCATCATCGGCTACGGCCTCAAGTGGTGGGGCTTCAGTCCTGGTAATCCTTGGCTGATGTTTTTGCCCATCCCATTGATGTCTTTCGGGATCGGTGGTTTGTTTACCCTGATGATGTCCATGACAGCAGATGTTTGCGATTTGGATGAGTTGAACAACGGCATGCCTCGCAAGGAGGGAACCTTTGGGGCTGTGTACTGGTGGATGGTCAAGCTGGGAACAGCCGTGGCTTTGCTGACGAGTGGTGCGGTGCTAAGTGCTGTTGGCTTCGACGAGAATGCAACTGTGCAAACGGTGGAAACCATGACAAAACTCCGCATTGCAGATATTGTGATCCCATCCGTTGCTGGTCTGTTGGCCATTGCAGTGATGTGGAATTATGACTTGTCAGAGCAAAAGGCGCTGGAAATCCGCGATGAGTTGGTCAGACGGCGGGGGAATTTGTAGATTGGAATACAATTCACCGCCTTGGCAAACGGATCATCCATACATTGGGTGGTCCGTTTGTTTTTTGGCAAAAGAATGAATTTAGGTCAAAGTCACTGCTATGCCCCTTGCCCTGAGGCGGCCCAGTAGGTCTGGTGTCATGCTGGCCCGGTGCATGATGAGGGTTTTCAAATTGGGCAAAGCTCCGCCTTCTACTGCTTCGACAATGACCCTGGTTTGACGCATGATGATGTTACCCAGGTCCAAATGCTCGATTGTCCCGATTTGGTCTTCCCAAGGCAAGCGATCGGACAGCGTTTGGTCAGCTGCCTCCAATGCCCTTTTGAAGTTCGCATCAGCTGCCACGTAGCCTGGCCCCAAGTCTGCATCATCTCCCTGGTGGGCTTGCATGGCATCTTCGTCGATGTATCTGGCTTTGAAATCTTCTTTGGTGATGTAGGCGTAGCCTGGTTCGGGAATGACATGTGCCTCCACCAATCGAATGATGTCTTCGATGTGCAAATTGCCGACCTTCCATACGATGAGTTGATTTTTGAGTCGTTCTGCCGCAGCGTTCATGGAGAGGCTTCGCTTTTCTTTGGCCCCCATGACGTTGACATTGCCAATGCCCGCCTTGACACCATCTGCCAGGGTCCTGTACAGGTCTTCCAACTTTCGGATGGAGGTCGCTACCAGATTGGGGAGAATGGCAGGGCGGTCTTCTCTCATCACCTGGCTGGAAATGACTGCCAACTCTCCAATTTTCTCCCATTCCGCCAGGGCTGGTGGCACCATTTTCAGATCGAATTTGAAGTGTGGGGCACCGTGGTAATAGCCCTTCTTTTTGAAGTGGTAGTATAGCTTCAATGAGGTAGGTAGCCGCCCTTTGAGTTTGTCAAAAAAGGTGGAAACAGCGAAGGTGGCCGTTTTTGCCCTTCCGACCTCCAAAATATCTAAATCCGGAAGTGCAGCCATCACTTCAGCTCCTCCATCTTCAGCCGCCTTGTCTTCTTCTTCGTCCTGCAAGTCCTCCAGGCGCTCAAATTCATCACGGAACTTGTCTGTAATGGCATAAAAATTATCGACATACTCTCCATCTGGATCGTATTGATTTATTTTCCAAGTGGCATCTTGCGAAAGTTTTTCAGCCAAGGCCATGCTGTATTTTCCAGATGGAATTTCCAAATCTCTTAAAACGGCCTCTTCGTCAAATTCGGCACTGGCGATCATGGGGGCAAATCGCTCGACGATGGGAGCTGCATCACTGTCACCTTGCTGCCTTTGGGCACCGGCTTTTTGGATTCCTGCCGCAAGCTTGTCATCGTCGATGGCTTTGAGGTTGCCCACCATCTCCTGGATGTCTTCCTTGGCAAAAGCGATGGCCTGCTCCAGGCGTTGGTCGACGGGATCGGCAAAGTCATTGCCCCCCCCACCGACTTTCAATTTTCCTTCTGTGTAGTACTGGTAATCATCTCCCAGTACATTCCTGATTTCCTTGGCTTCGTATCGTCTTGCATTGCGGTTGGGATAATCTGTATGGGTTTCTCCGATCATATTCAATACCCCTTGTGTCAATTGGGTTTCGCGCTTCAGCTGGAGGGGCTGTGAAGAGGGGGTGGCGGATTTGAGTGATTGATTTTGGATGACCGGCTCGGAGGATTGTCCCTCTTGCAATGCCTTGGCCCCCATCACATCTGCCTCTCGTTCCAGCCCGCTGTCGTCGTTGATTTGTGCGCCGCTTTTCATCTGGATGGTCGGCTTCACCCGTCCCTGCTTTTGTTGTACCACATGCCATGCCTCGTGGGCCAGGTGTTTTTCTTGCCCTGGTCCCAGGTGAATGTCGGTCCCTTGCGCATAGGCATGTGCCTGCAATTGGGCGGGTTTGCTGGAATTCCGGTGTACTTTGACATCGTCCATCGAATAGCCAGACAGTCTTTCGATGCCTGATTTCAAGTGGTTGGGAAGGCCTGTTTGGTTGGCTTGTCGCTGAATGGGTGATGATTGTCCGGCGGCATAGTCATAGGCCATTCTTTGAAATCTTCGGAGCTGCAGCACCCGAGGACTGCGATTGACCATTGCCTGTAGTTTTCGTTGGGCAACTGCCTCTGGCCGCCGATCGACCATTTGGAAAGACGGGGCATGAGTGCTTTGCCCATAGGGCATGGCAGTGGCGTCTACCAAATTGGCAGTTGGCTGCTGTTTGTCGACGTAATTGTGCATACTTCTTGCTTTCAGCTGGGGCAGCTCAATGTGTAAGAATGACATCCTTACCATTTATTTTACCCTGATGATCAGAAACAAATATATTATATTTATTCATCAAGGAAAAACAATGAATCAATCCTCTACACAGCGACAGGCAAATCCTTGTTCCTTTCGGGAAACAATCCGGAGCAGCTGATCCCGGGTATCGAAGAGTGCATAGCTCCATGCAGAAAGTTCATCGTATTCTGTAGAGGTCCAGTAGTAGGCATAGAACCTTCCCATAGATAGGAACTCTCCATCGCGGTGGCGGTATCCACTGAACAAGCAATTCAGGCCAGATTCTCCTCCTTCGGCCAGTGCAGCATAGGCCGATTGTCCAGAGTCGTCCGAATCTTGAGAATGCCCCCCGTAGGTTTTGGCCATGGATGCCCATTCTTCATCTGTGGGCAAATGCCAGCCAGAGGGACAAGCAGAAAAGGCGGCTTCCCAGTTGTACAGGCGACCATGGGACCTGCAGTTGCTGTCTTTGTTGTCGTAACACCAAGAGCCTGGAACAGAGAAATTGCAATTCTCAGCCATCCACTTTTTGCCATCGGCCAGGATGACCCATTCATATACCTGCCCATCTCTGGAATCGGTAAAGGTGTTTTCGCTCTGAGTTGGCTGCTCATCGTCCTTGTTGCAGCTCCAGACCACTGTCAATAAGCAAAGGCAGAAGAGAAGGGAAAGGGGAAATTGATGGTGAACGGAAGAGGTGGTCCATTTTGTGGTTTTCATATAGCGTTGTTTTTGTTGATTTGAAGAAGACAAAGGTACAAAAGTTTTTGGCGATGCCAAGCCCATCTCAAGCCCTGAACTTGATGGCATTTTTTACTTTGTCGCCTTCCGTTTTGCGTTTTTCTGCATCTTGCCGGATGGTAAATTCTTGTTTCTTCACCAACAATTTCCACCAGTAGATGGCGGGGATGATGTCTCCGGAATGTCTTTCAAGACGATACATCAATTCGATGTTTGGCTCTTCGCGATCGTTGAAAATCCGACTCAACCGAGTGTAGTGAACCCCAATATCCTCCGAGAGGCTTTTCTTGGTTCTGTTCAGAATCCTTATGTATTCAGCCAAGTGCTTCCCAAAGCTTTTTTCCTGATCAAATGAGTCAGATTTGAGGTAGTCCTCCATGGTGTATTTGAAGCGCAGCAAGTCGGAGTAGATTCTTTTCTTCTCCGATTTTTGATGCAACAGGCTGAATCTGAAAGCTTTTAATTCTTCGTTTGCCTCTTTCAATTCTTCTGGAGTCAAGTCCTGCGGAATCAGCATTGAATCTGCAATTTCTTCGTCTGTATACTGCTCTCGTAATTTGTTGTAGATCTCCTCAAACTTCATCATCAAAATATTTAAGAATTAGAGATTCTGCAATTTCTTCAAAAACTGCCATTTGCTTTCCATAGGAAATAAAGCCATAATTTTTTCGGTAATACTCGATCAGCTGTGTTTTGGGAATGAGGGAAACAAAACCCTCGTACCCACTCTTGAATGCATGTTTACAAGCAAAGCCAATGAGGCAACCGGGGATGTTGAGAATCGATTTATCCTTTCCCCGAAATTCCCTGGATGACTCAATGAGATTGATGTGTATCCTCAGTTCTCTCGGATAATCAATCAAAGAGATCAGTCCGAGAAGCTTCCCACTTGGTAAAAGTACGATTTTGTAAACCTCATTATTGATCTCTAGGCTCCAATCAAATACAAAGTTTGAATCATTTGTAAGACCAATTAGCTCCATTGTAGTGACTTTCTCGATGGCTCCTTCGAGTTTCATTCCTGAATCAGCATCGATTAGTCTCATATTTATTGATCACAGTAGATAAACAATATACAAAACAACATTGATAAAAAACATAAATTTATTTACATAAAATACAGATGACAATTACAAAGAGTGCTCTCTGTAATTGATTCACCTCAATTCTCCGCCATCCCCCTCGTCCCCAAAGCCTCAAAGAATGCCTCCAACTTTTGCTGCTCGTCGACAGGGACATCGCTGGCAGAGATGGGAACATCAACCTGCGGGCTGGACTGGATGTCGTACCAACTGCCAGTCGTATCGTTGTAGACATCTTCTACCAAATACAAATACTTTTTATCGGCCACAAAACCTTCTCGCTGCATTTGGGAATAGACAGCCTGTCGGACTGGTTGGGGTGTACCGAGCTTGCCGTCGCTGATGGCATGGAGGAAAGACTGGCCGTCGAGGGGCGGAAGGGAGCCGCTTCCTCCTGCAATTTCGTAGATGGTTCCGAAGACATCTGCAAAGTCCACCAGTTCGTTGTAGGGCTGATTGTCGAGTTGTCCAGGCCAGCGGATGAGGAAGGGGACGCGACTGCCTCGGGACTGATAGGTGAGCTTGCCCCCCGGAATGGTATCGCCTTGATGGACAGTGGCATAGCCTGGCCCAAAATTGCTGGTAAAGGTCTCAGTGCCATTGTCCCCAGCGATGATGACCACCGTATTTGAATCATTTTCGACCATGGACAAGAGAGTGCCAATGATGGAATCTGCCAATTCAATTTTGGCAGCAAACTCTTCTGAATCTGTCATGCCGGCAAAGGCCTCGGGATCAGAATCGTGGATCAGGCCAAAGCAATAATGCAAGTAGTAGGGCTTCTCGGTCTCTTGTTGAGTTTCGATGAATTGCAAAGCCCAGTCCTGCAATAGGTAAGGAAAAAACATGCTGTCGGCAAAGGCGGGATGATAGTCCACAGTATTGCCGATGAGGGCCAATCCTCCCTTGTAAATGGAATCTCCCTGGCTGACCGTCTGGAAGTGCGCAGGTCCAAAAGTGGTGTCAAAACCATGCTGGTTCAAGTGAAGCATTTGTTGTTGGACCATGTCGTTGTAGGCGTCTTCTCCTTGGCTTTGGGCTTGGATGTCAGCGATGCCATAGCGCAGATTGTACTTGCCACCAAATCCGGTGTAATAGCCCAAGTCTTGCAAATAATTGGCATAGGTGAGGATGCTATCGGCCAGATACCCACTGCCGGGATATTGAGAGGAGGCGGCTGAATCGCTGGGAAAGGCTGGAAAGACAATGCCATTGCTGAAGGGGTAGCGGCCGGTGAGCAATTGGGCGCGGGAGGGAGCGCAGGAAGGGGTGGCATACATGTAATTCATCTGCTTGGCCCCACTGGCAAAGGACATCAAATTGGGCATGTTGTAAGGGACGGCCGAGCTGGGATCAATCAGAGAATCGGGCTGCAGTGACCAGGCGGTGCCATCGTCGGTAGGCCCGGTATAGGGCGGCGTGCTGATGATGCCGATGTCGTCAATGAGGATGAAAAGGATGTTGGGAGGCTGTGCAGGATCACTGATGTCAGGAGTGGGGGAATCTGTACAGGAAGCATACAAAAATAGGCACAGCAGCAAACAGAAGTTGGCTTGTTTCATTGTTTCTTGGGGTTTAGGGGTTGTAAATTTCACCGAAAGTACAAAGAAAATCAGTCTTTTCCCATCAAGTCCGGCGCAGGCTTCAACCAAAAAGAATAGCGGTACTGCTTGTCCTTGAGCAAGTAGGCCTCGTACATATTGTACTGAAATGAGTTGCCTCCAAGGCCACACATGCGATGGTCGATGTTGAGCGTCACTTGTCCACTGTTTTTCAATTCATTGGTATGGGTCGAACGGGTCAGGTTTTCCAAGCTGTAGTTGTGGGCAGAAAAGTGAAAGTTAGCAGCCTCTACCCGCAAACCTCCTCCGGTCTCCTCAGCTACATTCACCCACTGGACATCGCATCTGTTGCCGTTTTCCTGCGGCCGAATGTACGGGACAGAAAGCGAGTCAAGGGTGCTGCGGTACCGGCCCATTGGCGCACCCAATTTCCGATCCGGATAATTCTCATGCGGGCCTCTTCCATACCAACTCACATTCTGAACAGACGCAGGCAGTTGAAGCTGCATCCCCACCCTGGGCAATGGGAGGATGGCAAAATAATTTTGAATGCCGTAGTACAATCCTCCCGCAGAGGCCAACAGCAAAAACAACAGGGGAATGCTCAAGACGATTTTCCAAGCCCGCTTGCGCAAAAAGCGCCAAATCCACCAGATCAGTCCCAGGCAAGCAAGCAGACCCGCTCCCCCACCCCAGAAAGCAGATTTTCCAAAACCTGTAAACAAATGTGGCGCCTCCAATTCGTGGGTCACTCGGATGTAGCCATTGCCCCAGATGGTGTAAAGCGTCTTGACCGCAAAGGAAGCCGCCGGACTTTCCAAACGCCCCACCACCTCCCAATCAATGCTGTTGGCTGCTGTCTTCGTCAAATGGGTCGATTCGACTTGCCACTTCAATTGATCCAGTCCAGCCCCCTTCCACAAAGCCTCGTGAAAGCCCACCAAAGGATTGATCTCTGTGCCTCGATCGTTGTCGGTAGGTGCTCGCCAAAGATTGGGCCGAGGGCCCTGATTCATCACAACTGTGGCACCATAAGCCAAGTCCTCCAACTGGCCACTGCCCAAATTGAGTCGCAAACTGAATTGCTCATTGCTCAACTGAACGCCGTCCGCCCCCCTGTCAATTTGAATCTCACCGCCCTGGTCTACAAAAGAAGAAGTGGGCTTGGCCTCCGAAATTCGAAACTGCTCCCAAGCCAGCTCATGGCCCGACTTGGCCCAAGGCAACCCTCGGTTGGTCCGAACAGAAAGCGTGAGATGGTACTCTTTTTCCCGCTGAAGCATGATGCTGTCATAGGGAATCTGTACCCCCTGCTTTTCGCCCGCAGGCAAGGGCTTGAGTGCTTGGACACCCTCGCCCACCACAAGACCATCTGCCAAAACAGTCCAATGAAGCTCTGCAAAATCCAATGTCTGAAAGAAATAGGCATTCCGAACATCAAAGCGCCGTTGGGCCAAATCGCTGAGGCTGATCTTGACAAACTGCTGGGCCTTTTTGACTTCCTCCAAGGCAGGCTTGGGACGGCGATCGGGAAATACCAGGCCATTGATGCAAAAGTTGCCATCGTTTTTTTCATCTCCAAAATCACCTCCATAGGCAAAGTATTGCTGCCCCTTTTCATCCACTTTGGCCAGGCCCTGGTCCACCCAATCCCAAATGAATCCGCCCTGCATATTGGGGTGCTTTTCGAAGGCATCCCAAAAGGCTTGAAAGTGCCCCGTGCTGTTGCCTTGTGCATGCGCATATTCGCAAATGATGAATGGACGCTGCGGATCGGCCAAGGCTTTTTGCACCGCCACTTCTGGCATTGGGTACATCATCGATCCAATCTCCTCGGGAGCAGGTCCTTCCATGTGGTCCAGCAATTGCAGGCCCTTCCAAATCCGCTGAATGGGTCCCATCTGCTCCAATTCTTTGACCCCCACTCCCAAGTCTTTGCTTTCGTAGTGAACGGGGCGCTTACTCTTGTCCAAGGCCCGAATGGCCTGGCCCATTTTTGCCAGGTTGGGACCATACCCAGCTTCATTGCCCAAAGACCAAAGAACGACCGATGCAAAGTTTTTGTCCCGCTCGGCCATGGCACGCCCTCTGGCCACAATGGCGGCCTCCCACTCTGCCTCTTTGACGGGACTCTGATTGTAGTTGAGCCACAAGTCGTGGCATTCCAAATTGGCTTCGTCCATCAAAAACAGGCCATAGGCATCGCAGAGTTGGTACCAGCGCGGGTGATTTGGATAGTGGGAGTTGCGGACGGCATTGAAGTTGTACTGCTTGATCAACTCGACGTCCTGCCGCATGGAAGCCTCGTCTATGCTGCGCCCGTGAAGGGGATCGAATTCATGTCGGTTGACTCCTTTGAATAAAATGGCCACCCCATTGACGAGCACTTGCCCATCGCGGATTTCCACTTCCCGAAAGCCTACTCGCTGGTGGATCACTTCATCGGAACCATCTGCCGCTTTTAGTACCAGCAAAAGACTGTACAGATGGGGCGTCTCAGCGGTCCACTTTTGGGGAGCCTGTACAGGAATGTCAAATTGGAGGTTGGCCTGCTCAATGGACAGGGTTTTTGTTTGGATTTCTATCCCTTCAGCATCCAACAAAGTGGCTTGGAGACTGCCCTGGTACTTCTCATCGGCATTTTGCAGACTCACCTCTACTTGGAGATTGGCGTCGCGGTATTGCTCATCCAAATCCGTCACGCATTGAAAGTCTCGGATGTGGGTCTGTGGTCGGCGCATCAGGTATACATCGCGATAGATGCCACTCAGACGCCAAAAATCTTGGTTTTCCAAGTAGCTCGCATCCGACCAGCGAATGACTTCGACGGCCAGCAGATTGCGCCCTTTTTGTAGGTAGGGACTGATGTCGAATTCTGCAGTGGTCATGCTCCCCTCACTGTAGCCAACCGATTTGCCATTGACCCAAAGGTAGAAGGCCGACTGAACCCCTTCGAAGCCAATGACCACCCGATCTGCCAGCCACTCATCGGTCAACTCAAACGAACAGCGGTACAGGCCTGTCTCGTTGCCTTGATGGGGAACGGTGGGAGGTGTGCTTTCAAATGGCATGGCAATGTTGACGTAGATGGGTTGGCCGTAGCCTTGAAGTTGCCAATTGGAAGGAACAGCAATGGAATCCCAGTCAGCCATGGAATGGGAAGGGGCAAAAAAATCAGGGGGGACATCATCGGGATTTTGACACAGTTTGAAATCCCACTCGCCATTGAGCAGTCGATACCGATCCGAGCGACTGGGCTCGGCGCGCAAGGCTTCTTCCGCATTTTGGAACGGAATGAAGTAGGCATGTGGCGCCAGTTTGTTGATTTGAAAAACAGCCGGATTTTCCCAATCGTTGGGCGCATTTTGTGCAAAGAGAACGGAATGGATCAGGGCAAGGAAAAGC
This sequence comes from Bacteroidota bacterium, assembly GCA_039821145.1. Taxonomy (GTDB): domain Bacteria; phylum Bacteroidota; class Bacteroidia; order Chitinophagales; family Saprospiraceae; genus JBCCSZ01. The sequence goes on along the minus strand of JBCBOS010000008.1, from coordinate 249,133 downwards.
CCACTGCTGAAGATTTTTTTCATAAAACTGCGAATCGTATTTTGTCGTGGGGTGCTGTACAGGCTGAAGATAACAAGCCACCCAGAATTATTGATACAATCGCATTGGATATTTCCAGGGTGGGGCAAAGCAAAAGCCTTCGATACCGGGAGGCACCGAAGGCTTCTAGCTTGCGCTGTCTACTTATTCTTAATGCTTCACCACACGCTTGTTGATGATGTCATCTTCTGTGGTGATGCTGATCAGGTAAATGCCAGCTGGCAGATCACCCAACTGGACTTGCTCTTGGAGGCTGTCTACGGAGCGTTCCAGCAACAGCTTGCCATCGAGGTTCAAGACGGAAATCCGAGTCATTGGATCTTCTGAACGGACGGTGATCAGATCGGCCGTTGGATTTGGCATGACCAATACATCTTCGTCGTAAAACTCCATTCCAGCATTGCTTGCCTTTTGCAGCAGCTCGATGGTGTTTTTGTCATTCCGGCTGGTGGAAGAGATGACGTTGTTGCCACCGGGCAGTGTACCCACCAAGGTGACCTCATCGATGTACACCCGATCTGCATTGGCACTGGCATCGCACTGGATGCGGAAGCTTGCATTGGAGGACAAATTGTAGGTCGCATCGTCAAGGATGATGGTCGCAGAGTAGAATTGATCGTTTTGGAAGGAGGTGCCACTGGCGTAAGTTGCAATGGTTTGCCACCCGCTGCCGTCGTTGTAACGTACCCAGAAATCTTCACCTGTCTCCATGCTATTCGGATAGAAGTAGAATTTGAGTTCCACAGAGTTGAAGCTGCTCAGGTTGTAGGAAGGAGAGGTCATGGAAGAAGCCACACCACTGTTGTCCCGAATGCGAATGGAATAATTGCCTTCCCAACTGCGGCCACCAGAATAGCGGAAGCAGTCACTGCCACCATCTTGCCAGCCGTCCCAGCCTGATTCAAAGAAGTGGGCAAAGACGGTTTGTGTCCCTCCACCTCCAACTGGATCAGCAGTTGTGACATTGATGGAAGCTCTCGTAGATTCATTGCCCGCTGCATCAACCGCACCGACAGACATGCTGTAAGTGGTACTGGCTGTCAATCCGGCAACAGAATAATCGGTGGTGGTAGAGGTTCCGTTGAGTACATTGTCGACATAAACGTTATAGCCAATCACGCCAATGTTGTCAGAAGAAGGACTCCAGGACAGGTCGGTGGATGTCTGGGTGGTATTGGACGCACTGAGGTTGCCAGGGGTTGTTGGCGGTTGAGAATCCGGAGCCCCCAGGCAGAAGTTGGTGGCTTCAGAAGATCCAAAGGAGCCTCCACTGGCCAATACCGTGCTGCCTTGGTTCAGGCTGTACGAACCGTTGCCATAAGCACAGCAAATGCCATCGCCATAGCTGTCGAGAATTGTGAAGGTATAGCAATCATTTGGTAAGCAGATGTCTTCTGTGATGGTGCTGCCGTCTGGCTGGCTTCCGTAGGTGCCACCCGAAGCGACAGTACTGCCACCGCTGTTGGTGATGTTCCAGCTTGTTTCTTCTGGATAATTGTCCAGGGTGATGGTCAAGGTCAGATCGTTGTCATTGCAACCTGTCTGACAAGGTGGGCAATCGGGACCACCACAGTCGACACCCGTCTCTTGGCCATTTTGGATGCCATCCGTACAAGTGGCTTGTTGACCACCCGCTGCTTGTAGAGCCGCAAATGCATTGACGCGTCCGTTGGCATATTGGGTATCAAAACCAGGGCTTCCCATGTCGATGGCCGTGGAGTAGAGAATGTTCTTCACTTCAGCCTCTGTGAGATTGGGGTTATAGCCCAAAACGAGGGCTGCGACACCTGCTACGACAGGGCAAGCAGCAGAAGTACCTCCAAAGTTGTTGGTATAGTTGCCAGAAGCATAACCAGCACCGCCCATGCGGTCTGTTGTGCGAACACCAGCACCTGGCTGAGGAGAAACTGCATTGGAAGGAGCAACGATGTCAAGAGCAGAGCCGTAGTTGCTGTAACTGGAGCGGACACCTTGATTGGTAAAAGCACCTACAGCGATTACGTTGCTGTTGTTGGCGGGAAAATCTACACAGCTCTTGTAGCCGTTACCAGAAGCAAATACGACAACACATCCCAGTCCGCCACGTCCATTGTTGGTCGCATCCGAAATGGCATTGTTGATGTTTGAGAAGCTGGCTGAACAAGAAGTATATCCCCAAGAGTTGCTCAAGACATCGGCGCCATTGTTCTTGGCCCAGCTGATGCCGTCTGCGATGTCCTGCGTCGTTTCACCGCCAAAGAAAATGTTGACAGTGAGCATGCGAACGAGTGGAGCCACACCTCGTACGCCGATGTTGTTGTGAGAAGCTCCCACGATGCCACCGCAAGCCTGTCCGTGATTGGAACCGCTGGTCGTACCACCGTTGCCACCACTGGCTGGTGTAAAGCCACCTACGAGTCGGCTGGCGCCAGATGCATCGTTCATGTCTTCGTGATTCTCCATGCCATCGTCGATGATGGCCACTGTGATGCCGGAAGAACCCAGGGTGATGCCCCATGCCTCCAATGCATTGCAATCCGCATCATTGGCTCCGGTGACCCCATCGATGGTTTGGCCTGTATTGTTCATTTGGAACTGCTGGCTGAACAGTGGGTCATTGTTGTTGTTCTTGGGCGCGTAAAAATCTGGATGAGAAAAGGTGGTCAGGCCAGATTCCTGCAGTTTATTGGCAGCCGCCAGGACGTCGCTCAGTTGGGACATCTCAACGCGGTACACGCCATACTGTTCTGTCAAGCTGGTATAGCCATAGGCTCCAAGGATTTGTTCAATCTGTCCCAGGGACGCAGATCCACTGGGTTGGAAAACGATCCGAGAAGTCAGGTAAAGCGGGAAACCATCTTCGAGCAAATAAGCGGGACTCATGGCCACCATTTCCGTGGAGGCGATGCCCAGGGCGTCGAGCATTTTGTCGCCTTTCATGTCGCTGCTCTTTGTTTTGACGATGGCGAACTGTTTGTTTGTAAAAGCTTTGATCTCAGAGAAGCCTTCCACCACAGCCTGTCCATTGAGATGATCCAATGCACCTTCTGAGGTGTGAATGATGTAATCTACTGTGCTTTCGGTCAAGGTAGCTGGACCGGCATCTGTCCAATAATAGCTTTGGGCGCTCATGCCTGAGGTGAGCAGTACAAAGGCAAAAAACAAGGTTAGAGATCTTGGGAACATATGCAATAAGTTAATAATGGTGAGAAAATTTGGCTTAGACAATTATATGCGAAAACCGATGGCACGCGGGGGGAGTCGTATGGAGACTCCATCGCGATGCTGTTGCCAGAGCCACAATAGCGGATACAGAAAAAGTGCTTTTTCTCATTCGATGAGACGAAAGAAGCAGACAAAAGCTAAATGTACTGTGTTGGAAACCACAGCATACTTCTGCACGAATTGATTGGAAAGCCGATGACTCTTCCTGAGGATTTACTGTCTCATCCTTTTTTACCAATAGTACTTATGAGGAGGTATAGATTTTAGAAGAGCTCTTTTTTATAAAATGTTTAATTGGTTGAAGACAAATATAGTAAACATTATGGAAGGATAAAATATTTCTTCCAAACTTTTGTTCATCCACACCAATTTCTCTCCTGATTTCTCCCTAACAATACCCAAAACGCCAACTGTCGATACATCGTCTGATCGGGAGGCTCCTTCGCACCAACAGTCCATTGCCAAGTCGCCAAATGCAAATTTCAGTGCTCGATATTTGTTCATTCGCCAATGTATCCCTACTTTTACGCTGCAACTGAAAATAGCTATGAAGAGTCAGAACTGTCCCACCAACCCTTGCTATACGTAACAACACGCCCTTCGGCATCTTCGGGAATCCTAGCTCTCCATTGATTATTTCTACACGACTGCCGCAAGGCTCGGCCTGCTTGATATAGCTTTCGCGTCGTGTCACCAACTTTAAACACATACAGCTGTGAAGCATTTCACATTTACATTCTGTGTGCTTGGATTGATTTGTTTGGTCTTGCCACTCCATGCCCAATCCAGGAAAAAGCGCAGCCGCAAAAAGCAGGAACCCCAATCCATCCAATTGTTGGCAACAGGGATTCATGTTGACTTGCCCATTGGGGAGACGAGCATCCAGCGGGAGGTCGTAAACAATGGCAGTGCCAACGAAGGAGAGTTGCTTTTCGAACAAGATCATTTCGTGTCTTTCGGCATTGCCTACCGAAAAGTAAAGCCCAACAAGCAATTCTGGACAGTGGAAATCAGCAGACTGCTGTGGTACCAAAAATCCGTTGCCTTGTTCTTGCGAGACAACAACTCCTCCGCTCTCATCGGCGGCGAACGCTTTCGGATTTTCTACCTGAGCACGCGACTGTCTTATGGCAAGTTTTTCGGAGATCCACAAAAGAAGAAACTCTTGTTTGGCATCGCTGCCGGGCTCGAACCTTTTCACGATGGAAAGTACAGCCTTCCCACGGTTTTGACCCGTTTCCCATACCGTTTTTCCAGAACCGGAGCCGAGATCAAAATCATTCCACAACTGGCCTTTCGCCTGAACGATCGCTTGTCTGTATTGGCTCAATATGCTCCTTCCCTCGCGGTGTTGAGCTATTACCGAAGCAGGCTGGAAAGACCGATCCTGACCAGGGACCAACAGATCGAAACATCCTTTGAAAGCGATGTTGGCTTCCACCACTCCACCCTTCAGTTGCAAATCGGACTGAGGCTGGGCCAATGACGATTGTCTTATTTCTTAATCATATCTACTCTATTATGTCAAATCTAAAGTTATGTCTACTACTGCTATTGGGCTTTGCCTGTCAAGGGACATTGCAAGCTCAAAAAGCAAAATTCAAGAACAATTTGTGTACCGTTCAAAAGACGAAGTTGCCCGTTCACTACACTGATCCCGATCAGAGAACCTACGACCTGCTCCTCCAGGGCCACTACTCGTACAATCTCGACCAACACGATCAGAAAATCTATGGCTGGACCGCAAGCCAAGAAAGCCCCAGCCTGAAAGGAGTCATCAACCTCTACGGCTTCTCCGTGGGAACGCCCAGCAAGAATTCCCAGAAAAAAGAGAAAAAGGACAAGGATGGCAATGTGGTCAAACGTTGGACCGAGTACTCCTATTCTGCTACGGCAACGGGAAAAGGCAGCTTGTACATTTACGGCCACAGCAACCCATTCCAATACAACAAAAAGAAGAAGCCATCCAAAAGCGAAGAGGCAAAAAAAGCAAAAGCAGAAGCTGCCAAAAAGGACTTGGAAGACAACCCGTTCCTGAGTTCTGAAGACATCGCCACTGCCGAAGAAAGTGACATCCAAGAGGACAAAGGCCTGGACAATGAAGAGCTGGAACTGGTGAGACGAGTCAGTGTCGACCAATCCAAAACCCTCAAGACGAGCCGGACCCACAAAAGTGCTAGAAGTGCTTACGACGAATTCACGAGCGTACAACGGCCACAGCTCTACAATTTCAAGGATGCCTACCAAACTGCCGCCTACAAAAGCGCCCTGAATGTCCTCAACAATTTGTACGGTTTTACGCCTGTCAACAGCCGCTTTTACCTCAAGCGCATGAAGACAGAAAAGCATGGCGATTACAAAATGTGGAACGATGCCTGCCAGGCTACCATGACCTTGTTCAAAGGCGTCCGCTACAACAAACCCATCGACGAGCTACAAAGCAAATTTGATCCCATCATCGCCTATTTTGGCAAACACGTCAGTCGGATACCAGACAGTGACAAGAAGGCTCGAAACATGAAAAAGGCCGCCTTTCACAACCTGATTTACATCCTGTACAACCTCGACAGATACGACGAACTGACTAGCTGGTGCGAAAAAGCCATCGGATCCAAGGTGACTGGAAGATATGGCCGGAAGATGTTGGAACGCGCCAAAAAGCAAGAAGCACACCTGGCATTCCACAAAATGACCACTCGTCACATCGATACAAACGAAGAGGTAGAAATGGACGACATCGCGACGGAGGAGGTCGCCGTAGAAGGCGATGCCAATAAGTGATCGAAAAACATTGCCTGACTGGCAAGAAAGATGATTCATCGGATGCTTCGCCTGCCGGGGCCACACAGATGAGCTACTGTCAATGTTGTCATAGAAAGTTGCCCAAACTAGCTGGAGGAAGAGTCATCAAAAAAGTGATGTTTTTCACAGATGGCCTCCCTGACAGTCCTTTTGACAGGCCCGGGCTCTGTGAATGCAAGCGAAATACACCCGACATTCGGTGACAGAGGAAGGTTTCTTCACAACAGAAGGGCCTTCTTTTTTCATTTTGTCACCAAGAAGAATGGGAGAAAAGCCCGTGGGTGGTCATTTTTTTGACAAAAAGTTGACAGAGCAAACCGATGGATGGGCTCCACTCCGTGTCTGGATGATGGTCGAGAAAGTTACAGCTATTCAGTATCTGAGGCCAATGGCTCGGCCTATTCTACAGGTTTGAGACATTCCTGTAGTTCTACTTCCACTTGTTGAACCCACTCTTGCAGACGCCCTTCGGTCTCTTCGAGTTGGTTGTCTTCATCCAGGGCCAGGCCGTAGAAATGGGTATCGTTGAACTTGCCTTTGGAGGCCGAAAACTCATAGCCTTCGATGGGCCACATCCCGATGATTTTGCCACCGTTGGCAATGATCTCCTTTCCCAGGATGCCCAAGCCATCTACAAAGTACTCATCATAGCCATACTGATCACCCAGGCCGTACATGGCTACGATCTTTCCAGAAAAGTCGATGGTCTTGAAGTCGTCGTAAAAATTTTCGAAATCGCTTTGCAAGTCTCCATCGTACCAAGTAGACAAACCGATGAAAATGAAGTCAAACCGACTGTAATCTTCCACCGTCATGTCGCAAGCCTCAATCACCTCCAGCTCCGTCAATTTCCAGGCCTCTGCAAAATCCTGGGTGATGGCCTCGGTATTTCCAGTATCCGATCCGTAAAACAAACCGACTTTGAGTGTATCTATGGATAACATAACATTGTAAATTTCTACTTCGCAAATATTTCATTCCAAGCCAAATTGCCTGACTTGCCCAGCGGGAAAACGACTGTTTGCAGCCGCAAATTTTTCTCAAATAACAACCACTGAGCAGTCAGAAAGTTATGATTTGAGCCATCTTCTCCCTATTCTGCTTTTCAAAAAACTGTGCCGGGTAGGGATTTGACCAATGGAACAAAGACAAAAGTAATGATTTTTGAGGGGAGATGGGAGTCAGAAGATTCGAGGGAAGACAGTTGTTTGGTGGCCTTCGACCAGCAGTGATGGGCCCATTCTTTGCACATCATCAAAATAATGACAACTCCTCAACAATGCTCATCGTGAAAAACTGACAAAAGAGACTTAGAGCTTGTCTAAAGTTAATCTTTTCGCTAATATGAAAAACTAAATTTGAACAAGCTCTTATTTTTACAAAACCAATTTGACAACATCAATCCCAATACCTCCATGAAATACCTGATCACATCCTTGTTGCTCCTCTGTTTGCTCTCCTGTGGCAAAGAAAACAGTCCCGAGATCGACACTCAGCTCCCGCCGACGGCGAACACCAGCAGTCAGCGAGTGGATCACATCGAATACTTTGGCTTCACCCTGGTGGATACCTACTGGGATGACCCGAGCGATTCGGAGGTCAAAACCAATTATGCAGATGAAATCCACCCTTTTTGCAACATGGCTGATCTCATCATGATCCAGCCAACTGATGACATCGTCCAACGGGTGGAGCTGCTGCATTCCCTCGACATGAAGGCATTGATTCACATGAATGAGTTGTTTTTTGAATTGGTCGATGGCAATGGGCCTTCCGGCGCCAATTACGACCTGCGCAAAAACTACGAAGACAGGTGGTGCGACTTCATCACCGTCAACAAATCCATCCTCAACAAGGAAAAAATCGGAACCTTTTACGTAGGCGAAGAACCGACTTGGAATGGCATTTCTTTCGAAGAGTTGGACATCGTCACCAATCTGATCAAGGCCGACTATCCAGACATCCCCGTAATGATCATCGAAGCATTCCCAGTGCTTGACCAACTCCAAATTCCTGAACAAGCAGATTGGATTGGCTTTGACCACTACTTCATCAAAAACCCAAGGACAAGTCCTCAATTCCAACGAGAGTGGCGCACCATCAAGTCCAAACGCTCCCATCCCTCCCAACGATTCGTGCTGATCATGGATACCCACTACATCGACTGGGCGCACGGCGATTTCGGCGGCATCGAGTTGGACGAAATGGATGATGTGGCCAACAACTATTACGACTTGGCAAAAGAGGAAGAAGACGTCATCGGTCTCATCGGCTACTTTTGGCCCAATGGTTTTGACATTCCGGAGTCCATCGGCGCCAGGGGCATGCCACAAGACATCAAGGAAGAGTATGAGCGGATTGGGAAGGAGATTACGGGGAAGGAGTGAGGGGGTCTACTCTTTCCAACTTATTTGTACTTTTCGTTCAGGTATTTTATGTGATCATCCTTAGTACCTGAGTCAAGGCGTATGATTCCGCTCAACTCGTCCACAATGCTTCCTTCTTTGGCAGTTTCTCCATCGAGATCAGCGGTAATACTCTGTAGGTAATTTTCCACTAAGGAAGACAGGCTTACCCCCTGCTTCTCAGCATACTCCCTCGCCCTTTGAACGATGTCTTTGTCTAGATATAAGGTGAGTTTCACATTTATAAAAGTCTATGTGCATAAAAAACGTCTCCATACTTGATATGCAATAATAACAGGAAAAGTTCAAACCCCACCTAGGGAATCTACTACAAGAGATACAAATGAACTGAGCAACATGGTTTGTACAGTCGTCTCTTTCACCGAATGTACTGATAAAACCTCAAATCCTCCTCCCCCTCTATCCGCCTCAGCATGCCATCCCGCATCAAAAAGAGCTGATCCGAAATGTCCAATACGTTGCGGTATTGATGGTCGGTAATCACGATGCCCTTGCGGGATGTCAGGGATCGCATGCGCTTTTGGAGCAAACCGATGTGCTTGGGCATGACGTGGGAAAAGGGTTCGTCCAAAATGGAAAATCGGACTGGAGACTCCAAGACCACCAGCACTTCGATCAACCGCCGTTGCCCACCCGATAGGTCAAACAAAGGGACGTCAATCTGTTCTGCCAAAAATGAGTAGGTGTCCAAAAAACTGCGGACGGGAACATCGTAAAACTTCAGCATGCTCCGAAGACGCAGGGAGTGGGGATGGCACTCGTGTTGCGGCAAATAATTGATCAGTCCCCTCTTTTTGTACAAACTGAACAGCTGCTGTTCTCCCCAACGCAAGTGCATCGACTGCGGAAGCAACTCACCAATGATGATTTTGAGCAGACAAGATTTGCCACAGCCATTTCGCCCCAACAAGCCCACCACCTGATGCTGCTCGAAGACCAAATTGATGCCCCGCAATACCTTGTGATCGCCAAACTCCAAAAAGACACTGTCGATGGAAATGTTCTTTGTCATGTATTGAGCTGAAAGATGAGGGTAATTCCAATGATCCACAAGACAAAATCAGCCAGAAATGACACGGTCAACAAGCCCACTCTTCCCACCCCCACATTGAGGTAAAAAAAGATTTCCTTGGCTCGCCATCTTTGGTGGACGAACAAGAGCAGGGAATTCGAAATGAGCTTGAACCAAATCAGTTCCGAAAGTGCGCCAAGACCGATTCTGTAAAAGAGCCAAAAGCTCAATAAGGACAGCACACTGGAGATGGCCAGAAAACCTTTGGCGTACAAAAAGTGAATCTTCAGACGTTTCTCGAAAAGGCGCAACAAGGAAGACATGCAGATCATTGGATGGTTCCTTTTCGGAACGCGGAAGCCCTCCATTTCTATGCCTGCCCGTGTCGATCTTAACAATACTTTAAAATGTCAGCCGACGGTTGACCTTCAAAGAAATTCCCCAATTTTTGTGTCGAAAATCCTCTGTGTAATTGTCGGCAAAAACCAAGTACACAAAAGACAATGGCTTGTACTCCCACTGCAGTCGCGAGTTGATGTTGAAGTTGTCGATCTGCTCGTTGTACTGGATGTAGGTTGTCCAATTGAGTTTGTTGCTGAAAAAAATCTCTGCCCGCAAGCCGAATAGGTGCAAGTTTTGCTGGCCCAAGTCCTCAAAAGACAGGGTGTTGTATTCGTAGTTCATCTCCAGGCTCAACAAAGGCAAGAACCGATAGCCCGCCTTGGCGCCAAAACGCTGGCGATCCCCACCGTAAAATGTTCCGGTCTGGAAATTGACCGAGCCGTACATCCGACGAGTGTAGTCACTGTTAAAGCCCATGCGGATGGCCGAGTTTTGGTAGGCCCCGGGCAGGATCAACTGATCGTTGCGCAAGGGACTGAAGGCATATTTGAGGGCAATGTCATCGTGATACAGATTGACATAGGCGGACATCTGATTGGAAAAAAACAGCGCCGTGTTGTAAAAGGCATTGGTCTCAAAATGCTCTCCTTCCTCATCCCAATAGGCATCCACACTGGCATTGGCCAGGCGAATGGTTTGGATGACTTTTTGGTTTTTGGGGAAGTAGTTGAGAAAGACACTTTGTGAGAATTGGGTGTAGCCCTCTCGCACCACCGTCTCGTTCAAGGCATCGTAATTGTAAATGCGCGGCACAAAGCCAATGTCCGTCAAATAGTTTTTGCCAACGCTGCTGAGTTTGGTGGAAAAGGACAGTGTCCGCGTTTGGTAGTTGTTTTCTACGGAAAAGGCCTGCCCCTCCCCTGCCAACTCCTCGTTGAAGCTCTGGCTGTAGGTCGCAAAACCCGACCATTTGCGGTTGGGACTCAGGTAGTTCATCTTCAGCCCTGCCACGCGGTTGAATTCATTCCGAAAAGCCAGCCCATCGGTCTGCTGCCGATTGATCCAATAGCCAGTGGTATTGAAAATTTTATTCCACTGCTGCTTGGCCACAGCGACGGTGTAGTTTTGGGCTGCCTCCCCATTGCCTTTTTCGCTCTGTACATTGAGCAGGCCGATGCGGGTATTGGGCGATACATTGCCCGACAGCTTCAGTCCCAGCAAAATGTCTTGGGAAGCGCCAATGAATCGGGAATAAAACGGATTGATGTTGCCAGCCAGGCCGAGGGTGGTGAACATGTCGCTGTTCTCGACAAAAAAGTTTCTTCGCTCTGGGAAGACGATGTTGAAGCGCGTCAAGTTGGTCACTTGCTGGTCGACGTCTATTTGGGAAAAATCAGGATGGAGGGTGGCATCCAGGCGAAGGCCATCGGTGATTTTGTACTGCACATCCAAGCTGGGTACAATTTGTAGATCGTCTTCTCCCGACTCCACCTCTTTTTGGTAGTTGCTGGTGAGGGAAGGGATCAGCATGGCTTTGGCCGTTTTGGCAGGCTGGAGGTTTTCGATGGGCAATGACTTCAAGAAGCGGGTGTCAAATTGCAGAAAACCTCGCTCAAATTTGTTCCAGACCGTGTACATCCGATCCTTGGCATCTCTGGTGTAAAACTGAAAGCTCCAATGGATAATGTCCTCATCATAGCTGAAGGAGCTGAGGGGAATTTTGAGCTCGTAAATCTTCTTCGTCCCCTGCACCGACTGGCCGCTTTCCCACACGGCATCCCAGCTCAAGTTTTCGTTGTCAAAATTGGCAATGAGTGCGTCCAACTGTGCCCCCTTGCCATTGACGGCAAATAAATAGCCCCGGTTTTGGTTGCTGTAGGGATCAATGACCACACCCACACCATCACTCAAGTGAAAGCCAGAGGTATAATCGTCTCGCTTGAGGGAATTGACCCGCACCTCTGCCAGGGAATCGAAATAGACAAAGGCGATGTTGAGGTATTTGCCATCCTGAAAGACCCGCACCTCCGTGTCAAAACGAGCCGGACCTTTGTCGATGGGAAAGAAGTTTTGAAAGTTGCGAAAGGGAACAATGGTTTCCCAAACTGCCTCGTCCAGCAGGCCGTCTGCCTTGATGGAGCTTTCGATGTAAGGGATGTTGTCGGCCTGCAGTGGCAAGCTTGTCAATAGAGCTAAGAAGAGGATGGCCAGTCGATTCATGTCAATCTTTTTGCTGCAAGCTAGGCCCATTTTTCATCTGCTTTTGGAAAAGTAGAAGTAGGCAGGATTGGCAGATAAGTATAGAGGGCAATCACCTCTTTTCTTCATTCTTATACACTTATGGGGCATACGTATACTATTGCATCCTCTCGCTGGCAAATGCCGTATCTTTGTTGTATGCAAGCTTTTCTGCGACATGCGCTTTTGTGGATTGCCATTTACGTCATCTATACGTATATGATGTCCTTTTACGACGATTATTACGAGCGGATGATTGTCAACCTGATCAACGTTCCTCTGTTCATGCTGGCCTATTATACCCTCAAGCACATCCAAATCCCTTTGCTCTACAACAAAGGCCGCCTGGTCCCTTTTGCCCTGAGCATTTTGCTGTCTTCTTTTGCCGTCGGTGCCATTTGCCGCATCAATGGCTATTTGTGGATGGATGAATTCTTTGGAAGAAATCCCGACGAGATTCCCTTTGTGACCATGGGGTCCTACCTGCTCAAAACCGTCCGCTACTACACCCCTGCCATGGCACTGCTGGCCTGGGAATCGCACCAGCAGAGGCGCAAGGAATTGGAGCGCATGCAAAGCCTGGAGAAGGAAAAACTGGCGACGGAATTGAAATTTCTCAAGGCACAGATCAACCCGCACTTCCTCTTCAACACCCTGAACAACCTCTACTCCATGGTGGTCACCCAATCGCCCAAGGCCCCCGACATGATCATGCGGCTTTCTGGCATATTGGACTATGTGCTGTACCGCAGCCAGACAGCATCGGTCAGCCTGGGAGAGGAAGTCAAAACCATCGAGCACTTTTTGGAATTGGAACAAATCCGCTACGGCGATCGGTTGGCGGTAGAATACGAAACGAAGGGCAATCTCTCTGCCCCCATTTCTCCCCTGATCCTATTGTCCATTGTAGAAAATGCCTTCAAGCACGGAGCCAGTGGCGACATCGACCGTCCCAAAATCAAAATCGACATCGCCGAAAGGGACCAAAACATTCAATGCCAGGTGTGGAATACCAAGGGCAAGCACCAGGGCGAGCTCAATGATGCTTACAAAAAAGGAATTGGCCTGTCGAATATCAAACGACAACTCAAGCTGATTTATCCAGCCAAACACCAGTTGGAAATTGCAGAAACGGAGAGTGAATTTTCTGTAAATTTGACCATTAGCAGCTTCTAGACATGAATACAATCAAATGCCTGTTGGTGGATGATGAGCCGCCTGCGATCACCCTGCTGGAAAAGTATGCCGATATGATTGAGCAACTGGAAGTGGTTGGCAAAAGTCACAGCGCCATCCGTGCCTTCGACATGCTCAAAGACCAACAGGTCGACCTCATCTTCTTGGACATTCGAATGCCCGTCCTCAATGGAATCGACTTCATCAAAACCCTCAAGCACCCGCCCGCCATCATCCTGACGACGGCCTACCGAGAATATGCATTGGATGGATACGACCTCGACATCATCGACTATTTACTCAAACCCATTGCCTTTGATCGATTTCTCAAGGCAGTAGACCGCTACCAAAACAGGACGAGCCTCCCCAGCGCCCCCAAAAGCCCTGTCCCGGAAGTCGAAGACTACATCTTTTGCAACATCAACCGCACCCGGCACAAGCTGATCTTGAATGACATTTTGTTTGTGGAAAGTCTGAAGGACTACGTTCGCGTCCATACCCAGAAAGACAAGTTGGTGGTGAAGGGCAACATTGGGTCTTTTTTGCAACTGCTCCCATCGGATCGCTTCGTGCGCATCCATCGCTCTTATGCAGTGGCACTGTCTCAGGTACAATCGTTCAATCAAACCCAGCTACAGGTGGGCACACATCAGCTCCCCATAGGCGTGCGCCATCGCGAGGAAGTGCTCAAGCGTCTGGGCTAGGGGCTGTCGGTTGGGCGGGTAGGACGGCTTCGCAATGCTCGCAATTGGCCTCCCCTTTTAGTTTCCCATCTTCACCTTGTTCATAGCGGCAACATTCGTAGAAGCGATCTTTCAGCATGACCTTTGCCCGCCGGATTCTCGCTTTGACGTTGGCCAGGCTGATGTCCAGAGCGTCGGCCACCTCCTGCTGTTTTTTTCCTTGTAGGTAGATCAGCTCGACCACCTCCTTGTAGGCATCCGGTAGGTCGGTGACAAAACGGTCGAAACAGCAAACATCCCGAAACTCCTCAGGATGTTGCTGTGATTCTTTGATGGCTTCGTTCAGACGATCTGGATGCTGCTGAAAGAATTTGTTGATTTCGTTTCGAGCAATCTGAAATGCCCAAGACTTGGCCTTCTCTGGCTCTTTCAATTGTCCCAGATGCTGGTGAATTTGAAAGAAGGCATTTTGAAAGACATCGTCAGCTGTAAACTTGTCTTTCATCCTTTTGAGAATGAAGAAATAGATTTTGTCGCCGTATGTATTCCAAATTTGTTCTGTATTCATATCATCTGATCGATCCATCTCAATTGTGGTTCTATTTGGACGCGCAGCAGCCGCACTTTTTGCAATCGCAGGTATCGCAGGAGCAAGAATCTTCCGAACAAACTTTGCAATCGCATTTTGTACAATCGCAATCTGTGCATTTACATTTTTTCATGACTCAGCATTTTGTAGTTACCAAATGAATGTTCAAAATCGAACTTTCACCAGGTAGATCAAAATGGAGGGAAAAGGATACACATTTTTTCAATTGTTTTCATTTTTCTCCCAAATTCTGGCCAATTTGCTCTGATGAGGCCTCATTCAATCCACAAAACCGAGTTCTTCGTATTGAATTGGTTGTATTCCCAGTAGGGATTTTGTTCGTCCATCACCCATTGGCCATCTACGATGAACTTGTAACGGGTTTTTCCCTCGGGCAAGTACAATTCGATCTGCCAGCCTCCTTCCACTTTTTCCATGCTGTAGCCGTCAAAAGACCAATCGTTGAATGTGCCGGAGAGCAGCACATCCTTTGCATCGGGATGGCCTTCTAGGAAGAAAGAGTGATTGGCCTCAATGGCCAGCACAGAATTGACGAGGTCTCCCGACCCGGTTTGGTGCTCATTGGAGGGGTCAAGACGCCAATTTCCGTCCACGATGAATTTGTACTCATAATTGCCCGGGCGCAAGGCCACTGGCAAGGACCAAGCGCCGTCTTCCCATCGCATGCGCAACTGCTGGCGATTCCAGGCGTTGAATGTTCCCGACAGAAACACCTCTTTGGCCTCAGAAAATCCTTCGAGTACAAACAAATATTCCGGTCCAAAAGACAAAAAGGAATTTTCATAGCCCTTCTCATCTACGCGAATATCGGGATTGGAAGGATCGAGCACCCATTCTCCGTCCACCACAAATTTGTACGTATGGGTTCCTTCCCGCAAAAACAAGGGCAGCACCCATTCATCCCTGTCGCGTTGCATGCGCAATTCATCCGGCTTCCAGTCATTGAAACTGCCTGCCACATATACATCCCTCGCATTGGGATGACCATCGAGGGCAAAGACATAATTGTAGACATATAGCACACTGTTGGTATTTCCGTAGTGATCCATCTCCCTCAATGCATTGGAAGGATCGAGCATCCAATGGCCATCCACGATGAATTTGTACAAATGCTTGCCACCGTCCAGTGGTACTTTCAGCGTCCACGCATCGCCGTCTTTGCGCAGGGGCATGGCAAGCGTACTCCAATTGTTGAAGGTACCCGATAGGTAGACATTTCGCGCTTTTGGCAAGTCAAACAAGCGGAACACATAGGCTCCAGAGCCATCCATGACCACCGATGAGCGTTTGAAAACATTGATACCATAGGGGACATCCAGTTCGTAGGGCTTCTTGGCATCGCCATCTGTGGAGCCATTGAAGTAGAAGTCCTTTTTCTTTCCCTTCGAAAGCTTGCGCAAAGATTTTTGGTAGGCAATCGTCAAGTCATCGTATTGAATCAGCTCCCAGCCCAAGGGAGAGAGGCGATTGTCCTTGAGTTGGTACAGACTGTCTGTCATGGCCAAAGAACTGCCGATGGTTGCCAACAGTCGGTTGAGCAAATTTTTGTCTTGAACATTGTCAAAAGAGACGATGACATTGCCATCCTTGTAGCTGTAGGAAGGCTCCAACTGCTGCGCCACACAGATCAGGCTACTCCCCAAGCAAAGCAGGAGCAGCCATGCCCGCAGGCATCGATGGCATCTTTGTGTTTGGTGCTGCATCATTCTCTTTTTTTGTATTGGTAAACAGCCAGTCGCTTTTTGCGAAAATCGATCAATACGCGTCCACTGGAGAAAAACGGATAGCCCAGCATTCCATCGATCTTGCGACCGTAGGCCCGGCTGATGCTTTCCAGGTTGATGACCAGGGTGCGCATGCGCTTGAGCGGATGCCCTTCGATGGACAAACCTCCCAATACCACTCGCAAGACTTCCGTATTGCTGCCATTGCCATCAGTGATAACGGAAGTACCCAGGATTTTCATGCCTTTGTATACTCGATTGGACAGTTTGTTGTCCAGTATGTTGGTTTCTGCTCCGGTATCCAAAGACAGCTTGAGGGTGACCTTTCCCGACTTGGCAACAACGGACAAGACATTGTTGTTGACCTGAATGGGCAAGTCAAATAAGAGTTTGGAGTCGATGGCCAGCTCATTGCGATCTGGCCAAAGGACCAATTGTTTGTTGATCACATCCAGGTCGAGGACATAGCGTTTGAAGATGCCTACGCCCAACAATCCCAGGATTTTGAGTCTCTTTCGGTTTTCGATTTGGCTGAGGTCCGTCACGTCGGCCTCCAGGTTTTTGTAGCTGATGCCGGCCAGCCGAAACCGTTTGACCCAGGTCCTTTTGACGTGATCGTTTTCCGACAGCAAGGTTCCGGACGAATGGCTTTCATCTACTCTGTATTTGCGAAAATAGGTGGAGTTCAACACCAGGTAGGGGGCTCCTAGGTCCAAGACGAAATTGCCCACCACATCGTCGATTTGGGCTTCGATGAAAAACAGGTTGCCGACGCGTTTGAGGGGGATTCGAATGGGGTCTTGCGCTGTGGGACAACTGACACAAGGGCTGGCGTGTACCAGGGCTGTGAATAGACCACAAAGCCACAGCAACAAGACTTTTTTGCTTGTCAGGAACAGCAGATCATTCGGTAGCTTCTTTGACATAACTCCAATTCTCTCCGTTTTCGATCCTCTTGAGCTGGGTCATGGTGATCCCCATGCGATTGGCCAACACTTTTCGTTTGGTTTTCCCCTCGCGCAACCATTTTTTGAGCAATTGGACTTTGGTGTAGGTCATTTTGACGTTGGGGCCTTTTTTCCGATTTTCCATGTCGTAGACGCCCTGCTCCATTTGGCTGTCGGTCAATTCGCGTTGGCTCACCCATCGCAAGTTCATGAAGAAGTTGTTGTTTTTGTTTCCATCACGGTGAATGATGAATTTTTGGTCTTCCCGCCGATCTTTCAGAAAGTGTTCTGCCACGAAGCGATGGATGTAGATGCCTTCGTTGCTGTTGTCGCGCAGGCGGATGTTGATCCGAATGTGGCCTGTCGGAAGTTTGGTCCCTTTCAGTAATTTTTCGGCTTGGGTTGCCTTGTCAATGCTTTTGACTCTACCGTAGTTGGACATGTAGTAGTCGCATTTCTTGGTTGGACTTTTGGTAATGACTTTGATCCACTTTTCATTCCAAAAAGTCCTAATTTTCCCATCAATCATGTTTACGCTCTTAATGTTAAAGCCTATTACTATTCTCTAGCCTATGAGGAGTGAGTAACAAATGACGCTTGGTCTTTGCTTCCTTCTCATTTCCATTGCAGTGCGAGCCTTTGTTTGTGTGTGCAAACATTCTGGTCAAGAGGATGTTCGCTTGTTGATATGATATACAAATTTATCATTTTTTTCAAGAATCGAAAGAGAATGTCCTATTTGGAATGAATCTATCAAAAGTACTCTCTGAGGAGGTGATGGAAGCGGCGGGGCTGGCCAAAACAAAGACCTGCGCCCTTGCCGATTGGCAGGAGTGACGCAGGTCGACTTTATAACAGTCAGTATGCTGCAAGTTGTCTCCATTGGCAGCTGTTGCGAAAGTGTATAAATGCCTGATTTTTGAGATGGGGCCTTCTGCTTGGTCTGACAAGTAGTTTTACTTGTTTTGGGGGAAATTAGCTAGGAAAACAGTACATTCGAAGCATGGATACCGAACAGAAATTCATCTCGCTGCTTTCAGATTATGGATTCAAAGTGGCATTTGCAGATGAGACCAATACCTTGTTTTTGAGAAGAGCCCTTCAGGCGCTCATTCAAAGCGAATCTCCCATCAAGAAAGTTCAATTTCTGCGCAATGAATTTGTCGGAGTGACAAAAGCCTCCAGAAGTGGATCGTTTGATCTGATCTGCATAGATGAAAACGAAAGGACATTCATCGTAGAAATGCAATTGGCATACTACAAGCAATTCATCCAACGAGCAAAATTCTACGCCTTCCAACGCTTCAATACCCTTGTGGGCAAGGGAAAATACCAGTTTGATCGTTTGACTCCCATTTACCACATCAGTTTCTTGGCCAGAGGGGTCTTTCCCGATTCCCAACATTACTATCACTTTGGTAGGTTGAGAAATCAGTTTGGGGAAGAATTGGACAACCAAATCACGCATGTCATTGTAGAAATCAATAAATTTGTAAAGACAGAATCGGAAGTGACGTCAGATTTGGACAAACTCATTTACACCATGAAAAACTTAGAACACATCAAAGGCCTTGAACAATTGCCCGAATTTCTGACGGAAGATTGGATCGAGCAAGCCATCACAAAGGTGGACAAAAGCCAAATGACACCCGAACAAAGAATGCATTTCGAAATGATGCTGGCCAAAAATGCATCCATGATCGAGATTCTCAAGGAGGAGGAAAAACAGCGAATCATAATAGAAAATACCAAAGAAACAGCAAGAAAACTCAAGGCTAAAGGACTGTCGGTGGATGACATTGTGGACATCACAGGCCTGAGCAAAGAAGAAATCGAAAATCTGTAGCCCGATAAAACAAAACTTACATCATAAACGTATATACTTTATCTCATCTCTGCTATACAAACTCATTTCAAGCCAATTTGGGCCCTGGCCTGCAGTCATTCTTTTCCTCAATTCCAGAATCCCCAAATGGAATACAGCTGAATAGGATGGACTCCTCAGCCTTGCAATGAGTCGCATTTCAACAACACAGATCGGCCAAGTCGGATTGGGCCAAATTTTGCAGTTTTCACTACAACAACTCCTTTCTTATCGTTGAGGAAGAAAAGAAACAAATGATCGTCTTATGAACCAACTAAAACACATCCTCTTTACCCTGCTCTTATTGGGCAGCCACAGTCTACAAGCCGAACACCTACTCGGTGCCTATTTTACCCAAGACTGTGTAGATGACTCCACCACCTTGATTGAGTTGACTGTCTTGAACGACGGAGAAGTCATTGAACGCTTCGAAAGTGTCGTCATCATCCAAAAGTACTTTCGGCCGTTCAACGAAACAGAGTATACGGCCTATGAAAAGGAGAGCATCATGCTGGACATCGAAACCATCAAAAGCTACAAAGTTCCTTTTCGAAACAGATCCTATTCACAAGCCACCTACGTGACATCTACCTCCTTCCCCCAAGGCCCGGGTGAATACCTCTTTGTCTACCAACGTTGTTGCCGGATTGATGGCCTGGCCAATATCGATGATGGGGAAACCGTGGGAACCAGTACCGTGCTGTCCATCAATCGCTACCCAGGTACCTACACGACTCCCTGCGAAGAAGTCGACAACCAGCGCCCCTTCCCCTATCTAAGCATCTGCAATAACACAGGCCAATTGAATGTGCAAGTCCCCGTCAATTCTACCCTGGGAGACCGAGTCACCTACGAATTGGCCCCGCTCCTCGACGGTGGCAACAAAGAGGGCATCGGCTGTGACTCCCCGCGCCCAGAAGATTTTTGTCCCCCTCCATACGATACCATCCCCTACGCCAATGGCTACGCATTCAATGCTCCGTTTGGTGAAAATCTGGACATTCGCCTAGACGAAAACACAGGCATTCTCAGCGGTCCCCTCCCTCCCATGGGCCGATACAATTTTGGCGTTCTGGTCAAAGAATACGACGATCAGAATGTACTGATCCGGCAAAGCAACTACGACTATCACCTGGAAGTAGCAGACTGCCAAGTCTCCTGCGAGGGAGATGTTTTCCTACAAGGCCAGGCAGAAGTGGACAGCTTTGGCCGACTGGGCTGCTACCCGGTCTTGGGCAATCTGACCATCGTCGGCAGCGATCCACAGAATAGCAGCAACACCCTTACCAGCCTGGAGTCTCTGATGGGATTGGATTCTGTATATGGCAATCTCAGCATCTCCAATTCCTTGCTCATGGACGTCAATGGACTGGAAAACCTGCGCTACGTGGGAGGCAATCTCGACATCCAACTCAACCATCTGGTCGAAGAGCTGGATGGCCTTCGCAATCTGCAGACCATTGGAGGACAGCTCGTCATTTCCATCAATGGTTCTCTCCAGTCACTGGATGGATTGCAAGGACTGCAAGGCAGCATTGGTGGCATCAGCCTTTTGAGCAACAACAGTCTGGAAAGCATGGCAGGCCTGTCGGGACTCGACAGCATCCAACATGATCTCGAACTCAACAACAACGAAAACCTCTCGCAAAGCAATGGCCTGCAAGGATGGGAATACGTAGGAGGAGATGTCCGAGTGGAAAAAAACAACTTTGCCCAACTCGACTTCTTGGACCCCATGTCATATATAGGTGGGACACTCTACATCCGAAATGAGGACAGTCTTTTTGTACTCAACAACGCCAACCAACTGGATACCATCGGCGGGGCATTGTACCTGCAGGAAAACGCTCACTTGCAAGAAGTCAATGGATTCAACGGACTGCGACACATAGATTCCACTCTTTGGTTGAGCATTCCCCTGATTCGTCCTCGAATAGACGGCTTTCAGCAATTGAAAAGCGTTGGGCACGACATCGACATCAGAGCGGACCGCCTCGATACCCTGAGAGGATTGGGGCAGCTCGAACGGATAGAAGGACGACTCTACTTCGCAGATTGTTGGCTCCTTCGATCCATCCATTCTTTTGACCAACTGCGCCATGTGGGAGGCGGCATCATCTTCATCAATGCCCAAAGAATAGAGCACATCAACGCATTTTCCCAAGTAGAATCTATCGGAGGCAACATCGGCATCAGTGAGGCCCTACAACTCAAATCGTTTGAAGGATTCGAATCCCTGGATTCTGTGGGAAGCATCTGGTTTCGAAACAATCCCTTACTGGAAGCCATCCCCTCCTTCCCGTCTTTGAAAAAAATCAAATTTGACTTCCGCCTTCAGGACAATGACCAAGTAAATAGCTACAGTGGTTTCGACCAATTGGAACAGATCGGAGGCAATCTCTCCATCGCAGACAACGATGGTCTCCTGAGTGTCAATGGCTTCCCCAAACTCTACCTCATCGAGGGCAGCCTGGACTTGAATTTCAGCGAAGTATTGCAAAGTGTCAATGCATTTCCCAATCTGGCCTTCATCGGAAGCGACTTAGACATTTCCAACAATCCCGCGCTAAACGACTGTGACTTTCTGTGCCACATATTGGAAAATGCCCAAATCCAAAACGACATCGACATCGACAACAACGGTCCTTCCTGCATCACCGGACTGGACGATTGTGCGCTGGCCCTGATCACTGGACAGGTCTTTCTCGACCAAAACCAAAACGGGCAAAGGGATGCTGGAGAACGAAATCTTCAATACCCCACCGAATACCTTTCCTGGACACCTGCTGTGGTTCGCTCCCAGTCCGACGCCACTGGCACTTATTCGGCCTTTGCCGAGCCAGAAATGTACTCGCTCTCCGCCAGCGACAATGACCTCTTTGGACTGACCGACGAGCCCATCCAGTTCAATCTGCCGACTGCCGACTCTACCTACACCCGCGACTTGGCCCTTTATCCCAAAAGTCCTGTCCTCAAAGCTGCGGCCTACATCGCCCTGCCAGATCGCATGCGCTGCGAGACCGCCGTCCCAGTCTCCATCCGCATCCACAACGAGGGCAATGTCCCCTTTTCGGGCAAGGTATCTTTGCTGCTCGACAGTCTGACCAGCTACATCGATGCGACAGACGTTCCTTTGGAAATCCTGGGCGATTCCATCGTCTGGGCCGTGACTGACATCTATCCCAGCTATGATGCCCACATCCAACTGCGCATCCAAGCCCCTGCCGCCCAATTCCTCGGTGATACCATGTATTTTCGCACCACCGTCCTCGACCCACAAGACAATCCGGTCACCCATCGCCGCATCAGCTCCGTTGTCCGTTGCTCCTATGATCCCAACGACAAACAAGTCGATCCGGCCAGAGGAGGGGAAAACTACACCCTCTTTGAAGAAGACTTTCTCTACACCATCCGCTTTGAAAATACGGGCAACGATACTGCCTTCCGGGTGGAAATCAGAGATGTGATTGATACCAGCCTGAACCTGGCCAGCTTCCAATTCATCCAGGCCAGTCACCCCCTGACCCAATACGAAATCAACGATGGCCGACAAGTTACCTTTACCTTTGAAGACATTGACCTGCTGGCCACCGTGGAAGATTCCACTCGCAGCATGGGCTATGTCCAGTTTCGCATCGTACCCAATCCAGGGCTGGCAGAGAGGACGCGCATCGAGAATACCGCCGCCATCTTTTTCGACTTCAACCCGCCCATCATCACCAATACGGTGGTCAATACCATGGTATCTGAGCTGCCGATGACAACTTCGGTGCGGGAGCCAAGCGTTCTATCAGACATTGCACTCTTTCCCAACCCCTATCGGCAAGAGGTCTACCTGCAGGCATCCAAGCCCTATAGCAGCCTCCGGATAAAGGTCTTTGATCTACAAGGGAAATTGCATTGGGAGAGTCAAATGGCACTGGGCGGTACGCCTCATCCATTGTCCTTACCGGAACAGTCTCCAGGTGTGCTCATGATCCAATTGTTGGATGAGACAAGTGGAGAAAGCAAAGTCTTCAAGCTGATCCAACAGTAGGATTTGCTTCTATTGATATGATGAGATCAGGTCGCGCAGCCAATCATTGGGGATCATGTCGATGCTCATGTTGATGCGCTCCTCATTGCCACCATTGACGACTTCGTGGGGATCGGTCAGCCGCAGGTACCAGCACTCGCCTGGCTTCATCAATACAGGTTCATCGTTTAGGTAAAAGACGACCTTGTCGTTGTTCAGAATGGGCACCGTGAGGCGGACCACAGACTTGTGTACTTCGAGGCCCAGGGTTGGATCTGTATGTTTTTTGACGATGGCATTGGGGGCTAGGCGCAGCAATCGCACCAGAGTCACTTTGGTGTGGGCCTTGAAGGTGTCAATGACTTCTGTGAGGTAGGGCGCTTTTTGCATCAGGGGAGAATCCAACCAGGGCGTCCAGGAACCATCGGCATAGTCATCGGCTGGCGGGGGGAAGGGCAAGGAACTATCGATGGTATGGGCTGGGGCGCGCAGCGGGAGGGCCTTGTAGTAATTGAACTGGTGTTGGTCCAATATACGCACCTCTTCCAACATCTTGTCTACATCGAATTGGAAGGGCAGCTTGACCCGATCTTTGACTGTTTCAGCAGTGGATGGCATCATTGTTTTTCATTTTGGGGTGTAAGGATCCATTGCTAAAAATACGCTTTCTGGTCAATATTAGAAAAAATCGCCATTCATTTTACCGAGTAAAAATACAAACCATCCTTTCTCTTCGCTCCCCTACCCCCTGCCAAAGGCTACCGTTCCGGCATCAATACGAGGCTCCATTCTTCCTGCCATTGGCCATCTCCCACTTGTACCCGGTACAAACCCGAAGGCAATGGTCCCACATCCAGTCGGAGGAGCTGCTGACCTCTGTTTACATGGAGAGGGGCTTGCCTCACGAGATGTCCCAAAGAGTTGTACACCCGCACTTGCAACCATTTTTGCTCCGCCGCTTCCAATCGAAGGCTCACTTCCCGGCCAGAACTGGGATTGGGAAACAAGACAGCAGACCAAGGACCAGTAGAAAAATCAATGACCTTTGCTTCGCTGTAGGTGAATTGCCCATCAAAATCCAATTGCTTGAGGCGGTAAAAATGGGTTCCTCGCTTTGTCAAGGAATGTCGGAATTCATAGGTCTGTTGCTCCTCCGCGCTCCCCGCTCCTTTGACAAATCCAATGGCTTCATAGGCCAGTCCATCCAGAGAATGTTCGATCTCAAACCCCCAATTGTTTGCCTCGGACTGCGTGCTCCACCGAAGAATCCCTTCCCCTTCGACTGCTTCTACCTCAAAGGCCGCCAGCTCAACGCCCAGGGGTGCCAAAGGAGCAAAGACTCGACTGTTTCCATTGCCGTCTGTGAAGTTGTTCAATTCCGACCAAATGAAATTGACGACCGCCGAATAGTTGGCCTCCACATCGGGATGGACAATGTCAGGGACATCGTAATTGACATCAGCCACTTGTCCCTTGATGGCCATGTAGGTGGTCAGGGCAGCCAGGAAGTAAACGGTCGGGCGACCGTGGGGAGCATCGTCTTCGTAGAGTTCTGTGATGGGGATGTTGGTCAGCAATTGGTCGCGAAAGAGGCGGGCCAGGATGGGGCCTACCGGGATCATTCGCACGTTGATCTGTGGGCGACTGGCCAGGAGAAAGTCCTGATAGTCGACCCACCAGTCGTGGAAGCCTCCGGTTGTGTAGTTGTTGTAGGCCAAAAATTCGCTGCTGGTGGGCGGGAAGCCAGGACCAGAGATGAAACTTGCCATGTCTGGCCAATTTTCGTAGATGTAAATGGTGGCCGAAGGTTCTTGGGCCGTCACCCAATCCATGATGGTCTCGGTGGCAGAAACAGTGGTCATGCCTCCTTGCCCGGGAATGGGTTGGTCGGCTCCTTGCCACTGGGCAAAATTGGCTGCGGTGATCAATACTGTGGTGAAATCGGCATCGGCGAAAGGCTCCAAGTCTGAGTCCCAAACCGGAGGGACGATGTCATAGCCCCACTGGGCGATGGGTGGCAGGTTGGCGTGTTGGGGCAAAAAGCCGTATTGTCCGGTGGCTCCATAGAACTCTCCCTGGTCCTGGCTGAGCAAGTGCAACCAATGAGCAACCGTGGTCTCATCGCTGGGCGTTGGGTTGATGGGTGGCCGATGGTCCAACAGGCTGTGGCCAAATAGGAACATGCGGACAGAATCGGCTTGGGCCTGGATCGTTCCGAAAGAAATCAGGAGGGCAAAAAGACTGAGCAATTGTTTCATCGACATCGAAGTTTTGATTGGGTATGGACAGTCCACGGCAGCCTCGCCTGAAAGCAAGTCCAAGTGTGAAATGCTGAAATGAGTTACTGCAAAATGATTTTTTGGGTCCGCAATCCTCCCTGCCCAGTGATCCGAATCAGATAAAGGCCCCTGGGAAGAAAGCCAAGATCAATGGGAACATTGCCAATGGGAGGACTCTCGTAATTTGCTTGCCAAACCATCTGACCAATGCGGTCGATGAGTTGAATGGACTTGATGGATTGCCGACCAGGGTGTACGACCAGTTGATCCTCGACAGGGTTGGGAAACAGCTCCATGTCGGCGCCCCAAGCAGTATGAGTACTCGTGAGTTGGGAGGGATGTTTGAGACTCAGGGTGTCGTTGCGGATGCCAATCATCTGGTCCTCTTCCCGCTGGTTGATCCCCAACACATTTTCGAATTCCAACTGAAAAGGAACACAGCTTGTTGAATCAGCAGAAATGCCCAAAACCACATCGGTGATGACAATTTCCACCCGCGCAATTTTTCCAAAGCCACTGACCGGAACGCCATCCAGGCGCGTGATTGCCGTTGCTGCGTGCTCAATCTCATCGTCGTATTTGCCGTAGGTAAACACCTCACTCCCCGTCCCAATCCAACTGTCACTGAAATCAAAATTGACACTTTCCACCAATTGCGTATCCAACTTGAGCTGAAATCCAATGCCATACATGCTGTCAATGGGATTTGAAGCCGAGCCAAGGTGAATGTCGAGCAGAAAAGTCCCTCCTGGGCTTGTCACCTCATTTTGGGGCACCACAAAAAGATCATTGCCCGCTATGACGCTGCCCAGCAAGCCCGAAAACAAGTCGTTGGTCAGGTTGTAATTGATGTTGACAGCCAATCGATCTTGTTCGTCAATCACGCCATTTCCATCCGCATCGATGTGTTTGAAATTGGTCCCCAAATCCGGGAGAAAACCCGCCCAATCTTCTGCCTCCAAGGCTTCCCAATTGGTGCTTCCATTGGTACGTGCCGGCCCACTCTGCCCCAGCGCAAAACCAAACGCCAGGATGTCCAGGTTGTTGGCAATCCCGTTGGCATTCAGATCGCCAGGCCATACACAATCTTCCATACACTGTGCCGAGGCCAGTTGCCAGCACCCCACCAAACAAATCCATATGAGTAAACCAGGCCGCATAGATTCTTTATTGATACAATTCAAAAGTAAGAAGCCCATGATTTCCAAAAAAGTACAAAATTCAATATTTTTGAGAAAATTATTTAGCCTTAAAAATCACAAATTACTTACAATCATCATTTTACATTGACTCCTCACTGAATTTTCTGAGAGATTACCGACATGTCGCAATCAAAATTCATCCAGTATTTGGCCTTTCTTTCGCCCGCAGACCGGGCGGCATTTCGGGCATTTGTCCACTCTCCTTACTTCAACAAGCACAAAAATACCCGAAAGTTGTTGGATTTCATCTTGGGCCAAAAACAATTGCCACAGGCCCTCGACAAAGAACGGGCCTTTGAATTCGTCTTTCCCCAACGAGCGTATGAGGAGCAATTGATCAGCAACTTGTTGTCCTATCTGCTGAAACTCCTGCGCCATTTTCACAGCACCCAACGCCAACAACAAGACTCGGCAGGTCTGCAATTGAGCCTGCTGGAACATGCCCTTTTGTACCAAAATGAGAATCTCTTTACCCTGGGCTCCAAAAAATTTCAGCAGCAATTGGCGCAAAGCCCACGACAGGACAGCCAGCACCACTTTTTGCAGCACAAACACCGACGCTTGCTGGACAAATACGACATCCAATTTGGCAAACGGGACGATGGCGAACACCTGGAACAAGCACTGCAAGACTTCCAAATTTTCAGCATTGGGGAAAACCTCAAAATTGCCTGCCAAATGCTGGCGCGCAAGCAGGTCACCGGACAGGCCTACCATTTTTCATTCCTCACCATTATGGTAGGGTTTGTGGACAGCCAGAAAACCCATTTTGCCCAATACCCCTCCGTGTGGAACTACTTCATCATCTACAAAATGATGACCGACAGCAGCCCCTCCTATTATTTTGAGCTCAAGGAAAGGCTGTCCCGAGAAGCCAAGCTGTTCTCACATCAGGAGGGAAGAGACCTCTACACCCACGCCCTGAATTACTGCATCGGTCAACTGAACCTGGGTGTCAATGCCTTCCGCAAAGAATCCTTTGAGTTGTACCAGCAAATGCTCGACAACAAACTGCTCTTTGTCGAAGACCAAATTCCCCAATGGGACTACACCAACATTGTGGCCCTGGGCTGCGAGTTGCAGGAGTACGAGTGGGTTGGCCGATTCATTGAAGAACAAAAAAATGCACTCCCTTCTGCCTACGCCCTCAATACCTATACCTACAACCTGGCCGCCTTTCACTACAGCCAACAACAATATCGCCAAGCCTCTGAACTGCTCAACAAGGTCGAATTTCAAGACCTTTACTACCAACTCATCACCCGCTTGCTGCTCCTCAAAATCTACTTCGAACAAGGAGAATGGAAGGCCCTCGACTACAGCATCGACAACTTTCGGATTTTCCTCTTGCGAACCAAAAAGATGGAGGAAAAGAGGCGAAAAAGTGGCCGCAATCTCCTGCGCTTTACCAAACAGCTCAGTCACATGCTGGAAAAACGCACGACTTTCTCCAAAAAAGAGTTCCAGCACAAACTCCAAGTCCTCAAGGACAAAATCGCTGCCTGTCAACTGCTCTTGAACCGCTCCTGGCTGCTCCAACACATCGAAAAGGAACTGGCCTCTGGTTGAAAGGGTGAGCAAAATTCCCCACTGCTTGGGGTTGAGCAGAAATCCGTATATTGGTAGGGTCCGCCGACCTACATTTTCTCAACAAACGCCTGAACCATGAAAAAGCAAGAACAGCCAGATGCTCCTTCCATGATCCCCGACAATCAGCACACCGACATCCCCGGCAATCCCTCCACCGCCAAGAGCAGCAACAGGCGATTGCGAGAACAGGCCACAGCTGACAGCCTCCGGGTGTTGAGCATGGAGCAGTGGCATTTCTGGCAGCACAATGGCTATGTGGTTGTCAAACAGGCGGTCTCCCGGGAACAGGCTGCCCAAACCGCTGCCTTTTTGTGGGAATTTGAAGAAAAAAGCCCTCATGACCCCTCCACTTGGTACACTCCTCCCCGGGCCGAGATGCAGATGAAAGAGCTGGCTGGCACTGGCATGGTGGAAGTCTACAACCACCAAGCTCTTTGGAACAATCGGCAAAGCCAACGGGTGTACGATGCCTTCGTGGATATTTGGGGAACAGAAAAACTTTGGGTGACCATCGATCGGGCCAACCTCAATTTCCCCATCCAGCCTGGCTTTGAATACAAGGGATTCATTCACTGGGACTACGATCCGGAAACCAAACCCCAAAATGTGCAAGGCGTCCTGGCGCTGGCCGACCAAACCGACGAAAACATGGGTGGCTTTCAATGCATCCCTTGGTTGTTTCGCAATTACGACAGCTGGAAGCTGAGCCAGCCCGAGGACAGAAACCGCTTCCAACCCGACATCAAAGACCTGAAAGACAAAATCGTCAAAGTACCACTGGAAGCAGGAGACTTGCTGATCTTCAACAGTTGTGAACCACACGGCATCCGCCCCAATCACTCCGATGGCAAAGTCCGCATTGCACAGTACATCTCCATGATGCCCGCCCAGCAAGACAATGACTCCTTGCGACAATGGCGCATCAACTCCTGGCAGGACCGCATCGCTCCAGAGGGATATGCCTTTCCCGGCGATCCCCGCAATTGGGAGCAGACCAAGTACAGCATCGCACAACTCAGTGAACTGGGCGAAAAACTACTCGGTTTGCAAAAATGGTAAAGACCACAATACTCCAAAGGTAGTATTGATCCTTCCACCTAACAAGATGCATCTTGGGGGTAAAATTATTCCCAATGAACAATCTGATCCGCATCGGCCTAAGTGGGCTGGTGCTTTTGACATCCTTTTTATCGCTACAGGCACAAAGCTACCAAGACAACCAACGCAAACTCGATCTACACCACGGCGGCATCGGGCTGGAAGTGGCGCGGCCGACCTTTGGGGCGTACAGCGGGGCAGAGACTCCCTGGTATGGCATCAACTTATTGGCTGATGGCTTTGAATTTCGCTGGCTCATGGGCCGCATCGGCATGAATCCCTCCGAGGGCTTGGGCTTTACAGACGATAAACTTCCCAAGCCAGATTCCTACGGCAACAATTACATCGGGCGGGAGTGGTCCGTAGGGGCTTTGTTTCCCTTTACCAAAATCCGATTGGGGGCCCAGGCTGGTTCTGCCAAGGTCGCTCGTTTCCATCCCATCCTCGGAATCAACTTTGGGTCCTATGCCTTTTGGGAAGAGGGGCGCTACGACCAAGACAAGGATTGGTACGGCTACATGGGCATCAAGCCTGGGGTGAGACTTCGCCTGCCACTGGTCACTGCCGAACTCACACTCAATACCACCATCGGCCTCTACAGCGGCGACCTGAACAAGCCCGTGCGTTGGGTCAACTTCATGCCCAGCCTGGTCATTCGGCTCGATGCCCTCAAACAAAAGCTGGACCCCAGTATGGTGTATGTCGATGGCGCACAAGTCAATGTAGAAAATTACACCAGCAAGACCACAAGTCGCACATACACCCGTGGCACTGGAACGGGCAAGCAGAGAGTAACAGAAATCACAACAGAGTCCAGCGCCGACATCCGCGTCAAGCCCACTAAAGTCGGCATACAAGACATCGGCCCCTTTTTTGGCATCGGCCCCAAGCTGTCGGTCAGCTCCATTCGCAGCGATCACGCCATGCCAGTGGGTGTGATGTACGGGGCGGAAGTTACCACCAAATCCGGCTGGTTTTACCTCAGTCTCAATGTGGAAGGTGGAAAAATCGGGCATGCCAGTGAGATGGAAAACCCAGAAGACAAAAAAGAGAAGAAGGTCAATCTGAGGAAGGACTTTGGCCGTGGCAGCTACCAAACAGCCATGGGATACTTTGACATTGGCATCGACATCAGTCCCATTGCCCTTTCCATGCTGGGTGTGGTGCGGGAGGAAACGACAGGTACTTCCTACTTTTCGTTGATGGCAGGTTATTCCATCGGTTTGTCCAACATGCGAAACCAACAATTTGACAATCCCGCTGCCGCTGCGACCTACGACCAACTCCTGGCCAACAACAGAGAGGACATTCAGGCTTATCGACTGGACCCGAGAGAGGCGGGCTTTGGGAGAGTAGCAAGTTGGTGGATTGGTATGGATGTAGGTGTGCTGTCCTTTCGCATTCGCAAGCTCAACCACATCCGCTCCCCTTTTGCCAACAACACCTTCATCAGCATGAGCTACAAGATCAAATTGTGAGGAGGACTTGAGTGTACCCTTTTCTCACAGCTGCCGATGCATCGTCTCCTTTGACCATGCATCGGTATTTTTTGTCTGAGAACTGGGCCAAGTCCCATGCGTTGCCTACTTTTGAATCTGTGACGATACCTTCAAACAATTGGCTTGTGGCATTGGTGATTGGGCTGCTTTGGCAGTCGGGTCTGTTGTTGGGACAAGAACCCATCTCTGTGTACAAGCCCCAAAAGAAATTCGACAAGGCCATTGACTACATCAAATCCTTCAAAAATGACAGTGCCTTGGTCGTCTTGGAGGAGTTGGTGAGTGAATTGGACAAGCGAGACGAATTGGACACGCCTCTGGGGCTGCATATTCGCTACCGGGTGGCAGAGGTCCTGGAAAAAGACAACAAGGATGAGTTGGCCATCCAGCAATTGTTTGATTTGATTGAGTGGAGCACAGAGCAAGCACAATGGGATGTGCTGGCCAATACCCAATTGTCATTGGCTCGCCTGCAAGAAAAGCTCAGTCGGGCCGAGCCTTGCCGCAGTCATCTTCTCCAGGCCAAACGGGTCATTGAAAGCCATGGGCTGGATTCCATCTATCCGCGCTATTGCATCCGCACCTCTTCCTATCATCGCTTGTTTGCCGATCAAGACTCTGCCAGATTTTATGCGGGGGAAGTGCTGCGGACGGCCGAGCCTTTGGGGTTGAAAGAAGACCAGGCCGTGGGGCATTTGTTAATGGGAATGTTGGAGGGAAAAACAGATTTCCCAAAAGCCATTGGGCATTTTCAGGCAGCCGGGCGCTGTTGGTGGCAAACAGAAGATTACAATGGCTATGGGGCCAGCATGAGCAACCTGTCTACTCTCTACCTCCGAAATGGACAGGCCCGAAAAGCCTTGCTGTACAACGACTCAGCCCTGATTGCCGCTGTCAAAGGGAGGGAAAACGGGATTGAAGAAGCCCATCCTTTTTACCACAATTACAAACGCCGGGCAGAGATTTACCGCTTGCTCGGACAATCAGATTCGGTCTGGCATTACATCAACAAAGGCTTTGAATTGCAATTGGCAGATGTCGAACAGCGCAACTACAGCAAAGTCTTTGAGATCGACGCCAGGTACAATGATGACAAAAAAGCGCAAATGATCCAAGAGCAGGCCCGCCAGATTCGCTACGAACGCGAGCGGCGGTGGATGCTGATCGGACTGCTGGCCTCCATTCTGATCATCGCTGTCTTACTGGGCTATTACAACTGGCAATTGCGGCGCGCCAATCGGCAAAAAGAAGCCCAGGCCTTGCTGACAGAGCAAGCCAATCGGGAACTTTCCGAATCCCTCAAACAGCAAAAAGTCTTGCAAGGAGAAGTCCACCACCGGGTCAAAAACAACCTCCAGGTCATCATCAGTTTGTTGGAATTGCAGATGGAAGAAGTCGACCACCCCCAACTGCACAACAGCTTTGAGACCATGTCCAATCGCATCTACAGCATGTCGGCCATTCACGAAATCCTCTATCAGCAAGAAGACTCCCTGCATGTGGACCTACACGAATACATCGAAAATCTTTGCCTCCACTTCAGCAATTTTTCCACGCCAGAACGACGCCCTGTTTTCCAACTACACCTACAGGCCCAGCACTTCAACCTGGAAACCTCCATGCCACTGGGCATTGTGTTGACGGAGCTGCTCACCAACAGCCTCAAGCATGGTCGATTGGAGGGCAAGAAGTTGCAAATCGACATCGGGTTGGAGCGAAGGGAGGACGGCTTTGTTCTTCGATACAAGGACAATGGCCCCGGTTTTGTCAATGGACAGCTGCAGGAACGCGAAGGTGGTCTGGGGACGTATCTGCTCAACAGCATGGTCAGACAGCTCAATGGCCGGGTGGAAAGTCGCAACCAACAGGGGGCTGCCTATGACATCTTCTTTCGGGAGAAAAACAGCAAATAAGCTTGCTTCTTTGTTGGGCAGTTTCTCTTGTTTCTGTATCTTGTCCATCTGCCCTACCATCAAACCTCGAACTTGTAATTTCATTTGAAGCACCATTAGATAAACCAATCGCAATGTCTTCTTATCGCATACTCATTGTCGAAGACGAGGTACTCATTGCAGACAACATCAAGCGCTACCTCACTCGCAAAGGCCATCAAGTTGTTGGGATGGCCATTTCCTACGACGAAGCCGTCGAACTTTTCAGCCAACAACTGCCAGACATTTGCCTGCTGGACATCAAACTCAGTGGTCACAAAAGTGGCATAGATGTGGCCCACTTCATCGAACAACAGCCACACAACTGCCCTTTCATCTACCTGACCTCCCAGATGGATGCCCAAACCATTGAGATGGCCAAGGCAACCCTCCCAGCTGGCTACTTGTCCAAACCCATTCACAAGGAAGGATTGTTTGCCACCCTGGAAATTGTCATGCACAAACAACAAATGAGGGAGGAAAAAAAGCCCAGCATTCCCCTGTTCGACGGGACGCAAACGCACCTGGTAGAACTCAAGGACATTCTGTTTTTGCAAAGCGATCACATCTATTTGCAAGTCTATCTCTCCGATGGCCGACAGATCATCCAACGCAACGCCCTCAAGGATTTCATGGGCCAGCTGCCAGCTGATCAATTTGTGCAGACCCACCGAAGCTATGTCATCAATCTGGCCCACATCAGCCGATGGGACAATTTGACGGTCTACATGGGCAATCACAGCATTCCGATCAGCCGGTCTCGCAAAAAAGAAGTGCATTCCTTGTTGTCCATGCCCTGAAGATGACCATTCAGAACACAAAAGGGACCGTTTAGAACATTTTGGCCGATATTCTGGCGAGAAAGCACCGAGTCCCAATATATTTGTCAAGGAAAGTAACCCCAAAAAACCACAGACCCCGAATTACAATAAGTTCTGAAAAGTTGGTCGCCCAAAATTATTTGTTTCCAACTTTCGACACCCATCATTCTCTATTACGCGCTATCAAATCGGATCGCTCATCGGCGGTTCATCAGGTCCGTTCCTCATTGAGAATCGGACCTTGTGAAGGCTTCCTGTCCAGCAGTGGCAGGACGCACTCTCGCAATTGCCCTGCCCACAGGTGAGGCCATGGCGAGACCCAAACCAATGAAAATGAAAAACAACATCTACCTATTGTTCTGCTGTCTACTGGCAGCCAGTTCCAGCATTGCGCAAACCAATTTGATCCAGAACGGAACCTTTGACGAGACCCCTTCCCTACTGCATTGGAACAAAGAAATCGGCAGTTGGTCCTTTTCGGAAGGTGGACATCCGGGAGGTATGGTGGGGCTCAATCACAACGGAAGTCGTCACAGCGATCCAGCCATTTCACAAAAACTCGTCGGCCTGGAAGTCGGCCAAACCTACACCATCAGTGGAGATTTCAAAGGAGGTGCCGAAGCCCATCTGTTTTGCAAGGGCCCCGGGACCAAAGCCTTGGCTGTCGATGTAGATGGAAAACAAGTGGCGGACTTTTCCATGCCAACCCCCATTTACCAGTGGACATCTTTCCAGACTCGATTCACTGCCTCTGATACGACGGCCGTGCTCCGGATACGGGGGGAAATCGATGGTTGTGATTGTGACTTGGCACTTGACAACATCCGCGTCGTAGCGGTCCAAAAGATATTGCTCAGCAAACAGTTCGGCGAAAAATTGAAAAAGGGAGAGATGGTATCCATTGAAGTGGAACGAGCGAGGGTGGAAGGGTGAATGAACCGCCCCTTCTGCATCTTCTCATAGAGTCCTTGCTCTACCATCCGGAAGCGGAGAAAGGGGCCTCATCATCGCCCCTTTCTCTCTGTTTTTTCACCACCCCAAAAGCATTCGTGGGCAAAAGACATTTGATTCATACTCAACCAGCACATACAAATAGCGTTGCGTTCACTTTTTTTCTTGCCACAGCTGCAAACGTCTCTCCATCATTAACAAAGATTAACAAGTCCACTCCTTGATTTGGTGAAGAGGCTTGCGTATCTTTGAATGGCTCTAACATCTCCAGTAGCAACAGGTAGAAAGATCAATGGAAGGTCAACTCCATTTCTTCTACACAGAAATCATTGTCAATTTCGTTTCAACTACACCAGTTTTTTTTTACTGTTCACCAAGCTAATTTCCAGTAGTCGCGACAGCCTTGGATTTTGTCGTGTGTAGAAGAGGAAATCAGAAAGGAATTTGACTTGGATATGATCTATACTTTGAATTGCGTCAGCAGTTTGAGTTACAATTCTTGTACCCAAAACAAAAGCTATGAAAACTACACTTATTTTTTGCCAATTTTCAATATTTCATCACATCAAATTGTAAGATATGAAAACCAGATTCAAATTTATCAGCATCAAAGACAGTCAACTCCATGCCATCAAAGGGGGAAATGGAAATCCACCGAAAGCGAAGGGAGTAACCACGACAACTTCTATCATCAAGATCGAACGATAGTGGGAATCTCCCGCTTCTCACTCAAGTATTCACAATATTTCATCACATTAAATTCAAAGACATGAAAACCAAATTCAAATTTGCCAGCATCGAAAGCAGTCAACTCCACGCCGTCAAAGGGGGAAATGGAAATCCGCCAAAGGCAAAAGGCGAGACCACCAGTACGACCATTATTCTACTCGACAAATAGACTGAAAGGGGACTCCACCGAGTACTCCAATTGGTAATTTACACACATTCAAATGGGCAGGTCATCAAACAGTAGAGGCTCTGGTGGTCTGTCATTTCTTTCTTCCCTACAAACGCTTCAACAAGTCCAACAGTCCCTCCAAAATCTCATCCTCTTCGTCCAGCAAATGATCGCCAATGTATACATCGGGCTGTACCCCTTCTCCCAACGAATGGCCGCTGACCCGGACAATTCGCCCCTTGGGAATCTTCAACACAATGCCCGTCTCGGGAAGTGGATACGAAAATTGTGCAGCCTGCAAACTCGGGAAATCCCCCGTCTCCTCTCCCACCACCTTGGCAAAACCATAATCTTGCAACAGGCCCGCTGTGACAGCCGCCATGGAATACGTCTGGCGGTTGACCAAAACATAGACAGTGCCCTTGAATCGCTCTGCTTCTGGTCTTGGCGATTGCGGCTCAAAACGCCAAGGATATGCCTCGCCAGGAGAGTGGGTCAGAATTGCCTGGGAATAAGAATCGCTGCTGTCTTCTTGCTGACGTGTTTGCTCTTGCAACAACCGACTGGTCCGCAAATGAAATTCAGACTGCCACTGAAAGGGCCGATCCGCAAAGTACGCAATCAAATAATCGCTGAATGCATCGTGGCCTCCTCCGTGATTTCTCAAGTCCAAAATCAACTGATCCGATCCTGCCTCCCGGATGCGCAAAAAAGCAGAATCAATGAATTGCCGAAATGGTTCTTCATCGCCAGCAAATTGCCCTGGTTGCAAAAAGGCGACGCGCCCATCGTGGTGAAATTGCAAATTCTGCTGGCCAGCCACAATATCTGTTCGCTTCAACTCATAGCCGTCGATCAGGTCAACGGCCGATAGCGCCCACTCTTTGGTCCCCTGCTCGGTCCGGACAAGGATCGCAAACTCGTCGCGTTGCCCAAAGACCTGCCAATACAATCGGGGAAAGGAATAAAACTCCATCTTGGCGTGTTTCAAATAGCGGCGCTCCGCAGAAATTTGAGGATAGATGCAGGCCAAATAGTAGCCAATGTCCTTTCCATCAATCTGCAACAGCTCCGCCCCCAGGGGAATGTCTGTTTGTGTGGAAAAATTGCGGCGGATGTACACCTTTCCCCTCTCAAAAGCCAACTCCAAGGGAAACACCGTCCCACCTGCCATGGCATAGCGGCGATAGGCAGGAGCCGGAAAATCAATCTCGGCATGTCCAATGTGTGCGCTCGAAACCAGCTGCTGAAAGGCATTGGTTGCCTCCCGAAAGTCAAAAGAATCCTTGGTCAAAGATTCGCGAATGGCAAGGTACTGTTTGGAAAATACTTCTTCCGAACTGTAGGCGTATAGGTCGTAAGCGGCCGATGGCAAAGATCGATATACAAAGTCCAAATCGGAAAGAACAAGCGCCTTTGGATACAATTGCGCAAAAGTGGTTGTGGCCAGCAACGTCAGGTACAGCCATAAGAAACATCGCATAAATTAGCTACCATTGGTTATTTGTCAGCAAGACAATCAAAACTCGATCTTGTTGCAGTTTTTTCAACAAAACACCAGACTTACGATTCGATCCGGAATGCTCTCTCCTTGTGGTGCTTTCCCAACGCAACAAGACAAATCTTGCAATGGTTGCTTGCATTCCGAAGGTGCGACTCTCCGGAATGCAAGCTGCTGTTTTTACTTACTGAACGATGGTAAACAACTTGGCCCCCTCTTGTCCATCTTCTGAACGATGGCGAAGTACATAGGTCCCTCGCTCCCAGCCAGTGGTGGCAATTTCCAGGATCGGGTCGGCCATCTGAAAGCTCCTCAGAAGTTTCCCTTCCACAGAGTAAATGTCCACAACACCCCTCTCTGCACGCAACTGTAAAGATGCCGGGCCTTGGCGCAAATCCAATTGCGCAGCTTCCAGCTG
Organism: Bacteroidota bacterium; assembly: GCA_039821145.1. Lineage (GTDB taxonomy): Bacteria > Bacteroidota > Bacteroidia > Chitinophagales > Saprospiraceae > JBCCSZ01. The sequence goes on along the minus strand of JBCBOS010000008.1, from coordinate 211,863 downwards.
TGACAAGTCTTCTGTGCTGGTGCTGATGTCCAAGCTTTGGACCGGACTGAACTGAACATCTCCGTCGGGAGACAAATAGCGCAGGCGATAGCGGTTGACACCTTCCTGAGGCTGTGGGTCTGTGAAATCATAACTGCCTTGTCCACTGGCAAAGGCAATTGTACCAAGCTCATCCCAAAGGGTAGAAGCATTTTGGCGCTGAACCGAAAACACTTCTCCATCCTGAAGACCAGAAAGAAAGTCGTCCTCTAAAGTCCAGGTCAGACTGGCACTTTGGTTGTTTCCATTTACCGCAATGGTGTTGAGCATGATGCGCGAACCACTGGCTCCTAGTATGGCAAATTCTGAAGGTGACACTCCCTCCAACTTGGTGCGGAAAAAGCCGTTCAAGTCAGTATAAAAAATGTCGAAGCCAACCGGACCGATCAACCAGTATAGGCGATCATTGGGCACATCCAGTTCAATTTGCTTGGCAATGCCGCTTACCAGGGGCTCTACATTGGTGCCGTCGAGGTCCATGCGCTTGATTTGCTCATCATCGCCATGGGCATAGTAGATTTTCTTGTTGGTCAAATCGAGGGCAAAGGTTTGCACAAACTCGGTGGAAGTAATGGTGGTAGATTGCTTGCTTGCCAGGTCAATGTATCCCATGGAACCATTGGCCTCTGACCAATACAGGCGACCGGACTCGACATCGATCTCCAATTGATTGACGGGACGTTGCATGCTCATGAAATCTTCCTCCACTTTGCTGTCCAGATTGATCCGGCGGATGCCTGGTCCTCCCACATAGTAAAAATACCCATTGAATCCATCTGCAACCCCATAGGGCCGACCACCATTGATGCGTTCACTGCCGATGATCTCCGGCGAGCTGCCATCGTAGTTCATGCTCACCATGCGACCACCGGCAAAGTTGGGATCACTGAGGAAAACGCGCTCGTTGATTGGGTCATGCGATAGATTCTGGAAACCATCTTCCAGATTGAACAAGAGCACTTTGCGCTCCCCACTGCGAGGCTGCACCCGTTCGACTTTGGCAAGATTGAATCCATTGCCTGCCCAGTACAGATCGCCATTGGTGGGATCGACGTACAGGACGTAAGGCATGCTGATTTCGGTGTCAATCAGATTGCTCACATTGCTGCCGTCGAGATCGGCTTGTTGAATGATCTCGTCGTCCTCGCTGATCCAGTAAATTTTGTTGTCGGGTGCATACAAGCCGATGCGGGTGGGATCGTTGAGATCGCTGACAATTTCTTCGGGATTGCTGCCATCGTAGTCCATCCGGTGGATTTTGCCCTGGCCCTTGTCGACGTAGTAGACCTTTTTGTTGACTGCATCCAAGGCGATGCCCACAAATTGCGACAAGCCACTTGGCGCACGAATCAGTTCCTCCCGACCACTGCCGTCCAATTTGGCGCGATTGACGGTATTGAGATTGAGTTCTGTCCAATAGACGTACCCTTCCTCCACATCCACTGCAATGCCGACTCCCTCGTCCAATCCACCAATCAAAACCTCGGGTACATCTCCTTTGTACTCTAGTTTGAAAAGGTTTTGCCCGGCAATGGAATAGATGATTTCGTTGGCAAAATCGTGCGCCCAGTCTGTTCCCGACACATCCTGCAATCCGATCAGATCAAAATCGACACATCCACCATTGGGGCCCATGCCCAAAAGCTGACGTGCGACCCCTCCCCGCTGCTGGACATAGAGGTTTTGTGTGAGGTGGTTGAAAGCAACCAGGTCGTTGCTGCCCGTTCCAACCGTGAGTATTTTCCGCTCCTTGGTCTCTATGTCGACATTGGACAGAGAAACTGCTGGTGTGCCCACAGTGATGATTTGTTGGGCTGCAGCAAAATACTGACCACAGATGAATAGTAAAAGAAATACATTTCTCATGTGCTTCAATTTTAGCGTTGTTGAATTGAATGTAAAAGTACTGGTGTAGGAAAAATGGTAGGTATGTTGTTCGCTTTTCAATGCCACAAAGGTACGGCAATAAGAAATGAAACGCCACCTTCCTCTGACGAATTCAACCTTTTGATGGAAGAGGAGACAATTTTGATACGGAAAAAAGTGAATTGGGTTCAATGAGAAATGGCAAAACGACAGCGGAATACAAAAAACATCCAACAATCACATAGATCCCATGGTGTATGAAGAATGCAAAATGTGATTCCCGGATGTTAAAAATAATAGTAAATGACTTGTTGAAAACACGGTTTCTTTCTCAATACATTTCCTCAAAAAAAAAAGCCGGGCATCAGGCAGTGGGATTGCCTGATGCCGGAGAAGGCCACGATATCAATCTTTTGAAGGTTTGTTGTAAGTAGTAGAAAAGACAAAACTCAATGGTGGCCCTAGCTTAGCAAACAGCATTATTTCGGTGAGGAAATAGTAGTAAACAAAACGAGTATCTTTTACCTGTTTAGGGCTGGTTCTCTTGGATTGTGATATTTTTGATTTGTGATTCGTCATGTCGATTTTGAGGTATCATGTCATCAGTTTCGAAAAGCTTTTGACAGATTTGGTCGTGTTTTCTTTTGATGACATGATAAAAATATAACTTATTTAGACTAAGTCCAAATAAATGATGACCAAAGCTGTATTTTACCTAATTTTGTCAATCGCATCCCTAGCATTCGGTATGGCCACACAACAACATTTTGCACAACTTCCTTATCTTTAGCAGACGAACAACCTCTGATACCAAAATGAAAAACCTCAACTTCATCCAGCGCCTCACCCGGCGCTTGGGGATCCTCTACGATGCAACTGTATTCAATTTCTACGGCATCATCCTGCTTTTATTGGTCTATCTCTTCTATTGGAATTTCCCGCAAGCCAAAGAATTGCTGCTGGCCCTCAATCAGGAAGGATGGTTTCAGGTGACCCTCTTTTTTGCCACCCTGGTGACCATGGCTGCCATCAATTGGTACCTGCCCAGGTATTTGTATGCCGAAAACAGTTCGAAGATCAAGTCCTGGCGTGCCTTTTTCGAGGCAGATATGACCGAGCATTGTGTGACCCCTGATGTAGAGACCCTGGACGATGACCAAGCCTACCGCCGCCGCCTCATCGAGATGGTCCCCCGCCTCATTGGGGCTTTCATCCTCATGGTGGTTGCCCTCGGTGTACTCAATGTGGGCCACGAAATTGCCCCCCATCGCTTGCCTTGGATCTTCCCAGCGGGCTACATCTTGCTGGGCTTGATCCTGCTAACAGCTGTCTTGCTCCTATTTGGTCGAACCAACAACCCTCTCTTATTCACCTTTTCCGACTTGCTGCGCGATACCATTGGCAATTGGATATACGGCTATTTGATGGTAGTGGCGGTCTTGCTGGGCATCGCTTTATTTTTCAATGCAGGCGACCTTAATTCCTTGCAATTCCTGATGTATTCCCTGGTCTTGGTCTCCTTCAGTTTCTTGTTTGTGGTCATGGCGCGCCGCAACATTGCCTGGATCAACAAAGATGCCCGCGTCATCAAAATCATCTGCATTTTGGCGGTCAGCCTGTCTCTGTGTTTTCTGTTGATCAATTTCATTCCCAGCCTTTCCCAACACATCAATCCGCTGATCTGTGCCAATTTGGCCTTTGTATTTTACCTCACCTTGCTCTATTTTTTCCGCATTCTGGGGGTAAGCCTAAAATCCTATATCGTCTTTTTCTTTTTGTTGACAGCCCTCATCGTCGCCAACGTCACGACCAGCTCTTACCACCACGAAATCGACTATGCCACAGGCGAAGAGGCCCGCTTTCAGCCCGACCGACGATTGGACATGAGAGAATACCTGCAAAGATGGGTCGATGACCGAGCGCCACAAATCAGGCAGTACCTGGCGGAAAGACGCGCTGCCGATTCCACCAGCAACCCGCGATACCCTTTGTTGGTCATCTCTTCGGAAGGAGGTGGCTCCAGATCTGCCTACTGGACCAATATCGTACACGACTACCTCGACCAGCAAATCCCCGCTTACTACGACCAGCACATTTTTGGACTCACCGGAGCCTCTGGTGGCAATACGGGCAACAGCACTTACTTCAGCATGAAACAGGCAGGAGTGGTCCAGGATTCCATCCACAGCTATGCCCGCCAAATGTTCATGGGTAATTTTCTTTCCTCCTCTCTGACCTTGCTGATGGGGGCCGACCTGTGGCGAAGTACACTGGGCCTCAAAATGGGAACCGACCGGGCCAAGCAATTGGAGTACGAATGGACCAAGCAACTGTCTGACGTCAGCCAAGGACAGGTCGATGGTTACTCCGATCCCTTTCTCAATTTTTGGTATGAGTCCGGCGATACCCGCTTCAAGGATCAGCGAACCCCTCCCATTTTGCTGCTCAATACCACCCATGTGCAATCCGGCGGACACGCCATTGTGAGCCCTGTCCAACTGCGAGCCAATTTCTATCAGGCCATGGACTTGTTGCAAGTCATTGATACCATGAGTCGGGGAAAAAAAACCATCCGCCTCAGCACCGCCAATCTGCTCAATGCCAGTTTTCCCTACATCAACCCGGCGGGAAATGTCAAAAATGTCGGCAGCTTTGTGGATGCTGGCTACTACGACAACTACGGTGCCCAAAGCGGTCGAGGCATTTTGTTGCATCTCAGACACCTGCGCGACTCCATGAAACAAAGTACAGCAGTCAATGCCGATCTGTACCAACAACTTGTCTTTTATTCCATCCTCATCCGCAACGGAACCGTCGACCCTAGTCCCACTCGCAACACCGCCATCTCCCAGCTTGTGGCACCAGCCTCGGCTCTGGGCAAACTGAGAAGTGGCTTCAACACCAACAATCGATGGCAATTGAGGGAGGCAGCAGATCCGGGCCACCAATACGACATAGAGCTGCCAAAGCAAAGCGACATCAGCGTGGTATTGCCCGGACACAGCGAAGCGGTCAGCCCCATCGTTCCCCTGGCCCGCTACCTGACCAGCTCCGCACTGGAAGCCATGGATGAAGGACTCCGCATTTTGGAACGAAACGACACCTCAGACCTCAATCGACTGATCCAAGACATCAACCAACACTGAGGGCGGGACTCATTCATTCCGCAGACTGTCCACTGGTTTGGCCAAGGCCGTTGTTAAGCTTTGGATGCTGACGGTCAGGAAGCCGACCAGTAAGATCAGGGCGCCAGCACCGACGAAGATCCACCAGGACAGGCTGATGCGGTGAGAGAAATCGCTGAGCCAACTGTTCGACAGGTAATAGGCCAAAGGAGAAGCAATCACAAATGCCACTGCCACCAGTTGGACAAAGTCTTTGGACAGCAGACCGATGATGTTGTGGACCGAAGCACCAAGGATTTTCCGGATGCCAATTTCCCGCGTTCGTCTTTCTACAGCAAAAGAGGTGAGACCAAATAGCCCCAGCAAGGCAATGAAAATGGTGAGCAAGGTGGTGTACAAAATGGAGCGGGCAAAGCTGCGTTGTTCGTTGTACTGCTCGTCAAAGTCCTCATCGAGAAAGGAATGGCGCATCGGGTACAAAGGCTCGATCTGGGTCCAAACCTTCTCGATGGAGGCTATCGTGTGAGACAAATTAGTCGTAGACAATTGGAAGCCAACCAAGTTGCGCCAGTGCCGGGCATTGACCACCAAGGGCATGATCTCATCTGCTACGCCCCGATAGTGAAAGTCTTTCATCACTCCCACAATCTGCCCATAGGTCGAATCACTGGACCATTTGATGCGTTCGCCAATTGGGTCGCTGATGTTGTAGCGCCGGACAAATTCTTCATTGACAACAAAATTGTTGATGCTGTCGCCACTGATGTGGTCATCCAAAAAACGCCCGGCCACCATTTCAATTTGGAGCACACGCGCAAAGTCGTCATCTACAGCCATGGTCAAAGGCCCCACCGATTCCATTCGTCCTTCGATCAACATGGGCCAATCGGGCAGGAATCGACCGGGGAAGGTAGAAGCTGTCGTCACCTCCTCCACACCGGGAATGCGCTTGAATTCGCTTTTGAGTTGCTCCACCCGGTAATGAGATTCGTGGCTGTTCATGGGCACCACCAATACCTGATCGGGATGGAAGCCCAACTCCTTGTCCATCATGTACTGCACCTGTAAGTAGATGACCCCCATGAGGACGAGCAGAGTAATGGATACAGCAAATTGTCCGCTGACCAATACCTTGCGAAACAGCCCCTTGTCTCCGATCCGTTGAAAGCTGGACTTCAGAGCGTTTACAGGTTGGAAAGCCGACAACACCCAAGCCGGATAAGCCCCTGCCAACAGACCAACGCAGCTGGCAAAAAGCAAAGTCGTCAGGATGATCGAAGTGGGATTGCCACTGAGAAGCTGAAGCTCTCGTTCGCTGATTTGGTTGAACAATGGCAAGAGGATTTCTGCCAGTATCAAGCCCAATGTCCCTGCCAGCAGGGCTTGCAGGACCGATTCGATCAAAAATTGCCGGGTGAGCAATGGCCGTCCAGCGCCTACCACTTTTTTCACGCCGATCTCCTTGCTGCGCTGGGTAGCTCGGGCGGTGGTCAGGTTGACATAATTGATGATGGCGACCAATAAAACGAGCAAAGCGATGAGGGCAAAGACCCAGACATTGCGCATGCTGCCAGACAAGCAAGGGAGGGCTGTCCATCCCTCGGATTGTAGATAAATGTCATTGAGGGGCTGCAAAGCCCAGCGGTAAAAATTGTTGTCTGTAGGCGTGTAGCCACCTTCCAGGTATTGCTGCCGAACCAATTGATTGACATCCTTTTCAATCTTGGCCGCCAGTTGCTCCGGCTTGGCACTGGGCTTGAGGCGCACATAGGTCGACCGATTGTTGCCGATCCAGGAATCACCATACCAGCGAAAGCGGGTAAAAATGTTGGCATCGATGTGGGACTTGAATTGAGAGTGATCCACCACTCCTGTGACCATGAATTCTTCCTCTCCCCCGTACTGCAAAACCTCTCCGATGGGGTTGGTCGACTGAAAAATCCGTTTGGCCAGCTTATCGGAAATGACCATGCTGTTGGGTTGGGACATGGCAGTGGCCGGATTGCCGTGTAGGAAATGCAGCGGTAGGACAGAGAAAAAGCTGCTGTCAACTGCCGCTGTTTTTTCCACGTAAAAATTGTTGCCCGCATAGGTCAGCAATTGCTCTCCTCGCGGAGCATAGCCTGTGGTGATGTCGACCTCCGGATAATCGTTTTGCATTTTTTCGGCCAATCGACCAGGCGTCCATGCCGTCTCCCCCTGATTGCCAATCCGATAGACGCGATATGTCCGATCACTGTCTGCCATCCAATGGTCAAAGGAAAACTCTCCCAGGATGAAGCTGACAATCAAGATGGCCAGCGCCATGCCCAGTGACAATCCCAGAATGTTGATGACGGAAAAAATTTTGTTTCTGCGAAGTTGTCGAATGGCAATTTTGAAGTGGTTGTGAAACATGGTGGCAGGTTCTGTGGGCGCAGTGTCCCCGTTGGATAATGGGCGTAGCAAATAGCCGCCTTTATATCCAGTACTCACCAAATGAGAAAAGGTAACGCAGGATGGGAAACTTTTTGAGGAACGACAACTGTTGTAAAGAGCATGAAAAAGGACAAAGACAGAAAACTCAGCAAATTCCTCAGCTTGCTGCTGCGACACCAGCCCGAAGCCATTGGCCTGCAAATGGATGCCAAGGGGTGGGTCTCCCTCGACCAACTGCTTCAACAACTCAACAAACACGGCCATTCCAGCCAGTTGGAAGACATCCAACGAGTGGTCGCCAACAACAACAAACAAAGGTTTGCACTCGACATGGAAGGACGGCGCATTCGGGCCAACCAAGGCCATTCTCTCACCGTCGATGTGGAATTGACACCGACGCCACCACCTCCCTTTTTGTACCACGGCACAGCCAAGAGGTTTTTGGAATCCATTCGCCAAACCGGCATTCAAAAGATGAACCGCCAATACGTCCACCTCTCTGCAGATCAAGACACCGCCATGGAAGTCGGCCTGCGGCACGGCCCTCCAATTGTCCTGACCATCGACTGCCAACAAATGCTGGAAGACGGGTACGTATTTTATTTATCCGAAAACAAGGTATGGTTGGTCGATCAAGTCCCAATCAAGTACGTCCAACGAATTTGATGACTGGCTATTGATCGAATTGGGGCTGGCGCTTTTCCATCGAAGCGGCAAAGGCCTCTTGCAAATCTTTGGAAAAAAACATGGCGGCATTCCAAGTGGCCATGTAGTCCAGGGAGTCATGAACCCCATGGTCCCTTTTGTAGAGCAACATTTCTTTGGTCCCCCGCACCACCAGCGGTGACTTGGAGGCGATCTGACTGGCAATGTTCGTCACGTGATCCATCATGGCTTCTGCGGTGGCAAAGCTGTTGTTGACCAAGCCGATTTTTTCCGCCTCTGGTCCATGTACTTTTCGGCCTGTGTAAGCCATTTCCGCCACCATGCCCGGGCCCAGAATGGTTGGCAAGCGTTGCAGGCTACCCAAGTCGGCCACCAGTCCCAGATCAATTTCTTTGACGGCAAAATAGGCATCATCTGTACAATAGCGCATGTCGCAAGCTGCCGCAATGTCCAAGCCTCCTCCCAAGCAAGCACGGTGGACCGCCGCCAGCACAGGTTTCCGGCAGTGCTCGATGGCGTTGATGGCCGATTGCAAAACCAAGATGAAATCGCGCAATGCCTCGCGCTTGCGTGCCTCACAGTCCATCTGCTGAAAGGCTTGCAAACTCATGAGCGTTTCCAGGTCGATGCCAGCACAGAAGTGCTTTCCCTGTCCACTCAAAATGACGACACGCACCTGAGGATGGGTGTGCAAGTATTCAAAGGCAGCCTTCATTTCTTTCCAGGCCGGCATGTGCAATGCATTGGCCTTGTCCGGGCGATTGAAGGTCAGTCGGGCGATGCCCTGTTCGATCTCAAGTTGAAAATGCGTTAGCTCCATTGAATTGATTTTCTGATCACGCCCGCCCAAACTGCTTCAATATCCGAACATGCGATCCCAATGCATCGCGATAGCGTGGGTAATTGTGATATGGCAAACCAAATTCCTTGGCAGTTTGCTCGACGATGGGAGCAATGGCCTTGTAGTGAACATGGCAAATGGTGGGAAACAAATGGTGTTCAACCTGGAAATTCAGTCCACCACAGATGTAGTTGAGAAAGTCGTTTTTACAGCCAAAATTGACAGTTGTATACAATTGGTGAGCAGCCCAGGATTTCTCCAATTTGCCTTGCTCGTCGGGCAGTGGGAAGTCGGTTCCTTCAATGACGTGCGCCAATTGGAAGATCAAGGCAAGTGTAATGCCCTCTACCAGGTGCATCGCCACAAAGCCAATCACGAAATACCAAAACGGAACGTCGATGACCAAAAAGGGAATGACCAAGAAGATGGTGTAGTACAAACATTTGAAAAATACCATCCGCAAGAATTCCTGCGTCGGCTTTTCGGCCCGGCCCTTTCCGTTGACCTTGGGATGAAAAAACTCGGCATAATCGCGAATGAACACCCAGGCAATGGTCGTCAGTGAATAGAAGAAAAAGATGTAGATGTGCTGAAAGCGATGAATCCACCATAGGTCTTGGTGTGGGTTGAGGCGGATGAGTGGAATCTGGTCGATGTCTGCATCGTAATCCACGATGTTGGTGTGGGAGTGGTGCATGACATTGTGAGAACATTTCCACATAAAGTCATTGGCCCCGATGATGTTGAAGCTCAGTCCAATCAATTTGTTCAGGCGGGGAGACTGTGTGTAGGCACCATGAACGGCATCATGCGCAATGTTCAACCCAATCAAAGCGGTGAAAAACCCGTGAACGATGGCCAACATCAAAAGATACAGTGGCGAAAATAGGTTGGACAGCAAAAGTGCGTAGGTCAAGGCAAATACACTCAGGATCAGGACAGTCTTGCTGATCATCCGGGCATCGCAATGCTTGGATATTTGGTTCTTTTCAAAATAGTGATTTACTCTTCGGCGCAGTTCCGGGTAAAATTCCTTTTGATCCTTTCGATTGAATCGCAAAATCGTCTTTGTGCTCGTCTCTGACTTAGTGGAAGATGGGTTCATTATTCAATTTGGGTTTTTACTTGTATGTGCAAATCTACCTCATACAAAGGTGTAAATTGTTGTTTGCCACCGAATGGCTGTGACATCGATGGACAAAACAATTTCACAAAAACATCCTTTGCTGATCGGAATAATGGTTGGTTATAGTTCTTACTGACTACAAAATGTCGAATCAGTGAAAGCCAAAATGCCTTTTTTGCATGTCCTTGTACCTCGATCCGATTCTTTCAACGAATTTTACTCTTTGGCATTGTTCTACCCCACAGCATTTTGTTTGCCGAGAGTTTGTGCCATCCTGTCCTTGTCAGTTCTAATTGAGTATTGTTGATCCATTCTTTTGAAGTCGCCCAAAGATACTCCTTTCTCTACGGGATTTACAGATTCCATTGACATTTTTGGGGAAGATGCCTTGCATTATACATTGGGGGGGAGGGTGCCAAGCTTGTAACAATACAGTTTCGATGTGCAAAATAGGATGACATCTTGCGTATGAGAAGAAAAAACAGACAAGTCTGTCTATTTTAAAAAATCTTGCTATCTTTGCCCCTGTGAAGCATTCAGAAGTCAAAAATAGAATCATTGAGACTGCCTCTGAGCTGTTCTACCAAAACGGCTACAATTCGACGGGCATCAATGAGATCATTGCCAAATCGGGCATTGCCAAGGCCACCTTGTACAATCATTTCAAGTCGAAGGAAGACATCTGCCTTGCCTATTTGCAATTCAAGAACACCACTTTTCTGAAGGACATCCAGGCCTACATCCGTACCAAGGAGGCGGGCCAGCCACAGATCTTGGCCATTTTTGATTTCCTCCAACTGTTTTTCAAAGACAAGGACTTCAACGGTTGCTGGTGCATCAAAACGGTGGCCGAAATCCCCAAGGACAATCTGAGAATTCGACAAGAGATCCAAACCCAAAAGCAGTTGTTCATCCAATTGATCCAACAACTGATCGACAACAATCTGAAGATGCCCCAGGAATCCCAAAGTGACTCTTTGGCCCGACAACTTTACCTACTCTACGAAAGTGCCGTGGGCGAAAGCCACCTCCACCAAGAGGATTGGCCCATCAGAGAGTCGAGGAACCTCTGCGCTTTGATCATTCGCAACACACCAGAAAAAGTGGCTGGGTGACGTTCTAGCAAAGCAAAAAAATTTATCCAATTATAGACAGACTTGTCTGTTCAATTTAAAATTCATTATATGCAAAATTTCTCAAATAAGACCGCCCTCATCATCGGAGGCACAAGTGGAATCGGCCTTGCCACAACAAATGCCCTACTCGAAGGGGGAGCCACTGTACACATTGTCGGCAGAAACACCGCCAAAGTGCCCGACGCACCCCAATTGACCAAGCACAGCGTAGACATTTCCGACATGGAGCAGGTCAATGCACTCATCGCCTCCATCGAGTCCCTCAATTCACTGGATTACCTCGTCAATGCATCGGGAATTTTTGGCCCCAAACCATTTCTCGACCATACAGTGGAGGACTACAATGCCTATCTGGACCTCAACCGGGGATTCTTTTTCATTACCCAGGGGGCTGCCAGGAAGATGAAGGCCAGCGGAGGAGGTTCCATCGTCAACGTCGGCTCCATGTGGGCAAAGCAGGCGGTCAAGGCCACTCCATCCTCTGCCTACTCCATGCAAAAGGCTGGTTTACACTCCTTGACCCAACACCTGGCCATGGAGTTGGGCGACGACAACATCCGCGTCAATGCCGTCTCGCCAGCAGTGGTACAGACGCCCGTCTATCACAGCGTTTTTGGTGGGAAAGAAGCGGCCGATAAGGCACTGGAAGGCTTCAACGGATTTCATCCAATCGGCAGAAATGGCAGGCCAATAGACATTGCCAACAGCATTTTGTTTTTGCTTTCCGAAAAGGCTTCCTGGGTCACAGGAGCAATCTGGGACGTAGACGGAGGCGTCATCGCGGGACGAAATTAGTGGTGAAGGCGATGAATCGGGGACAGTACTTTGGTTTGCAGCTTTTGCTGATGTACAGAGCTGCAGACCATTGTCGTCACAACTGTCTTCGAGCAAGGATCAACTGTATCAGAGGAATGAGCAATCCGATGCGGATGAAGAGATATATGTAAGGAAATGCAAGGATCAAAAACTCCATGATGATGCCATGACCGATGCCGCTGCCACCCCCTTGGTAGTCCAGAAAATAGGCGGGCAAACCACCATAGAGCAATTCCAAGACAAGTGTGCCAACGTACAAAGCCAGAACGCCCCAGTTGAAGGCCTGACTCTTCCAAGCATCCATGAGGATGGCAGTGACAAACAAAAAGACGGTAGCAGCACAGGCGAGGATGGGACAAAAATGTATGGCCCAACTTCCAACGGTCAAGATGATGAGGCCGAGAATCAGGTGCCCCAATGCGATGGCTTTGGTGTATTGAATCTTTTCTTCAAAGCGATGTTGGCGAATTTTCAAGCTCCATTCCATGATTGATGATTTATTGTTGTTGTGGATCTAAAATATCAGATTTTCGATGTTCCAAAATAAATAGTAGACCAATGGATGGTTTTCATCGTCGAGTTTTCTGCCCAAAAGAGAAATGAGCTCTTTTGTCGCCCCTACAACCCTTGGCTGTGGCTGCGGACAGGCTGTTTTGAATTGCCCCCCAGAAGGCCTACCTTGACTGCAGAGATCACCGCCAAACACATCAGCACCCAAATGAAGCATCCCCCCTACATCCTGCCACTGATCATCTTTTCCCAATTTTGCGGCACCTCGCTTTGGTTTGCAGGCAATGGCGTGATGAGTGATCTGGTCAATACCTTTGGGCTGTCAGCTGATGCACTGGCACATTTGACCTCTGCCGTTCAGTTTGGCTTCATCAGTGGCACCTTGGTCTTTGCTTTGCTCACCATAGCCGATCGCTTTTCGCCCTCGGCCGTCTTTGGCATCAGTGCACTGATCGCGGCTGGAGCCAATTTGGCCATCACTTGGGAGGGACATCAGCTGTGGAGTTTGCTGTTGTTGCGATACGCGACGGGCTTCTTTCTGGCGGGAATTTATCCAGTTGGGATGAAGATTGCGGCAGATTACTACCAAAAGGGATTGGGAAAATCCTTGGGCTATCTGGTGGGAGCCCTGGTCTTGGGTACGGCATTTCCCCACCTGCTCAAAAGCCTGGGAGGAGACTTCCCCTGGAAAGCTGTCTTGTGGATCACGACGGGGCTGGCGGTTGTGGGGGGCTTGTCCTTGTGGCTTTTGGTACCTGACGGGCCCCACCGAACGGCCAGCAAACAATTGGATTTGTTGGCTTTTTTCAAGGTATTCCAAAAGAGGGATTTCCGGGCCGCCGCCTTTGGATACTTCGGCCACATGTGGGAACTCTATGCATTTTGGGCCTTCGTCCCACTGATGTTGGAAACCTATGCAGCGAACCATCCAGCAACGGCATCATCGATTTCGCTGCTCTCCTTCTGCATCATCGCCTTGGGCGGACCAGCCTGTGTCATAGGAGGGTATTTGTCGCTGCGCTACGGAAGTAAAACCATTGCCACCATTGCGCTGGCTCTATCGGGACTGTGTTGCCTTTGCTCCCCCCTGTTTTTCCAAGTCGATCATCCAGTTCTCTTTCTGGGTTTCTTGTTGTTTTGGGGAATGGTTGTCATTGCCGATTCGCCTCTCTTCTCGACCATGGTAGCCCAAAATGCGGTAAAGGAAATCAAGGGCACGGCCTTGACCATCGTCAATTGCATCGGTTTTTCCATCACCATCATCAGCATACAATTTTTGAATCTTCTCAAAACACAAATTGACAACCACTATTTGTTTCTGCTGCTGGCATTGGGCCCTGCTGTAGGCTTGTGGGTGTTGTCCAAAGAATTTGCTCGCACATGACAGCTCAATCGACAGACGTTCTCATTCTGGGTGGTGGACTCAGCGGATTGCTGACCGCCCACTTGCTTCGCCAACAGGGCATCACAGCTCTGATTCTGGAAGCGCGCCATCGCATCGGTGGACGCATCCAGACGACTTATTTTCGGGAAGATGCTCCTCTGGAAATGGGGGCCACCTGGCTGGGCAAAAAACACCAACAGTTGGTGGCCTTGCTCCAAGAGCTCGACATCGGGATTTTCGAACAACGCCTGGGCAAAAACGCCATTTACGAGCCCATTTCCACCAGTCCTCCACAGCTCGTGCAATTGCCTCCCAACGATGCGCCCAGTTTTCGCATTCAAGGAGGTACCCACAAACTGATTCAGTCACTTGCCGATTCGCTGGAGTCACATCAAATCCAACTGGGCCAGGAGGTACAATCCATTGAGCTGCAATCAGATGGATTGTTGGTCAAAAGTCAGGACAAGAGGTACCACGCCCAAATTGTCGTGTCTACCCTCCCCCCCTATCTGCTTTTGCAAACAGTTCAACTTCAACCGTCCCTCCCTGAAGAAGTCCAATCACTTGCCCTCAACACCCACACCTGGATGGGCGAATCCATCAAAGTCGGGCTGACCTATGCAGCGCCTTATTGGCGGGCTCCCAATTTGAGTGGCAACGTATTCAGCAATGTCGGTCCCATCTCTGAGTTGTACGATCACTCCAATGTAGAGGAATCTTTTTTTGCATTGAAAGGATTCATGAACGCCTCCTATCACAGTACCAGCAGAGAGTTCCGGCTGGAGCGCATTTTGCAACAGCTTGAGAAATACTTTGGCCGGCAGGTAAGAGAATATCTTCAGTACGAAGAGGTAGTTTGGCGCCAAGAGCCACATACCTTCCGTCCCTACCAAACCGACATCCTGCCCCACCAAAACAATGGCCATCCCCTTTTCCGCCACCTCTATTTGGACAATCGATTGATTCTCGCTGGCTCAGAAACAGCGGCACAGTTTCCGGGATACATGGAAGGAGCCGTGCAAAGTGCCTTGCGAGCCAGTCAACAGATCAGCACCTACCTCCAAAATCTTGTGTAAATTTGTTTACATTAAATTAACATTAGGGTAATAATATTTTAACATTCTAGAAAAAACCCTATCTTTGCCGTCGGATCAACAGCATCCATATTTTTTCACCCATGCAAATCGCCAGCTCACATCGGAGCCTGCTGGCCCAACGAACAGGATGATTTGCATCACAGAAACCATTTTACATCATGGCAAAGAAAGACAAGAAGAAGAAAAAAGACAGCAAGAAGAAGGACAGTAAAAAGAAGAAAGACAAGAAGAAAAAGAAATAGTACTGACTCGGGAAGTGACTTCCCGAGTTGACAACTTTGTTTTGTAGAAAATGCGCTGAACTGGCCCTGCTGGTTGAGCGCATTTTTCATGGAAAAAAGAACCCCTGGGAAGGCGAATCCACCAGGGGCTCTCGTTGTGCAACCAACCAGAATTCGCCAAGTAAAGGTGCCGGGGAAATCAGGTGTAAAACTAGCACTTGCTATAAAAAGAAAATCCGACACCTACCTCATAGGCAGAACACCTTCTGGAAGGACTTTTAACCTACACTCGCAAGGAGCAGGTTTTTCCGTACATTTTCCGAAGGATGTTGTGGATGAGACCTGTACCGTAATGAATGGGGAATTTGGTGAAGTAAAAGTTGGTGAAGTAATAAATGTGTTCAGTCCAAGAGCGGATATTTCCCGAGCTGCCAGCATATATATCGTGTATCGGTCATTCAGATCATTAAAAGTTGGCAAAAGTTCAGCAATCCTGTGCTTTTTCGTATATTCCCCCACGAAGGAACAAATGGGAAATTGGAAAGTCAGCGTGGCTTTCACATCATAGCAGTAAAACAACGAATTTGTCCTTATTTGAATGTATCCGATCTGTACCCTGGCTTTGTGCTGAGGGTACCCTACACATATCGACCTAACGCGTAAAGACCAAGCTACACAAGGCTGTTTCTCTCTAAATAATTGTACACCTGAACACCAATTAACAGATGGCACGTACACCCCTCATGCTATTGCTGTTCCTCCTGTTGGTAGGAATCCAGCACTCTTTTGCTTGTATTGATGGTACACAACCTGAATGCATGTGCGAAACAGCACCCGTTCTATGCACGATTGACGACCTGGACGGTTTTGTCTTCGGCATGTCCTCTTATCAACATCCACAGGACGGACCGCGGCCCCTTTGCTCAAATGCGCCCAACTCTGTCCCCAACAACCCCACCTGGTTTGCCTTCACAGCCTGGTGCAACCAATTGACCCTTCGGGCCTCTTTCAGTGGTTGCAACCCGCGCTTTGGCTCCATCGGTGTTCAGATTGCCATATACGGAGATTGTAACTTCGGCAACCAGGTGGCCTGTGCCGTTGATCCAGGCTCCTGCAACACCAACGACAAAACACTGGTGATGAACAACTTGGTCATCGGACAGACCTACTACTTTTTGGTGGATGGCTGCCAAGGGTCGGATTGTACCGTAACCATCGATGTGGTGGGAACTTGCGGACGAGCCGAAATTGCTCCCTGGACCCAATCCGTTACTGGTGCCACACAGGTGTGCGTGGGAGATTCAGAAACTTACAGCGTCGAATTTCTCCAAGGAGCTACCACCTACCACTGGTACATCGACGGCACAGAAGTCGCCCAAACATCAGGGACTTCCTACAATGTCACTTGGAACACGCCCGGCACCTACCAATTGTGCGTAGATGCCTCCAGTGATCCTTGTGTACCCGTGACAGATCCTCCTTCGCAAAACTGCATTACGGTAACCGTCTCGGATGCCAACGCGGGGGTCATTACAGCCACCCCTTCTCCTCTTTGCCCTGGCGAGACTTCTACCGTCTCTGCTTCCGGCTACTCGTCGGGGCCCAACAACCGACAACTCATTCTCATCACCGATGCATCAGGGACCATTACCCAAATCATATCGGGAGATCAGGCCAGTGTATCGAGCAACCAATGTGAGACCATTTCTGTTTGTAGCTTCAACTATGTCAGCCCAGGCACAAGTCCTCCCAGGGTAGGCCAAAATGTCAACAGCATCGACTGCATCAACAATTGCTGTGATGTGGTTTGTACCGACGTTCAATTTGAGGATTCGGAGGCGCCGACCTTCCCCAATGCGCCCGCAGATGTGACCCTAACTTGTTTCAATGATGTGCCCGCCATTGGGAGCTTGGAGTGGAACGACAATTGCGACGGCACTGGCAACGTAGCAGGTACGGAAACCGGCTCAGCCAACCTTTGCAACGGGGGCAGCATCAGCCGCACCTGGGAATATACCGACGGCTGCAACAACCCCGGCATCCACACCCAGACCATCACAGTAGATCCAACGCCTCCGCCGACATTTACCAATCCACCAGCCGATATTACGGTCACTTGTGGCAGTGTGCCCAGCAGTGCTCCCGACCTCAACTACACCAATAATGTGACCGGAGCTTGTGCCATAGCGGGCAGTGTCCCGGCCACCCAAAGTGGCACTGGTGACCAATGTGGTGGGCAGATTACCTATACCTGGACCTTTACCGATCCTTGCAACAATACCATTACCCACTCCCAGAACATCACCATCGATCCGGCGCCAGCCCCAAGTTTTACCAACTTGCCTGCTGACATGACGGTGAGTTGCGACAATGTCCCAGTCACAGCCCCCGACCTCAATTACACCAACAATGCGACGGGCAATTGCCTCATCGCAGGAAGCGTCCCGGCAGTGCGAGCGGGAACGGGCAATCAATGCGGTGGCCAAATCAGCTTCAGTTGGACCTTTACCGATCAATGCAACAACACCATTTCCCATACCCAAAACATCACCATTGACCCACCTGCTGTGGCAGCCTTTGTCAATCCACCAGCCGACCAGACAGTCAGCTGCGACAATGTCCCTGCTACTGCGCCCCCGCTCAGTTACACCAACAATGGCACTGGCAACTGTCTGGTGGCAGGCTCCGTACCGGCCGTGCGCTCGGGAAGCGGCGACCAATGTGGCGGGCAGGTCAGCTTTACTTGGACCTTTACCGATCCCTGCAACAATACCATCACCCATGTTCAAAACATCACCATCGATCCGGCGCCGGCTCCTGTTTTTCTGAATCCACCACCCGATCTCCAAGTCAGCTGCGACAACATCCCGCTCAGTGCCCCTCCACTCAGCTATACCAACAACGCCAGTGGCCTGTGTCTCGTAGCTGGATCAGTGGCACCGACACAATCTGGCGGCGGAGACATTTGTGGCGGGCAAATCATCAATACCTGGACCTTTACCGACCCCTGCAACAACACCATTACCCATGTTCAAACCATTACCATTGATCCAGCTCCCATCCCGGCCTTTACCAATCTCCCACCCGATCAGACGGTGAGCTGTGTGAATGCTCCGACAGGCGCACCACCTCCCCTCAGCTATACCAACAATGCGGCGGGCTCCTGCCTCATCGCAGGCTCCGTACCCGCAACTGTGTCTGGTCCAACAGGTGCTTGCAATGACCAAGTGGTGTACACCTGGAGTTTCACAGATCAATGTGACAACCTCATCAGCCACACCCAAACCATCACCATTTTACCGCCCGATCCTGCGGCCTTCACCAACTTGCCCGCCGATCAGACAGTGGAGTGCAACAGCGTTCCCCTGCAGGCACCGGCCCTCAGCTATACCAATAACAGCAGCGGCAATTGCCTGATCGCGGGCTCCGTACCAGCGGCCAGAAGTGGCTTTACAGACTATTGTGGTGGTCAGATCAGCTACAATTGGACCTTTGTAGACCTTTGTGGACGGACCATTCAGCACCGACAAAACATCACGGTCAATCCGGCTCCCCAAGCAGCTTTTACCAACCTGCCAGGCCCCATTACGTTGGAATGTGCCAGCGTTCCGCTCAGCCCTCCCACCTTGAGTTACACCAATGGAGAGACGGGCAGCTGTGCCATCAACGGAACGGTGGTTGCCATTCAATCGGGCAGCTATGATGCCTGTGGAGGAAGCTTGAGTTATACCTGGGTATTTACAGACGATTGCAATCGCACCATTTCCCATACCCAGGAGGTGACGGTCAACCCAGCCAATTCTCCGGCCTTTACCAATTTCCCTCCTGACCTAACCATCAGCTGCAACGATCCACTGCCGCCAGCCCTCGAATTGACTTATACCAACGGAGAGACGGGCAATTGCGCCATAGCTGGATCAGTTCCTGCCGTGGAAGTGGTCAATGGAACGGGCATCATCTACACTTGGACATTCGTCGATCCTTGTACTGGACAGGTATTGACCCATACGCAAAACATTTCTCGCCCCACTCCACCCGAGATATTTGCCACCCCTGCCCAGATCAGCATTTGCCAAGGAGAGTCCATTGACTTGTCCGTCTTTCAAGTCACGGATGTCAACAATACAGGCAGCATATTTTTGACCTATCACTTTGCCTTGCCTGCCAATGCCTCCAATCAGTATCCATCCTCGGTCGTCTCGCCCTTCAACTCGACGATCTATTACATCCTGGCCACCAACCAGCTTGGATGTACGGCGACCACAGCGGTGGAAGTCGTGGTGGAAGAACCCGTTTTTGCAGGCTTTGACGGCAGCGGCGTGATTTGTTTTGAAGATGCCTCAGACGTGAATTTATTCGACTACATTTTGGGCAATCCCAATCCTCTGGGGATGTGGGGCGATCCAGACCTGACGGGCGTGGATTTGTTCAATGCCTTCAATGTCGATTTGTCTGGACTGTCGGCTGGCACTTACACCTTCAGTTACACCATCACGGGCAGTGGTGTATGCCCACCTGCCACCAGTTTTGCCACCCTGACGCTTTTGCCGCCCATCAATCTGAGCATCATCAGCATCGAGTGCAGTTCGGACCCGCAATTCTACCAGGTATTGATTTCTGGTCCAAGTGGTTTGACCTATACCAATAATGTGGGGACGCTGACCGATTTGGGCAACGATGAAATCCGGATCACCGACATCCCAATTGACCAAAGTTTGACGGTCTCAGCAGGTGACCCCAACAATCCGGGTTGCAGCAACAGCTTGACCATCAGTCCACCAGATTGCGACTGTCCAAATGTCGACCCACCTGTCAGCGATGGCGATCCCACCATTTGTGAAGGCGATCCCATTCCGGAATTGTCTGTGACAGTGGGCAGCAATGAAACGGCCAATTGGTACGACGCCCCTGCTGGTGGCACCCTGCTACAAGGAGGAAGCCTCACCTACCAGCCCACTGCCAGTGCCGTCGGAGTCTACCAGTTTTATGTGGAGACAGAAGACCGGAGCAATGGCTGCATCAGCTCCATTCGAACCTTGGTGGAATTGGAAATCGTAGCCAACCCAGTTGGGCAAAATGCCGAGTTGTCTCTTTGCGATGATGGAGATGGCTTTGTGGCTTTCGACTTGACTGCAGCAGAGGCACAAATCAGCAGCGAAAATGGCATTGGCTTTTCCTACTTCGAAAGCCTGACCGATGCCCAAAACAACCTCAATCCACTGAGCAATCCATACACCAATACAAGTACACCGAATCAGACACTCTATGTCCGCCTCACCAATCCAGACAATTGCTTCGACATTGTGGAACTTGAATTGGAAGTCCTTCCACTCCCCAGCATCGACCTGCAGCTGACACCAGAGTCTTGTCTTGGAGCAGCAGATGGCAGTGTGACAGTAACTTCCACGGGAGGGGTCCGCTACAGCGTGGACAGCACCAATTGGAGCAACAATGCCACTTTTGGCCCCTTGGCAGCAGACGACTACACCATGTATGTGGAAAGTGCGGATGGTTGTGTGGCCCAGCAAGATTTCAACATCGCACCAGGCTTGGACATTCAAATCACCGACCTCACATTTGTCTGCAATGACAATGGAACGCCGAGTGATCCCAGCGATGATTTTTACACCTTGTCCTTTGCCATTGACAACTCATTGGGGGTCAATGGCACCTATACCCTCAACGATGGCAATGCAGACTTGGGGAGCTTCGCCTATGGCAGTGCCCAATCGCTCGACATTCCAGCACAGGGACAGACCCTGACCCTCACATTCACCGATGACGACAGGGGCTGTACCGCCAGTCAAGTCATTGGGCCTCTGGTCAGTTGTTCGGATGATTGCTTGATCTCATTGGACTTGTTGGATTTTGTCTGTGATGACAATGGGACAGATACCGATCCGAGTGATGATTTCTACACCATCAGCGTACAGGCTACGGCTGTCAATGGCAGCACCAACAACACCTACAATGTGCTGATCAATGGAACTGTTCAGGCCAATTTCCCTTATGGCACTACTTCGACCTTTACCCTACCAGCGGATGGCAGCTCTGTTTTGGTAGCCGTTGTGGACAATGAGGATCCCGACTGTCGGCAAGAAAGTCGCATCGGGCCATTGACAGGCTGTTCGGATGCCTGCCTGATCAATTTGGAAGCGGTCAACTTTAGTTGCAATAACAATGGTACCATCACCGATCCATCAGACGACTTTTACCAGGTCAACCTCAATGCATCGGCCATCAATCCAGGTGCCAACAACTCTTTTGAAGTCTTTGCAGACGGTATCTCCCAAGGTGTATTTGACTACAGCAATACAGCCACCTTCACCCTGCCAGCCGATGGTGCTACGGTCCTCATCCGCATTCAGGATGCCGACGATGCCAACTGTGCAACAGACCAACAAATCGGGCCACTTGATCCTTGCGATCAGGATTGTTCGATCAGTGCCACAGTCAGCAATGTCCTGTGCAACGACAATGGCACACCAACCGATCCAAGTGACGATACTTTTACCTTCGATCTGCTGGTCGATGGACAAAATACAGGGGCCAGTTGGCAATCCACCAATAGCGCCTTGAGTGGCGCCTATGGCACTGCCCTCAGCTTTGGTCCGTACAACATCAGCGATGGCAACCTCAACATCGAGTTGCAGGATGTGGTCACGCCGAGCTGTTTGGCGGCCATCTTTGTGCAGGCCCCAACTCCTTGTTCTGACCTTTGTGTGATGGACTTTGCGAGCCTGGATTTTACCTGCAATGACAATGGCACACCAACCGATGTTTCGGACGACTTTTACGAACTTCAACTCACTGCCAATGCTGTCAACGCTGGGACAGCCAATACGTTTGAGCTGTTTGTCGACAATGCTTCCGAAGGCATTTTTGGCTACACAGACAATGTACAGTTGACATTGCCAGCCAATGGACAAAGCCCGAGCATTCGCATTGTGGATACAGACAAGACAGATTGTGAGGCCGTCCGCACCATTGGGCCACTCGACCCTTGTGGCCAGACTTGTAGCATCAATGCCGCCCTCAGCAATGTGAGCTGTGACGACAACGGTACACCAACCGATCCGAGTGATGATACCTTCACCTTTGAGCTGTTGGTCAACGGGCAAAATACCGGGGCAGGATGGCAGGCCACCAACGGGGGCATCAATGGCGATTATGGCATCGTACAAAGCTACGGTCCCTACCCCATCAGCGGTGGTGGATTGAGTTTTGAGTTGGTAGATTTGACAACGGCTAGTTGCTTGACTACTGTAGATGTCGTGCCACCAGCGACTTGCTCCGATCAGTGCGACATTCAGTTCGACCTGCTCGACTTCACTTGCAACGACAACAACACCATCACTGATCCAGGAGATGATTTTTACGAAGTCAGCCTGCGCGCCTCGGCCATCAACCCAGGGGCAGCCAACACATTCGAAGTCTTTGCCAATGCCGTTTCTCAGGGAGTGTTCAATTATACAGATGCCGCCAATTTCAACTTGCCAGCCGATGGCAGTGTGGTGACCATCCGAATTGTGGACAGCGACAAAACATCTTGTGAACTCCAACAAGACATCGGCCCACTCGATCCTTGCGACCAGGATTGCAACATCAACGCCACTGTCAGCAACGTCATTTGCGACGACAATGGGACACCGACTGATCCAAGTGACGATACCTTCACCTTCGACTTGTTGGTCAATGGACAAAATACCGGGGCAGGATGGGAAGCCACCAACGGGGCCATCAGCGGGCCGTATGGACTGGTACAAACCTATGGTCCCTACCCCATCAGTGGAGGTGCCCTCAGCTTTGAGTTGGCCGATTTGACAACTGCCACTTGCCTTGCCATGGTGGATGTCACACCGCCAGCGACTTGCTCTGACCAGTGCGATATTCAGTTTGACCTGCTCGACTTCACTTGCAATGACAACGGCACCATCACCAATCCGGGAGATGATTTCTATGAAGTCAGCCTGCGAGCCTCGGCCATCAACCCAGGGGCAGCCAATACATTCGAAGTCTTTGCCAATGCTGTTTCCCAAGGGGTCTTCAACTACACAGACGCCGCCACTTTCAACTTGCCAGCCGACGGCAGCGTGGTGACCATTCGAATTGTAGACAGCGACAAAACCTCTTGTGAGGCACAACAAGACATTGGACCACTCGATCCTTGCGATCAGGATTGCAACATCAACGCCACTGTCAGCAATATCATCTGCGATGACAATGGGACGCCGACTGATCCTAGTGACGATACTTTCACCTTCGACTTGTTGGTCAATGGACAGAATACTGGAGTGGGATGGGAAGCCACCAATGGTACCATCAACGGAACCTATGGTGTAGTCCAGTCCTTTGGGCCCTACCCCATCAGCGGTGGTACCCTCAGCTTTGAGTTGGCCGATTTGACAACTGCTACTTGCCTTGCCATGGTGGATGTCACACCGCCAGCGACTTGCTCTGACCAGTGCGATATTCAGTTTGACCTGCTCGACTTCACTTGCAATGACAACGGCACCATCACCAATCCAGGAGATGATTTTTATGAAGTCAGCCTGCGTGCCTCGGCCATCAACCCAGGGGCAGCCAATACGTTCGAAGTCTTTGCCAATGCCGTTTCCCAAGGGGTCTTCAACTACACAGATGCCGCCAATTTCAACTTGCCAGCCGATGGCAGTGTGGTCAGCATTCGAATTGTAGACAGCGACAAAACTTCTTGCGATGCACAGCAAGACATCGGTCCACTCGATCCTTGCGACCAGAATTGCAATATCAACGCCACCGTCAGCAACATCATTTGCGATGACAATGGCACGCCAACTGATCCAAGTGACGATACCTTCACCTTCGACTTGTTGGTCAATGGACAAAATACAGGAGCGGGATGGGAGGCCACCAATGGAAGCATCAATGGCAACTATGGCGTCGTGCAAAACTACGGTCCCTACCCCATCAGTGGAGGTGCGCTCCGTTTTGAGCTGGCCGATTTGACGACTGCCACTTGCATCACCACAGTGGATGTCACACCGCCAGCGACTTGCTCTGACCAGTGCGACATTCAGTTTGACTTGCTCGACTTTACTTGCAATGACAACAGCACCATCACCGATCCAGGAGATGATTTTTATGAAGTCAGCCTGCGCGCCTCGGCCATCAATCCAGGGGCCGCCAATACCTTCGAAGTCTTTGCCAACGCCGTTTCCCAAGGAGTGTTCAATTACACAGATGCAGCCAACTTCAACTTGCCAGCCGATGGCAGTGTGGTGACCATCCGAATTGTAGACAGCGACAAAACTTCTTGCGATGCACAGCAAGACATCGGACCACTCGATCCTTGCGACCAAGACTGCAACATCAACGCCACCGTTAGCAACATCCAATGCGATGACAATGGCACTGGCAATGATGCATCAGACGACACCTTTACCTTTGATCTGTTGGTCAATGGACAAAATACCGGAGCAGGATGGCAAGCCACCAATGGGACAATCAGCGGAACCTATGGCGTGGTCCAATCCTATGGGCCGTACCCCATTTCCGGAGGCACACTCAATTTTGATTTGCAAGACTTGACAACCTCCGCTTGCCAAACCACGATAGAGGTCATCCCACCCATGCCTTGCTCCTCTTGTACCCAAACCATCGATGCAGGCCCTTCTGCCTTGCTGACTTGTGAAGACGGCCAAGCCTTGCTCATCGCCAACTCCTCCGACGTGGGAGACTATCTATGGACAGGCCCCAACTCGTTTAGCCAAACTGGTGCAAGCGTGAGCGTTGTGGACTCGGGCTGGTACTTCGTAACGGCTACTTACCCGGATGCCTGCATGGCCATGGACAGCGTCTATGTGGCCGCCAATCAGGACAGCCCAACAGCCGCAGCCGGACCAGATTTGTTTTTGACCTGTGACCGAGACAGTGTTTTGCTGGATGCTTCACAGAGCAGTACAGGGCCAGACATCGTATATGAATGGACAGACGAAAGTGGCAATTTAATTGGGCAACAGTCCACTGTTTGGGTGAAAGATGTGGGCACCTATCGCCTACAACTGACCGATACCCTCAACGGCTGTGTGTCTCCCATCGACGAAATGGTGGTCAGCGACAGCACGGGCATTCCCACTGCTTTCATCTATGCTGATCCAGATAATGTGCTGGACTGCCAGGTGAGCAGCGTCTTGCTCTATTCCGACAACCAAAGCAATGTCGTGTACTTCTGGAATTCTGTCGAGGCGGACGAAGTCGTGGTCTCCGAGCCAGGAACCATTACCCTGATGGTCGTCGATACCATTACTGGCTGTAGCAATACCGATGAGATCGTCATTACGGATTTGACGGATTATCCCTTCGTGGATGTGGCGGTTCCGGATACCTTGAGTTGTTATCTGCCGAGCATTTTGATCGATGCCAGCAGTTCTCAATCTGGACCTACCCTTGTCTACGATTGGTTTGACCCAAGTGGTCAACGAATCAATGGGCAGAATGGGGACAGCCTGCGGGTGGATCAGCCGGGAAGCTATGTCCTGCAAGTTCGGGACACCGTCAATGGATGTGAAAACTTTGATACGATAGAGGTGGCCACCTATTTGGATGACTTGCCCCAGGCGGTCATCGGACAGGTAGGTGCCCTGAACTGTTATCAATCCAGTCAGGTATTGGATGCAAGCAGCTCCACTCCCTTCGGTCAATTGGAGTTCGAATGGACCAGTCAAGACGGCAACATCCTATCCGGTGCAAACGGACCTGTACCAGAAATCGACGCTCCCGGATTGTACAGCTTGCGAATCATTGATCCGAGAAGTGGATGCAGGGACAGCAGCACCATCGAGATCATTCAAGATACCGATGAACCCCAGCTCAGCCTGCAAGCTGCCGCCGTCATCAATTGCTATGATCCACAACAAAGGCTTGAAGCCAATGCCATCATTGCCACGGACAGCTTCCGGATCGAGTGGACATCCAACCCACCGGGTGGCATCGTATCGGATGGAGACAGCCTGCGTCCGCTCATCCAAGGAGGCGGCACCTATACCATTCGATTGATCAATCTCGAAAATGGTTGTGAGAGCATCGAGACCATACAAGTGAGCGAAGACACAGAAGCCCCACTGGCAGTTGCCACGGTAGAAGACGGATTGGATTGCTTGACAGATCAAGTTGCTTTGAATGGCGATGGCTCTTCGGTGGGCAGCATCTACAGCTATTCCTGGACGGGACCAAGCATCCTGAGTGGTTCCAATGGCCTGACGCCCATCGTCAATGCGGCGGGCACCTACCAACTTCGGGTACTCAACTCGGACAATGGCTGTGAGGAAACCGATGAGGTCACAGTCCAGGAAAACGACAATGTGCCACAGGCCTTGGATGTGCTGATTGGCGATCCACTTTGCTTTGGCGATCGGGGCAGCATGGAAATCCTGACGGTAGACGGCGGAGAACCACCCTATCTCTACTCCATCGACGGAGGGAGCAGCTACTTTGACCAAACGCAGTTCCCCTCTCTCGAAGCAGGCAGCTACGCCCTCAGAGTCCAGGATGCAAACGGATGCGAGTACGAGGAAGTATTTGTGATACCAGAACCGCCATTGATCAACATCTCTCTGCAGCCAGAAATCACCATTGAGTTGGGAGAAAGTGACCGCCTCCGGGCCAATGTGAACATACCGGATTCGCAAATTGACAGCATCAGTTGGACACCTGCCGATGAATTGAGCTGCACCAATTGCCTGGACCCACTGATCACGCCCCTCAACGGAAGGCAATACACCATCCAGTTGATCGACATCAACGGCTGTCCGGCAGAGGCCAAGATCAATGTACGGGTCAACAAGGAGCGAAACATTTACATCCCCAACGCCTTCTCACCAAATGGAGATGGTGTCAACGAAGGATTTACTGTCTTTGGACCAGAAGACCTCATCAAGCAGATCAACTCTTTCCAAGTCTTTGATCGATGGGGTGAATTGATCTACGAAAACTACAACTTCCAACCCAACAACCCCGCCAATGGCTGGGACGGCAGATTGAGAGGAGAAGTGATGAATCCCGCCGTTTTTGTCTACTGGGCAGAAGTCGAATTCATTGATGGCGTTACGAAGTTGTACAAAGGAGACGTTACATTGCTAAAATAATCTCCCACGGGAGACTCTTCTAAAAAAAAGCCCCGGGCCGTCAAATAAGGCGGCCCGGGCTTCGTGTAATAAGATTTTACGCTCTCTTACATTTCATTCAAATTCCACTGTGAGAAGAAATACTTACAAAGTTGGGTAGACATCTTTTACATGCCTAGTCAAAACAAAATTTAGTCAGGGCTAAGGTGTACTGGCCGTAGAACGTGGCTCTACGAATCAGCAGAACAGTCAAAGAGTCAATGACCCAAGGGCTGCACCATTGTTTATCAGGGAAAACAGATTTTTTATTCTTGTTCGATGTAGGTTGCTTCAGATGGATGTCCCATTGAATTCGGATTGCCCCATCAAATGTATTGTTGTGGAGCAGAAATCCCATCAATCTGGGAATCTTTTTAGCTTTGGAGAAGTGAAATATACTTTGCTGTAGAACCAATTTTTTTGCCAAACTACCTGAATGACAGTTTTTTTTTCTCCAAAATTGTGACAGGACAAAGAATGTCACATAAAAGAAAATCACCATCATTCGAAAGCATTGAGTTGACATGACATTCAAATGGTCTCTTTCTAGAATCGCGCTTTCCGCCGTCGTGCTGACTGGCTTTGTCCTTTTGCTGGGCAACGCTTGGAAGCAAGTCTGTTGGGAGAAAACGAAGGGCATTGTACTGGAAGTCAAGGAGAGCAAAAGAAGCAACAACCAATATTATCCCGTCGTCAAATACACTGATCAATTGGGAAAAGAAGTGACATCGGAGCTAAGCCACCAATCCTCCAATCGATTTTATTACGAACAAGGAGACAGCATCCCACTGCTGTATCATCCCCAGCATGCCGACGAAGTAGTCATTCACTCCGTCGGATGGATGCTGGGATTTCCGTTGATTTTTGTCCTGCTCGGTGGCATTGGCTTTTTGATTCCAACAGAGGCTTGGTTTGCCTCCCGCTAAAAATGAGGGTGGTCATTGGCCACTTCCTCCCAAGGTGTCATGGCTTGCTCTACACTCCAATGCTCGGCCACTTGCCCCGATTCATCCAGGCGAAACCAGTCAAACACCACGCGCTCATTGCTGCCAAAAAAATGAGAATGTGCCATGACCAAGTCACCAGAGGCCAGTAGCAATTTGTTGTCATGTGGCATCCTGCCTCCCTCCTGCTCCAAGAGTTGCTGCAGCGAGGCCTTGCCAGACAGTGTCCCTTTGGACGGGTGGTGATAGACATAGTCTTCTGCCAGCAAGCGATCGATCTCTTCCAATTGCCCACGATTGCATACTCGATCCAAAAAGCGACGGACGGTTGCCTTGTTTCTCACTCGTTTCTCAAGGCTTGTCTCTTTCTCACCATTGCCATTGCCCGCGATGGCCTGTTGCAACAACTCCTCGGGCATTGGCGCCAATGCATCCCAATGTTCCTGAATCTTTCCATCCTCGATGCGCCAGGCATCTACACACAGCAGAGGGTACTCTCCCAAGGGATTGGGGGCCGTGTAGTATCCATGGTAGGCCATGATATCGGCATCGGCAACCCAGCGGATGGGCTTGTACCCAAAATTGAATTGAAGCATTTCATGAATGTGTTCGATCCCATCCTTGGCCCAGGGATTGTGTTGGATGAAATCTTTGGCAAAAGAGGCATCGACGACTGCTTTGTCTTTGGTTTCCAAAATGGCTCCCATGCCGTCCCATACCAGCTGGATGTTCTGTTTTTCTTCTTTGCTTAGCATTGCAATTGATGTTTAAAAGTTTGATGATTCAATGGTCCGTTTCATTTGATTGGACAGTACAAATTTTATAACTTTGTTCCGTTCAAACAAGTAGTCATCAGTTTTTGATCTAGTCATTATTTTGTGACCATTATTGATTATCAGAGACTTATGCACAAATAAAAAATCAGACAATGGAAAACAAATCCGTTACCATCAATCAATGCCCCGTCACTTTCACCATGAGCAAGATCGGTGGCAAGTGGAAACCCATTCTCTTGTTTCTCATTTCCAAAGGAGCCAATCGATTTGGCATCTTGCATCGAGGCATTGAGGGGATCAGCAAGCAAATGCTCACCAAGCAGTTGCGAGAGCTGGAAGCTGATGGCATTTTGGAGCGCAAGATTTATGCAGAGATTCCCCCCAGGGTAGAGTATTTTATTTCGGACTTGGGACAGTCACTGATGCCCATCATTGTCAGCATGCGGGACTGGGGCCGACAGAATATGCTGACGCAATAGCTGGCCTTCTCCCAGCCTATTAAAACACCAATCTTCGAAACTTTTTGATGCCAGAGGTAGGTTTTATCCTGTGGATGCGTTGGCATTTGAAAAGATTTACAACAAAAATAAGAGCGAATGAGAATCCCCTCCTCTGTCTTTGACGATCCACAAACCAACTACCAAATCGACGAACGCGCCAAATTCAACATCGACCACTGGCCAGCCAATGGAAATTGGAAATTGCTGGGCATCGATGCCGAAGGCTTCCACATTGATCCGACAACTGCTGGGGGCGTACAGCAGGCATTTGGGCGAGTTTCCAAGTTGGCGATTTGGTTTCAAAGAGAGGGTGAAGAAATGGCACTGTCGTTTTGTCCACGCTTTTGTCAAACGCAGTTTCCCAACAGTTGGTGGAGTTGCCTGGACGTAGAACAAAGTCCACCTGATCACAGCAAAGCAGGGGAAGAATTCCGCTTCGGGCTGGCATCCCCACAGCGAATACTGGCAGCTTACAAAAACCACATTGCCTACCAGGGAAAAGACTTTTATGTGATTGACGAGCACCGCGCCAAGAACTACC
The DNA here is from genome assembly GCA_039821145.1 of Bacteroidota bacterium. Classification (GTDB taxonomy): domain Bacteria; phylum Bacteroidota; class Bacteroidia; order Chitinophagales; family Saprospiraceae; genus JBCCSZ01. The sequence goes on along the minus strand of JBCBOS010000008.1, from coordinate 181,714 downwards.
AAGCATGGGAATTCACCATTGACCTGCACATCGACCTGGCCTACTCCTTCCACTTAGCCAACAACCATTGGGTGGCCATTACTTATCGAGAAGGACCGGAGTGTTTTGAGGTCTCTTATGGCCGCAAAGAACAACTGCAGGCAAAGGGATACCTGCGAGAAAAGTGGCTGCGAAAAGATGCCTACATCGACTGGCAGTTTGAGAGCCTTTGATGGCTATTTTCGGAAAAACATCCCGGAGCCAACGCGATTGTTCGATCCGCGCCAATCGGGCTGGAACGTGAATTGCTGCACACCAGCTTTTTCCACATCCTGCACCACCAAATTGAAGCGGAGACTTCGCCAGTTTTCCCCTTGTCTTTCTTTGAGATAAGAAATGGGCAAGGCCAATTCCATGACATAGCCTCCTTTCACCACCCGGCAATTGCCTGTCAGTCCCTCGATGCCAAAGGCGGCAATGTTGTCGATGGCTACGGCGGGGTCGCTCCAAGGGGCTTGCATGATCAATAAGGAATTGCTGTACCACTCGGCCCCATTGTCCATCACACTTTTCGGTGCAGGATCGGCATTGATGACCAAGCCGACAAAATCCTGATTCCACACCGTGTTGCCAGTATCTGTGAGCAATTCTCCATCTTTGATCTCCGCTGCGAAGTAGACAAACTCATCGTCGTAGCTCAAATCAAAACGAGCCGACCCATCTCCCTGCTGGCCATTGTCCCCTGGCAGTTTGTGCGTCAAGTCCGACCATTCGTCCAAGCGACCATCCACAGTCACCGCCTTTTTGCTGCGAACCAATTCATATTTTTTTTCCGGGCCAATGTTGACGGTCAGTGGCACCTGGAAGTCGGGAAGTTTTTCGTCTTTGTAGGCCATCTTGAATTTGAGTCGCATGAAATCGTCATTTGCCTTTTTGGATTTGCGACGCTTGTTGACCAGTTGCAATTCTGCGTAGGCCACGGAATTGGGCGGCACGATCAAACTGTTTTTGTCCAATTCACCTTTTAGTCCCCAACTGAAGCTTTCTTTCATTTTTACAGTCAAGGGCACATTTTCATCATTGGTCACTTTGATTTTTACCAATCCCTCCTCAAAGCCCTCCTGTCCGACATAGAGCGGCTCGACCTGTATGGCATTGCTCTCCAACAGCTTCATGGCGTATTCGCGGGTGGCTTCGGTGGATACATCTTCGTCCCAAATGCCGTTGAGTCCCAAGTTGGCAATGATGGGGCCTTCGTCTGTCATGGTCACCCAAGTCAAGTGGTCAAACTCTCCCATCTCTGGCCCACGCAGCGGACTGCCGCCCCCAGTGGTTCCGAGGGTGAAGTACTTGTGCTTGTTGCGCTTGTATTTGACATAGTGGTGTACGTGCCCGGTGAAAACGGTGTGACGGCGATAGGCCAACAACTTCTCTACCTCCGGCCACAAGGACTGGTCGGGCTGGGTCCACAGGGGTTGGTGCATGAATACGAGGGTCCACTTGACTTGCTCGTTTTCCTCCAAGGTCTTGCGGATGTAGTCGAGCTGTGGTTGAGAAATGGTGCCCCGCCCCGCTCCCTGGCGCTGGTCTTCTGTATTGAGACACAAAAAGAGGACATCGTGGTAAACGAAATGGTAATAGGCTTTTCCAAATTTCTGCATATACAAATCCTCCATGACCTGATTGGTGATGTCGTGGTTGCCAGGCAGGTAGAAAAATGGCATTTGCAGCTCGTCGACGAATCCATTGAACTCATCCCATTGTCGGTTCAGCTCTCCTACATCTGTCGTGTAGCCTTCAATCAGATCGCCTACGCTGAGAACAAACTCCGGCTGCAGCACATTGAGCTTGCGGATGCCGTCGTGAAAGACACCTGGGCGAGCGCCTCCAGTGCGGTCAGTCACGATGGCAAACTGAAACTGTCCGTCCTTTTGGTTGATGTCGAGATTGGACCAAGGGTGAGGGCCTTGGAGGGAATCGATTTGAAGGGCATTGGGCTGCGCAAAGGAAGCACTGACCCAAAGCAGCAGCGCGAAAATTGTAGTGAGCGTGTTTTTCATAAGACTGTCTGATTTGAATGGGAAAGGTAAAAATTTTTCAGACTGCCTCCTCTATGTCGCAGGTTAAATGTGTGTGAACTTGAGCGAAGATTTGCCTACATTTGCAAACGTCCTACCAAAGCCAGTCACCAAAACAAACTCACATGCAACGACAAGCCAACTCATTTTTGTGCCTATTCCTGAGCGGCCTCCTGGGGCTCAGCCTCATCGGATGCGGTGGCCAAGCCAATCAACAAACCCAAGCAAGTATGGAAAAAACAAGCGAAGAAACCACCAAGACCTATCCTACCGTCGGCGAGGTAGAGCGCCTCGATCCGGCCATCGATGCACTCATTCCAACGACTGTGAAAATCGAAGTCCTTGGCGAAGGCATGCAGTGGTCAGAGGGCCCCATTTGGCTGGAAGACAAACAACTGTTGCTCTGTTCGGATGTGCCAGAAAACAAAATCTACCAATGGTCCGAACAAAAAGGCTTTGGACTGTTTTTGGAACCCTCGGGTTTTACCGGAGAAGAGACTGACAGCCGGGAAAAAGGCTCCAATGGCCTGACACTGGACGCACAGGGACGGCTGACCTTGTGCCAGCACGGCGACCGACGAGTGGCCCGCTATACTGGCGACTTTGCCTCTCCAAGCCCCTCCTTCGAAACAGTGGTGGATCGCTACGAAGGCAAGCGCTTCAACAGTCCCAACGACTTGGTCTTCGACAGCAAAGGCAATCTCTATTTCACCGATCCCCCCTATGGCTTGAGCGGGGCCATGATGGATGACCCCAAGAAAGAACTCCCCTTCCAGGGGGTATTCAAATACACAGCAGAGGGAGAATTGCATCTCTTGACAGATCAGTTGAGTCGGCCGAATGGCTTGGCATTGTCGCCAGATGAGACAATCTTGTACGTGGCCAATTCCGATCCGGAAAAAGCAGTGTGGATGGCTTATCCACTCTTGGACGGACACAAAATTGGAGAAGGAAAATTGTTTTACGATGCGACTCCTTTGGTCGCTACAGATCCGGGATTGCCAGATGGATTGAAGTTGGACGCAAAGGGCAATTTGTACGCCACAGGGCCAGGTGGATTGTGGATTTTCTCTCCGGAAGGCAAGGTATTGGGCAAGGTCAAGGCGGGAAAGCTGATGTCCAATTGCAATTTTGACAATGACAAAAAAACGCTTTTCATCACGGCAGACGATTTGTTGCTGCGCCTGCGATTGTGAAGCACTTTCCGCCCGGTCTGCCAGTCGGTAGGCCGGGCGGAAAGATAGATTCCTCTCTTAATTGGCTTGGCCACTGACGGTTTTGTAGCCTCCTGTACACTTTCGACACACCAAGCGGTCGCCATCTTTCTTCAATCGAATCCCGGTCAGACGTTCTTCGATGAACTTTTCGACAAAGGCTTTTTGCGTCGCAGGATTTTTGTTGATGATGTCCTTTTGGCGGTCGTTGACCAGCTCGACAAACTCATCTCCATAGGATTGCTTTCCCCAGCAATTGGGACAAGATTGTGCTTCGACAAATTGGGATTGAATCATGGGTGACTCCTGGCACCCTCCAAATATTCTTTGAATGATTGACATGACTTTTGTTTGTTTGGTGAATAGTTGGAAGGGGAACATATTATTGGCCGCAGAAGTTTGCTCGGCCAAGGCGTAGGGCTGCGACTTGTTCGCACCACGACAATTGCCTCTCAATACAATACGGTTACAGAACCTGCTTCCTGCAGCAAGCTTCCATCGATGAGGCGGATGTTGAAGATGTAGACGTAAACCCCATTTTGGACCCGTTCGCCATTGCTGCGCCCATCCCAACCCAGTTCGTCGATGTTGGGCAGAAAGGACTGGCTCTCATAGACGACGCCTCCCCAGCGATTGAAAACCGTCAGAGATTCTACACTGCTCACCAATTGATCATAAGAATACAGCTGAAAATACTCATTGACGCCATCGCCGTTGGGCGAAAATACATTGGGGATGAAAATGCGCGGGGCTTCGGTTCTGTTGACAAAAACATTCAAGGTATCGATGGCGGGACATCCTTCTTCATTGGTGGCGGTGACGACATAGCTGATGTCCTGGGCCCCGGTGATGCGGGTGCGTTCGCAATTGAAGCATTCCAAAAATTCGCTGGGGCTCCACTGGATGTCAACGGGAGTTTGGTTGTAGGTGAGGCGGACGTCCCTCGATGTTTCCCCCAACAACAATTCCAAGTCCGGCCCGGCATTGATGAAGAAGGGATTGGGCACGATGAGACTTTCTACAGATTCTGCCGTACACTGATAGCGATCGGAAACCACCAATCGATAACTGCCTTCGCCCAGATTTTCCACCACGGTCGATGAGACCAGAGTGTCTTGAAAAAAGTATTGGATCGGAGGGCTTGCATTGGCCAGCGCTGAAAAAGAGACAGAGCCATCGGTATATCCAAAACAGGAAGGATCAGTACCCATGGACTCCAGCGATACCTCGTTGGGAACAACGGCTAGATCAAGAGTGACAATGCTGTCACAGCCCCTGGAGGAAATGAAGCTTTCCGAATACATGCCTGGTCCGAACAGGGTATCAGTACCAAAAAAGTAGGGCGTGTTCTCGCAAATCGTATCGACGCTTTCATAACGCAACGGCAAGACCTCGATGGTGATGACATCGGAGATGATGCGGCATTTGAAGTTGGCAAGATTGACCTCGCTGGAGGCGGACAGGTATCTGTATAGATAAACGCCGGGCGCAAAATTGTCGTGGAAGTATACGTTGCCATTTTCGCCGGGGATGTCGTTCCAGTTTTGGCCACCATCCAAACTGACCTGCCATTGAATGGCAAAATCATCCAAGGACAATTCGGCAGTGATGGGAGCGGGATTGTTGTCGTTTTCGCACAAGAAGATGTTCTGCTCGGTATTGATGAAAGCCGAGGGGCCACAAGCCCGGAACGAGATGTTGTCCAGTGCCAAGTCATTGCCAATGCCACCGGGCGCATTGTTTTGCAGGGTGAGGGTCAGCTGTGTCTGGCCGGGTTCTGTGCGGAAGGTGAAGCCATAGGTGATCCAATCGTTGCTTTGCGGGATGTTGCCAGTGGAAAATTTCAGTTCATTGTCCAACAGGAAAGAAACATTGGGGGCAATGTGGCCAGAGATGCTGGAGCGGATCAAATTGATGATGTCTGCAGAAAACTCATAATCTGTATTCTCACAAAGGTTGTCGATGGTTTGTTCGAAGAATACACCAGGGGTAAAACTGGCGTTGACCACCATCATGTAGCCTTCCGGATCATCGCTGTTGTCCTCCAAGCGCAGCCAGGAATTCCACAAACGAGACCAATTCATTGTGCTGTTGGTGACGGTGTAGAAGCCATCATTGGGGGGCACGGAGGTGGTGTATTGGTAGCCGGGGGCAATGTTGGGGTTGGGCAAAAGAATGTTTGGTTCGCCACTTCCAAAATCTCCTGCCTCAAAAATGTTTTCCCCCAGGTTGCCATCACAAAGGGATTGCCCCTGAACAGAGGACTGTCCAAGAAGACACAAACACAGCAGCAAAAGAGAACAGTAAATCGGCTTCATTGTCTTAAAGTAGGAGATATTTGGCGATTTTCCCAACATCAAAAGTACAGAAGTGGGGCTTTGTCCAATTTTAACGTCTTTAACATGGCGCACTACAAGTCGGAAGTCAGCCCTGCAAACTGGCACTGATTTTTCTTGCATGCTTTGCGTGCAATTGGTACATTGACTATAGCATGGGGCATCAGGATGTTCGATGCCATGATTTCATCACAAAAAATAGCAAGAATGAAAACGATTTACACCTTCCTACTCGCCCTTGGTTTGTTCGGCATTGTGGCCTGTTCTGGCAGCCGAAAAGCCTCTCAGACGCATTCTCCCCCCAAACTCCTCAACGAGTACACCTTCGAGTTGAGAGAAATCTCCACTGATCCCGAGTATGGCTATACAGAGAAAAAGCCCATCAAGGTGGGTGGTGCCAGCTCATCGGAAGGCCCCAAAAACGAACGGCGCTTTCTCAATGCCTTGGCTGGCCCCAACGGGGAGAAAATCACCTACAAGCGGTTGAGAAGTTGCTGTGCTTTCAAGAGCGACAACAGCCCGATGGGAGCCGGCATGCTGGATGTATACGAATTGGAATGGGATGGCTTGGACAAGCCCGTCCAACTCTACATCAACATGTACGACCCAGGAGAGATCAAAGCACCAAAGGATTTTACCATCAAATAAAGACTGTCAACTACTGGAAATGCCCGACCAACAGAGGTATTTGATTTCCAGGTAATCGTCCAGACCGTATTTGGAGCCCTCGCGTCCAAAGCCACTTTGCTTGACCCCTCCAAAGGGCGCCACAGCCGTGGAGATCATGCCTGTATTGATGCCAACCATTCCGTATTCCAGGGCTTCGGCCACCCGCCAGATGCGCGCATAATCGCGCCCGTAGAAGTAAGCGGCCAGTCCATAGTCGGTATCGTTGGCCAGTTGGATGACCTCTTCTTCTGTTTGAAAGGAAAAGACGGGAGCAACCGGACCAAAAATCTCCTCCCGAAACAGTTGCATGTCTGTGGTCACGCCAGCCAGCACCGTCGGTTGGAAAAAATGGCCTCCTTCAGAAAGAGCTGCCGATTGTCCACCAGTCAATACCTGCGCTCCCTTGTCGGTGGCATCCTGCACGATGCGGTCCACTTTTTCGATGGCAGCCCGATTGATCAACGGCCCCACGGCGACGCCTTCCGCCAGTCCGGAGCCCATTTTGATGGCAGCCACAGCCTGACTCAGTTTTTCTGTGAACACCTCATAAATGGATTCGTGGACAAACAGTCGGTTGGAGCAAATGCAAGTTTGTCCGGCATTCCGATACTTGGACATCATGGCCCCTTTGACAGCCTCCTCTACATCAGCATCTTCAAAGACGATGAATGGTGCATTTCCCCCCAGTTCCATGGATACTTTCTTGACGGTGGGCGCACATTGTGCCAACAGAATCTTGCCGACGCGGGTGGAGCCAGTGAAGGACAGCTTTCGGACCAAGCGACTGGAGCACAACTCCCCTCCTACCTCAGACGGTTGCCGGGTGGTGACGATGTTGAGCACGCCAGGGGGAAAGCCAGCCTCCTCGGCCAATGCTCCCAAGGCCAGGGCCGAAAGCGGGGTCTCCTCGGACGGTTTGATCACCACTGTGCAACCAGCAGCCAGGGCCGGTGCCACCTTGCGGGTAATCATGGCAGAGGGAAAATTCCAGGGAGTAATGGCGGCCACCACCCCCACTGGTTGCTTAATGGCCAGGATGCGCTTGTCTCTGCCGTGGCCGGGAATGACATCTCCATAGGCACGCCGGGCCTCTTCGGCAAACCACTCCACAAAAGAAGCGCCATACAAAATCTCTCCCCGGGCCTCTGCCAGCGGCTTGCCCTGTTCCATGGTGAGCAGGGTCGCCAAGTCCTTTTGATGGGTCAATTGGAGTTGGTACCACTTTTTGAGGATTTTGGCCCGTCCGGCAGCCGACTTTGCCAGCCAGCTTTGAAAGGCTTTGTGGGCCGCTTGGATGGCTTTTTGGACATCGGCAACGCCCATATCCGGCACTTCTCCGAGCAGAGATTGGTCGTAGGGATTGTGTACGGAAAAGGTCTGGCCACTGTCGGCATCTACCCATTGGCCGTCGATGTAGGTTTGGCTTTTGAGCAGGGAAGGATGTTGGAGATTCATGCGATGAAATTGGGTTTGTGAGAAAGGGAAGATAGGATTTTTCAAAAAAATTTGATGCACCAATGCAATTAAATCCCTTTCTTTGACGATTATATAAACAGAGTTGCACACCTAACAGACCCTCATCCTTTCTATAATCTCAGGTGCCGATCAACGCGACTCTTTTCCCTCAATCTTCAAACAACCATCCATTCGGCACATTCCTCATGATCTTGCGCTGGCACAGATGTGCTGCATGTCCTACCCCTGTGGTGCATGGCAGATCAAGCATTCACTCCATTTTTAACCACATAATATAATGACCTATGAGTAATCTGAAAATGCCCTTGATGTTCTTCTTTGCCGTAGCCTTGGTACTGAGTGCCTGCAACCAAAAAAGCCCGACTGACGAACGGCTCAACGAAGCGGTGGAAGAAGTACAAACAATGGATGCCCCTCCCGTTTTCAATTCCATACAACAAACGCAACAGTACCACGACGCCCTCACACTGGGAACGCTGGACTTGCTCCAAGATCCATTCTTCATCTCAAAGGCCATCCGCCTGGCTGCCGAGACCTACGAGGCTTCTGAGCAATCCGACTATTTTGCCTACTTGGACGAGTTGGCAGTCACTTTTGAGGAGGCCAATCGCAACCTCTTGGAAGAAATGATCCAATCGGCTACCAACAATGGCGCCACCGAAGAGCAACTGGCATTGTTGCGCGACAACGGCCTTCAATACACCTTTGACAACTACCGCTTTTTCCCTCGCTTGTTCCTGCCTGGTTTGGACGAGTTGGACTACAGCAAGGCGGAAGATGCTGCCCGTTTGAGCTTTTCCAAAATGGATGGCGGCACGGTCCCGGTGTGGAACCGCACAGCAGAAGGCAGCTTCAGCAGAGGACAAAATGCCAATGCCCAGAGTTTGACAGAATCACCCGTCTGGCTGGTCAGCTCCCGCGTATTGGATACGACCAAAGACATGGAGGTAGACATGCTCTACATCGAGGCAGGTGGCAAGAAGAAGTGCAAGAAGAGCAAAACAACGGGCGCCTGCAGCATCAGCGGCAAAAAGTGCAAGTGCTACTATGGCCCTGCTGATGGGTATGCCAGAGAAATCAACAACTTTATCAATGGAACAATAGAGGAAGATTTCTACATCGTAGAATAAACTTCCTGGGATTGAATTCCCTGTACAATCAAGGTCCCAAAAACGCCTTTGCCCTTCTGCTGGAAAGTGGAAGGGCATTTTTGTTTCCCCACCCTCCTATTGGCTCACCTCTAGCCCAGCGATGCCACAAATGCGCTCAACTGCTCCTCAAACTTGGCTTTCAGCTCAGCATTTGTAATGCCTTGGTCTGCAGAAAAATTGGCTCCAAACTGAGGCAGGGAAAAGCTGGCAATCTCCTTGGCCCCCATGAAGGGAAAAGACTTCACCGCCAGTTGCAACACACTTTGGCCTCCTCTGCCACCCGGCGAAGTCGACAGCACAAACAAGGGCTTGTTTTCCCACACCTTGCCTTCTAGACGAGACATCCAATCGAAGATGTTTTTGAACGCTGCCGTGTAGGCCCCATTGTGCTCTGCCATGGACAGCACGATGCCATCGGCTCCTTGCAGGTGTTGCTTAAACGCAGCCGCAGCCTCTGGTACGCCAGCTGCCTTTTCTCGGTCCATGCTGTAGATGGGCATTTCAAAATCATTCAAATCCAGCACTTGTACCTCGGCCCCTTCAATCTGATGAGCGGCATAGGTGGCCAATTGTTTGTTGATGGATTGGCTGCTGTTGCTGGCCCCGAAGGCGACAATTTTTTGACTCATTGGAGGATGGTATTTTGGTTGATCAGATGGTTGATTGGTATGCTAACACGCAAGGGGGGCGAGAAGTTATGGGGGGGCTTGGTTTTTCCGGGGAGAAAGATGTAAATTTAGTACTTTGTAGATTCAAAGCAGGTACATCAATATGAGCAACAACAGAAGTCGAAACACAAATTTGAAGATCATTAAGGCTGGATTGAAATTGTTATTGCAAACAGAAGAAGGGAACATCAAATACTACGGCCTCCGACAGGTCTGCAACAAAATCGAATACCTGACCTCAAAATCCATTGCAACAGCGACCCTCAGCGGGATGAAGAAACATGGAAAGGGAAGCAAGAAAAATTGCGCCAGAGTGGCAAGTGCCATCCTCACCATCCTCGAAAAGGAGTGTTGCCTTACATACGATGAAGACAGCAACTCTTTTGAAGAACTTCCCGATTGTGTAGAGGAGCTTGTACCGGAAAAGGCCGAGACAAATGATCCACCTCCGACTGTAGGTGAGACAGATAACCCTCCAGGTCCTGTATCCTCAGTAGTTGCAGGTCCGAAACCGCCAATCACTGATGGACTAATCAGCCACACCCTGCACCTCGGTCGAATGGGCATCAAGGAAAAAGGCAGGCTCATCGAAAAAGCCACCCAAGAAATCTACGAAGTAGGTACTCGCTTGCGTCAATTTGCCAATTACTTTTACAAGCGCCCTTCCCACGAGTACAAAATCTACGTCGACAAATTTCTATCTCAGCCGGGTACCGTCTTCAAATCCTATGTGCTGGAGCCAGATTCCGAAGAAGCCACCACTTACTTCAACGACCGATTCAAGGCAGCCAAAAAAGACGACATCTTTCCGCGCTTTCCCAGCCAAGACCATGCAACCATCAAGGAGGTCATCAATACCCTGCTGCGGGTGCGCGAGCACTACGCCAAACGCATGGACATCCAAGGGGAGTTTGAAATATACACCTACCGACACATTCCCTACAAAGCCATCATGGCACTGGACCCGATGAAAGACAGTGGAAAGATCATCGCACAGCACTACGTCTATGGCATAGAACGCAGCGAATGTCCCACATTGGAGATGAATCGGTCCTCTGAGTTGTATGATAAATACCTCACTTCCCTGCAAACCATCATCCGCAACGCCAAACACGTCACAGAACCTTATCCCAACACTTCCTCCTAAGACAAAGAACCAGGGCTGAGCAACACACAATGCCCAACCCTGGCCAAAGCCAAAATATATCTACTTACCATCACTCTCGTGATTAGTACTGGGCACATGCCAACCAGTGGGTCTATCACAGCCCAAAGGTTGTTTGCCCATAAACACAAACAAAAGAACCGGTAATAATAGAAATTGAAATACGTAGAGTACTTGGTAGGCTAAATATACAAAAAAAGAGGAATATATCTACTCCACGGCAAATTTTACGAAAAAAACATGTTTTTGAGAGCTGGCCAGTCCGCTGACAACAGACGCCACCGCTCAACTCTACCTGCAAACGCTACCACAAACGTCCATCTCTCTCCTCCTACCAAAAAGCGAGCAAGATCCCTCCCATCAACAAGAGCAACAACAACATGTGATTGCGATAGTCCAAATACCAAGGCCGCTGCTTCATTCCCTCCTGCAGCAAACCCCGACGGAAGGTATACAACTCCACCACCTCTGCCGAGGGCGCAGGCGCTTGGGAACTGATCACCACAAACAAAAACGTACAGAAGAAAAACATGATCCCAACATTGGTCGTGTAGTGAAATGGCCACAGCTCCATCTGCCCCAAGACAAACAGCCCAACACCCACCAAGGTCCCGATGACCAAGGTCCAAAAAGCCCCATCCCCATTGCCTCGCTTGTAAAATACCCCCACCAAAAACAACACAACCACCGGAGGGACAATGATGGAAAACATCTGCTGCAAATAACTCCAAATGCCCTCAAAGTGCTGAATCATCGGTGCCCATACCGCCGCCACAATCATCAGGACCAGGGTTGTGATCCGGCCGTACCAGGCCACCTGGGATTGACTGATGTCGGGCCGACTGGGCTTGATGAAGTCGACGACCAAGAGCGTAGAGGCCGAGTTGAGCGTAGAATCCACACTCGACATGATGGCCGAAATCAGCCCTGCCAAGACCAAACCCACCAAGCCCACGGGCAAGGCATCCAGGACCGCCGTTGGAAAGACCATATCGGGCTTTTCCAAACCAGGATACAAACTGATGGCCATCGCCCCTGGAATGACCATGATGAAGAGAGGAATGATCTTCAAAAAGCCAGCAAAGATGACGCCCCACCTCGCATGCTCAATGTCTCTGGCCCCCAATACCCGCTGCACGATGTACTGGTTGGTACTCCAATACCAAAAGCCCAAAAGTGGGACGCCCAAAATCAATCCCGTCCAGGGCAAGGATGGATCGTCGATGGGACGGACCATGGAGAAGTGTCCCTCCGGAGTCGATGCCAATACCTTGGACCAGGAAAAATCCAGTTTGGAGAACAAAATGTAGGTCAGGATGCTGCAGCCCAGGATGAGAATGATGGCCTGAATCGCATCGGTGTACACCACGGCCTTCAAACCACCAAATGCCGTATACAAACCCGCCACCAAGGCCAGGACCAAGGTGGTTTGCCACAAAATGAGGTCGGGAAAAAAGAGCTTCAAGACCAAGGCCCCCGCATACAATCCCCCCGCCGTATCGACCACAATGCTGGTAAAAATGGTGATCAGGGAAAAAAACGATCGCGAACGCCGATCAAATCGCAATTCCAAAAATTCCGGAATGGTCGTAATCCGGGCCCGAAGGTAGAGCGGGATGAAAATCGCCGCCGCCACAATGAGGGGCAAACCCGACATCCACTCGTAAACCGACTGTACCACCCCCGTGCTGTACGCCGCCCCCGACAAGCCAATCAAGGTCGTCGAAGAGATATTGGAGGCAAAAAGGGACAAGCCAATCAGTCCCCATCCAAATGTCCGCCCTCCCAAAAAGAGGTCCTCCCCCGTCTTGGTCTGCCGGGCGATGTACAATCCGATGCCCAATACTGAAACGAAGTACAAGGCGATGATGGCGATGTCTATGCTCGCAATTCCGTTGTCCATGCTGTGATGAGTTTTCTCAAAAATCAATCAGGCCCCTGCTGTGACCTTTTTTAGTTGTGCCATTCCCGCTGCTGGTACGGCCAGGCGATCCAATCCTGCCTGCAACACCCTCTGTTCCCGAACTTGCAACTGCCCCATGCAGTCAAATACTTCGATCTGGCAGAGCCCCATGTCTGTCTGCAAGTCAATCACAATCTGGTCGCTGAGCTTTCCATTGACCAAATCCACCTCCTCACAATGCCCGTCAACAGACACCACAACGTCCTCATAAACACCCCAAACACATACGCCACCCTTCTGCGCCCGAAGCAAAGGATAATTGGCCAAGGGAGAAAACGGAACAAAGTCGCCATCAAGCAAGACCTCTTCCCTCGACAGCCAATAGCGGGTGTAGTGCTGGATCATATGTCGATGCTGCTCCGAAACTTCCTTCAGTCGAACCGACAACTGGGGGACCGAAAAGAGTATGCTGGTGAATTGCAGAGCCGCCATCTCCACCTCCTCTTCGTAATGCCAAGTAAACATGTCGGAATGCACAATGGAGTCGCCGCACAACAACTTCACATCCGTGGTCCGCAAGCGATTGGTCACACTGTCATTGGGACAGTCAAAGGCCCGAAACATGTTGCCAAATTTGCGCATGGCCGGACCGATGTATTTTTGGCGAAATTCGATCATGACATCGGCCTTCAAAGCCCGCAAGCTCCGGTAGACCTCCGACATCAAGCGATCCACTCCCTCGTTGACAGAGGCGCAGTCCCGCCCATTGGCCTGGCTCAGCTCCGTCTCGGGATAGAGGCGAAAATCATCGATGAAATCGAGCTTGAACCCATCGATGTTCCACTCCTTCAAGGCCCGACAATAAATGTCGACCAAGTACTGGCGGACTTCTGGATGGCGAGGATCAAAGACGGGAGCCCAACGATGATTCTCGGTCAGAAACTTTCCCTTGAAGCGCTGGTACGCCTGCGATTTTTTTCCACAAAACGGAACAGAAAACCAAATCATGCACTTCATTCCCAAGGCATGTACATCGGCTACAAAGGCTGGCATATTGCGCAAGCGATCGGCCTGCCAGTCTCCGGTAAAATCATAGCCACGGTTGCTGTCCAGGGTCTGCCAGCCGTCGTCAACGATGAGGGTTCCGTAGCCCATTTTCGATGCAATGGCCAACTCGTCCAATAATGCCTCTTCCGACAAATTTTGGTGGTAAGAATACCAAGTTGAATACACAGGCAGACGGGCCGCAGGGACTACAGGCATGGCTTGCAAATGCGCAAAAGAAGACCACCACTCGGCAATGCCTTCCAGTGTTTTTCCAAACTGTACAGCCGTACGATCGACCAGGATGAAGGCTTTGTATTCTGTCGTCAAAGGCATCTCCTCACTGAAAAAGGCGATCTGACAATAAATGAGATTGTCCTCCTCCCGAACGGGCGCTTTCATCACAATGGTGTTGACCACATCAGAACAGGCAAAACTCAATACATTCTTGTCGTCATGACCAAAGAGGCAAAGTACAGGAGCGTGCACCGAAATGCGGGATTGCAATTGTGGGGCTTCCCAATCGGCCCGCAAGCGTTTTTCATACAAGCTATTGGGACTCCACACCCCCTTCACATTGTGACAGCTCTGACGCCAATTGAGCTGAAGAGGCAGTAGCTTGGCTGGATGTGTACTGGTCAGCCGGAGCTGATAAACCAGTCGGTCCTCCATTTCGGAAACGAGTTGCAACTGGACGTCAAAGTCCGATGTCTCCCCCGTCACCTGAATGCCCGAAGCAGTGGTCAGTAAAGGTTTTACCATTGGTTTTGTTTGTCAAATATCTAGTTGGTTAATGATGTACTGTCCGATGTTTTTTCCTTGGTCCAATCCATTGTCGATCGCTGGTCGGTAGTGAATCCCGCCGTACAAGCGACTGATGGCCGCTTCGTCTGCTGCCTGCAAAAAGGATTGATAGCTGCGGGCGGGCAAGCCGTACTTGACCTCTGTGGAGTCGATGAAATTCACCTGGTCTCCAATCAGATGGGTAAGCATGTTGGCTGCTGCAGAGGAAATGACGCTGTGTCCACTCGTATATTCTGGAAAAGCAGGCGTTTGCAAGAGTGGCTTCCAATCCGGGTCGATGTATCGATTGATGTAGGTCTCGGGGCGAATGACACTGCTGTTGTATTTTTCGTCCCAACAACTGATGAATGCATCCGCCAAAGTGAGACAAAGCACGGCCAACACACGGGCACTCTCCACCATCTCCATCTGCTCGTTGCGGATCACAATGCCTGCGATGGACACCCAATGCCCGCCCGGAGAAATCTTTTGATCAAAAAAAGTCAAATGCCCTTTGACATGGGCGACATTGGGGTTGCAGTCCCAAAACTTCGCAATCTCTGTCTGTTCTTCATCGAGCTGGCGAACGACTTGGTATACTTCGAGACTTTCCTCGTAAAATTCCGATCCCTTCAGCGTGTCAAAATGGGTGGGCCGAAGGGGGCGGAAGGCTTGCAGAGAGTCCAAGACAAAAGTCCGCAAGCTGTTCCAGTGTGGCTCAATGGCGGGCATGTAGGCAGGAGGCGTGGGCTTCCAAAGCGCCGCATCTTCTTCGAGCATGTACTGGGGCTTCGCCGTCCGTTCCAAATACCCATCCTTCTCGGCCCAGGCGATGACATGGGCTGCCACCTGCTGACCGTAGTCCACCGATTGCTGATACACTTTGTTGGGCATGCCCATCGACTGGACTTTTTCGAGGTATTCTTTTTCGCGTGCCTCCATCTTCTCTTGTCCAAAGACCAATGCCCTGCCAACCCTGGCAAAAGCAATGCCCGCCGCGAGCGGGAGGTAAACGTCTGGCGTTGCCTTGGGCAAGGAATCCAAGCCGTGCAATTGGCCCACCAGACTCCGAAGACTGGGCTGCTGCAAGCGAAGGATTTCGTAGGCAGCAATGTTTGGATAGGCATAAATGCGGCTGGCGACGGGAGGGGTAAAAATGTCTTCCACAATTACCTCCGTCAAGTCTTCATTCCACTCCACCAATTGGTACCGACAAAGCTCATCCAGACGACTGCTGTCAAAATCGGCAGACTCACACTGGACAAAAAACAGCGGACAAAGCAGTGCCAACAACCAGCAATTGCCCGACCACAATGGCGACAGTTGAAAGCAGCTGATGGATGAATGGCAAGTTGAATTATTTTCGTCTCTTCTCATGGTTGATTTGTACTGTTCTGGTCGTTCCCCGGCCATTGGTCAGGCGAATGGATTCGACATCTGCCCCAACGAAAAGTCGTCGACTCGATTGAGACAAATATCCCGAGCTGTATTCCAATTCTCTGCGTTCCACAGAACCATCTGCTCGAAAAAGTTCTGCCAATACATCTTCTGTTTGCAGAGAAACGACTGTTGCGTCTTGTTGATTTTTTTGGCCAAATAGCAGGCTGTGGTCGGAGTTTCGGCCCACCAAATACATGGGCTGCCCATCTGCTCCCGCCAAACAGACCAAGCTCTTGGCATCTCTTGGCACCTGAAAACCACTGTTTTTCCGATGGTCAAATCCCCCTGTTCCATCTCCCAGCAAAATGGCTCCCTTGCCCGCATCGTAACGCCCTTGCCCCACTTCCGGCGCAAAGGAATTGCCCACGGCCATCACGTCCAAGTGGCCATCCTGATTGAAGTCACCACACTGCAAGCCATAGAGCGGCGCCCATTGGGTGGTTACGGGCAAGGCCCGCATGTCAAACTGTCCGTTTCCTTTGTTTTCAATGAATTGGTGTGCAAAAGTTTCACTCTTGACAATGTAGGCATTTTCGAGTTCGCTTTTCAAAAAGGAATGGGAAAAATCCACCTGGGCATAGTCCTCGTAACTCTTGAACCGAACCCGCATGGCATTGATCTGATTGATGAGTTGGTCCCTGGGATGAGCCACATAATTTTTGCCTTGGATGTAATAACACAGGATCGGATCGATGCGCCCGTTCTTGTCGTAGTCTTTGGCATAAATGCAAACAGGCTCCTCCACCGAGCTTTTCAAATGGCTGTTCAAACCGAGGTTGCCTGCCAGGTAGTCGATGTCGCCATCCCGGTCAAAGTCTCCCTTTTGCAAGCTGTTCCACCAGCCATGACTGTGGTCCAGACCACTCACCTCTGCTGGTACAAAGCGCCCGTTTTGGTTGTGAAAAAACTGCATGGGCATCCACTCTCCGGCGAGCAACAAATCCGGCCAGCCATCGGCATCGTAGTCGGTCCACAACTGGGCACTGACCAAGCCCACATCCTGCAAGTCTGGCAACAGCTCAGCGGTTGCATCCACAAATTGCACTGCTTGTCCCGGACGGCTGTCGTTTCGAAGGAGGTAAGAATTGGTCGGCATGGGGTAAGCCCCAGGAAGGATGCGTCCACCAACGAAGAGGTCCAAATCGCCATCGCGGTCAAAGTCTGCTGCATTGACACAACTGCCACTGGTCCACATTTGCGGGAGGGCATTTTCTGCTTGTTGGAAATGGCCTGTTCCGTCGTTTAGGTACAGTCGGTCCTGATAGGCAGCCGTTCGTTTCGGGAAGCTACTGCCACCACTTACGACGTACAAATCCAAATCGCCATCCCCTTCCACATCAAACAACAAGCAACCCATGTCTTCGTACACACTGTCGGTATGGGATGGGCGCTCTTCAAATTGTCCATCCGCTCTTTGCAAAAACAATCGGCCACCAAAGCCAGCTGCTCCCCCGACAAAAACATCGTCCAATTGATCGCCATTGACATCTCCGACAGCCATGCCTGGTCCGCCCAAAGAATGTTGGTGCGGCAACAATGCTTGTACTTTGAAATCGACAAAAGGATCTTCTTTTTGGGTAAATCGCAAGCCCTTTTCCTCACTGACCTCTTCAAAAAGAGCAGCATGTTTGGAGGGAGCTTGAGAGTGGACATGGGTTGGCTGGTAAGCAATCAACAGCTGCTGGTTCACCGCTTGGTCTTTGAGCCATTGACACTGACCATCAGGCCAACAAACTTCAATGGAATCCACTCGTTGAGCTTGTCCCAACCCAAAGTGAATCTGGCGACTCATGCTGGATTCATAGCCGCGATGCAGATGGTGCTGGTAGTGCTGCATCTGTTGCCCAGCCCATAGGCGCACCACAGCCCCAATGCCTTCCCGATTGCCCGCCTTGCCCTGCAATTGGATTTTTAGAAAGTGAGCCTGTCCCCTTTCGCGACTGGTGTTTTTGTACAAGAAAGCAGGGTCGTTGACATTGTTGACCAACAACTCCAGATCTCCGTCTCCATCCAAATCAGCATAAGCAGCGCCGTTGGAACAACTCAGTTCGCGCAGGCCCCACTGGGTCGCTCGTCGGGCAAAGCGCAGTTCTCCTTCATTTTCAAATATCTGATTTTGCAATCGGGCCGCTCCCAATTCCTGAATGGCTTGCAGTCGCTTTTGACGACTCAATTCTTTTTTGCCAAAAGGCGAAGACAATTTGCGTTGGTAGTTGATGTAGTCCAAGTTGCCGACATCGCGCAGAAACCCATTCGTGATGAGCAAATCCTTGTCGCCATCATTGTCGTAGTCAGCCAATAGACTGCTCCAGCTCCAGTCCGTTTTGTCAATGCCTGCAAACTGTCCGATCTCACTGAAGCTGCCGTCGCCATTGTTGAGTTGCAGCGTATTGCGGGTGTATTGTGGCTCGTAGCCCGTCCGGAGCATGAGCTGAAATTTGTCGTAACTGGCAGCCGGGATGATCATTTTTTTGCGAAGGTTGTCCTCCGGCAACATGTCCACCACCAAGATGTCGGCCCAACCGTCGTTGTTGACATCGCTCACGTCATTGCCCATGCCTGCGAAGCTGCTGTGGTCGAGCTGTTGGGCCGCCTCATTCCGGAAGCTGCCATCGCCTTGATTGATATACAAAATGTCGTTGGTGATGAAGTCGTTGGATACGTAAATGTCTGGCCAGCCGTCGTTGTTGATGTCTGCCGTGGCCACGCCCAAGCTGTATCCCTCGATCAAAATACCCGCCTCGGCAGAGACATCTGTGAAGCTGCCGTCGCCATTGTTTCGATAGAGCACATCCGTACTCTCAGCCTCTCCGTTGAGTTTGCGGGCTTGGATGTGATTGACTTCAGACAGGCTGTAATTGACTGGATTGACAATGAGAAAGACATCCAAGTCGCCGTCTCTGTCGTAGTCAAAAAAGGAAGCATGCATGCACTGGCGGGGATCGTCCAGGCCGTATTGGGCCGCCTGTTCTTCAAAGCGTCCTTGCCCCTGGTTGATGTACAAAAGGTTGTTCGTTTTGTGCTTGCCGGATACACTGACGTAAATGTCCAGCCAACCATCTTGATTGATGTCGACCATGGAGACACCCGCACACCAACGGTCGGTTTGGACACCAGCCTCTTCAGTCACATCCTCGAAGGTGAGATCGCCTTTGTTGAGATACAAGCGACTCGACACTCGATTGCCGCTGAAAAATACATCCTCTTTTCCATCTCCATCCACATCGCCAACTGCCACACCACCTCCCGTATAGATGTTCATAAAAGCATACATATTGAAGGTATCATCCTCGACAATTTCATTGACAAAGTCGATCCCACTGTGGCTTGCTTCTACTCGTTCGAACAGGCTGGGCGACTCAGACGAGTGGCAGCCCCAGAGCAGCAGCGCACTCGTTCCAATGGCGATGATATGTAGGATGGTCTTTTGCACCTATTGTTGGATTGTCCGAAATTGATCTTTGTCTTTGTATATGCGTACCGACTTGGCATCCTTGGGCAGTTGTACACAGCGGGAAGACTGCGACAAGTAAGTGGAGCCATGCGGAAATTCAAATCGTTGGGTTCGACCATCTTGCCATCCGACGATCGCATGCTGTTCGCCTGGCTGCAATGGCACGTACTGGCCGTTTGAATGGGAGCGATTGCTGGCAAAAACGCGGGTCCGATCATTGTTGCGGCCCGCCAGCAAAAGGGCCTGTTGATCAGCGCCCAGCAAGAGGGCGAGCGACTTGGCATCCTTGTCTACCCAAAATCCAGTCTCTTCCAATGGCGCGGATTCAAAACCTCCCTTTCCATCTCCCAATAGCACCACGCCCTTGCAAGCATCGTATTGTCCAATGCCAATTTCGGTGGAGTAAGAATTGCCTACCAATAAGGCATCGGGCAGGCCATCGGCATTGAAGTCTCCGGGCAAAATCCCAAAGATGGGGGCCACTTGTGCTTCCATGGGCAAGTCGCGGCGCTCGAATTGGCCATTGCCTTTGTTTTCGAAATAGCTGCTGGCAAAGGTTTCGCTTTTCAGAATCTGAGCGTCTTTGAGTTCTTCTGGAGTAAAGGAACGCTCGAAAGTGGTGGCGCCGTAAGCATCATAAGTTTTGAAGCGCCCCTTCATGGAGTTGATTTGCTCGATCAACATGTCTCTCGAATGGGCAATGTAGTTCTTGCCTTCGATGTAGTGGCAAAGGACCGGATCGATGCGGCCGTTTTTGTCGTAGTCTTTGGCATAGACGCACACGGGTTCGTCGGGAGAGGCCAGGTAGCGGGAGTTGAGACCCAGATTGCCTGCCAGATAATCCATGTCGCCGTCCTGGTCCATGTCCACCGCTGTGATGCTGTTCCACCACCCCTTGCTGTGCTCCAGGCCATTGGATGGGGTGATGGCTCGGAAAGTCCCCTCTGCATTTCGGTAAATCGTCAAAGGCATCCACTCTCCCACCACCAGCAAATCCATCCATCCATCCTGATCATAATCGGACCAAAGGGCATCGCAAATCATCCCTCCTTCGACGGCCTCTGGCATCAATTGCTCGGTCACATCGCGGAAGCGCACCACTCCCCCCTCCGACTCATTGCGAAGCAGGTAACTCCTCGGCGACAAGGGGTAAGACCCTGGCTGGACACGCCCACCAACAAACACATCTAGATCGCCATCCTTGTCGTAATCCACCGCCGCAATGGCAGCCCCACTGCTTCGCATCTCTGGCAAGGCATCAGGGGCTCGTTCAAAATTTCCCTGGCCATCGTTGAGATACAGGCGGTCTTGGTACAAAGGTGCAGTTGGCTGGAAGCTGCTCCCTCCACTCACCACAAATAAGTCTTGATCGCCATCGCCATCTACATCCAGAAGCAGGCTGCCCATGTCTTCGTATCCAGCCTCCATGTCTGCTTTGCGAGTGCGAAATGTGCCATCTTGTTGTTGTATAAAAAATTGTCCGACAAAGCCTGCCGATCCCCCAATGAAACAATCATCCAAGCCATCGCCATCAATGTCGCCGACGGCAATGCCAGGTCCATTTTGGGAGTGTTTGTGAGGAAGGATTGCCTGTATTTTGAAGTCCACAAAATCTTTTTCCCGATGCTCGTAAACCAGTCCCTTTTCTTCAGCCACTTCCCTCCACCAACTGCTGGCTTGTGGGTTTTGATTGAGCGGCTGGGCAGAAGCCTCTTCGTGCTTGAGTTCCAACAGTTGATTGGATGCCACATTGGTCAACAATTGTCGCCGACCATCTGGCCATGTCACCTCTACTTCCTCCGCTGTTCCGACTGCCCCCATTCCAAAATGCAACTCTCCTTCCACGGTGGACAGGTATCCCCGGTAGGGAGAATGGTAGCGGTATTGGTTTTGTCCCCCGGCCCGCAGGCGAAGTTTGGCACCCAGTCCATGGCGGTTGCCAGCCGGGCCTTGTAGGCGAATGCGAAGGTGGTTGGAGAGGGAGTCTCGCTGCTGCAGTTGGTTGCGATACAAAAAAGCGGGTTGATCGATGTTGTTGACCACCAGGTCGAGGTCGCCATCATTGTCCAGGTCGGCATAAGCGGCGCCGTTGGAATAGGAATCTTCGCGGAAGCCCCACTTGCCAGAACAATCCTCAAAAGGCAAACTGCCCGTATTGCGATACATGAAATTGGGCTGTTTCAGTTCCGGCAATTCCTTGAGTCGTTGGAGCATCTGAGTCCGTTTGGCCTCTTCGGTACCAAATGGAGAAGCAGCCACTTGTCGACTGTAGGTGGCAAAATCCATGTGTGTGATGTCCTGTCGGTAGCCATTGGTGATGTAGAGATCTTGCCAACCATCATTGTCAAAATCGGCAAAGAGCGCACTCCAACTCCAATCGGTTTGACTGATGCCAGCCAACTGCCCGACCTCGCTGAAGCCGATGTCGCCATCCGGCCCCACAGGTCCGCGATTCATCTGAAGGGTATTCCGAGCATATTGGGGTTGGTAACCACTTTCCACCCCCAGGCGAAATTTGTCGTAATTGAAAAACCCAAACATGGACTTTTGCCGACGATTGCTTTTGGGCAACATGTCCAGGACCATGACATCGGTATGTCCATCATTGTTGAAATCCTGCAAATCGGTTCCCATGCCATTTCGGCTGGTGTGATTGAGGTAGTCGCCAATGCGGTCGGTGAAGGTGCCATCTCCATTGTTGATGTAGATGATGTCGTTGCTCAAAAAATCATTGGCAACATACAAATCCGGCCAACCATCTTCATTGACATCCCACACACCAACGCCCAAACCATAGCCCTCGATGAGAACCCCCGCCTCGGCAGAGACATTGCTGAAGGTTCCATCTCCATTGTTGCGATACAGGCGGTCGGTATTGGATGCCTCTCCCTTGAGCCGCCGGGCCTTGAACTCCGTCCAATTGTAGGGATCCAGCTCGGTGGTCAATAGATACAGGTCCAAATCATTGTCCCGATCGTAGTCAAAAAAAGCGGCGTGAATGCTGTAGCCTTCATCGGCCAAACCATAAGCTTCGGCTTGCTCGGTGAAGGTATTGTCTCCCTTGTTGATGTACAAAAGATTGTTGCGTTTGCCTGCTTCTTTGGAATGTCCACCCATACAGATATAGATGTCCAGGTGGCCGTCGTCATTGATGTCGACCAGGGAGGCTCCACTGGCCCACTTGCCATCCGTCTCTATTCCTGCTGACTGGGTGATGTCTTCAAATTGGAAATTGCCTTTGTTGAGGTACAAACGGCAAGGCACCATGTTGCCAGTAAAAAAAAGATCGCTCAGTCCATCCTGATTGATGTCGCCCACTGCCACACCACTGCCATTGAAAAGGTACTCAAAGCTCAGGGCGATGAGGGAATCCCGGTAGGAAATGTCATTGGAAAAATCCACCCCGCTCTGGGCAGGCGCCACAAACTCAAACAGCGGCCGATCATCAGAAGACGATTGGCAGGCGGTGAGCCAGCAGAGGAGGGCGAGAACGAAAAGGCGATAAACAATTTGCATGTCCGTATGTTCAGCTGTTACCATACCCGAAGCCCTCACAATCGAGGACTTCGGGTTACCTAGAACAGTGTATTTATTTTACTTGTGTCAGTACGCCTCCACTGCGGTCAATTTCCGATTGTGGCAAAGGGAAAATAGAGCCCGAGCCCGTCATCGTAAAATTCTTACCAAGTGCAGAGAAAGTAGATTCGGCAATGCCCCAGCGAACCAGGTCAAAAAGCCTGTGGCCCTCAAAGGCCAGCTCCACCCGGCGCTCCTCGCGCAGGCGATCCGTCAAATCAGCCGGAGACAAACCAGCAGGAATGGCCGCACCTGATGGGAAAGAACGACTTCTGACCTCGTTGATCAAGTTGGTCGCTGTGCCTGGATCACCACCTGTTTCGATGATGGCCTCAGCGTACATCAAGACGAGATCAGCATAGCGGAAGTAGCGTTCGTTGTTGTAGTCAATCGCAAAGTTCACTGGATTCATCTTGGCCACATTCTCTCCACGGTACTTGCGCATCGTCCCTCCAGTCGGCGACCAACTGGCTTCGTATGGCTCGGCAACACCCACAGCATAGTAAGTTTCGCCTTCCTGGTAAATGTTGGTCACGCGGCGAGGATCACCATCTTCAAAGGCAGCGATCAAATCGGCGGAAGGGACGTAGATGCCCAGACCTCCACCGGGGGCTCCCCTGGCACCGGAAGCATCCTGCCACCAGGCGCGCATGATTCCCTGAGACGCCTTGAAGTTTTCCGAGTGGTTGTCGTCCAATACCCATCCATTGTCATCGGAGTTGGAACCGTATTGCAATTCAAAGATGGACTCAGAGTTGTTTTCAAAGTCGTAGGAAAACACATCCTCGTAATTGGACATGAGCATGTAAGGGCCGTTGTCGTACACATCCTGCAGAGCTGTCAGAGCAGCGGGAAACCGCTTGGCATACAGGTTTGTTTTTCCCATGTAAGACTTGGCAGCCCAGGAAGTGGCTCTTCCCAAGTTGGCGTCGTCCCATGTATCGGGCAAGTTGTCGGCCGCAAACTGCATGTCGGCAATGATGGCATCAACAGTAGCGTCGGCTGTAGAGTTGGCGAGGGCAATTTCGCTCAGGTCGCGGCGGGTCTCCAAGGCAAGCGGTGCCTGCCCGCCCCACAGTTTGTAGGACTGGAAGTGAAACCATCCGCGCAAAAACTTTGCCTCTGCTTCGAAGGCCGTCTTTTCGGCATCGGTCAGCTCATTTTCTTCGGTGAGCTTGTCCAATACGAGATTGGCCCGAAAAATTCCCTGGTAGATGTGGGTAAAGATGGACTGAAAGGCCACGTCGGTGGGCAGGAAATTCAGGTTGTCCATATTGATGTTGGTAGCCGGATCGCTCACGTTGACATCATCGAAGGTGACATCGTCAGAAGCCATCAAAGTGATTTTCCACCACTCGGCTCTTTCCCCCAGGTTTTCTGTACTGGTACCATTGAAGCTCTGAATCGAGGAGTACGCAGCCAGAATGGCCCCCTTGAAGTCGGAGGAAGTTTGGTAGAATGCTTCTTCCGTGATGGCATCCAATGGCTGAAGTTCCAAATCATTGCACCTGTTGAAGAGGAGGATACATCCTCCGGCGACCAGTAGTAAGGTGAATATTTTTTTCATCTTGGATTAAATTTTTTCCCGACGAAAGAGCAGTCGCCCATTCCGTCGAACTACGTAAAATATCGATCAGAAGGTCACACTTCCTCCGATCTGGAAAATTCTAGGCTGAGGCGTCACCCCATCATCCTGTCCGTTGGCCAATGGCATCTCTCCCTTTTGGAAGCTGAATCCACGGGTCACTTCTGGATCGTAGCCTGAATAGTTTGTAAAGGTCAGCAAGTTTTGCAGTCCAATGTACAAGCGAAGGTTCTGAAACAGCCCATTGCCAAATGCTTCGAGTGCAGCAGGCGGCAGGGTGTAGCCAATCTGAATGTTTTGCAAACGGACAAAGCCCGCATCTTCTACCCAGCGATCGGAAAAGCGATTGTTGCTGTTCGGGTCAGTGGCAGAGGCGCGTGGCATGCTGTTGCTCGGGTTGGAAGCCGTCCAGCGATCCGCCACAGAGGCCAACTGGTTGTTGGTACCGTTCATGCTTTCCAAGGAAGCCCTGGCATTGTTGAAGACCTGCATGCCCGTCGCCCCCTGCAAAAAGATGGAAACGTCCAGTCCATTGTATTCTGCGCCAACATTGAATCCGAAAAAGGCCGTTGGAATGGCACTGCCAATGAGGGTGCGATCCGCGGGGGTGATCCGGCCGTCACCATTGACATCGACAAAGCGAATGTCGCCAGGAGAAGGCGTCCCCAGGTCGTCTGGCAAGGCAGCGTCTACCTCCGCTTGGTTTTGGTAGATGCCATCTGTCTTGTAGCCAAAGAAGTGACCGATGGGTGCCCCGACATCTGTGCGGTGGGTCTGTGCCCCCAGGTAACCAGTGATGATCGCGTTGCCATTTTGGCCAAGTGATTTCACCTCGTTGTTGACAGTAGTGATGTTGCCGCCAATGGTATAGTTGATGTCTCCGATGGAGCTGCGGTACAAAGCAGAGAGTTCGACTCCGTTGTTGAGCACTTCGCCGGAGTTGACATCCGGTGGCAACAAGAAACCAGACACTGCAGAGATGGGCAAACCAACGAGAATGTCCGTCGTATTTTTCTGGTAGTAGTCAAAGCTGAATTCCATCCGTCCTTCCCACAGGCGCAGGTCCACCCCAAAGTCGATCTGCGTACTGGTTTCCCAACGCAAATTTGGATTGGCAAAAATGAAAGGCGTAGGAGCTGCCTCGATGGTCTGGCCCGATCCCAATACGTAGAGGGACGTCAGCCCCAAGGTACTGATGTAGGCAAAGTTGGTTCCGGTAAATTGATTTCCAGACTGTCCCCAAGCGGCGCGAATCTTGAGCTCGTCGATGGCTCCGATGTCGCTGAGGAAAGCCTCATCACTCAAACGCCAGCCGACAGAGACAGACGGGAAGATGTCACTTCTGTTGTCGGAAGAAAAGCGAGAGGTTTCATCCCTGCGAATGTTGAACGTAAAGAGGTATTTGCCATCATAGGAATAGTTGATCCGTCCCAGATAGCCGCGCAATGCCCAGTGGTCGGCCTCTTGGCCAACGGCTGATACAGAAGCAGTATTGACCAGGGTAACGTCTTCACTGAGGAATCCTCTCCCCTGCCCACGCAAGCGATCAAATTCAAAATTGGTCTCTTCATGTCCGACCAGTACAGTCAGGTTGTGCGCACCAAAAGAGTTGGTGTAGGTCAATGTATTGGCGACGTTGGTTGTCAATTCCGTTGGCTTGGAGACCACCTTGAGGCGGGTGGCATTTGTTCCGCCATTGCCACCAAAGTTGTAGCGGTTTTGGAACCAACTTCCCTGTCCCACATTGTAATCCACACCAGCTGTGATCTTGTACTTCAATCCTTTGAGCAGCTCTACTTCTGCGTAGACACTTCCCAGGATTCGGCGAGAGAGAACGCGGGTTTCGTTGAAGGCCAAATCGTTCAGCCCTGAAATCTGGGTGGTAGAACTGGCCGCCAAACCCGCCGTCTCTGTATTGATGTTGGTGTACTCTCCACTGGCATCGCGCACGGGAATGAAAGGGGCGTTGCGAGCGGCCAACAAAGCGGCTGCCCGACCAGGCTCTGACTGTACCAAGCGATCAGAAAAACTGATGTTGACCGATTCTCCAATCTTGATTCTGTCCCCGATCTTGATGTCAGAGTTTGCCTTGACCGAGTAGCGTTCAAAGGACAGAGCTGGCAGAATGCCATCCTGTTTGAAATACCCACCCGATACGTTGAAGTTCATTCTTTCTGTGCCACCTGTTGCAGAGAGGTTGTGGCTTTGCATGCTGGCCGAGCTGAAGACAGCATCCTGCCAATCCACCGTTGGGCGACCTGCAAAACTGCTGAAGTCCCGCCCCAAATCGTTTTGCAAGGCGATGTACTGATCCGTGTTCAGGAGGTCCAAACGCTTGCGAGCAGATTGCACGCCAAAGTACCCGTCGTAAGTGAGAGAGGTGCGGCCTTCCTTGCCACGCTTGGTGGTGACGATGATCACACCATTGGCGGCACGAGCCCCGTAAATGGCAGCGGCAGAAGCATCCTTTAATACATCAATGGACTCGATGTCGCTGGGGTTGATCCCCACCAGAGGGTTGCTCTCCGTGTTGGCGGCTGTGTTGACAGTGATGTTGGTGGTTTGCACGATGGGAACGCCATCGACTACCCAAAGAGGTTGGTTGTTGCCCGTGGTACTGACCCCGCGAATCCGAACAGAGATGGGCGCGCCTGGATCACCACTGCGATTGGACAATTGGACACCAGAGAGCCGTCCTCTGATGGCTTGGTCTGCTGACAATGCGGCTGCTTTGCCGAGGTCTTCGGAGGTCACAGAGCCAACAGCTCCCGTCAGATCGACCCGTCTTTGGGTACCATATCCCACGACGACGACCTCGTCCAATACTTCGGCATCCACCCGCAGCACCACATCGATGACAGAGCGTCCTTCGATGGCAACTTCCTGCTCTTGATAACCTGTGTAAGAAAATACCAAGATGGCGGCATCGTCGGGCACATCAAGGCTGTACTTCCCATCAAAATCCGTAGACACCCCGGTGGTGGTTCCTTTCAGGACGACATTGACACCGATCAGCGGTTCGCCGTCGGTATCGCTGACCAATCCGGTGATTGTCTTTTGGACCTTCTCAATAGAAGGAGAAGAGGATTCGATTGTGCCGGTAGTCGTGGGGGCTGCCTGGGTTTGAGACCAAGCGAGCAGCAGTACAACAACGAGCATACATCTAGGAGGAAGATAACGTGAGGGTGGAGGTAATGAATGCCTACTCCTTTCCCAGATTTGAGAAATTAACAGTTTCATTGTAAATTTGCTTTTTACGTTTATTAATTACAGTTTCGGCAGCTTGTCATCCATTTGATGACGGGCTGTCCTTAGTTTAACCTGAAGATTGTGGGTTTTTAGTAACTGGTTTTGGTCAGATGAAAAGTTGGTTTTATTGGTTATGAAATAATGTTATGTGCCATTGGCAAGCTGTGCAAAGCCTGCCAATTGTTTTACAATGATTTTCTTCTGCGCAACAAACTTGGCACCACCTGTCTTGTCAGCGTCCGGTTGAGGACAAACTCCGCAGCTCCCTGTGCCATGGCCCGAAAGTCTGTCGAAAAGGTGGTGATGCCTCCACAGATGATTTCCTTGACAGGAGAGTCGTTGTGCGACAAAATGCCGATGTCCTTGCCCAGCTCAAATTTCTGAGCGACACAATCCTTGAGAATCTCCCACAACTCAATGTCTCCAATGGTCAGATAGACCGTTCCCTTTTCCAAGCTGCCCGGAACATAATGGGCTACCACTTCTCCCTGTATGTTGTATTCATTCGTGAATCGCTCAAAGGCGTGCAGCAGGCCAATCGGAAAGTCAGAATCGTGGCGAAACAGCAATACCATCCGATCAAATTGCCGGATGGTTTCGTTGAGCTCTTGCAAGACCTTGTACATGGGCTGTTCAAATTCCTGAGCAACAAAAGAATGGGCAGTCCCCAAATCCATTTTGCGGTCGATGATCAGCAATTTGTTTTCTGGAATCTGGCGCAACAAGTCCACAGAACGCGGCACCTCCATCGGGGCCACGACATACATCCCATAGCGCCCCTTGATGTTGAGCAAGGTATTTTCAAATACTTCCAGGTTGTTGTGGTGAAAGAAGACGTCCAGCTGGATGTTGTCTCCCAAAGCAGCCCGAAAGGTGTTGTAAAAGATTTCCTGGAAGGGATGCAGTGCATACAGCAAAAGGGCCACCCGCACAGTCTGATCGGTGGAGGCACTCATGACAAAATAGCCCTGCCCCTTGCGCGCCTCTACAATGCCCCTGTCCTTGAGATCGGAATAGGCCTTGACGATGGTATTGCGCGCAAACTTCAACTCGTGAATCATCCGGTTGACAGAAGGCAGCTGATTGCCACTGATCAAAATGCGATCATCAATGGCATTGATCACGCCCATGACCAACTGCTCGTGCTTGGACAACCGTCCCAGGCTTTCCAATTCTTGTATTTTATGAAAAATCGTCTGTGCCAACTGTTCTATTCCATTCTATTACCCTAGCAAAAATAGAGAAATTTTTTTCTTCACCAAGCTCAAAAGCAAATAATTGTTGGAATATCATATTAAATTCAGCACATATGGGTAATCTAACAGTTTGCTGGGGAGAAAACGGAGTGAAATCCTTGCTTGCTGAACAGCACAGGCAATGGCTGGCAAACATAGTGTGAGATGAACACTAAAATTGTTGCTTGTCGACTGAGATGTGGTCCTTTTATTCTTCGCCAAAGGCCTCGTTGAGCAATTCTGCCAGGCGATAGCCCGCCAAGGCCAAGCGCCTTTGCACCACTTTTTGTCCTTGCTCCAGATAGTATTCGGAAGGTGCATCATTGGGTTTGATGCGTTGATCCCAGCCATTTTCTCCTTTTTTCTGAACACCTTCGTATCCATAGCGAATGGCGAGTTTGTGGCCTTCCAATACCCAAAAGTCCCGATCCAATATCCAGCATTCTTGCAGGCTTTCTTTGGGATGTTGCTGCTCGATTTGGCGAGCGAGTTGTTCGAGGCGTTGCACTTCTTCGGCCAGCAGGGATTCTTTGGGATCACCGTAGGGGTTGATGTCGTTGTAGGCACTCAGATAGCCACAGCCGTCATCCCACAGGGAATGCAGATTTCTCCATTTGCCAAAAGTAGAAATGGGAAAATCGTTGCCTCCTCGGTTGCCACTTGGCCGATCGTTGGTGTAATAACTGGTCGTGTGCAAAGGCTGGTGCAAATCTCCGGTGAAGTGAACCAGGAAACCCAGTTGGCGGGCCTTTTCGATGTCGCGGGCCTTGGGGGAGCGCAACACTTTGAGTGCTTCGTCGATGGCCCATACGATGTTGACCTTTGGCTGGGGAGGCAGGGCCACCCCTCTTGGGTTGTAGGGCAGATTGGTGTAGTGCATGGGGCTGTAAAGGGTGACACCTTCTGCCTTGAGATCATCGGGCCAGGGGCCTAGGGTAGAGAAGTGATTGAGGTAGGGATAATCGCGCTGCAGTACTTTGGTCAGCTGGTCTGCCTTGGCACGGGCGGGTTCTGAGAGGTGGCGGTAGGCAATCATGGCCACCACCATATGACCAGCGTCCCACCAAGCACGAGCCGGACTGCAAATCAGGAGTACCAAGCATAAGATCAGGCATTTTTTCATGATTCGTTCTGGCTTTTTCTACGAAGTTTCTCAATCGCTCGACAAGGTACGAACAATTGCAAAACATCCAGACAGATTCCATCGTTAATAAAGTGAACTGAAACGGAAATCAGTCGAACCAACACAAGCAGCCATGCAAGAAACAAAGCCAGTCCAACAGGACCAGCAAAAAGCTATGATTCAAATCGAATACCGACGGACAAAAATTTATTTGTAGACCCTACTTTATGGCGCTGCTCTGGTCTACTTCCTTCACGCCTCCATCTATTTTTTCACTTACTTTTACAACTACGAAGGCTTCAGCATCAGCTTTTCTCTTTTGACGCTCCCCAGTCTCCTCTATTTGCTTGCTTTTCGATTGTGGAAACTTCTCAGTTTGTCTTTTGTCCGCATCCAAAATGGCAAGTTGCACATCAACGACTCCTTTTTGATGGAGCCATTGGCACTGGAACAAATCCGTGAGTACACCTTTCTCGGCCCCAATGGCAAGCTGGGACTCCTATTGCACAGCCCCAAAAAGGACATTCATCTGGATGCCAGCCTCATCAAAAACTACAAAGAGGTCCGCCGCTATTTCACCAAACTGCCGCACATCCGATACCGAATCAGCAAAAATGCCTGTATGAGCAAAACCCATTCGTACCTCTTCTTCGGAATGATTGTTTTGATCGGCATCAGCCTCCGATGGATTGACGGGACTCAGCTCAAATACAGCCTGCCATTGATGGACATTGCGGTCCATCCCATTTTCGGGACCCTGGCGAGGCCCATCAAACTCAATTTCAAGGAGTCTACCACCAGCAAGCGCATCGTGGGAAATACCAGAATTCAGTTGAGAGAATTTCCAGATTTGACCTTCAAATACAGTCGCTCGGATGAACTCAATGATGACTTCATCCATGCACAAAAGAAGTTTGAATTGCCAGCAGGTACCAGCATTCATCTCAAAATACAGAAGAGCGCTTACCAGACTTCCATCACAAAAACCAAGCGCCCTCATCTGTTTTGGGGGCCAGATACCAACATTCGCTACTACGAGCTATCCGTCGAAGGCGAAGGCCTGTTGCTGCAAAAGTGTTGTATGAAAGAATCCGACTAATCAACGGTCCAGATCGATGTCTATTCTCAAGCGGGTCGGTGCGTCGGGATGGGCTTTGCTTTGGTAGATCAATTCGCCATCCTCATCAAAAACAAGTATGATGATGTCCGCTCCTGTCGTTTCCTTGCCTTCAATGACGAAATCTTCCCGTCGATACTCGATTCGGTAGGCACCCTTTTCATCGGTTCGTTGTTCCTCTCCCAACAGGTCATCTTTGGTAAAATCCTGGTCCACAGCCCGCACGCGCAAGCCCGCCAACGGCTGCCCATTCGCACCTCGCACCACTCCGTATACCACCAAGCCGTCTTCGGTCTCCTTGCCCAAGTCCACACCCTCCGGCGCCGTTCCACATCGCTCCTCCGGCAGGAAAATGTCCCGGTTTTGAACCTGGCCTTTTCTGACCGTCACCGCCTCTTGCTCCGCATACAACAACGTCCGCTCATCATCTGTCACGCCCAGGTAGAGCGGCTGCCCCTTGTACTCCTTCAACAGCGACTCGTCTGTCACTTGCAATTGGTAGTCGCCGTTTTGATCCGTACAATCATAGCCCAAGGCACGAGCCCATTGCCCCTCTTCGGTAAACAGGGATACGGTCAGCCCTTCTTGGCGAAGTCCCGCTTCATCCCGCACCGTTCCGGATACACTCCATTGGTTTACATCGGGTTTGGGCCGAGACTGGGCCGATCGCTTTTCAGACTCTTGGATGGCCTCTTGCAAACGAGCCTGGGTTGCCAGCTTTCGATCCATTTTTTGCAGGCGACTGTCCTTGGCGCCATACTTGGCGAGCAGTTTGCGTCGCTCGCGCTCTCGGGCCTTTTGCTGGTGGGTCTGCTCTACTTTTGCCTTGGAAATGCCTTGGCTGCGACGCACCGACAATTGGTCCAAGGCTTCCCTCGTTTTGAGGGCATCCGTTTCGATCGATCTTTTCTTATCGTTCATTGATTTGGTTTTCAGATTGTGAACAAATGTTGGGGACAGGATCAAAAACCATCAAAGGTCAAATTGCCACTTCCCTGGATCAAATAGCTGGTCTCCGTACCGGAAGACTGGGTCTGCAAACCGCTCAACTCTCCAAACAATTTCTTGCCATTGTCGCAATCCCGGAGGGACAGAATTTGCTCCAGATTGTTTGCCCTGGCCTCTTCGGTGCCATAGGTCAGCAGACAGTTGGAGGATTGATTGCCCAGGGTTGTGTTGAGAAGTCCCAGTGACAGCAGAGAGTAAAAGATGCCAGTGAAGCCTTCCTGAAAGCGATTGTCCGTCGTGCGGATGCTGATGCCTGCCAGCACGGTATTGAAAAGGATGTAGTCCAGCGGAAACAACTCTTCTTCCCCATCGCGTTCAAATGGGATGGCCAAGCCCTTGCATTCCGATTGGTTGGAGTGGTACCCGACATCGTCCAAAGTGGCGATCACTTGGGCAGACAAGGCAAGGTCTATTTCCAGATTGCGGACATCCAAAACCACTTGGTTGTTGGCAAACAGCACCGATCCACTCGGCAGGTATTGGGCCAGCAACAGCAACTCTCGGCGGTTCTTGGTGGATGACTGTCTGCTGCTGAATTCCTTTCCGGTCAACAGCAAATTGGCCAATTCCAAAAAACTCGGATCAATCGGCATGCGAAACAAATCCTTGGAAACACCGAGGTTGAGAATGAGGACGGTGCCTGCCAGGGTGGAGAGAGGATTTCCAAAATCGAGTTCGTGAGAGGTCAGTTGATTGCCCACCACAGATACCGGTCCCCAAGCCACAATCAAAAGCGCCTGCCCCAATGGCTGCACGACGATGTTGCCGTGAATCTTGGCAGCCGGAACCCCATCCGACAGCAATTCATCTCGGATGGCTTCGACAAATTGCCGCTTGAAGGACAGTCCAATGTAGATGCCCCCGCGCTGCCCGCGACGGGCCCGAGCCGACAAGCCAAAACTGTCGTCTCCCAAGGCCAAGCGGGGACCATTGTTGAGAATCCGATTGCGGCTGATCTCGATGTCCTCCCCATTCCGCACATAAATGCCACAGATGGGATCGACAAAACTCAGGCCGTTGTCTTCGATGAGATTTTCTTCCATCCGCGCATTTTCACAAGACGATAAGGCAATGCCTCCATAACCGACAATTTCTTCCAATTCGTCTGCAATTTCCTCTGGTATTTGTCGGGCACAAAAGCGAATGGTATTTCGGTAGATGCTCAGATTTTGGATGTGAATGCCCATCCCATCCCGCCGGGAGTCCAGGTCGAAAAAAGCCAATGACCCGATGCCCGACAAGCCCATGTTGCGAATGAGATTTTGTTCTATCCGAATGTCGTACAGATAGCCCCGAAAGTTGGTCGTCAAAGACGCATTCATCCCTCCGGTATACTCTCTGGATTGGTACAGTCCACTGACAGAAGCTTCTTTTTTTGCCAACTCATATTCCTTGCCCAACGCCTCGATCTCTGCATCCGACAGGCGTTCCACATTGGGCAAATCGCCAAAGGTAATGCCGTTGCTGGCACCCCCGATGATGACATTGTCGTCGATCAATACAGACTCTGATCCACTCCCGATCCGGATGCCTCCCCAACTTTGGAACGGCACCACATTGTCTACACTTTGCAAGCGTCCCAAATAGGCAAAAAACTCCTTGACGAATGACTCCAAACCAAAGCCACGAGCCAATATTTTGCCCGGTGGTTGACAAGGATCAAAAAATCCTTCGGGTGGGCGTCTGCGCGGCGGAACCTCTTCCCCTCCTTCTTCCCCTTGGGCCGGAATCACAATCAGTTTGTTGCGCTCGATCCGCACTTCGTCTGCCAAGCAAAAAATGCCGTTCTTTCCCTCCTCCCGATCTTCCAAACTGATGAGGTTGTGACCGATGTATATCTGATTGTCGCCCGCCTCCTCATCGTCAACTTCTATGTAAATTCCGTATTCGCCAGCCAGTATTTGGTTGTGTTGGATGCGAATGTGCGCCGATGGATCGAGCCCCTTTTCCAAGTCGATCAATTGAATGGCCGTGGACAGCGGTTGGATGAATTTGAGCTTAGAAATTTCAATGTTTTGCACATTTGCCATCCGGATGAGTGGCAGGTCTTGCCGTTGTGGCCCCGGCACCAAAATACTCCGCTCTCCACAGCCCGTGATGCTGATGTTGTCCAGCTCCCTCAGTTCCAAATTCACCTCGTGCCGCCCCGGAAGCACACAAATGTGTCCCCCCGCTGCTGGCAGGTGACGAACAGCTTCTTCGATGGAATTGAAGTCCCCAAAACTGCGAACGCCATCTCCCACATGGTAGCTACAACATCCCTCCAAGTCTGTCAAGGGACGAAAGGTTTTCCGACAGTCTCTGATGATGCTTCCGCTCACCTCTCCCGCTGCATTTGCCACCCAATGGATGATCGCCAGAGGGGCATAATAATGATCCACCCCATCGGGGCTTTTTCCTTGTTCGAGTATCCAAGGCAAGACCTTTCGAGGCGTGCGAGGGCGAGCGGCAATCACCCAATGATCGCCCCCTACCCGATGACTGCCATTGATTTCGATGCGCAGGCCAGAATTGCCCAAGTCCAGGGCCGTTCCCGGCACAAAAGGAATGGACATGGGGGAAGCGACATCTTCTCCGCGGTCCCACACCCGCAGGTAGAAGTAATCTGGAGTGGTCCCTGCCTCCCTGCTTTGCCAGTCCACTCCAAAAGAAGGGGGAACGGCATTGAGCAGAGTCAGTTGCTGGGTATTGGGTTGGTAAGAGCTTTCCACTCGATTGAGCAAGCCCTGCTGAGTCGCTGTTTTTTCGCCATTGGAAAGAACGGCCGACCAGGAAAGCAACTCCACCACTTGTCCAGACAATGGCCATTGGAATTGGTCGCGAGGTTCGTTCAGAAAAGTAAGGCTTTTTCGGTCGGCTCCCAGTCGCACCCGATATAAGGCAGAGGCATTGTCGTAGCCCCATGTCAAGTGGTTGTCATCGACCAATTGAACGCGAATGGCTTGGTTTTCCGCTCCCAAATAGCCTCCCAAAACGGAAGGACTGCACAAATCTCTGGGCAATCCAGCATTGGAATAACTGACGGTAAGTGTGGCATCTGTTGCAGCCAAAAATTCATCGTCGATCACCCCCAATTGGCGAGCCTGCCAGCTTTGGCGGAAAGCCTCCCATGCCTCCAGACAATCGGCTGTCCCCACATCTTCCTGGACTTGCACCCGTCGCATGTTGCGGATGCGGGTGGTGGTGTCGGGGCCGCCCAAGGCTGGCTCCAGTAGTTCGTTGTCTTCGACGGCACTGACCGATTGCTGCCAAGCTTCGAGATAGACCAAATCATAGCGTTCCCCCCCGGCTGGCAGCAGCGGGACGCGACTTTGTGCGGCTGTCTGTTGCAGCCAATCGCGCTGTCGACGGTAGCTCTCCAACTGCAAAGGAGGCCCTTGTGCAAGAGGGTCCATGCGCAGTGCCAATCCACCCAAATACAGATGTCCGGCTTGGATGTCAAAGTCGAAACGACCATCGGCTGCCAATCGCAGGTTTTCGCAGCGAAAGCCGTGGTCTGGGCTGCCGTATGGACCGATGATGTGTCGGCGGCTCTTGCGCCGTTCTTCGTTTTTCAGTCTTTCGTCCTCGTTGTGGTCGAAGTCCGTTTGTACCCGGCCTTGTTGTCTGCGGACCCCCACATAGCGTTTTTTCGGGTCGAAGGAGACTCTGGAAATATCGTAAGATTCCATATTGGTACAGTGTTCTTAGGTTTGGTGAATGAATGACGGCACAAGGCCAAATGGCATGTATTCCTCTATTTTTACCCGAAGACTATCTTGCTTGATGGGGTGAATCCAACGGCTGAAGGCACCGATCTCCGACTGGTTTTCTGCCCCTCGTCGAATGGATTCTGGAGCGGTGTCACTCAACTGGGCATAAGCTGCCCGCCCAAATTCCCGTTCGTTGAACCAATGCCTGGATTCAGCTCTGTTGAAGGCATGAGATTCGTACGCTTTGGGCACCCGACTTCCCTCTTGGACCGCACTGAAGCGAAAGCAGCCGTTTTGGGTATCCCTGACGGTGGCCTGCCCATCGATGAACACTTCCGAGGCCCACAGGCGGTGCAGTTGAACATTGCCAAAGACGGTGCTTCGTTGCATTTCTACCCGGCCTGCTTCAGTTTGCAGGGCAAAGGTGGCGGGATCGATGGATTGCACGATGCTGTCCCGGATGAGGCATTCTTCGACCAGTCCACCGTTTCGGGTCGTGATGGGACCACAGATGCTTTCTTCGATCAATAGTTTTTCGACCTTGGCTTCGATCACCAATTGGATGCTGGCCAGGGGATTGTCGTTGATGTCGAGGTCCAGCCCACCCGGATCCAAGGTGGCATTTCGGATGATGATGCTCTCGAAGTCTCCTCTTAGGATGATCTCCGCCGACGCATTGGCTCCGATCCACAAACCGTCGATGACCAAGCAGGCATCACTGCCCGGATCGCTTGCCAATTCCCAGTTGCCACCCAAGCGCAAATAGGGTCGCTCCTGGTTGGCAGCTTGTAGGACCATTTTCTGTATTTGGTCAATGTTTTCCACGGGTCCATAGGTGTGACTGTCCATGATCTGGTTGACATCGTTGAGCAGCAGCATGTCCTCGCGTATGATTCCTCCATTGGCCAATTGAATGGCAGGCGGGCAGTTTTCGGCTGTTGGCCGTTCATACGTACCAGCACCAATGGGGGCAGAAAAGCCGTAGTGATAAGTCGCACTCAAGGAAGGCGGCACCGGGTCGTTCACAAATCGAAAGCGACCTCTTTCCGGATCGACGATGAGCCATTTTTCTGCTGGAGGACTGATGTTCCAGGCTTCCAAATTCGCAGCTTGTAGCAACTCGATGGGCAGGGCATTGCCTTCACTTTGTATGGACACACTCAAAGGCCAAAGTGCATTCTTTCCACAATCTTCTGCCAGGGTATGCCGCAACAATACCGGCCATTGGTCCGCTGTCAAATCAGTTGTCAGGATGGATTGCACCACTGCTCGAAGCTGGCTTTCGTTGCGAAATCTTTGGTCTCGAATGGCCTGTAATTCTGCAATGGTCCCGGCGGGCAGTGCAGGGGCTTGGGCTGCGAAAAGCTGCAGATTTCTGCTGAGCAATTCATACTCCGCATGTCCCAGCAAGCGACAACGGATGGGCACAGGCAACTCCCATTCCACCGCCGAACACCATTGGTCCCAGTCAAAGGCTGCCGGGCGATTGCGGCGCGCAAACAGTTGACAATTGCGACCGGAGGGGTCAAACCCAAAACGTCCCGGATGGGCAGGATCGGTGAAAACGGTCACCTCTCTCACCTCATAGGCCGACAGTCGATACAGGTGAAAGGCCAGTTTGGAAATGTTGTATTGGCCACGCGTTCCGCTTTGTCTGCGAACATCCAAGGTGTAGTGAAATTCATCAAAGGGACTGCCGACCAATTCACTGGAAAAGGGATTGCGCAGATCGGCTAGGCCACCACTGGGGGTGCGGGAAAAACGGCCCAAGGATTCGGCAGGCAAGGGGTCCAAGCCGTGGCGGTCGCGTCCCAAGCGACGAAAGTTTTCCACCAACTTCCCATCCCATCCACTGATGTCGGCAATCAATTCTTCCAACACCCTGGGCGTCCCTTTGCGGCGGCGATAATAAATGGTTTTGGCCACATCCACCCGGCGACCTCTTTTGTTTTCCAAGGGCAACAAACGGGTGGCAACCAGATCGGCGATGTAGGGAACCGCCCAATCGCTGCACCATTCGATGAATTGATCCTCCCACAGTCGGTCTTGGCTGCGCCGCACAACAGCGGCCTGCCCGGCCAGGATTTCTACGATCTGCCGCAGTGGTCCCGGCCGATCCAACGGACCGTCCTCCATTCGATAGACAGAAGGGATCAACTCCCAAATTTTCTCTGTATAATATTGCTCAAAATGATCCATTGACTGACTCATACTTGCATGCTTTTTCCGTTGAGTGAAAGACGGCCGCCCGACTCAAATTGAAAATATTGTCCCTCCTGGCTAACTTTCGCAAATTCACAAAATGGCTGGCCGTTCCAATGCAATGCGCGAACCGCCAGCGTACCTTCCACCTCCAAGACTGCGTCCAATATGCGACTTCGAAACAGTGGCTTGCCAATCCCAATTTGCTCAGCAGCCAGCAATCCAGTTTCTGCATCCGTCAAGTGAAGGCGAAGAACCCGCAGCACTTCTTCCTCGTCGTAGCGAGCATCAATCTGTACATCCATTGACAACTGGATGGGAATGGCTTGGGCCTGCCTCACGTCAATGGGTGTGGTGGGGTCGGATGCTGCCAACAATCGCTGTTTGACCAGTTGTTCCATCCCAATTTGCCCAATGAAAAATACTTGGATCACTGCCCGCTGTCGCTGCTGGTTCCAAGTCCAACTCGCGCTGGCAACTTGTACACCAGGGACGGTCTGCGCCAAGGCCTCCATGTCTTGCACAGATACCGCCCGACCAAGAATCAGCACAGAACGAGGGGCCTGGCGACGCATGCTTTCCGGCCCTTCTGCATCCGCGCCCCCATAGGCTGGCAGTGGATTGCGCACACTTTGCAAATCCTTGACAGGCTGATCCACTTGGACGATGGCTCCTGCCGGCGGAATGGCACTGCCCGCTCCAAAACGATAATCAGCCCGCACATTGTCCTGCCCGGAAGGCAATCGCTGTCCTCGGATGCCATCGCCAAAAATCACCCAACTGTCTCCCTCATCGTCTTGTCGCAAAATGTAGACTTGCTCTTCGGGACTGACACCAAAAAAGCTGGGGGTTTCTTTCCACAAAATGCCATCTACTTTGATGTGAAGGGTGGAGCGCAGTCCCGTCGGATTGTCTGGAGAGGGCGAAGGCAAATGGGTCAATGGCTTTTTGCGAAGCTTGAACCGCTGCCCGGCCCTAGAAGCATTTCCACTGCCCAAGATTTCGTCAATGACACTCTTGCCTCGGCTGACTTGAAGGACATTCCCCCAAGCCTTGACGGGTAGTTGAAGTTGACCAGACCAGCCACTGCCCTGCCCTTTTTCCAAACGCATGGGATTGGCTTTGAGGCTGGCATCCAGCAGAACAGCGCGATTGTTTTTGTCCTCCAATACAATCGCCCCTTCCCGCCAGGTCTCACCAGGCAATTCGGCAGTAGAAGGCAATCGCAGTGGATCACTTGGTGACAAAAATTCTTTGGGGGGAGAGACAAAGCGTCCAATCTCTTCCAACTGGTACTGAACCACAATGGCTTTTCGATCACCATTGGTCCAATTGGCCAGGCTGGGGATTCGCTTTTTTGCGCTGGCATTGATTTGGCTGGAGAAATTCAAAACCGTGCAGGGAGAATTGCCCGTCACATCGTATTCCTTCCCGTTGATGTTCACCCGATTGGGAGCACTTGCCACTCTCAGTTCTTCTGAAAAATCTCTCAAGCGAAACCAGCGATGGTCACTGCCCAGACTGGCCACAATCTCGTCTCCAATGCCGATGCCTCTATAGACAGCATTCAGCACCAGACCATTTGACAAAACAGATGCCGGGCTGGCGGCGATGCTCCACAAGGGAGCCCTTTGACGAGCTTGCAGCAAGCGAAGAGAGGACAAAGAAGTATTTGCACTCAGTTTCAAAGGAGCGGTGAAAGTCAGCTTTGTTAGCCTTTGCCCGTTGAAGGCTCGAATCTGTTTGCTGTTTTGTACAAAGACCATCTGTGTCTGGGCATCAGAGCTGAGGTCTTTCAACAAGATGGGGTCTGCCTCCACAAAATTGATGGCTCCCTGTAGGTACAATGTCCTTGGATTGTCCTGCCCCACCGTCTGAGAAATGACAGGCTGTAAGTCCCAGCCGTTGTTGAGCGGGTGAATGTACTGTGCTTGATCCAGCTCAAAAACCTGCGGTGCTTCTCCGTCGAAGCCATTGGACCGAAAGGCTGTGCCTCTGGGAATCGTCAATGGCTGCCGTCCCTCCACCCGCGCATTCAAACGCGCCAAAGCAGCAACAGCCGGACGAGGCAAATACCCCAGCAGTCCCACCAGCTTGCGCAAGGATGGCTTTCGAAGCGCCGTCCGAACATACGCCTCCTGTGCAATGACTTCATCGTACAACGAGACAGCATCGCAGACATAGGCCCACATCTCCAAGAGCATCACCCCCAGATCGTCTTCTCCCCTCGCCCGCCAATGTTCCAAAGCGGACTTGGAGCGCAACTCTGCCAGCATGGCGGCGCGAAAATCTGGAAAGCTTGCCACTTGTCTCGGCAACTGTTTCAGGCCCGCCCGAATGTCCAAGGGCTTGGGATGCTCCCGCTGGTCGCAGCGGCAGCCGGGTTCCTGACGACCCGTTTGAAATGTATGACATAAACAACTCATGCGCCTCCTGTCATTTTGAGTGTGAGAGTTCCCCTTTCGGGATGCAAGGAATCATTGGCCACCCGCAAGATGGCATTCATGCCCGGCCGGTACGACCATTCCTTCATCAAGCGCCAGTCAAACCATCCCCGGCGCCGAATTCGAATGTCTTTCACAGCGCGAACCCCAGGTACCGATTGGATGTGTTCTTCCAAAGTCGAGCGTTCCAGTGGGGTGCCGAAGGTGAATCGGTCTGGAGAAAAATAATGCGGAATCAATGCCTTCAATACCGCCTCCTTGACCTGGGCCCGATACGCATCTGGCGCCACACAAACGGAAATTGTCAAGTCCAAATCGGCATAGACTGGATCAAGCACATGTGCCTCTCTCCCCGCTTGCCGAAAGCGATCCAATTGGTCCACAATCTGCCTTCGTAAGTCCCTTTCCAATCGGACGGCCGACATGGGATCAGGCGTTGTGAAGGAAGCCAACCAACTGCCCGTCCAGCGAAAAGCAGCACCTGCCCTTTGCACTTGGGGCATTCGCTCGACAGCTTCGGCATAATCTTCTGGCCGGACGGCCCGGTAGGTGATGGCCCGATAGGCATCTGGTGCCAACTGGCGAACGCGGTCTGGGGTTTCCCGATCTGCTCCACCTTGGGCTGGCAATGGGTTGCTGATGCTGTGGACAAAGTCCAGATTGGCGGGAGGGGCCGGAGTCGGTGGTGGCGGCAAGGGAGTGCAGGCGGAAGGAGGGTCCAAGGCAATGTGGGTCAAGGACTCGGCGGCGACATTGCTGCGGCGGCTTCCTCCCAGTCGATACCAAAGGCGGAAGATGGTGCCCCTTCGCGGGATCAATCCAAATTGGTTGTCCCCAAAGCGGATGCTTCGGCCTTCGCCACTTGCATAGTCGATGTGTTGAACAATTTTCCCGGCTCGCTGAAGCCGCTGAATCACTCGCCAGATGCCATCGTCCAAGGTAAAATGTCTTTCGTGGGCAAAAGAAGCAAGCAAGGAAGAACGGTGTTCCCAAACTGGACCCGACTGCCAGCAATTGCCATTCGAAGTGACTTCCTCCAAGTGGATTTCCGCCTGCAATCGATCGTCTGCATCTTTCAAAAACGTCAATGGTTTTTCATCGGATTGGGGCAGGCTGAAGAGGTAGGTGGGCAGACCATCGGGGCCTTGGCGGGCGATGGTGGACTGCATTGGACTCGGGTCCAAGCTGGGGAGCGGAATGCTTGCACTGTCTTGTCCTACCACAAAAAGCTGGCGATGGGTTTGGCCCGAACTCACGGGCAGCACATTGGCCCGAACACGCAACCACCGCATGTCCATTTCAAAGGGCGTCGCTTGCGCTGGTTCCCATTCCAATCGAGTGATGTCTTGCCCAAGGATTTCGTCCCGACTTTCGCTGATGTGAATCAAACGAACCAGGTGGGCCCGAGCGGGCAAGGAAGGGTCTGGGCTGGTTTTGAGCAGCACCCATTTGCCAGGAGCTTTGCCGGGCGGGAGGTCATCGAAGGGCAATTGAGCCAACAGATGGCCCCTGGCAAACAATTCCGTTGCACCAACAGGCAGGCAGGTATCGTCTTCGTCCCAGCAGTGCGGAACGAGTGAATTTCGCCGGGCATCCACCAGATAGGTTTTTCGATCAATTTGCTCTGCCAGGCTTTGGCCAATTTCAAAGGGAGACCGACGTCCCTCCGCATTCTCCGCCCATACATTGGTCCCAGCAGGCAAGTTACCAGTCTGTCCTTGCGCCACTGTTATATCCAGCCAAGAAGTGCTTCCCTGTCCATCGTGCAATTGGTAATCGATCAAACGGGCGTGCCTGCGCAGCGAGCGCCGCTGACTGGCGGTTTCGAGATGTGCCTCCCGGGCAATCCGGTCTTGGTAGTAAGCCATTTCATCGCCCAGGGCACTCATCAACTCCGTCATCATGATGCCTGCATCCGCGGCCAAGCGATCGCTCCAATCGGGATAGCGCAGAGAAGCAAAATCCAGCAAGGCCTTTCGAAAGCTCCAAAAATCACGGGCCAAATATTGTACGGGAGCATCTACCTCTTTGTCTGGCGGACAATCAGGCACTTGAGGAGCGCAGTCCAAATCAGAAGGACAATTGGCCTTGAAACTAAAGATGGCATCTCGGTAATATCTATCAATCCGAGCATCGGAAATCCGCAATTTGTAAAGGGTAAAATCTCCTGGCTGGGCCGTTTGCAATCGGAGCAATTCGCCATTCCAGTTCATGGCAACGATGGGAATATCGGGCATTGACCCTTCATCGGAGGAACAGAAAATGCGGATGTCTTCCAGGGCCAGTCCGGCGGGACCGGGGGCATCCAATGGGCTGGCCAAGGCGGAAGGAGATTGCAGGAAATGCACCTCCAAGGTTTGCTGATCGGAAAAGACGTACACGAAATCAATCCCCGTCAATTGGTTTTGGGCCAACAAGTTTTTCAGTCTGTCTGGTGCCGTGCTCATAAGCTGATGTCGAGATTTAGGTAGCGACGCTGTTGCCGTGCTTTGACAAAATAAGTGATGTTCAATCGGAGGTTTTCTTCCACAGATTCTGCCTGGACTTCCTCTACTTGAATGAGGTTGCCCAGCCATTTTTCCAGGGATTGAAAAACGGTCACTTGCAGCAGGTTGGCGTTGATGTTGTTGTTGGGGGCAAAAATCATCCGGCGCAGTCCGCAACCGAAATCCGGCCGATTGATGCGCTCTCCGGGATTGGTGAACAAGACCTGTTTGATCATCTGCTCGATGTGCCGATCGTAATTGTTTTCTTCGGCCAAACTTCCGATGCCTCGGTCGATGGCAAAAGGATAGCGAATGCTGTGGATGTGGGTACTCATTGGAAGCGCGTTTGTTGGATCAATACAAAGTTCCTATCGTGTTGATTCTGCTCACCTTGCCTGTCTCGTTGGTGGTATTGGTGATGCGGATGTCAAATGCCTCTGGATGACTGGCCAGATGTCGGACCACTCCCTGAGCGATGGCGATGAACAACAAGCGCATCTGATCGCTGGGCGGTGGAGCGGGGTCATCGGTTCCCATGATGTTTGGCCACTCGGCTCGGAAGGCTTGTTCCATTGCCTGGGCCATGCTATTGGTAAAATCACTTGACAATCTTTTTGAACCTGCTTTGAGCATAAGGCATTGTTTTTTATCCGGCATTGACGTGTCGAGACAGCAAGACCGGGCGGTTGGGTGGCAAAAATTGGGGAGCTGGGATGTTGGGTGTCACGGGCAGGATCCCCAATGCCAATTCTCCAGGATGTGTGTGGGTATTAAAAATCTGAACCAACTGATCGAGGTAACTCATCAGTTCATCTCCAAAGACCACGGGATGAGGTGCCCCATCTTTGAGTTCAATGGCTCTGGACTCAATGATGACCTTTTGCGGCGCCACAATCTTGATGGTATCCTGCCTGATTTCCAAGGTGATGATGTTGCTGCCATCTTGGTCGCTAAGGGTGAGGACTTCGTCGGCATCGTCGAAGCAAATTTGCAGGCCCGTTTTGCTGCGAATGATTTTGCGCTGGTGATCTGCCGCTTGGCTATTTGTGTCAACCGGAACTTCCTCACTGCCCCAAAAACCTCCGGTGTAAATGGGAAAAGAGGGATCGCCTCCTTCAAATTCTACCCACACCCCTGAATCCACTTCGGGCACACAAAACAGTCCGACCTTGTTGCCGGCGTAGGGAAGACAAGGCTCCGCCCAGGCCTGCACATCCTGCAAGACCGATGGCACCTCCACCTTGACCCGGCCTCGACCCGTAGGATCTTCATTGTCTTTGACCGTCGCCCGGTATTTTCCGAAGTATCGGTTTTGCACCAATTCCAAAAGAAGATCAATTGTATTTTCGTCCATCGTTCAATTGTTTTTTAGTCGTCCCATCCATTTCGGATCAATTCGAGCTCCATTTGATGTCCCACTGCCGTGATGATGTGCCGGACTCCAGATACCAAATAGCGTCCGCTGTGCCGACTGCCCGCCCCATCGAGTTGGATGACTTCAAAGGGTCGGACAATTTTGCAAAGACGCTCAAAAGTTGTTTGACAACTGGCGCGGATGAACCACTCGGCATCCAGCAAAGCTGCCTGGCTTCGGCTGCGCAAATCGCTGGAGCTGTGAGCCGGGGCACTGATGCTGGTGGAGCGATCTCCGGAGGCAATCTGTCGGAAGCTTCGGCTGCCAAGAGAAGTTTGGGAAGAACTGCTGGCTGTGCCATCGGTGTTTTGCCGATCGTTGAGATTGTGTTGCTGGCCTTGCACGCTGGTGGGTCGTTCGCTGTCCCAGTTGAGGTTGAGAGAGTCGATGTTGTTGTTGGCTTGGTTGATGATCAGTGTCACTCTTGGGGTGCCCTCCA
This sequence comes from Bacteroidota bacterium, assembly GCA_039821145.1. GTDB lineage: Bacteria > Bacteroidota > Bacteroidia > Chitinophagales > Saprospiraceae > JBCCSZ01. Next base: position 136,784 of record JBCBOS010000008.1, on the reverse strand, counting down.
AGGCGGGGCGTCTGAAGTGAGCTGTTTCTTGTCCATTGCCATCACAACTGAGCCAAAACTGGTAGGCATTTCGCCGGGACAGCCGCCGAATGAATCGCAAATCATTTTGTCGCTGTACCAAGCCCCTGTTGTTTTCGTCATGCCTCACCTCGGTGGCTTGTACATCTGCGGTCAAGCCCTCGTAGTTTCCGATGATGGACTGGACCACTTCGCTGTCTGTGGTACTTCCCCAGTTGCGCGACCGCATCTGCCGTCCCATCAGGATCGAAGCATCCGAGCCCCGTACTTCCAATGTACTTCCCGCCCCTCCATTTTGAAAAAAGATTCGCTGCTGGTGCAGAGGCCCTTTTACCAAGCATTCCTTCCCACCCTCGACAGGCACCAAGATGGACAGCCGATGGCCAGAGGTTGCATCCAAAATCCGACTACGCAACAATTGAAAATCATTTTCGCAGACATCTTCTTTGAATTGCAAGCTGTAGGTGCTGCTGCTTCCCATGCGGTGTTGTACCTCCACCCGGCTGGCTTTCGAGAGCTCAGCGTTGGGGCTGTTGTCCAGTGCTATTTCAATTCCCAGTCCCATAAAATCATTTTTGAGGTATGGCGATTTCAGATTTGGCAGTCAGCGCATCGGGCAGCATGACGTCATTGGCTTCACAGATGCGCCAAAACCCAGCAGGGTCTCCATTGTATTTGGCAGCTAAATGATCGGCCCGCTGTCCCTGCTTGAGAAGATGAAACCCAAGAAGGGATTGCGGAGGTGCCAAGGGCACGCTGACCACTTTGACCTGACGCCCGCGCCCATCGGTCCAATCCAACTGTTGCTGATCTTTGTAGCGGCTTTTTTCGTCGAACATCTGATGAATATTTTGTCGTTGTAAAATGAAATTTTCAAAGTGGCAACATCCCCAAAATGGACTCCACGGTATTGGCCGTATTGGCAGCCGCCAGCACTTGCTTTTGCTTGCGGGTCCATTGAAAAGCACCCACTGCGATTTCCTGACTCAAACTGAGATTACACGGAAAATCTTTGCGACTCAGGATTTGCAAGCCCATCGTCACTTTGGCTTGAATGGGATACAACAAGGGAGAAAAGGCTTGCTCCTCCACCGTAAAACTCGTCAAGCGAACCGGAACAATTCGCCCTGGCCCCCACACGAAAAGTACGACGGGGACCGTTCCCCTAGACGGAGGTCTGGAGTTGTTGTTTCCCCCACCAAACAAACCGCCCAATGCATCATTGACCGCCCCCAACAATTCACCAGCCAAGTCCTCTTCTTGTGGATACAGTAGCATTTCCATGGCCGCAATCCGGTCCGCTACCCCCGATACAAAGGCGATCGGATGACTGGATGGTTTTTCCAAGGCATCGGCTGCATCCAATTGCAATTCCAGATTGAAGGTCTCTGGCGGATCATTGGGTTGAGCGGTCAAAGACGCCCTGCCATTGCTGCCCCCATTGGGATTCCACACTTGCAAGGTCCGACTGAGGGTGGCCGGATTGTATTGAAAAATGATGGTATTGGGCAGTGGTCCCAAAAAGCGTTCAGAGAACTCAATCAGGGCACCTTTGATCAACAGGGGACTTCGCGAAAAACCACTCATGTTCTTGCCGTTTTATGGGTTTGCAGGTTGTGTTGAAGGACGCCGCAATTGCGGGTAGCGACTCCGCATGAATTGGACGTACTGTGCGTTGTTTCTTCTGTGCAGTAGATGCACCGCGGCAAAGCCAATGGCCTTCCTGTGCAGCATCTGGGTGAAGTCCAATGCTTGCACCCCGAGAACAGAGCGGGCCATGAGAAACGAAGCCCGACTGGGGTTGAGGGACTGTCCAAACCCATCCGGGTCCATGGTGCCATTGATGTTGGCAACGATACTGGGGGTAAATTGACTTTGGTTCCGGCGGATGTACTGCTCTACCAAGTCCTGCTCCATTTCGACCATCTGCACATCGAACTCAAAGGAAGAGATTCTTCCAGCGGGGTTGTTGGGATTTCTCGGCTCGCGCCACTGAAACATCAGGTTTCGAATCACCTGCATATTGGCAGCAAACAAGACAGCATTGACTTGTCGCAAAATGCGTCGACTCCCTGCCTGCAGCACAATTGCGCCCGCCACTGTATTGGTCGTTCCAATGCCTGGGGAGCCAGTGACAATGGTTGCAGCATGAAAAAAGCGAACGTTCCGAAGGCTTGCAGGCACCGTTTGATCGTACTGCAAAACATAGCTGATCAAATCGTAGTAATCGTGTCGCTGCGAAATCGTTTGGTATTCCTGCGGACGGTTGTTTCTGGTATTGTAGACTGCTGCACGTGCAAAGGTATTCGACCTGGGAATGACAATGCTGGGACCTGTGGAACTCCGGCTGATGCGTTGCCAAATCATTCTGTCATAGTGGAACCAATCTTGGGGCTGTCGATTGGCTGGCGGCCTTCGCAACATCCCTCCGCCCAACTCCTTGCGCTGAACATGCCCAAGCTTCCGAGGTGCTTTCCGCTGTTGAACAACGTGGGTCAACTCATGGGCCAAGAGCTTGCGTCCATCTGTACTGTGCGGCTGGTATTGGCCTTGGTTGAAATAGATGTGAGAACCGTGGGTAAACGCCCGGGCCTGAATGCCTTGACTCATCCGAGCTGCCGACTCATTGGTGTGCAAGCGAACGGATGAAAAATTGGTCTGAAACGCTCCCTCCATCAACTGCCGGGTCGGAGAAGACAGGGGTCGTCCCCCACTGCTTGTCAAGCTGGAAGATGTCCAGGCAGTGGCAGGCGAAGACTTTGTCTGTTCCTTTCGCTGGATGGCCCCAGCCTGGACGCCTTGCAAACGAGGTGCTGGCCCGTGCCTCCACGACATGCGCCCTACCCTTTCCGCCATGGCATCTGCCTCCTGCTCATAGCGATCCCCCGGCTGGTTGATGGTCAGCTTGGGTTGTACCCGCTGTTTGGCGACAGCAGATGTTGTTTGGCCTTGCTTGGATTGCAATTGTTGACTCATGATGAATGATCTTATGGAAGTGGAAGATTCCTAAATTTGGGCTGCCTCAACGGACGCATGGGACCAGGCTTGAGAGGGGTATAGCCCCTCGTTCTCGACAGGGCCACCAAACTGATTCTCCGCCTGACGGCCAATCTGAACATTCCTTGATAGGTCCGCAACAAGGAAGACATAATGAGTTGAATGCTTCTTCTTTCAAGAGAAGTGGCATCCCGAATGTCATCTCGACTGAATCGATTGCTGTGGTCAAAAATGTAGGCCATGACAATGCGTTGGTTGACAGTCGTACTCACCGAGGTGTCAATGATGATGGAAGGGCCTGTTCTTCGGCGATTGGCCTGGACACTGGCTGCCAACCGATAAATTTCTGTCTCCGAACGAACATTGATTTCCTCCACCATCCACTCTGCCACAGCTTGGGCTTGATTGCTGGCAATGGCGGAGCGGCGATTGGCTTGGGTACTGGCTTGCCTGCCCCGAATGAGGTTGACCAATGCGATCAGTTGACCAAACCTCCGTTGGGTCGAAGTGATCAGGCTCGTGCTTCGGCTGTTCAAAAGCGCCGTCCTCGCTCTTCGGTTGTGTGCCCTCAATCGGGGGGCGTTTCGTCGGTTTTGTATCCAATGCAGCATGTGCATGGCTTCGTGATACATCGTCAAGGCAATTTCAGAAATGCTTTGATTTTTCTGAATCATCAGAACCATTGTTCCGGAGGTAGCGCTGGAATGACGGAATTGTCCCCCCAAGGATGTACTGGCATTGTCGTCCAAGACGAGGCCCAGCGAAAGGGTCAGATTGGAACCTGGCATTCGGTAACTGGCAGTTCCTCCATTGCGCACCATTTGTCCCTGTCGGTTGCGAAAGGAAATATTTGACACCATGGCCGACAAGATGGGATGGATGTCGTCCACCAAAGTGTAGCCCCTCAATATGTTGCCTTGCATGGATTGCACAGCTCTGCGAACTTGTCGCTCGTAGACATCTGTATTGACAGAAAAATTGGGCAATGGCGTCCGCTGAATGGCAGGAGCAGTACCCCTTTGTTGAACGACATGTGTCAGTTCATGAGCCAAAAGTTTTTGTCCTTCCCGAGTGGAAGGCTGGAAGGCACCTCGGTTGAAGTAGATGTCTTTTCCATGGGTGAATGCCTTGGCTTGCAACTCTTGGTTCAGGCCCTGGGCGCGGTGATCGGTGTGGATTCGGACGGAAGAAAAATCCGCACCAACGGCTCGTTCCATGGACTGTCGCAATCCCCCGGTCAGTGGCCTGCCTCCCCCTTTGCTGGCCCCCAGTCGAGAAGCTGTATCTGCCCCAATGCGCTGTCCCACGCCTTCGGTAGATTTGCGCTGGATGATGCCCGATTGCAGACTGCGTGCTGTTCCTCCCACTGCTCCCTGTGCAATCGCATCTGCCTGCTTTTCACATCGATCCCCTTGCGGATGGAGTCGCAATCTGGGCGCTTTTCGCCGCGAAGCAATGGGGGTTGTTTTTTGCAATTCCATAACTCAACTACTTGAAAGATCTGTCAATCGATTGGCAATGTGCTGTGCAATGAAGTCCACTTGCTGCGAAGGCTCCAAGCCCTCTGGCAGTTGAATCCGCAAGTCCAATCGCTCGACATAACGACTTGACACATCGGTGGGCAATTGTTGGGACAAACGGTCCAGGACTTGACCTCCCAATTGCTGTCCTTCCCTTGCGCCTGTTGCAGGAAGTCGCAAATTCATTTGTTGGACTTTGATCATGTTTGTGACTGCTTTGGGTGATTCAAATGGGTCGATGAATTCTTTTGCAATTGTTGCCGTTGTTGCTGGCTGATGCCCCGGCCCTCTTTCATCATTTCTCGTTCAATGCCTTGCAACAAATGTGGCAATGCAAGGGCTTCCTTTTGCTGTCTCGCCACAAAGAGCGCAGACAAAAATGCATACTTGATTTGTGCGCCTGTCAGCTCTAGGGACTCTGCCAGGGTGTGCAGTTGAGGGGTCAATTGTTGCAAGGCCTCTTGTCCCAAAACATCTCCCATAACTTTTTTCCAAATGAGCAAACGGTGTTCAGCTTCTGGTTTGGGAAATTCCAATACGTAGCGCAATCGACGCATGAAGGCAGAATCTATGTTGCCCTTTTTGTTGCTGGACAAAATGGCCAAACCCGGATAATTTTCGATGGCCTGTAGCAGATAATTGGTATCGGTATTGGCATAGCGATCATGTGCATCTTTGACCTCTGTGCGCTTGCCAAAAAGAGCATCGGCTTCATCGAACAACAAAATGGCGTTCATGCCTTGGGCGCGACTCAGAATGCGTTCCAAATTTTTGGAGGTTTCTCCGACGTATTTGCTCACGATGGAAGACATGTCGATTCGAAACAAGTCCAATCCAAGACTGGCCGCAATGACCTGAGCAGCCATGGTTTTCCCCGTACCAGAAGGGCCATAAAACAAAGCAAATAATCCCTTGCCTTGTGGAAACAAGCGACTCAATGTTGGATTCTCCCAAAGGAGGGAGCGTTCTTTTGCCTCAAAGAGAAAATCTTGTAAACTTCGCGTCAGGCGGTCGGGCAGAATGAGGTCGTCCCAGGCAAACGGACAAGTCACCAGACGAGCCAATTTGCCCAACAGATGTCGGTTGGATTGACGGATGCTTTCCATGGCCTGGGCAGCGGTTCGCAATGGCAACTGCCCCGCCGAAACAATCTGTCCAATGGTGGCTTGATGGGTATTGATCAATTGTTGCTGTTCTGCCTCTGGCCAATCCACAAAGGCAGGGACGCATTCCTCCCACAACTGCTTTTGCTGATCAGCCGTCAGGGCTTGCATCTCTATTTTGCAATCAATCACATCGGTCACAGGCGGAGGAAAAGAAGCAGCCTCACAGACCAATACTTGCAATTGAAAATCCATTGGTCCCGCCCGAAATTGTGCCCGCAGCCATTCGCTGTCTGTCCAAATGGGCACCATGTGACTGAGCCAAGCCTGCCGTTGGACCTGTCGATACACCAAAGCAATCTGTTCTTTGTCCATCCCATCGACATCGATCTGCATGGCGGCCAATCCCAGTTGGGCCGCAATCCAGACAGCCAAACTTTTTCGCCCACTTCCCGGCATGCCTGCAATGCAAAGTCTGAACCCCTGACTACTTGCTGCTTCGAGCATGCGCTTCAAAAAAGAAACTACTTTGCGGGCGTCGGCCAACTGCAGCGGTTCGTGATGGCTGGGCAAGCAAATCAAGTCGGCCAATCGCTCGTCAAAATCATCCAATCCCATCAGCCATTTGGCCACCAAGGGGTCAATTTTGTAAATGGGTTCGGCTCCTTGATCCTGTTTCTGTACCAATTGCCACATCGTCAATGGCGATTGTGCATCCAAGAGCAGTTGTCGGCCATGACCAAACAGTCGAGCCACCATCGATGTGCTGACCTGTGATTTGCTGGCATGATCTTGCAGGTAGGCAAATACCTTGGCCAGGTTCGGATCGAGCCACAGGGCAAAGCAAGTCTGCAAAAGATCCGATTCTGCCACACTCAGTCCAAACAATTCCTCCAATTGCCGCAAGCGATTGTCCGCTTGTTCCAACAGGAGTTGTTCCCAGTCTATGATTTGTGCAGTCAAGGCTTGACATTCAGGGGCCGACTCTTGCCATTTTTTCTCCATCTCCGGATCGTCCAGATCATCCAAATAAGCATTGACCTCTGTGTGGAAATCGTGGACTTTGTCTTCGTTGGCAGGAGCCTGTTGCCAAACACATCTGATCCATGCAATGCGACGGCGGGCCAACAGACGAATGCGTTGCAACATCCATTCGGACAAGCCAAAAGACGTCTTCACTTCGTTTTGAACTTCTAGGACTGCTGTATCTGGTTCTGAGTGATTCATGTATCAAATGAACTTAGGGAGTGCTGATCCACCTCGGGGGGGATTCTGCTCCGTTGATGAATAGACGAACTGGAAGATCGCGTCCGATGGTCAGTCGAAATTCCAAAGAATTGGCCGACACAATCCGAAACTGCCCATCTGCCAGCCCTCCTGCTGAAAGTGTCAATTGCTGTTGACCGATGTACAATTGGATGTCATCCGGACTCAAATCGGGATGCTGGAATCTATGGCCTTGCAAGGTGTAGACATCTGCCACAGGTGCTGAGATGGAATCAATCCGAGGGACCACTGTAAAAGGGCATTGATTGGACAAGTGTCGGATGCTTCCACGAGTCACTTCCAACTGTGCAGTATAGATGCCAGGGAGTAGGTCGTTGTTGGCTTCGGCAGCATTGTTGGGAAAGCGTTGACTCAGTAAGCGAAAGCGGAATTGCCCCTGCGAATCGTCCAACTCCCAGAACGCAGCATCGACGGGCAAGGGAGTGGGCCAATTGGCATGCAGCAAGCGAAGTTCCCATGCATCTCCAGACAAACCAGACCCATTCAAAGTGACGAGACTGTCATCCAAACGAACTGGTGCCGATGGATTAGAAGGCGGTGCCTGAGCAGCTTGCAACTGAACCGAGCGTGGCCTTGCTTCTCCTGGATAAGTGAAGAAAATGGAGTTCTGACTGCTCAAGATGCGAGGGGCGCCCTGCGTAAATGTGCGAACGTTGTGGGTCAGCACTCGGGCAAGGCGCACCGGACGTTCCACCACTCTCAACAAGGCCACAGACACTTCGTAATAGGCCGACAATTTGATGGGCGTATCTCCCGTAGACCAATGGCTGAGGGCTTCGCTCGGCGTCACTGGTTGGAGACAAATCCGAAAAACATTGGTCAGTCCCTGAATGTCGGGATGCATGATCAATTGGTTGTTGACCTGGGTGGTGTCACTGATCTCGGCATTGTCGTGCAAGGCTTTCATGGCAACCCCCATCATCAACTGCTCTTGAATGGCCGCTTGTCCTTCGGTAGTGGTATTGTTGGCAGAGAGCTGGTAGTACAACTTCAGCCCCATCGGACTGAAACGGGCGGGCAGAGAGCTATTGATGGGAGACGGCAGGTTCTTGTAGTGAGCATGCTCTGCAATGTGGTACAGATACATTCCCATCGCATTGGTGGGACTGCCCGAGACGAGATGTGGTGGAGTTGGCAAAATATCTGGAGCCGCTCCTGCCCATATGGTCGATGCCCGAAAAGACTGCCGGAGCAAGTTGATCAGCGAGGAGGTGACGTGTGATATATTGAGCAATGCCATGATTACAATTGTCCTAATCCAAATGATAAAGGGTGATCTGCTTGAAAACTGTTTGTCTCTGGTGCTGCCTCTTGCCAATTGGGACTTGGGGCAACTGCCAGCGTTTTCGGACGACTCGGTGGCGGTACGACCTCGATGCGCAACTGTCCGATGACCAAGCCTGTCGAGGCATTTTTCTGATCAGTTATTGGACGAGGCTTTGCCGAGGGGATGCGTTTTTCTCTGGGCTGCAATTTCGATGGACTCGTTGAAAAGGAAGGCCTTTCGGGAGGCATTGTTCGATCTGCTGTGAGCTGTTTCGCTTTCTCAATTTTCGGTACTGGCGACTTTTTCGCACTTGTCGTTTGTTCATGGGAGAATGGCGATGGTTGCCCATCAAAAGCTGTAGTTGGTCGTCGATTGAAGTGCTCGGGTGATGTTGCTTTTTCGTTTGTCAAAGGAGGCTTTGGCGAAGCGGAAAAAGAAGGCACAACCTTCGGGGGCAGATCCGGTGTAGAGGCTGACTTCTTCGCTCTGAGTTGTGGTGGGGGAACCGATGTTCTTTCCACCTGTCTCTCTACCAATCGTTCTACTTTGTATTCCATTGAAGTCTCTTTGCTGGTGGCAATGCTCGTGGATGTTTCGGCTTCATCTGATTCATTGACCACTGCGATCTCGGGCGGCACAACCGATGGACTCAGTATGGGACTCGGAAGTGAATTGGATGGAACCAAGGGTTCCTGTTTGCTGTCCGGATTGACTTGTTTTGTCAGAAAACTCAATGGTCTTTCCTCCTCCCTTTCCACCTGCTCAATGACAATTGATGACTGCCTCAGATCCTGCCAATCGTGCCCTCGACCAACGACCCACTCATTGGGACGCAATTGGGAAATCGACGGTTGGTCGACTCGTTCGATGATCTGTGAAAAATAGCCACTCATGTGATGGTCGATGAATTGGCATCCAATTCTGACAAGATCAACCGGATGTAGCTGCGCCTGGTGGTGCGAGGCAATTCCAGGATGTCCCGATGACTCCAGTGATAGGTTTTGGCCAAGCAATGAACTTCCCACAGGAGTCGTTCCCGTTCTTTGAGCAAAGACGACAAGAGAAAAGATTGAAGATCAAAATGCACCGACTGAGTGTGTTGGCATTCTGGGCAATGAGCCTCCAAGTCGCTGGCGATCATGGGTGCCAATTGCTGCATGGCCTGCTGAAGCAAATCCCGATCCGAGCAAGTCGTCTCTTCCAACCAACAACGCTCCACCAACAACTGCTCTGCCTCCGCCGCTGGCATGGACAACAGCAGGCATTCGTCCTCCCCAGTAGGCAGTCGGAAACGCCCTTGCTGTTTCATCTGGTACACCCCTTGGCCGACCTGTTTCACGTTTGTCGCTCCTCCACGCTCCAAGTGCCGAATCAAATCATCCAAAGCAAAATCCATATCAAACATGGACTGGCAGGCGGAGCATTCTATGCTGCTATCGATGCGATTGCCGTACAAGTGCTGGTACAGCATCGCAAAAATCCGATCCCGATCCGCCGTAGCAATTTGGCGGGCAGAACTGACCTCAGCCGGCGCATTGGCCTGTCTGACCATAAGGCGGTCCAGCAACTGGATGGCTCCTAGGGTGCCACTGGATGCCAGGCTCAACTCATCGCTGCCGCGCAGCTCGCGCAGATGCAACTGTTGGAGGCTTGGTGTGAAGCGGAGAGAAACGGGAAAAACAGTCATGGGTCGATGGCTATGTTTGCGTTGGTTCCTGTGCATCTACATCCCGCTCCCAGCCTTCGTTTTGCAACACCATCATTTCGATGGCCACTGCATTGCCGTTGGCGTCGAGCTCGGGCAGCGCCTGGTATTCGGACACCCAGCAGCGATAGACGTTGTACGACTTGGCGACCACTCCCTGCTCATTGAGCAATTCGATGGTGATGTCCTTGCGAAAGTTTTCGAGCGAGGCAATCGCATCGCCATTGACATCCCACACCAAGTTGGCCCAGTTTTCAAACTCCAGGTCGTGGGTCACCCCCCGCTCCAAAGTGATGGGCTCAAACTTCCAAACTGTAGGAGTTTTCCGCACCGAACTGGGGTCTCCTCCTTCCCGATATTCGTTGGGTTCCGTAGACTTTTTGAGGCCACTGACCTTGCTGACTCCAGCGACGACATTGCCATCCCACTTGACGCGGAACTTGAAGTTTTTGTAAGGATCAAATCGATAGGAATTGATCTTAAATTGCGTATTTGACATATTGAGTAAATTTTAAAAGAGCTTGTTCAAATTTAGTTTTTCAGCTAATATGAAATATGACTGAACGATCACCAGAGTGAAGGAACCGCAAAGCGGATGGGCAGCTATAAGCCAGACGAAGCTCTTTTTGAGGTGCATAGCCGGAGGCTACGTGCCGAAAAACCCGCCTGTCGGCGAGGCAGGAAGCTGAAGGATGGTGAAGAAAGACGTTCATATCAGCGAAAAGATTAACTTTCGACAAGCTCTAAACTTCCAATTGTCCTGCAATCTGTTGCAGGTAAAGAATGACAAACTCTGCGGGCTTGAGCGGTGCAAAACCAATCCAGACATTGACAACCCCCAAATCCCGATCGGCCTGGGTCGTCGTTTCTGCATCGCATTTGACAAAGTAGGCTTCTTTTTTGGTGGCGCCCTGGAAGGCTCCCTGGCGGAATAGGTTGTGCATGAACACCCCGGCATTGAGTCGAATCTGAGCCCAAAGCGGCTCGTCATTGGGTTCGAAGATAGCCCATTTCAATCCGCGGTACAGGCTTTCCTCGATGAACAAGGCCAGTCGACGGATGGGAACATATTTCCATTCAGAGGCAGCCCGGTCTGCACCTTGTAAGGTGCGCGCGCCCCAGGAAACAGCGCCAGAGTCCGGGAAGATGCGCAAGCAATTGATGCCTTGGGGATTGAGCAATCCATTTTCCCGATCAGTCAGTCCATAGGACAATCCCTGTACCCCACTGAGGGTCGCCTCTGTCCCGGCGGGGGCTTTCCAAATGCCCCGAGTCGCATCGATGCGGGCATACAGTCCGGCAATGGTACCACTGGGGGGCATGGGGCGAAGGGCTCCACCGTTGAGTGGATCGGCAATTTGTACCCAGGGGTAATAGACAGCGGCATGGTCACTTTTGGGCAGGCTGGCTCCAGCGATGGTTGTCAGCATCGTGGTAGGTGTGTCGCTGGGTGAGGGAGCATCTACGATGAGGAAGGCTCGCCTTTCGCGACAGTAAGCTTCGGCCTCCATCAGAATGCCGGGATTGTTGATGCCGGGCAGACAAAGCAGGTTGAAAAGATCAACCGATTCGAGGGCATAGATTCCTCGACGGGCGACCCGGCTGCCGACATAGGTTGTATAGATATTGGCGTTGGTGACTGGCTGTTCATTTCCGCCTTGCAAGTAAATGTCTATGGCTTGGGTGCCACTCGCACCACCGGAAGTCAGCAGGTTCATGCGGTTGGCAAAATCGTCGCCATCGGCCGCACTTACCACCACAGAGGAAGCACTTCCCCTTGTTCCGGACGTCAATTCAAATCGGCGATTGGGTCCTGTCTCTAAAACAGTGCAGGTGAAATTGCTGTAGGCCGGAGAGCTGGGGCGGAGATTGCGGACGGCCTGTTGAATGCGGGCAGCGATCTCTCGCATCCGCGCTGTATGGGTACCAGGAGCCAAAGCCGTCATGTCAATTTCCACCAGGCTCGGAACGCCACCATTCAAACTGAGTTGGAAGCCGCGCAAATTGGCGGCGGGAACAGCCGGAGCAGTTGTGATGTCAGCAGACACAACATTGCCAGACCGCCAAAAGGAACGCAAAGGAATCTCCCTGGGGCGAATGCTTCGGACCGCATCTGCCCGGCTGCCACCAAGGCCCAAAGCCAATTGCAAATTGGCGGCTGCATCATTGACCGGGCTGGGGCGAACTTCTACATAAGAGTTTTCTCCTCCGGCTCCAGAAGTCATCACAATGCGACCACCATTGGCTGCACAGGTGAATGTTGACAAGGCAGCCTGCCCATTGGCTTGGTTGCGCACGCTCGTCTGTATGGCTGCACAAAGGGTGTCCAAACGAGCTGCAGCCGTTCCTCCTGCCACATCTGCCGGCAAATTGATGAGAACTGCCACTGGGTCCAAGCCATTGACAACCACCTGAAAGCGATTGTGGGTTGCATCCAATAAAGTAGCAACATCGCCCAACACACCACTGATGGCAGTGCCACTTCCCAGGCCAGCGATGGTCCCATTGGGAGTCGTGCGGCTCAGCCTGACCAAATTGGATTGGTCGTTGACGATGTTGACCGCGTAGCGCGAATGATTGGAGTTCATCGACAGATCAGAAAAGGTCTCGGTTCGGCTGTCGGAGGGATTGTCGCTGGAGACGTAGCGAATTTGCAAATCAAAATTGCTGTCACTGGGGTTGCCGTAGGTGACCAAGACTTCAATTTGATTGCCTTGGCTGCCCTCGTCCAAGGCCTGAACCTGCAGCGTCTGGTTGGTCGCATTTTCTGCTCCCGTACCAGAGTGCAACATCCGATTGGCAGCCACCGCGTTGTGGGCCAAACGGATCACGACAGCCTGGGTGCCTCCATTGAGAAAAAACTGCCGAACGGCATAGCTCATCATAGAGCCTCTGGACAGCCCCCCAAATTGGCGCTCAAAATCTGTGTAGCTGGTGATCAGGATTGGGCGATTGATGGGGCCTCGGATGGATTCCCCCAGAAAAGCAGCAATGGAAGTACTGACCCCCGCAATGGTGCGCACACCGCTGGGAACTTCCTGGACATATACGCCGGGATAAGAAGTGGGTGGTTGAACTGGCATGATACTGTTTTTTGATAAACAATGGATGATGATGACAGTGCCCGACAAAGCGGTACAAAGCCCACAGCCATACAGAGGTGGCTGTATGCCGTGTCATGTCTCAGAACCCTTGATTGAATGATGGTAAAATTGAAATTCTCGCTTGGTGCTGTCTGGTAGCAAAGGCATGGCATCAACAGCACCTTTGGAAAAATATGTCCTTAAAGATATTCCGAATTTCTGGTAGTGTAAATCACCATTGGACCATCGTCGACAGCCGTAGCACCAACGGGAAGGCCGAAAGCACCAACGGGCATTCAGAACTGCCGAATTTGCAGCAAAAATGCCTTTTTCATCCGCTTGGCCACTGGCACACAACCTCCATCCACCATGTAAATGTTGCCCTCCTTGTGGTAGCGTTCCAAGTATTGCAGGTTGATGAGAAAGGACTTGTGGGGGGAAAAGAAGTGATAGGGCTCCAGCAGCTTTCGAAATTGTCCCAGGTTGTAGGAACTGACCAAATCGCCGCGATCTCTCGTGATCACACGGGTGTATTTCTGCAGGCCCTCGCATCGAAGGATGTTGTGGACCCTGGTGAATTCGTAGCCCTCTGTGGTGGGAATGCTGATCAGGTCGTTTTGGGCATTTTGATACACCAAGCTGTTGATCATTTTTTTGCTTCGGCGCAACTCCTCCATCAACTGGATTCTGTGCAAGGCATTGCAAACCAATAGGTCCAGCATGTCTACTTCGATGGGTTTGGCCAAATAGCCCAGGGCGGCACAGCGGATGGCCTCCACAAAGGAGCTTCGCTGCGGGGCCAGCAAGATGGTCTCAAACCCCTGTTTGCTCATCCAATGAAGGCGGCTGAAATCGTGGGTTTCTGCAGGACAAAGATCCCAAAAAATGAGGCAAGGGCCTTGACCTTCCAACATGGCATGGGCAGCCTGAAGGTGGACAAAGGAAGCAATGATCTGAACATTGGGATGGCTCTTGGACAGACAGCTTTGCAGCTGTTGTACCAATCCATCGTCTGTACCGATGTAGATGGCTCGGACAGACAGTTTGGTCTGAAAGCTTGGAAAAATTCTCATGGCGTACCATTTCTACCGAGGAGGAAAACACGGGGGCTTGCCTTCACAGCGAGGTGAATAATTCCAACAATGGCGTGTGCCTATTTACAAGGTGAGAGAGAAGACTCCATAGATCGCTTACGGCTTTGTACAGCCGGGAGTCGTTTTTGAATTGCCAATTTTTTCAGCAAAAAAGAACCGAAAAGCAATTTTGCACGCTTTAGTTCCTTTCTGCTCAACCAAGTCAAAGATACGATATTTTTTTGGAATGTAAACGCCCTCGAATCGACTATTGTCCAAGGGATTCAAATGGAGAAAAAAGAGTACAAGTTTTGGGCGAAAAGTGGAAAAAAAGTCCCTGGCAAAGGTTCTTTTTATCCATAAATAGATGAAATTTGCGCCTTACCAATCATTCCAGTCAACATGATCTTATTTTTTGGAATTCCCTCTGAAAAGATTTATGCCGTTCAGACCGAGCAGGCATTGGCAGACCAAGACATCGACAAGCTCTGTTGGTTGTTCAAAGTCACAAAACAACTCTCGCAATCTCAACTCACCGGAGCCTACATCGGACCCCGAGCAGCGATGATCACCCCCTGGAGTACCAATGCGGTGGAAATCACCCAAAACATGGACATCCAAGGCATCGAGCGCATCGAATCGTTTCGACCACAGGATGCGGATCAGCCCCATGACGAGATGTTGTTTCAACGCTATTCCAAACTGGATCAACACATTTTTGACATCGACATTCAGACCGTTCCCATTCTGGAGATCGACGACATTGCCAGCTACAACGAGACAGAAGGGTTGGCACTGAGCCAGGAAGAAATCGACTACCTCCAGCAATTGGCCGATCGGCTCGGGCGCAAGCTGACAGACTCGGAGGTCTTTGGCTTTTCGCAGGTCAACAGCGAACATTGTCGACACAAGATCTTCAACGGCACCTTTGTCATCGACGGAGAAGAAAAACCTCACTCTCTTTTTCAGATGATCAAAAAGACCTCCAAAGAAAACCCCAATGACATCGTCTCCGCCTACAAAGACAATGTCGCCTTTGTCAAGGGACCTACCTTGGTACAGTTTGCACCCGACAAGGCCGATGAGGTGGGAATCTATGAGGAAAAGGAATTCGAATCGGTGCTTTCTCTCAAGGCAGAAACCCACAACTTCCCCACCACCGTCGAACCCTTCAACGGGGCGGCAACTGGATCAGGGGGAGAAATCCGCGATCGCTTGGCAGGTGGCAAAGGGGCCATTCCGCTGGCGGGCACAGCGGTGTACATGACCTCGTACTCCCGCATCAGTGACGGACGTCCCTGGGAGCACGCCATGCCCGCCCGTCCCTGGCTCTACCAAACGCCCATGGACATCCTGATCAAGGCATCCAATGGGGCTTCCGACTTTGGCAACAAGTTTGGCCAGCCACTCATCAGTGGTTCTCTGCTGACTTTCGAGCATGCCGAGCACCAACGCAAAATGGGCTTCGACAAAGTCATCATGCTGGCAGGGGGCATCGGCTACGGGAAGGCCGAGCAGGCGTTGAAGGATGAGCCCAAGGAGGGCGACCAAATCGTTGTCATGGGCGGCGACAATTACCGAATCGGACTGGGAGGGGCAGCCGTTTCTTCTGCCGACACTGGTGCCTTCGACAGTGGCATCGAACTCAATGCTGTCCAACGCTCCAACCCGGAGATGCAAAAACGCGTGGCCAATGCCATCCGAAGCTTCGTCGAGAGCGACAGCAATCCCATCGTATCCATCCACGACCACGGCGCAGGTGGCCACCTGAATTGCTTGTCGGAATTGGTGGAGGAGACAGGTGGAAGAATCAATATGGATCAACTCCCCATCGGAGACCCTACCCTATCGGCCAAAGAAATCATTGGCAACGAGTCGCAGGAGCGAATGGGATTGGTGGTGTCCAAAGAAGATTTGCCCAAAATCCAGCGGATCGCAGACAGGGAACGAGCCCCCCTTTATGTGGTGGGAGAAATCACGGGAGATCATCGCTTCTCTTTCCAATCAGCCACAGGAGGCGAAAGTCCCATGAATTTGGCCCTGGCCGATATGTTTGGCAGCTCTCCCAAAACCGTCATGACCGACGATACCATCGAACGAAACTATGCCCATACAGAATATGCCCAGTCTGCCTTGATCGACTACATCAAGGAGGTGCTGCGGATCGAAGCGGTGGCCTGCAAGGACTGGTTGACCAACAAGGTTGACCGCTGTGTTGGAGGATTGGTGGCCAAGCAACAATGCGCGGGGCCCTTGCAATTGCCCTTGAACAACTGTGGGGTCATGGCGCTGGACTACAAAGGAAAAGAAGGGATTGCCACTTCCATTGGTCACGCCCCGGTGAGTGGTTTGATCGATCCAGCAGCGGGGGCCCGCAACGCCATCGCAGAGGCCCTCAGCAACTTGGTCTGGGCGCCCCTGGCCAAAGGGATTCAATCCGTCTCTTTGTCTGCCAACTGGATGTGGCCTTGCCGCAACGAGGGAGAAGATGCTAGATTGTACGAAGCTGTCAAGGCGGTCTCCGACTTTTCCATTGCCCTGGGCATCAATGTCCCTACCGGCAAGGACTCCCTTTCGATGAAACAAAAATATCCCACCGACGAGGTCATCGCTCCTGGCACAGTGGTCATCTCGGCCGTCGGACATTGCGAAGACATTCGGAAAGTGGTGGAACCCGTTTTGCAAAAAGACCAGGGTGACATTTACTACATCAACACCTCCAATGATGCACTGCACATCGGTGGCTCCTCCTTTGCCCAAACCCGCAATGCCATCGGTGGACAAGCGCCAGACATCAAGGACGCTCAGCAGTTTGCAGCAGATTTTGACAAGATGCAACAACTCATCCGGGACGGCAAAATCGTTGCGGGGCACGACATCTCGGCAGGTGGCCTGATTGGCTGTTTGCTGGAAATGTGTTTTGCCGATGTCGACCTGGGAGCAGACATCGATCTGCAAGCCATTGCCCAAAAGGACGATGTCCATCTGCTATTTGCCGAAAACAGTGGTTGGATTTTTCAAGTGGCCAAAGACGCCAATTTTTCTCCCTCTGACTTCAGTGGCGGCAATTGTGTTGCCATTGGTAAGGCCACTGATTCGGGTCGCTTGGTGCTGTCGGGACTGAAGAACCCACTGGATTTGAAGGTCGCTGAGTTGCGGGATGTGTGGTACGAAACTTCCTATTTGCTCGACTGCCAGCAGACGCCTCCTGCTTTGGCCAAGGCTCGTTTTCAAAATTACCATCAACAGCCGCTTCAATATCGCTTTCCAGACAACTTCCAAGGCCAACTGCCCCATGTGGACCCTTCGCAGCCAAAGCCAAGAGCTGCCGTGATCCGGGAAAAGGGCAGCAACTCAGAACGGGAAATGGCCAATGCACTCTACTTGGCAGGCTTCGAGGTCAAGGACATTCATATGACGGATTTGATCTCGGGTCGGGAGACCTTGGAAGATGTGCAGTTTTTGGGTGCCGTGGGTGGTTTTTCCAACTCAGATGTACTCGGCTCGGCCAAGGGCTGGGCAGGTGCCTTCCTCTTTAACGAAAAGGCCAAAGAGAGTTTGCAAGGCTTCTTCCAACGCGATGATGTCTTGTCGGTCGGCATTTGCAATGGCTGCCAATTGTTTTTGGAGTTGGACGCTGTCTATCCAGAATACGATCAAGGAGAGTTCATGGACTACAACGATTCGCACAAGCACGAAAGCGCCTTTACCTCTGTCCACATTCCGCCAAACAATTCGGTCATGCTCTCCAGCCTGAGTGGCTGCACCTTGGGCGTTTGGATTTCGCATGGGGAAGGAAAGTTTGTCTTGCCGCGCGACGAAAGCCAGTACAACATTGTCGGGACCTATGGCTATGATGCCTATCCGGCCAACCCCAATGGCAGTGACTACAATGCGGCCATGCTCTGCAGTCTCGACGGTCGCCACCTGGCCACCATGCCACACATCGAGCGGTCGACCTTTCCTTGGAATTGGGCGCATTATCCGCAGGGGCAGCAGCATGCGGTCTCTCCCTGGCTACAAGCATTTGTCAATGCCAGAAACTGGTTGGTAGAAAAGGGCTAAGCGGAACGCCATGAGCAAAAAAGCTGTCATCTGCTGTCACTTTCTGGCCATTGCGCTGATGACAGTCAACGCCATTTGCTGGTCTGCTTTTGACATGGGCTTTGTTCCAGGGCTGAACAACCTTCTGTATGCTTTCGCGGGACTGAGCGGACTGGGCCTGTTTGTGCAACACTACCGCTCCACCCAGAGATTCCACTTGTACTGGTCCCTGTACCCACTTCTCATGGCCTTATTGCTGTTGGCGGCAGTCATCAGAGGCTTGTTTTTTGGCATCATTGCCCTTCTCATCCTCTTCCCTGCCGACTTGGACAGCCACAGATTTCAAGCGGGAGACATGCGAATTTACCCCCAAAAGACAGGGCTGATGAGTTACTGTTGCCAATACGAATTGCGACAAATGAAGTATGGGTTGTTGGAAAGGCGGATCGGAACATTCCAGACCGATCAGGACATCAATTTTCGAGAGATGGAGATAGAGCCAAACGAAAACGGTTGGAAATTGACCTACAAACAAGATTACTACAACGACTTGACGGATTCTTATCAAGTAGAGAATCAAGTGCTGCAGATCGATGACCCACAGTGAGGCAGCCATGGTCCAAGCGGTCAGAGACAGTCAAGTAGACCATCTCCGACCGCTGGGTGGCGTCCAATGTAGGGATCAGACGGAAGGCTTCAGAGCCTCATAGTCGGCTTTGATCTTGTTGAAGTCAGCTTGCAACTGTTCTTTTGCCGCCTTGACAGTTGTCAATTCATCTCCCATCTTGGCCAAGCGTCGTTCCCAGTTGGAAGCATCTGGATCGATGCCTGATTTGGCAGCTTGCAGGGCCTCACCTTGGGCTTTGTAGCGAATGTCCAAATCCGCATATTTTTGCTGCATCTCTGCGTAGTCGGTCGCTTGTTTTTCCATTTTGTAATTGGCCTCGGCCATGTCTTTTTGCAGGACGGTATTCACCTTTTGGGTATCTTCCAGGTCGCCGCTTAACTGCTTGATCTGAGATTGGTAGCTGGAGCCTTTGAACATGGCCCAAAACAGCCAGCCCAATATCCAGGCACCTGCCAGCATCAACAAAAGCCAAGGAGTACATTCGGGACAAAATATGGTAAGCAAAGTCATGATGATAGTTTTTTGATTGTGGAACCAATGGGAAATCACTGCTGGTTTTCCATCGGTCTGTGATGATAAAAGATGAAATGGATCAGTTGATGCGCAGTACGGTGCGCCGGTTGCGGTGGCGGCCTTGTTCCGTTTCGTTGGTGGTGGCAGCCTGCAGCTCCCCTTTGGAGTTGACCGTGATGCGATCGTTGGCCACGCCATAGGCAATGAGGATGTCGCGGATGGACTCTGCCCGCCGCAAGCCGAGAGATTGGTTGGCATCGACCTCTCCAATGTCATCTGTGTGCCCGGTAATGCTTACCTTTTCAGAAGTTTGCTTTAGACGTTCGACCAGCTTTTTGAGGTAGTCATCTACCTTGGAATTTTTGTCTTTGACGCTGGAGTTGAACGGGAAGTAAATGGTGATTTCATCTTTCAGGGCAACGATGGTGGTTTCTTCTTTGTCTGGTGCCGCCATCCAATTGAACAAAGCAGCCTCGAAGCGCCCACCCTCTTGGGGACTGCTTTCTCCGGCTTGGCGGGAGGAAATGACAATGCGGTCGGCAGCTAGCTCGTCTTGGAGCAAGTCGCGGATGGCAGCCGCCCGGGCCATGCCCATGTTGTCATAGCCCTCGGGGCTTTGTTCGTCGGCAAAATAGCGACCAGTTATCTGTAGGATGTTGTCTTGTGTCATCCCGTTGAGGATGCTGTTTTTGACATAATCGGCATACTCCTCTCCCAGCAGTGGTTGAACGTTTTGCGGCTCAAAGGCCAAAGGTGCTACCGCAGCGGCGGCGACCGTAGACGCATCGGCAGAAGCCACTTGGCTGGCCCCACAACAGACGCCTGCCAATTGGTTGGAATACCACCACTGAGCCCCCAGAAAATACGCCAGGGTGAAGATGGATAAAAGGATGAGTTTGGTATTCATTTGTATGATGTTAAGTTGGTAATTGCGAACCGTTTTGCAAGGCGGACTGTAGGGAGTTCAGGGGAAGGACTGCGACCATTGCGCTACCTAAATTAAAAAAAATAGCCATATTATTTGAACATTTTGAAAACTTTGTTGTTCTCGCCATCAATTTCATAGCCAACAAGCGGAAATCATCGCCAGCAAATGGAATCAAAACAAGCCAACATACCAGACATCGACTTTGAGCAGGGGCAACAAAAGGCCTTTGAATTTCAAATCGTAAGCAATCGGGAAATCCTGAGCGGCAATTTCCGGGGCGGACACACTCCCTTTCGCCCCCACCGCATCCAGTTTTACGCCATCCTCTTTGTGATTGAAGGCGAGGGCCGACACTTCATCGACTTCAACAGCCACACCTACAAGCGAGGCAGCATCATTTTCATTGCCAAGGACCAGGTCCAACGCTTTGAGCGCAATCTCAAGAGAGAGGCATTTCTGATGCTGTTTACCCAGGCATTTTTGGAAAAGAGCAGCATGGGATCCAACCTGATGCAGCAATTGAGCCTGTACAACTACCACCTTTACACTCCTGTCCTGCAGTTGGAAGAACGCCAAATGGGCCTTTTCATGGGCTTGATCCGGCAGATGAAGCGGGAATTTGCCGCCACAGAAGACAGCCTGACCGAAGAAATCATCCTGTCCTCTCTGAAAATCTTTCTCTGTCTGGCCGAGCGCATTCGCAAAGAAAAAATGGACTTTTCCGGCCCCAGGCGCTACCACAAGGCATTCACAGATTTTGAAAAACTCCTGCAACAGCACCTCCTTCAAGAACGGCAAGTCAGTTTTTACGCCAACCAGCTGTCGATTTCTACCAAAAAACTCAATCGAATCACCCAGTCGGTCGTCCAACAAACAGCCAAAAACTACATCCACAGCCTGTTGATTCTGGAAATCAAACGCCTGCTGGTCAACACCTCGTTGAGCATCAAGGAGATTGCCTTTACGAGCGGATTTGAGGAACCCACCAATTTTGTCAAGTACTTCAAGAAATTTGCCCAACTCACACCGGGAGAGTTTAGAAAACAATACGACCAAAGCTGAAAAAAACCGTCATTTCCCCCAATTTTCCGATGGGGATAGAACTTTGGATTCGAATTAGTGTTGAAATGATACGAAGCTGCTCATAATTACCACCTCAGCAGATTTATTAACAAAAAATTAATCGATCCGTCCCATTTTTACCATTTATTGCCCTCTTTTGATCTATTTTATCCCTTGCCGATTGGCACACTTTTGCTGCGATCAAAAGAGATCATTTTATTCAATCATCTTTTGCAAAACCAAAGTACCATGAGAAAGACTGTCAACAGGTGGACGATGCTGCTGGTGCTCGCTTTTGGAGCCTCGTGTCATTCGATGGCCATCCCAGCAGGAGAAGAACTGCCGCAAAGCATCTTCGACCTACTCCAACAGGAAGAGGTCACCAAAGTCCGGATGGCTCTGGACCTCGAACAACTCACTCAAAGCAAATACGACACATCTGAATACGCTGGCCTGATCAGCTTTACCGACGCAGAAAAGAACCAGCAGGAGTGGAAAGTGGATTTCACCCAACGCGGCAAATTTCGCCGTTCCAAGTGTACCGACATCCCCCCCTTGAGGCTGAATTTCCGCAAGAAAGACCTGAAAAAGGCCGGACTGGCAAAGCACGACGACATGAAGCTCGTCACCTATTGCATGGGAGAAGAAGCAGAGGCCCGCGAGTTCTTGCTGCGCGAATACCTGATCTACCGACTGTACAACCAGTTGACCGACGCCAGCTATCGGGTGCAATTGCTGGACATCACTTTCATCGACATCAACACCCAGGAAAGCCGCCGACAGATGGGATTCCTGATCGAGGACACTGCCCAGTTGCGCGCTCGCTTGTCGGCTCAAAAGGCCAACAGCAAATTTGCCATCAAGGCAGAGGACTTCCACAGCGAACACCGCCAAATGGCTTCTCTGTTTCAATACATGATTGGCAATGCCGATTGGAATTTGCAGCAGTCCAAGAACGTCAAACACGTCATCAAAGACGAAAAGATCATCCCAGTGCCCTACGATTTCGACTTTGCGGCCATGGTCAGGGCTTCCTACGCACGCTTGAACTCTCACCTGGGCCAGCGGTCCATCGACGAGCGATTCTACCTGGGTTTTGAGCAAAGCAGCCAAGAGCTGGCGCAAACAAGAAAGCATTTTAGAAAAAACAAGAAGCAATTGGTTCAAACCATCAAAAGCTTCAAACTGCTCGATGGCAAGACTCGCCGGGAGATGATTGCCTACCTGCAAAGCTTTTTTGCCGAGGAGGCCGAACAGATGCAGTTTGGAGGAAGGAACCAACCCTCGGTGACCAAGTAAAAAACGACTCGGCTGAGAAATTGGCCAACACCTCGTTGATGGGACTTCGGAGCGCGACTCGGGAGTCCCATCGCTCATTTCCACCAGGCCCAAAGGCCATGTCATAAAATTGTAGGAAACTAAAGAATGAAACATCGAATTATTTAGATTCCATCTAAATAGTTATCTTTGCGTCCTAATTAGATAGACAATCGGAAAATTTGGTGGTCATCAGTCCACCCAACACAACAATGGTACGGTCGAACAGACAACGATCTTCTTGTGCCCTTGTTGCTCCTCACTAAATCACCACAAAACCAGTCAAACCATGAGTAAGTACCTCTTTGGCTTTCTAGGCATTCTGATGCTTTTTACCAGTTGCCAAAACACACAAAGCGATCTAAGCAATGAAGAAGGTGTCTCTGAGAGCAGAGCACAAAAATCCATTACCCTGTACACCCACCGCCACTACGACACCGACAAAGAAATTTTCGCCCAATTTGAAGAACAAACTGGCATCACAATCAATGTCGTGAAAGACGGTGCCTCTGCCCTGATCAACAAAATGGAAACAGAGGGAGAGCAATCTCCTGCCGATTTGTTGATCACCGTAGATGCTGGCCGCCTGGTGGATGCCAAGCAAAAAGGCTTGTTGCAGCCCATCGAATCCGACTTCTTGAGAAAAACCGTTCCCGAAAAACTCAGCGACTCCCAAACCCATTGGATCGGCTTGACCAAAAGAGCCAGAATTGTGGTCTACCATCCCGAAAAGGTGGATCCTGAAGAATTGACAACCTACGAAGACCTCGTCAGCGAGCGATGGAAGGGCAAACTACTGATCCGCTCCTCCGACAACATCTACAACCAGTCCCTGATGGCGTCCATCATCGCCAACCTCGGCGAAGAGGCTGCAGAGGAATGGGCCAGAGGCATGGTGGCCAACTTTGCCCGCACCCCATCTGGCAACGACCGCGACCAGGTCAAAGCCATCCTAGCAGGCGAAGGCGACATCGCCATCATCAATACCTACTATCTCGGCAAATTGCTCAACTCTGCCGACCCTCAAGAGGTTGAAGCGGGCGAAGCGGTCAGGGTGTTCTTCCCCAATCAAGGCGAGGGCGATCGCGGTGCCCACATCAACATCAGCGGTGTCGGCTTGGCCAAACACGCCAAGAACAAGGAGGATGCCATCCGCCTGATCGAATACTTGGCCAGCAAGGAGGTGCAAGAAAGATTTGCCAGCGCCAACTACGAATACCCCGTCAATCCCGAGGCAGAAGCATCTGATTTGCTCAAATCCTGGGGAGACTTCAAAGAAGACAGCCTACCACTGGTCAAGTTGGGAGAACTCAACAGAGATGCCGTTGTCCTCTTCGACAAGGTGGACTGGAAATGATGCAGCAGTTCGCCCATCAGCTGCGTAGCTTGCTGCGCGATGCCGACCGATGGCTTGTGTATGCAAGCATATTGAGTCTGCTGATTGGACTGCCTTTTCTGGCCATTGGCCTGGGTGCACTGGAAGGAGTTGGCGAGATGTGGCAACACGTCCTGCGTCATCTCCTTCCGGGCTACCTCCTCAACTCCCTCCTCCTCATCGTCGGCACCTCTTTGCTCACCCTTTTCATCGGTGTCTCATCGGCTTGGGTGGTGAGCAGCTATGAATTTCGCTTTCGCCAAACTGCCGAACTGCTCCTGTTTTTGCCCCTGGCCATCCCCTCCTACATCATGGCATATGCCTACACGGGCATCTTTGACAATGGCGGAACTTGGATTGCGCTGGGCAAATCACTGGGGCTGAACCTTCCCAAGATTGACTTGATGAATCCCCTGGGCCTCATCTGGGTATTGGGTCTTTCGCTCTTTCCCTACGTATATGTGAGTGCGCGGGTGGCGTTCCAAAACTTGTCCTCTTCCCTCCAAGAGTCGGCCTATTTGTTGGGGGCTTCCCACCGCAGCTATTTCAGAACCATTGCCCTGCCGCTGGCCTCCCCGGCTGTCATCGGAGGCTTGTTCCTGGTGATCATGGAAGTGCTCAACGACTATGGGGCTGCCAAATACTATGGGGTGCAGACCTTCACGACTGGCATCTTCCGAACCTGGAACTTTCTGAACGACTTGCAGTCTGCCATCTATCTGGCGGTCATCTTGGTGGCCTTGGTGTTCGTGCTGGGGTGGCTGGAAAGATTGCGGCGCGGCAGGCGCTCCTACGCACTGACTGGCAGACGGGAGCAAGGGCGGGAACAGCGACGAGCCTTGCCCAAGGGTGGGAAACGACTCCTGTGCCTGTTCGTCATCCTGCTGCCCATTCTGGCGGGCCTGGTCCTCCCCCTAGCACAGCTGACCTACTGGGCGCTGATGACCATTGGAGATCAGTGGAGCAAGGCGCTGTTGTGGACCTCTTTGCAAAGCTTTGGGCTGGCCAGTACGGTGGCTGTCCTGGCCTTGATCTGCAGTTTTTGTTTGATCTATTACAGCCGTTGGAGTCGGTCCCGTCTCACTCGGGTTTATCCGCGCCTTGTCTCCATCGGCTACGTCATGCCGGGGGCCATTATTGGCATTGGCATCATCGGGGCCCTTCAGTGGTTGGTTGATTTTTTTGCCAGCGGACTGGATTGGAAAATTGGAGCCTATGTCTACAACAGTCTGTTCATCTTGCTGTATGCCTACTTGTTTCGCTTCCTTGCAGTGGCCTATGGTCCCATCGAAGCGGAAAACATCAGGATTGGACGGCAGTTGGCCGAGTCTTCCAGCTTGTTGGGAAAAAAGCCTTTGTCTACCTTGTTCAACATAGACATCCCCCTGCTGACCCAAAGTGCCCTCAGTGCCTTTGCGCTGGTCTTCATCGATGCCATGAAGGAATTGCCCCTCACTTTGCTTCTCAAGCCCTATGATGTACAGACCCTTTCCATGACTGCTTACCAATATGCCGACGATGAATTGGTCCAACAGGCGGGACTTCCAGCCCTGCTGCTCATCTCGGTTGTGGGCCTGCTCTTGGCTCTTTTGAAAAATCGTTTATTGAGTAGGGAATGAATATTTTGGAAACATCTCAACTGTCCAAGTCATTTGATGGCGGAAAAACCTATGCGGTGCGCGAGGTCGACTTTCGGCTTCCATCGGGTCGCGTGTGTGCCATTGTGGGCGAAAGTGGCTGTGGCAAAACGACTTTGATGCGGCTGATTGCCGGACTGGAAAGGCCCGATGGGGGAGAAATCCGACTCCATGGCCAAGTGGCCTCAAGCCCTCGACAAATGCTGCCTTGTCAAGAACGCAATCTGGGGATGGTCTTTCAAGGCTTTGCCCTCTTTCCCCATCTGACAGTGGCGCAAAACATTGCCTATGGATTGGACAAACGGCAGGCCAAACAAAAGGTGGAACAATTGCTGGAAGTCATCCAACTGACCGGCTACAACGACTGCTATCCCCACGAACTCAGTGGTGGAGAACAACAAAGAGTGGCCCTGGCCCGCACCCTCTCGCTCGATCCCCAACTGCTGCTGCTCGACGAGCCATTTGGCAGCCTCGATGCCCACCTGCGGACGGAGCTGCGGCAGGAAGTCCTTCGCATCGTCCGACAACTCAAGCTCTCCCTTCTCTTCATCACGCACGACATCCAAGACGCCATCGACATTGCCGACGATTTGGTGTTTATGAAAGAAGGCCGAATCATCGAACAGGGTGAGCTGCGCGAGCTTTTTCAAAACCCACAAAGTCCCTATGTCCGGGAGACCTTCCAGCAACTGGCGGGCATGTCGAGAAAGATTCTGGATTTATTTGGCCAGGACTTCCTGCATCAGCAATAGGCACGAACACTTACATGAACAAAAGGAACGATACAAGAAAGCGACAAGAAGTTGGACAATTTCTTCAAAGAAGTCGGGAAAGAGCTGTCTTTTGTTTTTCATGGCCGCAGATGAGTGTCCCCATTTGCAGATTGGACAGCAATGCAGTATCTTTACAGTCTGCCGTACCCCTTCATCAACTTGGCTGACAGAGCAGATCAACAAACATCCAACCGATCAAGAACACCCTATTTTGCCATTGTAAAAATGCGTCTAGTATGGAGCCATATTTGGAACAATCCCATTCGGACAAGCCGCTCTACAGCGACTCAAAAAGTATGGTAGCATATTGTCTGGAATGCCAGACTTTTCACATATATTACGGCAATGTGGCCCTCGACCAGTCAGAAGCAGCGCTGCGGTCTCTCATCAGATCCTTGCGAGCCAATCTGGCCAAATTCGACGGCCAAGTCGACGACAACTGCAGGTGTGTGGAGATTTCAACTCCTGCCCATGGATTCCGCTTGGTGTTGTCGACAAAAGAGCTTCGAGAGTTTTCGCAGATCCTGGAAAAATCCTACGAAACTTTCAAACACCAAAGACGACTGGAGTGTTACAACTGAGCTTGTTTCAAATCAGCCAACTCCTTGGTGGGGCAATTTTGCCCAGTCAAACAACAAATGCGATTGTCTACTTGATCTCCTCTGGCAGCTACTGCCAAAAGGGATTGACAGACAAGCCGTTCTATCAAATATCTAAACCTACGATCGATGATCAAAACTGACATGCTCATTATCGGAGCTGGCCCAACGGGTTTGTTCACTGTCTTTGAGGCAGGCCTGTTGCAAATCAAGTGTCACTTAATCGATGCCCTCCCCATGCAGGGAGGCCAATGTGCAGAAATATATCCGAAAAAACCCATCTACGACATCCCCGCCTACCCGGAAATCATGGCAGGTGACCTGGTCGACAAACTGATGGAGCAGATCAAGCCCTTCCAACCTGGCTTTACGCTGGGTGAACGGGCCGAGACCTTGGAAAGACAAGAAGACGGCAGCTTCATCGTCACCACCAGCGAAGGGACCAAGCACCAGGCTCCTGTGGTGGTCATCGCCGGAGGGCTGGGCTCTTTCGAACCCCGCAAGCCGCCCATTTCCAACATCGCCGAGTTTGAAAACAAGGGTGTTCAATACATCGTCAGAGAACCAGAAAAATTCCGAGGCAAAAAAGTGGTCATTGCCGGAGGAGGAGATTCTGCCTTGGACTGGACCATCTTCCTGGCAGATGTGGCCTCAGAACTCTACCTGGTTCACCGCCGCAACGAATTCCGTGGGGCTCTCGACTCGGTGGAGAAAGTGGGCGAGCTGGCAAAGGCTGGCAAAGTCAAACTGGTCACGGAAGCCCAAGTGGTGGAATTGCACGGCAAAGACCACTTGCAGGCCGTCGTACTCAAACACAAGAGTAAGGACAAGGAAAATACCTACATAGAGACCGATCACTTCATTCCCCTCTTTGGATTGGCACCCAAACTGGGTCCACTAGGCAACTGGGGACTGGACATTGAATCCAATGCCATCAAAGTCAACAATGCCCTGGACTACCAGACCAACATTCCGGGGGTCTATGCCGTGGGAGATGTCAACTCCTATCCCGGTAAGCTGAAACTCATTCTGTCGGGCTTTCACGAAGCAGCCGTCATGTGCCAGTTTGCCTACAAAGTCATCAACCCCAATAAGAAGTACGTCCTCAAATACACGACAGTAGGTGGGGTGAAGGGCTTCGATGGATCGGTCAAAGCGGCCAAAAAGCCCGTGGTCAAAAAAATTGGACAGTAAGAGCTTGACTCGACATTCATTTGCAACGCAACCCTGGTTTATGAAATTTCTCTCTCCCCTCCTCTGCTTTTGTCTGGTGGCAAGCAGTGGCCTGCATTCCTGGGCCCAATCGGTCGATGCTTCGGATTACAAAATTTATGACGTCAAACAGAAACGCACTGTCAAGCTGGCGGATGTTGTCAATGCCGTAGCCGACACCGATGTGCTGTTCTTTGGTGAAGAGCACAATGATGCCATTGGCCATTACCTTCAAGACCAATTGTATGGCTTGTTGATCAAGCGATACGGCAAGGTTCATTTGAGTTTGGAGATGTTTGAGACGGATTGCCAGCAGGTGCTCAATGAATATTTGGCGGGCTACATTACGGAGAGCAAGATGAGAAACGATGCTCGTCCCTGGGACAATTACGAGGAGGCATACAAGCCGATGGTCGAAAAGGCAAAATCCAACAATCTTTCGGTCATCGCGGCCAATGCCCCCCGTCGGTATGTCAATTTGGTGAGTCGAAAAGGCAAGGACCAACTCAAGTCCCTGCCCAAGTCGGCCCGCCGCTATTTGGCTCCACTTCCCATCCGCACGGACGATGCCGCCTATTTGGGTCGCTTCAATGCCATCATGGGCGATGCCAGCCATAGTGCGGACAACAATTTTTTTGAAGCCCAATGCACCTGGGACGCCACCATGGCCCATCGCATTTACCGCCACTGGAAAAAGAACAAAAAGGAACTGATTTTTCAGCTCAACGGCCGTTTTCATTCCGATTATCAACAAGGGACCGTGGGCCAGCTCAAGCGGTTGCGCAAAAAAATCAAGGTGAAAAACATCAGCTGTTTTTCCGCCGAAGATTTTGACGCGCCCAATTGGAGTCAATACACCGACATGGGAGATTTCATCATCCTGAGCCGACCATCGGACAGCTGAATCATTCTACATGGACCAAGAATTCACAGAAGAACAACTGGCCGAAATTGCTCGTCAATTGAACAAGCCAGAAGGGCCCATCGGCTTGGAGGTGGCTGCCAATATGAACCAGACCAACATCAGCATGACGCGAGCCGCCATCCACTCCTTGGATTGGAGATCGGGAAAAAAGGTCTTGGAATTGGGACATGGCAATTGTGGGCATCTGAGCGAAGTCTTGCAGCAAGCCGATGAGCTGACGTATGTCGGTTTGGAGATCAGCCAGAGCATGCAAGAGGAAGCCAGGAGGATCAATCGAGAAGAGGTGGACAAAGGCCGGGCACAGTTTCACCTCTACGATGGGCAGAAAATCCCATTTGAAGATGGTGTTTTCGATCTCTTGTTGACTGTCAATACGATTTATTTTTGGGCAGACCCTCTCGCCCTATTGGAAGAATTGGCCCGAGTTGCCAGTGGAGAGGCGCACTTCGCCATTGCCTTTGCCCACAAAGACTTCATGGAAAAACTCCTTTTTGTCAAAGACAATTTCCGACTTTACGATCAGGAGGATGTCCGGCAATTGGTCGACAAAAGTCCTTGGCAGCTGCAAAACATCGCCACCCATACCGAGCAGGTGACAAGCAAATCGGGTGCCCTGGTCGAACGAATCTTTTCGATTGCCAGTCTGGAAAAACAATAATCAAATGCCTCTTTCTAAGTAAGTGCGGGAACGCTCGCCAATTTATTTTCTCCATGGCTTTTCTCGAAGTTTGCTGTCACAGTTGATGCCATTTACAGTCTTGGTGTGAAAGCCGTGGAATTCGTATATTGCAAGGGTACGCAAACAGCAAGCAGTCCTGGGCTGCCCAAAATAGACTACCGCATGAATCTGAGCCCAATCGTACTGGCCATTCCCATCTTCTTCACCCTGATGGCAGTAGAATTGATCTACGAAGCCATTCAACAGCGCAAAACCTATCGGATCAATGATGCGGTCACCAACATCAATGCGGGTGTCCTCCAACAATTGAGCGGTACCTTTCTGAGTTTGGTCAAAATTGGGCTGTACGTGCTGCTGTTTGAGCATTGCGCCTTGTACCACTTGCCAAAAAACGGATGGACGTTTGCCTTGGCGATGATTCTGTGGGACTTGTGCTACTATTGGGAACACCGCATGGCGCATACGATCAGCTTGTTTTGGGGAGGACATGTGGTGCATCACCAGAGTGAGGAGTACAACCTATCGGTGGCCCTGCGGCAGACCTCGACGGGCTTCATCTGGGGGATTCCCTTTTTTCTACCCATGGCATTGATTGGCATTTCCCCGGAACAATTTGTACTGGTGGGCGGTCTCAATCTGCTCTATCAGTTTTGGATCCATACAGAGCACATCCAAAAGCTGCCCGTCTGGTTTGAAGCCATCTTCAACACGCCCTCGCACCATCGGGTCCACCACGGGCGCGACCCCAAATACATCGACAAAAATTACGGTGGCATCCTCATCGTTTGGGATCGCCTGTTTGGCACCTTCAAGGCCGAGGAAGAACGCCCTCATTACGGCATTACCAAACCATTGAAAAGCTGGAATCCGGTCTACGCCAATTTTGCTCATTACATCGATCTGTTTGGACTGGTGCGCCAAGCTCGGACAGCGGGGGATGTCTGGAAGATGCTCTTTCGAAAGCCGGGTTGGTTGCCCGATTACCTGGGTGGCTATCAGGCCCCGACCAGTGTGACGGACAATTACCAAAAATTCAATCGGCAATCGGGTGATCTGATGGGCATTTACATCTTGTCTCAGTTTGTGGTTGGCCTTTTGCTCAATGCGCTGTTTTTCTTCCAACAAGCCAATTTTTCGCCCACTCTCAAGATTGCTTTTGCTCTGTGGATCGTTCTGTCAGCCCTTTTGTTTGGCTTATTGTTTGAACGGCGGGCAGGCTGGATCAAGGCTTTGGAGGTTGTGCGTTTGCTGAGCATTCCCGCTCTGTTGTATGCCTTGCAGGCCGATGGATTGGCACTCCCCTTCTGGCTTGTTCTGTTGGCGACGGCCTTTGTCCTACTGAGTTTGTATGGATTTTTTGGCCGCGTACTGCCCCAGCAAGATCTTCCGCATTCCGTCTCAGAGCCATAGCCGGCGCGACGCCCCGGGGGGAGGGATTCTCCTCCCGTGATGGGCATCGCACTGGCAAACATTTTGGCGGAGCCCCCCTGATTGGATTGGCCACTTGGTTTCCGAATGGAAGGACTGGGCGCATCGTCCAATGTCAGGGGAGTATCTTGTCGATGGACTGCTTTGCTCCAAACACAAGATTGATTCACTCTTCCAATCTTTGGTCCCCTCCATTGAGTGAAGAGGTTGTTTACGACGAAAAAGCAGGGACAAGATGTGGTCTCAGACCAAAATGATTCAGGCCGGTCCATAGGCCTCCTGACCGACGGTTGAATGCGTTGTGTTTCTTTGTTGTCCTCTACGAATGTGCCCTTGCTTTCATTGTCTATTGCAGTTCATCAATACAGTTGCAGTTTGTCCAAAAGCGACCCGCTGGATGGCAGGCCGCTGTCTAACTTCTGCCGCTCTCATCGGATGGGTACCATGATGGAGATTGGCATCTTTAGGGATCTTTTGGGCTACCCAATGCTTGCTCGGGAATGATCCTCGTGTGTTTTGAACAGGCAGGCAAAGTGATGTTGCTTGCTGACGGCAAGATTCGGGATATTTGGTACAAAATCAAGTCGAAAAATGCCATTGGCTTGCAATTGTCAAAAGCCTTAACAATTGGCTGGGCGGTGATCGTCGGGGAACTTATCAGAAGGCAGAAGTGTCATTTGCACATGGCTTTAACACAAATGCAGACGGAAGTCTCCCAAAATTGGGCAGGCAAATGTGAATCATCTGATGACATTCGGCGAGAAACATTGTGATCGTTGGGTTGGAAAATTCTGCATCGGCTGCTATCTTGCCTGGCCATCAAAACAAGCCAACACGATGAACATCCCTTTGCTGATTGCCAACTTACTCACCCTGATTGCCTTTTTCATTCATACCATTGCTGGTGACAAAGAAGTTCGGGACATACAACCCGACGGAACAGATGCTGTCAAGCAGGAGCGCTGGACCCAAGTACGCTGCGGCTGGCATTGGGTGTCGATGGATTTGCTCTTGGCCACCATCGGCCTTGCACTGGTCAATTTTACGGACCACTTTCCCGATGAACGCACCATTGTTCTTTTGTTTTCGTTTTACTTTTTGGTGTATGCCATTGCCTGGGGCATCACCATTGCCATTTCCCGGCCGTTTCCCATGCGATTTGCCAAGCTGGGGCAGTGGATGCTCTTGCTGTCCATCTCCGCTTTGCTGTATTGGGGGACTTTGTAAAACAACCATCAACAAATTGTAAAGCATGAAATCATCCAAAAGAGTTGAACTGAAAGGGATGGAGTGGGTGAACCACTTCCGAATTGCAGTCTTCCCCTTACTTGTGGCCATCTTGGGGGTCCTCCCCCACTTAGAATCCATGGTCTTTCCTTCCCCGACCATCGCCCCTGTCGACAGTAGCAGCTTTTACTGTTCTGGTCTCCTGTTTCTGCTGGCCTTACTGCTGGCTTGGGTGTGTTGGCAGCGCTTGTTTTACCATTCCTATGCAGCACAGATCAGCGATGAGCAATTCCAGCGAGCCCTGGAGATCAGCGCCCAGGAGTTGCATGCCTCCGCTGACCTCATGGCCCCTAATCAGGCCCGCTTGTACAGAGGTCCCCTTCCATATGACAGCCAATACGAGCGAATGGACATCTTCAAAACAGCTGAGCGATTGTACATCAACAGCATCAATGATCCGGAAATGATGCGCAAGAGTTTTTCTGTGAAAAGAAATCAGGAAAATGTCGATGTCTTCCTGCGCAATATGGCGGGCATTCTCAAGGGAGAAGAGGTGGAACAGCAATGGGTCGACCGACAAGAGGCCGAGGAGGAAGCATTTTGGGACGAAAGCGAGTGGACGGCTTCTAAGATCGGCATGCGGATCATTGGGTACGGGCTGAGTCTGCTTTTTGTCGGCTTGGGCGCGTTTGCCATCTGGTCGGGTGGGATCGAAGGCATTCCCATATTTGCGGTCATAGCCGTCATCTGCTCCTTTTACATCCGGCAAGATTTGAAAATTCTTTGGGAAAAGCGCAAGCGCAAACAGTCGAAGGGGTCTTGACAAAAACACTGCCGAGTCCTCAGTGATTTTCAGAATGATCTACATACAAGTGACTGTCTTCCAGTGCAATGAGAGAGCCCTTCATGCGCACTCGTTCCCCGTACAGATTGGTCAGGTCCAGGATGGCATGGCCGCTGTCGGAGATTTCCATGACCATGTCTGTCAGGGTGCTTCCGGAAAAAGTCATGCGCACATGAAGCCCTTTGCCGACGCCCCGGTCCCGCAGTTCAAACTGGTACAGACTCCCCGCCAAGGTGACTTCCGACGAGTCATTGCCCGCCAGACCCAAATGCTTGGTCATCAGCTGAATGGTCGCATCTGTTCCGTCAACCGACAGGAAATTGTTGGAAGGAGATACCTCGCTCAGCTGACCGCGTCCGTTGTACAGGGAAGTCGATTGGAGGACAAATGCCCGATTTTCGATGAGCTGCAACAAGGAGGTATGCCTCTCTTCCTTGGGGGGATCGACCTCCGCCGGTGATGGGGAGGAATGGGCCAACAAGAAAGTGGGAAAGGCGAAACAGATGGCGATCAGCAGTGATTTCATAGTCAGGTGATGGTTGCGGAGAAGTAGGATTTGTAGACACTCACCAATACAACTGCTGCAAATGGCCTTTGTACTGTTAATGGGCTGTTAATATATCGGTGGGAGTTGTTAAAGCTCCGCAAAAATGTCGATCTGCCAACAGATTTCTCCCCTCAGCAAGCTGATTTGTGGTTCGAAAGAAAGAAGGAGCAGAGTTGGGCCGTCGGGTAGATATACTCAATCCAAAGTGGTTTGGGACTTCGTCTAACTTTTTCTTTTACTCCAACTCTGCGTTTGAAAGCCTCGCCGATGCTTTGGCATCGCCTACTTTTTCAGCCTTGATTTGAAGCAAAATAAATTCGTTTTACTCGCCCAAACCATTATGTAATGAGTATAAGTGGTATATTAACAGCTTAATTAAACCTTTCGAGCCCAACTGTAGTCAAAAAGTCTGTTTGGAATGTCCCCATTGGCCAGCAAAAACCAGTGGTGTTCCAAGTCTTTGACCATTACAATAACACACAAACCAACTTTCACACATGACAAAAAGCCTACTCTTTGCCTGTCTGCTCCTGTCTGTCCAAGCCTTTTCCCAATGCGATCCCACCGAGGTTTTTTCCAACGACTCCACCAATGCCGTGTGCGTTGAGGTAGACGACAAGGTGCGCACCATCTATGCCAACAACCTGCCCAACCACCCCGTCGGTACTTGGCCGAGCAACAATCCGATTGACCCACAGGAATTTACCTATTTCATGTGCGCCTTTCCGCAGAAGGGCGATCAGCCAGTCTCGATCTACGATTCGGGCGATTTCATGGGTTGCCCTCCCTACATAGAGTTTGGGGTGAGTACCAACGGCGTTCGATTGGCGCCCTTCGGTGCCCGCTGGTTTGTCAATCCAAACACCCAACAAGAAAATCGGGATTGGAATGTAGAGCCATTGGAAATGTTTATGATGGACTTCAACAACTCGCATTCCAACGGTGGTGGTCAATACCACTACCACGGAGTCCCGATCCGATACTTTGGCGATTCGTTGGGGATTGACGGGTCTGCACATTCTCCCGTGATTGGATATGCTGCCGATGGATTCCCCATTTACTACAAATACCTCTACACCAACCCCAATGATCCCAACGGCGGCATCAGCAGTTTTTCGGCTGGCCATACGCTGAAGCCCGGCAACCGACCCGGCAATGGCATCACGGCACCAGATGGACCGCACGACGGATTCTATGTGGAAGATTACGAATTTTTGGATGATGACTGGCCCTTGGACGAGTGCAATGGTCGGTTTGGCAAGACACCAGAATACCCAGAAGGAACTTATTATTACGTGATGACTGACAATTGGCCACACATCCCCCGCTGTTTTTTCGGAACGGTGATAGACAACAGCTTTCGGAACGGCATGAACTGTCCCTCTTCTACGGCAGAAGACGATTGCAGCGAGGAGGTGATCAGCAGCATTGACCAAGTGGGAGAGGTCGAACTGACCATCGCCCCCAACCCAACGGCCTCTTCGATCCAACTCCTGTTCAGCCAAGCCGATTTTGGCAGCCAGATCACCCAACTGTCCATTTACGATCTGACGGGAAAAATCTGGTATCAGGCTTCGAACTACCAACAAGAAATCCTTTTGAACGACCTGCCAAGCGGCAGCTACTTCCTCCAAATAGATACTGAACAAACACAATTGACCAAAAAAATCCTCCTGCAAAAATGAAGTACTTATTGAGCCTCTTGTCCTTGATGATCTTGTGCAGCCCACAAGCATCGGCACACGGCGGACACACAGCCACCTTTGGCTATCACCTGGGCAAGCAAAAGATTGTCTTGGAATTTCGGATGGAGCAATCCGTCTTGCACCATTTCGACTTTGCCTCCCAATGTGAAAATTATCAATCGGCAACAGCCTTGTGCTTGGCCAACTACATTCAGGCCCATTCGCAGGTTGCGTTTGGAGAAGAAACGCTGACCTTTGAACTGTCCGATGCCAAGAAGGACGGCCATCACTTTGTGATTCGCATGGTGGCAACAGGAGATTTTTCTTCCTCGGATCAACTTCGCATTCAAAACGACTGCTTTTTTGAGTTTGATCCCTCCTTTGAAAACAGGGTTGTCCTGATGAGCACTTATGGAAGAGATTCCTACCTATTGACCCACAAAAAAAGAAAACTGAGCATCCGAATATGAAAAACCTGCATCGCTTGCTGTTGGCCTTGGCCTCCTGTCTGCTTCTTCTGCCCTCGCTCTGGGCACAAACGGAACCGCCCAACTTCCTCTTTGTCATCACAGACGACATGGGCGTGGACTATACCAATGGGTACTACCTCGGATCATTGCGCCCCAATACCCCGACCCTGGACCGACTCCGAGAAACGGGCATCACCTTTGAAAATGTGTTTGCAACGCCCAGGTGTTCTCCGTCCAGGGCCGCCATTTTGAGTGGCAAGTATGGCAACAAGACGGGGGTTTTGGGCACGCCAGGAAATCTGGATACCTCGCATGTGTCCATCTTCAAAGCCTTGGAGGCACAAACCAATGGCCAATATGCCGATGCCGTCCTTGGCAAGTGGCACATCTCCTCTCCGGCCGATCCACAACATCCGTTGGACCACGGGGCCGATTACTTCATGGGGGTCATGGGTGCCATGGTGGGTGATTACTACGCCTGGGAGCGAACAGAAAATGGCCAAACGACCGTTGATTCCACCTATGTCACCACGGCATTGACCGATGCATCCATCGACTGGATCAATGCGCAGACCCAGCCTTGGTTTTTGTGGCTGGCCCATCCGGCCCCTCACAGCCCCTTTCACACCCCTCCCAGCCAGTTGTACACCAGCTCCCCCCCTACCGATGTTGTAGAGCAGTATGTGACCATGATCGAGGCGGTGGATACAGAGCTGGATCGCTTGCTGAAAAACATTTCGGACAGTGAATTGGACAACACCCTCATCGTCTTTGTAGGGGACAATGGAACGCCCAGTCGACCCTTGCAGGACTATCCGAGGGGGCGGGGCAAAGGGACGGTCTACCAAGGGGGGATTCGGGTGCCGCTGATCATCTCGGGGGCGCGGCTGAGTCGGCAGGGCGAGCGCGAATCTGCCCTGATTCACATCACCGATTTGTATGCGACGGTTTTGGAGCTGGCAGGTGCAGAGTTACCCGGCGGCATTTACAACAGCCTGAGCTTTGATCATTTGCTGGACAATGCCGATGGGCCGACGCGAGACTACAACTATTCCGAACAGGTCAACGGCGGTGCCAATGAATACGCCATCCGAGGCCCCCAATACAAATTGATTGTATCCATCTCTGAGGGGACAGAAGAATTTTACGACTTGCTCAACGACTCCTTGGAAATCAATGATTTGCTACTGGGCACATTGACAGAAGAGCAGAGGCGCATCAAGGACGACCTGGAGGCAGAAGCCCAGCAAATTCGCCAGGCCTGGTCTTGTCGGGACCACATCCAAAATGGCGACGAGCAAGGGATTGATTGTGGTGGGACTTATTGTGAGCCCTGCCTCATCAGCTCTGCGCAGGAGCCCATGGAGCAGGCTGTCTTTCACCTGTTTCCCAACCCTTCGCGGGAGGTACTGTACATTCGATCGGCCTCCTCTCCCATCCAGGGCATTCGGCTGATGACGGCCAGTGGAGCTACCTTGTTGTCCTTGGAAGAGGTTCATTCCATGGAGGAGGTGATTGACATCTCGCAGCTGGCGCCACAACTGCTATTTGTCGAAATCAGCCATGCCGAGGGGCGGGTCTTGAGGAAGATGATAAAGATGTAGGCAGCTTACTTGGGCTCGATGATCAGGAACACAGCTGTGCTGTCGCCTACATTCAATACCTCGTGCCACTCGATTCTTTCGTTGTAAAACTCATAGCCAGTGGGGACGTTGACTTCTCGGGTGCCCGTGGTGTCTGTGATCCGGAATTTGCTTCCGACGAGGGTGTAGCCAAAATGGGCTGGATGGTAGTGTCGTTCGTGGCCGACGCCAGGAGGGAATACACATCGGAGGGCCCGGACCTTTTCATTGTCGACCAAGACTTCGCAAACTTTTTCGCCTTTCCAGCCGGCCTCTAGGGGGTCTGGCAGGCTTTCATTGGCTTGGCAGGAGAAGAGTAGGATGCTGAGCAGCAGGAAGGTTGTTTTGCCAATGGCGTGGCGGGCTTTTCCAAAGAGTTTGATCATGGTGGTTTGTTGATTTTAGCCCTGCAAAAGTATCAAAATATCCTGAATTTGATGCTCTCTCATCGGAGTTCGGAGAGTCGCTTCCATCCTTAGTATAGATTCTTGGTTTGGCAAGATTGTCCAGAAGAAGAATTGGAAAAGAGTAGACATCTAAACTTTCTATCACATTGAAATAGTCGTATATTACCGCCTCACAACAAATGAAAAAGATATGAAAACAATTCACACCATCTTGCTATTTTTTGCTCTCCTGCCTGTAAGCAACAGTCAGATTTCAACAAATTGCCTTGCAGAATGCCTTACAGAAAAAGGGATAAAAGTGGCAAAGACCTCAGCAGAACAAGCATCAGAGCTTGATGAAACAACTTTGGATCGCAACAATTTTCAAGAGGTACATTATGATGAGGAAGGCAGGGTCATTTTATTCAAAAGTGGTCCGAACGGGCCGGTGTTTCAGCCAGAATACAAAAATGGCCAACTGCAACGGATCATTACCAGAAGGCAGCAATTTCCTGCTTTTTCTTCAAAAGAAGACCATGCACCATCCATCGACAATGCGAGTGAGGTAATAGATACAGCCATCGTGGTTGGATTCCACAAAGATAGAGAACCGGCAGAGTTGCATCATGCAGATGGAGCCATTCAAACATTTGACTACAACGCTTGTCTCCAAGAATCAACTACAATCATCGATCCTGATGGTGACACCGTACAACAACATCGAATCATCTTTGAGAATGGTGTTGTCGCAAAATCGATCTGGACGCCATTTAGGCAAGTAAAATCAGATATGGTGACAACTTATTATGACTATGAATTTAACAGACACGGACATTGGATCAGAAGAAAATACAAAGATAACTTGGGAGATCTTGTCATTGAAAAAAGAGAATTGACTTATTACAAATAGGAATGCATTGCCGCAAGGTGTCAAATCAATTGAGGTAAAAACGCAAATTGTAAAACAAATTTCCGATATTTGGGGTTCTATTGATAGACAACATTGGGACAATAACGAAAATCCATCCCACTCCACTTTTCACTTCACATTGGATCAGTAATCAAGGCACTTTACAATAGAGGTACGGCATCTGCTGGACTCGCTTCCGGCTGTGCATTCGTACCCTAAATGATTGAAACTCTAACAATTGGATCATATCATATTCATCACTCCTAATGGTTGTGGTGTTGCTGTCGTGCATTGAAAAAATCTGAAAAGACAGTTTAAAGAAAGGGTTTCCACTCATGACAATACAAGCCATTACCTAATCCATAAATACAACAGAAAATGAAAAAAATCGCATTGTTCACAAGCCTACTGATGATGCTCAACATCGGATTACTGAGCGCACAAAGCAGTGAAGGCAAAGACGAAAACAAAGGGACCAAAGCCTTCACAACCAAAGGCAACAAACTATTTGGCCTGAACTCTACCATCAACCTGTTCAACACAGGGAGTGAGCTGGGAAGCATCGGATGGACAACCATCAAGGAGAAGAGCGACGACCCCAACTTCCGAGAGCCTGACTCGAGGACAAGCTTTGGCATCAACTTCCTACCCAGAGCTGGCTATTTTGTGGCAGACAACTTGGCTGTGGGTCTCGGTATTGTCGTTGGATTCGCAAGAGAAAAAGGTTCGAGTACCGAAACGGTCACCAAACAAAGAGTACTTGGGGTAGAGCCCTTTGTGCGCTACTACGTCCCAACTACTAGGGTACTGCCATTTGTCGAAGTCAGTGGATCTGTTGGCTCCGTAAAATCCATCATTGACTTTGATGACAGGTTGATCTCTGAAGATGTAGAGGGTGTCGTCAACACAAGTTCCGTAGGAGGTGGCCTTGGAATGGCATGCCCTTTGGGAGACAGGATCCTGTTTGATGTCATCGCAGGCTATCGCGTCTTCAAAGTCCAAAACAAAGAGGACAATCCAGACAACTTCAGAACCATCATAGGGGTCTTGGGCCTACGACTTGGACTGACAGTCATCCTTTGAGAAGACATCCAAGGGCCAGGCCCCTCTCCAATCCATCAATGATGCCCTAGGAAGTAGCCGTACATTTGCAAGAAGAACAGGCCAATTCCCGCGATGACCAAAAACCAGTTGGCCAACTTGTAGAATGTCTGGTAGCTCTTCCAGGGCTTCCATTTGGAGATGATGAATACGATGGGGATGAGTGCGAGTACTTGTCCCAATTCCACACCAACGTTGAAGCAAACAATCTTGGCCAAAAACTGGCCTTCCCCCATGTCGAAGGATTGCAGGCGAGTCGACAGGCCAAAGCCGTGGATGAGTCCAAAGATGAATACCATCAAAAGAAGGTTGGGAGAAGAAGTATTGAATAGGCTCTTGAAGCCGCCCAGGTTTTCAAAACCTTTGTACAATACGCTCAGCGCAATGACGGCGTCGATGAGGTGCTCGTCGGCTTGTATGCCCAAGTAAGTGGCACTGATCAGGGTGATGCTGTGGCCGAGTGTAAAGACGGTGATGAAACGGACGATGTCCCGAAAATTGTCCAGATAGAAAATGACGCCTGCCAAAAAGAGCAGGTGATCATAGCCAGTTACCATGTGTTTGGCCCCCACCCAAATGTAGGACAATAAGCCTCCATTGGAGAGGATTTCTTGGTCCGATTGGCTGACGCCGTGACCAAACAATGCAAATGGGATCAATAACAGAAACAGGACAAATAGCAGATGAGGCTGAGCTTTTTTCATTGGTATGATTCGTTTTTGTATAGACACTTTTGGAAGGATGTCCATGGGGCCGCAAATCTAATAAATTATTCAAGTTGCACTCCATTTGTCAAGGAGAGAAAATGTGTCTCATTTACCAGAAATGAAAATTCCCAAGGGGCAATCACCTCATCGCTCACCAAACAATTCAAAAACGTCACAAGCAGTCTACCTCAGGTCAAATGGACTCTTTTTTATTCATCGCCACTGGCCCAAAAAGCAAAAAACCACTATTTTGGAGAATCAAATGATCCGAGCGCAACTCTCGGGTCCAGTGCGTTGATATGTGATACCTGCCCGGTACAAATATTTGGTCAAATACAGATGCGTAGGAAGATGATGAAAAAGCTCCTTGCTGTGCTGGTGATTCTACTCGGCACCTACGGCTTGTGCCATGCTCAATATACTGTCAGCGGGCAG
This sequence comes from Bacteroidota bacterium, assembly GCA_039821145.1. Lineage (GTDB taxonomy): Bacteria > Bacteroidota > Bacteroidia > Chitinophagales > Saprospiraceae > JBCCSZ01. The sequence continues at coordinate 95,677 of JBCBOS010000008.1, read as the reverse complement.
GTCAATGACGAATCGACTGGCCAGCCCATCAGCGGGGTCAACCTGTCCATCAAAGGCAGTAGCCTGGGCACCACTTCTGACGTCAACGGACTGTTTCAATTTCGCATCAACTCCTTTCCGGTAGACATCCAACTGACCCACGTGGCCTACAAAGGGAAAAGTATCCGATGGGACAGCATCCCCCAAGATTTCCAACTTCTGTTTATGCAAGCCAAAGTCACTCGATTGGACGAGGTGGTCGTATCGGCAGGAGAAGCCACCAAATCCCTCTCCGATCATCGCCAGCAGGCCATCACCGCCTTTGAGCTGGCCCACAACCGATTGTATTGGATTGAATACTACAACTCTTTTACCAAAAAGCGCCTCTTCATCGGCGACCTGGATGGCAACAAACTCGACTCCATCCCACTGAAAGGCATCAGGGGCATCGAGGGGTTTTACAAAAGTTGCAACCAGACGGTCTACCTTCACACCCGAACCAAAGCCTATGAGTTGGGCGCTCCCGACAACAAATTGAAAATCGTAAACCACATCCCCCGGGACACCTTCGAACATTTTGTCCAGCCCTGCAAACTGCTTCAAAATGGCAACATTTATTACCTGTTCAGTCGATACAAAGGGCTGGTTCGAAAATTGAGTCGCTACGATCTGACCACGGCCAAGGCAGAGGCCATTCGTGTGGTTGCAGATGAGGCGCATCTCCGAAGGCTCTGGGAGGATGCTGGTTTTATGCGACGCAGTGCCGCTACGCACAATATGTTGGTCGACACTTGGCAAGAAAATGCCAGGATCAAGGGCATCATGCAGGATGGGGACTTTCTGACCCATTTTTTCTACAAAGCCAAGTACCCCGTCGATCTGTATGGCTTGTCGCATGAAATGGCCCTGGTCAACCATCCGGAAAAGAAAATCGAAATCTACAAAGACAACCAACTGGTCCGCTCTGTGGACATCAGCTATCCCGATGACAAGAAGTGGCTCAAGACCTCTCTTTTTGATGAGAAAAGACAGCGATTGTACTGCACCTTCAAATCGTCCAAAGGCCTACTCCTCAAAGAGATTGACATCGACACAGGGGAATTGGCCTCGGACGGTCTCTTGCTCGACGCCGACCTGCAAGAACACGAAGGCATTCGCATCCACGATCAGGTCGTGTACTACCTCAAAGACAGTGGCAAGAACAATCGCAAAGAACTCATTCGGCAGTCTTTTGACTGAGGCCAGCCCCTCCCCTTTTCTCCCACCGGTGGACAATGCAGCACAAAACATTTATATTGTCACTCTGTTTACAATGATGAGATCGGGCTCATGTGGGTCCGTTGCGTTCATGTATGATACCTGCCCGGTGAGATTACTTTCTCAAAAAATGTTGTAACAAGAAATTGGGAAGATGAGGAAAAAGCTTCTTTTTGCGCTGGCACTTTTGCTCAGCACTTGCGGTTTGGTTCATGCACAATACATTGTCAATGGACAGGTCAATGACGAATCCACTGGACAACCCATCAGCGGCGTGAATCTATCTGTGCAAGGGAGTAATCTTGGCACGACCTCCGATGCCAATGGCTTGTTTCAATTGCGGATTGCGTCTTTTCCCGTAGACATCCAATTGACACATGTGGCCTACAAGGGAACGACCATCCGATTGGACAGCATCTCCCAAGATTTTCAATTGTTCTTTCTGCAGCCCAACATCACTCGCCTCAATGAGGTGGTCGTATCGGCAGAAGCGGCCATCAAGTCGCTTTCCAATCACCGCCAGCAAGCCGTTACCGCCTTCGAGCTGGCCCACAGCCGGCTGTATTGGATTGAGTACTACAACTCTTTTTCTCCCGAGCGCCTCTTCATTGGTGATCTGGATGGCAACAAACTCGACTCCATTTCGCTCAAAGGAATCAAAGGCATCGAGGGATTTTTCAGAAGCTGCAACCAAACGGTCTATCTCCAAACCCGAAGCAAGGCCTACGAATTGGGGGCTCCAAACAATGAATTGACCATCGTGGACCACATTCCGCGGGATACCTTTGAACATTTCATCCAACCCTGTAAATTGCTCCAAAATGGCAACATCTACTATCTGTTCAGCCGATACAATGGGATGATGAAAAAATTGAGCCGTTACGACCTGACCACCGCCAAGGCAGAAGTCCTGCGCATCGTGGCAGATGAAGCCGAAATCAAAAGATTCTGGGGAGATGTTGGATTCATCCGTCGCAGCGCTGCCACCCACAACATGCTCGCCAATACCATCGCGGAAAATGCCCGGGCCAAGGCCATCATGCAACAGGGAGACTTTCTGACCACCATTGTCTACAAGGCCAAATACCCCACTGATCTGTATGGCTTGTCGCACGAAATGGCCCTGGTCAATCCCATGGAAAAGAAAATCGAAGTCTACAAGGACAACCAACTGATCCGCTCCGTGGACATCAGCTATCCCGATGACAAAAAGTGGCTGAAGACTTCTCTTTTCGACGAAAAAAGTCAGCGATTGTACTGCACCTTCAAATCGTCCAAAGGCTTGTTGCTCAAAGAAATTGACATCGATACAGGACAGTTGTCCCCAGAGGGCATTCTACTCGATGCAGACCTGCAAGAACACGAAGGCATCCGCATCCACAATCAGATTGTTTACTACCTCAAAGACAGCGGCCACAACAATCGCAGAGAACTCATCCGGCAATCTTTTCGTTGAGATCGGGCTGTGCGACCATGTCGTGCTCTTGAGTACTTTTGCGAAGTAGGTAAGAGGAATTGGCCAACAGAGCGATGGCCAACCAGTAAGTCGATAAAATCACCATGCCTGCCCACTCAAACGGCTGGTAAAACTTGTTGAGACCAATGACGGCATCCGATGCCACAAACAACACACAACCCAAGGCCACAGCCCGAAAAGCAGCCTCTCTGCGCCAGAGGTACAGACAAAGCCCTTGCCAGCACATGAATAAGATGAAGACAAAGTAAACGGCAACTGGAATGGCCATTTTGCCCAGCCCGGGATACAGAAAAACATAATAAGCCATTCCGAATGGCAGAAGAACAAAGAGCGGTGATTTGTCCCAAAAGATTCCTTTGAAGGAGGCAAAACAGTACGCAAAAATGCTGTGCCCAAGAAGGAAGGCTCCCAACCCGAAGACAAAGCGACTTTCCTCCAACAGCAAAACATCTCCCGCCAGGCAAAATACCAAGGCCACCAACAGTCCGTAGTAATACCGAGGCTGATTCCGATCCCCCCAAAGAGCTGCCAAAATGATTACCAGAATGGTGGTTGTGGGCTTGGCGATGGCGAAAAGTTCATCGGAGCCGCTCTGCCGCAAATAGATGGCCAGCAGGGCTGACAGTCCGATCAATGCATTAAAGAGTACAGGGCTGCCTTTGGGTACGTATTTCATACCAGCTGTTTTGGTGGAAAGGAAAGATAAGACAATTTTGGCTGGACTTCCCATCCCTGCCGTGGCAAAAACGAGGGACCGTTTGGACGGCGTCATCATCCCTGGGAAAAAGAATCCGAAAGACCAAGCAAGAGAAGCAATCACAAAGTAGTTCTGCTCAAAATGAGACAAATCCACCCTGAATCCTCCGTCATCTTACCCGTGTGAAGAGGGTATTTTCTTATCTTGGCCCGACTTGAATAAAGTTATGGGATGAAGACGAATTTGGATCTGCTTATAGCGCATTATGCCATTGAGAAGGAAAATTTGGAAAACCTGATTGAGGAATGTCTCAAATTCGGAGACTACTTTGGTGCCCATTGCCATCAGAAAGGACTCTTCCTTGCCAAGAACAAGTTGCGTTCCCTGCAGCGGCTCAAGGACCCCAATTACCACAGAAAGGCAGCTCTGCAAAGCGAAATCCAAAGGCTTCACCACAAAATCAAGCAACAACAAGGTCGAGAACACCTGGCGGAGTGGATAGAGGAAGCCAGGGTAAAATTGCAAATTCTCGACACGGGCCCGCGCCCCTATGTGGATGCCCAACAACTGGATGATCAACTGCAGCAGCTCTTGGACAATACCTACCACAGTCTTCGAATACAACTGCTGAAAGAACAAAATTTGTATCTCGATCTGTTTGCCCGTCACCAAGCCCGTCCCGGCATCCGATTCAACCTCACGCCCTTTCCCAAGCTGCAGAACCCCCATGTCATCTTGGAGCGGCACATCCGCCAACTCCACGCCATTGGCATGTTCCACGACCCGGTTCGCGACTGCCTGAAGATGGAAATTGATTGGATCGACCAGCAATCCTCCTTGCACCTCAAGACCATTCTGTCCCGGATCTTCTTCGATGTCTTCCAGATGGCCTTTGACAAAAACACACCACTGATCTGCATCAAATTTGCCGATACACGCATAGACCTACCTCCTTCCGATCAGGACAATTTTTTTCCAAACTCCTAGCGAGCCACATCCGCAAATCCAGCACTTTGTCCTATCTTTGTTCGCAGCAAGAATGGTCTTGTTTCGCAACCAATAAGCGCCCGCCCAAATGGACAGATTTCCCCAGCTATACACTCCCAGGCTCCTCCTGCGAAAACTGGAGGTAGAAGATGTTCCCTCCCTGGTAAAAGAGGCCAACAATCCCAAGATTGCAGACCGCATCCTGAACATCCCGCATCCCTACAGAGAACCAGATGCCGTATTCCGGATTGGGTACGTCTTTCGAGGATTCAAAGAAAAAAGTCGATATGTCTTTGCCATCATCCACCAGGCCACTGACTCACTCATCGGGGAAATCAGCTTGCATCTGACCAGTCAGACACAGGCACAATTGGGGTATTGGATTGGAGAAACCCATTGGAAGCAGGGCTACGCCAGCGAGTCTGTTCAGACCATCCTGCCCTTCGGATTTGAGCAATTGTCGCTCGACTTGATTTTTGCCACTTGCAAGGAAGACAATCTGGCCTCCATCGCCGTGCTGCGCAAAAACGGTTTGCAACTCCACAGCACCAATGGAGGTATTCATCAGTTCCGACTTTCTGCCAACAGTTTTCAAAACAAGGATGCATCTTCCTCCTCTTAGCACCAAAGATGGGGAACTTTCTGACGCACAAAAAACATTGTATCAGCCAGGTACACCATTGTAAAGTACCTTTACCAAAAGCTTGAAAATGGACAAAAACATCGAACTCAAAAAACCACCCATTCTCTATCGGGAAACGCAAACCATCATCCAAGACATTCAAAAAGAAATCGATGGGGACTTCCTCTCCTACTGGATTTCGGAAAACAGCCAACTCGTACAGGAAGATGTCTTGGCGATGTACAAAATATTGAATGGCAGCATCAAGCACAAAACCCTGTATTTGTTTGTCAAAAGTGAGGGAGGCTCGGGAAAGGGGGCTTTGCGGATCGTCCATTTGCTCCGCAACTTTTACTCCAACATCGTGGCGCTCATCCCTCTGGATTGTGCCTCGGCAGCCACCATGCTGGTACTGGGAGCCGACAGCATCCAAATGGGTCCACTGGCCTATCTGTCTGCCATCGACACCTCCATCACCCACGAGCTGTCGCCCATCGACGACAAATTCAACGACAAAGTCAGTGTCAGCCAAAACGAACTCGACCGGGTTCTCAAACTTTGGGATGCCAAGCGCCAAGCCTCTGATACCAATCCCTACAAGGAACTCTACCACTACATCCATCCACTTGTATTCGGATCGGTGGACAGGGCCAGCTCTCTGTCCATCAAGCTGACCACAGAGATTTTGTCCTACCACCTCAAGGACGAGCAAAAGGCCCGACACATCAGCAACCACCTCAACTCGGAATACCCTTCGCACAGCTATCCCATCACCATCCGGGAAGCCAAGCAAATTGGGCTCAAGGTGACGGCCATGGACCTGCAGCTCAACGATCGGCTTTTGCAACTCAACGAATTGTACTCAGAAATGGCACAAAATGCCCAAACGGACTACGACCAGATGAACCACCATGACAACGGCATTCTGAAGATTGTCGAACGGATGGGAAACCAGATTTTCTACCAAAAGGAAAAGGACTGGCATTATCTGTCGGAAGAAAGAAGATACATCTCCCTCAACGAGGAATCTTCCTGGCGTACGGTGGCGGACAAAGAAGGAGAACTCGAAGTCAAGAATTTCTACATCCGTTGATGGCATGGAAGCAAGTGGATTGTCCAAAGAAAACCAGCAGTATTTGGAAGCCAAGGGCTTGAGGTTTTACCCCAGGTCAGATGAGAGCTACCATCTTCTCAAGCAAATTGGTGCGGAAGGAAACAGCATTCCCAATTTCACTTCCCTCCCATTGACGGTACTCAATGAAGAGGGAGAGACAGTAAAGGAAGTGAAATCGAATTGTCCTGGCATCAACTTGTCTCGGAATGATGAAGGGTTTCGACTCATGTGTTGGGACTGGGCACCGGGACCAGGACCGGGAGATTTTGACCTCCGATTTGACACAGAAGCCGCAACTGTTGACTTTCTCGACTCTTATTACTTTGGGGACAACGAATACTTCGAGGCGAGAAAGCAATATGTCTTGCAAAGCAGAAACAGCATCAATGTCAAAGAGCTTGAGCTTCTCTTTTCCAAATTGCTGACGACTCTCAAAACCGAATTTTCCGATGAGGAAATAGACTTTGGCAAGAGAAGCACCTTCCATAAAATCCCTGTCGATTCCTGGCAGATTCAGGAGTTCCAATCCGAGGAGCCCACCATCAAAGTCGGCATGGGCTTTTTGCAAAACGAAGTCTTTCGGCTGAGGAAAAAGCTGGATGGAAACGAAGACTTTGATTTCGAAGACATCAATCACCTATCCGATCTTCTTTTCGGACTGAGCGTTTTGCTCAAACAAAAAAACAACCCATGAGAAAGATTTTACCACTGCTGACCCTCATCGTACTCGCCTCCTGCGCAGGGGCGCAAAAAGACAACAAGATCACCCATACCCAACTGGATGGAGAAGTGGATTACGTGGCCCTCAAGGACCTCATCTTTGCAGAACAAACCGTCCTGGAGATCAACCAGATCATCGAAGACAGCATCAAACAACGAGACCCCAGCTGGGAGCATTTTGCTACCATTGAACAAAGCATCAAAGACGACAAGTCAGCTGCGGCCATCGAGCAGTCATTGCAAGCACTGGCGGACAGCTCCCTGGGGTCGCGGCAAAAACTGTGGCTTTGCAACCAGCTGAGGGCATTGGGGCACAAAGCTTCGGAAGAGGTCGTCTATGGTTTGATCTTGGAGGTGCCACAACAGAATACCCTTGAATACTTGGCCATCTACGACGACCATGGCGCGCGATACATCAATTACACTGGCAAAGTGGGAGTTTGGGAAGTGCCCGAAGACTCGGCCATGAACGAGCTCATCGACAAGACCTTGGATCAGTCAAAGCAGTACCTAGAGATCAGCAATTTCCTATTGCCCGGCCGCAACAAAAATCCCACCTACAAAGTCCGCTTCAACTTTTTGACCAATCAGGGCATCAAACAAACATCGATGACGTTTGAGGAATTAGATGATCCAAGCAACCAACTGAGCAACATTTTTCTATCGGGGGCGCAGGTGTTGATGCGGATTGTGGAAGAGATGGAGAAGCAGTGAGTAAAAGACCATTTCCCATGAAAAAAATCATTTACAGGGATGAGAAAGGTGCCATCATTGAGCAAGCAGAAATGCCTGTCGATCAATACCACACCAATCCAGGATGGATCAAGGGAAAATTTCTGACGAAAGAAGTTTACAAAGATGGCAAGCTCCGTGAATACACCATTTTTGTCGATGACAAAAAAGACTTTGCTGACATCCTCCAGGATGAAAAGTTACAAGGAGCGAGCATATCGATCGGCCGTCGGGAGCAAGTGGGAACATTCAGGCACGAAAAATTGTATTGGCACAAGAGTGACAAATCACCAGATACCATTTTGACTGAAATTTTTGACGAGGGAAACCACGTCATCGTTTCCAGTTTTACCGATGACATTGAAAACGAAATTCCCTACTGGAATGGAACCACAAAATACTATTACGATACATCCGTCCGGGCAGATGCGCCACTCTTCGAATGCTATTACACCGACGAAGGCAAACCGATCCCCATCACGATTGATGTAGAAGAATTGAATTGGGGAGACCAGGATGGGACATGGGTCTACGCCGATCCCGAAGGCATTGAGGATTTGATGAGAATCTTCAAGATGTCAAAGGCTCTTGCCGAGTTCTATGTCAGTTCAGAAATCATCCCCAAGAACATCACCTAACAAATAGAAACATGGTCATATTTCCAGAGGACATCAAAGGAAACCCAAAGGTTCACAAGACAATCAAGAACAATCTACTGGATGAAATTCTACATTTCAATGAAGCAGGAATGGTCAGCAAAACGGAATATTTCCGGGAGGGCATCCCAAGCAGTTCCATCGAAGAGGAGGCCAAGGATGGAATGATTTTCAGAAAGATCATTGAATATGATCCCAGGGGAAAGATCAAAAGAAGAGCAGATGTCATTTTGGACAGCAATTTCAAAACCATCAAAGCGACCATATTTGACGGAGAGGGAAAGGTGATTCAACGTACAAAAAACACCGTCAATGAAGACAACAAGGTCACGGAAGCAATCGTCGGAGACATGACCTATCGCTATGCATATGATTCAAAAGGAAATCAACTCTCAAAAGTCAAACTCAACGAGGAAGGTGGCATTGAGAAAACCCAAGTGAGCACCTACGACGAAAGAGGAAATGAAATTGCCTGGAAAAAATTTGACAAAAAAGGAAAACTGGTCAGGTACCATCTCTACCAATACAATGCTGAGGACAAATTGATCCGAAAGACAAAGTTTGAACGACCTGAAATGATCTATCCATCCACCCATCAAAAAAGTGACTTCCTCGAATACTATGAGATGATGAAGGCATTTGCCTACGATGTCAATGGACAGGAGACAGCATCAGACCCCACCATCCGATATTTGGACATTGACACCATTTACGAATACGATCAGTTTGGCAATACAAGCCTGATGGAAGAGTACCAATACCGAGAAGATTTTTCCAATCGGTTTCTCACACTTTGGGTGGGGGAATACGAGGAGTACAACGAGAAAAATTTGATTGTAAAGGAAAGAAGCGAAGAGACACATACGGATTGGGATTGGGGCGCAGAAAGAACGTACACTTATGATTTTGACGACACTGGCAAGGTCATTTGCAAAAAGATGGGGAATGGTTCCACTACAGATTATCAGTACGATGAATTGGGCTGGCTGCAAAAGGAAAAAACGACTGAGAGGACAGAAGGCTGCCTCCGCGAGGAAGAGACTGAATATGATGCGAAGGGAAACGTCATTCGGCATCGAGAAATAAGTGAATATGCAGAAGGAGAAACAAGAGATTGTCTTACTGTATTTGACATAGAGTATTATGATTGAAACGCCAATGAGATCACTGGTTGGTACCAATTGCATTTTGTTCTTCCTGCTGTTTCTCAGCACTTGGAGCTATTCGCAAAATGGCAATCCCATTGAGCAGGGTTCCAGTCGATTGAAAAAATTCTTGGCAGCCAAATCGGAATTCCTTGCGTACGAAAAAAAGCATGGTCATTTTCTGCAAACCAAAAACATCCCTCTCCACTATCTCGAATGGGGTGATCCAACACACACTCCATTGATCTGGCTACACGGAAGCCTCTCCAGTGGATACGAATTGTTGCCCTTTGTAGAACAGCTCTTGCAGAATCAGTATTATGTCATAGGGATTGACTACTACGGACATGGACAAACCAAGATACCTGCACACGAAGTCTCCTTGTACCATGTTGCGGATGACGTAAACGAATTGATGCAATCCAAAAACATCGACAAGGCCATCATCGGTGGATGGTCGAGAGGTGGAATCATTGCAACGGCCTTTTACGATGCGTATCCGGAAAAAGTATTGGGTGTCATTTTGGAAGATGGAGGCTCTGTCTCCACAAATACTCATTACCACAAAATGAGCGAGGAGCAATTGAAGAGTCGGATTGACTTTATCTTTGAAAATCAATTGACAATACCCAAATTTGACAGCGAGTCAGAAGCATACTACTTCCTCTATGATGAGACCAATGAAAAAAGTCAATTTGAGTTGTGTACCTGGTTGTCTCAAGACTCTGTCGGGCGATGGACAATCGGAGATGGCTTGTGGGAGCTTTTTCACATGGCCTCAAAAAAACAGTTTTCACAGACCATCTTGCGACCAACGCAGGCGACACTCTTCGCGCAATCCATGTCCATCATTGAACCTCAAATCATCTATCGAAACCTGAAGGTGCCAATGCTGATTCTGGACCCAGTATCGGAGGAGGACTTCTTTCCTTATGAAGAAGAAAACCGATTCCTATTTGAAAGCCACCCGACTCTGATTCGTTACAAAGTATTTCCCGACACTGGACACAACATTCACTACGAACGTCCAGATGAATTTGTCAAAGAGCTGATCGAATTCAAAAAAATGGTCGCGAAGCATTGGCAAAAGTCATGAAACTCTCACCGACAAACCATGGGGCTCGCCGGTGAGATGGAAGTTGTCCCAAGGCTGACAGCAATGTCCTACTCAAACATTTGCGCAGCCACTTCCCAAAATATCTTCTCCTGAGAATTGTTGCCTTTTTCGCTTCCAGCAGTATTGGTCAGCAACACATAAGTCATGTCCTTTTCTGGGAAATACAGAGCGAGCGTACTGAAGCCATCTATGCCCCCGCTGTGCCCCACGGCTGATCCAAAGCTGGTATTGAATCGCTCGATCCCAAATCCATTTTCCGTCTGCCCAAACTCCTCCCAATGCCAGTCGATTGGCAGGTCAAACCAATTGGTCATCTCGCCAATGGAGGATTCAGAAATGAGTTTTCCTTTCATCAATTGCTCAAAGAACACTGCCAGGTCATAGGCGTTGATTGCGACGCCTCCATCCCCTCCAATGCCAAGTTCGTCATTGTACAAAAACTCACTCTCAGCATACTGACCATTGCCGTAGATGTCGACATATCCCTTGACGCAACCATCTGGAATGGGCTGGTCTTCGCTGTAGTAAGCAGACTGTAGACCGAGCGGTGTGAAGACTTCTTGTTGGTACACCTGCTCAAATGTTTGCCCACTGGCCTTTTCCAAAATCATGGCGAGCAAGAGGAAATTGGTATTGGAATAATAATAGTCTTTTCCGACTTCATTGGTCGCACTGACTCCGTAGGTATATTCCAAAACATCTTGCTTTGTAAATTCATTTGTGACCTTGTTGATCCTGTCCAATTCGAACTGAAAGGTGTAATAATCTGCGATTCCGCTGGTGTGGGCAAGCAGGTGTTTGATCTGTGCTTCCTCTGCATTTTTTACATTCTCCACAACAGATTTGTCCAGCCAGTTGCTGATGGGATCATCCAGCGAGAGTACTCCTTGGTCGATGTATCGGTAGACCGCTGCGGAGGTAAATACTTTGCTGATGCTGGCGATCAAATAGGTGTGGCAAGCTTGCATGTCGATGTCAGATGCAATGTCTGCTTTGCCATCTGCTCCGGCCCAAAAACCGTCTTTGTCTTTGACCAACAAGGTCGCTCCCACCAATCCATTTTTGCGATGATTTTCAAGAATGCTTTGGTAGACATCTGCCTTGGGATGTTGCAATACACCATCCGGAATGTCAGAGGCACAGCGATAGCTTTCTTTGGGGAGTACTTCATTTTTTTCGCAGGACGTGAATCCAATTGACAACAACATTCCAGCGAACAAAAAGAGATTGAATTTATTGATTGTCATTGTTATTGAGTTTGATTTGTACACCAATTTTTACAAGAGAATGAGGGATGGCTGGGATGCCATTTGCAAAGGGCGTTTCCACCATGAGTTCCTGTCGAATAAAAGGCTGAAATCTGCCTATGCCCAAATACGTCAGACCGACGCCTAGATTGACATACAAGTGAGGACGTCCCAACTGATTGACTTTTTCAAACCCACCTTCTCCATTTTGCTCGTACAATTCACCTGGATAAAAAGAGTGTAAATATCCCAGTCCCACAGGAAAATCCACACTGATTTTTTGGCGGAATAATTTCTGAGAAAACTGGTATTCTCCGCCGAGATAGATGGCCGTTTCCAATCGACGATGGTAAAAAAATCCTGCTTTTACATTCAGGTATTGTACGTTGTTGGCCTTGTCTTTTTTCCGCAAGGTCCCGCTGATTTCCACACCGGGATGGTAGGGAAGATAATTGGTAAAAGGCAAGCCGATGGCCTCTGAGGTAGCAGCGAAGGAGAACTGCTGAAAGGTCTGTGAAAAAACCGTTTGCGTTCCCAAAAAAAATAGGAAGAGAAATGCATATTTACTTTTCATATCTACTATTGTTTCCTCATTGACGAACTGAATTGTTTCGCACCCCTATTTCATCGACGATTATTTTTTCAAAACAGCAATGAAAGTAGCATCCATTCGAATCCCACAAATGGCTTCCTTGCCTTGCGAAGACCATGGATGGATGAAATTTTGCTTTTGCCAGAAAAATGTAGATATTTGAATTGTTCTTCCTGTCTGATACAGTTGACTTCTTTCCGAAGCAACTCTCCAAAACCTCTATGCAATGATCTGTTGTGGGCCACCACTTCTGGTCTCTATTCTCGATTTTTCAAAATACAAAGTTGATGAAAATGAAACTTCTTTTGCCCCTGCTTCTGCTTGCACAAATTGTCCAGGCACAATCCTTTTCAGAATTGCCACAGTCTCCTCCATTGATGGGGGTCGAGTTCAGCTCCATTGCCTTGGCTGATGTAGATGGCGACACGGACCAAGACCTCATCATCACCGGCTTGGGGGATGCAGGTCCCAGCTCCACCTTGTATCTCAACGATGGAAGCGGACAGTTCACCAAGCTTCCCAATCCCCCCTTTTCCAATGTCCTACTGGGTGCTGTGGCCTTTGCCGACATAGATGGAGATGAAGACCAAGACTTGCTCATCACAGGCCTGATCACGGGACCTGGTCCCATCGCCGAACTGTATGTCAACGACGGAACCGGGCAGTTTACCGAAGCGGAGCGCACGCCATTTGAAGGGGTGGAAAATGGCTCCATTGCCTTTGCCGACATAGATAATGACGAAGACCAGGATGTGCTCATCACGGGCAATACCGGAAGTCGCCTGTTGTCGAGGATTTACCTCAACGATGGTTTGGGACAATTTTCCAATGCTCTCACAAATCCATTGGCTGCGATGTACCTCGATGCGGTTGGCTTTGCCGATGTCAACAATGATCAGGCACCTGATTTGCTCATGATCGGGCAGAGCAGCACAAATGGAAAAGTGGCCCAACTGCGCCTCAACAATGGAAGTGGGGAATTTGCCCTTCAGTTCAATACCCCATTTGAACCCTTTGTCAGCGGGGCCCTTGCCTTTGCCGATGTGGACGGAGATGAAGATCAAGACGTTTGCATCACGAGTCCGGAGCCCTCTGCCAGTGGCGGGCGCATCAGCAAGTTGTACACCAATGATGGCTTTGGCCTGTTCACAGAAATGGCAGATTCCAGTCTTCGACAAGTGGCCGGAGAGGCGCTTGCCTTTGCTGACCTAGACCAGGATGGTGATCAAGATTTATTGCTGACGGGCAAAGACCAAACGAAGACGATGGCTGTTTCCAAGCTGTACATCAATGACGGGACAGGACGATTGACAGAGGTGATGGATTCCATCTTTGAAGATGTCTCCAGCGGTTCTGTTGCCTTTGCCGACATAGATGGCGATGGCGATCAGGATGTGCTGATGACCGGACGAAACAATGCGGGGGAAAAGGTGGCCAAAATTTACCGAAACAACGCGCTGATGACATCCACTGTCTCCTCCCCCAGGTCTCCTGCTGATCTGCTGACCATCCATCCCAATCCAATCACCAACAAAGAATTGCACATTGATTTTGGCGGGGAGGAAATGGAGGCCATTGACCTAAGCATCTTCGATTTACAGGGTCGCCTGCTCATCCGACAAAAAGAAACTCTCTCCTTGGGTCAGCTCACCGTCCGGGTAGACGCCTTGCAGTCAGGACAGTATGTGATGGAATGCCGAGGTGAAACAGGGTGGACAGCCAGGGAGCAGTTTGTCATCTTGTCGAAAAACTGATGTCAGCAGAGTCATTTCTTCTTCTTTGGTCAATGCAACCATCTGCTGCTCCGGGCTGTCTTTCTATCAAAACGACTTCCCCCAAGGCAACAAATATTGCATCCAAAAAACGTAGTTTGATCAATGAAAGAGACCCTTATTTGGCTGATGTCAGCTCTTTGCCTGCCCTTGAGTCCGGGCAATGCCACCGCACAAACCCCACAAGACACTACTTATCGAATCGACTCTCAGGTATTTGAAACGGAGCGAAGAATCCGCGTCTATGTCCCCCCGCGATACAACATTGACACAGACATCCCATTTGTCCCCATCTACTTGTTGGATGCCCAGGCAGATATGGTTTGGAACGTGACCAAGGGCAATTTGGAATACCTCGTCCAGCAATTCACTATCATCCCCAGCATTTTGATTGGCATTGTATCAGACGATCGGGGGAGCGAGTTTTCTCCCAACTCTACTGCTTTGCAGCAACATTTTGAAACAGAAGTCTTTCCCCTGATCGAAAAGGAATACCGGGTAGCAAATGTCAAGGCGGTCATTGGGCATTCCTGGGGGGGTGCATTCGTGGGCAATACCTTATTTGGAGAAAAACGAGATTTGTTTGACGCCTACTTTGGCATCAGCCCATCTTTCGATGCCAACAACAATGTCATCTACCGAGCTGCCGATTCTTTGCTCCAAGTTGCCCCTCACTTCGGAAAATTTTTCTACTTCTCCTCCGGCGATGTGGGCTCTGAGCGAAAGTACCTCCAAGACAACCAGCGCATGGACAGTTTGCTGAGCTTGTACCCCTCCCCGTCTTTGGCATGGAAGGTTCAACATTTTTCAGATTTGGATCATTTTTCCAGTGTTGGTCCGGCCTTGGCGAACGGCCTGGTCAGCATGAGTCGTCATTACCGGGCCGATCAAAAGGTGATGTTGAACATGGCCCACCGTTCCGAAAAAGACTTTGCCAGCCAGATGGATGCCTTTTACCAAAGCCGCGACTCTCTCTTCGGCTTCAGCTACCGCCCCATTGTGGGCTATTACAAATATGTGGCAGACCAGCTTCGAAACCGAGAGATGTACACAGCGGCCATTGCCACTTACCAAATTGGCCTGGCCAGAAACCCCAAGCATCTGAGTTCTCTCATCGGCCTGGCAGAGACCTATTTGCGGATGGAAGACAAGGAACGGGCCCGCCCTCTATTGGAAAAACTGTCCAAGGAGTTGGAATTTCAAAAGGATAACATCAGCATGGGATTTTACAAGACCCATTCGAAGTGGGTGCGGGAGAAGCTTCGGGCTGCTCGGCGGGGGGAGTGATGGGGAAGGTTGGATTCATTCGGAGGATGAGGAGGAGAGGTTGTCGCAATCGAATGGGATGCTTGATGCTATATTTTGCCCTTTAAACCTATAGCGATTCGAACTTAGCCTTGTCCACCTATACTCGAATAAAAGATCATTAGTCATAGAATGTCTGTAGAAGCTTTTATGGTCTTGGGCAATGTACTCAGGGGTTGTCTTATGTGTTCTTCGAAAAACATATATTAAGTAAGTGTGATATTTTTCATGATCCATAATTTTATGCTGGCAAATGAATTGATCGATTTGGGCTTCTGCTTTTTCTCGATCCCAAGCTAGATTGTCTACGATGTAGTGTTCAGACCGGGAAGAATCACCGTTCCAAAATGTAGTTGCATCCTGGGAGCTTAGGGGTTCAAAGGAGACAGTTGATGGGCCATTGAAGGTACAGCTGATGAGGGTGAAAATCAAATAGGTGGTTGTAAGGATGTATTTTTTCACTAGATTCATTCAGAACGTGAAGAGGGGATGTTTTCGCAGTCAATCTTTCTACTTGAAATCATTTCTTGACCTTTGAATCGGTATCGTCTTGGTGAGTCGCTTCCCTCCCAGCTGTACTCAAATAGACGATCCACAGGCATGGTATGTCTGTAAAAGCTTTTTGGATTTTTAGCAATGTATGCAATATTTGTCCTCCTCGACTTCTGAAATATGTATATTGTAAAACTTTGGTACTTCGAATGATCAGAAACTTTAGCTTGACAAGCGAATTGATCCATCTGCAGCTCTCCGTCTTTATGATCTACGAAATTATTTACGATGTAATGCTCCATCCGAGATGAATCTCCCTCTCTGAATGTAGTAATGTCTAATTGAGTCAGTGGCTCGAAGGAAACAGATGACGGATCACTGTAGGTACAGCCGAAGAGACTAAACATCAAGTAGATGCCTGCTGCGATGTACTTTGCCATTGGATTCATTCGGATCATAAAGATGAGATGTTGTCGCAATCGAATGGAATGCTTGATTTTATGCTTTGGCCTTCAAATCTAAGACGATTTGAATTTAGTCCTGTCCACAAATACTTAAAAAGTAAATCATTGGCCATAGAATGGGTATGAAAGTTTCGATGATACTCGGCGATGGTCTCCAGATTTGTCATTTTGGTCTTTCGCAAAATGTATATTGCATAAGTATGGTATACTGAAGGATCAGAAACCTTATTCTGACAAATGAATTGGTCGATTTGAGCTTCTGCCTTTTCTTGATCCCAAGCTAGATTGTCTACGATGTAGTGTTCAGACCGGGAAGAATCACCGTTCCAAAATGTAGTTGCATCCTGGGAGCTTAGGGATTCGAAGGAGACAGTTGATGGGCCATTGGGGGTACAGCCAATGAGGGTGAAAATCAAACAGGTAATTGCAAGGATGTATTTTTTCACTGGATTCATTCAGGGCGTGATGAGGGGATGTTTTCGCAGTTAATCTTTCTACTTGAAATCATTTCTTGACCTTTGAATCGGTATCGCATCTGCGTACCTGTTCTTGTCCAAATGTAATCAAATATGCGATCTCTGGTCATAGAATATCTATCAAAGCTCTTGGGATTTTGAGAGATGTATTCCCAATTTGTCTTTCGCGATTTCCGAAAAATGTATATCACATAAGTGTGATATTTGAATGGGTCAGAGACTTTATTTTGACAGATAAACTCATCAATTTGAGCTTCTGCATCTTCTTGATCCAAAATATTGTCTACAATGTAGTGTTCCATTCGAAAAGAGTCACCATTCTCAAATGTCGAAGTATCTAGCTGATCCAAAGACTCAAAAGAGACAGTTGATGGGCCATTGCAGGTACAGCCGATAAGGGTGAAAATCAAGTAGATGACTACTGCGATGTATTTTGCCATTGGATTCATTCGGATGAGATGTTGTCACAATCGAATGGAATGCTTGATATTTGCTTCTGTCCCTTGAATTGGTACCGTCGTGTTGTACGTGCTTTCTTCCATTGATATTCAAAGAGAAGATCATTCGCCATGGAATGGGTATAAAAGTTTCGGTGATATTCGGCGATGGTTTCAGGGTTTGTCATTCTGGTTTTTCGTAGTACATATATCGTGTAGATGTAATATTTACTATGATCTGGGATTTTGTTCTGGCAAATGAATCGATCAATCTGAGACGCTGCTTGTTCCAAATTCTCAAAATCGTCCACAAGAAAATACTCCATCCGAGATGAATCACCTTCTCTAAATGTAGTCATGTCTTGCTGATTCAGAGCTTCGAAAGAAATATCAGAAGAGTCATGAGAACTACAACTAACTAGAGTACATAACAGACTGAAAATAAAAAAAAAACAACTTTGAAGGCTTACAGAATCTAGCATACCAATATGATATTTCATTAAATAAAAAACCAACTTCTATATAAACACAACTTAAGCATATATACTAAAAAGCATTTCGCTCTTCCCTAATCAATACATTTCTCAACGAATGTTTCCCTTCACTCTGGCATTGATCCGAATGACAGTCCTAAATGGTACATACCCTCGCTTGTGTTGTAATATCCACCATGCTGCAAAACCACTGTGCCACCATTGGTACTTCAGTGCATCTGCTTTGTCAAGACCAAAGTGATCAATGACTTCAAGGTAAAACTCCCCCTCCCAATCACCAGTATTGCTGTCATATTGATAATCCAAGAGCTTGATGGTTGTACTTTCTGTATCATTTAACAAGATCGTAAATCCATGAAATCGATCATAAGTTGAACTAAAAATAGGCCTTATATTTTTCATACTGACACTTATGTCTGTTATATCCCCATCGGTACCAACTAATTCGTCATTTAATCTGTTTGCAAAAGTCTTGATAAAATTCTTCATTTCATTCCGCTCCATCACCGCCGCACTCAACTGAGGATGAAAAAAATCAGTCCCCGTCCCATCATTTCGAAAGCGATCGACAAACTCATCTGCAACCGCTGACATGGATGGGTCACTGACCGTGCCCAGATTGAACAAAAAGTCCATGTCAAAGAACAAAAACGCATCAGACTTGCTGAGGTAGCCAGTGATGATTCCCTCGGCATCTCCGTCAAAGCCGTGTGTCAAATCTTCTGTATTTCCCCTTGGGGTGTTTTGCCCAATCAGGGGCCCCGGCTGGGCGGACGAAGGCACAGACAAGGACAAAATCTCAATGCCATTTTCTATCTCCTCCACCTCCGGCGCATCGATGGGGTCGTGGATGCCCGCAAATTCATTGGCCCCTTCCACAAAATCATCCAAGGTGAGGCCCGTCTCCAAAGCGAGGATTTGGATGACATACTCCTTGGCATCTTCCGTAAACCTTTCGTCCAATGCATTCAAGCCCTGGATGATGTCCGGATTGGCTTCCAACCATGCTCTTTCCTCGGCTGACAGATTGATGAGTGGATTTGATCGCAAAAAGCCGTCAACCATGGCAGAGGACAAGCAGGCCTCGAAATCTTCTGACAGATTGCACTCCGCTCCATCCTGTAGCAGCAAGTCCACATCCATGTCCAAGCGGTAGTTGTCTATGAAAGCAACCACTCGACGCCTGCGCTCCTGCTCGTACAATTCCCTGACGCAACCCTCAAAATCCGGTGCAAAGGCGTTGCAATCGCCAGATACCAAGACGGACAAATCTCCAAAATGAATCTTCAAACCTTCCCTCTCCCAATAGGTATACAATCGGTCCCGGAACATGTCCTGATAACTCTCATAATCAGGGCATTCTTTGCAGAAAACTGCATCTCTGAACTGATCCCAAAGATCATCCCCCGTCTCCCCGCAGTCCAATATGTAAAACCACTCGCAGCGGATGGATCGACTCTGCGACTTGGTAGATGACTCAGTGACATTGGCAAAGGGACAGTCACTCGGATCGCCATAATCTGGATTGTAATACAAATCATCGCGCTGGTCGTCATTGTATGGGTCACTGCCAATCCAGTCCCAGAAGGAATCCCAAATGTCTTGCAGGTCTTCCCAGAACTCCTGCCAGTCACTCCCTTCTTCTTCCCAGTCAGGCCAGTCATCCCAAAAATCCTGATAGCTTCCATATTCTTCGTCAAAACGGTCCTCCCACCAATCGATGACTGCTCGCTCAAAGTCGTCTTGGGTGATGTTGTTCCGAGTGGAAAACTCTTCCCAGTCCTGATCGTCCCAATTGTAGATGCCGTCTTGGTCGTGGTCCAAATGCAGGGGGATGTTGCGGGCACCTGCAATCCAAGAGGTCTGCGTACTTTCGTCAGAGCAGATTTGGATGATTCGCCATATGCAGTCGTTTTGCCCACCTTGCCCACTTGGCGGGTCCCCTTCTGTCTCTTCACAATCGCAATACTGATCTTGCAGCTGAGAATCCGTCGTTTGAAACAGCCATTGTTCATACTGATACGTCCACCGGATGAGGCCACAGCGCCGGGGAGAGGAGGCAGAATCAGCAGGAGGATGCAGCAACTCCTGACGGGCCGTCCCTTGGATGGTAAAACCACCCCCTTCGGCAAGGGTCTCTTTGCGAGCCACAATGACCCCTGTGATCTGTTGGCTTCCCTCGACTGTCAAAGGGATGAGCAGCAAATTGTTGTCTGTTGCTCGGTTGTGGTATACATACGATTGGCTCCACAAGGGATGCCCCACATGAGTGACAATGCTGTCGACAAAGGCATGTTCTTCATTTCGCTGCGCAATCTCGTTGTAGGTTTCAATCAACAGCGGATGAAAGGCAATTTTTTCGCCGGAGCGGAAGCTGGCCTTTGTATGGCTGTGATTCTCCAGAGAGAAAAACTGGGCCTCCTGGGATGTCCAAGAGTGCGTCTGAAAACTGGGAGCAGTCTCATTGACAGGTGCAAAATCTTTGTCCTTCCCACAAGCCGCCAGCAACAACAGCGGCAGCCAAAAAAGAATGGAAATGCGTTTCATCAGTTCTATTTTTTGTTTGCCCCATGAGGCATTTTTTGCCCCATAAGCAATACCCCAAACACACCAGGAGTGCCCTGATGCAAGGATGAATTTTGCCGCTGCTCTTGCTTGGATGAAAACATAAGATACAAAGACCTCCGCTAAATCACAAGATGTTGGCGTGCAGAAACAGGAACCAATCCTCCCCTTTTCCACGTTGTTTTAGCCAACATCCAACTCATACCAGCCATGCCAGCACTGACCATCCAAGACCTCCGCGACCAACAACTCATCCTCCTGGAGTGCATCTCCGGAAGCAAAGCCTATGGACTGGATGTCCCCAGCTCAGATACTGACATCCGGGGGGTATTTGTCCTGCCCAAGGAGCAACTGTACGGACTCGACTACATCCCACAAATTGGCGATTCGACCAATGATACTGTCTTCTACGAACTGGGAAGATTCATCGAACTCCTGCTCAAAAACAATCCCAACATCCTCGAACTGCTCGCCACGCCCGATGAGCACACAATTGTTCGCCACCCCATCATGGACCGGATTCGGCCCGAACTGTTTCTCTCCAAAAAGTGCAAGGACACCTTTGGTGGCTATGCCTTTGCGCAGATCAAAAAAGCGAGAGGACTCAACAAGAAGATTTCCAACCCCATGAAAAGGGAAAAGAAAAGCATCCTCTCTTTTTGCTACATCCTCCACCAACAAGGATCCATTCCACTGCTCAAATGGCTGGATAGCAAGGGTTGGTCACAGCAAGCGTGCGGATTGGTCAACATCCCACATGCCAAGGACATGTATGCCCTCTTCTACGATGACAGCGGACGACAAGCTTACAAGGGCATTCAGAAAAAAGCGGATGCCACCACTGTCCTGCTCAGCAGCATTCCCAAAGGCGAACCAGTGGCAGCATATCTGTATTGCAACAGCGACGGCTACAGCACCTATTGCAAAGAGCATCGCGAGTACTGGGATTGGGTGGCCAAACGGAATGAGGACCGCTACGACAACAACATCAAGCACGGCAAAAATTATGATTCCAAAAATATGATGCATACCTTTCGACTGCTGGACATGGCCGAGGAAATTCTCCGCCAACGAAAGGTCATTGTACATCGCCCCAATCGAGAAACTCTGCTGGCCATCCGCCGCGGTGAGTGGGAATACGATGATCTGATTCGGGAAGCCGAGCGCAAAATGGAAGCCGTCGAGAAAGCCCATGCCGAGAGCCTCCTGCCACCAAGGGTAGATCGGCAATCTGTCATGCAACTCCTGGTGGACATGCGCAATGAACTCTATGGATAACAAACGTCAACTTATGCAACTCAATCAATACACCGCCCTGCTGCTGGTAGACATCCAAAAAGGCATGGACGAATGGGAGGCCGCCGGACAATCGCGCAACCAGCCCCAGGCCGAGGCCAATGCCCGCCGATTACTGGACCACTGGCGTCAACACCAATGGCCGCTGTTTCACATCAAACACAACTCACAAGTCCCCCAATCGCCATTGGTCAAGGGAAAACCCGGCAACGCCATCAAGGACATCGTACAACCCCAAGCGGGCGAGACCTTGTTGGAAAAGGAAGTCAATTGTGCTTTTCTGGGTACGGATTTGCAACAAAGATTGGAGGCATTGGACGTTCAGAGTGTGGTCATTGTGGGACTGACGACCGATCATTGCGTGTCGAGTACGGCCAGAACTGCCAACAACTTGGGCTACGACACCAAAGTGGTTGCCGACGCGACTGCTGCCTTCGAAAGGACAGGGCCAGATGGCCGACACTACAGCGCCGATGACATTCACAGCACCGAATTGGCCTGCCTTCACGACGAATTTGCCCAAGTGATCCAAACAGAAGACCTATTGTAGCATCTGTCTATCAGGCCGAAGCTGCATTGTTCTTGAGCTTGTTGCGCAAATAGGAAAAGCCATCTTCAATGCTTTCGAACAGGTCTTCCTTGGGGACGAGATCCGGGATGATGTCGACGGCCTCCAACATGTCTATGGGCTGTTCTTTGAGCCCCACCAAGACCACCTCGATGTTTTGCTCCCTCAGGTCGAAGATGACATCCTCCAAGGTATACAAACCCGATTGGTCGATGTAGGGAACCCGGTCCATCCGCAAAATCACCGCTTTGACTTGGTCTGGCAAGGCCTTGATCTGGTCTTTGAAATAGGAAGTAAACCCAAAGAAAAGCGGACCATACAGGTGCTTGATGATGACTTTGTCTTTGTACTGTTCGTAAAATTCTTTTTCGTCTTGCCAGGGCTTGGACCCATCAAAATCAGCCACATTCCCCACTTCCATGCCTTCCTCACTCAGGTCGCCAGACTTTTTCATAAACAGCAAGCAAGCCAATGCCACCCCGATGCCTACTGCCTGAATCAGACTGCCAAAGGTGGTAATAAGCAAGACCAATACCAGCACGACCGCATCTGCTCTCGGCACCCTGGTGAGGTGCTTTAAGCCTTTGAAATCCACAATTTTGAAGCCGATGGGAATCAACAAACCTGCCAATACACAAAGCGGAATGTGCGCCGCCAATTGCCCCAGTCCCAACAATACGGCCAGCAAAAAGGCCCCGTGCAAGGTGCCAGACAGCCGGGTTCTTCCACCAGCGTTGATGTTGACCACGGTCCCTTTGGTGGCACCAGCTCCTGGTATCCCGCCAATGGCTGCTGCCAACATGTTGCCAATCCCCTGGCCGATGAGCTCGCGATTGCTGTTGTGGCGGGTCTTGGTCATGTTGTCGGCAATCACAGACGTCAGCAAAGAATCGATGCTGCCAAGTACGGCAAGAACCAAGGCGTATTCGATGATGATGCCATAAGCACTTGCATCCACCTCCAAAATTCCTCCCAGCTGGAAGGAAGGAAGGCCAGAAGGAATTTCCCCGATCAGAGGAACATCCATTTTGGCAAAATAGGCCACGAGCGTAGCGACGACCAAGGCGACCAAGGCGCTGGGAATGGCTTTGGTGATTTTGGGAAAGACGAAATACACTGCGATGGTGATCCCGCCGAGCAGGAGAGCATACAGATTGGCCTCTGAAAAGAGTTGAGGGAGGTTTTGGATGACCGCAACGGTAGACTTGGCAGAACTCAAACCCGCAAAGGGAAACAATTGCAAGATGATGATGATCAATCCCACCCCACTCATGAAACCCGAAACGACCGGATAGGGAAAGTATTTGACGTAACTGGCAATGTTCAAAAATCCAAAAATGATCTGGAACAATCCACCCAACAAAAAGGCCAACAGGATGATTCCCATGGCACTGTCGAGGCTTCCAGTCATCTCAATGGCAGCAGCCACCAAGGCAGCAGAGACGACGGTCATCGGACCAGTGGGCCCACTTGCTTGGGTCTCAGTTCCGCCAAAGAGAGCGGCAAAAATACCGACGGCAATGGCACCATAAAGGCCCGCCGTAGCACCCATTCCCGATTGGACGCCAAAGGCAAGTGCGAGAGGCAGTGCCACCACACCAGCGACCAAGCCACCAGTGAAATCGCCTTTGAAATTTTTGATGTCGTAGAATTTAGCTAGCATGTACCAGAAGTAATTTTGTAAGCAGTGAAGCAATTCATCCAGTTGAAACGCAGCGAACATCGGTATTGTTCACCCTTAAGCAGCACCCACATCCCGGCCATTCCCGGCTGTTGGGGAGCTGGCTTTTGCTCCTCTTTCCAGAGAATGCAGTCGGACGGTGGACAATGGACGTTCAATGAGAAGATAACTGGCGCTGGAAAACAGAACAGTACAAAGCACAAAAACATACAACTGTAGATGATCCGGAACATTGCTTTGCTGCACCAGTTTCAAAAACAAGATATGAAATAAATACATACTGAAACTAATGGCCCCAAAAAACCTCAAAATTTTCACTTCCAACAAGCGCCGGAGGAGGCCATTTCCGTATTTGGCCGACAACAGCACCAAGGCCCACAGCAAGGCATAAGGAAGGTAAAATACTGGATGGTGAAAGTTGACTTCCACCCCAAAAACAAAGGCAAAGCAGGTGGGAATCGTCAACAGGATCGCCCCAAGAGCCAATAGGCCAGCCCAATTGACAAAAGGCAAAGACAACTGCCCACTCCCCTTTTTCGCCAGCAACTCATAAATGGCCACGGCTGTGCCCACCAAAAAAACAGGCAGGTAGCGAAAGGTGGAAACCGACGGCAGTTCAAAGGCCACAGCAGCAAGAACAGAGACCGCCACAGCCCCCGACAGGGCCAGCAACAATTTGCGCCGATCCCATCTCAACCCTCTGTGACAAAACCACATCAGTAAAGGAGACAAAAAGTAATATTTGAACTCCACCGGAATGGACCAAAAGATGTTTTCGCCCCGCAACAACAACAGATGCAATGGAATGTCCTTGGACTGATTGATCACCGTGGGAATCCCCATCAGGGTAAACACTCCAAAGAAAAACACGGCGATGACAAAGAGCGGATAGATCCGCAGAAACCTTCGGAGGAAATAGTTTTTCCAATAGGCCAGCCCAGCCTGCTCCCTGCGAAGGGCAATGGCAATTTGTCGGTCCAACAGATAAGCCGACAGCACAAAAAACAAGTAGACACCCACTTTGCCGATGCGCTGAAAATCCAGCGACTTGTGGATGTACATGCCTGCATTGCTCGTGTGGGACAACAGCACAAAAAGCACCGCCAATCCCCTCAATCCATCGAGTGACTTGAGGTGGGTTGATTTGTGGTCGTGTGGAAAAAACAGTGTGTCAAACTTTGTCATAACCTCTGTGGGTACTGGCCACAAAGGTACAAATCTGACAAGGATTTACCTCCCCAATCCTCCTCATCCACTTTTCTCGCCGACAAACAAAAAGTACTTCCAAATGCCTCCGTAGGCTCGTCGGACCGACTGATAGACGGTAGAGAATAGATTTTCCAACTCTGGCAAAATGTGGCTGTCCATTCGCACGTGGTGATTGGACATGTGATTTTTGAACAAAGCCAAACTGGAATCGTGAAAATCCACCACCATGATCTTTCCCCCTACAGCCAGGTCTTCATAGGCCTTGTGAAGCAGCTCCTTCCACTGAGGGTTGATCATCGTCAGGGCATAGGAAAAAAGGATGATGTCGGGGGCTGGCGACAAGATGGTGGAATTGGCCTCGTAAGCTTGCTGGTGGAGCGACTGCTTGTTGGGATAATTGGCCAGCTTCTTTCGCGTGAGGTCCATCATCTCCTTGGACACATCGGCTCCGATGAATTCTGCCTTGGGGAAGTTTTTCGCCAGATGGTTCAAATTGAAGCCTGTACCACAACCAATCTCCGCCAAGCGAAAATGGTCTTCTCTGCCGAAAGGAATGTGTTTCAATATGCCAAGGCGTCCAAAGAGAAAGGACCAGCGGGTCATGTCGTAGATCTTGGACTGGAAAACGTAATAGCCGCTGATTCGCTCGTGCTGCTGGCGCTCTTGGTGCTGGGTACTGGAGAGGTTTCTGCTCATTGTACGATGCCAAAGTAAGTACTTGCATAAGTCCCTACCCGGTCTTTTTGGTGAACCAATTGGGTTTTTTCTTTTTCAAACTTGACGCGTTCAAGCACAAAATCGGGGAAGAAGTCGATCTCCTCGGCTGCGGAGCGCAACAGAATTTTGCTGCCTTTGCGGCTGTTTTTCAAGATTATTTCCCACTCTTCCCGCAAGGCTTCCCGATCGTTTTCCGCCAACCAATCCTGATGGTCCAACAAGACGAAATGCGAATAGGCCTTGGGATGTTGTTTCAAAAACTCGGTGATCGTCGTCGTATAAGTTTGTACCCGATCGATGTTTTGCTGCAAGCTGGAGTAGTTGTCCCTCTCCAGGTATTCCGGGCAGCAGTCTTTTGTGTAGTACCCTTGAAAGTACAATTGCCAAAAGTAATTTTCACTGGCTGGCAAAGTGGTAAAGACATGATTCATGCAATCTTTGACAAAACCATGGGTACCATCTTCGTATTTGTCGATGAAAAGTTGCTGCTGGCTTTTGGGCACGCCCGCCAAGCTCATGACTACATGTCGATTCATGGCCCAGACCAAAAACCGAGACGAGAATAACTGTTGATCGATTTGCTGATACAATTGACTTTGTTGCTCCAAACTGACCGACTCAAAAAAGTCTTCCACACTGCGATGCAGTTTTTTGCGAAGCTTGAGATAGCGGCCACAAAACCAAGCCAATAGCCCGGATGTCCCTCGAAAGTAAAACGACTTGCGGAGGCCTTTCCCATTGAAATAGTGCAGATGCTTGTCCCAGTACTCCTGTGCATAGGTGGGCAATAACTGCCGCAACTCACTTTGGTAGTAGGTTTTCATCTGTCTCATTTGGCCGTCTCCAAAACAGGCAAACAGCTCTTCGTAGGCATCGAGCCGAAAAAAGGCTTTCTTCAACTCCAACAAGGCATTTTGCTTGGGATTCATGTCGATGCAATGCACTCTCTGGGGATTTTCCAGCAGGTAGGACAATGCGTTGCAACCAGCACTTGTGATCATTACAATTTCACTTTGCTCGTCAATTTCCATGAGTTCTTTGTCGCAGCGAGGATCTTCCCAGCAGGTATTGTACACCAGGTTGTTTCCGTGAATCTTGCGGAAAAGCCAGTTCTGAATGTTGTTCTTCATGTCATACAAGTTGTAAGTAGTAAACCTGAAAAGCTGATTGTACCAATCGTGCATACAGGCAGTCAAATGCCAAAATTATCCTGCACTTCCAACAACAAATAATATTTCAGCTTATCTGTTGGATACCTTTTGGTGAAGGCCGTGATAAATTTGGACGTTTCGTGTAAAGGGGATATTAAGGATAGGTGAAGGTGGGTCGATTTGAGAAGAGAAACGATCTGAGAGGAGGAAAAATTGTTGCCCAAGCAAAAAAGGGGAAAATGGAGGAGAATCCACAATTTGGGTGCAATATTTGAAAATACACCCGTTTGAACCATATCTTCACCGCCTTTGGAGATGCTAAAATACCATTGACATGATCCGAACCTTGCTTTTTCTTTTCGCCTGCCTTTGTACCATCGGCCATTTGCAGGCCCAAGACGATGAACCCGTTGTACCCAGCGAACTCAGCAAAGAACAAATCCTCGAAGACCTCGACTTTTTGGAAAATAAAATCAATGCTCTCTCTTCCTATCAAGGTCTGAATGGATACGATTGGCGGGCAGCGCTCAAAAAATACCGAGAATCATTGGACAGCTCCAAGGTGGCAAGCGCTCAGTTTGGGGTCTTTCTCTCTCGATTGATTGGCAAACTGGGAGACCGACACGCAGGAGTGCGCAATCTGGAACTCCCCAACAGTCAATTTCTCCCCTTTGTGGCCGCTCCACTCGACGGCAGGGTGATGGCATTGGTCCTGGACCGCAAAACCAGAACCCACCAACTGCGCTTTCCCTCCTACCCTTACCTCAAGTCCATCAATGACACCCCCATCGATGCCTTCCTTGCAGACATTGCACCGAGAGATGAAAAAGCACCTGCAGATGCGTTCTTCACCAGGTCGGTCAAGCAGTTGAAATACATGGAATCCAATTTTTACCTAAAAGGCAAAGAGCTGCCGGAGGAGGTTCGATTCACCTTCACTGGGTCAAATGGCGATACCACCGTACTGATGCCTCTGGAACGCAAACGCCGCAAGCATTTCACTTGGCAGGATGAATTCTATCTGTTTGGTGCCAGGCGAAAGCAACTCACAGACACTGCGACTGTGCGCAAGCAGTTTCGGATCGATCCAGACGGCATCGCCTACATGCAATTGTCTCATATGGTGTACCCAGAAGAAACGCCCATTTTCTTCCAGGAATTCAATTCCTTCCTGAAGCGAGCCAAAGACAGCGAAGCCTTGGTCGTCGATGTGCGAAGCAATGGTGGAGGTCGTCGGCACCTCATCCTGGAATTGGCCAAGTACCTTGTCCATCCCGACTCCATCTACGTGGTCAATGTGGCCCGGCAACGATCCGACGGTCCTCTGAATGCCGAACAAAAAGAAGATCTGCACAACCGCTTTTTGTTTGCCATGGATGAGTTGGATGCGCGCGAACAAGCAGCTGTCAAAAAGTTTTTGACCTCTTTCCAGCCCAGCTACGAATTGCCAGACGACCGCTTCGGTCCGATGTACTTTACGGTTCTCAACGGACAAAAGCTCAAAAAGGGAGCGTATCATTACGACCGCCCCGTATACATCATGGTCAATGAGTACAGCTTCAGTGCTGCTTCGGTCTTGGCGGCTTGCTTCAAGGGGCTGCCCAATGTCCAACTGGTTGGGGTGACGACGGATGGCTCTAGTGGAAACAGCGAGGGCTTTTTCTTGCCGCAGTCCAATTATCGCATCAAACTCAGCACCATGGTTTCCTTTCAGAAGGATGGGCGCTTGCTCGATGGGCAAGGCACGGTACCAGATGTGGTGATTCGACGCAATGAGGAGCAGATATTTTGGGAGAAGGACCATCAGTGGAATCGGCTTAGGGAAGTGATCTATGAGAAGATTGGGAGGTAAGGCGGAGGCGCGGGGCCTGGGCTCAGTGGCAAGCTGCAGGTGCTGAGGGAACTGTGGTGTTGGGAAGCTGAGGGACGAAGCTGAAAAAAATGGGAAGCTAGGGTAGCTGGAGTAAATGGTGAGCGAAGAAGCAAATGCCAGTTGAATGGAATTGGGGTGTAAAATGGGGCTTTGGGTGGGAGCCCACCCTCTAGGCGACCACAAAAGACCGCCCCTTTCCGGACCCGCACCCAAGGCACGACTCCGTCAACCCAAACCTAGACCGATGTGTCCAAATGGGATGCAATTCTCCATCGTCCTTCCCGTTTGCGCAAGCCGGAAAGTCGATTTTCCTCTACAATAGGACACGGCACCCCTACAAATTCCATAAATTTTGAAAATATTTTTATTTTTGCCATTCAATAGAACCCACCTATACGACTGATTGACAATCACTTACAAGACAAATTGCAAATAAAAAAATTTATTCAGTACATATTTTTATTTTCATAAAATATAAGCTTTTTTCACCCTTACAGCGAGCTCTGCTGGAGAAGTGCAGACTCTGACTTGCCCTAAACTAGAACAATATGAGATCCCGCCTTTTGCTACTCTTGTGCTCAGCGCCCAATTCAAAGCTGATTCGTTGACCATTGAGTTGGAACGACTCGCAAAAACGACCAGCATTCCCGGATTTGCGGTGGCCATATGCAGTTCCGAAACCATCCTATACCAAAAAGGATTTGGCCATGCTGATCTGGACAGCAAGCGAGCATACAACATCTATACAGTACAACCCATCGCGTCATCTCCAAAACCCTTTTGGGAATCGCCTTGCTCAAAGAACAAGAGATGGGCAAGTTGAAGCTCGACGACCCAGCCAATCAATACCTCAACTTTCCTCTCGTCAATCCCCACTACCCGGACCAAGTCATCAGCATCCGGCATTTGGCGACACATACGTCTGGCATCAAAGACAGCAAACACTACGAAAAGTCCTATCTATCTGACGACAAAATTCCCAAGGTCCACAAAGCTTTTCCCATTGGATTGGAAAGATTTACCTACCGAAAGTTGATCTGTCGCTACAATCAATACGTAGCCATCTTCAAGAGCAGTTTCTAAAAGACATCTATGTAAAAGGCGGGCGCTGGTACAAGGACAGAAACTACCTCAAAAAACCGGCGAGCAAAGAGTTTGAGTACAGCAACAATGGCGCTGCGCTGGCCATTCAAGCCATCTTTCAAACACGGCATTTTCATGGAACTGCCCAACAAACAATTTGGACACAGCGGCGAAGATCCGGGAATCATCACCTTTGCCTACTACAACAAAACAAAAGACAGGGGAATGCTGTTTTTCCTCAACACCAGCTCTGGCAAAAATTTGGAAGAGGAAATCAATAAGGTCATTCGACTACTGGTCAAGTACATGAACCGACCCTCCTCTGCCAGCTAGATTGGACAAAGTGAACGGCTGTGGCTGCGCTGCGAGCCTGATCTGAGTCTGCACTCTGATCGCAATCGATATGGGCAAAAAGCCCAAAAGTGACAGATTATGTAAAATTATTCAAAATAAGGCTGGCAAAAGCTAGACAAGTCTGCCAAATTTTATTTAATTTGTCCTCTGTGAGTTAAAAACAGCTTCTCGCGTCGAAACCCATCGTTCGATCTCGTTTCGCGCAGGCCAAAGTTTTCCTGGCCAAGCACAACTTACAGCCATCACATGGTAAATGTCCTTTGTCCTACAGACCGCATACCCACAAGAATGCGACGTTACACCGAAAAAGATTTTCAGACAAAGTCGACCCGTACCCGTTACAAATCTTCCGATTGGATATAAAAGTGTTGATGGCATTTCTGTTCAAGTCGTGCAATGGTATTGACACATCTAGGCTCGCGTGTTCAAGAGAAGTTCCACAGGATTAAAAGGCAATAAATGATCTGCTGTTCTGCAGTTCAACGGGAGGTGTCCCGACTATAGCACCATTTCTTACTACTTATTTTGCTGAGGCAAAGCTGAGCGGCATCTGTGCCTGCACTTTGCGCTGCAAGTTCTATCTCTGAGGATCACAAAACAACCAACAAGTGTCTGGCAGCATCCGTTGCCATGCGCTTTGCTGTGTATGTACAGCGGTTGGATTATGATGAAGTATACCTATCAATGAACACTTTTAAGCAATGAGTAGCATGCGTGTAGCACGTTCTCTAATATTCTTACACCTATTTAAAGAGCGTAGACATGATTGACAAAAAGATCAAATCATTCTGGAATGAAAGATGGGCCCAACTCGTCACGAAATGGCCCACCAAAAAATGCAATTACGAAATCTCCGATTATGGACGCGTCAAAAGCATCAACAAGGAAAGTGGAGAGGAGCGATTGCTCAAAGGTTCCAAAGTACAGAGAGGGCAAATACTGCTCAACATCCGCTTGCAGGGCAACCACAAGCAGGGCATCTATGTACACAAATTCGTGGCCGAACAATTCGTACAAAAGACCGATGACTCCCAGGAGTTCATCATCCACCTCGATCAGAACAAGGAAAACAACCACTACAAAAATCTCAAATGGGTCAACCAACGGGAGCTGACAGACTGGCAAATTGCAACCGGTGTCTATCATCCTGAGAACAGAAAACGTGGAACAAACACCAAGATGACGGAGACAAAAGTCCGTCTGCTTCGCAAGCGAATTAAGGAGGGAAAAACCAAAAAGAAGATTCTTGCCAAAAGCTTCGGCATTTCTACCATGCAGCTCAAAAGAATCGAGAAAAGAGAAAACTGGAGTCACATCTGATCTCCCACCACTTTCTCCCCCTTTCCGACAGTCTCTACCTGCCAGTCTGATCGGAAATCAAGGACAATTCCTTGCCTCCTTCTACGAGAAGTAAGTCAGAAAAATCAACCACATCCGCATTTCATGCCCCTTGCAGAGGGGTTGAGGGATGGCACTCGATCGTGTGCTTACTCGCCAAAGGTGAATCGCATCGCACTGTCCAATTGCGGACCTGTGCCCCGCTCCCACAGGATGAGTCACCGGACCCTCCGGACTGCTCTCCTGGGGAAGCAGACAGGAAGATGGCGGTGGATCACCCAAGTCGATTTTGCAGACATCTCCATTGATAATTCCACACAACTGCTTATCTTCGCAGTAGGTCACTTTCTATGCGCATCCGATGAAAAGAAAACTCATTCAGCTCACTTCCCAATTGTTTCCCAAGCTCGTCCTGCGGCTGGCCTATCAATAGCTGACCAACCCCCAGCAACGCAAACTGCGGCAGCACAAAGAGGATGTTCTCGACCTGGCACAAAAGGGAGATCGCTCCTTCCAAGATTTTCGAATTCGAACCTACCACTGGCCCGGTGGCCCTCGCAAAATCCTGCTGATCCACGGGTGGGAAGGGCAAGCAGGAAATTTTGCAGACCTCATCCTACAGCTCCGCCAACAAAACTACAGCATATACGCATTCGACGGCCCTGGACACGGACACAGCAGCAAAGGCCCCACCAGTCTATTTGCCTTCAGCGATCTGGTGGGCTCTCTCATCCAAGATGTCCAACCCCAATTGCTGGTCAGCCATTCCTTCGGCGGCATTGCCACAACCTATGCCCTCTACAACAATCCCTCCCTCAAAATAGACAAATACGTGCTCCTCACTGTCCCAGACCGATTTGAACAACGCATCGATACCGTAGCACAAAATGTGGGAATCACCCCCAAAGTAAAGTCTCTCCTCATCCAACAACTGGAAAAAGAAACCCAACAGAAAGTCTCCTCTTTCAATGTGAGCAATTTTGTCGGCCAGATCAATGTTCAAAAAGCCCTCATCCTACACGACAAAGACGACAAGGTCATTCCCATCTCTCGATCGCAAACCGTCTGCGACAATTGGCCGCAATGCAAACTGATCACGGTGGAAGGAACAGGACACTTCCGAATACTGAGAACGGACTCAGTCCTTCAACAGGTTATCGATTTTTTGAAATAGCCCCTGGTCCCCTTCCCCATTTTCTACACCAAGCATACCGGCAAGTTTCTACCCGGCCTTAGCATATCTTCAATAGTAAAGAAAATTTCAAATGAGTAAAATAACACTTAGGAATTTCTCACCAATTCTTGAGACCTCAGCCGCCAATCTACCACCTCTCCACACCCCCGCCAGCTCTCTCGACCACCAGCGACTTGCATGCCAATGCCAAAAGCCTCATCTTTGACTCATCAACCAGATTGATGCGACAAATGATCGACCGAAACAGTGTCAGACAACAAATGAACTCGCTATGAAAAAGATTGGATTGGTGCTCTCAGGAGGAGGCGTAAGAGGAATCGCCCACATCGGCATCTTGCAGGCACTAGAAGAAGAGGGAATACAGCCGACATTGCTGTCGGGAAGCAGCGCGGGAGCCATGGTTGCCGCCTTGTACGCAGCCGATTATCCTCCCAAAGAAATGCTGGACTTTTTTCGACAGAACAACTCCATCCTGCGCTGGCGCCACTTCTCCTACAGCAAACCCGGCCTTTTGGATGCCGAAGGCTATGCCAGCATGTTTGACCATTGGCTCAAAGACCGCTCGTTTGACTCCTTGTCCAAAGAACTTCACATCTGTGCAACGGACGTCCTCAGTGGCCTGCCATACTATTTTTCAAAAGGAGATTTGGTAAAAGCCATCCTGGCATCTTCCGCAGTTCCTGGCATCTTTACGCCCGTAGAAATCAGCTCCAACTGGTATGTAGATGGTGGAACGATGAACAACTTCCCCACCGAACCCATTGCCGACCAATGCGACCTGATGATTGGAAGCTTTGTCTCGCCCGAAGGGACCATCAGCAAAAAGGAGTTGACCAATTCTTTCAAAATGCTCAACCGAGCCATCGGCCTGAGTGTGATGGCAAACTCCCTCCTCAAGTTTCACGTTTGCGACTTCGTCTTCATGCCCAAGGAGTTGGCACATTACGGCTTATTCGACACCAGCAAAATGGACGAAATTTACGAGATCGGCTACCAATATGCTCAGGACCAATTGGACAACTTGTGGAAGGCCATCGGCGGCGAAATCCAGCGACAGCTGGGTTGACCTATATCCTCGCATTGTGGTTCTGGTAAAAAATGTTCATCACCACCGCATGTGGCAGGGTCAAGGAAGACAAGATGACAATGACCAAGTAGGCATTCGAAATCTCCACCACTCCATAGATGTTCAAGGCAAAGAAAAAACCGATCATCAAATAGCTGGCGAGTGAAAAGGGAAAGATGACTTTCACAAAATCAAAAAGCGAAAACTTCTCGTTCTCCGCCTTTAGGTAGTTGTACTCCTGCTCCAAAACACTCAGAGAATGAACAAAGACGAAAAAAGTCGTGATGCCAATCAGCGTGTTGGCCATGTTCATCACCTGCAATACCAATATGAAAAACAGGGACTCTCTCAAAAAGCTTTTCTTGCTGATCTGCCCGCTGAGCAAAAAGTACATCATCGACACAATGGTCACCACCAAAAAGCTGTAAAAGATCACTTTGTTTTCCAGATAGTAGAGAATGTTTTGGTAGAATACCGGATTGTTGTACTCCTGAACATAAGCTGCCAATACCTCGACGTTCTTGCCCAGCAGCAAGGTAATTACCGCCATTCCCCAACAAGTGAGAAACCAGGTCCGCTTGTTGATGTTTTCGTTTTTGGCAAACTGTGCCTCCCCAAAATGAAAGGCAGAAACGATGATGAAGAAAAAGGTCACTTCCAAGGGAAAGTAAAACCACAAAACGGCATTGCCCAACCCCAAGGTCCAATACAGAATGGTAAACAAATGAGAAATTTCCTTGCGTTCTTTTTTAAAAATGACATGGTCCATTGCACCATGAGGAATGCCCAAAATAAAGATCAGGGCCACCGCGTAGTACATCTCCAGATGGCCGATGTCAAAACCCAAGAAATTGCTGCAAAGATGGATGACCAATAGAGGTGACAACAAAAATAATTTGTAAAGTAGTGCTTTCATTTTTCGTTAGCTTGACACATTACCATTTAAGAATGACCCGAACAGAATTGCTTCGGAGGCAAAGCCGTGGCCGGACAAATCCAAACACGAGCAGGAATGGCAAACGCTCCATAGACTTGCTACAAATGCAAAAGCCTGGTTTGCCCATTCGTCGGGCTTATCGATCATTTACTGCTGGGGGGCTGTACCACTCTTGAAATGGCTCTTATGGTGTGGACAGAGTAAGCGAGTGGCGTCGCTTTGAGGTGAGGGGGGTGGGAAAAACGAGAGTAGATCAAGAGTTGGGGTGCATGGATATTGGACCAGGCACCCCAAACTTGTTGTTAAATCTACTCGATAGACATGTTGTGTTGCCAGTTGATGGCAGTGATGGTGGCAAGCTCTGATTTAGAACTGTACCACCTTCATGACCATGTCCTTGATGAGAATGGGGTTGTTGGAAGGATTGTTGTCCGCCTTCAATACCACCTCAATGTAGTCGCCTGTAGACAAGGCTACCTGTGTATCTAGATTCAAGTTGAAACTCTTTCCGTTGTCGATGTTGTAAGCCGTAGACTTTGGCAGGATCAAATCATCGCCGTTTTTCATCAAAGCGATCGAGAAGTTGCCGTTGTTGTAACTGGAGATGCCAGAGGCTGAGATCACCACGTCGACGACGATGTCTTTCAGACCAATGTAGTTCAAACGGTTGTCATGTACGTTTTCAAACTTGCGCATCTGCGTGGCAATGGTCTTTCCTTCTACTTTCTTGAATACTGGCTGAATGAACTCTGTGTTGACTTCGTTGTCGTTCATGTAGATGGAAGCTCTCGCACGAGAGTCACTGATCTTTCCACTGTTGGAAACCATCTCCCAACCTGGCGTTTCAGGACCGAAGCCGACCGTGATGTTCTTTTGACCTTGGAACAGGTTACTAACCATCCGCCCCTGTCCGATGGTGGCTCCTCTCTCCAACTTGATGCCGTCTGATCCCCCATAGACAAAATAGTTACCGCTCATGACGATGTCCTTGGCGACGAGGTCTTTTTCAAACTCAATGGCTGCATCTGCTTGGATGCCTGTGATGTAGTTGTACACCATGGTCAACTTGGCCATCTTGCCACCGATGTTGATTCCCTTCTTGGTATTCCAATAGTTGAGGTCAATACATGTGGTATTGAATCCCTTGATTTTGCCGACTCCCTTGGACGTCATTCCAGGAGCTTCCAAAACTGAGCATCCCTGAAACAAGTTGCAATATGCTGTTTGTGTGTCGTCACGAAAATCATATCCCATCGTCTTGGCCCCTGCGCACATCACAAAGACTTTTTCGAGATACACATTTTTACTTCTACTTCGCAGTATGCCTCCATTGCAAGAAGAGATCAATCCATCCTTTCCTGGATCGCGTCCTTGAAGGCTTGCTCCGTTCAGGTTGATGTAAGAAGATCCCAAATTGATCTTGCCGTGAATGATGTAAATTTTGCTTCCGTCCAGCAGAATCTCCTTCTGTCCGTTCGGCTTTGGAAGGTCACCTGGACCCTTTACGCTTACTACATTAGATTTTTGCGCGAAACCCGTTGCTCCCATAAGTAGGAATAAAAGTAGGTATAACTGTCTCATCGAATTGGTTTTAATAAGTGATTTACAAATGGCCTCTGTTGTTTAATAGTAACGGGGATTTGTTAAACAAAACAGATGCCAGAATTTGACTCACTGCTCAATTTTTTTTCGAAAAAAATCAGAAGAAATCTTCATTGACAGCTCCTGCCAATGAGCCATCTTCCCTTGCCAAAGACCTACCAAAATTTGCTTTTTATCACTGCCAAAATGCCCAATCTTTCGCCCCTTACAACAGACTTATTCTTTATACTTTTCCCTCATGCATTCTACTAATGAAATCATTTTGACAATTTTACAATTGAAAATTGTTTACATATTTTACCCTAACTTTTTTGACCGCCAAATGGATTCCAGCTGCTTCATCCGCTGCAAAAAATGGAGGCAGAACTCTTTACAACCGCACCAGATCAATGAAAAGCAGGCCGCTCAAATGGTTCAAAATTCACGAGATTGTCATTTTTTACCAAGCGTTGGTCAGACAATCAAATATGTGACAGGGCAAAGCGGCTCAATTTATGAAAAACCCATATTTCACAAGCCTTTCGCTGAAAATCGTTTACCCAGATTTCACGAAACACACCAATTGCGTATGTGCAAAGCTGAATGCCCAATACGCCAAAGGCCTCCATTCACAAGAGTCAACAATGACAGAGTGACGGAAGAGATACCAATGTTGTTTTTAGAAAATGAATTTGCCAGAGTCCTCGCAGACAATTCAACCAACAATCATTATTTTTGCAACAAACAATCGCAACAAAAAATGAAAGACTCATCCCACATCACTTTGGGCACAAGGGCCTTCTTTCTATTCGCACTTTCATATTTCCTATTTCTCCCTTCTATGCACAGCCAGGACAACTCCCTCGATCGCGCTCGACAAATCGCACAGCAATTGCTGGAAAAGGATGTCTTCACCACAGCAAGCAGAGACCTCATGCTGGAACGCATCAACAATGGCTCCCTTTCCACCAATCGAAAGGTCCAGCAAGCCGATGGAAGCTACAAAGTGGAACAGGGCGACATCTCCCATTCCAAACTCCTCCAATTTGTTGCGGCGGTTTTCCAATCAGAAATGAGTTACCGGGCTGGCATTTTTGAATACGGGAGGATCATCAACCAACTGGAACAGGAAGGCATGACCGCCCCCAAGACAGATGACCAAGAACAGCTCAAGGCATATTTTGAACAACTCAACAAAGAAGCAGAAAAGCGACTGGAAAGTTTCGAAGGCCAATTCATCGAGGAGCGCATCCCTTCCGAAGACAGTGTCCCCCCACAAAATCGGACCTTCTACGCAGGAGGACTCGGGCTTGGACAGCGAGGAATGGATACAGGTGGACTCATCGCCCCCCACCGCTCCGTCTACGGCAGGACCATCACCCGCAACCTCAATGACATGGCTGTCGCCGGCTTGTTGGACAGCACACTATTACAGGACTGCTTTGCACAAGTAAAGGCCCAGGTGCATCTCATGGAAGTAGATGTTTTGACTTATGCCAGCAAAGCGCTGCTAACACAAGAGGAATTCCCCCGAAAGCTCCAGGCCCAACAACAGCTCATCCAACGCTTGGTCGATGCAGAGATGATGGTGTCCAGCACAGGCAAAAGACTGATCGAGCAGTGCAAGCAGGGACAACTCAAAAGCAAGTTTGAACTCCTCTCCTACTGCCGCTATACGCGACTGTTTGACCTGAGCCACAGCCGAGAAAATCTACTGGATGGATACCGCAGAATTTTCAAAGACCTGAACGAAATCTTACCCGACATCACAGTAAAAGACGTACAAATCAATCTGCGAGCGGAAGAGATCGACTGGAGAGATGGCGAATTTTTCATTCGGGGTGATCTCAAGTTGACAGCACAAGATCGAGACTATTACGACTTCGTCACCCACGATGTCATGGCGGCCAAGGACACCATCACCGATCCCGAGCGCCTACCTATTAAATCTGTAAGAGGCATCAACAGCATTGTCAACAAAATATTGAGAGACCAACAAAGTGACCAACGACTGTACATTGCTCAAGATGAAGATGCAGAGAAAAACAACGATGGCTTCTCCCAAAAGTTTGGACTGCTGCTGCTCACCCAAGAACAATACAAGGCTTGGCAACTCAGGCCCTACAACGATTTCATGCCCCAAGTCTCCCACGACAATGCCTTCCACTCTGATGCGGTCCAATCCATCTTTGCACAATACCAAGAGCTGGGACTGATGAATCACCTCACCGAAGAGGAACGAACAAATGCCTGGCGCGACATCCAACGGAAAACCATCGACAGCTACCAATCCATCATTGGCAGCATTCCCAAAAGTGTTGTCTTCTTTGATTGGGAAACGGGCAATCTCGAAAACCCCTACGAAGACCTGACCAAGCAATTTGCCGAGGCCTCCCGAGATGCCTTCCAACCAAGCAACATCACAGACGACTTCAAGGACAACTGGAACAATGAGCATTGCAACTTTGGATTCGATTTCATGGGCAAGCGATACGAAACCAAAATCCCCATGACAGGCGATTGGCTCAATTACGACTTCATGCAACTCATCGAAAAAGCCTTGGAAGAAAACCAAGTCGATCTGAAAATCTACAACTGCGAAGATGGAGGACAAGCGGCGGGCTACATCCTGCTGTCAAAAGCCCAGCACAAGTTTTTGGAGGAAAATCAAGAGGGGTTCTTTCCCAAGTTTGAGTGAAGGCACTTCAATCACCGCTATTTCATCTTCTTTATTCTCAACTTTTTAGAGGTAAGTACGGAGAAACTATTTTCCAACTCAGCAAGATGAGTTTCAATGACACCCAGAACGATGTTACATTTTTGTTGTTTGTCTACGTCAATCAATCTGATCAACAAAATTCCATAGCTGTCCCGTTTCATGCGATAGGTAAGCTCTCCAAAGTCTTTGTCCTCGGTCAGCAAGATTGCTTCTTCTTGAAAGGCGATTTCAAGTACTTTCTCATCGTCAACGCCTGGATTGGTTTCTAATATCGATAGTAAGTCAAAATTTGCTTCCTTCAATATTTTTACCAACTCATAGCCCACACTCTCATCAATGACCAATTTTTTCATAAATCTAGGAGGCTAAGGGGTATATTTTTTCTGTTTTTATTGATTCCGAGGCAAATCTCAAACAAGCGAATACAGCCTCCTTTGTGATGTGAGGATAGGAGTTCAACAACTCCTCTACCGTTTCTCCATTTGACATTTTCTCCAAAATGAGATCTACAGCTACCCTTGTGCCAGAGATGACTGGTTTTCCATACATCTTATTTGGATTTGATTCAATGTATTTTCGCCAATCTTTCATTTTTTTCTTTAAAGGTAAGAGTTAATTGCCTTTATTGCAAAAACTACATAAGTGACAATCGGGCAGAATCTAAGGCTACAAAATGTCTCAAAACACATACCCCAAATGAACGACAAAGTTGACTCGGGGATCGAGTAGATTGAACTCCGAGCGAAACAAGGCCGGCCCCACCCGGGTCATCATCCCCAACTCCACGGCAGTCCCCAAAAGCGAACCGCTATCCGCTTCAAACTGCGTTGCCATGCCAGAGCCATTGAACACAAAGGTGTCGACATCAAAATAGCCATAGTTGACCATCAAGGAGATGAAATAATCGCGACTCGGTTCCATGCGAAACTTCATCCCACTCAGCGCATAGGAAGATGCTGGACGCTCCATCAAATCCAAACCAGCAAAATATACCTGCGACCATTCTCCGGGCAGGTTGCGCCCCAGATAAAACAGATTGAGAAAGTTGTCCTCCGAAAAAGAAACCACACCTGCATCATTGTACCAATGCAAGGCAAAACGATTTCCAATGGGAAACAATTTGCTCATCTGCGCCCGCAAAAAAACATTCCAGCGATCAAAGCGCTGTGTATTGCCATCGTCAAATGACTTGAACGAACCATCAAAGCTCAGCTTACCAAGCAATCGACTGTAGGAGCCTTCGTGCGGAAAGTTGAGCCGATCATAGGTGTCCCGCGAAAAGCGCAGGAAAAAACTGCCTTGGTGCAATCGCGCATCCTGTGCATCAGAGTCAAAAATGGCTTCGGTTTGTAAGAACCGCTCCCATCCAATGCCCAGGGCCCCCAACCAACGCCCCTTGAAGACCGACAACAACTCAAAACGTCCTTCGTGGTGGTGAAGCTGAAAGGTCTCCGTTCGGTCCCCTCCTTGGTAAAAGAAGGCCGGGTAGTAATGGGTTCGCCCCACCAGGTTGATGCCCAGATTGGGCCGGGAGGAAGTGTACAACAGGTATTCGGCTTTCAAGAGGGGATTTTCCGACAGCTTGAAGTCAATGGACAAACGGGTGCCGTTGAGCAGCAGATTCCGAAGGGTGGCATTGAGCAGAAGGCCCGCCTTGAGGTTGCTGTCGTAATTGGCGCTAACTTTCAAAAAATTGCCACTCTGTCCCACAGCCACCACCCGCAGCAGATAAGAGCTGTCGAGGGGCAACAATTGGTAGTTGGCAGATTTGATGAATTGGCTACCAGACAAGCGCTCAATGCGTCGCTCCAAGCGTTCGAGAGAATATTTTCGCCCCTTGCGCACCTGCAGCAAGCGCTTGATCACCTTGGTATTTTTGGTATCCAAGCCCAGTATCTCAACAGAGTCAATCTTCACCTCATCAATCTTAGCCAGCCCCGGCCGCTCCAAACCCGTCCGGAAGATCTGCGGAAACAGTTTGCGAAGTTCTGGCAAGGCCTCTCGGGCCGCCACCTCCCCCACTTCTATCAAACTATCGGCCTTGGTAAAGTCCAAAGAACCAAAGTTTTTGATGGCCGGACGGATGATGACATCAGCCATTTTGAGCTGTTCTTCATTGACATCAAACATCCGATAACTTCCCGTTTGCTCCAGCATGACAAAAATCGACGTCAGGTCTTCTTTTTTGTACAAGGGCGCCCCTACATCCACAGCAATGATCACATCGGCTCCCATGTCTCTCACATCTTGTACCGGCAAATTCCGGATGGCCATCCCGTCGATGAGCAGCTTTCCGTCCATCTCAATGGGTTCAAAAACAGAAGGGATCGACATACTGGCCCGCATGGCATCTGCCAAGGAGCCTTTGGACAGAACGACAGCCTCCCCTGTTTCAAAGTCCGTCGCTACGCAGCGAAAAGGAATGGGAAATTGGTCGAAGTCCTTGTATTGCTGCGCAGGCATGGCCAGGCGGGACAGCAACAGGTGGATGTTTTGCCCACCCAACACCCCTTTGGGCAATTGGATTTTCTTTCCATCCAAGGGAAATTGTACCT
Source organism: Bacteroidota bacterium (assembly GCA_039821145.1). Lineage (GTDB taxonomy): Bacteria > Bacteroidota > Bacteroidia > Chitinophagales > Saprospiraceae > JBCCSZ01. Next base: position 54,007 of record JBCBOS010000008.1, on the reverse strand, counting down.
GATAGCGATCCGAACTTTCTCGCTCCTCCATGGGAATGTAATAGCGCAGCAACTGATCGCTGAAGTATTCCTCCCAATCCAATTCGACGGCCAATTCCTCCAACTGCTCCACAGAGTAGCCCAGCGCATACAGCCCCCCCACAATGCTCCCCATGCTGGTGCCCGTGAGGTAGTCGGGAAAAATCCCCACTTCTTCCAATACCTTCAACACCCCCACATGGGCCAGCCCCTTGGCGCCACCACCACTGAGTGCCAAGCCAATTCGAGGCCGCTTAGCGGTATTCTGCGCAGGAGATTGGGCCGAGCTGGGAACAGTCTGGCAGCAAAGCCAAAGCAACACAAATGACAGACAAATACTGGAAGGAAAGTTGATTTTCATATCGAAAAAAATAAATACGCCATTAAATCATTTTGCAAAGACATTCTCTCCTACTCAATCAAATGCTCCAAGATGTCGTCCTTGTTGTCTTCCTCTGGGGCTTCCGTCCGATTGGGAACGTCCAAGGCCAATACCGTTGCCAGATAAGCCTTGTTTTCCAAAAAACCGATCAACAACAAAACTGTCAGCAGACTGATCAATATGCCCACAATGGTATGAGAGATCAGGCCAGCCCAAATCAAGACATCCATCACAAAGTAGCCAAGTTCTCCCAATGCGAAAAAAAGTCCCAACCACATCCCCGGATTGTACTCATAGTTGATGTGGGTGATGATGGAGGTGGCAACGGGAAAAAGAATGGCAGACAACAGCAAATTGGGCAAAAAATCAGCGATGTAATCCATCTCATAGGAAGGAGTCAGCCGGATCAACCACTCCATCCCTATGATGACCAAAAATGCATACAGACAAAATTGGATCTTTTCCAATTGCCGACTCTTGTCGCCCGCGATGAAAAACAGCACGAGGAAGCCCATCACCAACAAAAACAAACTGAGGGGCCACAGCCAATGAGCCAAGCCGACAAATGCGAAAGTGGTGCTGACACCAATAAATGGACTGTAGATGCTGATCAACTCCAGCAGCGTCATTCCTACGATGACCAACAAAAGCAATTGGGTTTTCGACCAAGAGTTGTCTTCTTCCGCCTCCCCTTCCAATTCTTCTGCTTCCTTCGGTTCCTCTTCTTCGTCCTCCTCGATTTGGTAGCCAATGTCTTTGTACAACATCACAAAAAAGATCAATCCAATGTAGATGGCGAGGTTGATCAAGATGGGAAAAGCAGGAGATTCTGTCATCAGTATGGGAATGAGCAATACGGCAGCCATCAGAGCGATTGTATAAACAGCAGCCATGCCGATGAAGGCCGCATCCTTGTAGCCACTGGCCGTGGAAAACAAAATCCCGACATGCATGTAACAAGCAATGGAAAAAAGCGCTCCCCCCAAATTGACCAAGGCACAGGAAGGCAGCAGCAATACAGGCATCCCCAACAAGCCCAGCATGTGCCCAAACAACATCAGGGAAATGCCCCAGAACAGGGACAGCCGAACCTTCGGTATTCGATCATACAACCAGCCTGCCAACAAAAAGGCCAGGCCAACACTCAGATGAAAATACCGATATGCTGGCGGATCCATTGCCACGAGCTGTTCACCATAAAGAGGAACACCTTCCAACACCGCAAACAAATAGCTGTAGTAGCTGAACTGTTGCAAAAAAAACAACAACATCAGCTGGTAGTAAACGGGCGGATAGTATCGAATCAAGGCCAGCACATCACTCTCTTTTAGATGGCATCATACCAATGAGCTTTTCTTGAATCGGGTTGTTTCGATGAGGGTGTAATACCAACGGTATTGGCCCACCTTGGCAGATCGCTGCAGAAGACTGGTCCAGAAAGTGTAAAATACCTCTGTATCATAAATGACTTGGCAGCCCTCTGAGGACCGTCCCACAGTGACATGCTCTATGTGAGGAACATCGTCTACGACATCATAAGCTGTATTCAGATAAACATTTTTGCGATTGCGATGCGTGGCAATCTGAAGATTTTTCAGGTCTTTCTGAAGCCTGCCGACATTTTTCAAGGGGAAGCTTTCCAATTCCTCCAGCAACTCGTCTACCCGCTCCTTATCTGCCTTGGCTTCTGCGACCGGCTGGTATACCCCCCGCAACATTTCCACAAAGCCCTCTCCGGCCAATCCATCCAATTGCTTGTCCCGAATGTCGGCCACATGCATGGCTTGGGTCTCTACGACCTTTTCCAGGTGGTCCAGCGTCACAAAGTCGGAGACAAACTCTTTGGATTTGCCCTTCCAGCTGGTGATCTGCTCCTCGGGAAAATCCGTAATGGCCAAGAGGATGTCGAGAATCTTGTGGCGGTTTTTCTCCCGCTTGCGATACCAGGTATCCAACATCCATTGGCGGGCCTTTTTCAAATCAATTTTCTTGGTTCTAGGCCGACTACTCGTCGCCTGGGAAAGGGTCATGATCCCATCGACAGTGGATTCTTTGACGATGGGCTGGGCCACCGACATGCGCTTCAGGTTGCTGTAGCTGGATCGTACCTTTTCGCCTCCATAAGCGGATAGAAGGAGGTAAATCTCTGAGAGGATGGCATTGAGGTTGAGAACATCCTTTTCGTCCATCCCATTTTTGGGAAGGCCAGTTTTGAGTTCCCAATTGATGCCGTATTTGGTCAGCCACTCATTGCCCGTATAGGTGAAGTTGTTTTTTCCTTGGTGAAAATTCATGGTGGTATCTCCCCCACTCCATTTCAGCCGCCCATTGCTCAATCGCTTGAGCCCGTTGTGTGTGCGACCTGCTGGTTGCCGATTGATGTGGTACCCCGGCAGCAAGGTCAGGGTCTGTGGGGCCAACTGATTCTTCAATTTCCGGTTGCCGGGTTCTGTGGTGGCAATGTTGAGTTCCACCCTTTGCTTCCCATCGGCCTCTTTCCAACACACTGCTATGGTATCGTTGAACAAGGTTTCGCTCTTGGGGTCCATCAGGCGGCGAAAGCCCACCAAGTTGCAGACACCGACCAAGTCACTCCACAAGCCATTGCGGGCACGCACGATGTCGCGGCAAAATTCGTACATGGTCGCCTCATCGTCTTTGGTGCTGGGAATCTGGATTTTTTGCTGGTCCTCCACTCGTATGACCGACTTGTTGATGGATTCGTCCATGAACGTCAGGCGGTCCTTTTTCCGCAGGATCTTCTGTAAAAAGTTGTCACCAGGCCGCGCATCAACGCTGCTCAGCAAACGATCCAAATTGGGAGGAGACGTCCGCTTGCCCTTCAAGGCATGTTCGAGCTGCATCTGAATGATGTAAGCAATCCCCTGATCGGGAATGAGCAACTCATCATCGCTATTGGTACCGCTGAGTTGGGTACTCATCAAATAGGCATCACCAGAGGCTGCGTACACTTGTTGCATCAGCTTGAGAATGCCATTCCAATTGTATCGAGTACTGATGTAGCGACGAGCCGCGGCAATGTCGTACTGCTTGATCTTTTGTGGGCCACCAAGTCGCAAGCTCAGTTGTATCCGACCTCTGAGGATGTTGATGTCGTAGCCGCTCTGGCTGCTCACACTGTGCGACTCTACCTTCACAGTCCCCACTTGCTTCAAAGCGCGCTTGATCATCTTGGCTGTTTTGCCACTGGGACTGATGAGACCATCCGGATTTGACAAGCCCACCTTTTCTCTTTGAAATTTTTCGATGGATTGGATGGTGGCCTGCAGTTGATTTGGCTGCATGACCTCAGAACCATCGGCGAGTGCATCCAGTAAGTTCTGGACATTGGTCTGGCCAGCAATGAGTCGATTTTTGATCTCTTGAACAGGCAGTTCTACAGATTGATGAAGACATTCTTCTATGAAAACGGCAGGAGGCAGTGCTCCCAAATGCAGGAGACTTTGTTGGACAATGCGGACGTCCTTGATGAGATTGACTCCATTGCGTCCGACAGATTTGCTGATTTGAAACATAGGGGATTGAGGGCTTTTGGTTTTTCAAAAGTAAGAGCGTTTTGAGCATTGACATGGCGCATCCAGTTGCCCTTACTTTCCACTGAAGATAGAAATTATTGAGAACTTCTACCGTACCAGAACGCTCCACAGCTTATTTTGATGCATTTTGGGCCAGGAATCCTCCCATCAGATCACCCAGCCATTTCCACCAAGCCTCAGAGCACTCATACATACAAAAAATACATAATTTAACTTAACAATGTGCAAACAACACGTTTCTTTGCCCCTGTCCCAGCGGTCGCAAAGGAAGGGAAGCAGCCCCACTGGGTAGCTTATTGTTGGCAAGTCAAAAAAAAGCAAGCATTGTTATAGCACTCACAAAATATTTGCTACCTTTATAATGAGAAAAAAAAGGGAATTCTTCCCTCGCTTTAAAAGGCCCATCACGATAAACACAGTCATACTCACAAGAGATGGCTCACTATCAAACACTTAGATAACACACACAGATAGTCGAACATCAGACCTAGCAATTGAAAATTATAATTTCATGGCATCTTCATATATGCCTACCAATAGCACAAATCACCTGATTGCTTTCCAAAACCGATCTTAAGAAGTTCAAAAACTGCATTTCAAATGAATCTCTAACACTATTGGCATTCTTGCCAGAGGTGATAGTGTTGTAAATAAACCCGAAATCAAGGCAGGTTTCAGGATGACGCAATTTGTCATTCCTGGAAGCATCTCCGCTATGTCCAATGACGAACATAGGGGCGATCAAATGCATGTTGACATTTTACAAACAGTTATAGCAACCCACTTTTTTTACTCATGAAAAAACCAATGAATATGGTTCCTTCAACTATTACATCCCAAGCAAAGACGAGAAGGTTCAAATGGCTGGTCCCCTTGCCATTGTTGGCCTTCTTCAGTTTGCTTTTGGTGCCGTTCCAAAGCTATGGACAATGTGCCCTGACCCCAGATCCCGCAACCACCACGCAGCCCATCGCCGTAACCGCCACTCTAAGCCCAGGCGCAACAATGGCCACCATTGATGCTGCCTTTTTGAGTACCTATGGCATTGGTGCAACCAACCCAGGTTGTGAGTTGTACTTCGAAGATCCAGCTGCTCCCGGTACTTTGTACGATCTGAGCGGGGCCTCCATCGACATCAGTTGCGGCGCAGGCCCACTCGCACCTCCTGTTTTTCCGGAAGGAACATACAACATTTATGCAGATGATGATGGCACCATTGATGGCTCCAACACAGTGGGCCCTCTGTCCATCAGCGTTTCATTGGTTGACAACACAGCTCCCAGCATTGCCATGATGGGCGATGGCCCGGACTGTGGCGAAACTGTGACCATCATGTCCAATATGGACCGCGATTATACGGTTGATCCCTTCATGGATATGGCTTCCATGACCTACGACTGTGCTGCTTCTATGACTTGGAGAGCACCTGCTTTTACAGACAATTGCACAGTTGATTCACTGGAAATTTGCTTCCGCGCTGAAGGCAGCTCAACCCCTGTTGACGTCCCAACAAACATCGCATACGGACCCAATTCTACCCCCATTCCTTCAGGCACCCTCGACATCCCCAGCACACTTTTCTATGGGAGTCAGTCAGCCTGTTCTGCTACCACCAGAGTAACTTATAAGGTATACGACGGAGCAGGGAATGTAGATTCTTGCCACTTCCTCGTAGTGGTAGAAGACAATGAAACTCCTACTTGGGACAATACCAGAAGTGACCTGGTCGACAGTCTTTCGGCAGATGCTGTCGTTGGTGCTTTTGAGGCATGGGACCCTGAAATCACTGGAGATGGCCAACGCATTCAGGTCGTCCTCGATTGCAACAGTCCCAACTTCCAGGCGGATTCTTTGTACATGACAACCGTCAATCCAACGGCCAGTGACAACTGCGACACGACCGTTACTGTTGCCCAAAACAACAGCATTGTCGATACGGGATTGGCTTGCTTGGACAACATTGGTGTCACAGGCATTTATGCCAGCTACGATCGGTACTTCACTGCTTCAGATGGTTGTGGCAACGACCTCAATCACGGTGGCGTGGTCGGCAACGACAACAATGGGGATGACGATCGCTTCCGCTTCCTCACTTACATAGCTGACCCAGATGCACCTTGGCTGGATCCAGATTCTGCAGGTGTCTATGCGCCTACTGCTTTGAGCAGTGCCGTAGTCGTTTCGGGAGACAAGTCAGTTGGCCAGGACTTTACCTTCACTGGTGATACCTTGAAGCTCAATGTGGTCGACAACTCCTCTTGTGCTCTCGACCTATCTGGAAATGATACCCTTCGCATGGAAGGACTCGATTGCCGGGCCATTACCTATAGCTGGACAGTGACTTCCTCTGTTGATGCAGATGGAAATCTCACTGGTTTGGCGGGAACATCCAGTACGACCAACGACAATGACATTGTCAATGGTGGCAGTGGAACCAACATCTCCAGCTGGCCAGTGGGTGCTCACGGCATTGAATACACAGCGGTGGATCCATGTGGCAACACCAGTACCTTTTCATTCACCTTGCAAGTATGCGATACCATCCAGCCAGTCATCACCGACTGTCCTCCATCCAATGCTGTCAATGATACCATTTGTGCCATTGCCAATAAAGATTTGTGCGAGACCACTGTCAACTGGATCGTGCCAACACCAATGGATTGCAGCGGCATTACCTCTTTTACAGCGACTGCCACAGATGAGGCCGGCAACAACATCACCATCAATACGGGCAATGTCCCAGGTGGAACTTGTGTAGATGTTGCCAATTTCAGTGGTGTGTATGATGTAGGAAATTGGTTGTTCAACAACAATGGTGGAAACGGAACCGTCAGCCTTGCCAACGCACCGAATTCCATCCAGATGATTGAAAGCAGCTCTACTGCTGCCAATACTGAATTTACTGTCAATGTCCTGGAAGATGGCGTCATCTCCTTCTCTTACGACTATGACAATACCCTCGGGGGGCCAGATGACTTTGGCTACTTGCTCAACGGCACCTATGTCCAATTGGCAACCTTCTCTGTCGGTACTGGATTCCAGATCGTAGCAGTAGAAGCTGGCGATGTGTTTGGCTTCCGCCTCGAAGGCTCCGGTGGATTCCTGGTAGCTGATGTCACGGTCAGCAACTTCCAGTTTGCCTGCCAGCAAGGTGCCTGGGCCGACTTCCCAGTGGGGGTTTCTCAGATAGAATACGTTGCTGTTGACGGCTCTGGAAACAGAGATTCTTGCACATTCTACATCAACGTCAAAGACCAGCAAGCACCTAGCTTCACCAATGCCATCGCAGACCAAGATTTGTTTGTCGACGAAATTGACTGCCAAAATGCCTTGGTTCCCAATTATGTCAGCCTGGGAGCAGCACAAGCACAAGACAATTGCGCTGTGGATTCTGTCACTCAGATGCCCGCTCCAGGTTCTGCTCTGCCCTTGATGGCCATCGGTCACGATTCGATGTTCAACGTCGTATTGACGGCCTGGTCCAATGGCTTGAGTACCAATGATACGTTCAAAGTCACCATCATAGACAATGTGACCCCTGTGGTGACTTGTCCAAACGATGTCACACTCGACGCTGACGCCAGCTGCCAGGCAGCCATCAACGGCTATCCTGCCGTCAATGTCACCGACGCTTGTGAAGTTGTCGATCTCAGCAAAGTGGATACCACCCGCACCGACGGATTGGCCACCAGCATGCCATTCGACTACGGACAAACAACAATTACCTACAGCTACACCGATGGCGGTGGCAATACTGCCAGTTGTTCCTTTACAGTAACTGTACAGGATGTCACAGCACCGATGATCACCATGATCCCCGATGCAACCATCAACACAAGCGACGATGGTACGGGCAACTGCTCCAGTACCTATACATGGACCCCAGTGGTTTCTGACAATTGCGACAATGCACCAACTGTCATCAGCTCTCCTCCTTCGGGAACTGCTTTCGACGTAGGGAGCAATCCAGTCGTTGTCACAGCCATAGACGCCGATGGCAATTCTTCTCAGATCAGCTTCACCGTAACGGTCGTAGATGATGAGAACCCAAGTGTATACAACTGCCCAGGCGCTCTGACCCTGAATTCAACCTGTGCCAATACGCCTGTCCCATCGATCAATCACAATGTTTCGGACAATTGTGGCCCAGTGACTGTTCAGCAAATCCCAGCAGCAGGTACCCCACTTTCCAGTGTTGTCCTGAGCGTGGATGTCGCACCAGCTGGCCTCAGTTCTGGTGACCAGTACGAGATCAAAGTTCTGGGAACCGATCCAGCGGGCAGACAAGATTCTTGCATCACAACAGTGACCATCTTCGACAACGAAGCGCCAGTACCAGAAGAATTCCCATTGCCGGATACCTTCTATACTTGCAGCACTTTGGTCCTCGGGCCATTCGATGCCGTCCTCTGCGACGGTACCCGCATCCAGGCAGTTGCCAATCGCGGTACAGGCATTGGCGGCGGACAATACCAGTTCGACGCACCATTTGACGAAGATGTCGTCTGGACATATGCTCACCCAACCAATGGTACCAGCTTTACCGACATCCAACACATCACCGTGGAAGATGACGACACAGCTCCAACCGTTGTTTGCCCTGGCGATGTAACCGTCAATACAGCTCCAATGGCTTGCGATACATCAGACATCAGTGGCATCGGCATGTCAGAAGCCAGCTCAGTTCTTTCTGTAGGTTCAGGAGAATATGCTGATACTTGCTCCAGTGGCTCTGACCTGACAGTAGAATACGCCCTGAGTGGTGCGACAACTGTTGCGCGCAAAGGCGGCAGCGACGCAGGTGTTGAGACATATGGAAAAGGAACAACTGTAGTCACCTACTACGTAACAGATGCCGTTGGCAACACTGGTTCTTGCACCTTCAATGTCACAGTGGTAGATAACGAGGCTCCTGTCCTCTCCTCCAACCCATCAGACATGACTGTTGAGTGCGACAATGTTCCTGATGCTGCTGTACTGACTGCGACTGACAATTGCGATGCCGTCACCGTAAGCTTCTCTGAAAGCACATCGGCTGGCAGTTGCCCAGACAACTACACCATTACTCGTACTTGGTCTGCTACAGATGAGTCTGGCAATTCTACGGCACACACCCAAGTGATTACTGTTGAGGATACAACAGATCCAGAATTCTTGTCCGTCAATGTCGACGGCAATGACGAGTCTGTTTCCAGTACTGGCCTGAGTCTGACTTTCGACAATGACTTCGGAGATTGTGGCCGCAACGTCATCCTCCGCGTCAATGAAAACAATGTCACGGACAACTGTACTTCTGACGGCTTCCGCTTCCGCTACTCCATCGATGGTGGCACGCCGACGCCTTATACAACTGTACAGGCCGATGCCAGCCAGAACTTCCCGGTTGGTACAACCATGGTCACTTTCTTCGCCCTGGATAGCTGTGGCAACGAAGGATCTGTAGACGTAACAGTTACCATTGTAGATGCCGATGAGCCACAAGTTGCTTGTCTGAACCTCAACCGCAACCTGCCAGCCAACGGACCGCTGACAGTTTCTGGCATCGACTTCATCAACCCATTCGGAACCTTTGACAACTGTACTGACCTGGCTGATCTGACCATCCGCATCAACGGCGATTCCACTTTCGATTGCTCCAACATCGGAGTCAACATGATCGACATTCAAGTGATCGATGAGGCGGGCAATGTTGGATCTTGTACGGCGACACTGAACATCCAGGAAACCTTCGATCCGGTTGCCGTTTGCCAAGACATTACCGTACAATTGGATGCTTCTGGTTCTGTGACCGTTACTGGTGCTGATCTCGACGGAGGCAGCAGCGACAACTGCCCAGGTACTTTGAGTTTCCTCATCAATGGTGTCTCCTCCATCGACTACAACTGTGGCGATGTCGGTACCTTTACAGTTACCATGACAGTAACGGATCAAGCGGGCAACAGCGATGATTGCACCGCCATGGTCACCGTCGAAGACAATGTGGCACCAATGGCCATTTGTGCAGACATGACTGTATCACTGGATTCCTTTGGAGTAGCCTCCATCGATCCAGAAGACATAGACAACAATTCCTCTGATGCCTGTGGCATTGCTTCCAGATCATTGGATGTAAGCAGCTTCGATTGCAGCAACATCGGCGCCAACACAGTGGTTCTGACAGTGACTGACAACAATGGAAATTCCTCCACTTGCTCTGCAACGGTCACCGTAGAAGACAACAGAGGACCTGAAGTGATGTGCCAAGACGTTCAGGTAAATCTCGAAGAAGACGGCACCCTCAAGATTGCAGCCAGCATGTTCGACGCTGGTAGCACTGACAACTGCAGCCCAAGCGACTCGCTTCGCTTCACAGTCAGTGGCGCAGATACCTTGATGCTCGACTGTATGAATTTGGGTGTACAATCTGTCACCATCACAGTGACCGATAGAGAAGGCAACTCCTCTACTTGCACAGCCAACCTGACAGTCGATCCATTTGCAACGGTTGAGTTCACAGCAGAAATGAGATCAGGTCCTTCCGGTAGCCAGATCGACATCCCAGTAACAGTGAACAACTTCTGGGAAATGCGTTCTTTCCAGTTCAGCGTCTCCATCGCTGATCCAAGTGTGGCTACTTTGGACGACATCATCTTCAACATCAATGGCACTACGGCCGTTACAGGTAGTGGCAACAGCCGCGCCGTATCCTGGAATACAGCTGCTCCACCAGATGGTCTCGACCTGATGAACGGAGACACAGCCTTCTTCGTAAGAGTAACCCTCATAGGCGCTGGTGGCACCAACACAGCCATTGTACTGGACGGCAGCCAAATCACGCCCGTAGCCAGCCAAGGCTGCGCCCTAAATGAAATCGTCACCAACCTGTCGCTCAACGATGGTTCTGCCACCGTGACAGCTGGTACTTCTTCCCTCATCAGTGGAACCATCACCCGCGAAGGTGATCCGGTACGCGACGTGCTCGTTGGCCTCAATGGAACCGACGGTTCTGGTGGCACCATCAGCGAATCCGTCAGAACAGATGCGATGGGTAACTACTCCTTCAACGTACCGAATGGTAGTACTGTGACCATCACCCCACTGAAGGATTCCAATGTGAGAAATGGTGTGGAATCTGTCGATGCTTCCATCATCCGTACCCACACGGCATCTGGTACACCAGTCATCATGACGCCGTACAGACTCATTGCCGGAGATGTGAACCTGAGCAGCGGTTCTCCTGCTGCTGATCCAAACTCGATCGATGCAGGGATCATCCAGAACTTGGTAGCAGGCAACTTTGCCGACTTCTCCATCTGGGGGAACACTTCCTGGAGATTTGTCGATGCGGCGCACGTATTCTCCGATCCGGAAAATCCATGGGCTGGCCCCATTCCAGATGTCATCAACCTCGGACCAATCACAGCCGATGCTCTCAACCAAAACTTTGAAGGAATCAAGAACGGAGACGTAGGTGCCTTGCGCGCCAATCCACAACTGGCCATTGGCAACACCCAAAGCCAGGATCGCTCCGACGACCAGATGTTCCTCAACTTGCAGGATCGCGAACTGGAAGGTGGCAGTACGTACACCCTTGAGTTCCGCACCCGCGATTTCAAAGATTTGATCGCTTCCCAGCTGACACTCGAATTTGACCCACACTACTTGAGCTTTGTACAGTTTGAAGATGGTGTACTGGGCAACATCGTACTCGGTGACAAAAAAGCGAATGATGGTCAATTGGCCGTCGTTTGGGCAGAGGCCTTCCCAACACAATTGGAGGAAGAAGATGTATTCTTCCGCCTCGTCTTCAAAGCAGTACAAGGTGGCGTGAAGCTGAGCGAAGTCGTCCAGCTAAGTGATGCCATCACGACAACCAAGGCATTCGATGCCGATCTGAAAGAGTTGGATGTAGAGCTTGAGTTCAATCAGTTGACCAGCACGCCTGAGTTGACAGAAACCACCTTCTCGCTCTTCCAAAACCGTCCAAACCCATTCCGGGCACAAACGGTGATTGGCTTCAACCTGCCAAAGGCATCTGACGCTACACTGAGCATTTTCGACATCACTGGCCGCAAGGTCTACCAATACGAGGGTTCTTTTGCACAAGGTTACAATGAGTTGACCATCAGCAATACAGAACTCAACGCAGACGGTGTGTTGTACTACCAGTTGGAAACAGCTGACCGCACAGCACTTCGCAAGATGACGATCATTAAGTAAAATTAGGATGTGCAACCGGAGGCCTTCGCGGTCTTCGGTTGCTTCCTTTTCCAAAGACTGATGAAAAGACAATAAGAATCCAAAAAGAGGCAAACCGCCTGCTGGCAGGTTTGTCATTCCGGTTTTAAAGCAAAAAAACTGCCTGGTAATTGACGAGTGGCGAGCCCCAACATCACACCCAACGCAAACCCGATCTCAGACAACAGCTCCCCTCGTACCAGCTCCAATGCACAATGGCTTCTTCCGGGAAGACAACCACCAGTCCGTAAGCAAACCTGCACTGATCACCTCTAAACTATTTCAAAGCATCCTGTGCTTTGCCAGCCCATAGCATCTTTCTGGCATCGCACTGCAAGCTCCTCCCATTGATTGATGGGAAGTGAGATTGTGGAATTTTGATATGGATGACAAAAAGCAATGTTTAACCCTTTATTCAACCATTGATCGAAACCAAAAGAGTTATGCGAAAAGTTTTCCTCTTATGCTGTTGGTTGTTCGGCTTTAGTTTTGCACATGCCCAGTTGACTCTCGATATTGGAGAGATCGACACCTGTACCAGTTCATCTATTACGGTAGATGTTCCCATCATTGCCCTACAGGATGTGAACTTGACAGCACTTCAGTTTACCATCAATTGGGATGGCAGTGGCCTGGCACTCAACTCGTGGACAACTCCTTTGCCAAACCCAATATTTGGCCCCGTCGGAGGCAATCCCTTGAACGATACGCTGACCATGTCGTGGTCGGGTACTTCCATAAGTGGTGTTCCATTTGATGCGGGAGATACCCTTTTGTTGCTGACATTTACGGTCACCAACCCCACTGCTGGCAATCAATACAATGTCGAGTTTTACAATGGACCCAACACCAACTTTCCATTCCCATTGGCATCTGGTCCCAACTTCGCGACCCTCAACCTATCAACCCTGGATGGCTCGGTACGAATTGCAGACGACAGCCCGGTTCTGACCAATTGTCCCACAGACATCACAGTGGACAACAGCCCGGGCCAGTGTGGTGCCACAGTGGACTTCAGCCCTCCCTCCGTCGTCGATTGCGACAACAATACTGTTGATTCTCCCATGGCCTCGCCCATGCCCAATACATTTTTTGATGTGGGAACGACCACCGTCACCTACTCGGTTACCGACCAAAGTGGCAATACAGGAACTTGCAGCTTTACAGTAACGGTGAATGACACAGAAGACCCGACATTGAGCTGTACCCCTTCCGACATCACCGTTACCGTACCCGCTGGCACGAGCAGCACCGTGGTAACAGACCCGGCACTCGTTCCAACCTTTGATGACAACTGCCCAGGAGAAAGTCTCAGCTACACCTTGAGTATGGCCACCACCACCTCCAGTCCGGTCAGTGGAAATGCCAACGGAGCAACCTTCAATCTCGGAACGACCTTGGTGAGTTACACTGTTACAGATGCGGTGGGAAATACAACTGATTGTAGTTTCAATGTCATCGTACAGGAAGCAGGGCCGCAGGGAAATGTGACCTTGGACATCGCCGATCTTTCCCTCCAATGTTGCCCTACTGGTCCCATCAGCGTTCCCATTGTCATCTTGGAGGATGCCAGCCTGACAGCCCTTCAATTTACCATTCAATGGCAGGGAAGCAATCTGTCTTTCAATGGCATCACAAGTGTATTCGATCCATTGTTCCTTGGTCCAAATGGAGGAAATCCATTGCAGGATACCCTGACCGTCGTTTGGAGTGGCAACATGCCTTCCGGACAAGGTGTTTCTGCGGGAGATACTTTGTTCACGCTTTCCTTTGATGTGACAAATTGTAACTTAGGAGATTCTTATGATGTCTCTTTTTACTCGGGCAGCAATACCAATTATCCACAGACCTTGGCCTCTGGCCCCAATTTCTTTACCCTAAATACAGCAACCCTGGATGGCAGCGTGAGCGTCAATGCCGCCCCATTTGGCATCAGTTGTCCCACACCGACGACTCTCCAACTGGATGCCAATTGTGAAGCCAGCTTACCAGATTACACCAGCCAGGCAATCGTCAATGACGTCTGCGGCACAACAACCACTGTAACCCAAAGTCCACCAGCCAGTACCGTGATCAGCAGCAATACAACTGTCAAGTTGGTCGCAGAAAACAATCTGGGCGATCGCGACAGCTGTACATTTACTGTCCTAGTGGAAGACAACATTCCCCCAAGCATCAGCTGCCCGGCAGACCAAACCCTTGCCCTGGATGCCAACTGTCAGGTAAGTCTACCAGATTATACCAACGCGACGACCTCCGACAATTGCGACAGCGCACCGATGGTCAGCCAAAGTCCGGCTCCCGGTTCGAACATCACCGCTGCTACGGCAGTCAAACTTGTGGTGGTTGACCAGGCAGGCAATCGCGACAGCTGCGAATTCCAAGTCATGGTGGCCGACAGCACGGCGCCCATCCTGAGCAATTGCCCAGTAGACATGACAGTACAAACAGACAGCAACTGCGAATACACGATTGGAGACTTCACGACTGGTGTCAATGCCCTAGACAATTGCAACGCCAATCCTGTTCTGACCCAAATGCCACCCAATGGAACCATCATCAATCGCGACACCACTGTCCTACTCATTGCCACGGACCAAGCAGGCAACCAAGACAGCTGCCGCTTCAACCTGACGTTGCAAAATGATCCCCTCAGCATCAGCTGCCCGGCAGACCAAACCGTCACGGGCAATCAAAACTGTGAGGGAACTTTGCTGGACTATACTGCACAAGGAACTGTATCTGGCGGATGTGGCAGCACCACTGTGACCCAAGCCCCAGCTGCAGGAACCACCTTCACAACTTCTTCCGTCGTGACCCTGACCGTCACCGATGCCAACGGAACGTCTGCCAGCTGCTCCTTCAATGTACTGGTCGAAGACAATACGCCACCAAGCATCACTTGCCCAGCAGACCAAACCATCGCCTTGGATGCCAATTGCCAAGTGAGTTTGCCAGATTATACCAATGCCGCGACCTCAGACAATTGCGACAGCACACCAGCTGTCAGCCAACGTCCAGCTCCTGGCACAAGCATCACCGCAAATACAGCAGTCACCCTCTTGGTCGTTGACCAGGCAGGCAATCGCGACAGTTGCGAATTCCAAGTCATGGTGGCCGACAGTACAGCGCCCGTCTTGAGCAACTGCCCCGTAGACATGACGGTCCAATCTGACAGCAACTGTGAATACACCGTTGGAGATTTCACAAGCGGTGTCAGTGCCATGGACAATTGTGATGCCAACCCAATGCTTACCCAAATTCCAGCCAGTGGCACCATTGTCAATGGCGATACAACTGTTCTCATCATTGCCACAGACCAAGCTGGCAACCAGGACAGTTGCCGTTTCAATTTGGATTTGCAAAATGATCCGCCGAGCATCACCTGCCCCGCCGACCAAACAGCCACCAGCAATCAAAACTGTGAAGGTACCCTGGCAGATTACACCGCTTTGGCAGTTGTTACGGGTGGATGTGGCAACACCACAGTCACTCAGGACCCAGCGGCAGGCACCAGCTTCACCAACTCCTCTGTGGTTACCCTGACGGTTACCGACGCCAACGGAGCCAGCGCCAGTTGCTCCTTCAAAGTGCTCATCGAGGACAACACGCCTCCCAGCATCAGCTGTCCGGCCAACACCACCATAGAACTCGACAACAATTGTACAGCCAGCGTTCCTGCCTTTACCGCTGCAGGGCTGAGCGACAATTGCAGCAGTGCCAACGACATCACAGTGGTCCAATCTCCTCCCGCAGGAACAGCCATTTCTGGAACGACACCCCTGACCATCAAGTTGGTGGCAACAGATTTGGTGGGGAATACCGACAGCTGTGAGTTCAGTTTGACACCTGTTGATATTACGCCGCCATCCATCACCTGTCCCAGCGACATCACAGTGAATGCCAATGGAACATCCTGCACCTATACATTGGATGACTTCCGCTCTCAGACAACGGTCAGCGACAATTGCAGCAGTACGCAAAACATCACGGTCAGCCAAAGTCCGGCTCCTGGCTCTGCCATCGGAGGAGGTCTACAGGTGGTCACCTTGACTGCTACCGACGAGGCTGGACGCAGCAGCAGTTGTACGGTCAATGTCACGGTCAATGGAAGCTTGTCCATTACTTGTCCAACCGATAAAACGGTTACGGCAGACCAGAACTGCCAGTTTACTTTGGCTGATTATACCAACGATCCAGAAATTGTCGTCGACAGTCCTTGCGCACAATTGTCAAGTGTCAACCAACAACCGGCAGCTGGTACCATCATCACAGGACCAACTGTGGTGACCCTGACCGCCATCGACCAGGCAGGCAATCGCGACAGCTGCACCTTCAATGTCAATCCAGTAGATGCTACGCCGCCAGTCATCAACTGCCCGGCAGACCAGACAGTGGCGTTGGATGCATCTTGCATTGCACAAGTTCCCAATTTGGTGGGCTTGGCATCTGCGACAGACAATTGCGATGGCAGTTCTGTAACCATCACTCAGGTCTCCCCCATCGCAGGCACTTTCGTCACGGGAAGCTCCGTCGTTACCTTGCGGGCAACCGACAGCCAAGGCAACAGCAGCGAGTGTACCTTGCAACTCATCGCCGTAGATGAAATTGCACCGACCATCAACTGCCCGGCCAATGTCACCATCGGACTGGATGCCAATTGCGAAGCCACCCTGATCGACTTCACAAACAGCGCAGCCACCACTGACAATTGCTCGGCCAGCCAAGACATACAAATCATTCAGCGACCAGAGGCAGGTTCGACCATCAATGGACCAACCACCGTCATCCTCATTGCACTCGACGAGGCAGGCAACATCGACAGTTGCAGCTTCCAAGTAGTGGCCACCGACCAAGCTCCCAGCATCACTTGCCCGGCAGACCAAACAGCAGCCTTTGACAACAATTGTGCTTACAGCCTGCTCGATTACAGCAACCTGGTAGCCGTCTCGGATGATTGCAGCACCAACCTAAGCGTTACCCAAAGTCCAGTGGCAGGAACCGTGATCACGAGTAGCACTGTGGTTACCATGACTGTGACAGACGAAAATGGCCAAACAGGAAGTTGTACGTTCTCCGTCATCCCGAGCGATCAGACAGGACCAAGTGTCAGTTGTCCAGCAGACATGACCGTCGATCTCGATGCCAATTGCAACTACAGCATCCCCGATTTCACAGCAGCAGCAACCAGCTCTGACAACTGTGACAACAGCCCACAGATTACACAAAACCCAAGTCCGGGCACCGTCCTTTCTGACCCTGGCAGCAGCACTGTCACCCTCATTGCCACAGACGATGCAGGCAATACGGGCAGCTGTACATTTACCATCAGCAGAGAGGACAATACGGCTCCGATTCTGACTTGTCCGTCTGATACCACCTTGAATGCGCCTCCGGGCAGCAGCAGTGTCATCGTCAATAATTTGACCCCTACCGTAAACGAAAACTGTGGCATGGATCGACTGATCTATACACTATCTGGCGCCACCACTGGCAGCGGCCTCAACGACGCTAGTGGCAGCTCCTTCAACCTGGGTACCACCTTATTGACTTACACAGCAACCGACATCAATGGCAACACCAGCAGCTGTACCAGCCGCATCACCGTCAATGGTCCCTTCGGCATCATCTGCCCTGCGGATACGGTGGTCGATCAAGTGGCGGGCGGCTGCAATGCCATTGTCAATGACATCGACCTTGTGATCGTTGACAGTCTCAACTTGGTGGCCGAATTTGGCTACACCCTCAGTGGGGTCACCAGCGGTGGAGATGTTGGCCAAGCCAGCGGTACGTTGTTCAACGTGGGTGTCACCACGGTCACTTACACCGCAACGGATGTAGATGGCAACCAAATTGTTTGTTCTTTCACCGTCACAGTCCGGGACACAGAAATGCCAACATTGACCTGTCCGGCAGATGTGGTGACAGACAATGCCAATGGATTTTGCAGTGCCGCCATCAACGCTGGTTTGGAACCGACTTCCATCAATGACAACTGTCGAATTGACTCGGTTTGGTATGAACTCAGCGGAGCGACCATGGGCAATGGTGTCATCAGTGCCAATGGCAGCAGCTTCAATGTGGGCCAGACAACGGTCACATTCTTTGCCAAGGACAGAGATGGCAATGTGGGTCAGTGCAGCTTTACCGTAACGGTCAACAACACAGAATTGGCCAGCCTGAGCTGTCCTTCCGACACCATCGTACAGGCCTTGAGCGGCACAACGGCTGTGGTAGAAAACATTGCTCCTCAAGTCAGCAGCAATTGTCCAGCCGTCATTACCTACACCCTCAGTGGTGCGACAACGGGCAGTGGCTCAGATGATGCCAGTGGAAGCACCTTTTCCGAAGGGGTCACCACCGTCACCTACAGCGTGGACAATGGAGCCGGAGTGGTCACTTGTTCTTTTACCGTGACCATTACCACCAATCCGGATTTGATGATCGACTGCCCGACAGATCAAGTAGTGGGCAATGATGCTGGCACTTGTACGGCTGTGGTCTCTGGCATTGGCGTCACACAAAATTTGCCATCCGTCAGCATTCAGTCCATCAGCTACAGTTTGAGTGGAGCCACCACAGGCAGCGGAAGCGATGATGCCAGTGGAAGCACCTTCAACCAAGGCGTGACCAACGTAACTTACACCGTGCAAACTGTCGATGGACAGAGTGAGAGCTGCAGCTTTACTGTGACGGTGGAAGATCGGGAAGCTCCCACCATTGCTTGCCCAGCAGCATCCGTCTTTTCCGAATGTGATCCCTCACAGCCCTTGCAGCCCACGCTGTCGGACAATTGTGCCCTCGGTGCAACCACTTACAGCCTGAGTGGGGCCACGACGGGAACAGGTGGAGGCTTTGTGCAGACCGACCAACTCAACGTCGGAGCCACCATCATTACCTACGAAATTTCCGATCTCAGCGGCAACAGCAACACTTGCATTTTTGCCATTACCATCAATGCAGCCGAGACATTGGACATCAGCTGCCCAGCAGTTGACAACTCCTATGATACCAACCCTGGCAATTGCTTTGCCACCGTCAACGACTTGGAGCCAAGCATCAGGGGAGGTTGTGCACCCACCACTTTGACCTACCAAATCAGTGGCGCGACCACAGGCAGTGGCAATGGCGACCCCAGTGGCTTGACCTTCAATACAGGTACCAGTACCATTGTTTACACTGTGAATTCTGCAGACGGTCAGCAGGCCAGCTGTCAGGTAGATGTTGTGGTTGTGGACAATGAAAATCCATCCATCGTCTGTCCAAGCGACGTGGCCATGACAGCAGATACTGGTTTGACCAGTATTGTGATCGACAACATTGCTCCCGTCAGTGGCAGCCTCAGCGACAATTGTGGCGTGGCGGGTGTCACTTACACTCTCAGCGGAGCGACGACAGGCAGTGGCAATACAGATGCCAGCGGAACTGAATTCCAAGAAGGTGCCACCCTTGTCACCTATACTGTGACTGATCTTTCTGGCAATACAGCGACTTGCAACTTTACGGTCATTGTACAGGCAGGGCCTCTGCCCGATCTGCTGGACTGTGTGGGCAATCGCGGCTTGGATGCCAATGGCGATTGCGTCGGCATTCCCACAGACATTGCCCCCATCCTACTCACCAGCGGTACCAACATTGCCAGCGTCACCTATGAGCTGAGTGGGGCCACGACGGGCAGCGGTGTAGACGATGCCAGTGGCACGCGTTTCAACCTCGGTGTCACGACGGTGGAATACACTGTCACCAGCCGCTTTGGCACCAGTGAGACCTGTACTTTTACGGTAACCGTTACAGATCGACAAAACCCTGTCATCAGCAACTGTCCAACAGACTTGACCATGGACAATGACAGTGGTCAATGTGGTGCCAATGTCAACTGGACTCCACCTACTGCTACAGACAATTGTCAGCTCAACGGCTTGACCAGCAATTTCAATCCTGGCGACTTTTTCCCTGTGGGAACGACAACCGTTGTCTACACCGCCGTAGATGGATCGGGCAATGAAAGCAGTTGTCAATTTACCATTACGGTGAACGATACAGAAATGCCAGTCATTGAATGTCCGCCGGCCAACCTCAGTTTCATCCCCATCGGCAACTGCCGGGCCGTGCTCAACTGGGATGCCATCCGCGCCACAGACAATTGCCAATTGCAATCGCTGACCACCTCGGCCAATCCGGGAGATACCTTCCCCGTGGGCATTACCCTGCCCATCATTGCGGTGGCGGTGGACAACAGCGGCAACATGACCAACTGCAACTTTGAAATTACCATTACGGACAACGATCCACCAGAATTGATCAACTGCGTTCCCGATGTCACCTTGGAGGCTGATCCGCTCAGCTGTTCGGCCTTCTACGATTGGGAAGGGCCAACGTTCAATGATTGCAGCAACTTCTCTGTGGACTGCAGCCCATTGCAAGGCTCCAATTTTCCCTTGGGCACAACAGAAGTGGTTTGTACGGCAACGGACCGATTTGGCAACAGCACAGAATGTCGCTTCAACGTAACGGTAGAAGATCGGACCGAGCCAAGTGTTGTTTGTCCAGAAAATGTGGTCATCACAGCCGATGGCGCCGTGCGCACTGACCCGAGTAGCATCATAGAATCTGTCTCTGTAGATGGCAATTGTGAGTCGCTTGAAGTGATTTTCCGAGAATTGGATGCGAGCGATTGTACCATGGTTCAACAAAGTGTCCCGTCTGGGAATTTTGACCTCGGCAGTGTCAATGCCCTGGTTTACACCTTCGTGGACGAGGCGGGCAACATCAAGAACTGTCCTTTTGACTTGACGATAGAAGATTTGCCTGTCTTCAGCATTTTTGTGGACAATGAAACGCCTTGTGCAGGAGATGACATCCAGTTTGGCATCAACAACGCCCCCAACGATGGCAGCCTGATGTGGACGGGACCAGACAATTTCCAGTCGACCAATTTGCAGCCCATCATCACCAACATTCAGGATGAGCAAAGCGGCACCTACACCTTGACCTATACCTCACCAGAGGGTTGTACTCGGACCGCCAGTGTCGTGGTCAATGTCAGTGGCATTCCCCTATTCCAGGCGATGGCCAATATGATTGTCTGCGATGGCACTTTGGTCTTATCGGCTCAAGAAGCAGCTGGCTCCGCAATGGTGTCCAACTGGGTTTGGACCGATCCGGAAGGCAATGTCATTGGACAGTTTGACGAGATTACGCTCTCTGATCTCGATGCTTCCAACAGTGGGACATACACCCTCACAGGATCGACATCCAGTGGCTGTACCACCACTTCTGTGGTAGAAGTAGATGTACTCAACATCTCTGCACCAGAGGTAGAATTGGAATGCAGTGGAGAAGTCTTGTGCCTCGGCGATGGTTGTACCATTTTGGGCACTCCTTACAACAATGCGATGGGTTCCGTCATCCAATACAACTGGACGGCCTCTCCCGCAGATGGAGCTGGGCTGCCTGTCATGACCAACAACAATGAGATTTTTGTCATGCCAACTGCCCCAGGTACCTACACTTTCGAGTACTGGGTCATGATCGATTCTTGTACAACAGATACGGTGACGACCATCCTGAATGTGGGGGGAAGACCTGATGCAGTGGATGATGTTTACACGCTGGACACACGGGAAGGACTCAACAATTTTGATGTGACGGAAAACGACACTCTCTTGCAAGCCCTCAACCCAACGGTGAGTCTACTGGAACGCCCCAGCAATGGCAACCTGGTCCTCAATACTGATGGCACCTACAGCTACAGTCCGATGAACAACTTCATTGGCACGGATCAATTCCGCTACATCGTCTGCTACGATTGCGACAATTTGGTCTGCGATACGGCCACTGTCACCTTGGAAGTAGGCTACAATGGAGAGTGCATCATCCCGACCTTGATCACGCCCAACAACGACAACATCAACGACCGCTTGCAATTGCTGTGCTTAGAGACAGGTGAGTTTCCCGACAACGAGCTCATCATTTTCAATCAGTGGGGCGATCGGGTGTTCCGGGCGCAGCCGTACGAGAACAACTGGGAAGGCACCTTCAATGGCGAGCCAGGCAAAGACCTGCCCGACGGTACGTACTTCTTCATTTTCCGAGCCGACCGCAATGCCGCTCCACAGCGGGGGTCCATCACCATATTCCGTTAATCCTAAAAACCTGATAGCCAGGAAAATTCGTTAAATCGCGCATCATGAAAAACATTATCCTCGTCTTTGGTATTTGCTTGCTGGCCGGATCGGCTCTGGCCCAGCAGGAAAGTCAATATACTCTTTCGATGTTCAACCGCCTGTACTACAATCCAGCCTATGCAGGGGTACGAGGCATGCCATCTGTGCATGTGTTGTACCGCAAGCAGTGGTTTGGGTACAACGGTGCCCCTACCTCTAAGCTGATCAGCTTCAATGCTCCTCTGTCGAAAGACCGGGTGGGATTTGGTCTGACCATTTCCAATCATCAGTTGGGCATTACGGACCGCTGGAATGCAGCCATGGCGTATTCATACAAAATACAGTTCAACGAAGAAACTTCCTTGCGCTTGGGTGTGCAGGGAAGCATGCACTACTACGGCATCGACTTTACCGACCCGAGTGTGATCACGACGGAATCAGGAGATCCATCCATACTCGAAAATACAGATGCCGACATCTACAAAGGAAACTTTGGGGCTGGTTTTTACTTGATCCATAAGAATTTCTATCTGGGAGGCTCAAGCCCCAGTGTACTTGGCAATGAGCTGGGTTTCAATTTGGACGAAGGCATCAGAGTTGCCAAGGAGGCGCCCCACTTTTACTTGATGGGAGGCGCCTTGTTTCCTTTGGGAGGAGGCTTCCAATTTCAGCCCACTTTCATGGGCAAGTACGTCAAAAATGCACCACCCAACCTAGAAGTGGTAGCCAGTTTCATCTACGACAACCGAATTACCACTGGTATTGGATACCGGACTGGAAATGCAGGAGGTGGCGAGTCCATCGACCTGATTCTGTTGTACCAGGCAGGACGCCTGGCCGTGGGACTGGCCTATGACTTTACGATGGGTGAATTGAGCAGACACACCGTGGGAAGTCTGGAAGCCATCGTGCGTTATGATGTGTTCAAAGAAACCATCAACATGGCCAACCCCAGATTCTTTTATTAAATCCGTACGAAGCGCCTGCAAATGATGCAGGCGCTTTTTACTTCTTTTTGCGAACCTTATACACAAAAGCACGTATATCAATAAATCGTAAGATGTTTTGGGTTGTTACACTCAAAAAAACACATAACCCACAGCGGGCTATTGGCCTTCTGTCCGAACAGCACAGCCCAACAAATCGATGTTCTTTGACATCTGGTCCCTTGAATCAAAACACTTGAGTCTTTCTCTTTTTTGAAAAAGGCAAATACTCTTGGAAACAGTGAATTGTGTGAGCAATTGCTTGCAAGATGCGCTACAAGTTCTTGGTCAACTTTCTGGCTTGTGGCCGACACATAAAAAAAAGAGGCAGAAACGATTGAATTGTAAATAATTTATTACTTTTATGACGAAATTGATCTTCCTCTAAAACGACATACTGAGAAAACGCAATGCTTCCTATCCCTAGGTGATAAGACTTGCAACATGCCGTACTCCGTGTGAACGCATCTCAATCACCATCCTGACGTAAGATTCTCTAAACTTTCAAAGACTGGTTTTCCTGTGTGGCACTTTTGTCACAATCTTTGCAGGGAAAAGCTTTGATACCTCTAGACTTTTAGCAATTCCTGTTCCGCACCATTGGAGTTGAATGCTCCACCATATCTCTAAACACATCTACCTAATAGGCACCAAAAGCATCCTTGGTGGATGCTTTCACCTATATACACTATCAACATTTGTAATCGAAAAAACGATTTTCTAACTCGGCCTCCCTTCCATTGATCGGGCAGGCACCAAAAACAGAATCATGGTTTCTAAATTTACATCCCTGAACAGAAACTTATCCGCTGCCATGACTTTCCGAAAACTCGGATGTGTGGCAGGGCGGGTCAAGTTTTGGTTACTGGCCTTACTACTGGGGCTCTTTGGGAACAGCGATGCACTCGCCCAGTGCAATCTGATTGATTTTACCAACGGTAATCCTACCGTTACCCTTCAATTGGATGCCAACGGAAGTGCAACCCTCGACCAAGCTGCCCTGGTCGGCATCATCAACCCTCAAGGGGTCGGTTGTTCATTGTTTTTCTATGAATTTCCCTCTCAAGCAGTCGCTTTGGGAGCCAGCGTAGACATTAGCTGCGATGGAGACACTCCCTATGGCCCTGGTAGCTACTTCGTCGTAGCAGATGATGATGGCCTACCCGGAGGCAACGAGTCCAATCCCTTGATACTCACTGTTATTCTGGAAGACAACATCGCTCCCACCATCTCTGGCGGCAGCTGCGGCATGACCTACACTGGCAATACCAGCGATGATGACCTCAACGATTGCGATGCATTTGTGACCTTCCCCATCCCCAATATAGTGGAGAATTGCTTCACCAGCACATCCTTGACCATCAGCTATGCTGCCACTACCAGTGGTACTCAAGTGATTGCAAATGAGACGATTTCCAATGCTGCCCTTCAGGACAGCCTCGACGCTTGGGCCGCCAACGGATTCAGCCGTCGCTTTTTCAGCTCTACTTCCAATGCCATCGGCAGCACCACCGTTACCTTTAGCGTCTCGGATGGCAACAACCCAAGTACTTCTTGCAGCGTCATCGTAGAAGTAACAGATGACGAAGACCCACAATTGGACTGTCCAATGGACGTTACCGTCAGTACCACCAACAGCTGTACTGCTACTGGTATTGCTGGCATCTCTATGTCTGGCAGTTCTTTGCCACTGGTGAGCGGTCAATATTTCGACAACTGTATGACCGAAACTGTGGAATACATGCTCAGCGGTTCTACTACCCTGGATTGGACCACTGGTACCAATGCGGGCTTGGCCTCTTTCAACTTGGGCCTCAACACGGTTACCTACCGAGTCACTGACTTTGCCGGAAACAGCAGCACTTGCGACTTTGACGTAACAGTCATCGACCAAGTCGGTCCCACCATCGTCAACTGCCCAAGCAACATCACAGTCAATGTGGTCAACAGTTGTGACACCATGGTCACCTGGACCGCTCCTTCTGTAACTGACAACTGTGATCCTCTTGGAAATGATGTGATCCTGACCAGCTCTCACACTTCTGGGGTAAGCACCTTTGAAGTGGGAACCACAACAGTAACCTACCGAGCCATCGACGCAGCAGGCAACGAGACAACTTGTTCCTTCACTGTCACAGTGGTGGACAACGGTCGCCCAAGCATTGGCTGCCCAGGTACACAGATTCTTCTGTTCTGCGCAGATACAGACCCCATTCCAGACTACACCAACCTGGGAAGCATCACGGACAACTGCCCCAATGGCTTTGTTGGCCAGGCAAGCGCAGGATTGGCACTGAATGATCCGGCTGTTACCCTTCGCGATGCCGACATAAGTGGTGGTCCTTCTGCAGGTGATACAGTAGAAATTGAATTGGTAGCTTTTGACAACATGGGAATGACAGGCCTGTCCGACAGCTGTACATTCTTCGTCGTGCTGTCCAGTCGCGCAGCCAGCTATACCAACCCTGTACCAAATGTCACAGGTGTCAGCTTGCCAGATGCCAACTTTGAATGCGGCGGTTTGGTATTGATTACGCCAACAGCAAGCGATTCTGTTTGCCCACCAAATACCATCTACGGTATTCCATCCATCAACACGGGTACAGCCAACATCACGGCAGCCTCTACTGATGGCATGGGCAATGTGACCAGCTACAACTTCACAACGACCTCGACATCCGATGTCATCATCACATGGACATACACGGATGCACAGAATAGAACCTCTACTCAGTTTCAGACCATTCGCATCATTGCCGACAATGGCCCTGTACTGATGTCTGGTATTACCACACTGACTGTCAACTTGGATGCAAACGGCATGGCCACTGTCACGCCGAGCGACTTCTTCGCCAGAGCGACCGACGATTGCGATCCAAACCCCAGCATCACCATCAATGGACAAGGCTCTCTTGCCTACGATTGTGATGACATCGGGACGGAATCAGCAGTACTGATCGCCTCTGACAACCAAGGAAACAACTCCAATGGCATTCTCGTCACCATCATCATCAGCGACAACATCGCTCCGGTTTTGCTGGGTGTACCACCTGCTGTGACAGTAGAGTGTGATGCCATTCCTGCTGTTCCTGTCAATGGGGTAGACATCGTGGCCACCGACAACTGTGGTACCACTGGCATCGTATACAATGAGGTATCTACCCAATCGGGCATTACCTCTGACTGCAGCCACTACAACTACACCAGAACGCGTAGCTGGAGTGCTTCTGATCCTTCTTCCAATGTGACGACCTTCTCTCAGGTCATTACGGTACAGGATACAGAATCTCCGATTTTCAGTGTGGTCGATACCATTTTTGCCAGTGCCAGCAACAACTGCTTGGCGGCCATCAATTATGTCATCACTGCCGACTCCGTGTCGGACAATTGTGCTGCCTTTGCGGACCTGAGCATCAACAATGGCAACCTGACTGGCAACTACACTGTCGGGGTAACCACTCGCTTCATCACAGCCATCGACCCATGTAGCAACTCTGCGGTCAAGATTGTACGAATTGTCGTGACAGACGATACCCCACCGATTGCCTCTTGCTTGGGTGGACCATCTTCTGTCTCCCTGCCACCATCTGACACTTTGGTCTTGCCACCAAACTTCTTCAACAATGGCAGTGTCGACAACTGTGATTTCCTTGGATTGAACAACTTCTCTCTGTCCAGAGATACATTTACCTGCATCAACGCCGGATTGACCTTCCCAGTCACCATGACGGTAACCGACAACTCTGGCAACTCTGCCAGCTGCAGCACTTCCATCCAAATCCAGGACAACATCCGCCCAACGGCCATTTGCCAGGATGTCACTGTCACCTTGGACAACACTGGATTTGCCGGATTGGCAGCGGCCGACCTCGACGGAGGAAGCTTTGACAACTGTACAGGTACTGTCCCAGGCACTGGCATCTTGAGCTTCACGGCCGACCAGTTGACCTACGGACCAATCGATGTCAACAACAGCCCAGTTCCCGTCCAACTCTTTGTACAGGATGCGGTGGGCAATCGCGATACTTGTACAGCAAATGTAACGGTAGAAGTACCTGAAACTTGCTTCGACGTCATCCTTGACAACGTCAATCCTCCGGGCAACTTGTCTGGAACGGCCATGACCACTCTCAGCGTACCGGTAACAGTTTCCAACTTCATCAATGTACAAGGATTCCAGTTCCGTGCCGTCATCGAAGACAATACAGTTGCCAACTTCACTGGTGTGAGCGGCAACCAATTGCCAGGAACCGGATTTGTCAGCAACATCGTGAGCAGCGATACGATGAACATCCAGTGGTTCAACAACGCCAGCACCAACAACCCGGCAACATTGACTGACGGAAGTACCATCTTCAACCTGGATGTCAACTTGATTGGAAACGTCAACGAATCCACTCGCATCAAATTGATTGGAGACAATGTACTGGTTGCAGAAATCACTCGCTCCTACAATGGGGTCGCCATCCGCGTGGTGCCATGTATGTTGGACGGCATCGTCATCATCGACAACCCTGCACAGCTCAACATCGCAGGTACCATCCGCACGGAATCTGGTATGCCTGTCGGAAATGCAAACGTCAACCTGACAGACCTGAGCACAGGTGGTGCATCTGGCATCAGAACCACAGGAAACGACGGCATGTTCAGCTTCAACCCGGTTCCTGCCGGAAGAAACTACAGCCTGCTGCCTTCCAAGGACATCAACTGGATCAACGGGGTTTCTGCACTCGATTTGTCCATCATCCAAAGACACATCGTAGGCATCGACACCTTGAACAGTCCCTACAAGAAGATTGCTGCGGATGCCTTCCCAGACAATAGCATCACCACATTCGACGTCGTACAACTCAACCGACTGCTGCAGACTGTCGTACCAGGACCTCCGGTAACACCACAGGGCAACACTTCCTGGAGATTTGTACCAGCCGATGTCATCCTGCCAAACCTGCCACGTCGAATTGTACCGACCTTCAACAGTACCCGTACCATCAACAACCTGTCGGCTGATAGTTTGATGAATGACTATGTAGGGGTGAAAGTCGGACAGGTGGAAGACAACGATCCTGGTTTTGATCCACTGAACCGCACGATCAACAACAACAACCAGCAGGGTTCTAGTAGTGCATCTACCTACAGAACAGGTGCCCTGAAGATCGGCTTGGAAGATGTGAGCATGACAGAGGGAGAAACCTACGAACTGGTGTTCCGCGCCAAGGATTTCCGCAACATCCTCGCTTACCAGTGGGTGATGGAGTTCGATCCGGCTCAGATCAGTTTTGAAACTGTTCAGGCGGGCATTCTGCCAAACTTCGGTGCCAACAACATCGCATCGCATGCTGCTGATGAAGGATTGTTGACAGCCCTGTGGTTTGATGCCATCCCTGCAGACATTGCCGACGAAGAGGCGCTGTTCAGCATCATCTTCAAGGCCAAGACCGATGTAGACAGAATAAGTGACATACTGACATTGGGTGACTTCCAACAGCTGCCCAACACAGCATACGATGCCGATAAAAAGGCCATGGACATCGAGCTGGTATTTGAGACGAGCGAAGCAGCAAATGCAGAGTTCAGACTCTTCCAGAACCGTCCAAACCCATTCAGAGATCAGACGATCATCAGCTTCAGCTTGCCTGAGGCGGGCTTTGCCAGACTGTCTGTCCTGGATGTTTCCGGCCGCGTCATCAAGACCTATGAAGACCAATTTGCAAAGGGGTACAACGAAATTCCTGTCAACAGCAGCGAGCTGCCATCTGCAGGAGTATTGTACTACCAGTTGGATACGGATGGCTTTACAGCCGTCAAGAAGATGGTCATCATAGACTAACACACTGAGATCAATGGAATGGGTGTATATTGTTAGCCAAAGGGTGGTTTACCGCCCTTTGGCACCCTTTCATTCGATCCGACAACCTACCGACCAGACGAAGCGAGAAACCAAAGCGCTTTGAGCGAGTGGCAAATGCCTGCGTACTGCCAAAAACTGATAAAAGAACCATCCGATTTGCCACCACACAGTAAACTCCATATTGATCTTGTTTATATTTGCAAGTCACACTGGAGAAGGTACCCAATTATGAGAATACACATGCAATAGCGATGAGGCCCGACTGCCTGTCGCCTACTGCTGCTTTATTCCATGGCCTTCTACATGTAATCACTTGTGAATCAATTAAATATACACCACTTTTCAAAGACTCTGAAGATATGCAAAAGATATTGCTAACGGTCTTTTTCAGTTTGGCCTTCCTATTGGGGCTGAATGCGCAATTGACATTCAGCTTGGTTGGCCCGCCAGTGAGCTGTGAGACCAATGACTTTTGTGTGGATGTCGATGTGCAAGACTTTACCCAAGTCACCGGACTAGAGTTTGCCATACTCTGGGATACCTCTGAGTTCGACTACGTCAGCCACACTTTCTTTTTGCCAGGCGTTCCGACCGCCAATGTCAGCACCACCGAAGGCTACTTGGCCTTTTCTTGGTTTGGCCCCTTTACTGGTTTGACACTTCCCAATGATTCAACCATCATTCAAATGTGTCTGACTCGCAAGGCCAATGCAGGCACTGTGGCAGACATAGAACTGGGCGCACAGCCAGGACAGGGCATCTCCATTTCCGATCTGAACAATGGCATCCTTACCCAAAATGTTGATTTCTTCTTCAACAGTGTACAATTGACCATCACTGATGACGAAGATCCGAGCATTACTTGCCCTCCAGATGTGACGGTGTTCACCTCCACCCCCACCGGTTTGGGGCCTGTCGCTCTGTCGGACAATTGCGGCATTCGGCAAGTCACCTACACCTTGGGAGGTGTCACAAGCGGTGCTGGATTCGACGATGTCAGCGGCTCTACTTTCGTCGAGGGCATGACCACTGTTTCTTATCTGGCAGAAGATTTTGGTGGCAGGACAGATGGGTGTACCTTCAACGTCACCTACAACGATACCACTCCACTGAACCCAGACATTCTCTACTTTGATCCACTGATCCAACAGGATTGTTCTGCAGGAACCATTACGGTCGACTTTCGGGTCATCAACTTTGATTCCTTGATCAGTATGCAAATGGGGATCAATTGGGATACCAGCATCATCGAATACATCGCACACCAAAACCTGGAACTCAATCCCGGGACCGATCCGTTCAACACGGCTTTGACTCCTGGTGGTACCCTGGGACTGATTTGGGCCCAAACCCCTGCTACCTCAGATGGACTGTCTCTGGCAGACAGCACCGTCATTTTCCGCATTGAGTTCAACGTGAAAGGAACCCTTGGATTGCCGCTTTTCACCTACGGCAACTTTGGGCCACTGCTGTTTGAGATCAGTAGATTCGACAACAGACGCCTGACCCCAAGTGAATACGAATTCCTGCCAGGTACCATCGAAGTATCCGACACAGATGCCCCCATATTTTCCAACTGCCCAACGGACATCACACTCAGTGCCACCCCTGCAGCCTGCGGAAGCATTTACTTCTGGACAGCGCCGACGGCCACGGACAATTGTGATACCGATCTGGACATCACCAACAACCGCAATCCGGGAGACTTCTTCGATGTGGGTGTAGATACAGTTGTCTACATTGTCACGGATGATGCAGGACTTTCCGATACCTGTAGCTTCATCGTCACAGTCCAGGACGATACTGACCCGGTGGTGGGCTGCCCCATCGACCTTACCGTCAGTGTTGACCCAGGCAATTGCTCGGCCAGTGTATCGGGCCTCGCTCCCACCATCGCGGCCAATTGCCCAACGACGACCAGCTACACCATCACAGGTGCTACCACAGCTACTGGCTCCAATGATGCCAGTGGAACTGTCTTCCAGGTGGGTACTTCTACGGTCACCTACAACGTCACCGAGTCCTCTGGGCGAATGGGGAGTTGCAGCTTTACTGTAACGGTAGAAGACAACGCAGATCCGATCATCAACTGCCCGGCCAACATTGCACAGAATGCAGATGCGGGCCAATGTGGGGCAGCAGTGACAATCCCCGCAGCCACAGCCACTGATGATTGTGGCATTCAAAGCATTACCAACGACTTCAACAATACAGCCGACGCCAGCGGTACCTATCCAGTGGGAAGTACCACTGTGGTTTGGACAGCAACCGATGTCAATGGCCGTACAGCTACTTGCAGCATGGAGATCGTCATCACAGATGCCACCCCTCCGACAGTGAACTGCCCGGCTGATTTGACGGTGGACATTACCAGCGGCAACAGCAGCGTCGTCAATGGAATTGATCCTGTTGTCTCCGACGCTTGTGGCGTGGCCAGTACCACCTACCGCCTTTCCACAGGAGCCACAGGCAACAACACTGCCAGCGGCACCTCCTTTGGCTTGGGTACGACAACCGTTACCTACATCGCCACAGATGTCAACGGCAATGTAGACAGTTGCCAATTTGGCGTGACTGTCCGCTTTGTGAGCAATGACATTTTGGATTGTCCAGTCAATGTGAGTACCACCACGGATGCTGGTCAGTGCTCTGCGGTGGTGACAGGCATTGCGCCCATCATCAACATCGACATGGCTGACATTTCAACCATCACTTTTTCTCTCAGTCAAATGGGCAGCAGCATTGGCAACGGCAACGACGACGCCAGCGGCACGGCCTTCCCCAACGGGACCACCACGGTAGAATACATTGCCAACGATCGATTTGGAAATGCAGATACCTGTACATTTACCGTCAGTGTAACGGATGATGAGTTGCCGACTTGGAGCAATTGTCCTGCAGACGTGACTGTGAATGCCGATGCCAGCTGTATGGGCATGGCCACTTGGGCGGCTCCCCTGGCCAGCGACAATTGCGGCGTGGTCCGCATCGACTCCAGCAATGCTTCTGGTAGTTCCTTTGGACTTGGCACAAGCATCATCACTTATGTTGCTTTTGACGCAGCCGACAATTCTGCCACTTGCACCTTCCGAGTAACAGTAGAGGACAACACGCCGCCGACTTTTGACAATTGTGGCGCCAACAACCTCAACCTCACTTACTTGCCAGACTGTCGGGCCATCGCGACTTTCGACGCCATCACTGGTACCGACAACTGCTCCTCTGCCATGGTCACTTGTACGCACAACCCGGGCGATACCCTTGGAGAAGGAACCACCCGCGTGGTCTGCCTGATCGTGGACATGGCTGGCAATACTGACAGGTGTGAATTCGACATTGAGGTCAGAGATACCACACCGCCAATCGCCGTGAGCTGTCCACCAAGCGTAGTCGTCGGAGTGGATGAAGGCAGGTGCTCCGCCAGTGTCAGTTGGCAATTGCCTGTGTTCTCAGACAACTGCAGCACTCCTGTTTTGTCCTCCTCTCACCCAAGTGGATTTGACTTTCCAGTGGGCAATACCACGGTGACCTATACCGCCACAGATGATTCTGGCAATACGGCCACTTGTACCTTTGCGGTGACTGTCAACGACGACGAACCTCCTGTCCTTGTGTGCGACAGTGTGGTGGTGCGCATTGATGGGACTGTGATCAGCGATCCGGGCAACATCGTTTTGGATGCGACTCCGGATGACAACTGTCAGGGCGTCAAGGTTGCGTACAGAGAACCCATTGGAATGGACAACTGCCAAGGCAATGTCGTGGCAACACAAACTTCCTCTGGCCCAGGAAATGGAGATACCTTCCCCGAAGGAGAGACCAGAATTGTCTACCAAGTATCTGATGCAGCGGGCAATGATGCAGAGTGTACCATCTTGGTAACCGTTTTGCCTCTGAGCATGATCGAAGTGCAATTCCAACCCTCTGATACCCTTTGCGAAGGCTCCAGCGTGAGCATGACGATCAACAATCCGAATACCATGTTGAGTTACCAATGGTCTGGCCCCAATGGCTTCAGCTCCACAGATGCAGAGCCTACCATCTCCGAGCTCACACCATTGAACAGCGGAACCTATTGCGTGACGATCACCACATCGGTCCAGTGTACTGCTACTGATTGTGGAACATTGACAGTTAACCCAGCTCCCAACTTCACACTGGCCTCCAACGGTCCTGTTTGCAACACCGACCTGGAATTGACAGCCACACTGAACGACAATTCCATCGGAGTCGATACCTGGACATGGACTTTCCCAGATGGCCAAACAGACAATTCGCAAAATCCTGTGGTCCCGAACCCGGACATTTCCCTTTCCGGAACCTACCAAGTGGTTGCTCTGGGCGCCAACGGTTGTTCGCGCACGGCCAGCATTGATGTGGAAGTCAACAACATCCCCGCTCCGGAATTGACGACAGATTGCGACCAAGTTGTTTGCCTCGGTACCGAGTGTCGACTGATTGGAACCGAATACCTGATCGTACCAGATGAGTACAATTGGGCAGCCAGTCCAGCAGCCAACTCAGGGCTTCCAGCCAATACCGACAACAACGAATTGAGCATCATCCCCACCGAACCTGGGGTGTATGTCTACAATTATTGGGTCAGCAGGGGCAATTGCGATTCCGACACAGCCACCTTGAGCTTACAAGTCGTAGAAACGCCCATCGCGGTAGACGACAATTACGAAGTGACCTACGAGCAGACACTGACCAACTTCAATGTATTGCTCAACGATACCTTCTCCACGGCCGCCAACCTGAACTTCACGGTGGAGTTGCTGAGTGATTCGACCTCCAATGGCACCCTGGAAGACCTGGGTGGTGGGGTGTTCAACTACACGCCGCGCGACGGCTATTTGGGCATTGACCAGTTTGTCTATCGAATCTGCTACGACTGTCGTGGCTCTCGCATTTGCGACATTGCGGTGGTGACACTGGATGTCCAATTTGATGGCCCTTGCCGAGTCCCCAACGTCATTTCTCCAAACGGAGATGAATTCAACGATGCCTTGATCATCAACTGCCTGGAAGATGGCAATTTCATAGACAATGAGATCATCATCTACAACCAATGGGGAGACAAGGTCTTCAGTCAAAAGCCCTATCAGAACGATTGGAGGGGAACATTTGAAGGCGAGAATTTGCCCGATGGTACCTACTACTACATCTTCAGAGTAGACCCCAATGCCGATCCGATGAAAGGCTTCATTCAGATCTTGCGATAAGGGCCCAACGGTCATTTTCTTTAACAGAAAAATAACTCAAATGAAACTCAGATATATAATCCCAACATTTGCAACTGCGTTCTTATTGTTGCTGACAGGGCCTTTGCTCGGACAGCAGGAGTTTCAGTTCACGCAGTTTATGCACAACCAGTTGTTTATCAATCCGGCCTATGCAGGTGCCAGGGACATGACGTCCCTCCTGGCCATCTACCGGAACCAGTACGCCGGCTTTGAAGGCTCCCCCCAATCCAGGCTGGTCAGCATCAACACCCCCATTTTGGGCCAAAAAGTTGGCTTTGGCTTCAGTGTTTCCAACCACACGGCGGGAATCACCAACTTGTGGTACGGCTCCATGGCCTACTCCTACAAGCTGCAAATCACCAAAGACGCAGCCGTGCGATTCGGCTTACAAGGGTCGATCCGCTACTATGGCTTCGATTTTGAAGACCCGGCGATTTTCATCCGCGATGGTGGCGATCCTTCTTTGTCGGAAAACATGGAGACCAAATACGCTGGAAACTTTGGAGCAGGACTTTACTTCACCTACAAGCAGGTTTACTTCGGTCTGTCGGTGCCTCATTTCTTTCCAAATGAAATCACCCTCAATCGGACCAATGTCGTAGACCTGGTGGCGCAGGAAGTTCCACACTTTTACGCCATTGCAGGAGTCATGCTTCCGGTGAGTGAGAAATTGCACCTCAAACCAGCGATTTTGGCCAAGTATGTGCAAAATGCGCCCTTTGATTTGGATGCCAACATCAGCATGGTATTTGACTACCGTATCACAGCCGGGGTGTCGTATCGCCACGGTGGAGACGATCTGGTCGAATCCATCGATTTGCTGCTGATGTACCAGCACAAGAGCATTGGCATCGGGCTGGCCTACGACGTGGGCATTTCCGGGCTGGGCGCCGAGAGCGGTGGCAGTTGGGAGGTGTTGCTGCGCTACGATTTTTTGAAAGAACAAGACAATATTGCGAATCCAAGGTTCTTTTTCTAAGAGCTAAAACAATTGGGACTTATGAAGCAATTAATACAACTATTCGGCACTTTGTCCATTTGCTGTTTGCTGGCGTTGCCCTCATCGGCTCAGTTGATTTCCGCCGACCGGAAAGTCATCCTGACCAATGAGGCGACCATCAACTCTCCGGATTTGGAGTACAGCCCCACATTTTACGAGGATGGCATCGTGTTCATCTCTACCAAAGTATCCAAAAAGCGGTACAAGGTCAGAGATACCCGCATCGATCAAAACATCATGTCCATTTTTCGCTCTCGCAGATCGGAAAGTGGGCTGCTCAAAACGCCAGAGCCTTTTGCCACAGAGCTGTTGACGCCTGTCCACGAAGGCCCCATGAGCTTTGATCGCACCAACGAACACATCTACTTCACGCGCAACAACTACAAAAATGGCAAGCGCAAAAAGGCCAAAGATGGCATCGTGAAGTTGAAGATTTACATGGCCGAACGCAAGGACAGCAGCTGGGTCAACGTGGTGGAATTGCCGTTCAACGACGACGAGAGCAACGCCATGCACCCCTCTCTTTCCGTAGATGGCGACCTGCTGTTTTTTGCCTCTGACCGACCCGGTGGCCTGGGTGCCAACGACCTGTATGTCTGCAAGCGCGAAGGCGACAGCTGGGGCGAACCCATCAACCTGGGTCCAAGTGTCAATACCGAAGCAGACGAAGTTTTTCCCTACTTGCACGCAGATGGGACGCTTTACTTTGCCTCCAGAGGTCACTCTGGCTATGGTGGATTGGACATTTTTTCAGCCACCAAAATCGGAGACTCCTACACCAAGCCCATCAATCTGGAAAAGCCTTTCAATTCGGAAGGAGATGACTTTGGCTTCATCGTAGACCGAGACAAGAAAAACGGGTACCTGTCTTCCAATCGGGATGGCGGCCGTGGGTCCGATGACATCTACAGCTTCTACATCGCCACCAATTTGGATGATGTCACCAACAACGAAACAGTGGCCCCCTCTCCCACCGAGCGCAACATCGACATCCTGGTCATCGACCACGAAAGCGGTGATCCAGTGGTGGAGGCACAGGTCAGCTACATGAACTTGGACGATTTTACCATCGCAAAGGCCATTACATCCATCAACAATGGAGAACAGCCAGAGGCCGACGATGAGGTGCTGCTGCGGCTTTCCATGGATGAAAACAGCGAGCAAGGCATCACCGATTATGGTGGAAAATACCCCTTGCAAATCGCCAATGGCAACTATGTGGTCAACATCCAAAAGCCAGGCTATCAACCCCGATTGGTGGTTCTCACCTCCGATTCAGATCTCAACGAACTGTCTGTGAGTCTGAAAAAGGTCGGTGCCGATGATGTGGCGGGAACCAATGGAGACGGCACTTCCGGCAGCAGCAATCCAGATGGCAGCAACAGCACCAGCAATTCCGATGATGACCCGTACAATGATGTGATTGTCAATACGACCATCAGCGAAGGGACTGTCTTTGAATTGCCCAACATTTACTACAACTTCAACGATGCCACCATCCGACCAGATGCCAGCCTCGACCTGGATGCACTGGCCGAATTCCTCAAGCAATATCCAGACATTGAAATTGAGCTGGCCTCGCATACGGATGCCAGAGGAGAGCCTCGTTACAATCGTCGCCTGTCGCAAAAACGGGCTGAGAATGCCGTTGACTACCTAGTCTCCAAGGGTGTGGGCTACAATCGCTTGCAACCAATGGGATATGGTGAATCCGAAATTCGCAACCACTGCCAAGACGGCATCAGTTGTACCGAACCGGAGCACCAATACAATCGACGCACGGAAGTGCGCATTGTGAAGATCGACAAAGACATCAACATTCGCTTCATCAATGTGGCACCAGAGACAACCACGGACAATTACGATGATCCTGGCAGCTCTTACGATACAGCTGACAGCGAAAGCAATTACGGCAACAGCGGCACGGGCGACTACAAAGTCATCGCAGGCGTGTTCAAGAGCGTTGTCAATGCCGAGAAACGATTGGGACAACTGACCGATAAGGGCTTGTACAGTGCCGAGATCATCAGCTTTGGCAATTCGGATTTGCACTCAGTAGTGGTCGAGCGTTTTGACAGTCTACAGGATGCACAGGATTTCCGAAAAAGTTTGAAAAAAGACTACGGCTTCCGCGGCTTCATCAAGCGCTAGGAAGTTCTGGTTGACAGATAAAAAACACCAGCCGCTTCGGGACATCCGGGGCGGCTTTTTCATTGGATGATGCCCCATTTCTCCTTTTGAACCAATGGTTGCGTGCCAAATCATTCTTTCCCACAGACTTGGTACAGTAGTTGTCAATCCAAAGACAAATAAGGTTAAACAAAGCTCTCCTCCCAAAACTCTCTCTCCATCCTACCCCACCTCAGACGTTCCTCCCCGATAAAACAAGTGACCATGTATAAGCACCTATTGATAGCGTTTTCCGCCTTGCTGTTCTTTGTTCTTCCTGCCAAAGCAGATACATTCCAGGCAGTCAGCAACGGAAACTGGACAGACGGAAGTGTATGGGACCAAGGGACAGCACCAGGTCCAGGGGATTCTGTTTACATCGATGGCCATTCGATCACCTTCAATACCTCAAGTACGGAGATTCAATACCTCGCTTTGAGCAATGCCAGCGGAAGTGGCGAAACCGTGCTGATGGTCTCGGGTAGTGTCATGCTATCTGTGGCGGGAAATATGGATGTGTCCTCCGAGGATTCTTCCAACGGATTTACTGTAGAAATCTCCGGTACCGCTCAATTGAGTGTAGGAGGGTCGCTCACAGTCACGAGGGCAGCCAATGATGATACCAACAAGGAATTGGCATTTGACATTTTCAACTCTGGCCGTTTGACCGTCTCCGGCGATTTGACTTTTGACTATGACAATGACGGTTTTACCAAAGGAAATACCAAAATCGATTTGAACCAGGACGGTCAGTTGATGGTCTCCGGTACTGTGGGGGCTGATTTGCAAGGAGGTGGCAATTTCCATTGGCACTTCAAAGGCAATTCCAGTTTCATCGGTGGAAGCAACGTCGACATCAAACGAAAGGGAAGCAAGAAAGTCCATTTGCATTTTGATACAGAAGGCCATTCGACTGTCAGTGGCAATATGACCTTGGAGGATTTTGCAGGCAACAGCAAAACCCATCTCCACGTGGGGACCGGACAAGGCAAACTCACCATTGCAGGCAACCTCACCATCGACTCAAAGACGGCCAACCAGATCATGGAAGTGGAGGTCAGAGGAGTCAGTGCTTTTCTCTCTGTTCGAGGAGACATCCTCTTGGATGCCCAGAGCGAGGGAGATGTTTTGATCGAAATTGCACAAGAAGCACGGCTGGAAGTTGGCAGCAACATCTCAAGAACCCTGTACGGGTCCCTGACCATGGAAAGCGGCACATCCCTGATCTACAACGGAAATGGCGCCCAAACACTGGCCTGCAACAATGTGCCTGGCAGTGGTGCCGACGAATTTGTCTTTGCCGACATCTTCATAGAAAACAATTCAGGCCTGCCCATCAGTCTGGAAGACACCCTCTTCGTAGAGGTTGACATGGATTTGACACAAGGCATTCTCAAAACCACAACCGCCGCGCCTTTGATCGTAGGAGACCAAGCCAGTCTCAGCGGAGGCAATGCCACATCCTACATCGATGGCCCTGTGATCAAACAAGGGAGGAGCACAGGCAATTTCGTCTTCCCACTGGGCGACAGCACAACCTATGCCCCCATCGAACTCACGGAAATCACTGATGCCGCTTCGACCTATAGCCTACAGTACTTCAATTGTCCTCCTCCTTTTGGCAACCTTTCCGCAGGGGTCTCAGAGGTGAGTCAGGCAGAATTTTGGCTCATGGAATGGAGTAGTACCAGCAGTCTGTTTGATGTCACCCTCTATTGGGAAGACGCCATTCGAAGTGGAATCGGGAATGAAGATTCCCTGATCGTGGTATACAAAACGCCAACAGGGGATTGGACGAGCATGGATCGCCAATCGTTGCAAACCACCGCAAACAGCGGTTCCCTCAGCAGCAATGCCTTGAACTGTCCCCCACCCTTCGGCCAATTGTACATTACCTTTGGCTCCACCAGTCCACAATTCACCTCTTTGCCAGCGGAGCTGATTCGCTTCGATGCCAAACGACTCAACAACAGCAAGGTATCCCTGGAATGGGAAACAGCTTCGGAGATCAATTTCAGCCACTTCGAAATAGAGCGATCCGCAGATGGCACCAATTTTCAAACATTGGCAAGGGTAGCGTCCAAGGGAGATTTTATGACGGCGGCAAGCTATGGCTACACAGATGTCCTGCCGCTGGGCGGCGTCAATTACTACCGCCTCAAACAAGTGGATACCAACGGGACCTTTCTATACTCAGATATCCGACTCCTGCCCTTTCCAATGGACGCCTCCATCAGCGTCTATCCCAATCCAACCGCAGAGTTTCTCTACATCAGGGGACTGAATCCGGATGCAAAAATGGGTCAGGTGGAAGTCTACGACAGACAAGGACAACTGGTACATCAAGAATGGCAACAAATACAGGGGGGCACCTTGAGATTGTCCAGTCAACAGATGCAGTTGCAGAGTACTGGCTTGTACCACCTATTGGTACGAGATGAGGAAAGAGTTCACCGCCTGCAATTTGTCAAGCTGTAAGGTAAGATCTCTACAGCTGCTGCATGATCAAAGTGAGGGCCACAATCCAGACCCAAAAAGCCATTGTACTTTCGAGCCGTTCAAACCACAATGGATACTTGGATACCAAGGGGATGGATTGCCAACGCGCCCAAAACTGCTTTGCATTTTCCAACAAAAACATCAATCCAACTGCCAAAAGAGAAATGGACAAGATGGTCACCAAGCGGTTGCCCCAGCCATAGGGGGCAAACAGTCCATAGGCCATGGCCCCCATCGCCATACTGGAAAGGTAAAAAACGGCTCGCCACAGGAAAGAATGGTCCTCCTGCTTCAGGCTGTGATCGATGATGTCTTCGTCCAAAATATTTTGCATGTGATGGTATTTCTGTTTTTGGGCCAAGGGAAGTTCTATGGGATAGATTCCCTTTTGGGTCGATTTGGTGCGTAGGGTCACAGCAAACAAACTCCAATGAGTCTCCACTGGAAAAATGATGCCGAATAAAGTATTGAGTAGTCGAAAGGCGCCTTTTCTTTGCTTGGACAAAGCTCCTGGACGCAATAGATTGTTTGCACTACAAAATAGTCAGCTACCTATCGTAACAAAAGACGGGATGATTGGTTGTCGAGGATGGAATCAGGACTTGGAGGATTTGGATTGAAGCTCTTCCAAAGTCTTTCCGTGTGGACAGGAGTTGCCAGTTTCATCTACACTCACAAATACGATCCGATCGATGGTGATGATGGTCTTTTTGCTGAACAAATTGCGGACCTCACACTCAAAGGTAATGGATGTGCGCCCCACAGCCACCAAGCCCAGTCCAATCTCCACCACATCGGCCTGCCGCGCAGAACTGACAAAGTTGATCTCGGAGATGTACTTGGTTACCACCCGGATGCTGTTGAGCTTGGTCATGGAATAAATCCCCGCTTCCTCATCGATCCAACGCAACAGCTGCCCACCAAAAAGGGTGTTGTTGGCATTGAGATCCTCCGGTTTGATCAATTTTCTGGAATAAAATTTCATGGATCGCTTTTTTGCTTGTCAGTAGATGCTGCAAATGTAAGAAGACTCTCAATCGGCCACTACCCTACAGGAAGTTTTGACAAAAAAATGGTCAAAAAACGCCAAAGACCGAACCTTCAATTCAGAAAGTCCGGCCTCGGCACTACTTGTCAAAGCTCTCTTACAAGGTCATTATCTTTCGCCCGTCACTTGCATATTGGGTTCTTGAAATTCGATGATGCGCACCTCTGTTCGTCGGTTGCGCTGGTGGTCTTGCTCACTGCATCCTACCCCATCTGCGCAGCGGTTGGTCAGGCGGCTTTCCCCAAACCCCTGGGCAGTGAGTCGGCTTGGCTCAATCCCCCGCTGGATGATGTAGCTGCGAGCCTCCATGGCTCTGTTGTGAGACAAGGTTCGATTGTAGGCAGCCGTTCCTCTTGAATCTGTATGCGACTCCAAGGAAATTTTCATGCTTGGGTAGGTCCTCATCAATTGGACAACCCGATCCAAATCCAGGCTGGCATCTCCCCGAATGTTGAACTTGTCAAAGTCGTAGTAGATGTCTCTCAGGGTCAAGACCTGTCCCTTGGCAAAGTTTCCATTTGGATCGCCCAGAAAGTGCGAGCTCAGCATATTGGGTGTCCAATCCACTACGGCAGGCTGGGCCGGAGCAGGTGGATAAGCTGGCGCGGGTGCTTGTACGGGTGGGTAGGGAGCAGGGCTCGGGACTACTTGCACAGGAGCATCGGGAATGGCCTGGTAGGTCATCACGGGTTGGTAAGTGGTCACAGGCTGATAGGTGGTCACAGGTTGGTAGGTGATGACTTGTCGGTAGCCAGTTGCGGGTGGGGCACTTGGCTGTGGAGCTGCTGGATATTGATAAGTCGAATAAGGTCTAGTTGGACTGGGAACGGCAACATTTGCACGAGGACTCAGCTCCAGGCGCAATGCCAGTTCCACTTCATCCGCACAATCTTCCGGCATGGGTTCTACGTATTCGTAATCTCTTTCGTATCCTTCGTAGCTTGCCTTGATCCTGTAGTCACAACCGCAGCTGATGCACATGCTAAAGGCAGCTTGGTCATCCAAATCGACCGTGGTTTCTTTGCGTTCACATCTATTGAGCAAGGTCACCGTTGCATTGGGCAATGTCTTGCCACTTCCAGCTTCCACGACCACACCTCTGAGCGTGTAGCATTTTTCTTTTTCTAGGGAAATGCAGTATTCTTTTTCCCGGCGAATGTCTTTGGCATCCAGTACTTGTTCGAATGGTAAATAACCCGGCCGTTGTACCCGCACCCGATAGCGCAAACGAGGCATTACCGAGTAGGCAAACCAGCCTTCGCGATTGGTTACCGACTGCCGGGCCTCGGGCATGCGCATGGCTTTTTGGCCTCCCTCCTGCTGGACACCCAGTACGTATTTGTCTGTTCCCTTTTCCAGTGGTTGCAAGGTGAGCAGATAGCGGCCATCCGACGTCACTTCTGCATTCTTCGGTACGATGGGTTCCATGGAGACAGTGGTCCCCGGCAATCGCTCACCCGACAGCAAGTCTGTTACGCAAATCCGGCGGTCCATATCGCTTTCGTCATCATACCAATCGCCGTATTTGAAGTGCCAAGAGTAAATGTCATCTCCTCCTCTCCCCCCTGCCCGGTTGGAGGTGAGAAACCCACTTTCTTTCTTCTCATCGATGTAAAACCCAAAGTCGTCTTTTGGAGAATTGAATGGCCGACCCAGATTTTCGCGTTTCGACCACTGGCGTTGCCCATTTCTTTGCTCTTCCTGAACAGCTGTGTAAATGTCCAATCCACCAAAGCCCTTGAATCCATTGGAAGCATAATACAAACGACCATCCTCTGCGATGAAGGGAAACAACTCATTGCCAGAGCTGTTGACGCTCTCTCCTAGGTTGACGGGCTCACTCCAAATGCCTCCCACAAATTTGGACATGTAAATGTCCAGTCCGCCATAGCCGCCCGGCCGATTGGATGCAAAGAACAAGGTCCGTTCATCTGGTGCCAATGTAGGATGACAAGTGGTGAATTCATCGCTGTTGAATGGCAACTCCACGGCCTCTTGCCAATAGCCCTCCTCAGAGGTTTGGGCCATGTAGATTTTCAAGTCGATCAGGCCATCCTTGCTTTTTCCTTCGTAATTGTTGCGGGTAAAGATCATGCGTTGGTCGCCACTGGCAAAGCAGGCAACTCCGTCGTGAAAGCGGGCATTGATCTCGCCGTGTAAAGGAGTTGGTTTGCGAAACAAGCTGTCGCTGATCCGAGCGGCATAGAACAAGTCGGAAAAATTGTCACTCGTCCAATGATCCAAGTTGACAGACATGCCATCTCGTCCTCGCGTAGAGGTAAAGACCACCCCATCTTTGTAGGGAATCGGGCAGAAATCCAGGTGCTTGCTGTTGAGGTCTTTTTGGTTGTACAAAACGACATTGCGACGATTGCGAAACAAGTCGGTCTCATTGCAATCGCTGATGAAGTTGCGATGAGCACGCTCCTCCAGCTCGGCCATTTGTTCAAACTTGTTGTACCACTCGATGGCAGCTTCACAATGACCATTGCTTTGCAAGACCTGGGCGTAGTACAAATAGTGGGTTGGATTGCTGGTTTTGTGAATGAACTTGCTGTACCAAAACTCGGCATCCTCTGTGCGATGGTTGAGCCGAAAGCTGTTGGCCAGATGCGCCATGACCTCCACATTTTCGCGCTCTTCCCGAGGCAGGCGATTGTAGAATTTCACAGAGGACATGTAGCCCAAATCACGATACAATTTGTCGGCCTTTTTTTTGTCAGTGCCCGTAGTCTGTGAGCTGGCTTTGGGCGAGCTGTTCTGCCGCATTTTCGACTTTGCATCAGGCAGCCTTTGTTCTGCATTTGGATGCTTTTGCGCTTGCCCCATTGTCGGCAATAGCAGGACCAACAACAAGCTGGTAAAAAAGTAAGTCAGATACTTCATACAACATATGATTTAGAAAAAACGGATGTTATTCAGTCGAAGGCCAGTCTGGATCAAACTGTATTCCACCATCACCTCAAAGCTTCCAGGAGAATAGCTTCTCAGTTCTGTCAGGGTGAAATCTACTCCCAGTCCCACCTTGATCTGATCTGTGGCTTGAAACTGTGCGATGGCGTCAAACGAATCCTGAAGGCGATAGGACGCCCCGATGATGAATCGTTCGACGAATACGAAGCTCAAGTTGAGATCAAACTCGAA
Organism: Bacteroidota bacterium; assembly: GCA_039821145.1. Taxonomy (GTDB): domain Bacteria; phylum Bacteroidota; class Bacteroidia; order Chitinophagales; family Saprospiraceae; genus JBCCSZ01. The sequence goes on along the minus strand of JBCBOS010000008.1, from coordinate 9,724 downwards.
GGGAGCATGTGGGTTGTAGGTGATCAAGGCCCCCGGACGAATCTGCACATTGCGATTCAGTCGACTGATGAAGCCCCCCATCAGATAGTAAGACCGATGAGCGTTCAGACTGATGTTGTCGATGGGCTCGTCTGTGTAAACGGTGGTCTTCAGCAATCTGGGAACAGAGGCTCCGAGATAATAATTTTTGTCGGCAAAGTAGACACCGATTCCAAAATTTGGATTCAGCTTGGAGGTTGTTGAATTGGGGACAAAATCGTCTCCGACATCGAGTGGATCGGCTCGTTCCCAATGAATGCGGCCATATTCGAGCTGCCCCGACAGTCCAATGCTCAGGGTTTTGTGCCGATCCAATTTCATGCGATAGGCATAGGACAGATCGATGTTGTACGTATTCAACATCCCAATTTCATCTGCCACAATGGACAGCCCCAGTCCATTGCGCTTGCCCATGAAAGGCGTGTGTGCCCACACCGTGTAGGTCTGGGGGGCGCCGCTGACACCGGGCCATTGGTTGCGGTAGTGTGCCGCTGCTGTCAGCACTTCCCGACTCCCGGCATAGGCTGGATTGAAGGTCAGTTTGTTGAACATAAACATGGAATAATGCACATCTTGCTGAGCAATCAGGTCCAGGCTCCCCCAACAGAGCACGGCACACAAAATGAATAGTTTTCTCATAATTGATTGATTTGTAGAGCCCTCGTGGACTCATTTTGTAATCCCAAGGGGCAACAGATGCGGTGTGTATGTGTAGTTCATCGAGTTGGCATCTGTTGCCCTGGGCTAGTCATCATCGGTTCAGGGTGAAAAACCCTTGTATTGGTTTCTGGCTCGGGTCCAACTGCAAGATGTAGAAGTACGTACCCGGCGGCAGGGTCTCGCCACGGTAGGTTCCTTCCCAATCGTTGAGATATGGACCAGATTCGTATACTTTGTCGCCCCAACGGTTGAATACCTTGATGTTGTTGTTTGGATAATTGTCCAAGCAAGGGATCGTCAAGGCATCGTTGAGATTGTCATTGTTCGGGGTAATGATATTAGGCACCCAGCAGTCATCACTGCTATTTGGATCGGCCATCACTTCGATGCGCACCAGGGCTGTATCGCACTGATCCGGGCAATTGACATTGCACAATTCGTAGATGAAACTGTCCTCGCCAAAGAATCCTCGATTGGGGATGTAATCCATCACCCCATCTTCCAGATTGTCAGATAGTGTACCATTTTCCGGTGCTTGTATCAATTGGATGCTCAGCTCAGAGGCATTGCCGATCAAGTCGTTGTCCAGCAAATCTTCTCCTGTCAGACTGTCTCGGAAGGCCAGCAGGTACGATTCGGCATTGGCCACCGGACCGTCTTCTCGGATGATGATGAGGGTATCCGTCGAGTAATTCTCACAAGTTCCGTTAGACAAACTCCACACGAAGACGTTCTCACCTTTGTCCAGACCATCCACAGCTGTCACTGCCTGGAATGGCTCGATGATGCGGGCCCCTGAAGTGCTCAACCACTGCCCTCCCCCAATGCTCGGGGCTTGGGCACTGAGTGTTGCCGTCGTAGCGTCGCATACGTAGAGAAGCGGTGTTTCCACAAAGGCTTCGATCAGAGGTGCTTCATTGACCGTGACAAGGACGACATCTGAGGCAAAGTCGACACAAACCCCTTCGGACAAGGTCCAGACAAATTCGTAGCTGTTGCCCGACTCCAATCCATTGATCTCTGTATCCGGCGAGTTGGGATCGACAATCTCCACTCCAAGGCTGGCCTGGGCCAAGCTTTGGGTCCAGACACCCGAGGCGACCAGCGGTGGATTGGCGCTGAGCACGGTGGCATTCTGTCCACAGATGTTGATGTCATTTCCGGCAAAGGCTTCGTCGATTGGGACGAGCGTCACGCGGACCACAACAGTATCGGCGTCGTAATTTTCACAGGCCCCATTGGACAGGGACCACACAAAGATGTTTTCTCCTTCTTCCAAGTCGATTACCTCTGAGTTTGGCAAATCGGGATTGGAGACTGTTGCTCCGGTCAAGGACGTCCAGATGCCAGTTCCTACACTTGGAGGCTCGGCGTCGAGGATGACCAATGTAGTGGCGCAGACTTCTTGATCCAATCCGGCATCTGCTTCGTTGGGCGGAATGACATCCACCTGTAGTTCTGTCTGCTCGGACAGCGGAGCTTCGCAATTGCCAGCATAGAGTCGCAGATAGTACCCACCGGCATCGGCAGCCGTCAAGTTGGTCAATGTCAACTCAGGCTCTGAGGTAGTGGCCACCAACTCATTGGTAAAGACTCTGTACCATTCAAAGCGCAAGACAATTCCATTGGGCACATTGATCGGACTGGACACTTCCAAGGTGATCTCGCCTCCCTCGCAAACCGGACCGTTGTTGACAATGGTCGGTACTTCCAACTGATCTTGCACATACACGACGGTAGATTCCGAGACAACACTTGCACATCCATTCAAGTCGATCACCACATAGTAAGAACCTGCATTGGCTGCTGTTACGTTGTTGATGACTGGGTTGGGTTGTGTGGAGGTAAATCCATTTGGACCAAACCACTCGTAGGTCGCTCCCAAAATCAAGGGCACGCTCAAGGTCACTGAACCACCTTCACAGGCCGGATCACTGGCAGAGGTATTGTTGGATGTCAAAGGCGGTGCTTGGCGGCCGAAGATGGCAACATCCTCTGCATTGGACAAAGAAGAGGTACAACCATCCACCGTAACGGAGACCGTGTAAATGCCATCATTGCTGGCGTTGACATTGTCGATGAAGAAGCTAGGCACATCGGTTGTTCCCAATGAAATCCGACCACTGCCATCGTCAAAGAACCATTCGTAGATCACTTGATTGGCAGCCGTGTAAGACGGAGCATTCAGTTGCAACTGTTCCCCTTCGCAAAGGAAATCTTGGTTAACCGAGAGCACAGGAGTGGTCGGCTCTGGTTCGATGAACAACTGGATGGTTTCAATGTTTGACTCACATCCATCTGCCGAGGTCAATTGCAAACTATATGCACCTGCCATTTGAGGATTGGCATTGACCAAGGTCATCGGATAGCTGCCCACTGCGCCACTTGTGGCTGTGAACACAAAGCCGTTTGGTCCTCTCCAAGTATAGCTGACCGGACCAGCCACTGGCACCAAATTGATGCCCGACAGGTTGATGGTCGAACCTTCGCAGTACGTTCCTCCACCTGATAGGTTGCTGATCTCCGGTTCGGGATAGACTTCCACCACCGTGGTAGCCATTGGATCGGACAAACAACCATCACTGGTTTCGATCTGCAAATAGTAGGTATACAAACCAGGAGCAGCAGGACGAACGATGGGACGTTGTTCTGTAGAGAAGGCAACCGCTGGTGGCGAACTGGCTGTTGGATTGGTATTGTACCACAGATAGGTCGCGTTCGGGATCGGTCCGGCCTCTAGCTGAACACTTCCCCCCATACAGACTGGACCACTGTTTCTCGCCGTCGCCAATGGCAATGGCAATACTTCCACTTGCACAGGCTGGCTAGCCGGAGCCGCACAACCGTCTACTGTCACAAATACGTAGTATGGTGGCACAGCACGGGCATCGCTGGTTGTCAAATCCAAATCGCGGGTCGTACCGATGGAAGTGCCCAAGCCATTGAACCATTCGTAATCGACACTGCTGCCATTGTAGAATTGCAGGATGCGCAGTTCTATGATCTCATCTTCACACACACTTGATCGCGCAATGACTTGTGGCTGAACAGGCTGCGCAACAATGTTGTCTACCACAATGCTGTACACGCTTTCGCAATTGCTGACGCTGCTCACCCGCAGGCTGTAGGTACCATTGGCTGATAGATCGACATTGGCAATTTGAGGATTCTCGGCTGTCGACTGGAAGCCATTCGGACCTGTCCAGGAATAGCTGCTTGCCCCCGTGGCATTGGCTGTCAGATTGAGCTGGCTGCCTTCGCAGATGACACCAGTGGTTGCAGTTGGAGCGGCCATTGGTTGTGGGAAAATCTGTAATTCGTATACATCAGACTGGATTGTACAATCATCCACTTCTACTGTCACGCTGTACCTTCCCGCGTGGATGGCTCCATCTACTGGACTGATGACGATCTGATGGGTATTCAAACCACTGATGTTGCTTTGATCTGGCACATCCCAACGGTAATCCACCCGCGCACCATTGTACACTGGCACAGACAAGGTGATGGACTCACCATTGCAAGCTGGTCCTGTACTGCTGATGATGGGCTGTACAATTTGATCGCTGATGCCACTCACCTCTACCACACCACTTGCCGTACAACCGTTTTCATCTGTTACCACCAATTCGTATGAGCCGTTGTTGGCCGTACTGGCATTGGGGATCAATGGATTTTCTACCGAAGAGCTGAATCCGTTTGGCCCCGTCCACTGGTAGCTGACGATGGCACTACTTCCAAGGACAACACCTGCACTCAGCCTCAGATCAGAAGGCGCACAATCGCTGTTCAAGACATAATTTTGTCCTGGATTCACTTGTGGCGAGCCATTGACGACAACCGTCGTTTGTGCCACTGGATCGGACAAGCAACCATTGCTGATGACTGTCAGGACATAAGTCGTACTGCTGTTGAGACCGAAGACGACCGGGTTTTGATCTGTCGAGACCAAAGCCCCCGTACTGGCATTGCGCCACTCATAGGCTGCCCCATTAACGGTGCCTGCAAAGAGCTGTACTTGTTCCCCAAGGCAAATCGGACCATTGTTGGTCGCCGTCGCGATGGGCAACTCTCCAATGTCCACCGATACTGGATCGGATATTGGCGAAGCACATCCATCCACGATGACGCGAACTTGGAAGGGAGAAATGGCCAGGGGATCAGATGCGGAGATGTCGACGTTGCGACTGCTTCCAATGACCTGTCCTTGTCCATTGATCCATTCGTACGAGATGCTCGTTCCATTGTATACTTGCGGAATGCTCATTCGGATGACGGCATCTTCGCAAACAAGATCTTCTACTGTAATGACAGGTTGTACCGGAGTCGGCACAATGTAATCTATTTCGATGCTGGCCGATTGAATGCACCCACTGCTGCTCACGATCTGCAGGTAGTAAGTACCATTGTTTCGGATGCTCACTGCTGGAAGCAATGGATTGGCGGCGTTGGACAAGAATCCGTTGGGGCCCGTCCATTGAAGACTCACTGCGTTGGTGGCGTTGGCCTGTAGCTGCAAGTCATCTCCTTCGCAAAGCGGACCAGCAGTAGCTGTTGGTGCCAGGCTGGGCGAGTCAAAGACATCCAATTCATAAGTATCTGACTGGAGAATGCAATCGTCTACTGTCACTTGTACACTGTAGGTTCCTTCGTGAATGCTTCCATCCACAGGACTGATGACAATCCGATGGGTATTCAAGCCACTGATGTTTGTGGTGGTACCATTTGGTGTTGTCCAACGATAGTCCACTGAAGAGCCAACATATTGAGCAACACTCAACACAATTTCTCCCCCTTCACAACTCGGGCCACTGCTGCTGATGATCGGTACCGCCACTGTATTGACAATCGTATTGACCGCCACGTTGGCCGTTGTCTGACAACCATTGTCATCCACAACCACGAGTGTGTAAGAGCCATTGCTGGCACTGGTCGCATCCGGAATGATCGGATCGGCTACAGCGGATGTGAATCCATTTGGTCCTGTCCAATCGTAAGAAGCAATGGCTGCACCGCTGCTCAGGATATTGGCAAACAGTTGCAGATCACTCGGTGCACAATCGGCATTGAGGACATAACTGGCTTGTGGTTCCAATGTGGGCGCTTGGTTCACTTGAACGGTGGTTGTGGCCACTGGATCAGAGATGCAGTTGTTGGAAAGCACTGTGAGTTCAAAAGTTGTCGTTTGCGTCAAGTTGGAAATGACGGCTTCTCCATCCGTTGAAATCAAGGCATTGCTGCCTGCCACCCGCCATTCATACCGGGCTCCGGCAATGGCATTGGCTGACAATCGCACGCTTTCTCCCGCACAAATCGGCCCATCGTTGAAGGCCTCGGCCAGAGGAAGTGGGTAGATCTCAACCAGTATTGGATCAGAGATGTTGCTGCAGCCATTGGCATCCGTCACTCGCACGCGCCATTCACCTGCCAGGTATGACGAGCTGGATGGATCGAGACTGGTCGTAGGTACAGTGGTGGTCAATCCAGGAATTTGCAAGGTCGACGCACTGGCTCCCAGCGGTCCGATCCATTCGTAGGTATCGGCCTGGCTGCTGGTTGTCAAGACCAATGGTTCCCCTTCGCAGATGGACAAGGCCGTAATGGTTGGTTTTTCCAATTCTGTCCGGATGTTGCTGACCGTCACACTTTCGATGACAACACAAGAACTGGCGTTGGTCACTGTCACTGTGTAAGTACCATTGTTGGCTGTGCTGACATTGCTGATGCTTGGATTGGCTAAGTCGGAAACAAATCCATTTGGACCACTCCAGCTGTAGGTCAAGGGTGCCACACCATTTGCATTGGCCGCCAATTCTAAAGTCCCTCCCTCACAAATGTCAGAGGCAGTTGCCGTCGGATTGGCGGTCGGGCCATCGAGTACATCCAATTGGAAGTTGGCAGAAGTCAAGCTGCAACCATCGACCTCTACGGTCACAGAGTAATTGCCTTCGTGAATGCCGGCATCTACTGGACTGATGGTGATGGTGTTGGTATTCAGACCGCTGATGTTGGTCACCACTCCATTTGGAGTATTCCATTGATAGGTAACATCGGAGCCACTGTAGCTTTGGACACTCAGTATCATACTGCCGCCGTCACAGGTCGGCCCACTGCTGCTGATCACAGGTAGATTGACAGGATCGACAATTGTACTCACTGCCACACTGCCACTTGCCGTACATCCATTTACATCAGTCACGACCAAGGTATAAGAACCATTGTTGGCCGCTGTTGCATTTGGGATGATTGGATTGGCGACAGCAGACGTAAATCCATCCGGACCTGTCCATTCGTAGCGATCAATCGCACCACTTCCGACAAATGCGTTGGCATCCAATTCGAGTGCAGTCGGCGCACAATCTGTCCCGCGCACGTAATTGGCACCGGGGAATGCCACTGGAGGTAAATTGATGCCCACCGTGGTGCTGGCAACTGGGTTGGAGACACAGCCATTGAGTCGAACGGTGAGTTCAAAAGTTGTCGTTGCATTGATTCCGCTGATGCGGGCAATTTGTTCGGTAGAAATGATGGTATTGTTGCCTTGGATGCGCCATTCATAGACAGCACCGGGGATGGGATTGGCCAATAGAAGGACATCTTCGCCCAGGCAGACCGATCCACCATTGGTGGCCACAGCTGTTGGCAAGTCCCAAATCTCTACGTCCAGGGGCTCTGACAATTCAGAGCTACAACCATCTACGATGACTCGTGCCCGATAAGGAGAGATGGCTTGTGGGTCATTGGCTGCTAGGTTGAGGGCACTGCCACTTCCGATGCTTACACCAGTTGCGTTGGTCCATTCGTAGACGACACTGGTTCCTGTGTAGGCTTGTTGGATGTTGAGTCGGATGATGTCATCGGAACAAATCGGACCATTGCTGGCCAAGACGGGCGTCATTGGGGGTTCCATGATGTTGCTTACATCGACACTTGCTGTGGTGGTGCAGCCATTGATGCTACTTACTGTCACAGTGTAGGTTCCGTTGTTGGCAGTTTGCACATCATTGATTTGTGGATTCATGGCATTGGAGCTGAATCCGTTGGGGCCGGTCCAGGCGTAGCTTATTGCGTCGGTGGCGTTGGCGTTGAGGTCCAGTTGGCCTCCTTCGCAGATGATGCCTGCCGTGGCTGTTGGAGCAACTGTTGGACTGGTGAAGACTTCTACATTGTAGTTCGCGGACGTCAGGGTACAACCGTCTACGATGACCGTTACGCTGTAGTCGCCCTCGTGGATGGAGGCATCTACTGGGCTGATCACAATTCGGTTGGTGTTCAAGCCACTGATGCTGTCCGCCGTGCCACCTGGGGTTGTCCAGGTGTACGTCACCGAGGAACCACTGTAGGCTGCAATGCTCAAGACAATCTGTCCTCCTTCGCAGCTCGGGCCACTGCTGCTGATCACTGGCAGGGCTGGGGAATCGCTGATGCCGGATACTTCCACTGTCTCTGTTACACTGCAACCATTGATGTCTGTCACGACTACTGTATAGGAGCCATTGTTGGATGGTGTCGCACTCGCAATCGTTGGATTCTCCTCCGTCGAGCCAAAGTTGTTTGGACCACTCCAAGCATAGCTGGTGATCGCGCCGTCGCCTGCTGTGGCGTTGGCTGATAGACCCAAATCGGCTGGAGAGCAATCGGCATTCAGGGTGTAGCTGAAGCTTGGCGCTGCTGTTGGCGCATCATTGATTGCTATGGTTGTGAAAGAGACTGGGTTGGATACACAGCCATTGGAGATTACTGTTAGTTCGTAAGTCACATCTGTCAACTGACCGATGATCACCGGATTCTGTTCTGTCGAGATGATCGCTGGACTGCCGGAGATGCGCCATTCGTAACTCGCTCCTAGGATGCTGTTGGCAAACAGTCGGGCGGGCTCGCCTAGGCAGATGTCACCGCCATTGGTGGCAATTGCATCAGGCAGGGCGTTGACTTGGACGCTCACGCCTTGTGAGGCTGGGGAGCTGCAGCCGTCTACTGTTGCCACCACTCGGTAGGGAGAGACTGCATTGGCGTCTGTGGCTGCGATGCTTACGGTACTAGCCGTACCGATGCTTGTGCCGTTGCCATTGGTCCAATTGTATGTAATCACTGTCCCGCTGTAATTCTCTTGGATTGATAGTACAATCGTCTCTGTTTCGCACACCTCTGTTTGGGCTGTAATTGTCGGCTGGACCGGAGTCTCTGCGATGTTGTTCACTACAATGCTTGCACTGCTGGTACATCCACCACTGCCTTGTACTTCCAAGGTGTAGGTGCCGTTGTTGGCTACACTCACATTGGAAATCTCTGGATTGATCGCTGTGGAGGTAAAGCCATTTGGGCCAGTCCATCGGTAGCTGACTGCATTGGTGGCATTGGCTGTCAGGGTCAAACTCTCTCCTTCGCAGATTCTTCCTGCTGTGGCACTTGGACTCGCACTTGGGCTGTCCAGTAGGTTTAAACGATAGGGAGCAGAAGTCAAAGTACAACCATCTACCACCACTGTCACACTGTACTCTCCATCATGAATGACTGCATTTGATGGATTGATTTGGATTTGATTGGTGTTCAAACCACTGATGCTATCGGTCACACCGCCCGGCGTTGTCCAGCTGTAGCTTACTGAGGAACCGCTGTAGGAGGCAATGCTCAAAGTGATGCTGTTGCCTTCGCAGACTGGGCCACTGCTCGTGATCACGGGCTGGGCGGGGGAAGTGCTGATGCCAGATACTTCTACTGTTTCTGTTGTGCTGCAGCCGTTGGCATCCGTGACTACCACTGTGTAGGAGCCATTGTTGGATGGCGTCGCATTCGCAATCACGGGATTCTCCTCTGTTGAACCAAAGTTATTTGGACCGCTCCATGTGAAGGTGTAGGGAGCTGTGCCACTTGGATTGGCTGTCAGGGTCAAATCTGCTGGTGAGCAATTGGCGTTCAGGGTGTAACTGAAGCTTGGGGCTGCTGTTGGGGCTGCGTCGATGCGGACTGTCGTTGTTGTGCTCGTGGAGACACAGCCGTCTTTCTCTAGTGTCAAATAGTAAGT
>JBCBOS010000007.1:0-298239 GCA_039821145.1 Bacteroidota bacterium | reverse complement strand
AGTCCGCCCCATTCAGCAAACTGAATAGATCAAGCACATCACCAATGCAAGCATCTCCACTCGCATCCAAACCAGCACTCACTGTATTGACTACGTTCAGGGTAATCACCGCCGAGGAAGAGGGACAAGGTGCTGTTCCAGTCTGACTGTAGGTAAAGCGATAGATTCCAGCAGCCAAACCAGCTGTATTCACCACACTGCCACTCAAAGCCATGCTTCCATCATCATCGCTGAAGGTTCCGCCCACATCTGCTCCCTGCAAAGCCGTCAACAAATCAACAGTTGCTCCCTGGCAAACCGATACACTGTTGTCTAGTCCGGCAGAGACAGAGTTGTTGATCGTGATCACAAAGCTCTCCTCTGCATCGCAATTGCCATTGCTGTCGTAGATGTAATAGGTACCAGAGTTGTAGACATAGGCGCCTGCAGCCAAGCGGGTACCGCCTCCATTGGGTTGGTCGTAATACGCTGCATTGCCACTGAGGTCCGTTCCCGTAATGGCGGGAAGTTCCAAACTGTCGCAGGCCGATGCATCAGTCAATGGAGTAATCGACGGCACAGATGTAACTTGCACGCTGATCAAAGCATCGTCCGTTGGACAGGTTTGGCCATCGCCGACCGTATAGGTAAAGCGGTAGGTACCCGGCAGCAAACCTGCTGTGGTCAATTGACCGCCAGCCAAAGCACCCGTCGCATCGTCATCCGAAAAGTCTCCTCCCAAGTCCGCCCCATTCAGCAAACTGAATAGATCAAGCACATCACCAATGCAAGCATCTCCACTCGCATCCAAACCAGCATTCACTGTATTGACTACGTTCAGGGTAATCACCGCTGAAGAAGAAGGACAAGGTGCTGTTCCAGTCTGACTGTAGGTAAAGCGATAGCTCCCCGCAGCCAAACCAGCTGTATTCACCACACTGCCACTCAACGCCATGCTTCCATCATCGTCACTGAAGATTCCGCCCACATCTGCTCCCTGCAAAGTCGTCAGCAAATCAATGGTTGCACCTTGACAAACCGACACACTGTTGTCCGAGCCAGCAGAAACAGAATTGTTGATCGTGACCACAAAGCTTTCTTCCGCATCACAGTTGCCATTGCTGTCATAAATGTAATAGGTGCCAGAATTATAGATGTAGGCGCCGGCCACCAAGCGGGTACCGCCACCGTTGGGTTGGTCGTAATACGCAGCATTGCCACTGAGGTCCGTTCCGGTGATGGCGGGAAGCTCCAAGCTGTCACAGGCCGATGCATCATTCAATGGATTGATCGATGGGACTGCTATCAATTGAACCCTCACCAGCGCTTGATCATCTGTACAAGCCTGACCACCGCCAACTGTATAGGTAAAACGGTAATCGCCCGCTGCCAAGCCCGCCGTATTGAGTACATTGCCTGCCAAGGCTCCTGTTCCATCATCATCGTTGAAAGTTCCACCCACGTCCGCTCCATTGAGCAGCGCAGCAAGATCGACCTGATCTCCGATACAAGCATCGGCATTGACATCTTGTCCGGCACTGGCCTGGGTTTCTATCTGAATGGTAATCAAGGCATCATCATCAGGACAAGGAGCTGTACCCAACACCCGATAGGTAAATCGATAACTGCCCGCTGCCAAGCTTGTCGTATTGAGTAGGTTGCCCGTCAAAGCCCCCGTCCCATCATCATCGTTGAAAGTTCCACCTGCATCCGCTCCCAAAAGAGCTTGCTCCAGATCGAAGGTGCCTCCGCCACATACAATGCGAACATTGTCCTGGCCTGCATCGACGCTGTTGCCAATGGAAATGGAAAAGCTCTCCTCGTCGGTACAATTGCCACTGCCATCGTAGATGTAATAGGTGCCACTGGCGCGAACAAATGTCCCTGCCGTCAGGCGATTGCCCATTCCACCCGGCTGGTCGTAATAGGCGGCATCGGTACTGATGTTGGTACCGCTGATCGCAGGCAATGCCACACTGTCACAGGCATTCAAATCCGCTTGTGGAGCAATCTGTGGCTCAGGACTGATGCTGACAATGAATTCTACTTCATCAACGCAATTGCCCGTGCTGTCATAGATGTAAAGCGTATCTTGGCTGGTAATGAACGTACCGACTGCCAACTGGGTCCCATTGCCTCCTGGCTGATCATAATAGGCCACATTGCCACTCAAATCAGTCCCGCTGATGGTCGGAAGTGCAATGCTGTCACAGGTAGACAAATTGCCGGGCGAGTCGATGGCAGGAGGGTCCGTAAAAGTAATCTGAAGGGTATCTTCGTTCAGACAAACCCCACCATTGTTGTCGATCAAATACAGGACTGTATCTCTGGAAATGGTATCGCCCGGAAACAAGCGATCTCCATTTGCACCTGGTTGATTGTAGTAGCTTTCCAGTCCACTGAGATTGCTTCCCGTGATGGCAGGCAGCACAAAGGCCTCACATGCCGTCAAGGGAATCGATTCGTCGAATTGGGGACGTTCAAAAATGCGAATGTCCAATCTTTCATCGTCGTTGCATTGCAGGTCTCCATCATACATGTACAGCACGATGCTGCTCGTGATCTCAAAACCCACTGGATAAACATTGCCCAATCCACCTGGCTGGTCGTAATAGGCCTGATTGCCCGTGAGATTGGTGCCCATGATGGGCGGCAGTTCGTAGCTCTCGCAAGCCCTGATTGGGAGAAAGGAACCCATGATGTCGGGGCGGGGCGTGATGTTGAGAATGAATTGTTCTTCGTCGGAGCAAAATCCATTGTCATCTCGGATGTAAATGGTGACATTGCTAAGAGGCCCCTGCAGCCTTTGCCCCGGCTGATAGCGAATGCCCGTTCCCATGGGGCCAGTAAAATAAGCGGGATTCGAAAGATTGGTGCCCATGACGGGAGGAAAGACATATTCTCCACAGATTTCAACAAAGATCGGATTGGTAATTTCTGGTGCCGGGCGCAAGATCAAGGGAATCTGCACAGGGGAAGACGGACAAGAGCCCAGCCCTCCACCAACAACGGCATAGACAAAATTGGCATTCGTCGTGTAAGCTGCTGGGGTGAAAATGGGAATGCTCGCCAGCGCATCAACATACCAGTTGACAATCAGCCCCGACCCTCCATTGACAATGTTGTTGACAGCTTGCAGATTGAATGTTCCCTGACCTGTTCCATCATCGCAAGCCTCTACCTGGGTGGGAATGCCCGCTGGACAATTGACATTGATGCGGAAGGTTTGCGTTTCCGTCTGACAACAGCTCACAGGAGGAGGATTGAGCACGCCCTTGATGTAAAAGGGCCCCGTGTTGCAAAAGTTGGCGGGGATGGTATAGGTAAAGGGCGCCACCGTACTGGGGATGAGTCCGCCGCCACCAAAGATGCTGGGAATGGCACAAGAGGGAGATTGACCGAATGTTCCAGCCAGGTAAACACCATCAGCTGGCAATGCCTCAAAGGCGGGATCATCGGTGCTGTAGCCAAAGGCACTGGAACAACCACAACTGAGTCCAAGCGAATAGTTGCGCGGTCCTGTACTGCCCGCATTGGAGAAGGCCCCAAACGTCCGATTGCAAGAACTTTGCATGGTGTAGACAGGCTGACCAGCAGTACAGATGGCCGAAAAGTCATACGCGCCAGAATTGTTAAACGCACTAGTAAAAAAGATGACAGTTGCCCCCGGAGGAACGAAATCGCCCGGGCCAACCGGGATCACACAACCGCAGCCGCTGAGCGAGGCCGGACCAGGGATGGCAAAGCAACCCGTACCCACCGGAACATTCACATCCGCATTGACCCCTCCCCCGGCATTGTTGTTGGGATCGTAGTCCAATTGAAAATCAAATGGATCAAAGCCACTGCCGGAGTTGAAGATGACAAACTCACCTGCAGGTTCCGGAACACCACAGCCGTCGATCATCACCAGATTCAGGTTGGGACAATTGGTACAAGCAGCTGGCCAGGCAGTCGTGATGGGCGAATTGCCGATGGGAATGCCTTGTCCTGAATAGGGATCGAAACTCGGTGAAGTGTCATAGTACCAATCGATGGTCCCATTGTTGGGCAGATTGACACCTTGGACGTTCAGGGTGATCTGGTCGTCGGGACAAAGGTCACAACCAGTGGAGCAATTGGCCGGATTGATGGTCGTGTTCTGTATCTGTGGGCACTGTCCATGGACAAAGCCAACCAACAGCATGACACAGCAAACAGACAAACATCTGCCGATATTCAAAACAGGCCGGTAAACGATCGGGGGGAGGCACATAGGCTCGATTCGTCTTTTGATAATGTAATGATAGGGGCGTGATACTCAGTAACAAAAGCTTGTTCATGCGCAAAATGTTCATCTTAGCCCATCGACCAAACTGGTATTGCGGAGTACTCAGAAGTGTGTTTCGTACAAATTTACAAAATTCAACTTCAATACCCCTTGGGAGCTTCGATTAAGATTGTATTAATTTTTGCGGAGAAAAGTCTATTTTTGCGGAACTGTAATCCTTTTCCCAACCTTATTGTTGGTAATTTATTTTCACGAAGCAAAATCCACGAAGGCATATGCAATTGAGTGAACAGGAAATCGTACGCCGGGAAGCGCTCGAGCAAATCAAAGCACTGGGGATCAACCCCTTTCCCGCCGAAGAAGTCGATGTCAACTTCCAAGCCACTGACTTTACCACGGAATTATACAAGGTACAATTGGCCAAACAGATCGAACAGATCAAAGGCATCGGACCAGAATCGGCCCCACCCATCCGCGATTTCATCCTGCAAAACAAATATCGGACTGCCAACATCCTCCAGGCCGAAGACTTCGAGCATGCCGACAAGCTGAGCGAAGAAATTGCCTTCGACGATTCTGTCGGTCGAGATGCCATGCCAATGGCCGATTTTCTGAGCGAAATCCGACAAACTGCCCTGGGGAAATTCGGACCTGAGCAGTTTCCCACCGTACAGATGGCAGGCCGCTTCATGGGCCAAAGAGGTCCCTTTGCCAAGCTGCAAGACAGCACCGGCAGAATCCAGCTCTACGTCAACAAAAAGGAAATTGGACAAACAGAGGAGGAAGTCGAATTGGTGGGCAAGCTGATCAAATTGCTGCACATCGGTGACTTCATCAGTGTCAGCGGGGAGTTGTTTGCCTCCCAAACAGGAGAATTGACCCTCAAAGTCAAAAAACTCACCTTCCTCGGAAAGGCACTTCGCAATCTGCCCATCGTCAAGCGCGATAAGGAGGGCAACATCTACGACGCCTTCACCGATCCAGAACTGCGCTACCGCCAACGCTACGTCGACCTCACCGTCAATCCGGAGGTCCGCAACATATTTCTCAAGCGAACCCGCATCATCAACAGCATGCGGGAATACTTCAATGCCAACGGCTGGCTGGAAGTGGAAACGCCTGTCCTGCAACCCATCCATGGGGGAGCAGCGGCCCGCCCTTTCAAGACCCATCACAACACCCTGGACATGCCCCTCTACATGCGCATCGCCAATGAGTTGTACCTCAAGCGATTGATTGTAGGCGGATTTGATGGGGTGTATGAGTTTGGAAAGATGTTCCGCAACGAAGGAATGGACCGGACCCACAACCCGGAATTTACCTCCATGGAAATCTACGTGGCCTACAAAGACTACGTTTGGATGATGGAAATGGTGGAAACAGTGCTCGAAAAGGTCGCCCGCGATGTCAACGGCGATACCAAAGTGGTTTTCGAAGGCAAGGAAATTGACTTTGCCGGGCCTTACGAGCGACTGAGCATGTACGAATCCATCGAAAAGCACACGGGCATCGACATTTCCGAGATGGACGAGGCGGCCCTGCGCGGCTTGTGCAAAAAGCTCCACATCGAGGTGGATGAGTCCATGGGAAGAGGAAAGTTGATCGACGAGATTTTTGGAGAAAAGGTCGAACACCATCTGGTGCAACCTACCTACATCACAGATTATCCCATAGAAATGACCCCGCTGGCCAAAAAGCACCGCAGCAAAGATGGCCTGGTCGAACGCTTCGAGCTGTTTGTCAATGGCAAGGAGATTGCCAATGCCTATTCGGAACTCAACGACCCCATCGATCAGCGTCAACGCTTTGAGGAGCAGCTGCAACTGGCGGCCCGGGGCGACGAGGAAGCCATGGCATTGGACGAGGACTTTCTGCGGGCATTGGAATACGGCATGCCTCCGACCTCTGGCCTTGGCATCGGCATCGACCGACTGACCATGATGCTGACCAATCAAAGCTCCATTCAAGAGGTGTTGTTCTTCCCACAAATGAAGGCAGAGAAGCCACAAACGGAAAGCGCCTAGGCCATTCCATGTGGAAATCATTCATCGCCTCGCGGAAGAATTCATCGAAAAATGCGTCCCATCAGTCGAAGCAATGTCACATCTGTGGCCTTGGATGACTAACATTGTCCCAACAAAACTTAATAAATGATGAACAAAGCAACTTTTTTCTCTGGATTGGTACTATTTTTCCTACTGGGTCTCTTTGCCTGCAATGATGAAGAGGCCGCCCGACAAAAGGAAGAGGAAAGAAGACAGGAGGAGCTGGAAGAGAGCTTGAGCAATATGAGCGAAGAATTGGGGAACATCAGTGAGAACTTGGGAGAATCCATCACCGAGAATATGGGTGGGGCCTTAGAGCAACTTGGCAAATCCCTCAAGGATGTCAAAATAGAAACCGACCAGGATGTAGAGCTGATCCCTCACCGAGAACTCAAAGAGTTCATCCCCAATAAATTTGCAGGCGTCGATCGCACGGATTACAAGGGGCAAACCAGTGGAATCGGCAACATCAAGGTATCTGTCTCAGAGGCGGAGTTCAGAGAGGACGACCAAAGAATCGACCTTAAGGTAATGGATACAGGTGGCCTGGGCGTGGCCTTGATGGGCGCTGCTTTTTGGCAAAATTTGGAGATCGATCAAGAATCCTCGAACGGATACGAACGTACAACGACTTTTGAAGGCCACAAGGCGTTTGAAAAATACAACTCCTCCCGGAAAAAAGGAGAAATGGCCATCATCGTAAAGGATCGCTTTGTTGTGACTTGCAACTTCCGAAACATGGACATCGACGATGTCAAAAGGGCGATCAAACGAATGGACATCGAAGATTTGGGGGACTAGAGGGAGTGCATTAAAATACAGTTTATGAATGGCTTGATGCTCAGGCTGACCACCGCGGTGGTATTTGTGGCAGTAATGCTGGGGGGCCTCTTCGGCGGTCCGATCCCTTTCCTTTTGTTGTTTGGCCTGATTGCGGCGGGCTGCCTGTGGGAATTCTACGGTTTGACCGTCTCCAAGGCACAAACAGCGTCCCGGCAGCAAGAACGAAAAATACTTGGCACCATTGTCGGACTCATCCCATATGTCTACCTATCGCTGGGGCATATGGGATGGCTCGTTGCAGAGGTGGACCCAGGCAAGGCCTTGATTTGCTACCTGCCCGCAGCCTTTCTGTTGTTCATCCGAGAGCTTTTCACCTCTTCAGAACGCCCCTTTGACCACCTTGCCAATGCCTTGACAGGGCATCTGTACATCGGCATCCCCTTTGCTCTATTGACTTTGCTGGCCTTTCAAGGGGAATCCTTCGATGCAGGCTTAATTTTTGGACTGTTGTTGCTGACTTGGACCAATGATACGGCTGCGTATTTGGTGGGGTCTCAAATTGGCAAAACACCTTTGTTTCCCCGAATTTCCCCCAAAAAGACCTGGGAAGGCACCTCAGGTGGAATCATCATCTGCCTGGGAATGGGATTTCTGCTGAGTCGGTTCTTTACAGATTACAGCACCCTAGACTGGATGATTTTGGCCGTCGTGGTCGTCATCTTCGGCTCCTTGGGTGATTTGGTCGAATCCATGCTCAAACGCAGTCTCCAGATCAAGGATTCTGGCAATTTGCTACCTGGCCACGGCGGCATGTTGGACCGATTTGACGCCTTTCTGTTCGTCATTCCCTTTGCAGTGGCCTATGTGGTGCTGATCTGAGATGTTAAAATCAGGCAAATCAAGGGATAAGCTCCCCTCTGACACCCCATATTATTTGGAAAGAGTGTGCGGATTTGCTCATTTGTTAGTAATTTTGTTTAGGTACACAGAGAAAATCAAGAACGCATAGACAGATCAACCGAAAAACTGAGTAGAACAAGTGGATGAGAGCAGGGGAAGAATGCCCTGTTCAGGTCAATTCCAACAAATAACAACTTGAATCTTCATGCTGATACATAAAGAGGGACACAAAATTTTACTGCTTCTGGTTTTGGTTCTGGCAATCATCAACCTGGCCATCTTTTACTACCTACCAGAAGGCTTACTGATTTGCGGCATCGCTTCTGCCGCCATGTTCCTGGCTGTCCTACAATTTTTCCGCAATCCCAATCGCCAAATCTTCATTGCCGATGATCAAATCATCTACGCACCTGCAGATGGAAAGATTGTGGTCATAGAGGAAACCCAAGAAGACGAGTATTTTGAAGACAAACGCCTACAGGTGTCGATCTTCATGAGTCCTACCAATGTACACGTCAACAGAAATCCCGTAGGCGGCACTGTCAACTACTTCAAATACCACCCTGGCAAATACCTCGTCGCCTGGCACCCAAAGTCCTCGACAGAAAATGAGCGCACGACGGTGGTCATCGACAACGGCACCACAGAAATTTTGCTGCGCCAAATCGCCGGAGCCATGGCCAAGCGAATTGTCAATTACGTACAGCCAGGCGATGAAGTGGTACAAGGAACCGATATGGGCTTCATCAAATTTGGATCGAGGGTCGACCTGTACTTGCCGCTGGATGCCGACATTCAGGTCAAGATTGGACAAAAAGTCAAAGGCAATCGCACCGTCATTGCCAAACTCGGTTCCTAGAAAAGAATTTTCATTCTGTTATTTATTTGTCTTCGGCCTGACCGCTTCCCTTTGTCAGGCGGGCCCGCATGAGGTGATACAGCTCATAAGAACGGATGCTGGGAATGCTGTCCCCTTTCATCAGTGTTCCCCCACTCTCTCTGATTGGTTCTGACTTGACCGACATGATCTCATAAGCCAGCTCCTTGCCTTCCAAGCACATTCTACTCATCAACTCGCTCCCCATCCCACCAAAACCACTGTACAAACAATTGGCATTCAGATAGGTGTCCAATAAGATGCTGTTGTGCTCGTCAATGACAAAATGCCCGCTGGAATCTTCCAGGACCAGCAAGGAGTAATTTCTGACATCAGGCTTCTCTGGATTCATTTGATAGGTGATGATGAAATTCCAAGCGGTATCGGCAGGCGAGATTTCCAAGGACATGGAAAAGGCATTTTGCTTCTGATTGTTGCTCCAGATTTCTACCGTCCCCTCCCATTTTCCCAACCAATCGCTCGACAATGACTGAGCCCCCAGCGATCCCCAAGAGATGAAAAGACAGCTCCAAAGTGTCCACATGAATCTTTTTCCTTGCATGACAGATGAATTGAAGGTGATTGAGTCCAACAAAATAAAAAATCCTCAACCAGCACAATGACCGATTGAGGATTTTATTTGACATTGACGAAGTGGGTTAGCTACCGAAGTCGTCAAATGCGATGTTTTCTTCTGGCACACCCAACTCGTCCAACATCTTCAGCACAGCTGCGATCATGAGTGGAGGCCCACAGAGGTAGTATTCAATTTCTTCTGGCTCAGGGTGATCCTTTAGGTACTGATCAAACAATACTTGGTGGATGAATCCTGTGAAGCCATCCCCTTTTCTGTCTTCAATGTTGTCCATGAGCTGCCAATTGTCCTCATCTGTGGCATTGGACAGAGCGACAAAGTATCTGAAATTGTCAAAATCGTTCTCAATGTCCCGGAAGTCCTTGGTGTAAAACAGCTCGCGACGAGAGCGACCTCCATACCAGTAGGTCACTTTGCGGTCTGTTGTTTTCATGGTGTGGAACAAGTGGAAGATGTGTGAACGCAGTGGTGCCATACCAGCTCCCCCTCCGATGTAGACCATTTCCTTTTCGGTTGGCTTGATGAAGAATTCACCATAAGGTCCACTGATGGTCACCTTGTCACCAGGCTTGCGGGTGAAGACGTAGGAAGAACAAACACCAGGATTGACTTGCATCCATCCGTTGGCATTGCGATCCCAGGGTGGCGTGGCGATGCGAATGTTCAACATCACGATGTTTCCCTCTGCTGGGTGGTTGGCCATGGAGTAGGCGCGGAATTGAGGCTCGTCATTTTTCATTGTCAACCCCCACATCTTGTACTGATCCCATTCCGGACGGAATTCATCGGGCTTCTTCCCCATTCTTGGGTGAGCCGTGATGTCCATGTCCTTGAACTGGCACTCGATGACTGGAACGTCGATCTGAATGTATCCACCAGATTCAAAGTCCAAGACTTCTCCTTCTGGCAGTTTCACAACGAATTCTTTGATGAAGGTTGCAACACTGTAGTTGGAGACCACCTCGCACTCCCACTTCTTGATACCGAAGATTTCTTCCGGGATGCGAATTTCCATGTCTTGGCGAACCTTGACCTGGCAAGCCAAACGCATGTTTTCTGCAACTTCCCGACGAGTCAAGTGGTTCATCTCGGTTGGCAGAACATCTCCTCCTCCTTTGTCTACGTGGCATTCGCACATGGCGCAAGTTCCCCCACCTCCACAAGCGGAAGGCAAGAAGATGTTGCGATCGGACAAAGCGGAGAGCAATGAGCTGCCCGGTTTGACCAAAATGGGGTTTTCATCATCGCCATTGACGACGATCTTGACGTCGCCCTGAGGCACGAGCTGTTTTCTGGCGTAGATCAGCATGAAAGCCAATGCCAAGATTACGACGGTGAAAACCACTAGAGCTATAACAATATTCAACAACATAAGCTTCGAATTATATGGATCAAAAACTATCTCGTATCGTCCATTGCAGTTAGTCAGTTACTTACTTTCCGGCCATCAGTGCCTCGGGATCGATTCCCATCAGGCTCATGAAGGCGATCCCCATCAAACCCGTGAGGATGAAGGCCATTCCCAGGCCACGCAGAGCAGGCGGAACGTTGGAGTAGCGGATTTTCTCGCGAATGGCTGCAATGGCAATGATGGCCAAAAACCATCCAAATCCACTTCCCAGTCCGAAGGCGACTGAGTTGCCAAAAGAATACTCTCTGGAGACCATGAAGAGTGATCCTCCCAAGATGGCACAGTTCACTGTGATGAGTGGTAAGAAAATACCCAGTGAATTGTACAGGGCAGGAGAAACTTTCTCCACGATCATCTCTACAAGCTGTACCATAGAGGCAATAACAGCGATGAAGAGAATGAACCGCAAAAAGGTTAGGTCGATGCCAAAGATTCCGGACTCACTCAGCAATACGTTGGAGATCAACCAGTTGATGGGCATGGTGATGCCCAGTACAAAGATGACCGCCAGGCCGAGACCAAAAGCAGTTTGAACCGTTTTGGAAACTGCCAGGTAAGAGCACATGCCCAAGAAATAGGCCAAGACCATGTTCTCTATAAAAGCTGCTTTCAAAAATATGTTTAACGCTTCCATTGATTTGTTTTTGCGAAAATGACGAAAGAGGGTGATTTAGCTGATGTCCACCAATTTGGTATTCCAGCTTCGCTGAATCCAGATCAGGATACCGATGATGAACATGGCAGCTGCTGGTAGCACCATCAGGTTGTTGTTGGCGTACCAGGAAAACCAGGTTCCAATGCCGCTTTCCGCTGCTGTATTGATGAAAAAAGAAGCAGACTCGTTGCTGGCTCCAATCAACTTGAGTTCAATCGGACTACCTGCAAACAGAGTTCCTTTTCCAAAGATTTCCCGAATCAACGCTACCACGATCAGAATGGCCCCGTATCCCAGTCCATTTCCGATGCCATCCAGAAACGAACGCCATGGCTTGTTGGCCATTGCGAAGGCCTCTAGGCGCCCCATAACGATGCAGTTGGTAATGATCAGACCGATGAATACTGACAATTGCTTGTAGACAGTATAGTTGAAGGCCTTCAATGTCAACTCTACCACTGTTACCAGCGTGGCAATGATGACCAATTGAACGATCATACGAATTTGCTTGGGAATGGAGTTCCGTAGCAAGGAAGTGAATAGGTTAGCAAATGCACAAACGAACACCACCGCGATGGACATGACCACAGAAGGATACACCAGGGTAGTAACCGCCAAAGCTGAGCAGATACCAAGTACCTGAACTGTGATCGGGTTGTTGTCATTTAACGGGTCTGCCAGAAGCTTGCGTTCAGCCTTTCCAAATAAGGGAGCTGCCTCTTTGACCTTTGGTTCTTGTATGGTTGTTTCTGCCATTGGTAATGGTAAGTTTTCTGGCGAAAGTGGCCCTACGGCCCTCCACCTGTTTCTCAGTTATTGTTCTACTAAGCTTAGCCCTTGACGCCTCCGTCGCTGGCTTTGGTGAGCTTGTTGAAATAAGGCTCGTAATATTTGATTCCTCTGTAGAGCATCTCGCCGACCCCGACGCTGGTCACTGTCGCACCAGAGATGACATCTACACCGTGGTACTTGTCTTTGGAACCACCTTTTTCTACTTTCACAGATACATAATCGCCCTCATCGTTGTACAGGCGCTTGTCCTTGAACATGGCCCGGAAAGAAGGATTGTCTTTGATCTCAGCTCCCAGACCTGGCGTTTCCGCTTTGTGGTCGAAAGCCGCCCCAACGACGACACCTTTTACCTTTGGATCGAGTTGGATGGCGATGTTGCCCCAGATTTCGTCCCAAAGGCCACTGCCTCGCACAGAGATGATCTGAATGCTTCCACCTTCGTAGTTGAAGGTAAAAAGTGGCAGCAAACGCTCCGCTTCGTCCTTCTTCTTTTCTTTTGCCATGTCGATGTTCTCTGCTTTGCCCCCTTTGTGTCCGGCAGCTTCTACGTCAGCAGTTCCCACTTCCTCACCAGTCATATTGAGGACTTTTTGTTGGACCTGATTTTCGAAGATGGACAAGACTTCACCGTCGTCCATGTCATCTACTGACTTTTCCAAGTAAGTTTCAACAGCACGAAGAACAGCGCGCTTGTTGAAGATGGCTTCATTTTCCTTTGCCTTGGACTGAGTGGCGTAAAACAAACCAGCCAGCAAGAGGGCAACGACAGATGTCATGCCTACTGTGAAAATGATGATGTATCTTGTATTATCCATTTTGCAATTCTTTTAGTTTGAAACACCTCTCGATAGAGGAGAGTTGACTTTTAAGCACTGACCTTCGCTCTTTTTAGTCTTCTATTGATATTGGCTTGCAATACATAGTGATCGATCAGTGGCGCGAAGACGTTGAGCAACAAAATGGCCAACATCCAACCTTCTGGATAAGCGGGGTTCATCACCCGAATGATCATGCCAATGAAACCGATCAAGAAGCCATAAATCCACTTCCCCCTATCAGTACTAGAGGCTGTTACCGGATCTGTTGCCATAAAGGCCATGGCGAAGAAGAAACTTCCCATGTAGAACTGGTAGTACCAGGGAACATCCATAAATACGGTGGCTCCCCAAGCGTTCATCAACAAGGTCATGACAACCGCTCCCAACAGCATACCAGCCATGATGCGCCAGCTGGCAATGCCCGTGGCGATGAGGAAGGCTGCTCCTACGAGAATGAAAGGCTTGGAAGTTTCGCCGATGGAACCAGGAATCGCACCCCAGAACATTTGTCCGGTGCTGTAGTAGTCCGTTACATTCTCCCAACCTCCCTGATAAGCCAGGGCCAGAGGTGTAGCCCCCGTAAATCCATCGACCACGGTGGCCATCGGATCAAAGGTGGCCCAACCAAGAGACTCAAACAGGCCGTTGCAGAGCACGGTCAGCCCCCAGCCATAGTCCACGAGAGAACCCGGTTCGGTCGAACTCAGACCTGCCACCCATACTTCGTCTCCCGAAATGGTGGTTGGATAGGCAAAAAAGACGAATACCCTGGCCAGCAAGGCGACGTTCAAAATGTTCATCCCCGTACCTCCGAAGGCCTCTTTTCCAATCCAAACGGCAAAGGCAACGGACAGTCCCAGAATCCAAAGCGGAATGTCTGGTGGCATGATCAAGGGGATCAATGCACCGGAGACCAAAAAGCCTTCTTCGACAGCATGTCCTTTCTTGTAGGCATAGTAAAACTCGATGCCCAGTCCGACCACGTGTGTCACGATGAAGATGGGAATGAGAAGAACCAACCCATAGGCCAATTTCAAATGCAGTCCCTCAAACAAACCGGGGTACATTCCCAAGGCTTTGAAGTGCTGGTGACCGATGTTGTAGGTGCCGAAAAGGTAGCAAAGTTGCATTGCCAATACCACATGCACCATGGTGCGTTTGAGGTCCATGCCATCTTTGATGTGGGTCCCACCTGTGGGCGTTGTCGTATTGGGCGTGAAAGCAAATGTGAAAAAGGCGTCGAATGCAGTGTGCAAAAACGGGCTCTTTTTCTTATCTGGTTCAATTTTCTTAAATAAGTCTAATAGCGCCATTAGCTTGTAAATTTATGTTTGAGACTTTCGTCTTCTATGCAAGTGGATTGTTTCGGTAATTTGTCTGTTTTGTCCACTGCTTAGCTTTGGTCGCGGATATAATCCAAACCATTTCGCAAAATCTGCTGCAGAGGCTGCTTGGATGTACAGACAAATTCGCAAAGTGCCAAGTCTTCCTCACTCAGCTCGTATATTCCCAGGCCTTCCATGCGCTCAAAGTCATTGACGAGAATGGCTTTCATGAGGTGCTGCGGGTAAATGTCCATGGGGAGTACACTTTCGTACTGACCACTGACCACAAATGCCCGCTGTTCTCCATGCGTATTGGAATTGGCTTTGAATTTCAAGTCTGGATACAAAAAGTTGGGGAAGGTATTGGAAATGGTCGGTCTTGGAGCCAATGGCAACAACCAACCGAACAGCTCATAGTAGTCTCCCTCCTCAATGACGGTAATCTGGTCGTCGTAGAAGTTCAGGTAGCTGTCCGGAGACTTCTTTCTCCCCGAGAGAACATCTCCTGAAATGTAGCGCACATTCTCCCCTTTGATCTTCTCCTTCAGCAAATCGCTGATCTTTGCACCTTGGTAAGTTCTGACATAAACCGGATCATTGATTTCATCACCAGTCAAAGCAACCACCCGCTCCGCATTGTAGCGTCCTTCTGAGAAAAGCGCTCCGATGGTGATCAGCTCCTGCACGCCCAATACCCATACTTTGTCTTGGGCATTGATGGGATCGATGTGGTGAATTTGTATGCCAACATTGCCCGCTGGGTGCTTTCCGGAAAACCAGTGCGTCTCCACACCTGTCGCTTCTGTAAACACAGTTGAAGGAGGGGTGCTGGACTTGGCGTTCAGGCCCAAGTGGATTTTGCCATCTCCAATCAGCTTTTGCAAGACGTCAATTCCTTTTTGGAAAGCCTCTTTCTTGCCCTCTACCACCAAATTGAGATCAGGTGCCAGGGGAGCTGTGTCAAAAGTAGAGATGAAAACAGCCTTTGGAACGTCTCCTTTTTCTGGAATGACGTCAAAAGGACGCTGACGAATCATTGGCCAAACCCCACAATCCATCAGGTAGGACACCAAGTCCTCTCTGCTGCCACTTTCCAAGTCAAATCCCTCCAGATCGCGGTATTGAATGTCTTTGTCAGCCAACACCACAACCTCTACGATGGAGCGCTTGGCACCGCGCTTGACAGTAATGACCTCCCCACTTACAGGAGAAGCGTACTTGACATCCGGACGTGTTTTGTCAAAAAACAAGGGATCGCCGGCCTTTACTTCGTTACCCTCTTCGACGAGCAGCTTGGGAATGGGCGACATTCCGATGAAGTTTGGGGGCTGAATGGCAAAAGTGGAAGATTGAATGGAATCGTCAATGGTTGGCTCGGCTTCTCCCAAGAGCAAAATGTCGTGTCCCTTTCTGAGGACTGTCACCGAGTCGCCATTCACATAGGATGGAGACTTGGGCTTCACGATCTCGTTCATGCTTGGAAAAAGAGAGTAATTGGCTCCGGACTTATCGACTCCGGTCTGCTTGGCTTCGATCCTGAGAAGGTTGTCGACCAACTGCAACAAGACAGCCAGCAATATGATCCCCGAGATGATCACCAGAGAGATGATGAACCAATTGGACGTATCACTTGCAGGAGATTGTGCCGATGCTGAAGATGCCAGCGTGAGAAAGATCAGAAGGAATCCGAATTTGGTTAATCCGCTTTTCAAAATCGTCAGGTTTACTTTGATAAATAATTCGAAGAATTTTCATTCCCGAAATTCACCGCAAAGATAGCAACCTTTTGGTTTAAAAATAAGGAGTCAAATTGGTCTTTTTGGAGAGGAATACTATTTAGACTTTATCTAAATAGTATTTTTCACACTAAGTCCTTGCTGCCCGCTTCAAATGCTTTTTCCATTGCTCGTACCCAAATATAGCAATCAAAGTGTAAAGAATCATCAAAGCAGCGTAAAGCTTTGCTCCTCTTTCGACATAAAGTGCGACATACGCCAAATCGGTGACAATCCAGTACAACCAGTTCTCCAATTTCTTCTGAATGACCAAAAAGGTGGCCAATATGGAAAAGGAAGTGGTGAAGGCGTCGGCATAGGTCGCAGCTGCCTGGGTATAATTCGCAAAAAAGTATCCAAAAAACAGGCCCAAGAGAACGCCAAGGCCCACCAGCTGCAAATGATCGCGCCAACTCATCCTGCTGATGGCCAGCTCGCGTCCTCCCCCACTGCCGAAGCGCCACTGGTAGAGGCCGATGCAGCCCATGAGCACGTAGAACAACTGCAGGCCAAAATCGGCATACAAGCTATACAGGACCAGGGTACCATAGGCCCAAAGACTGCTGCTGACAATGCCCCACGGCCAGCACCACACACTTTCTCGCGCCGCCAGGATGACATAAATGATGCCCGTCAGCAGAGCGCCTTGCTCCGTCCAATGCGATGATAAAAAGGCTTCCAACATATTCTATTGTCATCAAAAGGTGAATCAAATCAGGATTCTTCCGCTTCCACCTCGTGAAATTTGGTCAGATGGCGGGGGTGGGCTTCGTTGTAAATGCAGAGTGTCAAGGACTTGACTTTGCGCCGCCGCTTGGGGACTTCCCCCTCGTAAAAGAAAATCTTGATGGGATTGTGTACGTAGCCGTAGTTTTGAAAGAGAATGATCTGCCGATTTTTCACCGGATTGTTGAACATCAGCAAATCTTCCACCGTCTCTGGCACTGGCACATTTGCATAGCCTTCTTCTCGCAGGAATTGCCGAAGCATCTCATAGCTGCTCTCAAGGGTAGAGCCCCCAAAGGTAGTCCGGTATTCATACCCGTCCGACGTACCCGACATGTAGTTCGATCCTTGTTCTGGAAAATTATCTCGTAAAGCCATTGGCCAGACAAACGTTTCTTGGCAGCAAATGTAAGAACTCCTGCAGAGCTTTTCTCTCAATTTGGAGTAGAATTCAGCGATTCTGCCCTCCCGACAACAACCCTGAGCCCAAATTGCCGTATACCCAAACGGCAGTCATTGCCATCAACATCAAAGAGCTAGGGCGCAATCAGTTACCAATGAATGCAACCAGCACACAACTGTCCCCCAATACAAAGATTTCCCTGCCAGATCGATCGGTTGTCCCCTGGCTGATCGGAGGCCTCATGGGTGCCTGGTCTTTTGGAGTGCGCCTATCCAGCCTCCAACAGTCCATCTACCCCAATGGCTGGGACGCCTATCACTACTTGCAAGAACTGCAATCAGGCTCCATCCTGTCTGCCGATGCGCCCCTGGCCCTCGTCTATCCCCTGCTGCACCTGATCGGACAGCTGTGTCCTGAGCCGGTACTGGCCTACCAGATTCTCTGTGCATCGATGGCTGCTCTCTTTACCATGGTCTCTTTTTGGATTGGTTGGGCCTTTCGCCGACCCTGGCCCACTGCTCTCCTACTGGGAAGCTGGTCCATCTTCAGCCCCCACCTTACCTATATGGCCTCTCAATTTCCCAAGGAATTGATGGGTCTGGTCTTATTGATGGCTTTTGTGGGGAGTCTGCAGCGCAATCGACCGCTTTGGGCCATCGCCGTTCTGGTGCTGAGTCTGGGAGGACATTGGCTGGGACTTGTGGGCTGTTTTTTCTATGGGCTTTTCCATCAATTGTGGGGAGGCAGGCGAAAAAATTGGTTGCTCGTGCTGTGTGCATTGGGCGCCCTGGGATCGGTTGTGTACGGCTACCAATTGCTTCGAACGGGGCAGTATGACTTTCCATTTGTACTGATTCCTCACTTTACCCCCTATACCTTCTTGAAAGACTTTGGCTCCAACGGCAAGATCAATTTTGAGTGGTTTGTGGAGGTTGTGGATGCTTGCGGGTTGTGGCTCTTGGCAGGTTATTTCTGTACGCGTCCGCAAAAGCGCAATCGACTGCTGCTGCCGCTTTTCTTATTCAGTAGCCTCTTGATCTTTCCTTTCTGGCAATGGGACTACAATGGGTTGGCAGACCAGTACATGCTTTATTTTGCCCTTGTTGCTCCTTTTTTGTTTCCGATGATGCTGCGCGTCCAACAGTTGGATCAAAGCCAATGGCCGTACCTTGCCACTGCCGTCTTTTTGCTGGGCAGCCTCTTTGCAACGGATGCCTACCAGGCAGAAAAGCACGATCCCAATTATGCACAGTTCGAGCAGCTGATCCAACAATCAGAATCTCTTCTGCAACAACAAGGAGCCAGTTGTGTGATTGCCCATGCTGCCTTGGCCGATATGTTGAGCCACCAAACGGGCATCAAGGCAATTTCCTGGCTTCCTTCAGAAGACATCCCCCGCGACCAGCTGTGGCGAATTGCCAAGGACATCAGAAAATCTCAACTCGAAAACTACCTAAGTCCCAAAGAACTCCAACAGACATTTCGGCTCGACCGCAGGGCTTGGCTCATCCGCGAAGACAGTTGGCAAAAGCTGTTGGGCCAAAGTGCCTTGAAAAAAGATTACTATCTGCTGGAGCACATCCAAAGTTGGCGCAACCCACAGCAGATGCGTTGAATCTTTTACAACTCGTAGTTGGGAGTAAGGGTACCTGGCTTGTCGCCGGAGTAGAAATTGTTGACGATGGTGAGGATTTCCTTTGGATCGTCGATGATGGGCATCAAATCCAAATCCTCTGGACTGATGTTGCCATACCCCAGCATGGTGTCCCGAATCCAATCTTTGAGTCCTCCCCAAAACTTGCTTCCCACCAAGATGACAGGCACTTGTGTGATCTTTTTGGTTTGAATCAGGGTCAATACCTCAAAGAGTTCATCCATCGTACCAAAGCCCCCTGGCATGACCACAAAGGCTTGTGCGTATTTGACAAACATGACCTTGCGCACGAAGAAGTAGCGGTGGTTGAGGTTGAGTTCATCGTCGATGAAGGGATTGTGGCTTTGTTCGAAGGGAAGATCGATGTTCAATCCCACAGAAAGACCGCCACTGAGGGCCGCCCCCTTGTTGCCTGCTTCCATGATGCCGGGGCCACCGCCTGTGATGATGCCGTAGCCTTCCTCTGTCAGGAGGGTGGCAATGTCGACAGCCAATTGGTAGTTGGGGTCTTCAGGCTTGGTGCGAGCAGAGCCAAAAATGGAAATACAGGGACCAATTTTGTTCATGACCTCAAATCCATCGACAAATTCGGAGATGACCTTGAACATCGTCCAGGCATTTTCCCCTTTGATGCGGGTCCACTGCTTCATGTTGCGGGTAACGTGCCCGTAATTGGGCTGATCAGGGTTGGAGCTGTTTTGATCCATTGAAATGGGTTTTGGTTAAGATGCGAAGAGCCTGTCCTTTGGTTCGGACAGGCTCCCAGCTATTTACATATTTTCTAACAATATTCCAAAAGCGTCTTCCCCGAAAGTCGTTAGACCTGTGAAAGGGACGCTTGGTAGTCTTTGTAAGCTTCGCGCATGTGTTTTTCCACTTCGCTCCAGTTGTCGTATTTGTCGAAAAACTGGTTGAGCGGGCTGTCCGTCTCCTGGCTGGAGGGGGTCACATAGTTGCGAACATCTTCGTCGGTGATTTCCTCGCCACTCAATATGATGAGTCTTTCGACCACGTTGCGCAATTCGCGAATGTTTCCAGTCCAATTGACCTGCTTGAGTGCTTCCAGGGCCGCGTCTGTCACGCCTTTGGAGCTGGTTCCATATTCGGCACAGATCATCTTGATGAAGTGCTCTACCAACATGGGGATGTCGTCGCGGCGTTGGTTGAGGGGTGGTACTTGGATGATGATGACGGCCAGTCGGTGGTACAAATCCTCGCGAAACCGCCCCTTGGCAATCTCGGCCCGCAGGTCTTTGTTCGTTGCTGCGAGTACCCGTACATCCACACTGATTTCCTTGTCGCCCCCTACGCGGGTGATGCGATTCTCCTGCAGGGCGCGCAGCACCTTGGCTTGTGCCTTGAGCGACATGTCGCCGATTTCATCCAGGAAGATGGTACCGCCATTGGCCAGCTCAAACTTTCCAATCCGCTGTTTGTGAGCGGAAGTAAACGAGCCTTTTTCGTGTCCAAACAATTCGCTTTCAATCAGTTCTGAAGGGATGGCCGCACAGTTGACCTCCACGATGGAGTTTTTGGATCGAGGGGACTTTTCGTGTAGCCAACGAGCTACCAATTCCTTACCAGTACCGTTTTGGCCTGTGATGAGCACGCGGGCCTCGGTGGGCGCCACCCGATCGATGGTTTCTTTGATTTTGCTGATGGGTACACTCTCGCCGATGATTTGCTGTGCCTTGTGCTTGGAGACCTTTCGCTTGAGCACCTTGGTTTCGGTGATCAGGTTGGACTTATCCATTGCATTGCGCACGGTGATCAGCATCCGATTGAGGTCGGGTGGTTTGGAAATGAAATCAAACGCCCCTTTTTTGACCGCATCGACAGCTGTGTCGATGTTGGCATGTCCGGAGATCATCACGACAGGCGTATCTGGTACGATCAGTTGTACCCGTTCCAATGCCTCCATTCCATCCATTTTCGGCATCTTGATGTCCATAATGACGACATCGTACTTTGTTTGTTTGAGCTTGACCAGGCAATCGAGGCCATCGGCCGCCTCATCTACATCGTACTTTTCGAATTCCAGAATTTCACGCAGTGTTTTCCGGATACTCGGTTCGTCGTCTACAATTAGAATTTTAGCCATAGAAAGTAGTATTGGATTTAAATTAAGAGGAATGAACTAGGGAAGAAGTACCACTTATAGCAATGATTGTAACGTTGAAAAAGACGCTTCTGTTACATAGACAGACAAATAATATATGCTCAAACGCCCTTCTGATGATAGAAGATGTAAGATTGTGTACCAGAAAAAGGGGGAATTTTCGGAAATTGCCATCTGATTACTTTCGCCTCTATGTCGAACAAGACCGTCCAATTGATTTTCTTCAGTCTCTTGCTGCTGGCAGTGGTGTACTTCCCGCTTTTCCTCCATCTGGACTCCTACAGCTTGTTTCGCTATGACGAAGGCCGCAATGCCGTCCACGCTTTTGAAATGTTGGAGCGCAACAATTTCATCCTCCGCTACTTTGAGGGACAGCCCGACGATTGGGAAACCAAGCCGCCTGTTTTCATCTGGTTTCAAGCCCTGTGCCTCAAGATATTTGGAGCCAATGAGCTGGCCATCCGGCTGCCCGCAGCACTGGCTGCCCTGGCCACACTGGCCTTCCTGTTCCGGTTTTGCAAAAAGCACCTACAGGACAGTCTTGCCGCCGTACTCAGCATCTTGTTTTTGGTCACCACACCAGGCTATGTGGGCTTTCACGTGAGTCGCACTGGAGACCACGATGCCTTGTTGATCTTGTTTTTGTTGATTGGACTGTTCCATTACTACCTCTACACCCAGCACCGAAAGCAAATCCGACATTGGTACATTTGCGTATTGGCGCTGAGTTTGGGGGTGTTGACCAAAAGCATTGCCGGACTTTTTTTCCTGCCCGCCTATCTTCTGTGGAGTCTGCGCAGTCGACACTTCTGGCCACTCCTCAAAAGCAAACACCTCTATCTGGGTGTGGGACTCTTCTTTTTGTTGGTTGGTGGCTATTACGTTTGGAACGAATCGCTCAATCCCGGCTACATAGAATTGGTTTGGCGCAATGAATTGTTCCCTCGTTATTTTGACACGGCAGGCATGGTAGACCACCGCGCTTTGACAGACCGACTGTATTATTGGCGGCATCTGTATCGGACTGGCTATCCGTACTATCTCTGGTTTTTGCCCTTCGCCCTGTTTTTGATCCATCGCAAGGCAGCACCAGAGCAGTGGCCGTTTTTCCGTCTTTTGCTCAGCACTTCCATCCTGTACTTTTTGCTCATTTCCCTGGGGACCAAAAATTTGTGGTATGTCGCTCCGCTCTATCCCCTCTTCGCCATCCTCAATGCCAAAGGGTTGGCCATCTTGTTGCGCGAGCTATTGGATGCATTTGCCATTGGACGCCATCGGCAGTGGGTCTTGTTGCTTTGTCTGATCGGCATTTTCCACGCTCCTTATTTTTACGTCCTCAAACACAACGTCTACTTCTTTTCTGCCAATGTCGAGAAATACGGAGAGGCATTGGCCCATTTGGAAGCCACCCATCCAGAAGAGAAATCCTTTTCTGTGCTCTACGAATGGCACAATGCCAGCTACTTGTTTTACCAAAGAGTCTACAACAGGACCAAAGGCTATCAAATTCGGGATTGTGGGATCAAGAAGGACATCGAAGAATGTCCCTGGCAGGCCCGGGCCGGAGACAAGGTGCTGATTTGTGCCCCGGATTTGATCCAACAGTTTGAGCAGCGATACAACAGTCGCTTGGTGGAAGAGATTGAGAGCTGTCGTTGGTTGGAGGTGGTGAAATGATGATTTACTGGCCGTTTTGCAACTTCCGAATGGCCAGCCAAGCCATGAGTCCCATCCCAATCTCCAGGCTTTCTTCCTCCACATCAAAGGTCGGCGTGTGAACTGGGGAGGTGATGCCTTTTGCGGCATTGCCCGTCCCGAGGCGATAAAAACAAGCGGGGATTTGATGAGAATAATAGGAAAAGTCCTCTGCTGTCATGCGCTTGGGAAGATCCACCACATTTTCTGCTCCAAGGTAATCGACGGCCAACTGTTTGGCCCCTCGTGTCAGCTCATCGTCGTTGACCAAGACGGGATAGCCTTTGATGATGTCGAAGTCGCAGGCGCCTCCCATGTTCTTGGCAATGCCCTTGGCAATTTTCCGCATGCGTTTGTGGGCTTTTTTGCGCCAAGTTTCGTCCATGGTCCGAAAGGTGCCCTCCAACTTTACTTTGTTCGGAATGATGTTGGTGGCGCCCCCCGCAGAGTTGATCTTTCCAAAGGTGAGCACGGAGGGGATCAGAGGCGGTGCATACCGGCTCACGATTTGCTGAAGGGCCATGATGATTTGGGCACTGATCACGATGGGGTCTATGCAATCGTTTGGCAAAGCACCATGCCCTCCCCTGCCCTTGACCGTGACATAGAGTTCGTCGGCTGAAGCCATGTACAGCCCTGGACAAAAGCCCACCTTTCCACTTTCCAGAGGCGGATGGACATGTTGGCCCAAAATGGCGGTGGGAGCGGGGTTCTGCAAGACTCCTTCTTTGATCATGATCGATGCACCACCTGGCAGCTTTTCCTCTGCAGGCTGAAAGATCAATTTCAAGCTTCCTTCGAATTCTGACCGAAGCTCCGTCAGGATGCGGGCGGCACCCAGCAGGGATGCGGTATGGACATCGTGCCCACAGGCGTGCATCACCCCCTTGCGCTTGGATTTGTACGGCACATCATTGGCCTCCTTGATGGGCAGGGCGTCGATGTCGGCCCGCAATGCCAACACTTTCTTGTCGGGGTTTTTTCCCTTGATCAGGGCCACCACCCCATTGTCGGCGATGCCATGGGTATGCTCGATGCCATGCTGTTCCAAGGCAGCAGCGATGAACTGTCCTGTTTCCTTTTCCTGATAGCTGAGTTCGGGATGCTGGTGGAGGTGCCGACGGATGGCCACCACATCGGCAAAGTAGGTCTTGGAAAGTTCCTTTATTTTTTGGGCGAGCATGGAAGGAGGTTTAGTGTATGTTACCGTAAAACAACTTGGTGTGATACGCCATTGTCACTTGATTGTTTTCTGCAAACTGATCAAAGATTTGTTGCAAGCGTTTTTTGGCTTCTTCAAAACGCGCATGGTCTTCGGGCAAGGCATAAGAGCAGGAGAGGTAGCGACCGAGCAGGCCTTCTGCATCGAACTGCTGAAAGTTGTCAAAAACTGCCTCGCGAATGTCTTGCTTGTCAAACAGTTTCTTCAATTTCTTTTTGTCCACGCGCCGATGATCCACCGCCTTGTAATCAGAGGAATAGGTCTGCAGAAAAGCTTCATAGGCTTGCATGAATTCTGAATGGGCATCGTTTCGGTCGTTCCAAATGATGATCACCCAGCCTTCCTTTGACAGCAATCGCAAGCATTCTTTTCGAAAGCCAGCCGGATCAAACCAGTGGTAGGCTTGTCCAGCCACGATGAAATCCACCGATTCATCGCCCAGAGTGGTTTGCTCTGCCGATCCACTAACGCTGGAAAAATTGTCGTACTCGTCCAGCAGTTCTTCGGCAGCCTGCCGCATCTCTCGATTGGGTTCTACGCCGTATACCAGATTGTCATTGTCCAAAAACAGGCGAGACAGCAAGCCCGTTCCCGAGCCGATGTCTGCCACCACGGAAAACTCCTCCATGGCCATTTCGCGCTGCATCAGTTCGAGAATGGCCTCTGGGTATCCCGGCCGGTATTTGATGTAATGCTGTACAGTTTTTGAGAATCTAAGAAGGGGGTCCATTCAGTTGTGATTTGTATCGTTGATGGGGAATGACAGCAATCCGAGCCTTCCCTCTGCTTGATGACTAAATTAACGTCAAAATATTCACAATAGCTACTCTGTCCGATAGAATCTTTGCAGCTGGCCCAAAGTAGTGAATCAAAGGTCCGCTCCCGACCTTCCCAGCTGACGAAATCCCTTGAAAAGGATGTCTAGGTCTTGGCCAGCCCGATAGTCTTTGGCGTAGAAGAAGTTTAGGCGTTGCCGGGTGGGGACATTGACCTGCGAGATGCTCAGGGCGTCCAAGGGGCAGAGGATTCCGGGCCGAAGGCTGGGCAGATTGGTGGTCGCTGGCGGGATGTATCCAACCCAGCTTCTCTTTCCCCCCAAGACCCAAAAGATGTTGCGGAGCAGCCCTCCTTTTTGCTTGACAAACCAAATGCAAATGGGAAAGGTAAGCAGCAAGAAAACAGCCAATACCAAGTCCAAAAAGCGTTTGTTGCGCCTCGATTCCCGGCTGGCAATTTGGAAGCGGATGTCGATGGTGTAGAGTTCTCCCGCCGTATTTTTGGAATTGCTCCCGATGATGCTCAAACTCTCCTTGGGCACGATCTTGTATGAAAGCTGCGATCCCAGGCGGGTCATCCACTGCATGATGTCTTGCGAACGGATGTCTTTGGAACAAAAGATGATTTCTTCCACTTTGTAGATGTTGACCACCTCGTCCAAGCGGTCCAAGCTGCTCAGGTAGGTCTCAGAATCGCTGATGCCCGTAGGTGCCACACTGCCGATGAAGTTTTTGGAAACCCCCGCCTGATGCAAGAGGCTCAAAACTCGCTCGCTTTCCTTTTTGCTCCCGACAATTACCAGCTGATGCACCTTCTCCCGCCCCAAATCGAAGTTGCCATACTGCAAAAAATGCAATAACAAACGAAGAGCTGCCGTGGAAAAAAAGGCCCAGGCCGCCCCCAGCAAAATCAAGGCCCTGGACGAGCGGTATTCCAAGTCCAAAAATCCATAAACAGCCGCCAGGATCAGCGTTCCCACCAAGAGGCCACGCGCCATCCGCCGAATGCTGGCCGGACGATCGTAGCCTCCACTGAAGTAGGCCGTCCCCAACCAAATGCAGATGTACAAAGGCAGATTGACATAGAGAAAACTCTCTGGATAGTAATCGGGATCGTTGAAATAGCTGCTGGCCCAAAAGTCCTTTAGCAGCAACATCCCTCCCCCAATCGAAAGGGCATCCAAAACCGGAAGGTAGGCTTTGCGAAAGAAGTTGCCCAGCAGGGTGATGAAGGCCCTGAAGTAAATGGCCATGTGCAGCATCAAGATGAACAAGCGCGCTTTTTCCCCCTCGATGTGCTTGCGGGCAAAGATGATCATGGCATTGTAGAACACCCGCACATAATTGAGACTGCCCTTTTTGGTGCTCTCTCCTTTGTAGTGAATGATGGTGGTATCGGCCAGGTAGTAATTTTTGTAGCCGGCCTTGACAATGCGGTAGGACAAATCGATGTCTTCTCCATACATGAAAAAGTCTTCGTCGAGCAGGCCAACTTCGTCCAACACGCTCTTTCGCATCAGCATGAATGCCCCTGCTAGTACCTCTACCTCGTGGTTTTGGTCGTCGTCCAGATAGCCTAGGTGATAGTGATTGAAGAGGCGAGAGCGCGGAAAGAGGCGGGACAGGCCAAAGGTTTTGAAAAAAGCCACCAAGGGAGAGGGAAATCCCCGCTTGGACTCTGGCAGAAACTTGCCCGATCCATCAATCATTTTCACACCAAGTCCTCCAGCCTTCGGATGGGCATCCATGAAAGCGATGCACTTGCGGAAGGTGTCTTCTTGCACGACGGTATCTGGATTCAGCAGCAGGATGTATCGCCCCTTGGCAACCCGCATGGCTTGGTTGTTTCCCTTGGAAAAGCCGACATTCTCTTTGTTGGCAATCAGGTGAACATCGGGAAACTTGCGCCGGACCATTTCAACAGAATTGTCGACCGACACATTGTCCACCACATAGACTTCTACACTAAGTCCAACGGAGGCTTTCTGGACGGACAGCAGCGCCTGTTCCAGAAAATACTGGACGTTGTAGTTGACAATGACAACCGTCAGATCCATATCGGGGGCCGACTGATCCACTCTATTCTCTGTCCCTCATTTTGTAGGGTACCCTGGAAATGATGGAGCGCCCCAGGGTGAGTTCGTCGGCGTATTCCAATTCGCCACCAAAGGAAATTCCCCTTGCGATGGTGGAGACTTTTACGTTGAATGGTTTGAGTTGTTTGGAAATGTAAAAGATGGTCGTATCTCCTTCGATGGTGGGGCTGATGGCCATGATGAGCTCTTTGATCTCGCCACTGGCAACCCGCTCTTTGAGGCTGCTGATTTGCAACTGCTCCGGACCGATGCCTTCGATGGGAGACAACACCCCGCCGAGTACGTGGTAGCGCCCCTTGAATTGCCCCGTGCTTTCGATGGCCATAACATCGCGAATGCTTTCCACGACACAGACCACACCGATGTTTCTGCGGGGGTCACTGCAAATGCTGCAGACATTCTCATCCGAGATGTTGAAACAAACGGAGCAAGTCTTGATGTTTTTGCGCATTTGCGAAAGGGCCTCCGTCAATTGCTCTGTCAACTGTGGCTCCTGGCGAATCAGGTGCAGGACCAGGCGGAGGGCCGTTTTTTTTCCGATACTGGGAAGACTCGAAAATGCCTCCACGGCAGACTCCACATATTTAGAAGAATAATTCATATGCATTTTTCAGAACTGCTGCCCTTTTGAGGTGTTCTTCGAGAAGTGGCACTTTTCCAGACAGCTCATATCTTATGGTTGACTCAAAATTACAGCTTAAATACGGCTACGCAAAATTGGCATGGGATTATGATCCAATTTGGACGCCCGCTTCTCCACAAGCCACTGCCAATTACTTAATGGCGCATTTGTTTTGATATTGCCCTTTATTTTAAATATTTTTGAGTCTTCAAAATTGAGTTTGTTTCGGGGCCATTCGTCGATCGGCAAGACCTACAAACGAAAAGCATACGCCTAATCAAGCAAAGGTAGCCCTGTGGTCGAGACCGAATCAAAACTTGCACGTAGTAGCTTGCACCTAACCAAATAAGCAGCTAAGCAAAATAAATACAACAATCTTATGGCTGAAGTTATTAGAATGCCAAGAATGAGCGACACCATGGAAGAAGGTGTCATCGTAGGTTGGCTCAAAGAAGTTGGAGACCAGATCGAACCAGGTGATGTTCTGGCAGAGGTAGAGACGGACAAAGCAACGATGGAATTGGAAAGTTACCAGGAAGGCTATCTGCTCTACATCGGGGTCAAAGAAGGTCCCGTACCTGTCAATGGCCTATTGGCCATCATCGGAGAAGAAGGAGAAGAATACGAATCACTTCTGAATGCCAGCGAAAACGGTCAAGGTGCAGCAACTGAGGCCACCGAAGAAGCAGCCCCTGAAGCGCCCAGCGAAGCAGAAGCCCCAAGCTCTGACAAAAGCGAAAGTGCCAATGGCACAGAAGACAAGCGCATCAAAGCATCTCCACTGGCGCGATCCATGGCCTCCGAAGCTGGCATCGACCTGGATGGTGTCAAAGGCACAGGAGATCACGGACGCATCATCAAAAGGGACATCGTCGCAGTGCTGGAATCCGCTCCGGCTCCTGCAGAAAAGGCAGCCCCTGCTGCTCCAGCAACTCCAGCTGCCCCGCCAGCAGCAGAAGCTCCAGCAGCCGTTCCCGCTTTTGCATTCAATGCCTCTGATGACAATTACGAAGACGAGCGGGTCAGCCAAATGCGCAAGACCATTGGTCGCCGCCTGAGTGAAAGCAAGTTTACGGCTCCTCACTTCTACCTGACGGTGGAAATCAACATGGACAAAACCATAGAGGTGCGCAAACGACTCAATGAAATCGCACCTGTCAAAATATCCTTCAACGATCTGGTGATCAAAGCTTGTGCCGTCGCTCTCCGGCAGCACCCGGCAGTCAACTCCTCCTGGATGGGTGATACCATCCGCCGCAATGGCAACATCAACATCGGAGTGGCTGTAGCAGTCAAGGATGGCCTGCTGGTCCCTGTGATTCGCCATGCCGATATGAAGTCGCTTTCCCAGATCAAATCGGAAGTGGTCAACCTGGCTGGAAAAGCCAAGGAGAAAAAGCTGCATCCCGACGAAATGAAGGGCAACACCTTTACCGTGTCCAACTTGGGCATGTTTGGGATCGAAGAATTCACAGCCATCATCAACCCACCTGATGCCTGCATCTTGGCAGTGGGTGCCATCATCCAAAAGCCCATCGTGAAAGATGGTGAGTTGGCGGTCGGAAACATGATGAAAGTGACGCTCTCCTGCGACCATCGCGTGGTAGATGGTGCCACTGGAGCCCAATTTCTTCAAACCCTCAAGGGAATGTTGGAAGACCCATTGCGCCTGTTGGTGTAAGGGGGGCATCGCAAGAAGACAACAATCCAAAATAAAAGTCTACAGCCGGGTACTCAACTTGTACCCGGCTTTTTTTGTTGGGGTAATGAATCAAGGAATAAAGAAGAATCGGAATGAAGAAGAAAACCATCGTACTAGGAGCCAGTATCAATCCTGCTCGCTACTCCCATGCAGCTGTTAGAAAATTGATTGCACAAGGATTCGAAGTGGTGCCAGTCGGCATCCGGGAAGGGCACATTGGTTCGCTGCCCATCGCCACGGGCCAACCCAGTATCAAAGACGTGCATACCGTCAGTCTGTATCTCAACCCAGAACGGCAACAAGAGCATTATGACTACATCTTGTCCCTGTCGCCAAAGAGAATCATCTTCAATCCGGGAACGGAAAATCCCGAATTGATTCGCATGGCGGGGATGAAGGGGATCGAAACAGAGGTGGCCTGTACCTTAGTGCTATTGTCGACAGGCGTGTATTGAGAGAGGGGCTAAAACCAGGAGAGCAAGAAAACAAAAAAGGATCGCTGAGACTCAGCGATCCTTTTTTGTCAGTAAGAAAGAGGCCAATTAATAGCCAGCTTCTTTGTTTCCAGAGTATTGAGAACCACTGCCAGAACCGGCGTTCTTGACACCACAATCTGGGCGGGCCATGTCAGTCTGATCTTTGGCAACAGCGAACTCAACGCGGCGGTTGATCAAGTTGGCACCGTTGGTTGGAACGATGGCAGTATTTTCACCTCCCCAGTTGAGGACGAAGCGATCTCTTGGAATGTTGTACTTCGCTACCATGTACTCGATGGCGGCATTGGCACGGTTGAAAGACAACAGGTCGTTGTAGCAGTTGCTTGCCAGACGGTCGGTGTGACCAGTAGCCACCACGCGGATGTCAGGATTGGACTTCATCACAGTAGCGATGTGGTGCAACTTGCCATATTCAGTTGGCTTGATGGAGTACTTGTCCAAGTTGAAGTTGACCATTGGCAGGAACCAGTCGTCGAGGCCAGTGTCTGGAACGAAATTGGACAGTCTTGCATCGATCAATTTGTTGACGTCACCTTCTGTCAGTACTTCTACTGGTGGGACATTGGCAACACCTTTGGAATCTGTCTGGTAACCTGGAGGAGAGTGTGGCTCTTCATCTTCACAGTTTGGAATGCCGTCACCATCACTGTCGAGGATGATACCACGAGTGTCAACTGGACAATCTTTCTTGGTATCTTTTTCTTCGTCGAGCATGTCGATGACACCATCTTCATCTGTATCGGTCAAGTCGAGAACTGGGCGAGCTTTTACCTCGGAGAGGTCTTCAGCAATCAGGTCCAGTGGGCTGACCCACCACAATGGCTCGGAACGGCTGTCACCTTTGCCAATGTTGAAGTTGAGACGAACGTTGGTATAGTTGAGCAGATCTCTGTACTGCGTCAAATCATCTACAGTTCTCCAGCGGTAGCCATCTACAAGGTCACCCTCATTTCCGAAGATGATGGTCGCTTTGTGCTCCAGAGCGATGTTGATTTTGGGAGAAATCTTCCAAGCAAACCCAATTCCGACATCAGCGTGGGCGTTGAGCTGCAATTCCTGGCGCTCATCTCCACCGTCTTTGCGACGCCCGGTAGCAGTTTCGGCACGTGTCTCGTAGTCACCATCGAGGATGTCCTTGACGCGATCTCTCGCTTCTCTGCGGTCGTCCCGGCTGGTTTCTGTGTTCAAGCCGTTGTCCACGCTGTTGAAGTTGTGCTGCGTGTTGCCGTCTCTTGCATCATAGAAGGTGTTGAAGAAGTCGGCTCCGACCCCACCAAAGATGTACCAATTGACTTTGCGGATTTGTCTTTTGAAATTGAAGGTATTGAGACTCCAGATCCCTTGGAGGGAGAGGGAGTAATACTCTGTCTTGTAGTTGTGGTACCAGGCCTGTCCAGAATAGTCGACACCAGAGTTCTCCAAACCGTTCAATACGCGGTTGGCGGGTACGTGGGAGTTGCCTGAATTCCGAGGTTCCAAACCAAAAGCACGACCGATCATCGCATCAACCCGCCAAGCGAAGGCGTAGTCAAAAGCGCGGCGGAAGTGGATACCAGCTCCCCAGCCTGGTCGGGGAAGAATGTCGCCGACCACCATGAAGTGACCGAGATGGACACCTATTTCAGATTGGTGCTTCGGCTGAGCACTGAATTTCAAATTTTGGTAATTTGCGTTGTCGTCTTGCGCAAAACTGACCGTAAAAAAGGATACACACAGCCAGACCATGAACAGTGTGGTAATTTTCCTTGTCATAGGGTTTTACTTTGATGATTAATGAATAGGTGACCTTTTAATATTAGAATAAATCAGAATAAATAGAACTACAAAAGTATTGTTTTTTTCCAATCACACAAATATTTAGGAGTGTTTTTTACCAACACTCCATGTCACAAAGTGGGCAGGAGTTGTTAAGAACTCCCAAATGGCATATAATGATATATGTCTATTACATACTGCTATGAAAATCAGGACATAAGTTTGTTCAAAGCCAATCTCAACGCCCTGGTGGAAATATTCGTCAGCTCAGAACTCTCCTCGTAAACTTCCCGTATGGCCGCCGCAATGGTTTGTGACACATCGCCGAAGATGGCCTCATCGGTCAGCATGGCATCTGACTGCATCAGATAGGCAAAGACCCTGGCCATTCCACAGTTGGCGATGAAATCAGGTATGATGCTCACTTTTGAGTCTGCATACTTGGCCGTCGGGCCGAAAAACACCTGATCGTCCACAAAGGGAACGTTGGCTCCACAAGCAATCACATCCAATCCTCCCTCCAGCATGCTGTCTACCTGCTGTCGGGTGACCAACTTGGATGCGGCCCCAGGGATGAAGATGTCGGCACCCATTTTCCAAATGCGTTGGTTGACCTCTTCGAAAGACAGCATTTGGTCCGATGTCAATTTGTTGCCATTCTTGGCTACGAAAAGCTCCTTGATCTGCTCCATGTCCATCCCCTCCTCGCTGATGACGCCTCCGTCCCGATCGATGATGCCCACGATGCGGGCTCCTTCCAGAGACAGATAGCTGCCAGCGGCCGAAGCTACATTTCCCCAGCCTTGCACAATGACTCTTTTGTCTTTGACATCCGTATTACGGAATATATTATAATAATGTTTCACAGATTCTGCCACGCCATAGCCCGTGATCATATCCGCCACAGCATATTTGTAGCCGTCTGGGACATAGGCTGGATCTTCGATGACCTTGGCACAACCATAGCGCAGTTGTCCGATGATGTTGATTTTTTCTCCCTTGGTCGATCCGTAGTGTCCATTGACAATCCCTTCCTGCGGATGCCAAAGTCCCAACTCCTCTGTGATGGGGATGACGTCCTTGAGCTCGTCCACATTGAGATCTCCTCCAGTGCCATAATAGTTTTTCAGCAGGGGAAAAACTGCCTCGTACCATCTTTTCAGCACCTCTTCCCGCCGGGGATCTGACGGATCGAAGTCAATTCCCGACTTTGCGCCACCGATGGCAGGGCCACAAACCGAAAATTTGATTTCCATGACCTTGGCCAGAGAAATGACTTCCTCCTTGTTCAGGCCTTTTCGCATGCGCGTTCCCCCTCCGGCAGCGCCATTGCGCAGGGAATTGATGACCACCCACCCCTTGGCTGGGCTGAGCGAGTCCTGCCACTCAAAAACGATGACAGGTGCTTTGTTTTTGTAGGCTTGTAATAATTGTTCCATTGCTTGGTTTGTAATTTGGTTCAAGTTGGGTAAGTGATCTGAATTGCATACTTTTGTCAAAAAGTACTTCTATGCTCAACAATTGGTTGAGTCCGCTAAAGCAGCGGCAATTTAGCAATTTTGCACATCTCTCCGACCATCAATTCGGCAAAAGAATCGTTCTTTACAACGATCAACTTCCCGATCTCTCCGAAGTTCAACTCGCCCTCATCGGCATCGGCAGTCAAGGTGCCAATGCCGTGCGAGATCAGTTGTATCGCCTGAACCATCCTTTTGAGCCGCTCAAAATCGTCGACCTGGGCAATGCGCGCAAAAAAGACATCCCTTTTCTCATTCCAGTCTTGAGCGAACTGCTGGTCAGCGGCATCTTTCCCATCATCATTGGCGATCATGCCGACCAAGCGATGGCCCAGCACCTGGCCTATCAATCCAAACAGCAGCTGACCAATCTGGTGGTCGTGGACCAAAACATTCCCCTGGCCGCTCCCACCGACGACCAACCTGCTCTGCTCGACAACATCCTCGACAGTCGAAAGCCCAAGATCTTCAACCTCGCTCTGCTCGCCTACCAAGGTCACTACGTCCCGCAAGCCACCATCGATACCCTTGAGCAGTACCACTTCGAGCATTTTCGCCTGGGCAACATCCGCGAACACATCCAGGAGACAGAACCCCTGATCCGAGATGCCGACCTGCTGGCGTTCAACATCGAAAGCATTCGTTCGTCGGAGGCGCCCGCCGTCTTGCAGGCCAGCCCCAGCGGTTTGTTTGCCGAAGAAGCCTGCCAAATCAGTCGCTACGCCGGACTGAGCGACAAACTGACCTCCATCGGATTTTATGGCTACCGGCCTGAACACGACCAACGAGAGCAGACGGCCGCACTGATTGCCCAAATGATCTGGTACTTCATCTTTGGCTTCCACCAACGCAAGAGCGACTACCCCATTTCTACAGATGGCCTCTTGGAATACATCGTTGATCTCAAACAGTACGATCACCAGTTTACCTTCTGGAAAAGCTCCAAAAGTGGACGATGGTGGATGCAAATCCCAGTCAAGACACAAAAAAAGCACCAAAGACATCGACTGATCCCTTGCTCTTACAATGACTACCAGATGGCTTGTCAGAACGATTTGCCTGACAGACTTTTAAGTGCCTACAAAAGATTTTCGTAAATGTGAACGATGGGCAAACGCTCTCCTATTGAGCCAGCAATTTTTCGAGTGCCATGCCCCGAGAGCCTTTGAGTAGGAAGGACGTATTTTGGTATTCCTGCTGATCAAACCATTCTTTTAGGGAGGCGGTATTTTCAAAGAAATGCCAATCTGCAAATTCTTTTGTCCAGCCACCAAACAAAGGACCAACCAAATACAACTCCTCCAAGCCCAAGCTTTTTGCCTTGTTCAGAATCTGTTGGTGTTCCTGGGGGCTGTACTCACCCAGCTCCAACATGTCACCCAGTATGGCGATCTTCCGATCTGCTTTCATCGCCGCAAAATTTTCCAACGCATTGCCAACACTGCTGGGATTGGCATTGTAGGCATCCAAAATGAAGGTATTGTTTTGCCGCTGGATGATCTGCGAGCGATTGTTGGTGGGCTGGTAGGCTGCGATGGCACGGCAAATGGACGGACCCGGTACTTTGAAATAACGACCAATGGTGATCGCCGACATGACATTGTTGAAATTGTAGCAGCCAATGAGCTGGGTATCGACTTCCAGGGGATCATCCTCTCCCGAAAAGAAGGCGGCGCGGATGAAAGGGCGATCTCCCAAGAAGATGGTCTCGTAAATGGAATTGTCTGGAGAAGGCTTGGCCGACTGGCGGTACACCACCTGATGGGCAACTGGCCGGGCCAAATCTTGCAAAAACGCTTCGTCCAGATTGACAAAAGCGAGGCCTCTGTGTGCAGCGAGGTATCGATACAATTCAGATTTTCCCTTTTTGACACCTTCCAAACCACCAAATCCTTCGAGATGGGCCTTGCCAATATTGGTAATGATCCCATGGGTGGGAGCGGCGATCTCACTCAAAAAGGCAATCTCTCCCTGGTGATTGGCCCCCATTTCGATCACGGCAACTTCTGCATCGTCTGGCATGGCCAGCAAGGTGAGAGGCACACCGATGTGGTTGTTGAAGTTTCCCTGGGTGCAATGCGTCCGGTAATGGCTGCCCATGACT
The DNA here is from genome assembly GCA_039821145.1 of Bacteroidota bacterium. GTDB lineage: Bacteria > Bacteroidota > Bacteroidia > Chitinophagales > Saprospiraceae > JBCCSZ01. The sequence goes on along the minus strand of JBCBOS010000007.1, from coordinate 263,126 downwards.
TCGCGAATGAGCTCCTTGGTCGTGGTTTTCCCATTGCTCCCTGTGATGCCGATGACCGGTATCTCAAACTGGCGCCGATGGTGGTTGGCCAATTGCTGCAGGGTCTTCAGACTGTCCTCCACACATCGCATGCGGGGGTCTGTGCAATGCTCCGCTCGATCCACAATCGCGTAGGCAGCCCCTTTGTTCAGCGCCTCTGCCGCATATTCATTGCCATCGAATCGCTCTCCTCTGATGGCGACGAACAGGCAGTTCTCTTCGATCTTTCGACTGTCAATGGTGACTGAAGAACAAGAGCGGTACAAGGCATACAATTCTTCCAACTCGATCATGGATGTCAGTTTTGTCGTACGGATGCGATGGCATTTCCACAAAATCTATGATATGAAAAAGTCTCCACACTTCCAGAGAAATGTGGAGACTTTTGTCTATTCCTTATACAAGGCTAAGAAGGCTGCTTATTTGTAGCGGCGCTTGACCTTGCTCTTTTTCGATTTGAAGTGGTTTCCACTGGTATCTTCGTTTCCAGTAGGTCCACCCGTTCGGGTCATGGCACAACGGAATCCGATGGTGCGATCCGCCTTGTCTTCTTCTTTGAAGCGGCGGGCACCTGGAGACAGCCAGAAGGCGCGATCAGCCCAAGAGCCACCTTTGATGACGCGCGACTTGTCGCTGATCAAGGTTGTCTTGCCATAGTCATACAAGGCGAAAGATTCTTTGTCACCATCGAGGTAGTTGTATACCTGTCCGCGCTTGTAGTTCTCTCTGGAAGCTGCTTCATCATCTTCCACGTAGCGGTAGCGGATGCGACCGAGGCTGTCCTTCTCAACAGGGCTGCCATTTTCATCCAACAGCTTGGTTTGGAACTTGTTACCACGGAATGGGTTCAGATCGTGGTCATCGCCTCCGCGCAGTGTGGAACTGGTCAGTGGACGGTAGAGGTCCATGGTCCACTCAGCGACGTTACCAGCCATGTGATACAGGCCGAAGTCGTTGGGGAGATATTCGCGAACTGGCGATGGGATGTGAGCCTGGTCATTCAACTTACCAGCCATACCCATATAGTCACCGCGACCTCTTTTGAAGTTGGCCAAAATTTGACCTTGGTATTTGTTGCGCTTGCCGTAGCGAACGGTGTTGCCGTTCCAAGGGTACAAGCGGCGGTCTGTGATTCTTTCGTCTTTTGCAGAAGATTGGTTGCCGATGAGGGCCAGGGCTGCATATTCCCATTCAGCCTCGGTGGGCAATCTGTATGCTGGCAGCAGGATACCGTCCTCGAAGCGAACGGGGCGCTCCCCACCAGTTTTGATGTCTTTCTTGTTCTTTCTTACATCGCCCTGGTACTGTCCGACCAAGTAGGCTTCTGTGTTGAAGTTGTCCTCGTCCTTCTGTTCTGGGTTGGGGTTGAGGATGCCTTTTTCGATGAGGACCATTTCATTGACGCGGTCTGTTCTCCATTTGCAGAACTCATTGGCCTGTACCCAGTTGACACCTACCACGGGATAGAGGTCGTAAGATGGGTGACGGAAATAGGTTTCGACGAAGGGCTCGTTGTAGGAAAGTTCTTCGCGCCATACCAGTGTATCTGGCAAGGCATTGAGGTACACTTCGGGATAGGACTCGCGGAAAACGCGGTTGAGCCAGTAGAGGTATTCCCGATAGTCAATGTTTGCAACTTCAGTCTCGTCCATGTAGAAGGAGGAAACGGTTACCCGTCGTGGGATGGCATTCCAATCATAGGTGACATCCTGATCTGTGACCCCCATTGAATAGGTTCCACCTTGTACCAACACCAAGTTGGGCCCAGTGGCTTGCCCTTCGTAATCGAGCTTTTCGTAGCCGCCCCATTTCTGATCATTGTATTTCCAGCCCGTCGTAGCCGAACGTTCTTTCTTGCTGCAGGAAGTCAGCACCAGCAAAGAGAGGAAAAACAAATAACCAATCTTCAGCAGTTTTTTCATCTTTTAGAAGGATTTAAATTTATTTTTTCGAAAAAAGACCAACAAATATAATTCAAATTAGACGATTCCCAAATTGCAAAGCCTCCATTAACGGAATTGAAGCAAATTCAATGCCTTAATGCGGTGTGGCTTTTCAAATGTGCAATGTGGGAGGGGGAACGCATCAACGGAAGAGGTTCAGGCAATCGTTGTAGTCTACCTCGTTGGGACGTTCCAGATTGATGATCAGTGAAATTTCATGGCTTCCACCGGAGCGGTTGAGCCCCAGGCCGGAGATGGTCATATCGTAGCTGTATCCGATCTTGAAAGAACCCTGCTCTACTCCTGCTACAAATATGACAGCGTCGCCGTTGGTTAGTGTATGCCGGTACCACAATCCGCCGAAGATGAATCCGGCTTTTACAAGTGATCCAGCGTTGAGCTGACCGAAGTCTCCTTGCTTCACGAACATCACACTTGGGGATATAAACGAGTTGGTCCGCCAATTATTGCCGAAGGTCAAAGGAATTTCCATCCCGGCCTGTAGGGTGAGACGCATCGGGAGTCCTTCGTCCAAATTGGGGTTGACTCCCAGGAAGGATTCACTCGGTGTATTGAGGTGCTTGATGGTGACCCCGCCGTAAAAATTGGAGCTGTAGGCCAGCAATCCGGCGGAAATGTCTACATAGGTGTTGTTGAGATTGTCGGGGCGAACTTCCTCTGTGGGAAATGGCATGCCCCCTGGGCTGATGGGTCCAATCTCCGCATCGATCTGATCCAGAAAGACCAAGCGATCCCAATCCAAACGGGCTTGAACCAGGCTGCCTTCTGCCCCGAACTTGAGCGCCCAGTCGCGATTGACCTGCAACTTGTACGAAAAGACCCCACTGACTTTATTGGTCTTGAGCAAGCCCTCCCCTGCATCATCAGACAGCAGCATCAACCCAAAGCCCGTATTGACCTGTGGAAAGAACTGGGAGTAAGCTGCCGAATAGGTCACATAGCTTCCCTGCAAGGAGGGCCACTGGTTGCGGTAGTTGATGGAGATGTGGGGCCCGACGGTATTTCCCGCAAAAGCAGGATTCAACTGGATGGGGGCCGCGTAGAACTGGCTGTAAATGGGGTCTTGCGCACTGGCCGAAAAACAGAGGCAAACAAGAAGGCTGAGGGTCAAAAAATATCTAGTCATCTAGGCAGTCTTTCCAAAGGATGAAGCAATAAGATACGTAACAAATGCCAGAAGAAATTGTCTTGGGTGCCAGGCAATATGTCTGTAGTCTTAACGTTTTTATAACACTTGAGTTAACAAAATACTAAGAATTGTCGCCAGGATGCCCTAATGTGTTTTAAAATGAACACTTACATAACGAGGATTGCTTGATTTTCGATATAAGTATGGGGAAACAAACCAAAACCCGGTCCGAACAAAGTTTACAATACTGTCATTTTCTACCGCTGGCGTTTTCCCACATGATCGAAGATTTTTCCATTGTCGTTACTTAGCGAACACCTTACAAGTTATGAATAATTTTTTTATCTTTTTGTTGGCAGTTTGTAGTGTATCCTACACTTACGCCAATTCACCCATCCTCATCCAAGGCGAACTCAACTGGGAGGAAGAACCTCTCATCCACGACCCCACTGGCAAACTTGCCAAAGAAATTCTTTCCTTCGATGGTGCCATATACAATGGTCTGCACCCCAGACTTCCCTACGTACTTGAAACATTCCCCCTTTCTGCCAACAGCAGCCTGAGCGTCGAACTGACCAGGGCAGAATACGAGCCCCTGGATCGGCTGCCCAAGGGGGCAAATGCCGCCATCATAGAAGACGAAATTGCCATGATCAGCACCGTCCAGGACCAACGGCGCCAATTCATCGGTAAGTTGACCTTCATCCCCATCCGCCGGGTTGGCAACAACAGATATGAAAAGCTGGTCAGATACGAACTGCGCATCCAACCCCAAGCAAAGCTGACGGCGAGCCCGCGTGGCATCAATGGCACCTTCAATTCTGTGCTGAGCGATGGAAACATCTACAAGATCGCAGTCGAAAACGAGGGCATTCACAAAATCACTTATGGCTTCCTCAAGGACGAACTGAATATAGACATCGACAATGTGGACCCACGCACTCTCAAGCTCTACGGCAATGGCGGCGGTGTCCTCCCCGGTTTGAACAGCCTGGAACGCTATGACGACCTTGTGGAAAATGCCATTCAGATTGTGGGGGAAGAGGACGGCTCCTTCGACAGCGGCGACTACATCTTGTTCTATGGGGAGGGACCAGACAAGCGCCTCTTCAACGAAACGTCCCGCAAATTCGATCGCCCCAAGAATCCCTTCGATACACGCAATTATTACTTCGTCAAAATCAGTGCAGGCAATGGCCTTCGCGTCCAGGAACAATCTTCGCTTTCTTCCACAACTTATCAAACCAACGAGTTTGACGACTACCAACGCTTTGAGGAAGAAAGGGTCAACCTACTCAATGAAGGGACAGGCTCCCAAGGAACTGGACAACGCTGGTTTGGCGAATCCTTCAATACCACAAGAGAACGGAGCAAGAGCTTCGACTTCCCCAACGTGCTGGCAAGCGAGGGGGCGACTGTCAAAGTGGCCATGGCCGGAAGAGGAGCCAGCAGCTCGTCGTTCAGCGTACAAGTCGGCGACAAAAACGTCAACAGCACCACCATCAGCAGTGTGAAGGTGGGCGACTCGGAAGCAGTATATGCCACCATCGGGACGGCAGAAAGCTTGTTTCCGGTTGAATCAGACCAGATTTCTGTCAGCATCAGTTATCCACCGCGAGGCAGTGGCACCAATGTCGCTTGGCTGGACTATGTGGAGGTGACGGCCCGCCGCCGTTTGGCCTTTGTCAGCCCTCAGATGCGCTTCCAGGACATCCGCTCCATTGCCTTCCCCTCCACCAATTTCCAACTGGCAACTGCCGGAAGCAATCCCACCATCTGGGACATCAGCGACCCCTTGGTCCCCAAACGACAGCAAACCCAAAGCAGTGGTGATGGCCTGTCCTTTGGCGTGAGCTCAGATGAGCAACTTCGGGAATTCATCGCCTTCGATGCCAATGCAGATTTTTCTGCTCCCATCGCCATCGGCTCCATTCCGAATCAGAATTTGCACGCCATCGATCAGGTGGACATGCTCATTGTCTACCATCCGGAGTTTGAGGAGGCCACCCAAAAAATTGCAGAACACCGCCGCAACTTCAGCGGACTCCAAGTGGCAACCGCCAATATTTTTGACCTCTACAACGAATTTTCTTCTGGCTCACAAGATCCCACCGCCATTCGGGACATGGCACGCCTGCTGTACGATCGGTCCGACAAATTCCGCTTCTTGCTGCTGGTGGGCGATGGTTCTTACGACTACAAAAACATTTACAACCACGCCAAGGAAGGAGACGAGCGCAACTTCATTCCCGTCTTTGAGACCACCGAATCACTCGATCCCATCCTGGGCTACCCTTCTGACGATTACTACGCCATGCTGAGCCCCAACGAGGGCCCGTCTCTGCGCGGGGCACTTGACCTGGCCATCGGACGCATGACCGTACGCACTTCTACAGAGGCGATGAACGTGGTCGACAAGATCATTCAATACGATCAAAACCCAGGTTTTCTTCGCGACTGGCGCAACCGCATCACCTTTGTGGCCGATGATGAGGATACCAATTTGCACGTTCGGGATGCCGACCGCATTGCCGTACAGATTGATACGACCCACCGGGTTTTCAACATCAATAAAATCTACCTGGATGCCTACCAGCAAGAGGCTACACCAGGAGGCGCTCGATACCCACAAGCCCAGCAAGCCCTCAACCGCGACATCTTCCGCGGTGCTTTGGTGGTCAACTACCTGGGGCACGGAGGTTCTCGGGGTTGGGCACAGGAAAGGGTATTGACGATTTCCGACATTTTGTCCTGGAAAAACCAAACCCAATTGCCACTGCTCATCACAGCGACCTGCTCTTTCACAGGCTACGACGAGCCGACCATCACATCGGCGGGCGAAGAGAGCTTGCTCAATGGAGAAGGGGGCGTCATTGGACTGTTTACGACGGTTCGGGCGGTATATGCCTCTTCCAACTTCCGGCTGACTCGCTCGGTCTTCGACATCATCTTCGAAGACCGCGACATGCCCATCGGTGAAATCCTCATGCGCTCCAAAAACGCCAACTCTTCCGACAACAGCAATGCCCGGAAATTTACCCTGATCGGTGATCCTGCCATGCGACTGGCCATCCCACAATACAGTGTGGCAACGACCGAAATCAATGGCCGCGACATCTCCACTGGCTTTGTAGACACCTTGCGGGCACTCGAAAAGGTGAACATCAAGGGCTTTGTACAGGGTGACAATGGCCAGATCATGAGCGACTTCAACGGCAAGGTATACCCCACCATCTACGACAAGCGCATTGTGGTCAGTACCCTTGGCCAGGATGAGCGAAGCAGCCCCAGGGAATTTGAGATTCAGCGAAATGTCATTTTCAAAGGGGTGGCCAGCGTGGTGAATGGTCGCTTTGCGTTCGACTTTGTGGTGCCCAAGGACATCGACTACAACTTTGGACTGGGCAAGATCAGCTACTATGCAGAAGACGGTCGGCAAAATGATGCGCGGGGATTTTTTGAAAATGTCATCATTGGCGGTGCATCCAGCGAAAAATTTGCGGATGACCAAGGCCCACTGGTCGAAGTGTTCATGAACAATGAAGATTTCATCTTTGGTGGCCAGACCGATGAGAGCCCTACCCTATTGGTCAAGCTGTCTGATGATAATGGTATCAATGTTGCAGGGAATAGCATTGGCCACGATCTGAGTGCTGTTTTGGACAACAATACCCAGAATTCGTACATACTCAACGACTTTTATCAGTCGGAGCTGGACAATTACACCAAAGGAGAGGTGCGATTCCCCCTCTTCGACCTGGAGCCCGGCAAGCACGAGATACGGGTCAAAGCATGGGACATAGCGAATAATTCTGCAGAGGGATACACCGAGTTCATCGTTGCAGATTCCGAAGCATCCGCTCTGGCCAACGTACTCAACTATCCCAATCCTTTTACAACATCAACCAATTTTCAGTTTGAATACAACCAAAGCAACCAGTCGCTGGACGTGCAGGTGCAAATCTTTACCGTTTCGGGCAGGTTGGTCAAGACACTGGAGGATCAAGTATTCAATGAGGGCAGCGTGATGAAATTGCCCTGGGACGGACGCGATGATTTTGGCGATCGGCTTGCCAGAGGAGTGTATTTGTACCGGGTAAAAGTCCGGGCCTTGGGAGATGAAACTGCCTCTACAAAGACCGAGAGTGAATTTGAAAAACTCGTTATTTTGAAATAATCACAAAGATCCTTCTTCCTCTGATCTTTGAAAAAAGGGATTCATTGCGACTGCTTGTTAATACACACAATAAGTTCCTGAACAAATCATTATATTTGCGAAACTTTTTTGAAACAGCCTTTTGAAATCATGAAAAACTTTTTAACTACACTTACGATCCTTTTGGTAGCAGGCATCTTCGCCTCGTCTGCCAACGCACAAGGCATTTCCCTACAGTGCAAGGATGGCAAAAACCCTGTGACAGGGGAAGCCTGCGTAAACTCCATCATTACCGCAGTCCCCTTCCTGAGGATCGTTCCGGACGCTCGTTCAGGAGCCATGGGTGACGCTGGTATTGCCATTTCCCCAGATGCCAATGCCATGCACTTCAACTCCTCCAAGCTGGCCTTTGTGGACAACGATTTGGGCATATCGGCAACTTACACTCCTTGGTTGCGAGCCCTCGGTCTGCAGGATGTCTACTTGGCCTACCTGACAGGTTACAAGCGCCTGGATGAAAACCAAACCATCGGTTTTGGACTCCGCTACTTCTCTCTCGGAGACATTGCCTTCACCGATGACAACGGGCAGCCCCTTGGTACTGGCAACCCCAACGAATTTGCCGTCACCGTCTCCTATGCTCGTAAACTCGCCGAAAACTTCTCTCTGGCTTTCAGTCCCAAATTCATCTTCTCCAACCTGGCCGCTGGTCAGTCCATCGGAGATGTGGAAATCACACCGGGCATTGCCGGAGCTGCCGATATTTCTATGACATACAAAACGGATGTCAACATCACCCAAAATACTTCGGAACTGACCTTGGGTGCGGCCATCACCAACTTGGGTACCAAGATATCCTACACCCGCTCGGTCAACAAGGACTTCATCCCTGCCAACTTGGGAATCGGTGCTGCCTGGACCTTCAACTTCGATGAGTTCAACACCTTTACCATCACCACCGACATCAACAAGCTCCTCGTGCCTACGCCTTGTACAGGCAGCAGAGAGGATTGCGACAACGATCCAGAAAACAACATTCCCGATTACAAGGAAAAATCCATGTTCTCCGGTTTGCTGGGCTCTTTCAGCGATGCGCCAGAAGGATTCAACGAAGAGTTGCGCGAATTGATGTTTTCCTTTGGTGTGGAATACTGGTACGACAAGCAGTTTGCCGTTCGCGCTGGTTACTACACAGAGGATGTGACAAAAGGAAACCGCAAATTTTTCACCGTGGGCTTGGGACTGAAATACAACATCTTCGGTCTGAACTTCTCCTACCTGGTACCAACCACCAACCAGAGAAACCCATTGGATAACACCTTGCGCTTTTCTCTCTTGTTTGACTTTGCCGCTTTCGACGGAGCAGAGGAAGAATAGAGAATCCGTCTTTCCAGACGACCAAAATGAGGACGTGGCACGAACAAGCTGCGTCCTCATTTTTCATTTCCCCCCATTCATTGCTTGATGATTTTTCGGCAGTTTTGATAGGGCCCGATTTGCTGGCACAACAGATAGCAACCACTCGGCAATCCACTCAGGTCGATGAACTCCCTTTGCTCGTCGCTGGAGAGGAAAGATTCTGCCTGTAGCTGCCCTGCCAAATTGTACAAGAGGAGGCGAGAGGGAAAATTTCGTTGGTGATCTGATCGGTAGACCCACAGACGGTCGAGGACGGGATTGGGGCGTACATCGAGCTGGTAGGCCTGGGCCAGTGCAAGGGGGGCATCGGCATTGGTCGACAGCTCTGTCCATTGCAAGCTTTGGAAGGAAAACAGCTGCGGGGGAAGGGAATTGCCCAGTAAGTTGATGGCCTCTGCTCCGATCCAGCCCTGCCCCTGGCCCTGAAACACCAAGGCTTCTGTCTGTCCATTGATGCCAAAATTGCCCAATTCAATCCGCCTCTTGTTGCCAGCAAAAGGCCGACCGGGAGGATGGTCAAATAGCAACCACATGAAATTGGTCAGCCCTTCATAGCCCAAGAGGCAAATGACGCCCTCCTCACTCCGATCAACAGCAGTGATCAAGCCATTGGCCGCAAAGCTCTCCTGGACCTGAGCAATGTATGTGCCTGGGCGGGCGGGCAGCACATAATGACGGCATTGGCGATCCACCCAGTTTTTGGAAAAGAGGTGTAGGCTGTCTCCATCGCTGAAAAAGGACTCGCAATCAAAATTGTGGTTGTTGGCCCGCTCTCTGAAATCCTGTTGGTCAGAAAAAGAAAAGGCGATCCGTTGGCTGGCCACTTGGGTGCGATTTTCGTCTTGCAAGTCGCTGATGGAAATGCGATGAATCTCCAAATCTCGCCGATTGCCCGCATTGTTTCCAAAGTCTCCGACATACAGATAATTGTCATCTGCTGCCATGTCTTCCCAGTCGACATTGGTCCGGCCGCTCAGGCGAACGCTTTGCAACACCTGGCCGCTGGCCGGATCGATGCGGTAGATTTCATTTTCATTGCCGCTGTCGTTGAGTCCCCAAAGCTGTCCATCGACATAGGCCAGTCCAGAAACCTCCTCCAGGATGTCGGCACAATCGACTTTGTCAAAGAGCTGATAAGAGGTAGAAGCGTAGGTGCAACTCCCGTCATTGGTGCGAGCGGAGGCATTGTAATTTTGGGCCAGTGGATCGGTACAACCACCTTGGGACCAGGCGGAGACCCCAAAGCAGAGAAGGGCCGTGAAAAGCAGAACATCTTTCGACATGTGGCTGGATTGTCTGTCAGAGAGTACCCTGGGGTGGCTCTTGAGAATGAAAAGAAAAAGGCAGCTGCAGTCTTGTAAGCCGGATTCTGTTCCCAAAGACCAAAAGTCTTCGGGCCTCTATCATTTATCTAGCCTCGGCCTCACGGCACGAGGTCCATCTGCCTACCCCCCCTGGATAAGCCTTTCGGCTCATTGGGCGAGCAACCCAACTCACAGGGAACCAGGGTGTACATGGCATTTCAACCCACAAGGTTTATCCAATCCGACAGTTGCCTGCCAGATGCGTGCGCTCTTACCACACGATTTCACCCTTACCCAGACGACCAATGGACGTCTGTCGGCGGTATCATTTCTGTGACACTGGCTGTCTCCGTTGCCTTTGCAATCTAGGCACTGGCGTTGGAGCCCATCCGTTAGATGGTGTGGTGCTCTACGTTGTCCGGACTTTCCTCACCTTCCGACCGAAGCCGAAAGCCGCGATAGAGCAAACTGCAGCATGCCATTTTTTTTAGAGCTCGTCTAAAGTTAGTTTTTTCAAAAATTGTCTTCGTTCCAATCAGTCATTCTTGACAACCACCAGCCCTGTGGGGCGGAGCAATTGATCTCCCAGCAGGTACCCCAGGCGCTGCACCCGGATGAGGCTGCCGTCTGGCTTTTGCGGTTGTTTTTCCGTGGCCAAGACCTCGGAATATTCGGGTAGCTGGTCCACGGGGGCCTTGAGCTGCTGAATGCTGTAGTGCCCCATGAGGCGTTGCAATGGCTGGGCCGCCTTGGCGTACAATTGCTCGATGGTCTTTGCCTCTTCCTCATTGCCAGCCTCTATCAATTGCTCTTTCCGCTGCCTGTCGATCAGGTCCATCTGTTCGATCAGGTGGAGAAAGAAACTCCTTTGCTGCTCGCGGGCTGCCTCCTGTTCCAGTTCTAGCTCCCGTTGGAGTCGAACAGTTTCTGCTGCCATTTGAACAACTTTGGCTCTCAATTGGTCAATTTCTTTGATCATAATTCGCGAAAATGAATGTCCAAGGTATCCCCTGGTTGCAAGTATTGCTGGGGGGTGATGCCATTGTCTTTGCCAATCTGGTAGCCCGCCATGCGATCGTTGAAAAACAACAGCCCCAGGGATTCCAATACATCGCCCTTGCGGATGACGTACTGAATGCTGCGAACTTTTTGTGCCTCCAAAGATGTCAATTGTCGCTGCATTTGCTTGAGTTCCTTGGCCAAAGAATCTGAATCCATCGTCACTTGCTGCACTTCTTTGACCACCAAAGGAGGCGGAGGTCGCTTGCCCAACAGCCACTGCAAGAGGGGCAAGCACAGCAACAAGAGAAGCAGTCGATTGTTGCGCCGACGTCGATCTTGTAGCTGCCGCTGGTGGTTCTTGCGCGTCTGCACAAGCTCCCCTTCCATGGATATCCGCTGCTTGACTGCCTCCACATAATCGTCCTCCAGTACATCGATCATACGAAGAGCTGCCAGGTCTGCGTTGCAATTGGGGCAATGCAGATGCAAGGGGTTGATATTTTTGTGTTGGCATACCGGACAATCCATATGTTGCCTTTTAAACGCTGCGGTCTTCGGACAAATGTACACAACAAATTGAACAAAGCCTTTGTATGGCCCCAGCTTTAGCTGCTTTGCTGGCTGGGCGATCCACCTATTCTTGTACGCCATTGGGCAAAATGGGTTCGGTATTGGGGCAGTAGACTCACATAAGTTGGGCAAAAACGTTGATATGGAGCAAAAAAACGCAAATTTGGAGTAAAATTTGTAGTATGCAAAGAATTATTAATATACTAGTACTTTGTCGTTGAAGAAGTTATACAACATTGCCCTCCCCAAGGAGGAAGCCCGGGCCTTTCGAAGAACTTCACAGGCAGATGGAAAAGGCTGCCAGTATGACAAGTACCCCACAGGCTCAACGGCCATCGCATTTTGCCTGGTCGTCCCTTTGAGTTGGGCACAAAATGGCTGCGATGCCATTGCTCGATGTAATTTAGTTTAAATGGAAGCTTCTCGACAGGAGAAAAAACTCCTGACCAAAAGTCTGACCTACCTACTCATTGGCTGTGCCGTCCTCTTGCTCGCAGCCGTGGGAATGGATTTGTACCTGCAGCGCTCGGTCAACCTGGGCATGTACGGCCGAAAAATCGAGCTTCACCTCCACCAACAAGAATCCGAACTCGAAGAATACTTTGCCGATCGCTCGTTCATTCGCAGCCTAGTCCTGTCCGACAAGCTCAAGGATGCCAAAGAACGGGCAAAAAACCAGCAAAAGTTGGAGGCCCTGACGGCGGAGAGTTTCACCGCACTGATCTATCAAAAGGACAGTTTGCTGTTTTGGTCCAACAATTTGGTGGAGCCACAAAACCATCGTTTTTCCTCCAATCCCGGCCGAAAGACCAAGCTGGTCCGCCTGCGAAATGGCTTTTACGAGCAGATCAGCCTCCCCATGTTTGAAAAGGGCAAAGGCACGTACACCCTCGTGGGCCTGATCCCCCTCAAGTACCAATACGAACTCAGCAGCACCTATTTGCGGAATACCTTCACAGCAGATGCCAGCATTCCGATGGCCATTGAGATCAACAATGAAGTCAGTTCCTTTCCCATCGTGAACCGATATGAGCAACACATCGGCTTTTTGCACAGCCCGAGCATCATCACCGATGTCAACTGGTTGCAACGCCTGCTGTGGCTCTACCTGGCAGCCTTTGCCCTGCTCGGTATCTTCATCAACGGTTTTGCCAAGCGGCTCACCCTCCGCAAGCCGTGGATTGGCGCGGCTTTCCTGATGGCATCGGTCTTTGGCATTCGCCTGTTGAGCATCTTGATGGGCTTTACAGACAAATTCAGCGCCCTGCCCATTTTTGCCAAAAACTTTGACACCCCACTCAGCAGTTCCCTGGGCGATCTGCTGATCAACATCGTATTGCTGCTGTGGGTCATGATTTTTTTCCACAAAGAGGCCCAGCTGCGCTCTTTCAAGCATTTGTCCAGAAATGTCAAGTTTGGACTCACGACACTGAATTATTTCTCCATCCTCTTGGGGATTCTCATCATCACCTCGGTCTTTAAGGCCTTGGTGTTCAATACGGGCATTACCTTCGATTTTGACAATGTCTTCAATCTGGATCGCTACAGCCTGATGGCCATTACGGGAGTCATCCTCCTGCTGATTGCCCTGTTTTTGTTTGGGCACCGGATGATGTTGGCCATTGTCGAGATTGGGATGGATCGCTATTTGCGGCTGGCGTCCCTGGCCTTGGCAACCCTTGTCATCGCTCCCTTCCTGTACGCCTCCCAACTGATGCTGCCCACCGCCTATTTGCTGCTCATTGCCTTTGTCTTCATATTGATATTCGATTTGTTCATCGACAGCAAGAGCAACAACTTTACCTGGTTGGTCATTTGGCTGGTCATTTTGTCGGCCTTCCCATCGATTCTCCTTTTCAAGTACAATGCTTATCGAGATCGGATCCTTCGCTTTTCTTATGCCAAGCAATTGTCTGAGCTGCGGGATACCATTGCAGAAAGCTCTTTGGACCAATTGGTTGCCAAGATTCGCCTGGACGAGGAATTTCCGGAGCGCATCGTGAAGCCCTACCCTTTCAAACTCGACAAGGAAGACATCCAGCAACAGGTCAACCTCTTCTTTACGAGAAGCAATTATTTGTACAACAACTACAGCTTCAAGGTATTTGGTTTCGACAAGTACAACGATCCCATCATCAAGCACCAGTTGGAGCAATTGGATCTGTTTGAAGACAAATTCAAGGTATCAAAAAATGTTCGGGGGCAAGGCTTGCAATTGTATCCCTCCACGATCAAAGGGCCTGTGTACCTGGCTGATTTCATCATCTCGCCGCGCAACAGCCCCGACAATCCACTGCGACTCATTCTGCAATTTGAACGCAACCGAAAGGACAAGTCCCGAGTCTATACCGAATTGTTGGTGGACCAGCCATACAAGCAGCTCCAGGAATTGGACAAATACGACTATGCCATTTATCAAAATGGACAATTGATCGATTCCAAAGGTGGGGTCTATGGCCAAAAGCTGAATGTCAGCCCACTTCCAGAGGTCGACCAAAGCAACGAAATCATCATCGGCAAGCGGTCTGAACTGATCTGCAGGGTCTCGGAAGACAAAACGGTGGTCATTGGCAAGGAAAAGGAATTGTTCATCAAGGCCATCTCCTTGTTTTCCTACATCTTCGGCATGCTCGTGCTGCTGATCTTGGTCTTTGCATTGATCAACACCTTTGTCGGCATCCTGCCCAAGGCACTGAGCTTCTCCCTCAAAGGGCGGCCCTCCTTGCGAAATCGCATCCAGTTGTCGGTCATCTTTCTCATCGTTACTTCCTTTTTCATCATCGGTATGGTGACGGTCTGGTTTTTCCGCACCTCCTCTGAGGACTATCACGAAAAGAGATTGGAACGCAAAACCTCCGCCGTATTGCGCAATGCCATCCACGATGTAGAGTCGCAGGCAGCCAAGGATTCGACTTTTGACATCCGGCAATTGGTCACTCCACTGACCCGCATCCACCGGATCGACATCAACATGTACGATACCAAGGGCAATCTGATCAGCACTTCTGAAGACGACATCTACAAGCGGGGAATCATCACGGCCCGCATGGCGCCATTGGCCTACAGGGCCCTTCATTTGACGGGGGCTGCAGAATATGTCAACGACCGGGAGCAAGTCGGAGAATTGCGGTACAAGTCGGCCTATGTTCCCCTCAAAGTCAAAACAGAAGCAGGAGAACGCACCCTCGCCTATTTGGGACTGCCTTACTACAGTGAGCACAGCAGTCAACGAAGCGACATCACCATTTTCATGAGTACCCTGCTCAACGTCTATGTATTCCTGTTGCTCATTGCCGGTGCCATTGCCATTGCGGTGGCCAACTCCATCACCAAGCCACTGGCCAAGATTGGGGACAAGCTCAAGCAAGTCAAACTGGGCAAGCGCAACGAGAAATTGGAGTGGAAAAGCCAGGACGAACTCGGGGAGTTGATTGCCGAGTACAACCGCATGATCAACAAGTTGGAGGAAAGTGCGGACCGGCTGGCCCAATCGGAACGAGAGGGAGCTTGGCGAGAGATGGCCAAACAGGTGGCCCACGAGATCAAAAACCCGCTCACTCCCATGAAGTTGAGCATCCAATACCTACAACACGCCTACCGCTCCAATCCCGACGACATCGAGCCCTTGCTCAAGCGCGTCGCTGGTACGCTGATCGAACAGATTGACAACCTGGCCCAAATCGCATCGGAATTCAGCAATTTTGCCAAGATGCCACGGGCCGAAAACCAAAAGATTCTCCTCAACCAATTGGTCCATTCTGTCTTCGACCTGTTCAGCAACGAGCAGTACGACATGGATTTGCAATTGAACATTTCTCTGCCAGACGAGCAATACTTTGTCTATGCCGACCGCAATCACTTGATGCGCGTTTTGAACAACTTGATCAAAAATGCCATTCAGGCCATCCCCGACGAGCGTTCGGGCGTTGTGAAGGTGTTTTTGTACCGCCGCGACAACCAAGCCATCATCAAGGTAAGCGACAACGGAAGCGGCATTTCCGACGACAAGAAGGACAAAGTATTTGTGCCCAACTTCACCACCAAAAACTCTGGGACAGGCCTCGGTTTGGCCATCTCGAAAAACATCATCGAATCGGTCAATGGAGAAATCTTCTTTGAGACAATCGTAGATGTGGGGACGGATTTCTTCGTCATACTCCCCTTGGTAGAGGTCACGCAGTTGGTGAATTGATACAGGCACTTCACAAGTCAGATAACTTTTTTTTCCTTTTCTTGTTTAGTTGATGTTCCGTTTGGACTGTGGTCAGAAGGGGTCCGACGGACAGATACGATCTTAGTTGTACATCCAAATAAAATTTACCGCTTTTGACTCGCAGTGAAAAGTATCAGCCAACTTTTGCATCCAGCACCTATAATAACATGAAAGTTGGCATCATCGGAGCCGGTGTTGCCGGACTGGCCAGTGCCATACGGGCGGCTTGTCAGGGACATCAGGTAAGTGTATTCGAAGCCAATGACCACCCGGGCGGTAAGCTTGTAGAAATCAGCCTGGGAGGTTATCGCTTCGATGCAGGACCATCGCTTTTTACCATGCCCATGTATGTGGATGAGCTTTTCCAACTGGCTGGCAAAGACCCCAAAGCGTATTTTTCTTACCAACGCCTTTCTACCATTTGCCACTACTTTTGGGAAGATGGCACCTTCTTGCAAGCCTTTGACGATGAGGAGGCCTTTCGGAAAGAGCTGAAAGAAAAGCTGCACATTGACCCACAAATCGTTTTTGATCGCCTGGAAAACAGCAAATACAAATACGAGACCTGTGGGAAGATTTTTCTGGAAAAGTCCCTGCACCGGATGGATACCTGGACCAATACAACGGTTTTGCAGCACATGTTGAAGATTCCCGAAATGGACATCTTCAGCAGCATGAACCAGGTCAACGAGCAGACCCTGAAAAACCCCAAGCTGGTTCAGTTTTTCAACCGTTTTGCCACCTACAACGGCTCCAACCCATACAAGGCTCCTGGCATTCTCAACATGATCCCGCATTTCGAGCACCACATTGGTACGTACTTTCCCAAAGGCGGCATGCATGCCATCACCCAGGGATTGTACCGACTGGCTTGCGATCTGGGGGTTCAGTTTCACTTTGGTCAGCCTGTGCAGCGCATTGAGTGCGAAGGCAAGGAAGCCAAGGGATTGCAACTGGCGGATGAATTTTTCCCCTGCGATGTCGTGATCAGCAATGTCGACATTTGGTTTACCTACAAAAAATTGTTGCCCAATCTCCCCCCTCCTACCCGCCGACTCCGACTGGAAAAGTCTACCTCGGCACTGATCTTCTACTGGGGCATCGCTCGAAGCTTTCCCCAGCTCGATTTGCACAACATTTTCTTCAGTGAGGACTACAAGGATGAGTTTGCACACTTGGACAAGGGCCTCATCTCGGATGATCCAACCATCTACGTCAACATCAGCCAGAAGTACGAAGCGGAGGATGCGCCCGAGGGTTGTGAAAATTGGTTTACCATGATCAATGTCCCCTACAACAGCGGGCAGGATTGGGATGCGGTGATCCAACGGGCGCGCAAAAACATCTTGGCCAAACTTCAAAGAATGCTGGGTGTAGACATCGAGCCTTTGATCGAAGAGGAAGCCCTGCTCGATCCACGAAGCATCGAAAGGCGTACTTCTTCGCATTTGGGGGCTCTGTATGGGACCAGTTCCAATAACACCTTTGCGGCATTCTTGCGCCATCCAAATTTTTCCAAACAAGTCCGGAATCTTTACTTCTGTGGCGGAAGTGTCCATCCGGGCGGTGGCATTCCCCTTTGCCTGTTGTCTGCGCGCATCATCAGTGAATTGATCTCCAAGAAATTTTCTACGAGCAAAGTATGATGAACAATACCACCACTTTCTCACTCGCCCAATGGCCTGCAACGACCCTGGCCAGTGCGTTTCTCATCATCTGGTACATGGTGGGGACCGTGGGCATCCTCATTCCCGTCCATGAGCAATTTGTCTTGTTGACGCCTCTCAACTTGCTCTTGTCATTGGCCATCGTTTTCTACTTCCACAACGACTGGAATGCGCGCACCGTCGGTGTGTTGGCCTGTTGCTTTGTGGGCGGCTATGCGGCCGAGTTGTTTGGAGTGCATACGGGCTTGTTGTTTGGCAATTACGCCTATGGGCCCGTGCTCGGGTGGAAGTGGCAGGAAACCCCTTTGATGATTGGGGTAAATTGGATGATGCTCGTATATTGCATCGGCACGACCATCAACAGATTTTTGGAGCGGTCTGGCTGGCTTGTAAAAGTCCTCATGGGCGCTGCCCTCATGGTGAGCTTGGACATCCTCATCGAACCAGTTGCCATGTATTACGACTTTTGGTCCTGGGAAGGCAATGTGGTGCCCATCAAAAACTACATCGGGTGGTTTGGGGTCTCTCTCCCCTTGTTTGGACTCTTTTTCTGGCAGCTGCCAAAGGCGCGAAACAAAGTAGCTTTTGTCCTGTTACTTATACAGTTTCTCTTCTTTTGGATCCTGGGCCTCAGCTGGTGATCCAAAGGATGTCAAAATCAACAATCCAATGAGCGTTTTATTTTATGCATTTGTAACTCTTGCAACGGTTTTCACCATGGAATTCGTCGCATGGTTTGCCCATAAATATATCATGCACGGTTTTTTGTGGTCCTGGCACGAAGATCATCATCGGCCCCACAATCAAAAGGATGGTTTTTTTGAGAAAAACGATCTGTTCTTCCTCGTCTTTGCCATTCCAAGTGCACTTTCCTACATCCTGGGACTGGCCACGCCGCAGTTTTGGTTGCTTTTCGTAGGCATTGGCATTTCCATCTACGGGCTGATCTACTTTTTGATCCACGACGTATACATTCACCAAAGATTCAAATGGTTTCGGCAGTTGGATTCGACCTACTCTCGGGCCATTCTTCGGGCACATGGAGCGCATCACGCCAAGCAAAGCAAAGAAGATTGTGAATCCTTTGGCCTTCTGGTCGTCGCCAGCAAATACTTCAAGCCTCGCCGAGAATGGAAGAAAAGCGTCGAATAAAAGACGCAATTCATCGCATTTTATCCAAATTTGCTACATTAGCATCTATAATGCAATCACCCAGCATTTGGGTGTCTTGCCTGTAAACATGTAGTAGGTTGGAAAATCAGTTCATGGACAAGCTATTTCGTTCTTTCAGCCTGGAGCTTCCCCAGCTTGAGACAATGGACCAGTATCTGGACTACATCCTGCCTTTGGTCCGCCCGTGGAGCGAAGACCTCCGAGAACAAGAATACTACTTGGAAACGCGATGGAAAGAAATCCGGGACGACGACCAATTTCACGAAGACATCCTCCACATTTTCCGGGTCGAAAACGAGTATCTCCTCTCCATGGATGGCAACATCAGCAAAGGACAATGGCAGTTGCTGTCTCGCTCCAACACCATGATTTTGGAACGAATTGCGGATGATGCGGTCTTGACCAGTGAGTTGTTTGACCTGGCCTTTCTCAATCAAAACTTTTTCATTCTCAAAAAACACGGCTCTCACCAACGAAAGTACTTCGTCATGGCCCGCGAGAACATTGCCCGCCGATTGGAATGGCGCGATACGATGGAATTGCTGTTCAATGGATACCGAAGCAATTCTCAATTCATTGTCTATGTTGTCATCGTCGTCATCTTGGTGGCCATCCTGGTTGCTTTCTCCTTTTTCTAATCCTCGTATTGCCACCAATGACAAACAGCCCGACAAACCGAAGTCTGCCGGGCTGTCAAGCCTATGTCTTGGTACCGATTAGTGTACTTCTTCTTTCTTGAGGGCCTTGAGCATGGTCTCTCCAATCTCAGCAGGAGACTGAACGACGTGGATGCCACAGGCTGCCATGATGCGCATCTTGGCTTCGGCTGTATCATCTGCTCCACCGATGATGGCACCAGCGTGTCCCATGGTCCGTCCTTTGGGTGCTGTTTGGCCAGCAATGAATCCAACAACTGGCTTGGTACCGTGTTCTTTGACCCAATTGGCGGCATCTGCTTCCATGTTTCCTCCAATCTCTCCAATCATGATGATGCCATCCGTCTCGGGGTCATTCATCAACAGCTCAACCGCCTCTTTGGTGGTCGTTCCTACGATGGGGTCACCACCAATTCCGATGCAGGTGCTTTGTCCCAATCCAGCTTTCGTCACCTGATCCACTGCCTCGTAGGTCAAGGTGCCAGAGCGAGAGACGATTCCGATGCGGCCCGGGCGGTGAATGAAACCAGGCATGATACCCAGTTTGGCTTCTCCGGGCGTCATGATGCCAGGACAGTTGGGACCTACCAATCGACAATCCTTGTCGGCGATGTATGCTTTCACTTTCACCATGTCCTGTACAGGAATGCCCTCTGTGATGCAAACGATGACTTTGATGCCTGCATCGGCCGCTTCCATGACAGCATCGGCAGCAAATCTGGGAGGCACAAAGATGATGGAAGTATCAGCGCCAGCCTTTTGTACCGCCTCGGCGACGGTGTTGTAAACTGGCTTGTCGAGATGCGTCTGACCACCCTTACCAGGTGTGACACCTCCCACTACATTGGTTCCGTATTCGATCATTTGCCCAGCGTGGAAGGTTCCTTCCTTTCCAGTGAATCCCTGGACGATGATCTTCGAATCTTTGTTGACTAAGACAGACATGATGATTTTATTTTGACCAACTAGGCGTGGTCGGATTGAGTAGAACGGATTACTTTTCTTCTTCGACAATGATGAATACATCCTCATTGTCTTTTTTCATAAAATAATTCTCCCTGGCAAACTTCTCCTTGTCCCGATCCACCTCCTTGATCTCTTGGCGCACTTCCTTGATCTTTTCCTTGTAAAAGGTTTTGTCCTCCTCCAATTTGTCCAGTGACCCTTGGAGTTGCCACTGGGTGAGGAAGTCGTGCTTGTCAAAAAAGATCATCCAAAAGAAAAACAGCGCCAGCAGGATGAAGTAGGCATTCCGCAGCGGGGCTGGGATTTTCTTGATGATGGGTTTGAAGGGATTGTTGCGTATGGCCATTGGGAGCAATTTTTACAAATATAAGGACTTTCTAGCGCCCGATCAGTGCTCTGCCGGGGTACACACCAGAATCGCCCAATTCTTCCTCTATGCGCAACAGTTGGTTGTACTTCGCAATGCGGTCAGAGCGGGAAGCAGATCCGGTTTTGATCTGTCCGGTGTTCAAGCCCACGGCCAGATCTGCAATGGTCACATCTTCCGTTTCTCCTGAGCGGTGGCTCATCACGCTGGTGAAAGCATTTCGGTTGGCCAATTTGACGGCATCGATGGTTTCGGTCAAAGAACCGATTTGGTTGACCTTGATCAAGATGGAGTTGGCCGCATCGGTGTCAATCCCTTTTTGCAGACGAGTGGTGTTGGTCACGAAGAGGTCGTCTCCCACCAATTGCACGCGATCGCCCAATTTTTTGGTGAGGGATACCCATCCATCCCAATCGTCCTCGTGCAGTCCGTCCTCGATGGAGAGAATGGGGTATTTGTCGCACCAGTCGGCCCAGTAGCTGACCATTTCAGAGGAAGTCAGCTTGTCTCCGGTAGATTTGTGAAAGTGGTATACTTTTTCCTCTTCGTTGTAAAATTCGGAGGCAGCGGCATCCATGGCAATCACAATTTGCTCCCCTGGCTTGTAGCCTGCCGACTCGATGGCCTGCAGTACAATCTGAATGGCCTCTTCGTTGGACTTGATGTTGGGCGCAAAGCCACCCTCGTCACCTACGTTGGTGGAATACCCTTTGGATTTGAGGACTTTTTTGAGGTTGTGAAACACCTCTACGCCCATGCGAAGGCCTTCGGAAAAGAAGTCAGCTCCCACAGGCATGATCATGAACTCTTGGAAGTCGATGCTGTTGTCGGCATGTGAGCCTCCGTTGAGGATGTTCATCATTGGCACGGGCAGCACGTGTGCATTGACCCCACCGATGTAGCGGTACAATGGCTGGCTGCTTTCTTGGGCGGCTGCTTTGGCCACGGCCAGGGAAACGCCCAGAATGGCATTGGCACCCAGCTTTGACTTGTTTTCCGTTCCATCGAGTTCTCTCATCAGGTTGTCGATGTAGATTTGCTCGAATACGTTGACGCCGATGAGTTCCTCGCGGATGATGTCTTCAATGTTTTTGCAAGCTTTGAGGACGCCTTTGCCCAGGAATCTGCTGGCATCTCCATCCCGGAGTTCCACTGCTTCGTATTTGCCGGTGGAAGCGCCTGAAGGGACGGCAGCACGGCCGATGATGTCATTGGAAGTAAGGACTTCAACTTCTACGGTGGGATTGCCCCTGGAGTCCAGAATTTCTCTGGACCGTATGTCTACAATTTCACTCATTGGATGTGATTGTTATGCTTTTTTTGAGGATGATACTTCTTTGTTTTTCTTGCTGTGTTCGCTCAACAACTGGATGAAGTCGTCGAACAGGTAGCGGGAATCGTGCGGCCCTGGAGCTGCTTCGGGGTGATACTGTACGGAGAAGGCATTTTGCTTTTTGAGGCGAATGCCTTCGATGGTATCGTCATTGAGGTTTCTGTGAGTAATTTCGAGATCATCCAATCTGTCATTGATGGCAGTGGGGCTTACGGAGAAGCCGTGGTTTTGGGTCGTGATTTCACATTTGCCAGAATGAAGATTTTTCACTGGATGATTGATGCCTCTGTGGCCATGGTGCATTTTGTAGGTAGAAATGCCTGCTGCCAGGGCCAGTATTTGGTGTCCCAGACAAATGCCAAAAAGGGGCTTGCCTGTGGCGAGTATCTTGCGAGTGGTTTCGACGGCATAGTGCATGCTGGCGGGATCACCAGGGCCATTGGACAGGAAGTATCCATCTGGTTGCCAAGCTTCGATGTCTTGAAACTTTGTTTTTGCCGGGAATACCTTCAGGTAGCAATTGCGGGAGGTAAAGCAGCGCAAGATGTTGGTTTTGGTACCAAAATCGAGAACAGCCACTTTGTAGTCTGCCTCGGGCTCGCCGAAGAAGTACGGTTCATCTGTGCTGACTTTGGAAGCCAGTTCCAGTCCCTCCATGCTGGGCACTTTGGACAATATGGTGCCCAACTTTTCTATGTCCAGAATTTCGGAAGAGATGACTGCATTCATGGCTCCTTTGCTGCGAATGTGGCGCACGATGGCCCGTGTATCCACGTTGGAGATCCCAACCAGTCCTTCGTTTTCAAAATATTCCTGAATGGACTGATCTGCTCCGGGCCGGGAATATTGCCAGGTGTAGTTTTTGCAAATGAGGCCTGCAATTTTGATGCTACCGGACTCGGATTCCTTGTCCTTGGTGCCGTAGTTTCCTATGTGTGCATTGGTTGTCACCAACAATTGGCCATAAAAAGAAGGATCGGTAAATACTTCCTGGTATCCAGTCATACCAGTTGTGAAGCAAATTTCACCACTGGTCGTTCCTATTTTGCCAACTGATTTGCCGTGAAAAACCGTGCCATCCTCTAGGAGCAGTATGGCAGGTTGTGGTTGAAAATTACTCATTGTTATAGATTGGAATATAGGTGCAAAGATAGCATTTGAAGATCATACAAAAAAAGGGTAGCCGATTAATCGACTACCCTTTTTTCTATTTCCTTGTAATGAATGGCATTTATTCTTCTTCTTCAGTGGCGGTTGTGGTAGAGACTGCTGCCGCTGTAGTAGCTGCCGCTGCTGCGTCACCTCCCTTTTTCTTTTTTCCTCTTCTGGAACGACGGCGACCACCTCCGCTTGTTTCGGTAGACTTGGCTTTCTTCGCTGGGTTGACGTACACCTCATTGAAATCTACCAATTCGATCATGGCCATTTCGGCTGCATCACTTTTCCGGAATCCCGTCTTGATGATTCGGCAGTATCCTCCTGGACGATCTCCGATTTTGCCCGCAATCACATCGAAGAGTTCCTTGACAGCTTCCTTGTTTTGCAAGTAGCTGAAAACGACCCTGCGAGAGTGCGTGGTATTGTTTCTGGATTTGGTAATCAGTGGCTCCACATGCTTTCTGAGGGCCTTGGCCTTTGCCAGTGTGGTGTTGATGCGCTTGTGCGTAATCAAGGCAATGGAAAGGTTTTTCAACAGGGCTTTGCGGTGGCCTGCTTTTCGTCCGAGATGGTTGAATTTTTTACCGTGTCTCATTTTTTGACAGAATTTTTGAAAGTGATGAACTTCGCAGCACTGTTTGTTGCCTGTTGAAAAGCTCGGCGATCAGGCAATAACGGTTACTGCAATATGGTGTTGTTGTGGCAGATTGCTCGGCCACAGTGCCGAAAGATCAATTAGTCTTCGTCCAGTTTGTATTTGGACAGGTCCATTCCGAAGGTCAGGCCCTTATCTTGCAACAACTCTTCGATCTCTACCAAGGACTTCTTACCAAAGTTGCGGAACTTCAGCAGTTCGTGCGTGTCGTACTTGACCATTTCGGCCAATGTATTGATTTTGGCAGCCTTGAGGCAGTTGTATGCTCTGACGGAGAGGTCGAGGTCTTCCAAAGAAGTCTTGAGCAGTTTGCGCATGTGCAAGATGTGCTCGTCCACGATGTTGTCTTCTCTGCTGGAAGCGTCGTCGAAGGTGATGTTTTCGTCCGTGATCAACATGAGGTGCTGGATCAGGATGCGAGAAGCCTCCTTGATGGCATCTTCAGGGTGCATGGTGCCATCTGTCTTGACAACGATGGTCAGTTTTTCGTAGTCAGTCCGTTGTCCTACACGAGTGTTGGATACATTGTATGCAACATTCTTGATTGGTGTGTAGATGGCATCGATGGGCACCACACCAATGGGAGCATCCTTTGGCAGGTTTTCATCCGCAGGAACATAGCCGCGTCCCTTTGTGATCGTCAATTCCATTTCGAGGTTCACAAAAGGCTCCATGTTGCAAATGAGCATGTCCGGATTCATGATCTTGAATACGTTGGTGTGCTCTTCGATGTCGCCTGCGCGGAACTCCTCCTTGCCATTGATGGTCAGGTAAATCTTTTCACTCGTTACTTCCTCATCAGCAATGAGCTGCTTGAGTCTGATTTGCTTGAGGTTGAGGATGATGTCAACGACATCTTGTACAACGCCCCGGATGGTAGAGAATTCGTGCTCAACCCCGGCGATCCGAATGGCAGAGATGGCGAATCCTTCGAGTGAAGAAAGCAGCACTCGTCTTAGAGAATTGCCAATGGTCTGGCCAAAACCCGGCTCCAGCGGCTTGAATTCGAAGGTACCTTCGAAGTCAGTTGATTTCTGGAGGATGATCTTATCGGGTTTTTGAAAATTCAGAATTGTGCTCATGCTTTTGAATGGTTGATTTGAAATGAAAAATAGGACGGACAAATCAGTATACGAGACATTTGGCAGCAAGGTACACAACCCGGCTGCCAAATGGTAACAATCTTACTTGGAGTACAATTCGACGATCAACTGCTCGTTGATTTTTTCCGGAATTTTCTCTCTCTCGGGATATTCGAGGAAGATGCCTTCCATTTTGTCGGGGTTGAACTCCAACCAACCGTACTTGCGTACATCAGATTTGCTCTGTACGCTATTTCGAATGGCTTCCATACTTTGGGACTTTCCTCTCACTGCCACGACATCATGTGGGCGAAGTGTACAAGAAGGAATGTTGGTCACGACGCCATTGACAGTGATGTGCTTGTGAGACACCAACTGGCGCGCAGCACGTCTGGTCGGAGCGATTCCCATGCGGAAGACAGTGTTGTCCAATCTCGCTTCGAGGAACTGCAACAGGACCTCACCAGTTACCCCTTTCTTGCCGCTTGCCTTGTCAAAAGTGTTGCGGAATTGGCGTTCCAGTACACCATAGGTATACTTTGCCTTTTGTTTTTCCATCAACTGAAGGGCGTAGTCAGATTTCTGGCGACGGCGACGAGAGTTACCGTGCTGTCCAGGAGAGTATTTCTTCTTTTCGAAAGCTTTGCTAAAGCCGTAGATCGCTTCGCCAAAAGCTCTGGACTTCTTAGTCTTCGGACCCGTATATCTAGCCATTGTTTACTCTAGAATTAAAAATCAGATAATGTAAAATTAAACTCTTCTTCTTTTCGGTGGACGGCAGCCATTGTGTGGGACTGGTGTGACGTCCTTGATGCGAGACACCTTGATTCCTGCCACATCGATGGCACGAATGGCAGCTTCTCTACCAGAACCAGGTCCTTTGACAAACACCTGAGCAGTGCGCATGCCTGCTTCGTAAGCTACCCGAGCTGCGTCAGAAGCAGCAATTTGAGCTGCATAAGGCGTATTTTTCTTGGAACCTCTAAACCCAGCCTTGCCAGCAGAAGCCCATGAGATGACTTGCCCTTGCTTGTTGCAAAGAGAAACGATGATGTTGTTAAAGGTAGCTTGGATGTACACCATGCCTTCGGGCTCAACAACTACTTTTCTCTTCTTTTGTTTTCTTGACTTTGCCATGACTGCAATTTAAAGCCCGCTCAAAACAAGCAGGCACATTTTATCTTGTATATAATATAGTTCAAATGATTACTTGGTAGCCTTCTTCTTGTTGGCTACTGTCTTGCGCTTTCCTTTGCGCGTACGCGCGTTGGTTTGCGTTCTTTGGCCCCGTACAGGAAGCCCTCTCCGGTGACGCAGTCCCCGATAGCAGCCGATGTCCATCAAACGCTTGATGTTCAACTGCACCTCAGAGCGCAACTGACCTTCTACCTTGTATTCATTCTGGATAATTTGGGTGATGGTACGGATGTTGTCATCTGTCCAATCGTTTACCCTTACATTCTCATCGATAGAGGCTTTGTCCAAGATTTCCTTGGCAGTGGATCTGCCAATACCAAAAACATAGGTAAGGCCAATAACGCCTCTTTTGTTTCTTGGTAAATCAACGCCTGATATACGAGCCATACGTCTGTGAATTAAATATTATGGATCAAAATCCAAGTGCGATCAGGATTATCCCTGGCGCTGCTTGAACTTTGGATTCTTCTTGTTAATGATGTATAGTTTTCCTTTTCTTCGCACGATTTTACAATCTGCGGATCTTTTCTTGATTGATGCTCTTACCTTCATAATGCCTCAATTTTTGATTTACTTATAACGGTATATAATTCGACCCCGAGACAAATCATAGGGCGACATTTCCACAGCTACTCGATCTCCGGGGAGAATGCGGATGTAATTCATGCGCATCTTTCCAGAAATGGTAGCAACAATTTGGTGATCATTTTCGAGGCGAACTCTGAACATCGCGTTCGAGAGAGCTTCCTCTATAATACCATCTTGTTTAATCAAGTCTTGCTTGGCCATATTTTCAATTTCGGTGTGCAAAGATACAAAAAAATAATTGAATTTCTATGCATCAAAACAAAAATCGCGATTAGGCAGTCCGTTCGAGCCGCACACCAACCTCCCGAACTGCATCATTTTTCTGAATTTGTGCCTCCACCAAGCTGTGATCAGATAGAATGTCAGCCTTGTCTTTGGTCACACAAATGGTATGCTCGTAGTGAGCAGAGGGAGACAAGTCCTTGGTGATGATGGTCCAACCATCCCGTGACTGTCGGACTTCTTTGCGTCCCAGATTGATCATGGGTTCAATGGCGATGACCAAGCCATCCTGTATCTTTGTACCTTTGCCTCGCTTGCCGAAATTTGGCACTTCGGGCGCCTCGTGCAGATCTCTGCCCAGTCCATGCCCCACCAATTCCCGCACAACGCTGTATGGGTTTTCTTTCTCGCAGTAGTACTGTACGGCATGTCCAATGTCACCGATCCGATTGCCTGACACAGCCGCCGCAATGCCTTTGTAAAGAGCAGTATTGGTCACTTCCAACAACTCCATGATTTTTGGATCCACTTCTCCAAGAGCAAAAGTGTAAGCACTGTCGCCAAAGAAACCATGCTTGTACGATCCACAATCCACAGAGACGATGTCTCCCTCCTTGAAAGGCACATCACTCGGGATGCCGTGTACGACTCCTTCGTTGACAGAAATGCATAAAGTTGCGGGAAATCCTCTGTAGCCCTTGAAGGCAGGAGATGCCTGATGATCGCGGATGAGTTCTTCCGCTTCTTTGTCAATTTGTTTTCCGGTAATGCCAGGCTGGATGCGGCTGGCAACGTGGGCCAATGCTTTTGACACGATGGTGCAGCATTCTCTGATGAGCTCGACCTCTTCGGCAGTCTTGTAATAGATCATGGATGGATGAATGTAAGATTCTGAATGAATACCAAGCTATCTTCTTTGCAAAATCAATCGGTCGTTCTATTGGGTAAGCCTACTGATTTTCCAGTATGAATCAAGTCAGTTAAAAAACCAACCCAGCATGAAAAAGTTCTGATAATCTTACATTTTGAGAATTGCTGCCAGGATAGGATACTGTACAATCTAAACTGAAATGGGTGGAGGAAAGCAATTCTCCTCCACCCATTTCAAGCCGGAATCTCTTACATGTTTGCTCCGATCCCCTGTACGCCGCTTCTGCCTTTGAGCTTACCAGATTTGACCAAACCGTCATACTTGCGCATGAGAAGATGAGAATCAACCTGCTGAAGCGTATCCAAGACAACTGCCACAAGGATCAGCAAAGAAGTACCACCGAAGAACATGGCAAAGGTGTAGTTGACACCAAAGCTGGCCACGATGGCTGGCAAAATGGAAATCAATCCCAAAAAGATGGAGCCTGGCAAAGTGATGCGAGTGGTGACTGCATCGATGAAATCTGCCGTCTTCTTGCCCGGCTTGACACCTGGGATGAAAGCGTTCTGACGCTTCAGGTACTCCGCATATTGCTTGGGATTGACCAAAAGTGCCGTGTATACGTATGTGAACAATACCACCAACAGGAAGTAGATGACATTGTAAGGTACGGAAGTAAAGTCGTTCAATGCCATCAACCAGCTGCTTGTATTGGCTTCACTGTCTGCCCCAAGGAACTGTACCACCGTGCCGGGCAAAAACATGAGCGCCTGGGCAAAGATGATCGGCATGACCCCGGAAGCGTTGACTTTCACGGGGATGTAGTCGCGGGCACCCTGTACAGGCATGTTGTGCGTACCACGGCCCACCATTCGCTTGGCAAACTGTATCGGAATCCGCCTCACCCCTTGTACAATCAGGACGGTCGCCATGACAACGAGGAACAATATGGCAATCTCGACAACGAAAAGGATGGCATTATTTTCCAATTGCTGCTGCAGTTCAAAGATGAATGCACGTGGCAAAGTGGCAATGATCCCGATCATGATGAGCAAAGAAATACCGTTTCCGATGCCTCTGTCGGTGATGCGCTCACCCAACCACATGGCAAAGATGGTTCCTGCTGACAGGATGATGATATTGGACACCCAGAAAATACCGCTTGGGATTGATGGATCGATGGCGCCTGGCTGGCTGTTGATCCAAGTCAGATACCCCCCACCCTGTACCAGGGTAATGGCTACGGTAAGCAAACGGGTGATTTGATTGATTTTCTTTCTACCTGATTCTCCTTCTCTTTGCTGCAAACGCTGGAAATATGGCACAGCAAAGCCCATGAGCTGAATGATGATGGAGGCTGTGATGTAGGGCATGATCCCCAAGGCGAAGACGGCTGCGTTGCCAAAAGCCCCTCCAGTGAAACTATTGATGAGTCCCAACAAGTCTGTCGCATTGTCAGAAGCAATGTCTTTCAACTTTGATGGAATAACACCTGGGAGTACCACGTAAGAACCGAATCTATACACCATGATCAATGCCAGGGTGAACAGGATGCGATTTCGCAGCTCCTTGATTTTCCAGATGTTTTGTAAGGTAGTAATCAGTTTTTTCATCACGTTGTTTTAAACGATGGTTAGACTTCCCCCTTGAGCCTCAATGGCCGTTTTGGCCGTTTCGGAACAAGCGTGGGCGCTTACGCTCAACTTGGAGGACAATTCTCCGCGTCCCAAAACTTTGACTCTATCCTCTTTACCGACGATGCCGTTGGCGATAAGCATGTCCAAATCGATGGTATCGACTTTGTACTTTTCGCTGATGGCTTGTAGACGGCTCAGATTGATGGGGACATATGCCACCCGGTTTGGATTTTTGAACCCTCTTTTCGGCAACCGCATTTGAAGAGGCATTTGACCACCTTCAAAATTGCGCTTGCGCTTATAACCAGAACGAGATTTGGCTCCTTTGTGTCCACGTGTACTTGTGCCTCCTCTTCCGGAACCTTGTCCTCTGGCGATGCGCTTACTCTTTTTAGTTGCTCCTTTGGCAGGTCTTAGAGTATGTAATTCCATTGGTTTTGCCTTTTTGGAATATGATGATAATACGGAACAATTAGGATAAATGTTCCACCTTAACTAAATGACTCACTTTGTGGACCATCCCCAAAATCTGCGGGGTGGCTTCGTGTTCAACACTTTGGTTGATCTTTCGCAGACCCAGTGCCTTGACAGTGTCTTTCTGCCGCTGGCTGCGATCGATGATGCTGCGCACCTGAGTGATCTTAATTTTGGCCATTTGTCGTTCAATTTAATACCAACTGCAAGCTCTGACAGAAAATTGTATTGCCAGTCAACGCAGTTTGTGTTCATTTAGAAACAGCAAAACTTAGAAGCTGCTAAAGCTGAGAGCAAATTTCGTGCAAATTAACCCTCAGCTCCTATCAGTGCAAGCCCAAAGCCTGTCTATTTTATCCTTTAAATAGTTTTTCCATGCTAATTCCGCGCTGTCGAGCCACTTCCATGGG
Organism: Bacteroidota bacterium; assembly: GCA_039821145.1. Taxonomy (GTDB): domain Bacteria; phylum Bacteroidota; class Bacteroidia; order Chitinophagales; family Saprospiraceae; genus JBCCSZ01. The sequence goes on along the minus strand of JBCBOS010000007.1, from coordinate 232,874 downwards.
GCTGCGAAGCTTGGACAATGCATCGATGGTGGCCTTCACAACGTTGTGCGGATTGGGCGATCCCTGAGACTTTGCCAGTACGTTTTGTACACCTGCAATCTCCAATACAGCACGCATGGCACCACCGGCGATTACTCCTGTACCATCTGCAGCTGGCTTGATGAAAACCTTTCCAGCCCGGTACTTCCCTTTCTGCTCGTGTGGGATGGTCCCGTTGAAAAGTGGCACTTTGATCAAATTTTTCTTTGCATCGTCTACTGCCTTGGCAATGGATTCGGATACATCACGAGCCTTTCCGAGACCGTGTCCGACTGTTCCCTTGCCATCTCCTACCACTACGATTGCTGCAAAGCTGAACGTACGTCCCCCTTTGGTTACCTTGGCTACCCGGTTGAGGTTGACCAATTTTTCCTTCAGCTCGGTATCTGTTGGCTTGATTCTATTAGGAGTATTCTTTGCCATTCTTTGTTTTTTTTAAAATTTGAGGCCCGCTTCACGCGCACCATCTGCTAAAGCTTTAACTCTACCGTGGTACAAATAGCCACCACGATCAAATACGACTGTTTCAATGCTGCTTGCCTTGGCTTTTTCGGCAATCATCTTTCCGACCAACTTGGCCTGATCAGATTTGTTGCCATTGTCGGCAGTTGCCACCTCTCTGGAATCAGCAGCTGCTAAAGTGTGACCAGCCAGGTCATCGATCAGCTGGGCGTAAATGAAGCGATTGCTTCTGAAGATGGCAAGACGAGGTCTCTCCGGAGTTCCACTGATCTTTTTGCGGACTCTGTTGTGGATGCGCCTTCTTCTATATTCTTTGAAATTTTTCATTTTATCTGAAAATTTATGTCGAGTACAGATAAATTATGGTTGAATCAAGCAGCAATTTGACTGCTAGAAATCTTACTTGGCAGCAGTTTTTCCTGCTTTGCGACGAATATGTTCGCCCATGTAGCGGATCCCTTTTCCTTTGTAGGGTTCTGGCTTGCGGAAGGAGCGAACCTTGGCAGCGATTTGTCCCACCAGTTGCTTGTCGATGCCGGTCAGGCGCACCAAAGGCGGTTTACCTTTCTCAGAGACAGTCTCTACCTTCACCTCATCTGGTACGTAAAACATCACAGGGTGAGAATACCCCAAGATCAATTCCAGCAATTGCCCGGTGTTGTTGGCGCGGTATCCAACCCCAATCAATTGGAGTTCTTTGGTAAACCCATTGGATACACCCTCTACCATGTTGGCGATCAATGAACGATACAAACCGTGTATAGAGCGATGGCGCTTTTGGTCTGTGGGCCGCTTGAGTTCTACCTGACCATTTTCTACCTCTACAGTCAGGTCGGCATCGATTTGCTGAGACAACTCTCCCTTGGGGCCTTTGACTGTGACAACCTTGGCAGGGCTCACTTTTACTTCAACTCCGGAAGGGAGGGCGATGGGTGCTTTTCCTATCCTAGACATGACTATCGAATTTTAAATCTTAATAAACGTAGCAGAGAACTTCTCCACCGATATATTCTTGCTGGGCCTTTTTGTTTGTCATCAAGCCTCTGGAAGTAGAGATGATGGCAATGCCCAATCCGTTGATGACCCGAGGCATACCGTCAGCTTTCACATACTTGCGCAAACCAGGCTTGCTGATGCGCTGTAGCTTTCTGATGACTGGTTTTTTGGTCTTGCCATCGTACTTCAGAGCGATTTTGATCACCCCTTGCTTGCCTTCATCGTCGGCGAACATGTACTTGAGGATGTATCCTTGGTCGTACAGGATTTCGGTGATGCTTTTCTTCGTCTTGGATGCAGGTATTTCCACAACCCGATGTCCTGCTTGCTGTGCATTGCGGATGCGGGTCAAATAATCTGCTATTGGATCTGTTACTGCCATTTTGAAATTAATTTAGCGTTTACCAACTGGCTTTTGTGACACCGGGGATTTTGCCATCCAGGGCCATTTTGCGGAAAGTGACACGAGAGATGCCAAACATTCTCATGTATCCTTTGGGACGTCCGGTGATCTTGCAGCGATTGTGCAGACGAACCTTTGAAGAGTTGCGGGGCAATTTATCCAATGCCTCGTAATCTCCCTCTGCCTTGAGCTTTTTGCGAAGCTCGGCATATTTGGCCACCATTCTTTGGCGCTTTTCCTCGCGGGCGATAACGGATTTCTTAGCCATGAGTCCTTAGTTTTTCTGATTTTTAAATGGCATTCCCAAGGCCTTGAGCAGTGCCAAAGCTTCGGCATCTGTTTTGGCAGTTGTCACGATGGTGATGTCCATCCCCGTGATCTTCCCTACCTTATCGAGGTCGATTTCAGGAAAAATGATCTGTTCGGTAATACCCATTGAGTAGTTTCCTCTTCCGTCGAAGCTCTTGTCGCTGATGCCGCGGAAGTCACGCACCCGAGGAAGGGCTACTGAGATGAGACGCTCCAGAAATTCAAACATGCGAACGTCGCGCAGCGTTACCCGAGAACCAATGGTCATGCCTTCTCTCAACTTAAAGTTGGAGACGGACTTACTGGCTTTGGTGGGAACGGCCTTTTGGCCTGCGATCATGGACATTTCCTTGAGGGCATTGTCCACCAATTTTTTGTCACCAGTCGCGTCACCAACCCCTTGGTTGAGGCATACTTTTACCAGGCGTGGGACCTGCATGATGTTATCGTACTGAAACTGCTCCCGCAATTTGGGGATGATCTGTTCGCGGTACAATGTCTTGAGTGTTGGTGTATAACTCATCACTTAATAGTTTCTCCTGATTTTTTAGAATAACGCACCAGCTTTCCATCCTCCACTCTGCGGCCTACGCGGGTTGCTTCGCCTGTCTTGGGGTCAAGCAACATCAAATTGGATAAGTTGATCGGTGCCTCCATCTCCACGATGCCACCCGGATTGTCCTGTGTCGGCTTCATGTGCTTTTTGACCATGTTGCAACGCTCGACGATGGCACGCCCCTTGGCAGGCAATACCTCCAGAACTTCTCCTTTGCGGCCTTTGTCATCACCGGAGAGGATGATTACCTGGTCCCCTTTCTTAATCTTGTACTTGGGGGCAAACCGTTTTTGTCGATTCTTTCCAGCCATTTTAATAAGTATTTGTGAACCACCGCTTGGATGGCATTCTGTTTTTCAAAATCAGATTAAAGTACTTCTGGAGCCAGAGAAACGATCCGCATGAAATCTTTCTCGCGCAACTCGCGGGCCACAGGGCCGAAAATACGAGTTCCTCTAGGCTCATCGTTGGCATTCAACAGCACCACCGCATTGTCGTCGAAGCGGATGTAAGAACCGTCTCTGCGACGAATTTCTTTCTTGGTGCGGACGACGACTGCTTTCGAAACAGTCCCCTTCTTTACTCCTCCTGGAGTGGCGGCCTTTACCGTGACGATGATCAGGTCACCAATAGAGGCGTATCGACGCTTGGAACCTCCCAATACTCTGATGCAGAGAACTTCCTTGGCGCCACTGTTGTCGGCAACATTCAATCTAGATTCTTGCTGTATCATGATGCACTTTAATTTTGATCCCAGATGCTAATCTGACGGATAATGTGTTGTTTGTGCAAGCTGCAATTTGAATGACTTGAGAGATCGTATGCGTGCTTTAAAACTTGACAATGCGAGTTTTCTCGACGATCCTCCTTGGTCTTGTGCAGCTTGGTATTATTTAGCTCTTTCGACAACCTCTACCAGGCGCCAGCGCTTGCGCTTGCTGAGCGGACGGATTTCCATGATGCGGACGGTATCCCCGACGTTGCAGTCGTTGTTTTCGTCGTGAGCCATGAAAGTATTGGTTTTCTTGACGAACTTGCTGTAGAAAGGGTGAGGCAGTCGACGCACGACAGAAACGACGATGGATTTGTCCATCTTGTTGCTGGTAACGATCCCAACTCTTTGCTTTCTAAGATTTCTTTCAGCCATTGTTATTGTTTGACTAACTTGTTATGCAATGCGTTTTATTTCCTCCGGCGGCGTGCGCGGATTTTGGAACGTTGGGACAGCTGCTCTTCTGTTAGACCCCCCAACTCACGGCGACGAACCTCTGTTTTCAGCCGAGCGATGTCTCTGCGAATTTCTTTCAAACTACTTGGCTTGTCCAGTCCTTTGATGGCGTGGTCGAAGCGCAACTTTTGGTATTGAGCCTCCGTCTCCCGCAGTTCACTGGCCAGATCCGTATCGGAAAACTCTTGAAGCTCTAAATATTTCTTACTTGCCATTTCTAACAGAATTAAAGTCTTTTCAGAATAAATTAACCAACGTAATCAGGGCGTGTCACTGTGCGGGTCAGGACGGGCAACTTTTGAGCTGCCAAGCGAAGGGCTTCCTCCGCTATCTCCCGGGGTACACCATCCAGTTCGAACATGATCCGGCCTGGCTTGACGACTGCTACCCAGTGGTCCAGTGCTCCCTTGCCCTTACCCATCCGTACCTCCAATGGCTTAGAAGTGATGGGCTTGTCCGGAAAGATGCGAATCCAAACATTACCTTCCCTTTTCATATATCTTGTCATCGCAATACGAGCTGCCTCAATCTGGCGGTTGGTGATGAAGCCAGAATCCAGTGACTTGAGTCCAAAGGAACCAAAGGCCACCCGACTACCTCTTTGCGCAAGGCCTTTTACCTTGCCCTTTTGCTGTTTGCGATACTTTGTTCTTTTTGGCTGTAACATTGGTCAATATTTATGAATTTGCACCCTAAAAATGAGCCCTGAAACCTACTTTTGAAAAAAGCAGGGCAAAGGTACAGTTTTTTTCTAATTATCTAAAATTCGAGCGGCGCTAATCGCCACAGTTTAACGTCTTTGGTTGCGACCACCGGAATTTCCACCACGCTTGCGGCCTCCACCACCTTTTCCGTCCTTCTTGGAGACGCCAACATTTGGAGACAGGTCACGCTTGCCCAGCACTTCTCCGCGGCAAATCCACACCTTGATGCCGATCTTGCCATAGACAGTTTGTGCTTCTGTCAGAGCGTAATCAATGTCAGCCCGGAAGGTGTGCAATGGAATGCGACCATCTTTGTACTCTTCAGAGCGTGCCATTTCCGCACCGTTCAATCTACCGGAGATGCGCACCTTGATGCCTTCAGCACCTACTCTGATGGTAGACTGAATGGACATTTTGATGGCCCGACGATAGTTGATTCTCGCTTCGATTTGCTTGGCGATGGATTCCCCAACGATGGCGGCATCCAATTCTGGCTTGCGAATTTCCACGATGTTGATCTGGACGTCCTGGCCGGTCAGCTTGCGCAATTCCTCGCGGATGCGATCTACCTCAGAGCCTCCCTTTCCGATGATGATGCCCGGACGAGAAGTGTGAATGGTCACAGTGATGCGCTTCAAGGTACGCTCGATGATGATTCGTGCGATGCCTCCTTTGCGGATTCTGGCTTTGAGGTAGTTCCGGATTTTTTCGTCCTCGACTACTTTCTTGGCAAACTCTTTACCGCCGAACCAGTTGGACTCCCATCCTCTGATGATGCCCAGGCGATTTCCGATTGGATTCGTTTTTTGCCCCATTAGATCAAACTAATTAATGATTAAAATTTATTCTTCTGTTCCTTCAACCGTTGCGTCCTCTACCAGAGGTTCTTCTCCTCTTTCCTCATTGTCGACATCCAACGCGATGCGGTTTTCTACAATAATGGTCACGTGATTGGTGCGCTTGCGGATGCGGTGGGCCCGTCCGTGAGGAGCAGGGCGAAAACGCTTCAGCATCGTACCTTCGTCAGAGAAAGCCTCTTTGATGTACAGATCGTAATCATCTGCACTGACGGCCATCCCGTTTTTGTACTCCCAGTTGGCAATGGCAGACAAAACCACCTTTTCCAACCAGGTAGCAGCTTCTTTTTTGGTGTAGCGCAAGATATTCAAGGCTTCATCTACTCGACGACCGCGAATATTGTCGACGACCAAGCGCATTTTGCGGGCCGACATCGGACAATTCTTCAGTTTTGCTACGGCTTCCATTGTTATATGATTTATGTTTTTCGCATTGCCTATTTCAGCAACGAACTAATTTACTTTCTCTTGTTACCAGCGTGGCCTCTGAAGCTTCTGGTCGGAGAGAATTCTCCCAATTTGTGGCCAACCATATTCTCTGTGATGAACACAGGAACGAAGGTTTTTCCGTTGTGGACTGCGATCGTTTCACCAACCATATCCGGGATGATCATGGAGGATCTGGCCCAGGTCTTGATGACCATCTTTTTGTTGGAATCCTTGGCCTTGGCTACTTTCTTGAGCAGCTTGTAATAGATGTAAGGTCCTTTTTTAATTGATCTAGCCATTGTTCAACTATATTTTTGCCGGCAGCAAGAGCCACCTGAGCGAAATTAATTTCTTGATTTGCGCTTTGTGATGATCAAGCGAGAAGAAGATTTGCGTGGGTTGCGAGTCTTCTGTCCCTTGGACATGATGCCCGTGCGAGAACGCGGGTGTCCACCGGAAGCGCGGCCTTCTCCACCACCCATCGGGTGATCGACAGGGTTCATCGCGACACCTCTTACTCGTGGACGACGTCCGATCCAACGTCTGCGCCCAGCCTTTCCAAAGACAGTCAAACCGTGATCGGGATTGGATGTTGTTCCAATGGTCGCCTTGCAAGTTTGCAGGATTCTTCTGACTTCACCAGAAGGAAGCTTGATGATGGCATATTTTCCTTCCCGTCCCATCAGTACACCATACGTACCAGCACTACGCGCAAGAGCTGCTCCCTTGCCGGGCTGCATTTCAATGGCGTGAACGTTGGCACCGAGTGGAATTTTTGACAAGTACATGGAATTGCCAACCTCTGGAGTTGCCTCTTGACCAGAAGTAATGGTAGAGCCAACCTGTAGGCCATCGGGAGCGATGATGTAGCGCTTTTCTCCGTCTGCATACTCCAAAAGAGCGATGAAAGCAGTGCGGTTGGGATCGTACTCAATGGTCTTCACCGTTGCCTGTACGCCCTCTTTGTCGCGCTTGAAGTCGATGATTCTATAGCGTCTTTTGTGCCCACCACCTCTGTGGCGAACTGTCATCTTACCTGTCCGGTTGCGCCCACCAGATCTCTTGATGGGAGCCAAGAGTGTTTTTTCAGGCTTATCAGTTGTAAGCTCCGAAAAGGCATTTCCCACCCGGAAGCGGGTACCTGGACTGACCGGTTTGAATTTTTTAACTGACATTTTTTTCTCTTTTAGAGTATCAGGCTTTCAAATAAGCTGAAAGACGTAATAAGCTTTTTATATATCACCAAAGAAATCGATGGTTTCTCCTTCCACCAACTTCACCACAGCTTTCTTGTAGGAGGAAACTCGTCCTTTGATGATGCCAGAGCGCGTATTGCGGCTCTTGAGTTTGGATGGCATGACCATCGTATTGACAGAAGCGACATTGACACTGTACATCTGCTCGACCGCATTTTTGATCTCGATCTTGTTTGCTCTGCGGTGCACGATGAAGCTGTACTGTCCGAAGTCTTCGGTCAATTTATCCGCTTTTTCAGTGATAACGGGCTTGACTAAAATTGTTTTCTGAGCCATTTTTATCAAATTCTTGATTCACAGAATCAGTTAGCGAAAGTTTCTTTCAATTTGTCAATCGCTCCCTCTGAGAGAATGAGAGTTCCAGTATGCATGATCTGGTAGGTACTCAAATCCTGGGCACGTGTGACACCTGATTTTGTCAGGTTGCGGCTGGACAGGTGCAAATTGCGATCCTGATCAGAGGTAACCAAGAGGGTCTTATCGCCAGCCAATTCCAAGTTTCCGAGGATTTTGATGAACTCCTTGGTCTTTGGATTTTCGAAGGTAAAATCTTCCAATATGACGATCTTACCAGCAGCAGCTTTGGCCGTCAGAGCTGACTTGCGAGCCAGTTGCTTGACCTTTTTGTTCAGGCGAAGGCCATAGGTTCTGGGGCGTGGTCCGAAGACGCGTCCACCACCTCGGAACAAGGGGTTCTTGATGTCCCCAGCCCGAGCCGTACCAGTTCCTTTTTGGCGCTTGATTTTGCGCGTAGAACCTACTACTTCTCCTCTTTCCTTTGCCTTGTGTGTACCTTGACGTTGGTTGGCCAGGTATTGCTTGACAGCCAGGTAGATGGCGTGCTCATTGGGCTTTATGCCAAAAATGTCATCAGGAAGATCTGCCTGCTTGCCTGACTTGCTACCGTCTATGCTTAAAATATCAAGTTTCATTGCCTGAATTATTTTTCAATGACCACAAATGAACCCTTGTGTCCAGGGATGGCACCCTTGATCAGCAATAGATTCTTTTCAGGAAAAATTCTTACCACCTGTAAGTTGCGAACCTTCACGCGGCTGTTGCCTGTACGTCCAGCCATTCGCATGCCTTTCATTACTTTGGCAGGATAAGAAGCCGCACCGATTGATCCAGGTGCTCTTTGGCGGTTGTGCTGACCGTGCGTCTGATCGTTGACACCGCTGAAACCGTGTCTTTTCACAACACCTTGAAAACCCTTTCCCTTGCTGGTGCCAACGACATTTACCATGTCACCTTCGGAGAAGACTTCTGCCACTGTGAGCAGTGAGCCAAGTGTTTTTTCATTGGGTTCGGCTGCCTCTTCTGCTGCGTTGCCCAAGTCATCCAGATCGAAATCGCGGAACTCCACGATGCGACGTTTGGGAGCTGTACTCGCCTGTTCGAAGTGCCCCAGCATTGCTTTGCTGGTATTCTTAGCCTTGGCGTCGCCATATCCCAACTGCAGGGCATTGTACCCGTCAGAGTCTTCTGTCTTCACTAGTGTGATGACACAGGGACCTGCTTCGACGACTGTGCAAGCAACGTTTTTTCCAGCGCCATCAAAGACACTGGTCATGCCGATTTTCTTACCAATTAAACCGTTCACAATTCATTAATTTTAACCTCCAACCGGAGGAATTAACAGAACAGCACTACCTGAAGCCCATCACTGGGGATGGAAGAACCTACTTTTAGGAAAAGAAGGTCAATCAGGTATCCTTTGATACTATTTCTTCTTGGAAAACAGTGTTTACTAAGTCAGTTTGACCTGGATATCCACACCACTGGGCAATTCCAACTTGGAGAGAGCATCTACCGTCTTTTGTGTAGGCGTGTAGATTTCGATCAGGCGCTTGTGAGTGCGCAGTTGAAATTGTTCTCGAGACTTTTTATTCACGTGCGGGGAACGAAGCACTGTGAAAATCTTCTTCTCAGTGGGCAGCGGAATCGGGCCAGTAACGACAGCACCGCTGTTGCGAACTGTCTTTACAATTTTCTCCGTAGACTTATCTACCAAATTGTGGTCATAAGAACGGAGCTTGATTCTAATCTTTTGATTCATAACCCTGTTTTACAAATAAATTATTATTTCAAAAAAACAGGTGATCGGTCCGACGACCAATCACCCTGAACTTATTCTTATACTTTTACGGTACCGCGTGCTTTGGCAATTACTTCCTCTGCTACACTCTTGGGAGCAGCTTGGTAGTTGGAGAACTCCATGGTAGAAGAAGCTCGGCCAGAAGTAATGGTACGCAATGTCGTTACATATCCGAACATCTCGGACAGTGGCACATCAGCCTGCAGAGCAATGGCTCCACCTGGACGGGCCTCCTGACCTTTTGGAATTCCGCGGCGACGGTTGAGGTCACCGATGACAGAACCCAAGTATTCTTCTGGAGTAACAACTTCCAATTTCATGATTGGCTCCATCAGGACGGGCTTGGCTTTACCGGCCGCTGCCTTGAATCCTTCTTTTGCACAAAGTTCGAAAGCAATTGGCTTGGAATCGACTGCGTGCATGCCTCCGTCAAAAACACGGACTTTCATGCTCTCAATGTTGTATCCAGCCAGGATACCATTGTCCATCATGGCTTTGAAGCCATCAGAAATGGGCTTGACGTAGTTCTTGTCGATGGAACCACCAGTGATGTCCCACTTGAACTGGAGCTTGGTCTTGCCACTCTTGAAATCTTCACTTTCGAGGAATTCCTCATCGGCAGGTCCGAGTTCGAACTCCATATCGGCAAACAAACCAGAACCACCAGACTGCTTCTTCAGGCGCTCGCGATGACTGACTGTCTGCGTCAGAGCCTCTTTGTAGCTTACCTGTGGCGCACCTTGGTTGCATTCTACTTTGAATTCGCGCTTCAAGCGGTCTACAATGATTTCGAGGTGCAATTCTCCCATTCCGCTGATGACGGTCTGGTTGGTTTCCTCGTTGTAGCGCACGCGGAAAGTTGGATCTTCTTCTGCCAATTTGGCCAGAGCCATTCCCAACTTGTCGAGGTCTTTCTGTGTCTTGGGCTCAACCGCGATTCCAATTACCGGATCTGGGAAAGTCATGCTTTCCAAAACGATTGGGTTGGCCAGATCACAGAGGGTATCACCCGTGCGGATGTCCTTGAATCCCACACCTGCCGCAATGTCCCCAGCTTCGACAACTGGCACTGGATTTTGCTTGTTGGCGTGCATCTGGTAAATTCTGGAGATGCGCTCCTTATTACCAGAACGTGTGTTCAACACATAAGACCCAGCATTCAACGCACCAGAGTAGACGCGGAAGAAAGCCAAACGTCCTACATAAGGATCTGTGGCAATCTTGAATGCCAATGCTGCGAAAGGCTCCTCAACGTCTGGCTTGCGAATGGCAGTCTCATCTGTCTTTGGATCGATGCCTTCGACAGCGTCGATGTCTACAGGAGAAGGCAAGAATGCACAAACGGCATCCAAGAGGGCCTGTACTCCTTTGTTCTTGAAAGCAGAACCACAGAGCATCGGACAGATTGTCATATCGATGGTCGCTGCACGGATGGCAGCTCTCATTTCTTCAATTGTAATGGAATCCGGATCTTCGAAGAACTTCTCCAAGAGTGTATCATCGTACTCGGCGATCGCTTCTACGAGCTTTTCGCGGTATTCAGTTACCGTCTCAGCCAAATCTTCGGGAATCGGAATCTCTTTGTAAGTCATTCCCTGGGTCTCATCGTCCCAAACAATGGCTTTGTTGGTCATCAGGTCGACAACACCTTTGAAACGCTCTTCTGCTCCGATGGGAATCTGAAGAGGAATGGCATTGGCACCCAATTTCTCTCTTACGTCGTTGACAACGTTGAGGAAATCAGCACCGGTGCGGTCCATTTTGTTGACAAACCCAATTCTAGGCACTTTGTAACGGTTGGCTTGACGCCAAACAGTCTCAGATTGAGGCTCGACACCAGAAACTGCACAGAAAAGGGCAACTGTTCCATCCAGAACACGCAGAGAGCGTTCTACCTCAACAGTAAAATCTACGTGACCCGGAGTATCGATGATATTGACAGTGTATGGCTGATCCAACCACTTCCATTCTGTCTTGGTAGCTGCAGAAGTAATGGTAATACCACGTTCTTGCTCCTGCTCCATCCAGTCCATAGTAGCAGCACCATCGTGTACCTCACCAATCTTGTGGCTCAGACCTGTGTAATACAGGACGCGCTCGGTGGTGGTAGTCTTACCAGCATCAATGTGTGCTGCGATACCGATGTTTCTCGTAAATTTTAAATTCTTGCCCATGATAAAATCTGTTGTATGTGAATTTATTAAATTCTTTGCGTTATGTATTCGTTCAACAGTTTACAAAATGGTTATTCGATTCTCAAAATATGTTTACACTCTGAAGTGGGCAAAGGCTCGGTTGGATTCCGCCATCTTGTGCGTGTCCTCCTTTCTCTTTACAGCAGCGCCTTCTCCCTTGGATGCTGCTATCAGCTCGGAAGCCAATTTTTCAGAAATCCCCTTGCCACTGCGTTGGCGAGCAAAACGGATGAGCCATTTCATGCCGATGGAAATCTTTCGCTTGGCGCGAATTTCAGTAGGGATTTGAAAAGTAGCCCCACCAATCCGACGACTTCTTACCTCAACTTGAGGAATGGCATTGTTCAAAGCCTTTTTCCAGATGGCGTGCTCGCTCTCCCCTGTGCGTTCTTTGATGATGTCCATCGCACGGTAGAAGACCTTAAATGCTACGCTCTTTTTGCCTCGCAACATGATGTTGTTGACAAACTGTGTCACCATAGGATCTCCATAGCGGGGATCTGGTGCAATGATTCTAATTTTAGGCTTTCTTTTACGCATCGCGTTTTACGATTTATGTTTTGTTATTTCTTTGGTCTTTTCGTACCGTATTTGGAACGGCTCTGCAGGCGATCTGTTACACCGGCTGTATCGAGGGCGCCCCGAACGATGGTGTAGCGAACACCAGGCAAGTCCTTCACACGACCTCCTCTGATCAGTACGATGGAGTGCTCCTGCAGGTTGTGGCCTTCACCAGGAATGTACGCAATGACTTCAACTCCATTGGTCAGACGAACTTTGGCCACCTTGCGGAGGGCAGAGTTTGGCTTCTTAGGGGTCGTTGTATACACACGAGTACATACACCACGCTTTTGCGGGCAAGCGTCCAATGCACGGGACTTGCTCGCCATGGTGATCTTTTTCCTGCCTTTGCGTACTAACTGGTTGATAGTAGGCATAATTGACTTTTTATAATTTCAACTAAAATAATGCGCCTTCCAGAGCTTCAAACAATTTGATTTAGAGCAGTTTACAATGCGTATTAATGGCACATAAATAGCCCTCGCCCGAAAAGCGATTGCAAAGATATGACTATTTTCCCTGAAAACAAAGGGGTATTTACAAAATTATTCATCAATTCCAGCCATTGGGCAGGCTTCCAGAAATTGTGGGCTGCGCGGACTGCCTCTGTCCTACTCTTTTCCCCAACTGCCCCCATTGTCAGCCCTTGTTGATGGTGTACTGCCAGGAGAAGATTCCCAGCCGCCAATCGAAAAATGACTACATTTGTTTTGAACACTTGCTTTATCACATTCGGAAAATCCCCCCTCATGCCAAATAGCTCGATTCGCACCCGCAAAGCTACCAAAGACGACCTGGCTGCCATTCATGGATTGGTTTACGAATTGGCTGTCTATGAAAAAGAGCCCGATGCATTGACCGCCACCTTAGAGGATTACGAACGCGACTTTGCCGCTGGCATCTTCCAAGCCATCGTTGCAGAGCAAGAAGATCAGATCGTGGGAATGGCACTGTATTATATGACTTATTCTACCTGGAAGGGCCGGATGATGTACCTAGAAGACTTTGTTGTGACGCAATCGCATCGCCAACAGGGGATCGGCCAATTGCTATTTGATGCGTTTTTGTCGGTGGCTCGGGAGGAAAATGCCCGCTTGGCCAAGTGGCAGGTATTGGACTGGAATGAACCCGCCTTGCGCTTTTATCAAAAAAATGGCGCCAGCATCGAAACCAACTGGTGGACAGGCAAGATTTTTCTCAACAACTGATTGGCCTAGATTTGCTTGTGAATGTCTTGTACAATCCTAGAAGTGATGGACTTATACCTGGCAATGATCTTATATACATGGCAAATTTGTGTATAATCAAATAAATCTTTACCTTTATCGATGAATGGAGAACTGCCATTGAATCATACGCAATTGTTTTTGCGTTCAAAATATAGTGTTTCATAGTGTGAGGGGTAACCGCTTAGGTGGTTGCTCCTTTTTCATTGCACCTCCCTCAATACTCTCTTCCCAGCAGCATCGACGTCATTTGCTTGAGTCCACTTTTGCGCTCGCTCGCCACTTCAATGGCTTCTAATGCGGCATAGGCCTCATCCGTGTACAACTGTTGCAGCTCTTGTGCCTCCTCTCGCACGCCAAACCGATTGTAAATCTCTGTAACTGCTGCTACTTTTTCGCCATCTGAGAGCTGACCGTCTTCCATCAGCTCATGGAGGCGGGCCAGGGAGGGCGCATCAGCCTTTTCCATCGCTTTGAGGAGTAGGTAAGTCTTTTTGTTTTGTACGATGTCTCCTCCCACCTTTTTTCCAAACTTTTCCGGATCGCCGAAGGTATCCAATATATCGTCCTGCAATTGGAAGGCAATGCCCAGTTTGCGCCCAAACAAATCGAGGCGGTCAACATCTGCCCGGGAGGCTCCCCCAATGCTTCCTCCCATGCACAGGGCTCCAGAGAGCAGCGCAGCTGTTTTCAGCTCAATCATTCGAAGGTATTCGGGAATCTGAACATCTGAGCGACACTCAAAATTCATATCGAGCTGCTGCCCTTCACAAACTTCGATGGCACTTTTGTTGAAAAGCCTCAGCAGCTCTGTGCTGGCCCCTTCTCTGGATTCTTTGACCCTCAGCAGATAGTCATATGCGTAGATCAGCATAACATCACCGGAGAGGATTCCCGTGTTGGTATTGTAGCGAACATGCACCGAGGGTTGGCCACGACGCAGGGGTGCATTGTCCATGATGTCGTCGTGCAAGAGCGTGAAGTTGTGAAAAATTTCTACTGCATAGGCAGCTGGCAGGGCAGGTTCTACCTCTTCTTTGAATAGGTTGCAGGCCATGAGCACCAGCAGTGGCCTGATGCGTTTGCCGCCGATGTCGAGAATGTAATCAATGGGGGCATACAGTTCATTGGGCGGTTGCAAAAAGCGATTGTCCTCTCTGTACCGCTGGAAAAGCTCCAACAAATGGTTGGGGGAATGCATAGTTAGTCCGTTTGGCTTGTCAACAAATTGGATGTAAATATATAGGCAACTAGGCGTAAAGTGAGCGAATTGTTCAATTATTGCTGTCACATTTTATTATTACATATAAATTTAATTAATCCCCTTCTGGATTACATTGTATAGATGAAGGAATCTGGCCGCTGATCAAACAATCCATTGGCAGGCCATTTGAGGAGGCAATTGGATCGAGGATTTTTTGTGACATCAGTTTTAGGCCCCTTCAAGCTGCTGAAATGTCAGCAAGATGCCATACCAATTTTGCGACAATTTGCAGCTAAGGCATGCTTGTTGCAATACAGATAAATGACGAAATACCTGAAAAACGACGACACGATACGATTGTTCAACGACTGCAACCTTTCCCTGAGACGACCGTTTAGACTAATGAATTTTATTCAACATGTATCAAAAATCAAGACCCGTGAATATTCTTCTGATCGAGGACAACCCAGGTGATGTAAGATTGACGCAGGAGGCTTTCAAGGAAGGCCGCCTCCCTGTCAAGTTAGACGTGGTCATGGATGGTGTAGAAGCCATCAAATTTCTCCGACGCCAAGCACCTTATGATGAAGTCACGGTTCCAGATCTCATCCTCCTAGACCTCAACCTTCCCAAAAGAGATGGTAGAGAGGTACTAGAAGAGATCAAGACCGATGAGCATCTAAAGCGCATTCCAGTGGTGGTTTTGACCACTTCCAATGCCGAGCAAGATATTTTGAAATCTTACAATCTTCATGTAAATTGTTACATCAACAAACCTGTCGATTTTGATAAGTTTTTTGATATTATTCAAAAGATTGAAGATTTCTGGCTGAGTACCGCCATTCTTCCTACAATGGTAAAATAGAGCGCAACAGCACAAAATACAATCGGTGGGAAAGCTCTTTGGCTGACCAAATGCTTTTCTGCCGTCAGAAATCGACTCAACTCATGATGAACGTGTGTAGGTCGATTTTTCTATTGATCGTAGAGAAAGAACATATACCAAACAA
Organism: Bacteroidota bacterium; assembly: GCA_039821145.1. Classification (GTDB taxonomy): domain Bacteria; phylum Bacteroidota; class Bacteroidia; order Chitinophagales; family Saprospiraceae; genus JBCCSZ01. The sequence goes on along the minus strand of JBCBOS010000007.1, from coordinate 217,341 downwards.
TCAAACACCCTTTTGCTTCCTGCGAGAGCAATACCTGGCAGAAATAAGATTATGAGCACGCGAACCCGATTATCCATTCTGGCTGTAGAAGACAATCCTGCAGATTACAACCTCATACAAATCCACCTCAAGGAGTCTTCCGTCAAGCACGATCTCCTTCATGCCGACACCTTCTTCGACGCTGTAGAATGCTGCAAAAACAACGAGGTATCTCTTGTATTGCTCGACCTTTCGCTACCCGACAGCACGGGATTCAAGACCTTGTCCAACTTTTTGGAAAAGATCGACAACATTCCCGTCATCGTCCTGACAGGCATCAACAACGAGATCGTTGGCAACCAAGCGATCAAGGCGGGTGCGCAAGACTTTTTGGTCAAGGGACAATTTGACGGCAAGCTGCTGGGGCGTTCCATTCGCTACTCCATCCAACGCTACAAAACCCATCTCAAACTCGATGATGTGGCAACGGAGCTGGCCATCAGCAAGAAGCGCTACCTGGAAGCCCAGGAAATGGCGCACTTTGGCAATTGGGAAGTCGATCTGGTATCCAACGAAATGAAGTGGACGGCCGAGGTCTACAACATCTTTGGTTTTCAACCCAACAGTTTTCAGCCCACCCTATCGGGCTACCTGAGCTATGTACATTTGGAGGACAAAGCTGAGGTAGAAGAATTTTTTGAGCTGGCGGCCAAAGACGGCAAGACCCACAAGATGGAGCACCGCATCGTCGTGGATGGCACCACCATCAAATACCTAGCGTTGCAGGCCAAGGTGTATTTTGAGGAGATCAATGGAAAGATTCTCTTGGTTGGGGTTGTGCAGGACATCACGGAGCGGAAATTGTCCGAACAGCTCATCATCGAGAAAAACATCTCCAGTAAGGCCTCCAAAATCAAGGAGGAAGCCCTGGACGACATCGGATTTCACATTCGCACTCCTTTGTCTTCCATCATCAATCTGCTGTTTTTGCTGGAAAAGACTACCGTCTCCAATCAACAAGGAGAGCTGATTGAAGGACTGAAAATTTCGGTAGACGATTTGTCCATCATGATCAACAACCTATTGAACTTCTCTGTCCTGATTTCGGAGAAAATCACTGTGGAGGAAGCCGAACTCAACCTCAAGGACTTCTTCCAGAGTCTGCAGAAGGTCAGCAAAATCAAGGCAGACAACAGCAGCGTCAAGCTCGACTTCCAAATATCGGACAAGCTGCCGGAGAAGGTCATCAGCGATGGCAACAAGCTGACACAGGTTTTGTACAATATGCTCGACTACATCATCAAGCAAACTTCTCAGGACCAAGACCTCAAGCTCAAAGCATCGGTTGATGCACAGTCGGAAAAGCCCAAATTGATCATCGAAACCCATCACGCTGGCTCGACATTGGACCGTCAAGCCATCCAGGAATTGCTGGAATCAGACAAACTGCTGCAGGTCTATGAAAACCAATCCTCCCCCATCCAGCAGAACCAGCAAATGGGGATGGCCATTGTGACCAAGTTGATCAAAACGCTGGAAGGCGAGCTCCAGATCAATAGCTCAGAGCAAGATGGGACCGTTTTCCGAATGGAAATTCCGGTGAGCATTCCCCGCAAGATTGCCAAGCCCGCAGACGACAAGCCGGATGCGCCCCTGCGCATTTTGCTGGTGGAAGATCATTTCCTCAACCAAATCGCCACCAAGAAAGTCCTCACCACCTGGTCGGAGATGGTCAGCGTGGACATTGCAGAGAACGGCCTGATTGGCGTGGAAAAGCATCGGGAACACAATTACGATCTGATTTTGATGGATTTGCAAATGCCCGTGATGAATGGACTGGAGTCCACCAGAAAGATTCGCGAGCAAAGCAATGTCCCCATCATCGCTCTGACAGCCAATTCGTCCAAACAGGAAGCAGACAAGTGTGCAGAAATCGGTTTCAATGACTACATGGCCAAACCATTCAAGCCACAAGACCTTTACGCCCGCATCATGAATCTGCTGGTGGCAGTGTCCTAGAACACTTTTTAACAGAAATTTTCCAATTTTTTGCGTGCCGATGTGTTGTCACATCTGTGGCCTCTTTGACTATTTTTCATGTCACAATCTAAAGGTAATAAATCTTTATAGAGAAGGAAAGTCTCATATTTTCATCCATATATCCCCGTCACAAAACCAAAACTTCTCCGTCCATTTTACAGCAGGCGGATTGCGTATGTTTGCTTCATCATTTCTTCTGCGACAGATTTCATTCCCGTACCAACCATATCCCGAAACTTCCGAAAGCGTGTGTATCAAAAGCCACACACTATTTTTTTATTCTACTGGGTGTTTTGACGCATCAGGAGAGCGATCAGCGCCCACGATTTTCGACTTCGGACATGAGAACTACACTCAAAGTTTTCAGGAGGTGTCTGAAAGTACCGGCCGGACGCGTTCCGGCCGGTCGCATTTGGGGGGTTCCCATGCATTTGCCCGACACAATACAACTATTTCTTGGACTGCGCACACTTTTAGAAGAAGGCTGCGGCGTTATAAATGTGTCTGCCCGCAACCTTAAAATTGTATAATTGTCGTAAAAACCATATTTTTGCAAACTTATGAAATCAAGTTTTTTCTTCACCCTCGTCGTCGCTGCCTTTCTGGTGGGCTTTTCCTCCTGCAAAAGTGAATTTGAACGAATCCGCTCCAGTTCTGATAGTGAGCTGTTGTACAAAGAGGCATTTGAGTACTACGACGAAGGGGAATATCTCAAGGCTCAAACACTTTTTGAGCTCATCATCAGTGGTTTACGCGGAAAAGTAGAGGCAGAAAAAGTGTACTTCTACTATGCCTACACGCACTACCATCTTCGGAAGTTCATCTCTTCCAACTACTACTTTAAGAACTTTGCCAACACCTTTCCCAACAGTCAATATCGGGAAGAGGCAGACTACATGATGGCGTTTTCGCACTACCGAATGTCCCCCAGTTTCCGACTGGACCAAACCTATTCGGAAAAGGCCATCGAGGGTTTTCAGCTCTTTGTCAACACCTACCCCACCAGTGAGCGGGTCGAAAAGTGCAATTTGTTGATTGATGAGATGCGACGCAAAATGGAGCGCAAATCCATGGATGAGGCCCAACTGTACTTCGATCTTCGCCAGTACCAAGCTTCCATCCATTCCTTTGAAAATATGCTTCGGGACTTCCCGGAGACAACCAATGCAGAAAAAATCCGTTACATGATGGTTAAGTCGTCTTATCTTCTTGCTGTCAATAGTATTTTCGAGAAGAAAGCAGAGCGATTTGAGGAGTCGGAGAAATATGCCGAACTCTTTTTGGCTCGTTACGACAAAAGCGAATACAGAGAAGAAGTCAAATCCATCAAGAAAACAGCTGCCAAGCAAATCCGAATCGTCGGAGACAAGCAGCTCAAAGCATCCAAACAATGAGTGATATCAAATCCAAAGTCCAAGGGCTAGAAGCTAACATTCAGGCACGCGATGTGTATGGCATGGCCAAGACTACCAAGAACATTTACGAGGCCATTGCAGTCATCAGCAAGCGGGCCACGCAAATTTCGGTAGATCTAAAGCACGAATTGCACTCCAAATTGGAGGAATTCGCCGTTTCTTCGGATACCATTGAGGAAATCCACGAAAACAAGGAGCAAATCGAAATCTCCAAGTTTTACGAGCGCCTTCCCAACCCGGTGATCATCGCCATGGAAGAATTCCTGAGCGATGAGCTGCACTACCGCTACAAGGAAGAAAAAAAGAGCAACAACAATAACAACAACCCTTCGTCATAATTGACAGATGGCACATTCTGCCCGTATGAATCTGAAAGGCAAGAAAATACTTCTCGGAATCACAGGCAGCATTGCAGCCTATAAGTCGGCGTTCCTGACCCGACTCTTGATAAAAGCCGGTGCTGATGTTCAGGTCTTGATGACCGAAGCAGCAACGGCTTTTATTACGCCCCTTACCCTCTCCACCTTATCCAAACGAGCTGTTTACACCAACGTGAGCTCTGGCGAAAGCTGGAACAACCATGTTGAGATGGGCCTGTGGGCCGATGCCATGCTGGTGGCGCCCGCTACGGCTACCACCTTGGGCAAACTGGCCAATGCCATTGCCGACAACATCGTCGTGGCCACCTACCTCTCTGCTCGTTGCCCCGTTTTCTTTGCTCCTGCCATGGACCTCGACATGTGGCAACATCCCGCTACCCTGGCCAACGTACAACGCTTGCAATCCTATGGCAATCGCCTCATCCCCGTGGGTGTGGGCGAGCTGGCCAGTGGCTTGTCGGGGGCGGGAAGGATGGCCGAGCCGGAGTCCATCGTACAAATGCTGTCGGATTTCTTTGCGGCGGAAAGGCCCTTGCGTGGCAAAAAAGTTTTGATCACTGCTGGTCCCACCTATGAAAAGATCGATCCAGTGCGCTTCATCGGCAATCATTCTTCGGGGAAGATGGGCGTAGCCTTGGCAGAAGTGGCAGCCCATGCGGGAGCAGAGGTCCATTTGATCCTGGGGCCATCGCGCCTGTCTCCCGAGCATGCCAACATCCATTTGCAGCGGGTAGAATCGGCCCAGCAGATGTACGAGGCGGCGGAAGCACAGTTTTCCGATGCCGATGTGGGCATATTGGCAGCGGCTGTGGCAGACTATCGACCAGCGACGGTGGCCGATGCCAAGATCAAGAAAAAGGGGGAAAGCCTGCAGATCGATTTGGTCAAGACCACAGACATTGCCGCCTCTTTGGGGAAGGTCAAAAAAGAGGGTCAGTTGCTCATTGGCTTTGCCTTGGAAACCAACAACGAATTGGAGAATGCCAGGGGCAAATTGGAGCGCAAAAACTTCGATTTCATCGTCCTCAATTCCCTGCAGGACAAGGGGGCGGGATTCAATCACGATACCAACAAAATAACTATTGTCTATCCAGGCAATAAGATGCACAATTTTGAGTTAAAGCCTAAGACGGCTGTGGCGCAGGACATTGTCAACGAAATCGTCGCCCTGCTGTCTCATTTGACATAAAAACAAGCCGACATGAAGCGACTCTTACTTTCCTTGTGTTCTCTCCTTTGCGCCATTTCGCTAACGGCCCAAGAAATCAATGCCACCATCACGGTCAACACGCCTCAACTGCGCTTGGTCGACCCGGCCATCTTCCAGGACATGAAGAATGTATTGGAAAACTTTATGAACAACCAAAAGTGGACGAGCGATTACTTTGAATTCGAGGAGCGCATCAACTGCAACATTCAGCTGACGATCACAGAGGAAGTATCCGAGGTCAGCTTCAAGGCCAATATGCAAATCCAGGCGACCCGGCCGGTCTACGGCAGTACCTACGAGACGGTCATCCTATCGCACAACGATAAGGACATCTCCTTCGAATACCAACCCAATCAGCCCGTGGAGTACATCCCCAATGGCTACAGCTCCAACATCTCGTCCATTCTATCCTTCTACGTCTACTACGTACTGGGCTTGGACTACGACTCTTTTGCGCCCTTTGGCGGGGAAGAACTCTTTCAGACGGCCCAGGAAATTGTCAACACCATCCCTCCCAATGTGGCATCTCGCTTCAAGGGCTGGCGCTCGCTGGACAACAACCGGAATCGCTTTTGGATGATCGAAAACATGCTCAATCCCAGGGTGCGTCCCTTTCGCAAGGCTTTGTACGACTACCACCGCCAGGGCTTGGACGTGATGCACGACGATGTGGTGGCGGGCCGGGCCATCATGGAGCAGGCGCTCACCCAGGTGGAAAAGGTCAACAAAGCCTATCCAAACTCCATGGTCATTCAGATGTTTGTCAATTCCAAGTCTTCAGAAATCATAGAAATTTACAAGGAGGGCAACAGTGCGCAAAAGTCGCAGGTGCGGCGGATCATGTCGCGGATTGATGCAGCCAATGCGTCGAGGTATCGGCAGATTGGGAGCTGACCGTCGTTTCCAACAACACATCCAATAGAGCTTCAAAGGGAATCACTTCGATGATGGCAATGCCTTCGCCGAAGCGGGCTTTTTGTTTTTGCAGGGCCAGTACGTGTCGTTTGGCGAGAACGGCCAGTGTGGGGCCGTGAAAGTTGGCTTTGGGGGCAAATCCCAGGATTTTGATCAGTCGGCGGGCTCTTTCGGTTTCCGGGCTTTTGAGGTATTTGTAGGCGTATTGCTGGATGGTGTCGATGCGATCGATGAATCGGTCTCTGTCGCGGGTCCAGTGGACGAGCAGTTCGGCGATGAGGATGGCGATGTTGTCACCTTGTTTGTTGGCCTGAGACTGGATGGTTTCGTTGAGGTATTTGCCGAGTCGGAAGCGTTTGGAGAAATTGAGTTGGCCTTTGTAGGACAGGAAGTAGAGGTAGGCTTCGATGATGGCGAATTGTTCGCGGATGGTGGGGAATCGGCATTTGTTGTTTTGCTGAAACAGATCATGGGCTTGCTGGTATTGGCGGGCGTGGAGGTGGTTGATGGTTTTGTAGAGGCGGAGGGTGTAGTCGTTGAAGGATTTGGGGGAAACGGCAAGCGTGGCCTTATCAAGACAAACTGTGGCGCTATTATACTTACCTTCAAGAATGGAAGCCAGGGCAGCCTTGGTGTAAAAATATTGACGGTGAGATCGATAGGTTCCCTTGCGTTTTTCAATTACTTCCAGAACAGTCAAGCAAACATCATAGACATTGGCATAGTCTCCATCAGAAAAGCCTTTCAGCACTTTCATGGTAGCATTGTAGACCATGCATTTGGGACTCTCCTCTACCCATTGCTGTGTTTTTTCAATGGCTGACGTCAACTGCCTTTGGTATTGCTTTCCATTCTTGATCAAAATGAGTTGATAGAACTGATCTTCGCATGTTTTCTCTGCCATGAGTATTCGAAAATACTTTCGCATGGTCTTGGCGTGAGAATTTGCTCTCCGTGAATCGGGCTGAAAATGAACATAGTGATGATACAGTATACCAGCTGACTGCCCGGCGAGATAGCTAAAATCAAATTTCTTTGCAGTGGCGAGAACCTGTCGAATGAGGCGTATGCCCTCGTCACTGGTCCTGCTATTCAGGAATTTCTGTGCGATCACAAATTTTTTTAGGCATTTATCATATTTTTTTTTGACCAAACTTCCTTTTTGATTCTGGGTCAGGATCAACAAAACTTGCAAAATGTCTATGGTGCGCGACTTGAGATTTCGATAATACTTTTCACCATACTTCTCTCCTCTCACTCTTGCGGCAAAGGCCTCTTCAGATAAATATTTCCGCTCCTGAAATAGCTGAATAAATGCTTTGGGTTTACCCGAAATCAGAGACAGCAAACGATTGTCAATGGCCGATAAATATGCTTTGATATTTTCCATCATTTAAAAATTTGAACTTGTTGAGTAATAGTTATTTATAGATAATTCCCTTTATAACAAAATAAACACTGATGATAATTTGTTTTACATCAGCTCATATTTCACACTTTTACTTTAACATACATTGATGATATTGATTCACCAAAATATCTCAATCATGCTAAATCAATTGGCAAAAAAACTAACGAAACGACAGACTGTAAACGCGCAAAAAAGAGCTGTCAAAGGAGGCTGTACAACGTCTATAATCGTTGAGGATTTATTAGAAATGTAAAAATCAATACTCCTTTTTTTCACGCTTTATCCTTCCCGGCCAAGCACAACAGCCTCTTGTGATTGTCCGGGATTTTCCTTTAATTTGTCACTGTAACAACTCTTTAAGCACGTAAGCATCTGCACACTAAGTTTTTTTTGTTTAGCAAATGCGTCTCTTGGCCTGTACCCTGACAGTACAAGAGCGTGAAATCACATGAGTGAAGTGGAGCCTGTTGGTTCTTTTTCTGTTCGAAAGCGAGTAATAACTGCGTAGATGTTCTGCTCGCAATGGGAGAGTAATGTCTTTCACTTGTGTGCGCCTGCCCTTTGCGGAGGGTAGGCTTTTGTTCTGATAAAGATAGGAGTAAATCTGATAAATCATACAAAAAACCAGCCTTTTTCTGCCAATGTACGGCAGGAAAGGAGTGTCATTTTCATTCATTTTTCACCAGCAAATCACAAATCATATGAAAACGAAACTTTGGCTGTTTCTCCTGTGCCTGGCCTTGACTTATGTGGCCTGCCGCAAGGAGAACAACTTTTCCATTTCTGAAACAGAGACGAGCCAGCAGCAAGATTGGTCATCAAGCTCTCGGAACGCTGCTTATGGCCATCCTTTCTTGGACTACCGCTGGCCAGCTGACTGGACGGATGTAGGGTATGACTGGCTTGGACAAAAGCCACAAACCCTCGATGTAGTCAAACAATCCATGCAGGCTTTTGAGCAGGATCATCCGGGCGTTTTGAATTTGATAGACGAAGGCATTGGCCGTCCCGTCTGGGAAGCCTTGACCGAAGTGGTCTTTGACGAAAGCGATGGCATTGAGTTGGATGTGACCGCCTTGCCCTTGATTGATCCCGACAAGCCACTGCTGACAGGTCTGATCTTTTCTGTACAATCGCCGGGGCAAGACATGCGCTTTTTGATCGCCAAAACCGACGACATCGATGCCTTTCAGGACACCACCCAATTGGAGGAAGACCTTCGAGGTCTGTTGCCAGCCATGGGGCTGTTTGCACAATCCTATAGAGAGTGGTTTTTCCCAGAGCAAAGACGGGCCCAATCGAGGGGAGATTGTTTGTGGCCTTGGGATGGCGTCAAGTGTCCGAGTGCAGCGGGGGGAAAGAGTCGCTTCAAAAAGTGGTTTGCAGGCCTCGTGGGCAGTGGAGGCAATGGCCCTTCAGGTGGCAAGTCCCAGACGACTGTCATCACCTCTTCTAGCAGCTGGGTTTTCCTACTGGCAGGCGGCAATTCCAACATCCCCGATGGCGAGCGCAATACGGGTGGCGGCAGCAAGTACGACGAATTTTGCCACAAGCCCAAAGAAGAACTCAATTTTGAAGACATCACCCGCCTGATGGAGACCATGACGGAGATGATCACTCGGGGGGAGCTGTCGGAAATGCCTCAGAACGTTTTCCATGTGGCCAGGGCGGATTGCTTTGAGGAAGGGGTGGATTTTGGGGCGTGTTTGCGAGCCAGTTATGTTTGTGAGATTCGGGAAGAGATTCAAATCAAGGATGAGGCACTTGAATGCATTGAGAACAATACCTCGGAGCTGATTGATTTGTACGAGAAGATGGATGTTGTTGGCAAGCTCATCAGCAAGTTGCAATTGAGTGACTGCTCACAAGTGAAGGCGCTGATGTACAACCAAGAGCTACTTGAGGCAGTATCTGAAATGGTCGGAAGCGAACCGTTAAACCAAGAGGGGAAAGCTGCCTTGCGTTTTGCGATACAAACAATTGTCGATGGCCAATGGACCAGTACATCTGCTGAAGGAACTGAACAAGCCATTGCGGAAAACTGGCCCATTACACCTGTGAATACTGCGGCTACATATGGCCAACTACTCGGAGAGGTAGCCTATTTGAAGTTGAAGTATGCTGATGAAATTGCGAGTGGAGACAAGACAATGGCGGCCATCTGGATGGAGGCATCCTGGAGGGTTTGGAAGGGGACCATTCACACCGTTTTGGACATCTGTGGATTTGCATTTTTTGGCTGTGATGGAGCCAATGCTGTATTTTATCTGCTGGAAGGTGACAACATGAATGCCGCCATTTCTACAGCTGCACTGGTACCCATCGTTGGCTGGACTGCGACTGGTGGCAGATTGGTCAAAGCCATCACTGGTGCTGCCGGACGAGCCGTACACTTGAGATTTGCCACAGATGCTGCTGGAAGAATATTTTTTGGAGACAGAGGGCAGCTTGCCAGGGTGATTGGAAAGCTCTCAGGGCATCAGGTTCACCACATCATTCCGTGGGGATTGGGCAGCCATGATGCCATACAAATGGCGGCCAGCAAAGGCTGGCATATGAACGATGCTTTGAATGGGATGAACTTGCCTCTGGCAAGACACAGTGGTAGTCATCCCAATTTCAATAATGCTGTTCAAGAGAAGCTTGATGAGCTAAAGACTCTAGTAAATCAAGGAAACAGTAGCTTAGTATTCCAGAAGGTGAGCCAATTCACAGCAAATTTGAGAAGAGTGATTGACAACAACCCCCAATTACACATCAATGATCCTACACTGGCAGACTTAATAGGAGGCATAAGTATTTTATAAATTACTGGTTCTCGTAAGTTGTATTTAACTTACGAGAACCAAAACTATAATGGTTATGAATCACTACTTACTGAAGAAAGTATTACCCAACAACAATAACATCAACGATGACATTGACATTTTATACCCTTATCATTTCGACCTACCCAAATCTCTGAGGAAATACCGCGTTGGGATCGACAAAGGCGACGTTTTTCTACCACCAGGAATAAAGTTACGAGCTGGTAAAAAGTTTGACGATCTAATGTCTTTCATTAATATTCGCCCCCCCTATCTGGTCATCAGCCCAACTTTTTTTGATTTCCTACAAGATTTTCGACTTCCCGAACTCCATGTACAGGACTTGAAAGTTGTGAAAAGAACAAAGTACCAGATGTATCGATTTGTATTTTCTCGCACTGTTGAACACGATGCCATTGTTTATCCACAAAGTCATTTCCACATTGAGGATTGTAGCAAAACTCCTGCGACCTTTACTGATGTATCCTTTGAATCGGCCCAAGAAATGATCCAGAGGGAAGAAGGATTAGGCGGATTTAAAGTCATAGGGTCAAATAAGGTTGTCATCGACTTTTCCAGAGTTCCTTATGATTTTTTTCGGCTTCCCTGGATTTCAAGGGTCATGGGCTATGTCGTATCAGAGAATTTGAAAAACGCCATCGAGAAGAGCAATTTGACGGGGATTCGTTTTCATTCCCTTGAAAATTACAATCGCCTTGTCTTTTTGTAAACAAAGTGAATAAGCTATGAGACACAGCTCCTTACTTCTATTTCTACTCCTCTGCTGTGGATGCTTCTTTTCAAAAAAAGCAAAGCGCCCCTCCAAACAGCTCAAAGCTATTGAAGACATTCGACTAGATAAAGAAGAACTAAAACATTGGCTAGATGAGCCTTTACCTCCGTTTATTGCATCATCAATAAATGGAGACAGCATTTATTCCGATTCCCTCAGAGGAAAAAAGATCATGCTCAATCTATTCTTCTCAAAGTGTAGTCCTTGCATCCTAGAAATCAAGCATCTCAACAAGTTGAAAGAGCACTACCACAAACAAAATATTGAATTCTTGGCCATGACTTATGAGGATGCGAGTACTGCCATGCAATTTGCCCAAAAGTATGAATATACATTTACCATTATTCCTGACTTCTTAGAATATTACGAACCTCTAATCAGATATTATCCACAAAATATCTTCATTGACAGCAAAGGAATCATTCGGGCTGTGAAAGGAAGCGTCCCTCTCGACTTAAATGCCTTGATGCCTACCGTAGATGCACCCTTTGACATCGAAGACATGATCGAACACATGGACCCCACCAACTTCTACAAAATCATCGACGCCATGGAATGAAAGTCATTATATGATGCCTCTTACCATTCAAATCTCATTGGATTCATTTATGAAATACATCCCCATTCTACTACTCCTCTGCTGTGGATGCTTCTTTTCAAAAAATACAAAGCGCCCCTCCAAACAGCTCAGAGCCATTGACGACATTCGACTAAATCGGCAAGATTTGGGACATTGGCTGGATCAACCCCTACCACCATTTGCCGCCATATCAATAACAGGAGATAGCATCTATTCGGATTCCCTAAAAGGAAATCGGATCATAATCAACTTATTTTTTTCAAAATGTGCTCCTTGCATCTTGGAAATCAAACATCTCAATGAGATGAGAAAACATTATGAAAATCAAAATGTCATATTCTTAGCCATGACTTATGAAGATGCAATAACTGCTGCAAATTTTGCCCAAAAGTATGATTTTAGCTACTCCATCATTCCCGATTACCTTGACTATTATAAACCCTTTATCCGATCTTATCCACAAAACATCTTCATTGACAGCCAAGGGATCATTCGGGCCATCAAGGGAACCGTCCCTCTCAATGTAGATCCATCAGCACCCATACTAGATGCCCCTTTTACTCTTGAAGACATGGTAGAGAATATGGACCCTAGCCAGTTCTACAAAATCATCGACGCCATGGAATGATGGAATGATCCCCCCTCACTCCTTCCCCTCAGCCGCACTTCAAAAAAACAACCGCCACCCAAAACAACAGGCCCACCTCCCCCACCAACCGACGACATCCCCCCGCTTTTAACACTTCCTTTAGAATTTCCCGCCTCCCCAAAACGTTCTCAGAGCGTGCTTTGAGTTGATCCTTTCGCTGGTATGAACGCCTTTCCTCGCTATACTTCAACTCTGTTTTAGGCACGTAGCCTCCAGCTATGCACCTAAAACAGAGCTTCGTCTAGCTGTGAAATTCATTCCATACCAGCTGAAAAACCAAATCAAAATACGCTCTCAACTTTGAAGCACAAACGGTTGTTTTTACCATTGATGGAAGGTTCTCTGACCAAAAGACCTACTTTTGCCACAGAATCTTCATTTCGGCACCAAGCCAGTCATTTTATTCTAGAGTCTATGTCCAAACAATTCATTGTTCAAACCACCCTCGCTCTGTTGCTCATCGGTAGCCTGTCTCCCCTTTCGGCCCAACCCAGCGACATCCCAGCCGACGTCTACTGGGGCAAGGAACTGCGAGAGCCCGGGTCGAGCACCATCCGGAAGATCATCGACGTCAACAAAAAGGGCTTTTATGTCTTGCGCGAAAAAGACCAGACAGGACTGACGGCCTCCAATACACAGAAAATCTTCTTGGAGTCCTATGACAACAACATGAAGCTCAAAAAGTCCAACGAGATTGCACTCAAATACAAAAACAAAAATCTCGACCTGGAAGATGTCCTCATGGTAGGTGGCAAAATCTACCTGCTCAGCTCTTACCACAACCAAGCAAAGAAAAAGAACTACCTCTTCACCCAAGAAATCAGTCGCAGAAACCTACAACTGCGCAAGACCATGACCAAAATTGGCGAAATCGATACCCGCAACAAGGTGCAGGAAGGTTACTTTGACAACCACATCTCCCGCGACAGCTCCAAAATATTGATCTACAACGAACTGCCCTACAAGAAAAAAGAACCAGAACGCTTCGCCCTGCGGGTGTTCGACAACCAATTCAACGAAATCTGGAGCCGCAACATCACCTTGCCCTACAATGACGAAATATTCAACGTAGAAGAATACCGGGTCGACAACCAGGGCAATGTCTACCTGCTGGGCGTCGTCTACTCGGACCGCTCCCGGACCCGCCGCAAAGGAAAACCAACCTATCAATACACAATCCTGGCCTATACCCAAGATGGGGCCGAGGCCGAAGAATACCGAATCAAACTCGAAGACAAATTCATCACCGACCTGACTTTCCGGGTGGCAAACGATGGCAACCTGGTCTGCTCCGGCTTTTATTCCGACATCGGCACCTACAGCATCAAAGGCACCTACTTTCTCCGACTCAACGCCAATACCAAACAGGTCATCACCAAAAATCTCAAGCAGTTTGACTTCGATTTCCTGACGGCCAACCTCTCCGACCGCAAAAAGGCCAAGGTCAAGGATGCAGAAGCCCGGGGGAAAAACACCCGCCAGGCAGAGCTTTATCAATACTCCCTCGACCACTTGATCCTCCGAAGCGATGGCGGGGCACTCTTGGTGGCCGAGCAATACTTTGTGCAGGAAGAAAGCTTTCGGGACTTTTACTACGGTCGATTCACCGTCAACTACTTTTACAACTACAACGACATCATCGTGGTCAACATCCGGCCCGATGGAGAAATCGAATGGGCCACCCACATTCCCAAACGCCAGGAGACCAGCAACGACGGAGGCTACTTCTCCTCCTATGCCATGTCCATTGTCCGAGATCGGCTTTATTTCATCTTCAATGACAATGGCCGCAATTTCAGCGCCAACGACCGTCGACTGTACAATTTCGATGGACAGCGCAACTCCGTCATTTCCCTGGCCGAGGTGCGCAAGGATGGCTCCCTGGACGTCTATCCCCTGTTCAACAATCGGGAAGCCGACATCATCACCCGCCCCAAAGTGTGCAAACAGTCTGGCAAAAGAGAAATGGTAATCTATGGCGAACGCGGAAGAAAATATAAATTTGCCAAACTGGTGTTCAAAGGGTAACCAGTTGCAGCGCCCGTCGTACATCCACCACGGGCCAATCGTTGAACCAATATGAAGAACATAGCCATTTTTGCCTCCGGACGCGGCAGCAACGCCCTCCGGATCATTGAGCATTTCCAGGACAGTGAAGAGGTCCAAATTCGCCTGATCGTTTGCAACAAACCGACGGTCGGCGTTTTGGAAATTGCCGAATCTCAGCACATCCCCACCCTGCTGATCAATCGGTCCTACTTTTACCAGTCGGAAAACATCCTAAAGGATTTTGCCATATATCCCATCGACTTCATTGTATTGGCGGGCTTTTTGTGGCTGATACCCCAGTACCTGGTGCAGGCATACGAACAACGAATCGTCAACATCCACCCTGCCCTACTGCCCAAATATGGCGGCAAAGGCATGTATGGAATGCATGTACACCGGGCCGTCCGTGAAGCCGGAGAATCGGAAAGCGGCATCACGATACACTATGTGAATGAGCAATACGACGAGGGAAACATCATCTTCCAACAATCCTGCCCCATCGAGGCAGACGACCAAGCGGAAGACATCGCCAGGAAAGTACAAGCCCTGGAACACCAACATTTCCCCGCCGTCATCGAATCCCTGCTGATTCCACAACGACAAACACATGAATAGACAAATGAAGTGCAGTTGTACATGGCTCCTCTTGGCGTGCCTCTTCTTGGCAGCCGGACAATTACAAGCCCAGTCCAAAAATCTGAAAAAACAACTCAAAGAAGCGGAATTGCTCTTTGTGAAAGGGGAATACGCACAGGCTGCCGAACGCTACGAAAACGCCTGGGCACAGAAAAAGAAACAGGACTACATCTACAAGGCCGGAGAGTGCTTTTTGCGCATGAAGGACTACCGAAAGGCTGCCAACGCCTTTGCACAAGTCGCCGATGCCGCCGATCAATATCCACTGGCCGCCTTTTACCAGGGCAGAAGCCTGCAACAAGACGGACAGTACGAAGCCGCCAAGGAAGCCTACGACAAGTTCATCAGCCAATACAAAGGTGCCAATGCCGGCAAGCGAATGATCTTGGCCCAAAACGCCATTGAGGGCTGCCAACTGGCACTGAAATGGAATCGGGAAGCCACCGACACCAGAATAGAAATCGAACGCCTGGGAGAAGGCGTCAACACCATCGCATCCGAATTTGCTCCCATCAATTTTTCGGGCGATGTGCTGTATTTTTCCTCTACCATGAAAAAGGGGCAAAGCCAGTTGTTTCGCTCCCAAAGGAGAGGGGGCAAATGGACACCTTCTGTCTCTCCCGAATTTCCCAGCATGCCAGAGGGACAGCTGGCCAACGGCTCTTTTTCCTCTGATCAAAAGCGCTTTTACTTCAGCATCTGCCGCTCTGATCGGGCCTGGCAAGACAATCGCTCGGAATGCGACATCTACGTCATCAGTCGGAAAGGACGCCAGTGGAACAAGCCCGAAAAGCTCCGGGACTACATCAAAATGGACGGCTCAACCGCCACCCAGCCTTTTGTCGTCACCGTGGGACAGCGAGAGTATTTGTACTATGTCACCGATCGCACAGGGGGCAAAGGAGGACTGGACATTTGGTATACGCATCGCGAAATCAACAGCGAGGCCTATGACTTCACCCTTCCTCAAAATGCCGGACCAAGCATCAACACCCCCGGAGACGAAACCACACCTTTTTACGATTTGCAGGAAAAAAGCCTCTACTTCTCCTCCAACGGCCAGGCCAGCATTGGAGGCTTGGACATTTTCAAAGCCCAAGGACAGGAAGACGATTGGCAGGATGTGGTCAACATCGGCATGCCCTACAATTCCAGTGCAGACGACTACTACTTCGTCAAATCTCCCTTGAACAACAGTGGCTTTTTGGTATCCAACCGCATCTTTGGGATGGACAAAATCGCCACCACCGATACAGACATCTTTGCCTTTGGCGACGTACAGGATGTCCCCACCATCAAGGGACAATTGCTCGCAGCCGATGGCAGTCCCTACGAAGGCGTCTCCATCCTGTCTCTCTACGAACGCAAGTCCAACGGCCAGAAGCGGCTGTTGCAAAACATGACCATAGAAGGCAGTTCCTACACCCTCAACCTCATTCCCAACAAATCATTCGAACTGGAAGCAACCAATGATGCATCGGCCAAAACGAGCATCTCCTTCAATACCTTTGAGTCTGGTGCAGGGCTTGGTTTGGAAGAAAACCTGCAATTTGAGCAGCAAACAGCCAATCCGGTTGCCACCTCCTTGCCAGAGCCTGCATCTCCAAGTGCCAAAGATGCCAAATCACCTTCCTCTGATGCCCTGGCCAGCAGCACGCCAAGGGAGACCACCCAAGTGGAGCAGCAAATGAGCGAAAGAGGAAGCAGCCAAGCAAGCGACAGTCCAAGCAACAACGACATGGCGACCGCAAATGACATGGCCAATCCGCGAACAAGCCCGGCAAATGATACAGCGCCAGCCGCCTCTCCAAAACCAAGGACAAGAACAGCTCCTAGACGACCCATCGCCACTGCCGACAACAGCAGCCAGGAGCGATACATTCGAGACCAACGCTCACGCATCATTGCCATTCCCGAAGGGATTCACTACAAAATTCAATTTCGAACCGTCCTGCGCTACTCTGCCACCGATCCCACCTACAACAGCGTCAAGGGGCTGGGCAGGATCGATACGGAATACCATGCAGAGAAAAACTGGACGCGGGTATTGCTGGCCGATTACTACAGCGAGGAGGAAGCCTACGAAATCCTGCAAGAAGTGCGCAGCTCCGGCTTTCCAGACGCCTTCTTGGTCAAATACGACAGTGGACGGCGCTTGTTGAAGTAAACTCATATCCGAATCAAGGGGCGGCCATATCGCTCGTTGAAGCCCTCAATGCCCTGCAGGCCACCGCTGTGGATGGCCAGGATCGTACTCCCGTTTGGAAAAGCTCCTTGTTTGATCTGGTCAAAAAGACCATAAAAATGCTTGCCGTTGTAGATGGGGTCCAATGGAATGCCGTATTGCTGGTAAAAATCATTGATGAAATCGATCAGAGCGGGCTTGTGGCGCGCATAGCCCCCAAAGTGGTATTGCGATTCGATTCGCCAATTGTTGTCATCCAACTGTTGACTCTCGCCCAGTAGGTCTTTCACCAATCCGGCCATGAAATCTCCCTTGAGAGCCGAAAAACCGACAACGCGGCCTCGTCCCTTCAGTCCACAAAGAAGCCCTGCCAGGGTTCCTCCCGTCCCACAAGCCACCGTCCAATGGTCCGGCAGTTGCCCACCGAGCTGCGTCCGAACCTCTTCCACCATCTCCGCACTTCCTCGCAAGGCCAACTGGTTGCTTCCCCCCTCGGGCAGCAAATAATACTCCCCCAGGGCAGCAGCATGCTCGTGTAGCAAGGCATCCTTGTCCCGATACGCCTCCCGGCTGACAAAGATCAGCTCCATGTTCCGCTCGCGCGCAAATCGCAGGGTGGGATTCAAGGGATGGGGGCAATCACCTCTGACAAAGCCCACGGCCTGAAAGCCCAGCAATGAGGCAGCAGCAGCCGTTGCATGCAAATGGTTGGAATACGCTCCGCCAAAGGTCACCAGCTTGGTTTTGCCTTCTTGAGCAGCCTGTATCAGGTTGTATTTGAGCTTGTACCACTTGTTGCCTGCAATCCCTCCCTCCCGCAAATCGGTCCGGTAGACCCAAAGGCGGATGTTTCGCTCTGCCAGCCAGGCATTTTCCAGCTGCTGCACAGGCGAAATGTTAAATATTAATTTTTCATATAAATACGCTAACATTTTTCTTCTTTGGGCGTATATCTAAAACAGATGGCATTAAATTTGCTACATATATAATCAGGTTTAATACCTATACCTAATCTACTACTTTACCTCCTAAGTTACCCCTTTACGACCGAATCCCCCGTACAGGAACCTTGCGTCCTCGAAGGCCCAGCTTTCGTCTGTCAGTTTCGTGGATGCATGCGATTGATTTGTATTGTAAATCTCATTGACCGAATCGGTGAAACGCTAAAAATAGTAGTGATGAAAAGTCAAAAAATCAAAATACGTCCACTAAAGGTAAAGAGTTTTGTTACTTCCAGCACAAGAGAATTGGCTGCAAAGCGCGCTGGCACTGATGGTGGGTACACCTGGGTTGGTTAACGACAACGGATATAGTTCATAACTTGATATAATCGACAGAAAACAACTGTACGAATCACTTATTGCCTAAAAGAACCAAAGGCTCTCCAACATTGGAGGGTCTTTCTTATTTTGAGATCGATTTCTTATTGCTAACTTAGAGTTTATTCAGAATTTGGGATTATTTGCGAAAATGAAAGACTTTGGCATCAGATAAGTGATATTTTGAAAGCCATAGCTAGGCTATGCCTTGAAAAATTCGCGCGATATGATGACAAAAGACCTGCCTGCCGGACAGGCTGGCTCATTTGCAGCATCAAAATTTTAAATCTGAATAAACTCTTACAGTGGTCATCCCATTCGTTGCAGGCAATGGCCAAAACCTCAAAGGAACAAACCATGGATGCTCACTACGTCAAAACCAAAGAAGACCAAAGTCAATCATTTTCTGATGCTGTTTCTCAAAGGCAGAACCATTCAAAGCAAGGTCTTTGGTTTGTAGACAATAGACCTGAGGCAGTTGCACAACGGAAATTACAAGAGATGGCCAACAACAGCCCCCAGGCAAAAAAGGCTCTTCAATTGCAAGCCACAGTGGATGAGTATTTTTCACAACAGCAGCATCCCATTCAAAAGAAAGACAACAATACTGGTCTGCCTGATGGTTTGAAAACAGGCATTGAAAATCTCTCTGGATACTCCATGGATGATGTGAAAGTACATTACAACTCCCATAAACCTGCCCAATTGCAAGCGCATGCCTATGCACAAGGATCAGATATTCACATCGCAAGTGGCCAAGAAAAACACTTGGCTCATGAGGCTTGGCATGTTGTCCAGCAAAAGCAAGGTAGAGTCAAGCCAACGATGCAGATGAAAGGAACCGTGAATGTCAACAATGATGCTGGTTTGGAAAAAGAGGCTGATGTAATGGGGAAACAGGCCCTCGCAGTAGGCAATACACAAAAAACGGTGAATCAGCTGGCCAAAAAGTCTACGAATCTGTCTACACAAACGGTCTTACAACCTGTCGTTCAAGCTTTTGGGCTGGCCAATGTTGTTTTGGATATGGATCCTGAAAGTGGGGCACCGTATGTACACAACATCAACTTCAAAGAGCGCGTGCCAACCACAACACCTGGGTCTTCTCAGGGCGATCACACGGTGGCAGAAGCTTTGATAGAAGCGTCCATTAGGTCCTTGGAACACAATTCTATACCTGATTTCCTACTAGGTCTGCAAATTTTGATGCGTAGAAATCTTACTGGAGCAGAATCAGCCTTACATTCCAACGAAAGGGGTGATTCTAGATATACGATTGCCCCCGCTGAAGTTTCTGCTGAAATTGGTCACATATTGGAGAGCCTTGAAGAGATATCTCCTTTTTTGCTCTCACGAGAGCTGTCGGACGTTACGACCAAGGTTTGGCGTTTGTTGTCGAAAAGAGATTTAACGGCTTTTGACAGAAGAGAAGGGGTGACCACTGGTGGAGGTCATGGAGTAGAGGAGGCAGCAGCCATGCGTGACATCAGAGCACTGGAAGTCCCAGAACGAGGTTGGAACCAAGGACCGTTTATTGAAAGAGTTGCACATATACTAGCAAGTCTAATTGATTTCGATGTAGACAACATGCCCGATGATAGACAAAGGCACTTATGCAGACGAGCGGCTGAACATGTTGGGGATGTGTTGCACATTGAAAGTGCCGACTGGAAGAACAGAGTGGCAGCAGCGGCATACAACTTTAAACATCAAGCAGGAGATGGGATGCGCATGGCGCCAGCGCCAGCTCCGCCTCCAGCGACATTCTGATAAATCCCTACAGCAATGTCTACAAAAATGGGGCAAAGCAATGGCAAGAGTTTGTGCAGAATTTGGGATTATTTGCGAAAATGAAAGATTTTGGCATCAGATTCTTTGTCTAACCGAACATTTCATCCAGTAAACATCATCTTTACAGTCTACTCCAAATATGTCGCTACCTCCAATCAAACAAATCAAACAATACAACTCGGACCAAGAACGAGCCAATACCCTCACCCATGCCATTGGCATCCTGCTCACCCTCATCAGCATCCCGTTCCTGCTCTACCAGGCCCTTCCACTGCTGAGCGCTGCCCAACTGACCGGGCTTCTGCTCTTTGGCCTCAGCCTGCTGATGGTCTACAGCACCTCTACAGCCTACCATGCCGCCACACAGCTCCGCCTCAAATGGCTGTTGCGGAAAGCCGATCACATCTGCATCTATTTCTTGACCGCGGGAACGCATACGCCCTTCGTGTTGCTGTATCTCAACAATTTTTGGGGTTACGTCTACCTGGCCAGCCTTTGGACGCTGGTGCTCATCGGCATCTTCTACAAAGTATTTTTCTTTGGACGCTGGCCCAAGTTGTCACTGGCTTACTACCTACTGTTGGGGTGGATGGCCATCCTCATTTTCAAGCCTTTGATGGATCAAATGCCCCTCAGCGGCCTGGTCTGGCTTCTCGTCGGAGGCGTTTCTTACACGGTGGGGACCATCTTCTATGCCAACGAACGCCTCAAGTACAGCCACGCCATTTGGCATCTCTTTGTACTGGGTGGGAGCGCAGGACATTACATTGCCTTATTCGCATCGGTTTTGGCCTTTGAGTAGGCCGCCAATCGATAAAATGTAGGAAAAGTTACCATTTTTCGAAAATCTTATTATCTTTGTACTGTAGCTACTATGATACAGAAATTTATTTCTATTCGTAGTAATGCAGTAGTTAAAATACTTAATTCGACTTGTTGAAAGCAAAGGGAAGCGGTTTCGTTTCCCTTATTTTTTTGCCCTACCGTCCCCAACTCCAGCCAAACTTAAATCGCACGCCAGCGTACAAATTGGACAGGTCACTGTCGGAAAATGCATCCAAGTCCGTGTCGGTCACGATGCGATAGCCTCCTTCCAATTCGATGTGAAACCAGCGGAAGACATTCACACCAAATCCAGCAGAAGGCTGCAGGACAAAAATCTTGTCGGTATCACTTTCGCCATCCATTTCCAAGCGCCCCGGTCCAAACATCAACATGAAGGTAGGGTGAATGACCTTGTTGGCGCGAGGAGAATAGCCAATCATCGGCCCTCTGTAATTCATTTCCAATTGGTTGAAGGGTGTTTCCAGTCCTTCCTCGTCAATCAGGGAATACCCTCCCCAGCCGAGAAAGACAGAATTGTTGAATTCCAGGCCGCCAAATCCTCCGGAAAGGTAAGCAAATTCATCTCCCATTTTGGTGATGTTGGTGGCGGGACCACCCCAAGCTCCTGTGAGACGGAGGCCACTTTTGCCGAATACGGTTTGTTCTCTTTGGGCAGATGCAGTAAAGGCCATGAGCATGCAAAGAGCTGATAGAAAAAGCAGTCGTTTCATAATTTTCTGATTTTCGTAGTGAGATATAGAATCGATTTGTTCGCGTCGGGATCGGTCATGGGAAAGACCACTGGGCAGAAGGGATTCTGTTGATCCATACTACCAAAAGACAGTCTGGCAATGGATATGTTGCAGGGGCATGCTTCAAATTTAGCCCGCTGCAGACAAGAATTCAGTTACTCTTCTGTTAAAGAATTCGGCAATTGTCTTAAAGTGTGTTATCCTTTGGTGGGAAGGAAGTGATTTTGGTGGGAAAGGCCCATTTCCGGCTCTCTCAGGGCCGAATGATCAGCAGGCGCTTCGTGGTAATGGTTTTGCCTCTTTCGTCCAATAGGCTGTACAAATAGGTCCCCTTTTTGAGTTTGGACAAATCTACTTTGACCGTTTTGCGGGCATAGCCCCCCTTGTAGGTCTCCTTGACGATCTCCATGCCCAATATGTTGAAAATCTTGAGTTGGTATTCACCTGGTCCCAGATTGACAAGATCAAAGCGCGCCTCGTCGATGGCCGGATTGGGATAGGCGTAGATGTTGGTTTTGCCATTGTCGACAAATTTTTGGCGATTGACCGACGTGATGGAAGACCGAAACTCCACCATCTGTACCGTATCCGTGACCGGGTCGACCTGCACCAAGGCAATTGGCTCGATCACCTCATCGCTGAAATAGCGGTAGAATTCACTCACCTGGCGGCCCATCAGCTTCTGTATTTTGGGCGACAGCCGACTCATCTGCCCACTGCTCAACTCTTGCCAGCCTTTTCCCCTTTGCCAAGTTTCCAGCTTCGTCTGGCGGGATTCAAAGACGCGCTCGCGCAGCACCTCATACACATCCTCCGGAATGCGCAATTTCCCCCAAGCATCTACTTGGCTCTCCTGCTGAATCAAGATGTTGAAGCGAACGGAGTCAATCCTGCTGGGCAAGCCCTTGGACAAAATCTGTGGAATGTCGGCCTTGGCATAGGTCAGTGTGGCGGTAGACTCTTGCTCGTAGTCCTCCCGATAGGTCAGCGGAGAACGTCGCTCCACCAAGGCTGGCTGAAAGCGCATGAGTCCGTTGAGCCCCAATTCTTTTTGCCAGCCTGCCATCCCCAACAGTTCGTAATAGCGTCCATTGAGATTGTAGTATACCTCTCCGCGGCCCGAGTTGGTGAGCATCAATTTGGCAGATGGAAACTTGCCTGCGTACTGCCCGACGGCTGCCGGACGAAGAAATTGCTCGCGAGACAGTCCCTTGAGCTGGATATAATTCCATTTTCGATTGGCACCAGAACGGAGGTCGAGTCGACCGGGAATGGCATCAGTGGCAATGAACATCGTATCTCCCATGCCCGGAAAGACAGCATTGGTCACTGTGATCTGGGCTGACAAAGGCATCCAACAAAAGCAAAGCAAAAAGCAGAAGATCGTCGAAATATGCTTCATATCATTGGGATTGTATCTGGTGATGCCTTGCACAAACAAGGCCGGTGGGACCAATCGAGGGCCATGCCATTGGATATTCTGTACACAAAACTTGCCAGACAAGAGCGCATTGGGCCAAATGAGGCGGAAATATAAGCGTTTTTCAGCGAATGAACAATGCGGCCAAGGCCCCTGCGGTCCTATATAGACTGCAAGTCGACCAGTCGCTTGTAGATTCCCCCCTGCCGAAGCAGCTCCTCGTGCTTGCCCTGCGCGATGATCCGCCCCTCGTCCAAGACCACCACCTCGTCGGCAAATTGGATGGTGGAAAAGCGGTGGGCAATGATGATGGCCGTTCGATTTTGCAAGACTTTTTCCAAGGCCAATTGCACATTGCGCTCCGCCTCTGCATCCAGAGAGGAAGTGGCCTCATCCAAAATCAGAATGGGTGGATTGCGCAGGATGGCCCGGGCGATGGTCAAGCGCTGCCGCTGTCCGCCACTGAGCTTGCCACCCCGATCGCCGATGACAGTCTGGTAGCCTTTTTCCGTCGCACAAATGAATTCGTGGGCATTCGCAATACGAGCTGCTGCCTCCACCTGCTCTGCTCCAATGCCCTCGGCCCCAAACAGAATGTTGTTGTAAATCGTATCGTTGAACAAAATGGCTTCCTGCGACACCACCCCCATCAAAGAGCGCAGCTCCTGCAGCCGATATTGGCGGATGTCTGTCCCATCGATGCAAATCTGCCCCTGGTCCACATCGCTGAAGCGCAACAGCAAGTCCACCATGGTCGACTTTCCCGAGCCAGACACCCCCACCAAGGCAATGATCTTTCCCTTGGGAATGACCAACTCTATGTCCTTGACCACGGCCCCTTCTTTGGGATTGTAGGCAAAATGAACCTGCTTGTATTCAATCCGATCCCGAAAGCCCTTGAACGAAATCGGCTGCACTGCCTCCCGAATGC
Organism: Bacteroidota bacterium; assembly: GCA_039821145.1. GTDB lineage: Bacteria > Bacteroidota > Bacteroidia > Chitinophagales > Saprospiraceae > JBCCSZ01. The sequence goes on along the minus strand of JBCBOS010000007.1, from coordinate 193,254 downwards.
GCTCCTCTGCACCCAAAATGTCATCGATGCGCTGAAGGGCAGCCAAGCCTTTTTGAATGTTGTAGTAGGCAGAGGCAAAGCTCTTGGCAGGATTGATGATGTTGAAAAAGGCAAATAGGAAAGAAAAGAAGGTAGCTGCCGCCATTTGGCCCTCAAAGACCTGCCGCGATCCGTACCACAGCAAGACAGCAACGACGACGATGCCCAAAAACTCGGACAGCGGAGAAGAAAGATCGCGCTGCCACAAGATGCGATTGACCAAGTGGCGATACTGCTCATTTTCTGCATCAAACTTCTCCTTTTGGTAGGCGCCGGCATGGAAGCCCTTGATGATCCGCAGCCCGGATAGGGTCTCCTCGACCACCGATACCAGGCCCCCGAGTCGACTCTGTGCCAATCCGGAGTTTTTCTTCAGACTCCGCGAAATCCCACCAATGATCAAGGCGGTAAACAAAAACAGGATGAAGACAAAGAGCGTGAGCCCAGCATTGACATACAGCATGTACAACAGGCAACCCAGGATGATGAGTGGCTCGCGAAAAATCGCCTCCAGCACGTTGAGAATGCTCCACTCCACCTCCTGCACGTCAGAAGTGACCCGGGAGAGCAAATCGCCTTTTCGCTCCTCGTTGAAATAGGCCAAGGGCAGGATCATCAGCTTGTCGAACAAACGGGCCCGCAAATCGCGAACGATGCCCGTGCGCACGGGGGCCATGAAAAAGAGGGAGAGATAGCGAAAGAGATTTTTCAAAAAAAACAAGAGGATCACCAAGCCGCATACATACACCAAGGCAGTGGACCGCCCTTTGACGGCGATCCACTGACTGAGTTGGTATTTGAAGTATTGGAGGAGGCTGGCCAGGCCATCGATGGTGGCAGGTTGGTCTGGCGTGGGGACCTCATCGAATAGGATTTGCAAAAACGGGATGATGGCTGGAACGGAAACGACCGTGAAAAGAGCCATCAGCATATTGCTCGCTACACTCAGGCCTACGGAAAGCCGATAGGGCCCGAGATGAGTCAGCAAGCGTCCGAGATGTTGCATAGTCAAATTGGATGACGGCCACAATCCAGCCCCATCAAAGGACGGTTATTCCGGCTCTTTCATATCGAAAGTGTTGAGGAAGCCCGTATTGAAGTTCCCCTTTCGGAAGTCTTCATTTTTCATCAATTGCTGGTGAAAAGGAACGGTCGTTTTGACTCCCTCGACGATGAATTCGTCCAATGCGCGTTCCATTTTGGTGATGCACTCCTCGCGGGTTTGGGCCCGGCAGATGAGTTTGGCAATCATGGAATCGTAGTACGGAGGGATCATATAGCCTGCATACACATGCGTATCTACCCGTACACCATGCCCTTTGGAGCTGTGGAATGACTTGATCTTGCCGGGGTAAGGCCGGAAGTCGTTGAAGGGATCTTCTGCGTTGATGCGGCACTCGATGGCATGCATGGTGGGCACATAGCTGATTCCTTTGATTGGAAAGCCTGCAGCCACCTTGATTTGTTCTTTGATCAGATCGTGGTCGATGACCTCTTCGGTGACCGTATGCTCTACTTGGATGCGCGTGTTCATCTCCATGAAGTAGAAGTTGCGGTGCTTGTCGACCAAGAATTCAACGGTTCCAACCCCTTCATATTTGATGGCTTCTCCTGCGCGGATGGCGGCGTTGCCCATGGCCTCCCTCAATTCGTCGGTCATAAAAGGAGAAGGAGATTCTTCGACCAGTTTTTGGTGGCGGCGTTGGATGGAGCAGTCTCGTTCTGACAGGTGAACAACTCGTCCTTCCTGGTCGCCCACGATTTGGATTTCGATGTGGCGAGGCTCTTCGATGAACTTTTCCACATAGATGCCCCCATTTCCGAAGGCGGCTTGGGCCTCCTGGCGGGCGGTATCCCACTGTTTTTCAAAATCCTCCTCTTCCCAGACAATCCGCATGCCTCGGCCCCCTCCTCCGGCAGTGGCCTTGAGGATGATGGGATAGCCAATTTCCTTGGCCAGTTTGAGTCCTGTCTTGATGTCTTTGAGAAGGCCTTCGGTACCAGGAATGACAGGAACCCCTGCTTTTTTCATGGTGTCCTTAGCGGTGATTTTGTCCCCCATCTTGCGAATCTGTGTGGGCGTTGGTCCGATGAATTTGATGCCATATTCGGCACAAACCTCTGCGAAGTCGGCATTTTCGGCGAGGAAGCCATAGCCGGGGTGAACGGCATCGGCATTGGTGATCTCGACCGCAGCCATGATCCTGGGGATGCTCAAGTAAGATTCGGCAGAGGACGGAGGGCCGATGCAAACTGCCTCATCGGCAAATCGAACGTGCAAACTCTCTCTGTCGGCGGTAGAATAAACTGCTACAGTTTTTATCCCCATTTCCTTGCAGGTACGGATGATGCGCAGTGCGATCTCCCCCCGGTTTGCAATAAGTATTTTTTTGAACATAGTTTCAGTTGGCAATCAATTGGAGAATGGCTGACAGATGTTTGTTGCTTGGCGCTTAGCCTTTGGGATCGACGAGGTACAGTACCTGATCGTATTCCACAGGAGAGGCATCATCTATCACAACCTCTACGATGCGGCCACTCACTTCTGATTCAATTTCGTTGAACAGTTTCATGGCCTCGACAATGCAGACGACCTGTCCTTCCTCTACCATGTCACCTACTTTGACATAGGCGTCTTTCTCCGGGGAGGGAGAGCGATAGAAGGTACCGACAATGGGCGACTTGATTTCGAGTAGGTTGGCGTTGGCTTCTGCAGCGGCTGGAGCTGGTGCATCTGCCCCTTTGCTTTCGACGGCAGGAGGGGGTGTGTTGACAGCCGCTGGCATCGCAGGCACCTGTACGGCAGGCATGGGAGCTTGGACCGGCATGATTTGTTGGGGAGAGGCAACAACCTGAGGAGCCTTCTGCTTACCGTATTTCTTGGTGCGGATGGAGATGAAGAATTCACCTTGCTTCATCTTGAACTCTGTCAGGTTGGACTTGTTGACCAATTTGATCAATTCCGTGATTTCTTTAAAATTCATTCGTTATTGTTTTACGCGTTCGACGTATTTAGCCGTTCGGGTGTCGATTTTTATCATGTCCCCTTCATTGATAAAGATCGGTACTTTGACCTCTGCACCTGTTTCTACGGTGGCTGGTTTGGTGACGTTGGTTGCCGTGTCCCCTCTGACACCTGGCTCGGTGTAGGTCACTTTCATGGTGACGTACTGGGGCATGTCCAAAGTCAGCGGAGTGCCTTCCTTTGCATGAAAAAGAATCTCGACCCCTGCCCCTTCTTTGAGCAACTTAGAGTTGTTGATCATATCTGGGTTGATGGAAATCTGCTCATAAGTTTCGTTGTCCATGAAATTGAAGCCCATATCGTCACTGTACAGATACTGGAACTTGCGGCGCTCTACCCTTACGATGGTGATCTTGTGCCCCGAGGGGAATGTATGGTCTACCACCTTTCCAGAAGTCAGGCTTTTGAGCTTTGTGCGAACAAATGCCGGTCCTTTTCCGGGCTTTACGTGTAGGAATTCGACAACCGAGTAGATGTCGTTGCTAAATTCGATACACAAACCATTTCGGATTTCAGATGTATTTGCCATTGAATGAGATTTAAATTTTGTGCTGCAAAGATAGAAAAATTGGCGGATTAAACTTTTCAATCATGGGAAGCTTTGCCAAAAAGGACGCTGCCTCTCCCGCCAGATTTCGGAGCAACAATTAATATGCCCATTTCAGGTAGCTGGCCCCCCATGTAAATCCTCCACCGAAGGCCGTAAAGATGATATTGTCTCCTTTGTTGAGTTTGGACTCATAGTCCCAAAGACAAAGGGGAAGTGTACCGGCAGTTGTATTGCCGTAGCGCTCTATGTTTATCATGACCTTTTCCTTGGGAAAATCGATGGAATCGGCCACAGAATTGATGATTCGAATATTGGCTTGATGCGGAACCAACCAGTTGACATCCTCTGTCGACAGGCCGTTGCGTTCCATGACTTGTCCAACTGTATTGGCCATGCCCTTGACAGCGTGCTTGAAGACCTGGCGGCCTTCCTGGTAGACGTAGTGTTGTCGATTGGCCACCGTTTCTGCACTCGCAGGCATGGCAGAGCCCCCCGCTTTCATGTGCAAATAGTGCCGTCCATTCCCATCGCCACGAAAGACAGAATCAATCAGGCCATTGCCATCTTCACTGGGTTCGAGCAAGACAGCCCCTCCCCCATCGCCAAAAATGACACAGGTAGCCCGGTCTTGATAGTCGATGATGGACGACATCACATCCATGCCTACGACCACTACTTTTTTGTGGGAGCCAGACTCCACGAATTTGGAGCCCGTGGTGAGGGCATACAAAAAGCCAGAACAGGCAGCATTGATGTCGAACCCAAAGGCATTCTTGATGCCCACCTTGTCGCAGATGGTATTGGCATTGTCCGGAAAAATCCGATCGGCAGTGACCGTCGCACAGATCAACAGGTCGATCTCCTCCGGACTTGTATTTGTTTTTTCCAACAATCCACGGACCATGATCGCCCCCATATCGGTGCCAGTCATATTCGGATCTTTGAGTATGCGACGCTCTTGGATTCCAGTTCGGGTGCGAATCCACTCATCATTGGTCTCCACCATGGTCTCCAACTCCTTATTGGTCAGAATATAATCCGGCAGGTAGGCATGTACGCCGGTGATGGCAGCTAGTTTTCGCGACATATGTCTGTCTATTGGTGCTATTTAATATATGGTTCGGACAAAGGTCTGTCAAAAATGACTGCCAAGGTAAAAAAAATCCTCGAAATGCCACCATTTCCCATCGGTCCCTACACGCATTTCTCTCAGAAGGTCGCGGGGGGAAACAAATGGACCTGCCGCTGAGTACAGAGGATTGCATTTGAGTCCGCCCAACGCATTGTAGACTCCCAACACCATTTGGTAGACGAAAACAGCACAGATATATGATAAGTAAAATTAAATTAAACTTTATCATAATATATGGTATCATATTTGCAGTTCTTATCATGCAAACAAAGCAGTTGTGGAGGTGAGGCCTTTTTGGAAAAAACGGTCTGTAGGTTGCCTCCTGGCAAGTGAAAAATCAATCCAAACGATCGACTGTATTTGAAAACATCCTACAATTCTTAGCATCATGAACATGAAAATCAAACTATGGCTCATACTCCTACTCCCCTTCCTCATCAGCGCAGGCAGTAGCAATACCAGGGTCAAATTCATCAAAGGCAACCTCACCATGGCCAAGGCAAAGGCCGCCGAAGAGGGCAAACTGTATTTCGTAGATTTCTATGCTAGCTGGTGCATGCCCTGCCGCTGGATGGACGAGACGACCTTTTCCGACCAGCGCCTGGCGGAGTACATCCACCAAAATTACATCCCTGTCAAGGTAGACATCGACGATTTCGATGGCTATGCCTACAAGCAGTTGTACAACATCAAAATGCTTCCTTCCATCCTCATTTTCAGCTCACAAGGCAAATTGTTGGCCCAATTTGAGGAGAGCATGGCTCCATCCAAGATGTTGAAGATTTTGCAGCAGTACAACCTTCCCAAAAATAGAATTGGCCAAAAAGCTCAGCAGTCAACCGCTGTCCAATCTCCCGGCCCTAGAGAACCACATCAGCCCCAGGTCCCGGTTGTCGATGCTCCGGCCAAGGTCAATCCACCACCGGCTTATGCGCAGTCGTCCATGGCCAAGCCAGTGGAGCCAAGACCCGCTGCCCCTCCCAAGCCACAAATCAGCAGACCGGCAAAGCCATCGGCTGCACCCGGCGATTTTGGACAGGGCCTGTACCGATTCAAGGTCTCGCGTCAATCCACCCAAGGGTTCAGCGTCCAAATCGGTGCCTTTCGAGAGTATGGCAACGTGCTGAGAGAAGCTACCAAATTGGAAGCGGCATTCAATCACCCGGTCATTGTACACATTACCTTGTACCAAGGCCAGCCCGTGTACAAGGTGATGGTGGGAGAATTTAGCGGCCGAAAGCAGGCTACTCAGTTGAAGGATGAGATGGCTCGAAAGGGAATCCCTGGCCTGATCAAAGACTTGTCTACCATCGGATAGTCTGAGGACATAAGAAAGGACAACAGCAATCCCGAATCGCTACATGGTGGTTCGGGATTGTTTTCAGTTGGGAACTACTGGACAGAAAAGGACTGTCATCTGGACTTCGACTCTTTTTCCTTCTCCTTTTCCTCCACAAACTTTCCAATCATGTCGATCAGTCGGTCCAAGTCGTAGGTCATGGTGTATACGTTGGGAGTGATGCGTATGCCGTGAATGTTTTCCACATCGATGGCCACCGTATGGATGGCCCCTTTCTGAAAGAGGAAAGACATGATGTCGAAGGCCCGGCAGTCATCGATGGAAAACAGAGCGATGGCACAACCAAAGGCCGGGTCTAGGGAAGAATGCAGTCGAACACCAGGGATTTTCATCGCTTTTTCCGCCCAATATCTTTTCAAGTATTGAAGGCGCAGTTGTTTGCGCTTGGTGCCGATCAGGAGGTGAAAATCAATGGCATTGGCGATGGCATATTCGATGGCCAAAGAGCGGGTTCCCAAGTTTTCAAATTTGCGGATGTCATCACTCTCGGGATCAGGTGCTGCCAGAAGTGGATAGAGCTGGGCGATTTTCTCCTTGCGAACATAGAGCATGCCCGTTCCGAAGGGGGCACAAAGCCACTTGTGAAGAGATGTCCCAAAATAGTCGCAGTTCAGGTCGGGAATGGCATAATCCAGTTGGGCAAACGAATGTGCTCCGTCTACCATGACATCAATCCCATCTCGTTTGACCGCATCGACAATGCGCCGCACGGGCATGACCTGTCCGGTCCAGTTGATGATGTGTGTAATCTGCACAATGCGGGTTTGGGGACTGAGTGCATCGACGAAGGTCTTGGTAATGGCTTCTTCATCTTCGATGGGAAAATCAAAGTTGAGCCATTTCAGGACGATGCCATCCCGCAGTTCTCGTTGCTTCCAGGCATTGATGACACTGGGATAATCTTGCCGACTCAGGATCACCTCGTCCCCCGCTCGGAGTCGCAGTCCAAAGATCACTGTTTCGAGGGCTTCGGAGGCATTGCGATTGATGGCAATTTCTTGGGGCGAACAACCAGCCAACTGGGCCAATTTTCTTCGCAAGCTTTCCCGGTTTCGGTTCAAGATCCGCCACATGTAATAGGTCGGAGCTTCATTGCTGAGGCGATTGAAACGCTCGACAGCTTCCTGCACCACTCGCGGCTGGGGGCTGACCCCCCCATTGTTGAGATTGATGAGGCTGGCAGATACGGTATAAGCCTGTTGGATTTGGCGCCAAAAATCTTCGTCTTTGGCAAGTTGATCATCGGGGATATTGGCAGCCCGCTTCAGGGCGAGTTCCAAGCCTTCAGCCAGAGCGGGATGGAGGAAGGAAGAGAGAGACCAAAGGCTTAGTAAACCTCCCAGTCGGTGCATGAATTTTCTTCTAGTAGAAGACATAGGACTTTTGCTTTGTAGCAAAGATGGTCTGGAGTGCTGGCCATGCCTTGTCGATGAAGCCAATCTGACATTGACCATGACAATACCCGGCTGCTGTTTTTCAAAGCAATTCAAATTTGTGGCAACTGCCAAACAACATTGCTGGAGTCCATTGCCCTCCTGTTGGGAAGTACGTACTCAAAGTGGCATTGACCACTGGCACAATGGCGGTTCAGCTGTATTTTTTGTTGCAAAAACCTGAATCATTTCATTTGTAACATCAAAACCATCTTATCGTCTTTCCATTAATGATTTCTCGCCAGGTACTTGCCGTTGAAACAAGCAGAGGTTTGTTCGGACAGTCAATCGACTTTCCGCAGGAGGTATATTCCAATGTTACCCACAAGGAAAGGCCCGGAAGGACAAATTTCTCAAGAGAGTCAAACTACCAGTGAAGAGAGGAAATTGCCCCAATAACCTGACAAGGTTCGCTAGAGAGCATGCCCAAGCACGCTCTACATCAAGTTTTCGATCCAATAGTACCCGTACATAGCCTCCTCAAGTTATCGAAAAAAGTGCAGCTTTTAGCTATTCGGCGGCAAATCTCATCAATTTGGCTGAACTTGTATTGTTACCAGCGCGCAACTGAAGGTACAACAGACCAGTGGGCCAGGCCGATGAATTGACCTCCACCGTGGATTGTCCGGGGCTCAATCGAAGGGATAGCTGGTCTATTTGACGCCCCCGTTGATCGTATATGAACAGCTCGGCTTCCGTGAATTCATGGACGCGGATCGGCAATCGCAAACGACTTCCGTACAACGGATTGGGAGAAGGAGTCCCCAATTGTAAGAGGCGCCCCACCCCATCAAGTGATTTGACGGACGAATGTTGTTTTTTCCCATCCAAATCTTCCATTCTCAATCGGTAATAGCCTTTTGTCGGCAGAGGAGATCGATCCACAAATTGGTATTGCCCGAGCTGGGAGTTGTTCTGTGCATCTGCCCAACCAATCGATTGCCAGAACCTTCCATCTGCACTTCTTTCGATGCCAAAGCCTGCCAGTTGGCGCTCTTCCGTGGTGGTCCAATTCAGGAGTACAGATTCTTCTATTGCCTTCACCTCAAAGTCGAGCAGCTCCACAGGCAAGGGCGCATTGGTGCCATAGACGCGAATGTGATCCACGATGATCTCCTCGCTGAAGCCGCGGGTATCAAATAGGAGACGGACAGAAAGCGTACTGCCAATGTTGCTGCCCAGGTCCACGACAAACTCGGCAAAAGCACTCGTCAGTTCAGCCCCATCGATTGTCCCATCGGCATCGGCATCGAAAGCCAAATCTGAATTGTCGGCACCCGTTGGGATGAATTGAGAGGCAGTCTGGTAACTTCCGCCATCGAATGCATATTGGATGCGCAAAAAATCTCCCAGGTCAAAATGATCGGTCGCTCCCTCTCCTACCAGCAAGCGGATTTCCAGGTCGGTACTCCCAGATACGTCCACATCATTGAGCGTAAGCGCAGCCCGAGGTGCCAGGGAAGAAGGAGGATCTTGGATCAGTCCATCGTCCACATTTTCTGCCGACCAAAACCAATTGCCATCGATGCCACTGACCGTAGAAGAAAGGCAGGAGGCATTGACATCGGCCCGATGCCAGGCGTAGTATCGCCCGTTGCCACAACAATGGCATTCGCTGCCTGGGCTGATGGTGTAACCGTGGTCATTGGCATCGCCCTCAAAGCTTTCCTGGGCCAGTTCGACCAATTGCGCATGAGAAAACAAGGGAAACAGACAAATAAGTGCAAGGGTGTACAGTAGATGCTTCATCGCAAGAAGTAATTGCTCGCAAGCGGGGAGGCCATTGCGAAGGATTGTAAAAAAGCGAGCTTTTCAATCGATGGGAACTTTGGGAGTCCCTTCAAAATACAGACTTTCCCCGGCTATTTCCAGCTGGGGGCTGTGCAGAAGGGCATTCTCAGGGCAGAAATACCACTTTCCGGGTATGCGTTTGGCGTCCTTGAGGGCTGTCGATGTCCAAACGGATGAAGTACATACCAGTTGGATATTGGTCCATGGCATTCCAGTGCCACTGATGTGCTCCGTTGGCAAAGGCGCCCGACTGCAAGCTGGTCAATTGCTGTCCATTGCAATTCCACAAAGACAATTGCAATTGTGCAGCCTGGGACAATGTCAGGGAAACGGTCAGTTGACCATCCGAAGAGGGGTTGGGACTGATGGCAAAATCGATGTCGCTGGTGGGAAGCTGTTTGGTAGAGGTTCTGACCTCGCAGGTTTCGGTTTGGTCCGTACAATAGCAACGTTCTGGCAAGCTACAGTCCAGGACGAAGGGATTGGGTCTGCCGGATTGGTGGCGGGCAATTCGCCAAGTGCGGTCAAATTCTGCTTCGTCGACAGGGTCTTGGTAGTGCCAGCGGCAGAGGGTCTCCCGTTGTTGTTCAAAATAACCAGGCCCGGCTCCATCGGCCCGATCCCGGTACATGGTGTAGAAATAAAATATGGCGCGGGCAACGTTTCCCTTGTGGTCCTCTCTGGGCTCAAAACTTCCTTGGGCATATTCGCTCCAAGCATCCCGATTGGTCGACGGGGGGCGGCTGCTTCTTCTGCTGTCAAAGAACCAACTTTGGGTGGTTTCATCGGGAATGTCTGCAAAGGGGAAGTTGGACCGACGGCCATTGACATCTACGCGGGTGGGAAAGAGGTGGTGCATATCGGTTTTGGCTGGTTCGTTGCCCGCTCCGAATGCCTGTGGCCAGGTGTGCTCTGTATTGATGCCGTTGGATTCTCCGTCCATGAAGGCAGCCTGTGTGGGATCGAGGCGCGGGTCGAGATAGATGGTGTAGCCTGTGTAGACACAACTTAGGCTGTCGTTGACTGCATAAACCCTTGCGAAGAGGGTGTCTCTGTTTTCTGCGTTGATGAGCACACGACTGGGTTTGTAATCTTCGACCAGTGCCTGCAGCAGTTGGGTTCCACTCAAATCTGGGAAGAGTTTGGTCTGAGAGACTTGTGCGGGCAGCATTGTCGACCACAGCGTCAGGCAGAAAAGGAAGGTGCAGAGGGAGAAGCGAATCATCTCGTTTTTTTTGCAAGATACACATTGGGAGGGATTGAGAATGACAAAGCTTGTAATTTGTTGTATTTTGCCATGAATCAAAAGCGGGATAAAACACACACCTTATGGAAATGAAGAAACTTATGGCCACCATGCCACAACTGGGCAAGATCGAATGGATTGGACTGCGTCCGGAGCGCCGAAAGCCACTCGAATCGGTCGATGCTGTTGATGTGGCTGTCGGCGTTGGTTTGGTCGGTGACCACTACAAAGGCAAAAGTGGCAAGCGCCAGGTGACCTTGATCCAGGCGGAGCATTTGCAAGCGGTGGCATCGATTTTGGGCCAAGGCGAGATCGATCCCAGGCTGACCCGACGAAACATTGTCGTCTCTGGTGTCAATCTACTGGCCTTCAACAACCACCGGCTGCAAATTGGCGAGGAGGTCATTTTGGAGATGACGGGGCTGTGTCACCCTTGTTCGAGAATGGAGGAAAACCTGGGGCCTGGCGGCTACAATGCAATGCGTGGCCATGGCGGCATCAATACGCGGGTCATTCAGGCCGGCCGGATCAAGTTGGGGGATGCGGTGCGGTTCCTGGCGGTTCCGGCAGAAGAAGCGGCCAAGTAGGTGTCATAAACAGTTTCCCACTCAGATGAAACATCAAAAAGTTCATTTTACCAATCAAGTAGGCTACGAGCTATCGGCCCGATTGGAATTGCCAGTGGATCAGCATCCGGTGGCTTATGCCATCTTTGCACACGTTTTTACTGGCAACAAAAATTTGGGTGCCACCCGCCACATCAGTCGGGCCTTGACCATGGATGGCATTGCGGTATTGCGCTTCGACTTTACAGGTTTGGGAGATAGTCAGGGAGAATTTGAGGATACCACCTTTTCCTCCAATGTAGAAGACTTGTTGGCAGCTGCCCGTTTCTTGGAGGCCCACTATGAAGCGCCCCGAATTTTGATTGGCCACTCTCTGGGAGGAGCAGCCGTGATCTTTGCAGCCGCCCAACTTCCCTCTGTGCAGGCATTGGCCACATTGGGCGCCCCTTCCGAACCCAAGCACGTGCAGCACTTATTGAAGGACAAGCTGGAGGACATCGAAAAACAGGGCAAGGCCAGGGTCAGCATCGGAGGGCGAGAATTCACCATCAAGCGAGCGTTTTTGGAAGATTTGAATAACAAAAACATGTTCAAGCTACTGTCCGAGCTTCGCAAGCCCCTTCTGGTGTTGCACTCTCCTCAAGACAGAGTGGTGGAAATCGAAAATGCTGCGACCATTTACCACGCTGCTTTTCATCCCAAGAGCTTTGTCACATTGGATGGTGCCGACCACATGTTGAGTCGAAAAGAAGATGCAGCGTATGCTGGCCATGTCATCTCCACCTGGGCCCGTCGCTATCTCCCCCAGCAACCAGAAGACCCACTGAAAACCCATCAACAGGTGGTGGTGCGATTGGACGATGCACCAGGGTACACGACCGAGATCAAAGCTGGCCCCCACAAACTCATCGCCGACGAGCCAGAAAACGTGGGAGGCAACAACTTTGGCCCTGATCCATATGCACTGCTGTTGGCCTCTCTGGGTGCTTGTACAGCCATGACGCTCAAGATGTATGCTGCCCGAAAGAAGTGGCCATTGGAGGAGGTAACGGTCCATCTGAATCATTTTAAGAAACACAAAGAAGACTGTATAGACTGCGACAATCCCAAAAGCCGGATCGATCATTTTGAGCGCATCATTGAATTGGAAGGAAACTTGCAGGAGTCACAAATGGAGCGATTGCTGGACATTGCCAATCGCTGCCCGGTCCACCGCAGTTTGCACAAAGAGGTAAAAATAGACACTCGCATCGCGGACAAGACATAAGGCCCAATTTCGGCCCATGCAAAAGCGAACAAAGCGGATGGACAGCGGGTTATTATAGCACCAAATTGACCAAGCAGCCATCGAATCAAAAAAATGTACCATGGGATTTTTAGACAGAATGCGTTCCGACCAACAAAGCGATCTCAAGAGAGGATGGAAAGTACTGGACTCCCTTGAGCAGCTTTCCCAGTTGGTGGAGGACTCTCACCAAAAGCCGATTGCCATTTTCAAGCACAGCGTCACCTGCGGCATCAGCGCCATGTCCAAGTACCAACTCGAATCAGATTGGGACTTCCGCGAAGAAGAGCTCGACTTTTACTACTTGGACTTGCTCAGCAACCGCAACATTTCCAATCAGGTAGCAGATGAGTTGGGCGTTGTCCACCAATCGCCTCAGGTCATTTTGCTCAAGGATGGGGAGGTGGTTTATCATGCGTCGCATCATGCGATTGGGGTGCGTGGGTTGCGGTCGTATTTGTAGGTAAGGATTTGAGACTGTTCATCTGCTCTTTTTGCGATGCTGTGGGATAGTTCAATAAAGTGTGTCTGGTTAATAAATTGGTTATTTTTATATCTATACCCTGTTTGATCATCCAACATTTTTTTCGCCGAAAAGCCCTCATAAAATGAAGGGGCTTTTTGACGAAGAAAATACTGCCAGGCGATATGGCTTGTTTGATTAGTCATCCAGATACTTTTCAACACGTTCAGGGTAGAGCTCCTGAATTTGGCGTTGGATGGCTTTCCATCCGTAGGCTCGTTTTTTCCACGACTTTTCGTTGTGCATCAACGATAGATAAATCCGTTTGATCAATGCCGTATCTGAAACCCAGGCCGCCTTGGCTTTGATCAACTTGCGGATGATACGGTGTAAAGCCTCCACAGGGTTGGTCGTGTAAATGATCTTTCTCATCCCGTGAGGAAAATCCATAAAGGCTAGTAGCTCATCCCATTGACGCTCCCATTTATCACACACATAGGCGTATTTCTTTCCCCATTTGACTCGACAAGTATCCAACTCCACACGGGCCTGAACCTTATCCGAAGCCCTGTAAACTTTCTTCAATCCGGCCGATACCATCTTCACATCTTTGTCATCTACAGAGCGTAAAGATGCTCTAACCGCATGAACGATACATTTCTGTATAACCGCACCAGGGTAATAATCTGTCATCGCTTCGCTAAAGCCCTTCAGGTCATCCGTACAAAATACCATCACGTCCTCAACCCCTCCTTTGTAAGTCTTCCAGCACTCTACGCCAACGACTCGCCCCTTCTGCTGATTGAATGTATAGACCCAGTACATCTCGATTGCCTTCTATGTCTATGGCATAAACAGTGTAGGAGGCCCGTTGCTCATATTTGCCTTCGTGGCGTATCTTAAAGTGTTGTGCATCTAAGTAGATGACCGTGTAAAAAGCCAATAATTGTCGGCTACGCCATTGCTCGATTACGGGTAGGACCTTATCGGTAATCGCACTAATCTTTCCAGTGGATATGCTCACTCCAAACATCTTAATCAACAAGCGTCTAATGTCCTCATACGAATTGCCTTGAGCGTAAAGGGCTAGTATCTGATCATCTAATCCGCTGTTCAATTCTCGTTGACCCTTGGCGATTAATTCGGACTCAAACGATGAATTGCGGTTCCCCTCTTGGTTTTGTGATCGATATACTACCTTTATCCGTGATCACTTGGCGAGGCTTTTGATATCCATTGCGCTTGTTGGTTTGGCCTATTTGCTTCTGCTCCCTAAGGTGACCGTCCATCTCCCCTTCCATGATCGCATTGACCATATCTTGTAATAGCTCCGAAAATGGACTATCTTGGCCTAGTACGGACTTGCCTGACAATAGATGTCGCTTCATCCTTTGATACAGCTCGCTGTCCGTGTTGTACAAATCTGTCGATCCTTTTTGTTTTTTCATCCTGTAAAGATAGTAGACACAATTTTATGAACAGTCTCAGAAATAGCAGAAGATGATTCTTGTCCAGGTAAGTAACGACCGTGTGGAATCGATTCAATACGGCCCAAAATATGTATCACTTCACCTCGCCCAAGGTTAAACGTGATCCACAGTCAATATCCATCGCTATTCCAATTCGTATCGCTGGAAAGATATTTGAAAACAAATGCTTTCGTTCGTGATGAAAAATAGAATTGAGCAAGCCCAAGAAAAGACTCCTAAAATGACATTGATTTTTTTCATGCTACATTCCACCTTCCTTCTGTTTCAATCTACTGGACAATGCAGCCCGGCAATTGGATATGAGAATGTAGAACAGAGGACTTTGACCAACGACACCTGTCTATTGTATCATTGGAAGGTACTGGATTTGAGCCATGACATACTTCTCAATGTAGACGACTATCTACAATATGAAGAGGAATATACTCTCATTCAACTTCCCAATGGCAACAGCATTTTACATCAAATAAAATCGTTGGATTTTGAGAAAACGTACATTACCGATCATGGCATATGGCACAGAGAAGAGTCTGGAGAAGCATTGATCAGATTTGATGGATTTCAGATGACAATCACTTCAAATGCTGACCAAATTGAATACAATGGGTTGAGCATTGCCAATTTTACCCTTGCGAAAGAAGAGGATTCCTTGCCATTAATTATTTCCTCCCCTCATTTTGATGACATTTACAATAGCTGGCAGCCTTTCAATGAGTACTTTCCGTGCTACGGTTTGAGGCTGTACAAGCACATGGGTGATCTTTACTTTGACCTTTCAAAAATTGATCGGGAAATATCAAGTAAGGTCGTACACTACATAGAGAGCATCGACTTGTTTTTACTGGAAAGTGGAGACCTCGTTTTCATAGAATTTGGAGTGGGGGCTGATGAGAAAATAAATCAAATCGGTGTGAGGTTTATTGATGACAAAAGGTTGTTGTCATGTGGTTTTGAGGCAGATGAATAGGACAAATTTAATGAGAAGAGGAAGTTGACCAAATTACATCTACAGACTCATGCGAAACATTTTACTGCTTCTGGTCTTATCTTTCATTCTGAGTAGCTATAACTTTTTGCGAAAAGATTGTAAAACAACCATGGTGAGTAGGAAAGACTTACATGAAAATGACTTTCGAGATTCCATCCCTCACATCGAAATACCAGCTGACTCCTTGAGCTACCCTGAAATATTTGAAGGCGCCTTTTTAGTTGGAACAAAGGTGAGGCAATCGGAACAAGACTTTACGTTCTACACCAAGCAAATTGGTCTGCTCAATGTTCCAAGTGGAAAAATCATTGCAGATGATCCAGTCACCCTGCACACATCCAAGGCATTCATCCACCAATTTCCCATCGGTGAGTTTCCAGTGGAATTGGCCATTGTCAAGATGCATACCGATGAAAGAGTAGGGTTTTCAAGAATTGTATTTTTAGATGAGGCCATTGCAAGATGGGAATTTGCCCGAATGGAAGGCCAGGAAAAAATCCCCATAATTGGAGAAGATCTCTATGGCTTTGGCGTTGATGCAGGCATTGGGCTGTATATGGATGAAGAGGGCGTTGACGATTTTGACAAAGTATTGATGAATGACTGGGAAGACCTATTCATTGATGGATTTGAAAAAGAATACAGAGATACTTGGAGTTATCTGATGTATCAGTCAGAATCATACAATGTTGCCACATTTTCGACAGGCTTTGGCGATGGTTTCTACGGAACTTATCTTGGTCGAGATGCAAAAGGAAACATCTGTCAGTTGCTGATAGATTGTAGGATTGTTCAATGGTGGAGGATTCCTCCTCTCAATCGTGAATAGCTGGAGATTTGTCAAAGACCTTTTAAGCAACATAGGCGGACAAACAAAAAACTCTGTCAAGGTCAAATGCACAAGACCACCCCACAAATTTGGGCGGCAAGAAAATTGCCTGTAATTTGTAAACGCAAAAAGGAAGGAACATGGCAGAGCAAATCATTGATTATCGTCCCAAAGACAAGGAGGCCTGGTGGCGGCGCAAAATTCGAGGGCTGTCCAACCGCCTGGGACGATGGCAGCGCAACGCCGCTTGGTGGCATCACGTGCGCATGGTCCGACCCATTCGCTTGGACAAAAGCAAAATGCCCCCAGGTGCCATCCCCATCCTCATCAATTGCTACAACAGACGGAGCATCCTGGAAGATTGCCTGGCGTGGATGCGGCGCCTAGAGGGAAGCAAGTGCTTTTTGATTGTCGACAATGACTCGACCTATCCGCCCCTGTTGGACTATTACAAGCAATTGGAGCAATTGCCAGATACACAGGTCATCCGGCTGGGATTCAACTCCTGGAAAAATGGGGTGGCGCACATCGGGGAAAATTTGCTGAACGAGCATCCTTACTACGTCGTGACCGACCCGGATTTGCTTCCCTATCCGGATACGCCGATGGACATGTTGTTGCATTTGTCAAGCCTGATGGAGCAGTTTCCCAACATCAATCACATTGGACTGTCCTTGGAAATTGACGACCTGCCCGATCATTATCCCCTCAAGG
The DNA here is from genome assembly GCA_039821145.1 of Bacteroidota bacterium. Lineage (GTDB taxonomy): Bacteria > Bacteroidota > Bacteroidia > Chitinophagales > Saprospiraceae > JBCCSZ01. Next base: position 176,343 of record JBCBOS010000007.1, on the reverse strand, counting down.
AGCAGGTGGTTCGACATGAGTCGCAGTTTTGGCCGCCTCAGAGCAAGGCCTTGGCAGGCGGACAGGTATTCGAATCCTACATCGACTCTACCTTCGCCATGTATCGACCCAGCTCCAACATGAAGCAGTACCACAACGCCCTGCGCACCAATCGACCCTACCGCCTGCAGCACATCGACTGGTACCAAGACCCACAGCATCTGTCCGAGGAGTTTCGCTATTATTTGCAGTCTTGCAAGTCCTTTGCCACCTGGGCAGTGGCCGCCAAAGAACAGGCCGCCGAAGAGACTAAGCCGTAAAATCGCTGACGATGACCCATTTGCCCTTGACTTTTTTCCAAATCAGCAAAAAGGTGCCTTCCAAGTCGCCCATTTCTCGACTCAAGTAGAATTTGCCGACCAAACTGATGACTTTTCGACTGCGCTGGGTCACGTCCAGGATTTCAAAGCGCAGCTTGCCCATGGCAGCCGCATCGGGATAGGACTTCTGGTAGCGTTCCAGCGTGGCCTGCCAGCCCTTGGTGATGCCATTGGAACCGATGAACTGCAACTGATCCGATTTCCAATAGTATTCCATGAAGCCCTCTATGTCGCCTTTGTTCCACAATTCAGACTGGGCGTGCAAGGTGCTTTTGACCTTTTCAATGGACTTGTTTTGGGCTTCTACTTGGCTGGGCAACAAAAAAATCAGCAAAGCCCCCATCAAGAGGGAGCGAACAAAGGTGGGCAAATGTTTGATTGAACTGTACATCTTCTTTAATTTCGCGGGCAAAAACAACCCAGTTTGGCAGAATCATTGACTTCCATCGGCTTTACCAGAAAGACCTACGGCTTGCAAGGGCACCTCAAGGTACGCATCGAAGATCGGTATTTGGAGGATTTTTTCCAGGCAGAGATCGTCTTTGTTCGACAAAAAGGCCACCCACTTCCGTTTTTTGTAGAAGAATTTGCAGAAAAAGGAGATCTCCTCATCAAGTTCGAAGATGTCGACACCAAAGAGGCGGCCCAGGCATTGACGTCCTGTGAGATGTTCTTGCGGGATGCTGATTTGATGTCGGAGGAGGAACGAAGCCCCATTCCGTCGGATTTGGAATATGACAAATACACGGGCTACCAGCTCTCCGACCAACAACTGGGCATGATCGGTACCATCGAAGAAGTCGTGGAGTATCCCCAGCAGGAAATGGCCGTTTTGCAATACCAGGGAAAACCCATCCTCATTCCATTGAATTCTCAGCTCATCCAGCGAATCGACGCCGAAGCCAAAGTCCTCCACATGGAACTACCGGAGGGTCTTCTCGATATTTTTTAGCTCTCTTACTGCCCACACAAACAACGAGGAGCGGTCAAACTGCCCATCTCGCCATGGACGGGGTAGCCATTGCCACTTCCCTCCAATTCCCAGTAAAATTTGCTGCGGGGCTTGTCGTAGTTGCCAATTTCATTCATTGTGGCAGCATCGTACAGTCGGCCATTGATCATGGTGTAGCGGACCAACTCTGTATTGCGAATGTCGTCGATTGGGTTTTTGTCCAAGACAATGAGGTCGGCAAGCTTTCCTTTTTTCAAAGAACCGATCTCATCTGCCATGCCGATGTATTCCGCTCCGTTGAGGGTGGCAGAGCGCAAAGCCTGCAAATTGCTCATGCCGCCTTGCTGCAACATCCACAATTCCCAATGTGCTCCCAATCCGTTGAGCTGGCCATGGGCGCCGAGGTTGATGTTGACACCAGCATCCTGCAGCTTTTTGCAACTCTCGGAAATCAGCATGTAGCCATTTTTGTACTCTTCCTCCGGCACCATCGTGCGGTGGCGTGCCCGGGCATCCAATAAGGCCCGTGGCATGAAGGTCAGTTGCCGTTCCTTTTCCCAAACGTCGGTGTTTTGGTACCAGTAGTATTCGCCCTGGACAGCGCCATAGGCCACGATGAGGGTAGGGGTGTTGGCCGTTTTGGTGGCCGACCAAAATTTCAAAACATCCTCGTGCAAAGGTGCCACAGGAATGTTGTGCTCAACGCCAGTGTGGCCGTCTGCTACCATGGACATGTTGTGGTAGAAAAAGGAGCCGCCTTCGGGATACACCATGATGCCCAGCTCTCGGGCTGCTTGGATGACTTGTTGGCGTTGGTCGCGGCGAGGTTGGTTGTAGCTCTTCACAGAAAAGGCGCCAAATGCCTTGGTCCGGCGAATGGCCGAGCGGGCGTCTTCCAAGCTGTTGATCACCGCTTTGAAATCTCCATCTGCGCCGTATAGGATGGTTCCAGTAGAGTAAATTCTCGGTCCAATCATCTGGCCGGAGCGCACCATTTCTGACTGGGCAAAGGTGATTTCTGTATTCGAGCTGGGGTCGTGGGTGGTGGTGATGCCGTATGCCAGGTTGGCAAAATATTGCCAGTGTTTCTGAGGGCTCAGGCCGTAGCGGAAGGCTCCCAAATGCGCGTGGACATCGATGAGACCGGGCATGATGGTTTTGCCTGTGCAGTCGATGATCTTGGCCGACTTGGGAATCTTGGTCGTACCGCTTGGGCCAATTGCCATGATTTTTTCTCCCTCTACCACCAATGTTGCCTTGTCCAATACCTCATCGCCTTCCATGGTGATGATCGTGGCATTGGTGAAGGCCACGATTCCCTTGGGTTTGTCAACCTTTGTGGTCAGTCCAATTGAAAGACCTACCGTATCGACAGGGGGGAGACTGTCCTTGGCCCCTTCCAGAAAGGAAAAACGGTCGTTGAGGGGACTGCTGAAATATTCTTCTCCCAGCGTCCAGTGAATCGACTTGCTATCGGCAGACCAGTGCAGGTTGATGCCTGCATCTCGGGCCACTTGTGCCACCGGGACGGCCTTGGTCTTGGAAGACAGACCAAGAGGCTTGCCCGTCTGCGGCATGGGTGCCACGTATACTTTGAACAACTCACTGAAGGCAATCCAGCGATTGTCAGGGCTGGGGACAAACTGATTGGCATACTTGGTATTGAGGAGGGTTTTTTCGTCGCTGCCATCGAGTTTGACAGATTTCAAGCTTTTGGTCAGGCTTCCAAATAGGTAGCCACCTGTTTGAATGAACAGCCTTTTTCCATCCTTGGTAAATCTGGGATGCTCACCCTGTGGGCTCACCAATTGCTCCGCGCTGCCATCGATCTTCATGGTATAAATGCCGGGGCGGCGGTTGTGTGTGTATCCTTGGTGTACATTGCCCCCTTCCTTGCGAAAGCAGATCATTTGGCCATCGGGCGAGAAGTTGGGGGTGCGGTAAATGGCTTTGCGGGTGGTCAATTGCTTGGATTGTCCGTTCGCAAGGTTCATCAAATGGATGTGCCCCATTTTTTCGTCCTCCCAGCTGACATAGACAAGCTGCTTTCCGTCGGGAGAAAAGGCGGGCTCGAATTCAAAGACATCCGTTTGTTGGCTCAGGCGCTCGGGCTTGCCATTGGGCAACTGTTTTTTCCAGAGGTAGCCCAAGGCATTGAAGACCAACTGCTGGCCATCGGGAGAGGTGATGGCCTGGCGAATGGCCCTGACCTTGAAGTCATTAGCATTGACTTGGTTTTTGAACTGGACAGTTTCTGCCAGTCGGTGTTCAACTTCTGCCGTAAAGGGAATGTTGGTGGCCTTGCCAGTCTTTGCATTTACTTTCCACAACTTTCCCTTGCCCCAGATGATGATGTGCTTGTCGTCCGGGGTCCAATCAAATCCGGTGTACACCCCAAAGATGGCCCAGGCCTCCTGTTGGTCCTTGGTCAGGCCGTCGAACAGCCGAAACTCCTCTCCGGTTTCCAAGTCGGCCACAAACAGGATCGATTGGGTGCGGATGCGACGGACAAAGGCCAGTTTTTTGCCATCATTGGACAGCTCCGGACGCATGGCTCCGCCCGGTCCCGTGATGATCTTCTCGGTCGTTCCCTTTTCCCGATCATATCGTTGAATGGCATAAATCTGCTTGTTGGGGTCCTTGTTGTACTGAAAATATCCGCCAGGGTAGAGGTCTTCGCTGTAGTAAATGTAGCGACCATCCGGACTGATGCTTGGCTCGTTGAGGTCTTGTTGATCGTTTTTTCGCTTGGTAATTTGAATGCCATCACCACCACTGGTATGGTACATCCAAAGTTCTCCAGCGCCCAGCGAACGGGTGGAGGTGAAGTGTTTTCGCGCCAAGACATACTCTCCGTCGGGCATCCAAACACCATTGTTGAGCAGGCGAAACTTCTCTTTGGTCATGGCCTTGGCATCGGAGCCATCGGCCTTCATGGTCCACAGATTGTCGCCTCCTCCTGCGTCGCTGGTAAACAAAATGCGTTGGCCGTCGGGACTGAAGCGGGGCTGTACTTCCCAAGGCAGGCCCTGACGCAGGACAGTGGCTTTCCCACCCGCCATGGGCAGGCTGTAAATGTCTCCCAATAGGTCGAACACGATTGTCTGGCCATCGGGACTCACATCCAAATTCATCCAGGTGCCTTCGGATGCGCTGAACTTTGCGGTGGTAAACTTGCCGGGAGGATTGCTCACATCCCATTCTTTGTTGTCTTTCTTGGATTGGGCACTGAGCTGGGCATATGAAAACATGCAAAGCATCAGGCCAATGAGAGCTTTTTTCATGTTGGTTGAATCTTTTTTGTGAAATTAGACAATCTGACAGAGGATTGGAAACATTGAAGAGTCGAAAAAAGGCTTTGTCTCTCCGGTAAGCGGCTGCAAGGGACCAAATGCTGCTTTTCTTCCCAAAACCCTCGGCAATGAGGCATTGTCTGGCAAAGCAGGAGCATTTTTCTACTAAATCATCCGTCAAGAGGATGTTTGCTGTGAATTATTCCTCTGAACTGCTTATATTTATGTGTACAACCTTCGCGGTTGATACAGCAAACAGTGAGGCACTTTGGGACTTTCGGATCTGAATCTGCCGTCACATCATCCCAACTACAACTACCCCTACATCCCATTGCAAGCGTTCAGTACGCATTGGTCAACTGGTACATGGAGTGCCCAGGGCCATGGCCATTTTGAATCCACCAAAGCCTAAGGCCACACCAATTGAAGACATTAGAGGGTGCTTGGGAATTTGGTATTTGTGGCGATTTGCTCAAATATTTGTTTAGACGACGCACCGAAACCGGAGTTTAGCCTTAGCTAAATGAGCTTGCCTACCGGCAGGCAGGGATTTCGGGAAGGAAGTATAAGCGAATAGGTGTGTAAATAAGCCGAATTTATTAAATCCCAAACACCCTCTTACGAAACCTGAACCTGTTTTGATGAACGAAAAACACAATAATTTTTTGGACCAGCTCGATAAGGACTTTGCTTTCTTGTTGGAAGAGCTGAAGGTATATTCTGATGATCAACTCAATCGGAAACCCAGTCCAGAACAATGGTCTGTCATCCAAGTCATGCACCATTTGATGTTGTCCGAGTCTTTGTCCTTGAAGTACATCAACAAAAAGCTGAGTTTCAATCCCACCCTCAAAAAGGCTGGCATCAAAGCTCGAATGCGCTTGCTTTTGCTCAAAGGCTACATGGCATCTCCCTTCAAAGCCAAAGCACCTGGTGTGATCAGCGGCGAGCAATTGCCCGAATTTGCCACCTTCTGGGATACGGCCAAACGCTGGAAGCAGCAGCGCCAAGAGCTGCGGCAATTTCTCTCAGAGCTACCAAAAGACATATTAAACAAAGAAGTATACAAACACCCCTTTGCAGGTCGGATGAGCATCGATGGAATGCTGGGCTTTTTTCAGGCCCATTTCAATCGCCATCACAAGCAAATCCAGCGAGTTCTCAAACCAATGATTCCCGTTGGTGGAAATGTGAAGGTATAAGCCCATCAAGCATCCCCAATTGCTTACCAAAAAGCCATTCATCATCTCTGAAAGCTGTCAAAAACAAGGCTGGCTACTGTTACTTTTTTTACCAAGCTCAATTATACAGTAGTACTTTGTTCTGAAAATACTTATTTTTACCCCTTATGCGTTAATTCAAGTGTACGACGGATCAGCCAGCCTGGTCTTGCAAAAAGTACATGCCTACACAACCTTTTTCAGTGGTACTCAGTACACTGTATATTAATCCGAACACTTGTATGTCGAAACACTGGTGTATTCTCTTCCTTTCCGTTTTGTGGTGCAGCCATAGTTGTTGGGCGCAAGGCTACTTTCCCATCAAAGTGAACAAAAAGTGGGGCCTGATCAACGCAGATGGAGACATCATCCTGCAACCTGTGTACGATGCCATTGGAGAGTTCAAGGAATATGGATATGCCGTGATGCAGCGCGAGGGCAGGGTAGGCATGCTCAATCGATGGGGAGAGGAGATTGTGGCACCTAAATACGACGACATCAAAGTGCTCGATTCGACCCTGGTGGCCGTCATGGATCAGTCCGAATGGCAGGTGCTCAACCTGGAAGGCCAACTCATCCTCAAAAAGGGCTACGAACAAGTCAAGGTGTGGGGTGGCCAATTCATTGGCTACCAAAAGGATCGAAAATGGGGCATCTCGCTGAAAAATGGCCAAAACCTCTCTGATCCCATCTTCGACGAAGTGGAATGGTTGGAGGAAGGGGCTTTTTTGGTCCAAAAGGCCGACGGACTTGGCCTGCTGTCCGAAAAGGGGGAAACCCTCCTGGAAACGAACTGTGGGGAAATCATTCCTTTCAGCAAAGAGCTGTTCTTCTTCAAAATTGACAAGTCCTGGGGGATTTTCAAGCAGGGGAGTGGCATCGTGGTGGAAGCCCAGTACAACACCTTTCAAATCATTTCCGAACACTTCATTAAGCTCACTCGTACGGGGTCCAACGATCTGTTTTCTGTATCCAGTGGCCAGGTTGTCACCCAAAAGAGCTTCGACAACTTCTATCCCTTCGGAAATGGCCAGGCGCTTTGCAAGAAAAACAGACTGCTGGGCCTGATCGACGCAGCCGGTAACATGACACTTTCTGTCCGCTACAATGAGATTCAAGCCTACAGCGACTCCATCTACCGGGTCCGCTACAAGAACAAATGGGGCCTCGTTCGCAGTGGTGACCTGGCCCAGTCTGAATACATTTACGAATACATTGCTCCTTCCAAGTTTTCCTACTGTGTGGTCAAAAAGGATTCTCTTTTCGGCCTGCTCAACATCAATGGAGAGGAAATTGTCCCGACCCAATACAGCAGCATCGAGTTGTCAAAAGGCACTGCCAAGGGGAAGATCGGAACGGAATTGAATCTATTCTTCATCGATGAAGATGGTCAACTGCAGGATGAAAATCGCTTCAAAAAGCACTTCACAATTACCATCGGTGGCAACTCTTCTTCCTCGGCCGACAAGCGGATTGGCGACCTGGAAAACAACTACCTGTTGGAATCATTCGAGTGGTTTTACTCTTCCCGGAAGGACAAATGGGGATTGCGCCGCCTCGACGACGGAGGGGTGCAGATCGAGCCTGCCTTCGACTGGATTCGGATCGAGAAAGACCTGGGCTTTACCGTAGTGGGCATTGAAAAAAGAGATTATTACGACTTTGAATGGACAAAATACCGCTTCGAAATGGTCTATGGCCTGGTCAACAACCACATTGGCCTGCTCGTCCACAAGGTGGATCTTTGGGACATTCGCATCGACGACTTTTTCAACGGCTACCCAGCGGCTCGCTGCATCTTCAACAATGGCCGCCACGGATTGATTGCCCGAACGGGAAAGGTGCTCAAAAAGGACTACGCCTTCATTGGCGCGTTCAAAAATGGCCTGGCACGGATGAGTTCGAAAGGGCGCCTGTCGGGGAGTTTCAAGGACAAAAGCCGAGGACTGGGGCCTCTCAAGCAGTACCTGAGTTCGCTCTTTTCACCCAATTTCATGATCGATTACACCCTCTACGACCAAGAGTTTCGGGAAGAGGCGGTCTTGACCTGTGAGGGCTGTGAATGGGGCTACATCGACACCGCTTCCCGCGTCATCGTGCAGCCTACTTACTCCTTTGCCCGCGACTTTGTCAACGAGGTGGGAATTGTAGAAAACGACGGCAAATGGGGCATGATCGACGGCAAAGGAGAAGATTTGATCCCTTGCGATTATGACGAATTGCACTTTTTGGAAAATACGGACAACAAGATCGTTCGGGTATACAAAAAGAAGAAAAAATACGGACTGATCGACACTACTGGCAAGGTCCGAGTGGACTTTCGCTACGACGAACTGGGGGCCTTCAGCAATGGCCGTCTGGCCGTCAAGCGCAATGGCATGTGGGGTTTTGTGGACAAAAATGGACGGGAGGTCATTCCTTGCCGCTTCCGAAGAGTCAACAACTTCAGCGAGGGACGGGCCGCCGTTCAATTGAGCAGCCGTTGGGGATTCATCGACAAGCAAGGAGATGTCTTGCAGGAATTCCAATACAAGCGGGCAGGCAGTTTCAAACGCGGCTTGGCCTGGGTCTATACCGACAAAGGTGCCATGTACATCGACAAGAGCGGCCGGACCATCATCAGTCCCAAATTCCAAAAGACATACGACTTCGAAGGCAATGTCGCCAGGGTGGTGGTCAATGGCAAATTTGGACTCATCGACAAGCATGGCAAATACGTGCTGGAACCCGCCTTTTCCGACATCTCGGCCTTCGACGAATACGGCCTGGCTGTTGCCCGCCTCAAGGGGCGCCAATCCCGTTACATCCTCATCAATCAATCGGGCAAGCGGGTGACCAATCGGAGCTTTAAGAAAATTGAGCCTTTTCGGGAAGGCATGGCAGTGGTCAAGTTCAAAAGTGGCTATGGCTACATCAACCACAAGGGCAAAGTCATCGTCTCTGGTCGCTTTTCCAAAGCTTCTGACTTTTCCGAAGGCTACGCAGCGGTCCAACGAGAGGGCCAATGCGGCTACATCAATCGACAGGGCGAAGAGGTGATTGGCTTTCAATTCACCAAGTGCCTCGACTTTTTCGATGGAAAGGCCGTGGTCTACAAAGGCTACCGCCAAGGGGGCATCATTGATACCTCCGGACAGTTCGTCATCGAACCGAGCATCAATCGTTTGTTCAGCTTCAAAGAGGGGCGGGGATTGGTGAGAGACAATCGCTATCGCTTTTACTACATCACCGAAGCAGCAGAGATGCACGAGGGCTATTTCGACAAGGCCAGTGATTTCCAGCATGGGGTGGCTGTGGTGCAGTCTGAAGGAAAATGGGGCATCATCAACCAGCGGGGCATCGCCATCATCCCTCCCAAATACGACAAAATCGAAGACTTCCAGGAGGGCTACGCCAAAGTCCGCATCAAGGGTTTCAGTGGCTTGACCAATTTGCAAGGGGAGCTGATCGTCCAGCCCGATTATGAGTACATCAGCTATGCAGGCGAGGGCCTGTTCCGGGTCGAGCAAGGAGACAAGATTGGCTACTTCGACCAAAACGGCAACTGGATCTGGAACCTCAACGAATGATCATTCCATTCTGTACTGTACATCAAGAGGCCAAAGGCAGATGGCGGGATTAGCAGCGACACCTGGCGTTTCAAGCCACAGATGAGCTGCGCCTTTCAAAAGATCACTTCTCCTGTACCAATGTCTGTTATCTTTGCAGTTCATCCTATAGTCTGACAAGCTCCTCATCTATGAAAATTGCAATAAATGCTCGGTTTTTGATCCCAAATAAGATGGAGGGCTTTGGTCGGATCACATACGAGGTGACAAAAAAATTGGTAGAAAAAAATCCAAACGATACCTTTTATTTATTTTTTGATCGTCCTCACAATGGATTGTTCAATTTTGGGAAAAATGCCATACCTGTTGTGTTGTCTCCACCTGCCAGGCATCCATTTTTGTGGTACATTTGGTTTGAATGGTCCATTTATTTTGCCTTGAAAAGAATAAAACCGGATGTGTTTTTCTCACCCGATGGATATACTTGTTTGCGAAGTCCGGTAAAAACCCTCCTAATGGTCCATGACATTTCTTTTGTTCATTTTCCAAATTTTGTCCCTTATCTCGTCCGAAAATACTATGAATATTTTACGCCCAAGTTTTTGCAAAAATCTGATCGCCTGATTACTCTGACCAATCACGCGTTGCAAGACATCTCCAATTTTTATCAAATTCCAAGAACAAAATTTGATGTGACAACTGTTGCTGCACACGGAGCTTTCGAACCTGTGAGCTTGGCCCAAAAACAACTCACTCTGGAGAAGTACAGCAGTGGCCAAGAATATTTTTTGTACGTGGGTGCCATCCATCCAAGGAAAAACATCGATCGATTGATTTTGGCTTTTGATGCATTCAAAAAGTCATCAAATTCGACCTTTAAACTGCTCATTGTTGGTCGATTTCTGTATGGGAAAAGAGAAATTCTCAAGATTTATGAAAAATCTGACTGCAAGGATGACATCTGTTTTTTGGGATACCTAGACAAGGATTTGTATGCAGTCATGGGAAGTGCCCATGCGTTGACCTACATTTCAAATTATGAAGGTTTTGGAATGCCATTGGTGGAAGCGATGAACTGCCATGTGCCGAGCATCACTTCAAATGTCAGCTCCATGCCGGAAGTTGCGGGTCCAACCGCTATTCTTGTTGATCCGTCGGATGTTGATCAAATAGCCAATGCCATGTACTCAATGGCATTCGATGAAACATTGTATCAGTCATTGAAGAACAACTGCATCTCTAGGAAAAGAAATTTTGATTGGGAAAAAACGTCAACTGATATCTACAACAGTCTGTCACTTCTACATGATGTTGAACAGGCTTGATCCTTTTTTATGGCCAAACCATTTTGGATTGAGTATATGTTACATTTTTTTCAATACGACATATTCTAGCTCATATCCCGACAATTCAGCAAGACTGATCACCACATTGTCTTGCAGAGAGTAGATGGAATAACCATGATGTACCAACTCAGAGATGATCTTTTTTTGTTTGGCATTGTCTCTGTCATTTGGCCAATATCGAAGAATCAGATCAGGATGGTGATTGGCAATTGACTTGCTCATTCCTTTCAGAAGCAATTCTTCACTTCCTTCTACATCAATTTTGACAACACCAGGGATCACCTGTAACTCATCGAGCAAAGCATCTATGGTTCTCATTTGAACCTCTTTTTGAGTGGGTTTATTTTTTGGATACCAGTGCGAGTCTTTTATGAAATCATCAAGGAACAAAGAATTGTACTCATTGAATCTAGTTGGAAATTCGTGAATGGGACAAGTTTTATTGTGATCACCAATTGCTAGATGCAGGGTGTTGATGTTGTTTTTGTCACGAGTATTTTGGGTTAAAATCGCGTAAGCCATTTCACTTGGTTCAATGGAATAAACCATTCCTTCTGTCCCAACGATTCTACTAACAAATAAGCTGTAAAAACCAATGGAAGAACCGATGTCAAAAAATATGGAGTCCCTTTTCAGAAAGTTGTGTAAGTATCGTTGCAAAAGGAAATCTGACTTGCTTGTCTTGCATCCAAAAAGGAAAATATCCGGATGGGCGGGTAGATCAATGATGAAACTGAAATTGAAAATTGGAGTTGTCTGTACCTTGAATCTTTTGATGATGCGAAATTTGCATAAAATTTTGATCAAATATAGAATGGTGTATTTGTGACAATTGGCTGCTATTCTAACGTACTTTCCCTTTTGGAGTAGACTTTCAATGTCATCCAGTTCTTTCTTCATTTTTCTTTTTGTACAGTGTGTACTACCTCTTACCTCGTCGCTTTAGATTGGCCCGGTAGCGAGCTGCGTTGGCATTGTGCCCTGATAGGGTTTTGGCAAAGGCGTGGTATCCACTTCCATCTCCCTTGGCGCAGAAGAAAATGTAGTCGTGATCTTCGACATTCAGCACCGCATCGATGGTGGGGATGGCCGACAAGCTGATGGGGCCGGGAGGGAGACCTTTGTATTTGTAGGTGTTGTAAGGGGATTCCACCTCCAGATGTCGATTGAGGACCCGGCGGGTTTGGAAGTCGCGGGTGGCAAAAACCACGGTGGGATCGGCCTGCAGGAGCATTCCCTTTTGCAAGCGGTTGTAATACACACCAGCAATGCGGGCCTTTTCATCTTGTCGGTTGGTCTCGCGCTCCACAATGGAGGCCAGGATGTACACTTCTCCGGGACTGAGGTTGAGCCGCTTTGCCTTGGATCGGCGGCCTTCTTTGCCCCAAAATTTGTCGTGTTCCTTTTTCATGCGATCGAAGAACTGCTGGGCCGTACTGTTCCAGAAAAACTCGTAGGTATTGGGAATGATGAGGGTGCGGATGTCTTCTTGGTCGTACCCATTTTGTTCCAGGAAACGCTCGTCTCGAAACAACTGCAGAATGTCCATCGAGTCGGCTTCGATCTTCTTGGCTACTTTTCCCGCGATTTCCTCTGGCAGGCGTTCGTTGGTCAGCGTCACGCGCACAGGCGCCTGTTTGCCCCCGCGCAGGTGACTGATGAGGCGTCGATTGCTCCAGGATGGTTTGATCTGAAAGCGGCCCGCCCGCATCTTTTCCCGCTTGTACTTCATCCGTTCTGCCACCCACACAAAGGAGCTGCTGTCGATGAGAAAGTTCTTTTCGGTTAGACGTTGTAGAACGTCCTCGAAGGAAGATCCGGTGGGGATGACCAAGTAGGGATCATCCAATTGGTCGGCGACGTTGGGACTGTAGATTTCCAAGTACTTTTGGTAGCCCAATATCCCGGCGACGATGGCAGCGATGACAAGGAAGCCCAATAGTTTTCTCCACATATCGATTCCTGTGTTAATAGGTGAATGGATGGTCTCAATTGCGATGGATGTGATTCAGTAAGATTCTTTCTCGCTGGGAAAGCTCTGATCCTTCACATCGGTGATGTAAGACTTGACAGCCGATTCGATTTCGTCAAACAATTCCATGTAGCGACGAAGAAAGCGCGGTTTGAAGTCTTTGGTAATGCCCAGCAGATCGTGGGTGACCAACACCTGGCCGTCGGTATGCGGGCCAGCCCCGATGCCAATGGTGGGGATGGTGAGCGATTCGGATACCTCCTTGGCCAGATCGGCAGGAATTTTTTCCAATACAATGGCGAAGCAACCCAGGGATTCGAGCAGCTTGGCATCTCTTTTCAACTTCTCGGCCTCTTCCTTTTCTCGTGCCCGTACCACATAGGTGCCAAACTTGTAGATCGACTGCGGAATGAGTCCAAGGTGGCCCATCACAGGGACGCCAGCAGAGAGCACTCGGGTAATGGATTCTGCCACTTCCTCTCCACCTTCCAACTTGACTGCATGGGCGCCAGCTTCTTTCATGATCTTGATGGTGGAAGAAAGCGCCTTGGTGGAGTTGCCTTGATAAGAGCCAAAGGGCAAGTCGACAACGACGAGGGACTTTTTGACTGCCCGTACCACAGAAGAGGCGTGGTAAATCATTTGGTCCAAGGTGATGGGCAAGGTCGTCTCGTGCCCAGCCATGACATTGGAAGCAGAGTCGCCCACCAAGAGGACATCTGTCCCGGCAGCATCCAGAATTCGAGCCATGGAATAATCGTAGGCCGTGAGCATGCTGATCTTTTCTCCACGCGATTTCATGGCCTGCAGAACGTGTGTAGTAATTCGTTTGACTTCTTTAGATACCGACATAGTCTGTTTGCGAAATATGGCTTGCTTTTTTCAAATTGAGAAAGAATCACAATCGCAAGGAAGTACAAAACAAGCCCGGTTAATAAGCTGTTATCTATTAGTGGGCTGCAAGATATTAAATTTGAAGAATCCAACTTCCTATTTGGCCAATATTGTATCGCTGAGCCAGATGTTTGATAGATGTATGCGCCGCGTCAATCTATGTTAAAGGCTTGGTATTATCGTTTGAAAACCTGTAACTTTGCCGCCATGAATAAAGTAAAACTCCTTTTGGGTCTGATCGGATTGGTCTTTTTGGCCAATTGTTCGAATGAATTTGATTTGGTGGCAGAGGCCGAAGACATTCCCGTCGTATATGGCTTGATTTCACGTGCCGATACAGCTCATTACATACGCATAGAGCGGGCATTTGTCGATCCCGAAATCAGCGCCTTGGAAATTGCCCAGCGCCCAGATTCTCTTTACTATCCCAACCTAGGAGTACGCATCGAAAGAGTCAACAATACCAGTGAATCTTGGACCCTCACCAGAGTGGACGGAGCCGATGAAGGCTATCCACGTCAAAGTGGGGTCTTTGCCAATGAACCCAATTGGTTGTACAAATTCAAATTGGCCCCAGGAGAAGAACTCGTCGGTGGCGAAACCTACCGCCTCATCATCGACCGTGGCGACAACTTTCCCGCCATCACTGCCGAGGCGGTCATCGTTTCTGACATCCGCATCAGCCAGCCTGTCACGGTCAAGCCCCAAAACTGGGTATATGGCGACGACATCAACGCTTCCAATGCTGACATTTCCTGGCGCTTCCAGCCGGATGCCCGCTTTTTTGACCTCAAGATTCGCATCAACATCGACCGCATCAATTTGGACGATCCCGACAATCCAGAAGACCTCAGCTTGATCTGGACGGTGACAAAAAACATCAAGACCGATGGAGATTCTCGCGGCGAGCGTTTCCGCATCCCTTCCGTTGGCCTATACCAATACATTGGCAGTCAACTCACCGCCGAGTCCAATGTAGAGTACGACTTCAAATCCTACGACTACATCATCGAAGGAGGCGGACAGGAGCTGCTCGATTACATCAACATCGGCCAAGCCAATACGGGCATCACCAGTTCTCAGATCGTGAGCAATTTCACCAATCTGTCAGAGGGACTGGGGGTCTTCTCCTCCCGCAACAGCGTGTCTTTCGACGGTTTCGATCTCAACTCTCAATCGCTCGATTCTCTGCGCAGAGGCGTCTTCACTGGCGACCTGAAATTCCGCTAGACAAACTGACAGTTTGACGTTTTGTCATTTCATTCTTGTTTCCACCTGACAAAATGTGGCACTTTTTGCCTATATGTCTGACCAATTCGACAGAATTTGGCCTTGGCATATGGATTGATCAAGTCAATGCGTAACATGGGCTGATGCAAAGCCACTACAATACGAAAGCGAATGATTTTGCATCTCTCAACTAGCAATAATGAATTTAAAGTGTAATTAAATCGAATAACATGGGTAAAATAATTGGTATTGATTTAGGTACCACCAACTCTTGTGTCGCAGTTATGGAAGGCAACGAACCGGTTGTCATTCCCAATGATGAGGGAAGACGTACGACGCCCTCTGTGGTTGCTTTTCTGGACAATGGCGAGCGCAAAATAGGCGATCCTGCCAAGCGTCAGGCAATCACGAATCCCACTCGTACAGTCTATTCGATTAAGCGTTTTATGGGAGCGCGTTTTTCAGAGAATGAAACGGAGGTTTCCAGCGTTCCTTACAAGGTCGTCAAAGGCGACAATGATACGGCCCGTGTAGAAATCGAAGACCGCAAATATACCCCTCAAGAAATCTCTGCCATGGTCCTTCAGAAAATGAAGAAGACCGCTGAGGATTTCCTTGGTTCTGAGGTGACAGAGGCCGTCATCACGGTTCCTGCTTACTTCAATGACTCTCAACGCCAGGCCACCAAAGAGGCGGGTGAGATCGCAGGATTGAAGGTTCGCCGGATCATCAATGAACCAACTGCCGCTGCCCTGGCTTATGGCCTGGACAAGCGCAACAAAGACATGACCATCGCCGTCTATGACTTGGGTGGTGGTACGTTTGATATTTCCATTCTCGAATTGGGTGAAGGTGTTTTCGAAGTGAAGTCTACCAACGGTGATACGCACCTGGGTGGTGATGATTTCGACCGCGTCATCATCAACTGGTTGGCCGAGGAGTTCAAGAAGACAGAAAACATCGACTTGCGCAAAGACCCCATGGCTCTCCAGCGTTTGAAAGATGCTGCCGAGAAGGCTAAGATCGAGCTGTCTGCCTCTGGCGAAACAGAAATCAACCTTCCATACATCACAGCTGTAGATGGTGTGCCAAAGCACTTGGTCATCAAGCTGTCTCGTGCCAAATTCGAGCAATTGGCCGACAATCTGGTAAGCCGCACGCTCAAGCCTTGTGACCAAGCATTGAGGGATGCAGGTTTGTCCAAAAGTGAGATCGACGAGATCATTCTGGTCGGTGGTTCTACTCGCATCCCGCGCATCCAGCAGGCCGTAGAGGAGTTCTTCGGCAAGAAGCCCAACAAAGGGGTCAACCCAGATGAGGTGGTTGCGGTAGGTGCTGCCATTCAGGGTGGGGTATTGAGCGGAGATGTTCAAGATGTCCTCCTACTCGACGTCACACCACTGTCATTGGGAATCGAAACAATGGGTGGAATCTACGATGTGGTCATCGAGTCCAACACCACCATCCCGGCCAAGAAATCCAAGGTGTACTCCACCGCTGCTGACAACCAGCCATCTGTGGAGATTCACATCCTGCAGGGAGAGCGCCAAATGGCCCGCGACAACCGCACCGTCGGTCGCTTCATCTTGTCCGACATTCCACCTGCCCCAAGGGGGATGCCACAAATCGAGGTCAGCTTCGACATGGATGCCAATGGTATTCTGAGCGTATCTGCCAAGGACAAAGGAACTGGCAAGGAGCAAAGCATTCGCATCGAGGCGTCCACTGGTTTGTCCAAGGATGAGATTGCACGCATGAAGGCCGAAGCCGAAGCCAATGCAGAGGCAGACAAGGCGGCAAGAGACCGGGTCGAAAAGATCAACACTGCCGACACCTTGATTTTCCAAACAGAAAAGCAGCTCAAGGAGTTTGGCGACAAGATTCCCGAAGACAAAAAAGGAGCCATCGAGACTGCTCTGGCAGAACTCAAAGAAGCCCACAAGTCTGAGGACCTCGACCGTGTCGAAGCTGCGACTGCCAAAATGAACGAAGCATGGCAAGCTGCCAGCCAGGACATCTACCAAGCGCAGCAAAACGCGCAAGGTGGCAACCCAGAAGGCCCAACAGCTGACGCCGGTGAATCACCTGACGATACTTCCAAAGCAGAAGATGTGACAGATGTAGAATTCGAGGAAGTAGACGATAAGAAATAAGAATGTAACTTTCTCATATGAGATATGATGAGGCCATCCCTGGTAGAGATTCGCTCTGCCAGGGATGCTTTTTTTTGCCTTTTTACAATATTCCTATTCCATAGATAGTTACATATCATAATTCGTCTGAACTACCCAAAATCTTTCCATCTTAGCGCAAACCTTTACATTTCCTTTTCCCAATATTTCATTTTGCTGGCCCCAGAGGGTCACCCGACAAGACAAAGACCAATTCACCACAAGTACAACCTCATTCTTTCAATGGGGAATGGATGCAGCCTTTGAACCCAGTTCATGGTTTCGGCCTGTATCATACTCTTAACAAACGAAAGGAAATTACTATGAAGGTCTTTTTTGCCTGGTGCATCAGCATGTGCCTTGTCCCCCTATGTGCTACCGCACAACCAGCAGAGCTGGAAGCCACTCTGCGAAAGCTCCTGGAAGAACATACCCAAGCCGATTCGGAGGGATATTCCCTTTTGCCCCCAGGATCTCGCTTGGTGCAACTCAAGGCCAGGGATCACAAACTGAGCATTTTACTGGACATCTCCCCGGCCTTTCTCGAAAATGAGTTCGACGAACTGGCCCACGAACATTTGATCGAAGAATTTGGGGGCGCCTTGGCAGCTTTTGACCTGACCGAGATTCAGTTGAAAGCCAAAGACAAGAGTGGTCGCTATGTAGATTTGTCTTCTTTTTTGGACGCTTACGAAGCACCCCAAGCCTTGGCCCATGTCAACAGAGATCCGCTTCCGGCCATCAAAGGGCGGAGAAAACGCCATCAGAAAGCCTTGAAAAATCCGGTCCGAGCCGAGGGCATGCTGACGGGAAAAACCGTTTGGTTGAGCGCCGGACATGGGTGGCACCACCGTCGGGGAGGCATTTCTACCCAAAGAGGAAACTCCCATGGCTTGGTCGAAGATTTTGCCACTGCCGAATTTGTCAACTATCATTTGCTCAAATATTTGCACCAGGCCGGAGCCAACGTATGGACGGTCCGGGAACGCGACATGAACCAGCGGGAAGTCATCGTGCGATCCAGCGAGCGGGCGCCTGCCTATCGGGAGAAAGGCCGCTGGAAGCAGAGTCGATCCAAGGGATACAAGGGAGAGAAGTACCGATTTGCCATTTCTTCGACCAAGGAGACGGCCACCGCGAGTTTTCGGCCATACATTCCAGAATCGGGACTCTACTGGGTATCGGTCCAGTACCTGAGTGGGGTCAATCGCACCGTGGATGCTCGCTACCGAATTGAACATGCCGGAGGTGTTTCCGAAATCAGTGTTAATCAGGAGACCCATGGAAGTACTTGGGTGTATCTCGGCCAGTTTTACTTTGAGAAGGGGCGCAAGGGGGGCGTTGTGCTCAGCAATTGCTCGAGTGAAAATGGGCAGGCTGTCATTGCCGATGCTGTGCGCTTTGGAGGGGGTGTGGGCAAAGAGGCAGATTGTTATGGAGGAAAGGGGAGTGGTGCGCCGCGTTTTGAAGAGTCTGCTCGATACTATGCCCATTACCAAGGCTATCCCAAATGCGCCAATGATGTGGTGATCCGTCCTTCTTATGCCGAATGGGAATTGTCCAAGGGGACAGCCGAAGAGCGACGCAATGCCGTGTACTTGTCCCTGCATACCAATGCCAATGGCCCCGGAGGCACAGAGTCATACATCCACACCCATCGCCACAGCGCAGATGCTCGCCGCTTGCAGGCCAGTTTGCACGATCAACTGATCAAAGACCTGCGGATGGGCTGGCGCAAGGATTGGAAGGACAGAGGAAGAAAGCGGGCAGATTTTGGGGAATTGAGGGCACTGAAGACAATGCCGGGCGTATTGTTGGAATTGGCCTTCCACGACCATCGCCGCGATGCCCAGGACTTGAGCGACCCGCGCTTCCGGCAGTTGGCAGCCAGGGCCATCTACAAGGGAATGGTGCGCTATTTTGCCCAAAAGGAGAATAAGTATCCGGTCTATTTGCCTGAACCTCCCACGCACCTCTATGCACAGAGCAAGGGAGGCAAGGAAATCCAGGTGGCGTGGAAGGCCCCTTTGTTTGGAGGACATTTGGGGAGCAAAGCCAGCAGCTACAAGGTGTACATCAGTCGGCATGGGAAGGCATTTGCCGATTTTGAAACCACTCGCCTGAACAAGTTCACCTTTCAGAACCTGCAGCCGTCCACAACTTATTACATCCGAGTAGCAGCACTCAACAAGGGGGGAGAGTCTTTTCCATCGGCAGTGGTGGCCGTCCGAACTCCTTCCAAGGACAAGGCAGGAGAAAAGCTGTTGATCGTCGATGGGTTTGACAGATTGGATCGAGGGCTGACCATCCAGTGCAAGCATCGCCTGTCGCATTTTGGCCGCCCACAACTTGTCCGGAGGGTGTTTTTGGATCAAATGAATCATTACGATTACATGGCAGAGCATGCCCAGGCCTTGGAGCAGAGTGGTCTTCCCTTTGATGGTGCCAGCAATGAGTCGGTTGCAGATCGACAGCTGTCATTGGACCGGTACAAGGTCGTCAACTGGTATGTGGGCCGAGAATCGACGACGGATCAGACATTGAGTCGCAGGGAACAAGCCATTTTGAGCCGCTACTTGCGGGCCGGAGGCAACCTGATCATATCCGGATCGGAATTGGGGTTCGATCTGGCACAAAAAGGCAATGGATCGGCATTTTTCAGGGATTATCTAAAGGCTGGATTCCTGGGAGACGATGCCGGACATGCTGCTTTTCGCTCTGTTCGCGGAGCGGGTTTCGGGAAGCTGAATGGAGAGATGGACAATCGAGCGTATGGCTTGTATCCCCTGCGCTCCGCCGATGTGGTCGAAGCGCGCAATGGCAGTCGGGTGGTGTTGCGGTATCCGGATGGGCGTCCTGCTGCTCTGTCTTACAATGGTGATTTTGGACTGGTGTATTTTGCGTTTCCCCTGGAAACAGTGGCGGAGAAGAGTACGCGCTCGGCCTTGATGAGCCATGCACTGGCGAGCTTGGAAGCGAAAAAAGAAGCGCCTTTTTTGGCCCGTTTGCCCGCTCGCATTCGCCATCAGCTCCACATTCGAATGGCCAGTGTGCCAGAGGGGCGGGCCACATTTCGCTTCTTCAATCTAGATGGAAAGCCGATCAAAGAACACCAATGGAAGCACTACAGTCGCAAAAAGGAAACCATCTCGCTGGCCGATCTTCCGCCCGATCTGTACACCTATGAGTTGGAGGTCTTGGGGCGGCGGCAGCGAGGCACCATCAAAGTCGATTGACTATACACACATCCATTATTCGGCGGGTGGCTTTCGGGGATTCCGGAGGCCGCTTTGCTTTTGGACCTTTCGATGATTGGAGGCTCCCTCAATTTGTGTATATTCATGGGCAAAATTTGACAACACATGAGCCGACCATTCACCTCTTATTCCTTGCTGATTGTTCTGTTTTTCCTCACGGGCTTTTCCATCCAAGCTCAATCCCTCAAAGTGGACAAGGTAGAGCCTCCCAATTGGTGGTCGGGCATGAAGTGGAACAACGTACAGTTGATGTTGTACGGCGAATCACTCGATGGCATCAATGCCCGCTTTGAGCAGCCTGCGTTGCGAGTGGAGGCGGTCCATACATTGCCCAATGCAAGTTATGCCTTCGTGGATGTGCAGATATCGGAAGATGCCCCTCCTGGCAAGTATGACCTGATTGTTTCCAAGGGAAAAGAAGAGCGAAAAGTGGTGTACGAGATTGCTGCCCGCCCCGACAACAGCAACAGCCACCGTGGTTTTGGCGTCGACGATGTGCTGTACCTCATCACCCCCGACCGATTTGCCAATGGCGATCCTTCCAATGACCAATTGGGGACAGCTGACCCAGACTTTGACCCCAGCGTACCCGAAAAACGACACGGTGGCGATCTGAAAGGAATCATCGATCGATTGGATTACTTGGCCGATTTGGGAGTGACCACCCTTTGGATCAATCCTGTATTGGAAAATACAGCGCCGGGCACTTATCATGGCTATGCAGTTACCGATCTGTACAAAATTGATCCCAGATTTGGCAGCAATGAGGACTATCGACGTCTGGTGCAAGAGGCACACAAACGGGGATTGAAAATCGTCTTTGACCACGTTGCCAATCACATCGGCATCGAACACGAATGGTTGAGCAATCTGCCAATGGAAAGTTGGTTGAATGGCTCTGTGGAGTCGCACCTGACCGATAAACACTACAAACTGGCCATCTCCGATCCCTATGCGGCACCCACCAGCGAAGCTTATCTGCGGGGCTTTTGGTTTGTCGATGGCATGCCCGACCTCAATCAGCGCAATCCCTATTTGTCCAACTACCTGATTCAAAACATGATCTGGTGGATGGAATACAGTGGCTTGGATGGCGTTCGGGAAGACACCTATCCGTACAACTACCAGGAGTTTATGACCAAATGGGAAAAGGCCTTGCTGGAAGAGTATCCGCAGACCAATATTGTCGGAGAAATCTGGGCCATTGAGCCTGCCTATTTGTCTCTGTTCCAAAAAGCCTCCAAGCTGCCTCGTTCGTTCGAGACCAATTTGCCTTCCATCATGGACTTTCCACTCATGGAAGCCTACCGAAACTACCTCAAGGGAGAGGGATTGCTTCGAGATGTTTACAGCGTGTTGGCCCAGGATTTTTTGTACACCGATCCGGACAACATCCTGACTTTCATGGACAATCACGATACGCCCAGGGGCATTTTTGTCGCCAAAAAAGACACGGCCAAAATCAAACAGGTCATGGCCATGTTGTTGACCTCCCGGGGGGTACCTCAGTTTTTGTACGGAACGGAAATCAATATGTATGGAGGGGAACGTCATGTTGAACTGCGGGAGGATTTTCCAGGTGGCTTTCCGGGACACCAACGAGATGCGTTCCAGGAGGAGGGGAGAACAGCCGAGGAAAACAGCGTTTTTCAATACTTCCGACAATTGCTTCACTTGCGCAAAGACCATCCAGCACTGCGCCGCGGCCAATTGATTCACTACCCGTTGAAATGGAAGGAAGACATCTACAAATATTTCCGAATACTGGGCGAGGATCAATACCTGATCATCGTCAATGGTCATGGAGAAACGCGAACCGTTGACTTATCCGAGACGACCGAGGTACTGGGTGACCGCCGCGATTGCGAGGACCTACTCAGTGGGCGCCGCTTGCGCTTGGACATTGACAACGGCATATCCATTGATCCACATGGGGTGCTGCTGCTGAAGTTGTAGACTTAGTCCAGTTGCCAATTGATGGGCTCTTTGCCCTCTTTGGTCAACAACTCGTTGGCCTTTGCAAAGTGACCACAACCCAAAAACTTGTTGCCTGCCAGGGGCGAAGGGTGTACAGCCTCCAGAACATAGTGCTTCATCTCATCGATCAGCACTCGTTTGCTTTTGGCGAAATTGCCCCACAGCATAAAGACCACCCCATCTCCGTGTTCGGAAATTTTTCGGATGACAGCATCGGTAAAGGTTTGCCAACCGATTTTTTTGTGGGAGCCTGCTTTTTTGTGCTCTACTGTGAGCATGGCATTGAGTAAGAATACGCCTTGTTGTGCCCATGAGGTCAAATCACCGTGCCGCGGAATCTGAAAATTGGTTGTGGCCGCCAGTTCTTTGTACACATTTTGAAGAGAGGGAGGGACGCGAATGCCTCTGGGTACGGAAAAGCAAAGTCCCATGGCTTCCCGTGGGTTGTGATAGGGATCTTGTCCGAGGATGACCACTTTGACTTTGTCGATGGGCGTCAGCTCGAAGGCATTGAAGATCAAAGAGCCGGGAGGGTAGATGGTTTTGCCCTCCTTTTTGGCATTGACCAAGAATTGTTTGATGGCGGAAAAGTAGGGTTGCTGAAACTCGTCTTCCAGTACAGCCTTCCAGCTGTCTTCAATTTTTACGTTGGTAACTTTACTCATAGTAGTGCCAAGATACACACTTTTGGTGCTTCTACCGCCAGGCTGGAACCAAATTTTGCCAGCAGCTGTTATTTTTTGGCAGCTCAATTTGATTTTTTGGAAGTAAAAAAGCTAAATTTGCAGCCTCTTCGAAAATCTGGCCCTGTAGCTCAGCTGGATACCTGCCTGTCGGCAGGCGGGGAGCAAGAAAAATGAGAAAAAAATGTTTTTCGTCTACGTTTTATCAAGTACAAGCCAAAAGAGGTTTTACATTGGAATGACCAGCGACCTATCACGTAGACTCAAAGAACACAACGCAGGTAAAACGAAATCTACAAAAGGGTACAGGCCTTGGAAAATCTTGTTTCACGAACCTTACCCAACTAGAGTGGAGGCACGGAAAAGAGAAAAATACCTCAAATCAGGCGTTGGTAGAGAATACATCAACCGAATCTGGTCCCGTAGCTCAGCTGGATACCTGCCTAGCGGCAGGCAGGGAGCAACGGAAGATGAAGAGTAAACGTTTGTATTTGCGTTTAAACATAATTAAGGAAGGTCCCGTAGCTCAGCTGGATAGAGCAACTGACTTCTAATCAGTAGGTCACAGGTTCGAATCCTGTCGGGATCACTCTTTTATTGCACGCTCGTTCTGTAAAATACTGATTTTTAGTTACTTATGGAATTTTTGTAACTTCTCATTTTTAGTTAGGTGTTCAAAAGGGTGTGTCAAAATCAAAAAAGGGCATCAATCTCGTACGATTGATGCCCTTTTTATATAAAAAATTCTAAAGGATTGATTTTCAGCGTTCAAGTCGTTACCCTAATGACCTGGTAATGGATTTTGTCAATACTTCACCTCCAATGCCCCAAATACGCTCACAGGAGAGCATACTCAAGCAATCTTCGAAGCCTGCCAATGTGGATGCGCAAAGCTGGACGTCGCACTGTCGTGGGCCTTCCGAAATTCATTTGGGGTAAATCCAGTGCTGCGCTTGAATACGCGGCTGAACGATCGACGAGTATTGAAGCCACAACAACTGGCCACCTCCTGCACAGATTCTCCCTTTTGAAGGAGTTCTTTGGCCACCTCCACCCGCCTCTGAAGAAGGCTTTGGTAGGGAGTAGATTGATACACATCGCGGAAAGAGCGCAGCAAGTGGAATTTGGACAGACAGGAGCTGCGCGAAATGTCTTCCAATTGGATGTCTTTGTCGTAGTTGTCGTAAATGAAATTGCGGGCCATTTGCAGGCGGCGCAACAACTCGCGCTTGGTGCCAAACTGCAAAGCCGCCAGTCGTCCCATCATCCGGTGCTGGCGCAGCTGGTGCAGGGCCAGTTGCTCCATCAATTCCAGAAAATCTTCCTCTCCAATCTCTTCATTCACCTTGTGGCTTGCCCATTGCTGCAAGAGCTGGCTCAGACCTTTTCGTCCCAGTTGATACACATCTGAAATCAATTCCGGGATGGGAACCTTGCTGTCGTTGCTGGGAGACAACTCCTCTGCATGGCAGATGGAATGCAAGACAGACCGGTACTGCTCATCCTCCAAATAGATGCACATCCCTTTGACAATGCTGTTGGACTTGATCCCACAAGTGACCTGTTGTCCATTGTTGACCAACAAAAACGATCCTGGTTCCAGCAGATAATCATCGCGATCTACCCTGTAATGTTCACTGCCAGATATGGCCATTTTGATGGACAAACCAGAACAATCTGTCGTGGCCTCAAATTGCTTCAAAGCAGAAAATACGGCCACATTGCCCATGAGGTTGAATCGCTGAAATGTTTCCTTGTCAAATTCCATCATCTCTCTAAGTGGTTGAAGGTTGAGTGACGATTTGAATCCCAATGATTCTCGTCGAATTGCTTGACCTACTCAAGAAAAGCAATGAAACTGCCCGAATCTTATTTTTTAGACGAAAATCAAGGGATGATGCATGAAAACAAAGATTTTGACAATCGCCCCATCGCAATCATTGGGTCTTTCTGCGCCAGTCCTTGTCCAGCAATACCCGCGCAATCTGGTCACCAATGGGAAATCCCGGCGCTCTTTGTAACCACATAAATTCCCCAACCGGATTGATTTCCAGGAAAAAGTACCGACCATCGGGGTGTAAGATGAGGTCAATGGCGCCGTAGTTGAGCCCCAGCTGATCCATCAATGACAAGAGCTTGTGGTGGAGTTCTTCGGGAATGGGATGTTCCACCCACTGGTCTATCATGCCAATGCCATCCTTGCGCCAGTCGTGCTTGGCTTTTTCAGAGGACTGGGAGTCAATGGCGGCAGGAAATATTTTGTCTCCGACAATGGTCACCCGCAGCTCTACCTCTTTGGGAATGGCCTCCTGAAAGGTCATTGGACACAACTCCAACCCATCCAAATCGTCCAGCATCTCTTCTTCCATCATATTGGTGAAGACCACATTTTCGATCCCCTCGCGATAGACGGCAAAGGAGGTTTGCATCTTGGTGATGACGCCCTGTGGACAGCTTTCATAAAATCGCCTGACCTCCGCCGGGTTGTTGGTGATGCAGGTCCGTGGAATCAAGATGCCGAGTTGACTGGCAATTTTGAGTTGCAATTGTTTGGTGCTGGCCCGGCGCACATTGATGTATGGGTCGAGTACAAAGCAGTCCAGACTGTTCAATACCCCGAGAAAACTTTTCCGACTTTCCGCAACCGATGGCCCCCTGAGCTGGGGATCGAGGTCGGAGGGAATGTGCTTGCCAATGAACATTCGGCGATACCAACAGCCATCCAACTCGCTCAGATTCAGGCGTCCCTTGGGGGTTTCCAGATAGTTGTGGAGATGAGGAGGGGAGTAATCGGTGGTCAGCATGCAATCGGTGGGGTAGCGGTCGGTGTCAAAACGGATGACTTCTGCGCCCATTTCCTCCAAGGGGCCTGAGACCATGTCGAGGCATTCGTGTTCTTTGCTGTGGGTGACAATCAATATTTTTTTCATGTTGTTTGAATTGTGGGTTGCTGGGAATGTGAATAAAGGCGTTGGTGGAGGCCTTCGGCAATGGCATCGGAAATGGGCAGATCAAGGTCTTTTTCAAGCATGCCCCATTCTCCACAGGGATTGACCTCCAAAAAAACATAGCTGCCATCCGTGTGGCGGATCAAGTCGATGGCACCAAATGCCAGTCCAATGGATGCCATGAATTTTTGCAACAGTTGAACGATGGGAGAAGGCAGTTCGTAGGCTTGCCATTTGACGCTCCTGGGGTCGCTCTGCCGCCAATCTGTCTGGTCGGTTGCTTCGATCTTTCCGCTAAAGCAGTTGCCGTCCACATAGGTCACGCGCAACTCATAGGCTTTGGGAATGTACTCCTGAAAAATCATGGGACAAATGCTGAGTACATCCATCTGCGAGAGAGCTTCTGGATCGACTCGGGTGGTGTAGAAGAAAAACTCATTGGCCTGCATTCCGTAGGACAAAACCGTCTGCATTTTACACACCATGTCCCCGTGCAGGGATGCGTAAAACTGCTGGACCTCTTGGGCATCGTTGCTGATGAGGGTGTGGGGAATGCGCAGACCGACTTGCTGGGCACAGCGCAGTTGCAAATACTTGTCTTCTGCTCTTTGGACTGCCGGAATGGAATCCAACCAGGGGACGTGGGAGAGACTGCGCAACAGGGCGCGGACAACGGTAGAGGACTCGCGAATGCAAGCCGAGTGGTAGGGCTCCTCCACCTCTGTCTGCAATACAGGCTGCCACAATTTGCGAAGCCATACTACCCCAATGTCACGAGAGTGAAAGCGCTGGTTTTCTCCGATCCATTCGCACTGCCATCCCTGCTGATCCACTCGTTGGTTGATGCGTACAGACTCTGGAAAAGAATCGCTGTTGAGCCGGATGCATTGGACGCCCTTTGCCTGCAATGCTGCTTGCACTCGGTCGATGGTGAAAAAATCCTGGCTATGGGTCAATAACAAGGCTGCTGCCATTTGACACTTGGTTTTGGGTGAAAATTGAAAGCACAGCAGTCCCCCGGCCGCAACGACCGGGGGCTGTGACTCGGTAATGTCTCAGTGAACAGGCAGATCATCCTTGTGGGGAAACACTTTTTGACGGGAGTCTGCTTGCTCACATGGCTTTGCGGAATTCGCTAGGAAGTCGCGTAGTCGTCCCCGTCGGATGGGTACTTGTGGGTGACGGGATCGTCGACGTCAGATGGGGTCTTGGCAGTGCAGAAAATTCCGCCGCCACCACCTTTGACTTCCTTGTTGGCTTTCTCGACCTTTTGGGATTCGAGCAATTTTGCGAAAAATGGCTTTTGGACTTTTTTCATGATGTAAATAATTATTGGGTGAAGTAATAAAATGCATGGTAGGCACTCATCTCTCCGTTTGGAGATGAATGGCAACAAAGCTTTTGGATGTCTGTGGCAGACAAGGATGGGACAGCAGCCACCTGCGAGAGAGCAGCACGCGATCGCCACCTACATTGCATGTTGGATTGATACAGTCAGCGTGTTGTGTCTATTTGCTTGTAGAAGGGTCGCCAAAAGAGGGATTTCCTTTGGACAAAAGTTGTATCAGCCTGTAAGTTGTTGCAAGACTTTTGAAGCGCCTTGCTTGTCGTTGAAGTCAGATGTGAAGCTCGAAAATAATTGAAAAAAGTCGAATTCTTCTTGTTTTTATAAAATTAGCTGTTTTTTGTCTACCATTTGGGGGCATTTTGCGACAAAAAATACAAAACAAAGACCAGCAGTGCATCTGCTGTCCAAATTTTGGCAAAAAATTGAAATCGCTGGTTACCTTTTGCACCAAATCGACTCATCTATACAAAAGAGGGTCATCCCAAGGCAAACACCTCAGATCGGTGCCTGGCATCGACTTCAAAGCATTTGAAAACCAAGGCTGCTCGCTGTACCAGCCAATCTCGATCAACAAAAAATGAAAAACCAACAGATTGTACTCTTCCTGCTTCTGACAAGCTTCGTCGCCTGTGATTGGGTCGAAAAAAAGATCGTCATCGACAATCCCAGCTCGCGATCTGTACGCATCGCCATTGATGACAAAAACATCGAACTGGCCGCCGGCGAAAGCAAAAAAGTCATGGTGCGTTTTGGCAAGCAAAGCGTGCAAGTTGACAATGGCCCTTCGGAAGAGATTTATCTGGACAGCGAACACGATTACCTCCTCAATCCCACCAGGGCGACTTATTATGTAGAGGATGTCATGTTTTTCCGAAGCCGAAAAGCAGAGAAAGAATACAATCGCTACAACAAAGGGAGCATCGTGGAGGGCTACCAAGTACCAGGCAAGTTCGAAAAGATCGAAGGGCAATTGCTTCTGAAAAAGAATTGGCGGTTTGGCATCGGGGAACGCGCTTCCTCAGAGATGTACATCGACTCGCCTTTGCAGCGCCAAAGCTATTCTTTTCGCAAATTGCATAGGGCCGCCAAGTTGCGCCAGCAATATTCTGACGATTTACTAAAAGCCTTACGAGAAGGCATGACAAACAAGCGCATGGAAACTGCAGAAAGCCCCAAATGATTGCCAAGCATCAACGCCAAGAAATCAAGGCCCGTTTCTGGCTGCGATGAAATTTTTTGGGAATGACTTTCTGTATGTATCCGTGCAACTCGTGGAGCAATTGCTCCTTGTAAAAATTTTGGTGGACAATCAAACTCACTTCCCGCACGGGTTCAGGCTCCTGAAACCGCCGCAAATACGTTTTTTCTATCTTCTCATTGGCCGACAGCTCCGGGATCAAGGTATAGCCCTGGTTGTTGCGAACCATGTTCTTGAGCGTCTCGATGGATCCACTTTCAAAGGAATAGCCACTGTTTGGTTGCTCTTTGTCGAGATCGCAGATGTTCAATACCTGATCGCGAAAGCAGTGGCCTTGTTTGAGCAGCCACAGGCCTTCCTGAACGATGTCTTTGGACTGGATGATGGAAAGGTGGGTCAATGGATGTTCCGGGCTGGCAAAAACCAGAAAAGGCTCGTAAAAAACGGGAATTTCCCGCAGGTTGTTTTCCATCAAAGGCGTCACGGCAATGCCCATGTCCAAGTGGGTGTTGTGCAGCCCATCCAAAATGTCTTGGGTCGTCAACTCGTGAATCTCCAAATGGATGTTGGGGAAGGCTTCGCTGAATTTGTGGACGAAAAGAGGCAGTAGGTAAGGCGCCAGGGTCGGGATGATGCCCAGCCTGAAATTGCCTTGCAAAGACTCCTGCTCTTCCAGGATCATGTTTTTGAGATTGTATACATCCATCAAGATTTGCCGGGCTTTCCGAATGAATCGCTCTCCCAAAGGGGTTGGGACAAAAGGTTGGACTGATCGGTCGAAGAGCACCAAATTCAATTCTTCTTCCAATTTTTTCACTTGCAGCGTCAAGGTTGGCTGTGTCACGAAGCAGTGCTGAGCCGCCTTGACAAAGTGGCGAAAGTCATCCAGTGCGACCACATATTTGAGCTGTTGTAGAGTCATTGATAAAATCTATGAACCATTATCATTATTAATTTGATAAATATAAATAGCATTCCTACATTTGTCAAGAATTCAGCGAGCAAACAGAGACAAAACAAATAAAAAATCCATCTCTACGCTCCAATCTAGGCAGCTTTGGATACACACTTCGCAGCTGCGGTCTGGGTTGAAGCATCCTGCTTCGCACTGCA
This sequence comes from Bacteroidota bacterium, assembly GCA_039821145.1. Taxonomy (GTDB): domain Bacteria; phylum Bacteroidota; class Bacteroidia; order Chitinophagales; family Saprospiraceae; genus JBCCSZ01. The sequence goes on along the minus strand of JBCBOS010000007.1, from coordinate 146,834 downwards.
TTCGATCGCATGAAACATCAGCCAAGGCAATCCGACTGTAGAATAGCAATCGGAGCCACCAGCTCTGGCGTTTGAACGGTGGAAAGCCATGGCGAAATGACATTCTTTGCTGTCGCCAACTGTTGACGGCCCACAAATATGGTATAGATAGATTCACACTATATACGACAATTTTAGCATATGAAGATCCCGAATTTTCCAACGAGAGATTCGGGCTCTTTTTTATTCACCACTGATAAATCAGCACGATCATGGACTTTTTTCAACTCCTCCGCGAAGGCCTCCACGAACAAGTCGAAGCAGCCATCACCGCCAATCCGGACGTCATCAACCAAAAAGATCAACGGGGATTTACCCCCCTCATCCTCGCCTGTTACAATGACAACTTGGGACTTGCTCGCTTGCTGCTGGATCGCGGTGCCAATGTAGATGCGGTGGATGCCAAGGGCAATACGGCCCTGATGGGGGTTGTCTTCAAACAGAATCTTCCCGTTGCGGAATTTTTGATTTCCAGGGGTGCCAACATCAATTTGCAAAACTACGAGGGAGCCTCTGCCTTGATTTACGCCGTCATGTTTGGTCCTGTCAATATTGCCAAGCGACTCTTGGAGCTGGGGGCGGATGCCAGTTTGATCGACAGCAAAGGACACACGGCAGTCACCTATGCCAGCCAAAAGGGCCTACAGGAGTTGGAGGCATTGATGGCAGTTGAGTGAGCCTTTGTCCCCTTTGCCAAACAATCTGCGAAGAGAATGGGTTAGGTAGATGACAACTTATGCATCCATTCCGACAATACATCGAGCAATACAACTCCCTCCCTCCCTCTGATTGGGAGCGGATCGCCGCTTGTTTGGAGCGGCGAGAGTGGAAAAAGGGAAGCATTTTATTGGAGGAGGGAAAAATTTGCCAGCACATTTATTTTGTGGAATCGGGCCTGCTTCGCTACTACCGTTGGAAAGATGGCCTGGACATCACCAAGTTTTTCACCATTGCTCCTTATTGTTTCACTTCGCAGCGGAGTTTCAACAGCCGCCAGCCTGCCCAAGAGAGCATCGAGGCATTGGAGGATTGCGTCATCTGGCAGATGAAACGGCGCGACGCCCTTGCGTTGTTGGAGATGTTGTCCTGGAGTGAATTTGTTCGCAAGTTGGTGCAGGAAGTCCAGTTTTTCACCGAAGAAATATTGCAGGAATTGCAAAGCGAGACAGCAGAGGATCGCTACAAAAAAATGCTTGCCCAAGCCGATCCACTCTTGCAACGAGTCCCCTTGAAACATTTGGCCTCCTACCTGGGGATTGCTCCACAGTCCTTGAGCCGCATTCGGCGGAGTTTGCAGCGGAAATGATGGCATCCAATACAGCTTCTTAACATAGGTGCAGTGTACTCGGCAAAGAGATGGTGAATTTTGTCTCAACAAATCTCTTTACCTATGCAATTGACCTTTTTATTCTATGCCCTGAGCCTGCCATTGGTCGTCTTGGGACAGCCAGAAGAACAAAGCAATCGACACTTTTGGCACAGCCTGCCCACCGAGGCGTCCAAGGAAAGCATTTGGAACATTTGGACGGACGTATCTCGTTGGTACCAATGGGACAGTGGGCTCCAAAAAGCAGAAATGACAGAGCCCTTTGCCCTCCATGCCAAAGGCACCATCACCTCCCTGGAAGGCCGAACCTCCAAGTTTCAAGTGGTCGAATTTGACCCTGGCAATTCCTACACCATCAAAACCAAGCTCCCCCTTGGCGCCCTTTATGTCCGTCGGTATTTTGAACAAAAAGACGGCAAACAACATTTCAAGCACGAGGTGTGGTTCAAAGGCCTGACAGCTGGCCTGTTCGCCAAATCTTTCGGCCCCAAATTTCGCTCCCTCTTGCCTGAGGTATTGCAAAACATCCAACAAATCGCTACCAATCCATGATGTTACTCAAAGGAATGTATCTGGCCAACATCTTGGTCGCCGGATGGATCAGCATCAGCTGCCTTTTTTTTCCAGAGCGAGCTGCGCACACCGTCTTCACAGATGCCTTTGCGTATTCAGAGGCTTTTCGGCTGGTCGGTGCCCTCTGGGGAGCCATCTTTCTACTGTCCATTCTGGGACTGATATGGCCTCAACAAATGAGTTTGGTCCTCTTGTTTCAACTCATCTACAAATCCACTTGGCTCTTGGTGGCCGCCTTGCCTGCTCTGCGAAGTGGTCAAGATTTCCCCAGGGGCATGGCTTCCTTTTTCCTGATTTGGGTGGTGATACTGCCATTCATCATCCCCTGGAAACAGTTGTTCAGTCCAGTTTCACAAACTGTCCTCTGACCTGCCGTTGGCCATCTGACAACAAAAGCACATAACTCCCGCTAGCTAACTCATCAATGGCCAGGCGAATGCGCTGCCGTTGGCCCGCTGTGCTGCCTTTTTGGTATCGTCGAATGTGGCGGCCGTGAACATCGATCAGTTGAATGTCGACCTCCGTGCCTTGGGCGGTAAAATCGACGTACAACTCATGGTGGGCCGGGACGGGAAACAGTTGGTGCAAAAACAGCCCATTGTCTGCTGCCGTGCCCAGACCGGTGGTTCTCTCGACCGTGAAAAACAAGGTGACGCTGCATCCACTGGCATCTGTCACAGTGACGCTGTACTCGGCTGCGGCTAGATTTTGAGCCACAGAATCGCGTTCGTTTGCATCGTGAGACCACTGGAAATTGAGTTGGCCAACCTGCCCGCTCACCACGATGCTGGCACTTCCATTGGCTTGGTTGTCGGTAGCATTGACCAACTCTCCGATGCTGACTTGCATACAGGCGGGTTCTCCACTGTTTTTCAACTCCTCCACGTTGCCGACATGGTCTGTGGCTTGGCTGAAAAATCGGTAGGTGCTATCGGCCTGTCCTTGAAAATTGAAGGGGCTGCCGTCCAGTTGCTCTGCAATGCGCACAAAGGGGCGCCCGTTGGTGGAGCTGTACACGGCATAGCTGGCCAGCCCTGCTCCTTCGTCGCTCCCCTCAAACTGCAGGGTGTAGCTCTTTTGGTCTGCACTGATCTCCACATCCGACAGACTACTTTTCGGAGCATCGGCATCAATGGTATTGAAGGCCAGGTTGGTGCTGATGGGCGCATTGTCGTCGAAGATGATGCTGGCAATGGCCTCGATGGTATCCCCGGTGGGACTGTCGGACCAGGGCCGCACCCGAAAGTCGACAAAGCCCTCTCCGGCCCGGCTGATGGTATCGTTGATGGGCAAAAATCCTTGGTCGGCAGCCAGGGTAGTGGGCAGGCCAGAATCGGGATCGATGGATTCAAAGATCCAAAAGGCTCGTCTTTGGTCGGCCTCAATGCCCGCCACTACTTTGATAATAATGCCCAGCGAATCCGTCAGGTCGAGTTGGTCATTGTAGTAGCTGAGATCGTCTTCCACCTCAAAGTAAAAATCGCCAAATCCAAAGTTGCCCAGGCGGAAAGAGAAGGGGTTGAGGTCATCGTCCAAATAATGCTCGATGATGACTTTTTGGGCCGGAGCCGTGGCAAACTCGGGATCATTTTCAAACAAAATGGTATAGGGCAAAGTAGCATTTCCTGCTACCCATTTGCGGGTGCCATATCCTGGTGGAGGAATGATCTCGTTCGGATCGACGGCTCGCACGATGAGGATGAAGATGCTGTCGGCAAAGTCCTTGACGGGATCGGGGATGAGGTCGCGGATGCCTCGGTCTGGGGTACAATCGAAATTGACGTCTCCTTTGTAATTGACCAAATTGGAGGCACTTTTGGCCCAGGTACCAAAATAGTTGATCAGAGCGGATTTGCCAATGGTCTCCCGGGCGATGCGACGGATTTCCCGATGTCGCCAAAAGCCGAGGCTGGGGATGTCGTTGTAGCGTTTGTTCCCCAAAAAGAATTTGATCCCTTTCTTGTACCAGGGAAGTCGATTGTAGGAAGTGGCAAAAATGGATCGCAAGGATTTGCTGATGAGGGGCAAAAAGGATTTCAGTCCCGCACCAACGCCCAGTCCTGCGCCGCCCAATGCGCCCGATAGGGCCACATCGTACAAGTCGATGCATTCCATTCGACCATTGTATTTGTAGTATTGCCAGCCAAAATTGATGCCTGCACCAATCAACAATGGAAAGACCCAAGTGCCATAGGGATCGACGTGATTGATTGGGTTGCCCTCCGCATAGGTGTACTTGTTCATGGAGGCGGGCATCTGCATCACACCGGGAAACAGATCGCGGCTTGTAAAGCGGCCATTGGCTGGATCATAGTAGCGGGTGCGATAGTAGTACAGCCCGGCGCTGGCTTCGTATTCTCGGCCGGTGTAGGTGTAGGGATTGTCTACGCTTCCGGTCGAGTTGATCAATTGGCCATAGGCGTCGTAATCGTAGGTGGCGGCAATGCCTTGCTGTGCGCCACTCAGGGCAGTGGTGCTTCCGAGGGCATCTTTGTGGTAGTAATAGGAATTGCCCGCTCGTTGCAAGCTGATGTGGTTGTCCAATTCCAGCCCAGTGGTATAGGAGGCCTGAACCTGTCCATTTTCATCCATCTCCATCAGCACATTTTCGCCATCGTACAGGTAGCGGATCGTGCCATTGGCATCGGTTCGGCTGATGCGTTTTCCGAGTGGATCGTATTCGTATTCAATGCGCTCTCCATCGGGGAGGCTGATGCGGAGGAGTCGCTGTTCGCCATCGTATTCGTAGCGGGTCGTTCCTTCAGTGGAGGTTTTGCTGATCAGACTGCCATTGTCATCAAATTGGTAGCTGGCTGTGCCATCGCTGAGGAGTTGATCGGCCGCATCGTAGCTGTAATTTTGCGTTTGGCCATTGCGGCTCAGGCTGCTGCGGTTGCTGGTGCCATCGTAGCTGTATTGCTCTTGGAGGCCACTTTTGTAGCGCACTTGGGTCAGTCGGTTGTCGCCGTCGTAGGAATAGCTGTCGCGGGCGCCGCTTTGATCGGTGCTGCTGAGGCGGTTGCCAAAGCGGTCGTAGGTGTAGGTGAGGGAGGAGATCAGATCGCCTGTTGACCGTCGGTTTTCAATGGACAAAAGTCGATCTCCTGAATCGTATTGGTAGTTGATGATGGTGCCGTTGGCGTGAATTTGTCGGGTGAGCCGTCCACCATCGTCATAGGTGAAGCGGGTCATTTCCATCTGGGGATTGGTCAGCGAAGTGAGTCGGTTGTTGCCGTCGTAGGTGTAAGTGGTGCGGCCACCATCGGGATCGGTCATGGCGATGCGATTGCCTGCTGCATCGTATTCGTAGCGAATGCTCTTGTTCCAATTGACGACCCGCTGTTCAATGAGTCGGTTCAATTCGTCGTATGTGTATTGGATGCTGATGTCTTTGTTGGCGCAGTAGATCAGATTGCCATTGGCATCATATTGATAATTGTCCGAATTGCCAGTGTAGGTTCTGGATGTCATCCGATTGAGGGCGTCGAAGTCGTACTGGATGATTTGTCCATCTGCTTGGCGTTGTTGGATGACGTTGCCGTTGCCATCGTAGTCAAATTGTCGGGTCCGCCCCAGGGCATCTTTTTCTTCTGTCACCAGATTGCGCTCGTCATAGGCAAAGGAATAGGTGTGCTGGTTAGCGTCTGTGATGCTCAGCAAATTGTCGAACGCATCGTAGGTGAAATCCGATTGGCTGTTGGCCGTTTGGACTCGTGCCAGCCGATTGTGGGCATCGTAGGTCAGTCTCGTCTCATTTCCGTTGGGGTCTCTTTCCAGGTTCAGATTGGAGTTGTCGTCATATCCATAGGTGTAGCGATTGCCCAGGTCGTCGGTGACAGATGTCAGGCGATCCAGGGCGTCGTAGGTGCTGCTGACCGAGTTTTGATTGCCATCGGTACTGCGGACTAGGTTGCCAACGCCATCATAACCCATCTGAAAGTCGCCGATGGGGTAGCGGACGCTCTCCAGATTGTTGTTGGCCGTGTAGGTCATCTCCGTTCGATTGTTGTTGGCATCGGTCACAGAGGTCAGATTGCCTTGCGTGTCATAGCCCATTCGAACCGTGCTGTTGAGGGCTTGGATGATCTCCGTTGGATTGCCCTTGCTGTCGTAGGCATAGCGGGTGGTTTGCTGGCGCTTGTCGGTGAAGCTCAGCAGCTGATTGAAGTCCGAATCATAGGTCAGACTTTGGTCGTTCCCCAGAGCATCGGTCAAGAGCAGGCCATTGCCTTGGGTATCAAAATTGGTGGTCTCGACGGCGCCATTGGCATCGGTTCGCTGGCTGATGTTGTTGTCTGCATCATAGTTGAAATCGTTTTGGAACCCACAGCAGGCACCTTCTCTCCGGATGAGGCGGCCATCTTGGTCGTAGTGAAAGCTGGTGCGTTGGGTTTTGCCCTCACCGCTCTCTACCACATAGGTCCGTCTTTGCACTTCGTTGTATCGAATGTCTGTCCGGCGAAAACAAGATTGCATGGCGACTACCCGGCGCGACAGGTCGTATTGGAACTGCACCAATGCCCCATTCTCGTCTTTGACAGAGGCCAGCAGTCCATTGTCTTTGTATTGGTAGATGCGTTGGCCCCCGATGGGATTGGTGACTGTGCTGAGCCTGCCGTTGGCATCATAGCTGTATCGAATGCTTCGTTCCGGGCTGCTGTTGGGGTCTCGGATTTGGCTGATGTTGTCAGCCGTCCATTCCAAAAATATCTGTCGACTACTGCCATCCGTGATGCTGCTCAGCTGGTCACCGTTGTAGGCAAGGGTCAGTTGATTGCCATTGCGGTCTTCCATCTTGGTGAGGGATCGATGGGCGGCATTGTCAAAAAAGTAGCGCATTCCGAATTTGTCTTGCAGTCGAAATTGTCCACTTTGGTATTCTTCCCATTGGTCAAATACCCCCAGAGGAGCCACATATTGTCCAGCCACGAGCTGAAAGGTATCCTGTCGGCCATCGGCCCGTTCGACGATCATCCCACTGCTGTCGGGGCGGTAGCTCATGCTGTAGGGAGTGGTCCATCCTGGTCCCAAGCCTCTGTTGGTAGAGTCTCGAAAGCTGTTGTAGGCAGCCGTCCAATCGATGGAGATGCCAGTATTATCGATCGACAAATCGATCCGTTGCAGATGGAGGTTGCCGCTTTGGGTATTGATCTGACTGCCATCGGGGCCAATGATGTTGCTGTGCGTGATGTTTTGTGCCCCTGCAGTGACGGCCCATCCGGCCAGGGCAAAGAGGAAAAGAGTGAGCTTTTTCATCGTTGGTATGTGATTTAGGGACTTCATCAATAAATTCGGAATCGCAGCTGTTGAACAGCCTTGGTGTACACCGTTCGGAAGGCGACGGCACCAGGGCGGAGGACTTCCACCGGTGAGCCAGACTCCCGAAATTCCAAAAACAACTCTGGCTGTGGGTCTTGCTCCAATTCTTCCGGGGTCAATCCCAGCGGAGCCCCACCAATGCTGGCCAAGATTCGCTTGGGGATGGGCAAGTCCACATTCCCCGTATTTTCAAATCGAAGGGTCAGTCCAATGATCTGATTGGCCCGTGCCATTGCAGGATATTGTGCTTCGAATGCCAAGGGGTCGAGAATGTCAATGGGCTGGTTGCTGCCGTCGATGAAGCAACTGATGCTCAAGGGGGTGCTGTTGGGCTGACCCAATTCTAAGGCAAAGGCATCCACCAATCTGTCTTGATCGCCATCTACATTTTCAGCAAAGACATCGTAGGTTCCTTCTGCCATGCCTGTGAGGTCAAAACTCACATAGGCTCGCACGGCATCCAAGACATAGACCGCATCGGCTTCCGTTCGCAAGCCATCGTCGTCTTCCAGCCACACCCTCATTTGTGCATCGAACTTGGTGCCCTGTAGCAGACTGGTCATCTGCCCGCTGTTGCCGCCTTTGTTGGCATCAATGGATCGCAAACCGAATTCGACGATTTGGGCCAAAAGAGTGACGGCTTGGGAGGCAGCTCCATTGTTGTTGTACACCGCGATGTAGTAAGTCCCGGTCCGAAGGCGCGGCACGAGAATGTCCTGATTTTCCGAAAAAGGACGATCAAATGCAAAGTCGTAATCTGCTCGATTGGGCATTTGTTCCCATTGCAAATACAACTCATTGTAGGCCGTACTGTCCTCACTGCCAAGACTCAGCAACAAGGTCTCATTTTCCAATGCGAATGGAACTTCCAGTCGATAATACAGGACTTGGTCAGAAGACAAACTGGTGCTTTCAAGCTGGTCGATGATCAACTCGGGGACATTGACTTGCATGGGTTGGAGGCGAAAACCAACATTGTTGTCTTCATCCGATTCCAAGAAATTGTCCAACTGGTCTGTCTTGACCAAGATGTAAAAATTGGCCATCCTGACATCCTCGACTTTGACAGTCAACTCGTGCTCCACAGACCCTCCAGGCGGAAGATCCACCCTCGCTGGCCTGACGCCCAGCAACTTGTCACCCACATCCCATTCGGTATCTTCGGAGAGGTAAACGCCTTCTTCCATCCGACCGCGAGCGGGAAACTGCCCTTGATTTTCCAGGCTCCAGCGAACGAGGAGGTTGCTTCCAATGTCAATTTCATCCACGCCCTCTATGTTGGTGGCCACCAAATCGGCGGGATCGGGTTGGTCGATGAAAATTCCCTGGCTGGCGATGTTGTTCCGCTCGTCCTCTTCTCTCACCCGGCCAGCTGCATCGGTTTGGAGGAGCAAAAAGTAATTGCTGCCCGCATCGATGGGGACGGATACTTCGATGCTGTCCTGGTAGGAGCCATTGACGAGCAATTCCCGCATGCGACTTCTGGCACCGAGGAAAATGTCGTCACCTCCTCTGACCTGGTCGAGGGACAAATAGGCCGCATCGGTCCAAAATCCGTCAGCTGTATCGGCCCCGCCATTGCTCACCTCGTATTGCAAGACAAAGGATTGCCCGGCAGCTTGGTTGTTGGGTGCAGTGAGGATGTTGGCTGTCAAGTCGGGGGCAGGAGGGAAGTCGATGACTACCGTCGGACCATTGCTGCCACCGTTGGATTGGATCACCAAGACGCGATTGTTCGACAGATTGTCTTCTGGATTGAGTCCTTCATAATCCGTTACCAAGATCAGGTAGAATTGCCCACTGAATCGGTTGGGGACCACAAAGTTTTCAATCTTGCTGTAGCTTTCTCCTGCCGCCAGTCCACCGCTGTGAATCCATTCCGCCAGCAGAAAATCGTCATCCGGATCAAAGCTGGTATTCTCAGACAGATACAAGCCGTCCCGCCATTGGGAAACGGGCGTGGGGCTGTCACCCACATTGGCCACTTGCCAGAAGAGCGAAGCGGCCTGTCCGATTTTTATGTTGGCCGAGACAAAGGCCTGTTGGATGCGCAGGTCAATCACCGGATAGGCTTCGATCTGGATGGCTCCTGCTGTGAGTACGTTGTCGTCTTCCCGAACATCCTCATAAATCTGGTTGGATACATCGGTTTGGACAAAGAGATAATAGGTCCCGCTTGGCAGCCAAATGGGGATGCGAATGTCCACTTCTCGTTCATAGGAATTGCCAACAGGAAGGATTTGAGAGACACTTGTTTGTGCCAACTGGATTCGACTGCCCGTGGTCCAATCGGCTGTATTGGAAAGAAAAACCTGATCGATCCAGTTGCCAATCACGGAGGTATCTCCCTGGTTTTCCACCTGATAAGAGAAAGATCGCTGAGCGCCTGCGATGGCTACAGAGAAAGTATCTACTTGGATGGGCCGCAAATTGGGATAGCGACCTGGTACCAATTGCAGGGCCTGAGAGCTGATGGCTCGATTGTCCGACAACTGCTCGGCTTCGTAAATGCCACCAGTGAAATTGGTCTGTACAACGAGGTATTGGGTGCCAGTCAATCCGTTGGGCAATTCTACTTCAGTAGAGAATCGCAAACTGTCTCCAACAGCCAAGGAGGTGGCATCCGAAACGACTTTCAACGACTGCAAATTGGTGTAATTGGGCGAGTCCGACAGGCTGATGGCCTGCAACAAGGGTCGGTTGAGCAGACTGCCATCCCCTGTATTGCTCACTGTCCACTGAACGCTGATTCGATCTCCTGGCCGCACAGAACGGTTTGGTCCCGACACATTGGACGCCGTGAGGTTGGCAGCCAATACTTGGATGGCCTTTGCCGTCAGATTGTCCTCTTCATTTTGGGTACTGCCTTCGTCCACGGCATTGCCTGCATCGGCTTGGACCACCAAAAAGAAATTGCCATCTACTCTGCCAGGCAGCGTGACCCAAGCCGACCGGAGGTAGCTGCTGTCTGAAGTATAGCTTTCTCGTTGGCCATAAGATCGCAGCAAACTAATGCTGCCGCTGAGATCGGCTTGGTCGCTGAGGTAAATGGCATCGGTGAGGAAGCCCTCGTAATTGGCTCCCTTGTTTCGTCCAAACCATTGGATTTGGATTTGCTCGGCATTGCTGGCCGTCGGGGGCGCTTGCAGGCTGTCCAGGACAAAGTTGGGCACTGGCAGGCCAATGATGTTGATGCGATCGGTTCGCTCCCGATTGTTGTTTTCAAAATTGTGTTCGTATTCGAGATTGCTGTAGTCGGTTCGCACATAAAAGAAGTAGGGGCCTTCCAAATTGGCGGGGATGTCGATGTTGGCGCCTTGGACATAGGAAGAGTCTGGGGCCAGATTGCCGTTTCGATACACGGTCGCCAGTCGAGTGGCGGTTTGCAAATTCAGAATGCTGTCCTGCGAGTAATACACCCGGTCAAACCAGCCACCTGAGAGGGTAGGGCCTGGACCTTGGTTGGTGACCTCCCATTCGATGTATTCCTGCGAGCCAGCGATGACAGTGCCGGATGCTCCCGGCGGGGCCAGTCGACTAATGGTCAAATCCGGTGGCGGCGTCAACCGAATGCTGATGGGCTGACTGCTGACTCGTTGGTTGTTTTGTTCGTTCTGTTCAAGTATGCTGCTGAAGGCATCGGTCACCACAATGGCATAGTACAGGCCTTCGATGTCTTGTGGGAGGGTGTAAGTGATTTCCTGATTGTATTGATCGCCCATCCCACTCAAGGCCCTGGCATTGATGCTGGTGCCCAAGAAGATGTCGGTGGAGGTAGACAGGATGGTGTCCCTGGACAAGTAAACTGCATCGAACCATCGTCGACTGCCCGTTTCTCCTTCGAAGACATTGCGGACAACCCACTGGATGGAAATGGGGCTGGCAGAGAAGACATCCCCCGGCGGCGTTTGGATGCTGGCCACGGTGAGGTCAGACAATTCAGATACGGTAAATTGCTGAATGGCACTGGTGTCCCCAACTGAGCAAGAATTCCGAGCAATGACCGACCATTGATAGGTCTGACCAAATTGGAGGAGGCCAAAGTAGTTGTACTGCACCTGCTGAATGTTGCTGGCCGTCGGCTGGTTGGGAAAGTCGGCTCCATTTTCCCATAAATACAAATCGTAGAGCGATGCATTGGAAGCTGGCGACCAGGAGAAGGCCACCGGACGAAGAATCATTTCTGCCCCGTCCTCTGGAAGCATGTTGCTGACCACCCCTGGCACATCGCTTGGAATCACACGGATGACCACAGAGTCCACGTACGTACAGCCAAGGTTGTTGGTGGCGGTGACGGAGTAGCTGGTTTCTTCCAGCGGGCTTACGGTGATGCTGTTGCTCATTGCACCAGTAGACCAAATGCTTTCCACGGCATTGCTCACGCTGAGGGTTTCGCTGTCGCCCTGGCAAATGATGCCGCTGCCACTGCTGCTGATGGACAAGGGCCTCGAAAGATCCACTTGGATCCATTCTGACTCACTGCTGCAGCCATTGTCGCCGAAGTAGCGCAAGCGGTAGAAACCCGGTCGAGTGACAATCAGTTCTGGATCGAAGGTGCGATTGTCGGACCAGATGATGTTGTCGCTTAGGTTGGAAATGAGTCGAATGCTGTCTCCACCACAAAGGACGGTGCCATCTGGTGTGCTGATTTCTGGCGTGGGTGTTGGGAGTACGTTGACGCGAACACTTGCGACATTGCTGCAGCCTTCTTCGTTGGTCACCGTGACGCTGTAGTCTGTTGTCTCTTCGGGGGCTACGCTGATGTTTGCCGCGATGGCGCCAGTATTCCACAGATAGGAGGTGCCACCACTTGCAGTGAGGACGGTGATGGTGCCAGGGCAAATGTCACTGTCGGAAGCAGAGGCAGTGGCCATTGGCGAGGAAGAAATGAGGACGTTCCGACTGATGCGGTTGTTGCTCGGATTTTCATCTTGTGCCAATTCTGTAAACAACTCTACGGTGAAGTTTCCGCTGCTTGCCAAGGAGAAAGTTTGGTTGAAGGTATGTTCGTATTCTTCGCCTGGTTCAATGGATTTGCTGATGGTTTCGACGACTGCCGGACCGCCATTGACTTGGTAGCCCAAGCGGAAACTTTGCACTTCTTCCTCCCCAAAATTGCGAACCACAACGCGCACAGGAACAGATTCATTCCGGGCACATTCCGACAGTGGTTCGACCAATTGGACCGGGCCGAGATCAAAGCCTTGGGCCAAGATGAAATCGTAGGGACTTTGCGCAATGCCGTTGGGCGTTTCCAAGGTGATCGGACCGCTTTGAGCCCCATCTGGCACCCGCACCCGTACCGTATTGTCATCCACTACCAAGAGATTGTTGGCATTGGCACCCGCAAAGGAAACGCGATTGGTTCCGTTGAGGTGAAAACCCTTTAGAATGATCAAATCATCGACTTGGCCACGAGCGGGTTCAAAATAAGTGATCTGAGGGCTTTGGCCATCTTGCTGCCCACTCACCTGTACATCGTCCAAAAACCAACCATCCTCTGAACCACTGGTGTTGAAATCGCCAAAATCCCCTTGTTGGAATCGCAAAACAGAATTGGCCGAAAAACTCATTCCCGCCTGCAAAACCAAGGAATCCAGACCCAGCTCAAATTGCTGGTATTGCAAATTGGGATAACTGGAGGGATCGAGATCGTAGATTTTGCGGAAGTTTTTGCCGCCGTCAGAACTGAAGTACAGACCGTCTTGCTCTTGCGTTTCATCGTAAAAATCGTACAGCCAAAAAGAAAGAACGACTTCGCGTTGACCACTCAAGTCTAAAAGTAGATCGAGGGCATTGACCGTGAATAGACCGTCATATCTATTGCCCATCAGCAGGCCGTGGAAACCAGTGCGGGCGGCAGCGGCTAGAGGGGCCACAGTCACCTGTCCGGAAGGCCGGATGTAGTCTGCCACACCAGCGGTGCTGTCTGCCCTCGACCATTGCCAATTGTCTGACAACTCCCCAGATTCGAAGCTGTCTTCAAAGGGCAATTGGGCATAGGTCGGTCGGACTTCTTTGATGAGAATGTTGTCCAACAAAATGCCATCTTCGTCACCACTGAAATTGAAGTCCCCATTGTCGCTTTGCTGAAATCGAATGATGAAATCATCCGTTAGTTGCAATCCATTGCGCTCTGCCAGCTCATCCAAGTCGAAAGGCGGCAGCTGTCCGTAGCGGTCGTTGACCCATTGGTCGGTGCGGAGATCGGTGACCTTGGTGAAGGTCCGTCCACCATCGTCGCTGAAATACACACCATCCTCGGGCTGGTATTCTTCGTAAAAATGTCGGATGAAAAAACTCAGCTCTAGGTCTCTTCCTTGGTAAATGGCCAAGGGAATGGATAGGTCAAGTGTGTTGGCATTGAGCTGGCCGTCCACCGTCTTTCCCAGGGCGGCCGCATACCAGCCTTCGGAAGCTGCGTAGGTGACACTTTGCGCTCGTTGCACCACTTCTACCAAGCCTTGGTCTGTGGAGCTATTGGCGGTCCACATGCTGCGCAATTGGCCCGTTTCAAAGTCTTCAAAAAAGATGACTTCTCGTCCCAGCACTTTGAAGTCTGAGGCAGATACATCCTCGCCCAGATCGTTGCTGACCTTGATCCTGCCGCTGCTGGCTGCTGCAGGTACGATGGCTTCCAATCGTTGGGCGTTGACAAAGCGCACATCTGCTGCTGCAACTCCGTTGAAGAATACTTCCGTGTCATTGGTCAATCGCTCGCCCAGAATGCTCACCCTGGTCCCTGGCCAACCTTCGGATGGAGTGAAAGAAGTGATGCGCGGCCCTGCCGTATTGGCCACTCCAGTGACGGACAGTTGGTCGATCAACATGCCATCCTCACTTCCGCTGGTATTGAAATCACCTGTCCCGGCTTGTTGGAAGCGCAGGATGAAGGCATTGCTCAGTCGAAGGCCGTACAAGTCCGCCAAAGAGTCGATGGCCAACTGGATGGGAGAGTAGGCATTTTGGGGAAAGAGCTGTGGTTGAAATTGGTAGATTTTGGTGAAATGCTGCCCGCCATCATCACTGGCCCAAATGCCATCCTCTTCGTTTTGTTCCTCGAAGTAAGGACGGTATTGAAATTGCAAATCGACAGCAGAAAAGTCTTCCAGTTGGAGGTGCAAATCGGCGGCAATGCTGGTGTAGCTTCCATCGAAGATTCGTCCAAATGTCAGATAGCCTTGCCCTTCGAAAGCGAAATTTGGGTCTTCTACAATTCCGAGAAAGCTGCCATTGTCGATGGAATTCAAGGGTGCCGTCTGGTCGTTGGTATTCCATTGCCAGAATGAGCTGAGTCCGTTTTCAAAATTGTCGACAAAAGGCAGTGTGGCATATTCCTTTTCTTGGGCATAGACCCGAATGTCGTCGATCAACAGACCGTCTTCTGAACCACTGTAGTTGTAATCGCCAACGCCTGCTTGTTGGAAGCGAATGACAAAGCGATCGTTGAGTTGCAGGCCAAAGCGTTGGGCCAGTCGGTGGACAGGGATGGGCGGAATGTGGCCATAGCCAAGTGTCCAATCGCCATAGTTGAATTGCCAGACTTTGTGGAAGCTTTGCCCGCCATCATCACTGAAGTAGAGGCCATCTTCCGGGTCGAGTTCGTCTTCAAAATCGTTGATCCAATATTGTAGGTAAACGTCGGATTCTCCAGCCAGATCGAGGTGCAGGTCCAGGGCGTTGACCGTGTAGTTGCCATCGTAATACCTGCCCATGGTCAGGCCGTTGAGACCGTTGTAGGCGATGAAAGAGGAAGAGCCGATGGCCAGTCTGCCGCCGGGCCGGATGTAGTCGGGGCTGCCGATGGTATTGAGCGGATGGCCCCATTTCCAGGCGGGTCCCAATACACCCGATTCAAATCCTTCTTCAAAGGGCAAGGGAGCATGGGTGATGGTTTGTTCTTGGATCAAAATGTTGTCGAGGAAAAGACCGTCTTCTGCCCCGGAAAAATTGAAATCACCATTGCCAGCTTGCTGGAAGCGAATGACAAAATCATCGTTGAGAACCAGGTTGTTGCGGCTTGCCAGTTCATCCAAATCATAAGGTGGCAATTGCCCGAATTGGCTTCCAGTCCACAGGTCGTATCGCAGGTCAATGACCTTGGTAAATGTCTGGCCACCATCGTCGCTCAGGTAGACGCCATCTTCTGCCTGGTATTCCTCTTGGAAGGATTTGAGGTAGAAACTGAAGATCAGATTCTTTCCTTGGAAGGCCCCCAGTGGAATGGCCAAATCCAGGGTGTTGACATTGAATTGTCCGTCCTGCGTTTTGCCCAGCACCGCACCGTACAAGCCTTCATAGGCAGCGATGATGCCATTGCCCGTCTGGTTGACTTCGACCAGCCCTTCCTCCGTCGAGCTGTTGGCTGTCCACATGCTGCGCAACTGCGCTGTTTCGAAATCTTCAAAGAAAATCACTTGTTGCCCGATGATTTGAAAGTCTGTGGCAGAAAGATCCTGGCCAAGATCGTTGCGCACTCGGATGCGGCCGCTTGTTGCCAGAGCGGGTACGACTACTTCCAGCTTTTGGGTGCTGACAAATTGCACTTCTTTTGCTGCCTGGCCATTGAAAAAGACCTTGGTATCGGCAGTGAAATTTCGGCCAGTCAACTCAATGCGATCTCCAATTTCTCCACTGCCTGGCTCAAAATCGACAAGGCTAGGGCCGTTGGTGTTGAGTTGGCCCGTGACACTGACTTGATCGATGAGAAACCCATCTTCTGCCCCTGAGAAATTGAAGTCTCCAAGCCCGGTTTGTTGGAAGCGAATGACAAATTGATCGGTCAATTTCAAGGCATTCAAAGCAGCCAGCGAGTCGATGTCGACCTGAATGGGCGTGTAGTTGGTAGGCGACAAGGAGGCAGGCAAGAGTTGAACGACTTTTGTGAAATGAGCGCCACCATCATCGCTGAACCAAATGCCATCCGTGTTGTCGTCTTCTTCGTAAAAGGGGAGGAATTGAAACTGTAAGTTCGCCTGGGCATAATTTTCCAAGTTGAGGTGTAAATCGGCTGCCAAGGTGGTGGCAGTGCCATCGAAAGCCCGTCCCATCGCCAATGCTTTTTCTCCTTCGAATACAAAGCCTTGCCAGTCCACTTCGGTTACAAAGCCTCCGTTGTCCAATTGGGAAAAAGGGGAAGTTTGGTCGCTCAAGGTCCATTGCCACGCACTGCCCAAGCCATTTTCAAATCCATCTGTAAATGGCAGGGATGCATAGACAGGGGGCTGGGAAAAGACCCGGACATCGTCCAGCAAAATGCCATCTTCGTCGCCGCTGAAGTTGAGATCGCCCGATCCTGCTTGTTGGAAGCGGATGACAAATCGGTTGCTCAATGTCAAGCCGTTTTGGGAAGCCAAGCGGTGTACGGGCAGCGGGGGAATGAGGCCATAGCCATCTGTCCAATCGCCCGTGTTGAAGCGCCACACCTTTCGGAAACTGACTCCGCCATCGTCGCTGAAGTAGAGTCCATCTTCTGGATTGGTTTCATCCACAAAATCTCGGATGGAAAATTGGAGGTAGACCGCTGTTTCTCTGCTCAAGTCGAGGTGGAGGTCCAACGCATTGACAGTATACCCACCATCGTAATTTCTGCCCAGGAACAAGCCATTGAGGCCGTTGGCAGCAGCGAAGTCGGACGCACTGATGGTCGCCGTCCCGCCAGGCCGGATGAATTCGGGAGACGAGATGGTGTTGAGTGGTCGACTCCAAGTCCAGGCAGGCAATAGAGCATTGGTCTCAAAGCCATCTTCGAAGGGAAGCCGTAGGTAAGGGGTTGTCTCTTCGCGCAGCAGGATGTTGTCCAAAAAGAGGCCATCTTCATCCCCAGAAAAATTGAAATCTGCATTGCTGCTGTGCTGGAAGCGGATGACGAAATCATCGTTGAGAATCAAGCCATTGTCCATCGCCAGTTGATCCAAATCAAAGGGGGGCAATTGGCCGTAGGCATTGTTGGTCCAGCCATCAAAGCGAAAGTCGGCCACCTTGACAAAATTTTGTCCGCCATCGTCGCTCAGATACAAGCCATCTTCTGCTTCGTATTCTTCATTGAAATGCTTGATGTAAAAACTCAAGGCCAACTCGCTGTCCTGATGGGCCGCCAAGGGAATGGCCAGATCCAGGGTATTGATGTTCACTTCTCCGTCTGCCGTTTGCCCGAGAACGGCACCATACAATCCTTCGAAAGGAGCTGTAATGCCACCAAAAGCCTGATCGACCGATACAAAGCCTGTAGCGGCAGAGCTGTTGGCTGTCCACATGGAGCGAAGAGTGGCACTTTCAAAGTCTTCAAAAAAGATGATCTGTCGATTCAAGACGGTAAAGTCTTCGTTGGAAATGTCCTGCCCTAAGGCGTTTTGTACCTTGATGCGGCCACTGGTAGCGAGAGGAGGAATGACCGCTTCCAGTCTTTGTTCATCGATGAACTGCACTTCCTCCGCAGCTTGGCCATTGAAAAATACCTGGCAGTCTGTTGAGAACTTTTTTCCCTGCAACTCAATTCGATCCCTAATGCGGCCTTGGGCCGGCGCAAAGCCATCCAAGCTGGGACCATCGGCATTGAGCTGCCCTGAGACTTGCAATTGATCGATCAAAAAGCCGTCTTCCGCGCCACTAAAGTTGAAATCACCACTGCCTCCTTGTTGGAAGCGAATGACAAAGCGGCTGCTCAGGTTGAGTTGGTACAGAGCGGCCAAAGAGTCGATGTCAAATTGGAGCAAACTGTATTGATCCACTGGAAGGCTTGCCGGATTGAGCCGAGCCACCTTTGTAAAATTTTCCCCGCCATCATCACTGAAATACAAGGCATCTACATCTTCGCTTTCATCGTAGAAGGGACGGAATTGAAACTGCAGTTGGACTTCCGCATAGTTGTCGAGATCGAGGTGGAGGTCGGCGGCTACACAGCTGTAGGTCCCGTCGAAGGTCCGTCCCATGGCCAAAGCTTGTGTTCCTTCAAAAGCGATGTTGGGCCAGTTGACGGGCTGCATCCATCCACCATTGTCGAGGCTGAAGGGCGGGCTGGTTTGGTCGCTCAGGTTCCATTGCCAGGAGCTGCTCAGGCTCCCTTCGAAGCCATCGTTGTAAGGCAGGCTGGCGTAGCTTGGCGATTGGGAATACACTCGCACATTGTCCAGCAACAACCCATCCTCGGCCCCACTGTAATTGAAATCGCCACTGCCTCCCTGTTGAAAGCGAATGACAAAGCGCTCGCTGAGTTGCAGGCCATGGCGGCTGGCCAGTCTGTGAATGGGAATGGGAGCATGCAGCCCATAGGCATCGGTCCAATCCCCATTGTCGAAGCGAAGGACTTTTTGAAAATTTTCCCCGCCATCATCGCTGAAATACAAGCCATCTTCCGGATCGGTTTCGTCGACAAAATCCATGACATTGAATTGCAAATAGGCTGTCTGTTGTGCTGCCAAATCCAAGTGGAGATCGATGGCGTTGACCGTATAGGCACCATCTACCCATCGCCCCATCAGCAAGCCCCGACTTCCCTCGGCCGCTGCGAAATCGGAAGAGTCAATCGTCAGTCTCCCACAGGGACGGATGTAGGAAGGCGAAGAGATGGTATTGAGTGGCGTTGCCCATGTCCAATTGTCGGACAAGGTACCGCTTTCAAAATCTTCTTGGAAGGGGAGCGAAGCGTAGCCGACGGATTCTTCGCGAATCAAGACATTGTCCAGCAACAAGCCATCTTCGTCTCCGCTGTTGTTGAAATCCGCATTGTCTGCCTGTTGGAAGCGGACGATAAAATCGTTGGTAAAGTTGAGGTTGTAGCGCTTGCTCAGGGCTGTCATGTCGATGGGAGGGAGCTGGCCGTAGGCATTTGGCGTCCATTCATCAAAAGCAAAATCCAATACTTTGACAAAGCTCTGTCCACCGTCGTCACTGAAATACAAACCATCGTTGTCGTCCCGTTCCTCCCAATAATGGCGGATGAAAAAGGAGAGGTACAATTGCTGTCCTTGGTAAGCAGCCAGAGAAAGGGCAAGGTCGAGGGAGTTGATGTTGAAGGCTCCGTCGGTGGTTTTGCCCATGATGACTGCCCCCGTTCCCGCCTGAGGTGTGGCAATCCCTTCGATGGACTCCCCAATGCGAATCAGTCCATCGCTGGTAGAGCTGCTGTTGCTCCACATGGGGCCAAAACTGGGGGTTTCAAAATCGTCAAAAAAGACGATCTCCCCGCTGGGGGGTAAACTGTTTTGTGGCGAGTTGCCGGGCGGAATAAAACTGTAGATGGAATAAAGAATTGTACACAACAAAATACTTTTGAGGGCTGTCTTCATGCTATTACTGGCATTTGAGGGTCAAGAGATTCCCATTGGTCTTTTTGGAGCGTCCGGACGAATGGAGGCAGGCCATGCTTCGACCTTTCGATCAGCCAAGCCAGGAGCTGATTAGGATCAAACATTGTGTGGAAGAAAACTTGGTACACTTCGCATACCAAATGTTGCATCGTCCAGAGAGCCAGAAAGACATGGTGCTTTCGGACTTCGCTCTTCAATAAGTCTACAAAAAGTGGGAAAAGTTGCTGGTGTAAACCAACGAATCAATATTACGAAAAAAGTTGTGAAATTGAAAAGGAAAGCAAAAAATTGTCCCGGCTCACGTCAAATACGCGGCCGGGACATTCATCGCAAGCTTTGATTCCATCCCAGGGACAGAATCCAATTCATCAGTTGTCATCAGACAGGCTTCTCCTATTGCCAGGATCAGTTCAGACCGATCCTGGCGTCATCAATAGGGGAAATCACCCATTCTAGGCCGGAGCTGTCATCTGCCGATGGAAGAACAGCAGGTGGCGCAAACAGCATCAGGTGCAAACAAAAAAGACACAGATAACTGCTGCCCGTCAGCAAGCCGTAGAGATAGATGAATTTGTCTAATTCATGTATGTCATTGCCATTGGGATTTGGTGGCATCACAGAGGCACTTCCGCATGCTTGAGGAAGTTTGCAAATGACTTGATGGCACCACCTTTGAAAAAGGGCACCTTGATGCCGTTTGGTTGGACGGCCGGGTCATCCATATTGTTGAGGTAGCTGTTGGGATCTCTTTTGATCAAGCCAATCAAGGTTTCTGCCACAATCTTGCTTCCAACCACACCCATCCGCATGCTCTGCTGTTGGACTTCGGCTTCCTTGAGGACATAGTACCAAAGAGGGGTGCGCCGGAGAAGTCCGCTGTTGGCCAGGATTTGGTTTTCACTGTCGGGATTGGATTGTTGAATCTCGGTGTCTGTCATTGGGAAGATGCGCATGGCCTTGGCAACGGATTGACCTGTGGGCAAACTGAGGAGGAATCCCCTGAGCAGGTTGCGTTGGGTGAGATGCGCCAGCACCGAGCCTGGACTGACCGACCCAAAGGCTTGGTCGAGCGTAAAGAGTCCCTTGGCAATTTTGGTGTCGATCTTGCGAGCCATCTGCGGCTCTGGCTTCTTGTTGATCTTGATGAACTCAGACCATTTGATGACATTTTCCTCTTTGAGTTCCCGGAGGGGATCGGATGTCAACAGCTCATTGCGTCCGCCGCTGAGTCCCAGCAATTCTGTGATGGATCGAGTGGTTCCATTGATGGTGTAGGAAGGGCGGATCATGGAGTGACCAAATCGGAATCCAGCCACGGAAAATTCCAAGGGCATGATGGTATTGGTGAACTGTCCAAAGTACAACGGACCGTTGACCAGAATATCTGCTACCACCAGTGGATCGCAGACTCTTGGGAGGTAGTCATGGATGATGCCATATTGATAGGCCCAGGTGGTCAGTTGGCGCGCCCGACTGTATTTGGCTTGTTCGCTGGGCAATTCAAGATCGTCGTATACCCGATTGTAAAAGGCGATGAAGGCGGCGTGCAACTGGCTGATCATGACGTTTTCGTCATTGCGATGGTCGGCAATCAAGGCGCGACCGTCTCGGCCAGCGATGCGTGGCAAATCGATGTAGGAGCGTCTGGGACGGTTGAGTTTCATTTTCAAACTGTCCGATTTGTTGTCGTCGACATACAGTTCGTAGGCCTCTGTCCGATAAGACTCGGGCGAAAAAGACGGTCCGTCTCCAAAGACACTGTCGAGGTCGAGATTGGGGCGGCGTCCATTTTTGAGTTTGTCCAAGACGGTTTCAGGAGCAAGCGGTGTCAAGTGATCCGCTGGCTCGATTCGGAAGACAGTCCCTTCGATGTCCCTGTCGGTACGGGCAGTGATGTCGTGGTCGATGAACTGGCCCAGGTAGGTGAAAAAGGCAGGCGTTTCAGAATCCAGGGATTCGTCCAGGGGGACAGTGGGGTCCGCCATGGCTTGGCCCAAGTCTTTGAGATAGGGGACAATGTTGTTGCCTCCTCGGGGATGTGGTGTGACGGGTTTGAGGGGCAATTTGCAGGCGTCATTGTGGCATAGGTAGTCAAAAATGTACCCAAAAGGCGTGTCGAAAAGAATCTCTTCTCCCCTGATGACTCCCTGCAGGTGGTTCATGTTTTTCAGCATGTTTGCAAGTTTTGTTTTTGAAAAAAAGACACAAAAATTCCAGGCCGCAGCAGATGCCACAGCTAGGCTTTTTCCCCTATCAATTGAATAAGAAAGTACCCACTAGACAAAATGGGTGTACTACTTACGATCCGAAATATGCAAACTTCCTTTTGGGCACACAATCACTAAATACCATGATTTTTGCAAACGCCCGGAAGGGAGGATGTCATCGGACCAATTGCTCCCGGATGGCCTTGGCGACCGCCTCTGTCCCACAATTGACATGCATCTTTTGGTAGATGTGTCTCAGATGTGTGGACACCGTATCCATCGAGATGTTGCACTCGCTGGCGATGGCCTTGTAGGTATAGCCTTCGGTCAGAAGGTGGAGGATTTGCATCTCTCGCTTGGTCAAATCGTAGTTTTGGGCAGACCGGGGACTTTGGCGAAAGGACAGCAGGACGCGGCGAGCGATGCCCGGCGACATGGGGGCACCTCCGGTATGGATGTCTTCCAGAGCGGCGATCAGCTGGCTGGGGCGGGTCTTTTTGAGCAGGTAGCCATCGGCACCAGCTTTGAGACAGGCAAACAACTTTTCGTTGTCGTCGAATACAGTGTGCATCAGAATTTTGATGCGGGCCTGGGTTTCTTTGATTCGTCGGACTCCTTCGATGCCGTTGACCTTGGGCATGTCGATGTCCATCAATGCGATGTCTGGTTGGAGATGTGTGACGACTTGTTCGACGGCGCTGCAGTTGGCATAGCTGCCGACAACAGAAAATCCGGGCGTACCGTCGATCAGCAGACCCAGGGATTGGCGAAGTTTTTCATCGTCTTCAAAAATGATGATTTTCATAATGCTCTAATTTAGGTTTAAGCGGTTACGTACTCTGTTGTCAAAGATCACCCGAAAAGTGTCGTTGGTCAATCCCCCGTTTCTGTGATGGGGAGGAATGCCTCAATGCGCGTGCCCTCGTCAGGCGCAGACTGTATGTCCAATCGGCCCTTGAGTGCTCGTATGCGGGCGTGCATGCTTTTCAATCCATTGCCTTTGGTGAGGGCCTGTGTTGGGTCGAAGCCTACGCCATCGTCTTGGATGATCAATTGCAATTCGGGAGGCTGGTAAGTTACGATAACTTGGGCAGTCTGACAATTGGCATATTTTGACAGATTGTTGATGGCCTCCTTGTAAAAGAGCAACAGCTGCCGTCGTTTTTGCATGTCGAGTCGCAGTTGGCCCATTTCTTTGGGAAATTGCAACAGGCCATTGATTTGCCGTGCTTCGAAGACCTCGGAGGCGTAGCGCCGCATGCGGGCGAAGACCCTGTCGATGGGATCATTTTGGGCATTGATGCTCCAGATGATGTCGTCCAGAGATTCGGAACTTCTGTGTGCTTCTTCTTCGATTCGATGGAGCAAATTCTGAAGTTGTGTGTGGGCAGGAGCGTTGTGATTGGCCAAGGTGGCGAGGATGCTGATGTTGCTCAGCGTGGAGCCAATGTCGTCATGCAGGTCATTGGCAATGCGGTTGCGTTCTTCAAAGAGTTCTTGTTGGGCTTTGAGTTTTCGCTCCTGTCGATTGCGTTGCCACAAGAGCAAAAAGATGATGAGCAGGAGGCTGATGGCAGCGATTTGAAATTCTGGCCGGGTCCAAATGGGGGTGCCAGGAAGGTAAATGTGGAGCCGTCGTTCGCGACCAATGGCTCCATGAGCATTCATAGCTTGTAAAATGAGGATGTTGTTGTTTTTTGACAAAATGCTTCGATCCAAGGTGATGTTTCCTTTCGGGCCAATGTGTCCGCCCTTCTCTGGCTTGCCTTGGATGAACCAACGGATGTTGCTTTTTTCTGGCTGAAACATGTCCGTGGAAATGACTTTTATTTGCAAAGACTGGGTGCTGTGATGGAGTTTGATGGTTTCCAAATTGTCGATGTGTTCGGAGAGAAAAGCAACTTCTCCATCGATCCTGCAGGACTCCAATCGCACCTTGGGAGGGTGTGGGTATAGGCGAATGTCGTCGGGGTGAAAAACGACCAGCCCTTTGTTGGTCCCCAGCCAGATGGTGCCATCTGCGAGTTGAAGGCTGGCATATTTTGAAAACTTTTCGCTGACCATTCCGTCCTCTGTCCCAAAGTGGGGCGACATGGCTTGTTGTCCTTGGAGATACAAGCCATTTCGGGTGCTGAACCACAGGCGCCCTTGGACATCTTCTTGGATGCTGTAAATGCTTTTGCTTTCCAGTTCGCTCTGCCTCGGATCTTGCTGAGAAAGCACAGGAGGGGAGGACAGCTCGATTTCGATCATCCCTTCATTGCTGCCCAGGCGAATGAATCGGCCATCCCTGGATTCGCTCATGTGGTAAGCCATGCTTTGAAATGGCAATGTGACCAATGGCTCAAATACACCTGACGCCCAGGTGTAAACCACGATCGAATCAAATGTCTTGGGGATGATGGTAAAACGGTGGGAGCTTTCGTAGATGTTGTCGACTTTCGACTCCTCGGTAGCTGTTGACTCCTTGCTGTCAAAGACAGTCGTATGGACAAGCTCAGCTGCTTGGCCTTTCGTCCACTTCAATTCCTTGATGCCATTGATGGTGACAACAAATGTTTGTCCCGAGTGGTGGTGAAACAAAGACAAGATGTTTTGGTCTTTTGTCTTTTGCAAGGAGAGTTGGTACCACTTGCCATTTATAAAGTGGTAAATGCTTTCCCGATTGTTGTACCACAGTCCCCCACGGGCATCCATGCTGAGGCGTTGGCATTCGGTCATGGAGTCGAAAGGAAACTTCCGGATCAATTGCTGTTGTTGGTTGAACTGGAAAATGCCTGTCGATTTGGTAGCCACCCAAATGCTCTTATCGGGATGTTGCACAATGCCGACCACTTCGTTTTCTATGCCCAGGGCCTCAAACGGATTGGAAAATGCCTGTTGGAACTGGGAAACGAAGACACCTTTGGGAGAAGCCAGCCAAATCAATCCTTCTTCATCTTGATAGGCCTGGATGATTTTTTGACCAGTCTCTTCCGTTGAGATGGGCGATGTCTGAAACTGCCGGGTGGATCGGTCAAAAACCAAGGCACCCCTGTCCAAGCTGCTGATGTAGAGTTGTTGCCTTTGGCCCAAACTGCCTCCGGCCATGTTGACAGAAGGAAAAAGAGGATGTTGATAGAGCTGGCTGTTCTGGGGCTGTTGGATGTGGTATTCGATCAAGCCGTTGGACGTTGTCAGCAACCAAATGCGAGAATCATCCTCCCGCAAAATTTTTGAGACATATCCAAGAGGAGTAGCGGGTACACCTGACTGTATGGAGGGAATGGATTCTATTTTTTGTACTTGCCACTGTCCCTGTTCGTCTTTTTCCCAAATCTCAAACCCTTGCTTGTCGTACCAGGCCCAAGCATAAATGCGTCGCACCTTTCCATCGACAGCCAGATCGGCGGTAAAGTATCTGCCATCGGAGCTGTGGGGCGATTGGAACTGAAGGACTGCTTCGGATTGCTGGAAATCGAGAATGGCAATTCGGCTATTGGCCACGAGCCACAGTTGTTGTTGGGCCGTATCCACGTAAAAGGGAACACTTTTTTTGATCGAATTTCCATCGGCTGTGCGAAGGTCGAGATGGACCAAGCTGTCCTTGCTGGATTTGTAGTGGAGCAATTGGTCGGAGGTAGAAAAAAAGAGGTCTCCATTTTGTCCTTCCACAAAGGGCGTTTGGATGTTGGGATCGCCACTGACATCGGTAGGATAGCGTTTGGTCTCTTGTCCATCAAAGCGGAAGAGTCCATCTTCTATGGTACTGATCCAGAGGTGACCGCTTATCGATCGATGCAAAAACATGTGCGTTTCCCCCTCCGTCAGAATTTGCTTGAAATGGAAAGACGGGGCATCTCGCTTGCCGGGGGCTTGGGCCTGGCACAGCAAAGGGAGGCCACCCCAAAAGAGGAGCAGCCAAATCGACAATGGAAATGGCCATGCTCTCTTTGAAGCGCCCCGCAGAAGCTTGGCAAACTGATTTTTATGGTCTGTTTTTTCGTCCATTTTTTCGCTTGCCATTGGCCATGGCATATTGCTGGTTGTTTTCCTCCATTTCGGCATAAGCCAACTCTGCTTTGATACTGCTTTGAACAAACTCACTCTCCTGTTGCTTGTCGCGCAATGCCTCTTCCAAGGTTTTAATGGATTTGTCAAGATAGTGATGGAAGCGCGTTTCGACCAAGTTCTCGAACTCCCCACAGAGGATTTGCTTGGCCACCATGGGATCGATGTCCCGGATGTTCTTGGCAATGAATTGGAATGCCTTCAGACTCAAAATGGTCGCATAATTTTTGACCCAGTAAGGAGGGCAGGGGACACCCAAAAGGACAGTTGGGGCACCAAAGCTTTGTTCTCCGTATGGGAAAGAAATTTCATTGTCCGAATTGACGGCTTCGATCTTGAGGGTGAATACATCACTGCCACCTTCTTTGGCAGTGGCCAAAGAGCCGAAATTGAGCTGGCCACCTGACACCAGGATTCTGTCTGCATCTTTGAACAAGGACATCAACTCATCTTTCAAAAAAGTGCAGATGTGAAAATCTGAGTTGTAAAATTCGAGTTGTCCAAGATTGTCAAAAGTGCCATTGTCGTATGCACCATCTTCGGAAAGCACACTTTGGTTTTCCTCTTTGGTTGACCATACCCTGATGGGCTCAGGGTAGGAGAGGGCACCTTGGTCATTGGCCGCAATGATCTCCCGGTATTGGAACTCTTTGGTAAAGGCCAGGGGCAAAATCTGAAAGGGAGCTCCTTCTGTTGGATCCTGCGCTTTGAATACCAAACCGATGATACCACCGGCACCTTCTTTGGGATAGAGCAATGCCTCAAGATCGCTTTTTTTGTATTCCAAGGCATAAAACTGCTGGAAATCTCCAGGTGATGGATGTACTGTTGTGTTGGAGGACATGTGAAAAAATTTAATCGTTAAGTAATTGTAGTAATCAGCATAGTGTTTCATGCTCGTGCAATAGCATTGAGGAATACATCTTTGAGCGGTGAGGCTCAAAAGCCGGTAATGAGAGATTCAAAATGGAAGAGTTAATGCAAAGAGCAACTACTTAATACAAAAGTAGAGCGATCTTGTTCAAATAAAAATAATGATTTTCCGTGATTTTAGAATGGACTGTGTCTGCATTCTGAGTTTTTGTCATTTGAGAACTTCTCTTGAAAAAAGAAATTACGTATTAAATTTGTTTTATATGTGTATTATTCTTACATTGTCTTCATAAGGAATAAGCAACACCTTTATTCTTACACAAAACTATCCAAATGACAAACACAACCGCACCATCCAATGGTACCGGAACAGTGGGCTTATCTGCTCCCTGGTACACGGTACAAAGAACCGTTTCTTTCACCATCGGTCAATCCGCACAAATCATGGTATCTCAGCTTGTCGAGCAGCCAAGCGGAGAGTACGTGCTCACCATTACCTCCCAGATGAGTACCACTGCCCAAGCCCTGGCCAATACCGTCAAATCTGAATTTGCGCTGGGCAACATTACTGTAAAAGTTGTCTTTCAAGACAGCAGCGGCACTACTTTTGAGCCAGAGACTGGCATCAGCATCGACCAACGAGTGGTTTTTCTCAAAGAAGCCCTTGTCAACAACCCAGCAGTATTTTCTGTTGGCATTTTCAACGAAAAAGCTGCGGTGAGCTGCATGCCCATCGTGGTCCAATTCTACAACGACGACCTATCGAACCCCAACCAATTTACATCCATGAAGTGTTCGGATGCTTTCCAAAATGTCATGATGGAGGAAATCATCTGCTACACGCAGGCACCTCAAATTGGTAATTTCTAGTATTTACATAGCCTAATTTTTGTTACCCTGGGCAAATAAACCCCAAAACAGTCGGCAGATTTGTTTGACAGGGAGAAGGTTTTTCGCAGTGTCTTTCTCCGGGTCTGCCTGAGATTTTTGTGCATACTAATCGCTATCCTAATCGCAACTTCTTGTGATCGCTAGGCGATCAATGTTCGAGCATTAGTTGTGTCTGTATGCCTCAAAGGGAATAACTCGTATGGTCTTGCGCAGACTCATATTTGTTATTCCCTTAATTTGTTTATCCAATCCAAGGCTATGTTCAAAGAATACCGTACCTTGGCCGCAATTACCAAACATATTCCAAATCTCAATCCATTTAGCTTATGAGTATTTCCAGGTTTAATGCGATGGATACCCTCCAAAATCGCTTTGAAGATGCGGACTTTTTCGACGTGCCTTCAGAACCCATCTCTACCTTCTTCGGATCCAACGTCTTCAACGAACGCGCCATGCGCGAGTATTTGTCCGAAGATTCTTATCTGAGCGTGAAGGCCGCCATCCAAAGTGGCAGCAAACTCTCGCGCGAAGTGGCCGATGTGGTGGCCAGCGCCATGCAAAAATGGGCCATGGACAAAGGTGCTACTCACTACGCTCACTGGTTTCAACCGCTGACCGGACGGACGGCCGAAAAACACGATTCGTTTTTTACCCTCAAATCTGACGGCAGCGCCATTGAAGAGTTTGGTGGTAATGAATTGGCGCAGCAAGAACCCGATGGCTCCAGCTTTCCCGGTGGCGGACTGCGCTCTACCTTCGAAGCAAGAGGCTACACGGCCTGGGATCCTTCTTCTCCCGCCTTCATCCTGGAAGTAGGAGAGGGAAAAACACTTTGCATTCCAACCATCTTTGTCACCTACTCTGGCGACTCGTTGGACTACAAATTGCCATTGCTCAAGTCACAGGCCTACCTCGAAAAGGCTGCCATTCCCGTCTGCCAATTGTTCGATGAAAAGGTGACCAAAGTGACGCCTACCCTGGGTTGGGAACAAGAATACTTCCTCGTAGACGAAGCCCTGTTCAACGCCCGGCCGGATTTGGTCATGTCTGGCCGCACCTTGATCGGACGCCACGCTTCCAAAGGTCAGCAGTTGGACGACCACTACTTCGGGTCCATTCCAGAACGCGTCTATGCTTTCATGCGCGACCTGGAGACGGAATGTCACAAATTGGGCATCCCCGTCCGCACCCGCCACAACGAGGTGGCTCCTGGCCAATACGAGTTGGCTCCGATGTTTGAGGAAGTCAACGTGGCTGTGGATCACAACCAATTGCTGATGGATATGATGGACCGCGTTGCTCGCCGCCATCGCCTGCGGGTGCTGTTGCACGAAAAGCCCTTTGCTGGTGTCAATGGAAGTGGCAAGCACAACAACTGGTCCATGGGTACCAATACAGGTGTCAACCTACTGTCTCCTGGCAAAAATCCTGGCAAGAACCTTCGCTTTTTGACGTTCTTCGTCAATACCATCCGGGCGGTCTACGAGCATGCCGATCTTCTGCGGGCCAGTGTTGCTTCTGCCTCGAACGACCACCGCTTGGGAGCCAACGAAGCGCCTCCAGCCATCATTTCCGTTTTCACTGGTTCCATTTTGTCAGAGATTTTGGACCAAATCGAAAAGGGACAAACGACCAAGGAGGATGTCAAAAAAGTGCTCAACTTGCTGAGCAAGATTCCAGATTTGGAAAAGGACAACACCGATCGCAACCGGACCTCGCCATTTGCTTTTACGGGCAACAAGTTTGAGATTCGAATGGCGGGATCTACTGTCAACTGCGCTGCTCCGATGACCATCATGAACTCCATCATGGGTGGACAATTGATCAAGTTCAAAGCGGCAGTGGATGCGAGCATGAAGAAGGGCAAGTCGCAAGGTGCGGCCATCCTCACTGTATTGAAGAAATACATCAAGGAATCCAGACCGATCCGCTTCGAAGGAGACAACTACAGCGACGATTGGAAAAAAGAGGCCAAGAAAAGAGGATTGAGCAACAACCCAGATACGCCAACTGCCTTGGATGCTTACGTTGCCAAGTCATCCCTCAAGCTGTTCCAGGAAAGCGGTGTCTTTACCGAAAAAGAGCTGCATGCACACCACGAAGTGATGTTGGAAAACTACATCCTCAAGCTCGACATCGAGTCCAGAGCGATGGAAGAATTGTGCCTCAATTACGTCCTCCCATCTGCGGTTGACTACCAAACCACACTGGCTGCCAACGTGGCCACCCTCAAAGAGGCGGGCATGGGCGTGCGTTCCAGCATCTACCAGCGCGATACCCTCAAACTGATGACGGAACACATCAACGGCATCCACCAAAACATTAACAAAATGGTTGAGGAGCGTCAAAAGGCAGGAAAAGCCCGTTCGACCCGCGCCACAGCCCTTGCCTACTGCAAAAAGGTGAAGACCTTGATGGAAAAAATTCGGGTCCATGCCGATGCCTTGGAGCATGTGGTGGACGACAAGAGCTGGTCCTTGATCAAGTACCGTGAATTGATGTTCATTCGCTAGGTAAACTGTTTACTTAAGCGATCCGATACATACCATTTGCAACTCCCGCAGTGTTGACCCGCTGTGGGAGTTCTCATTTGAAGAGGTGATAGCCAATGCCAAAGCCCAACCACAGATTGCCTCTCAGAATCCAGTCTTCTCCGGCATTGGTCGATACGGGAAAATCAAAGCCAGATAACACACTCAGGCCAAATCGCTTGTACCCAAACTGCATGCCGAGCCCGAGGCTGAAGGTGGCGATGGAGACCTCCCGACCTTCTTCGATCGCAAAGTCGGTATTGAGTGCGTTGAGGTTCAAGCGGTTGATGCCAGCAAACCCAAAGAAGTATTGGTGACTGCGCAATTCGGGTTCTTTTCCTCCCTTGAAGATGTACTTTTCCGTATTGAATCCAACCGCCAATGCCAGGTTGATGTTGCTCTCCACAGTATTGATGTTGTTGTCCAAAGAGTCGGAATCATTGGCTGTGAAGACCTTGAAGGGAATGGTGATGGGACTGAGGCACCAATTGTGTTTTTGGATGTAAACTCCCTTTGTGATGTCGATGGCCAGACGCCTTTTGGCACCTTGTGTCTTGGGAGGATAGGCCTGCAGGATGCTGTCTGTTGTTGCATCTTCAATGATCAGCCAATTGCCTTCCTGTCGAAAATCTGTCCGAAATTTCAAGCCGGGAAATATTTTGAGATTGTGCAGGCTGAAATTGTCTTTGACAGTGGTGTATCGGGTCGTGGGACGGGTGGCATATTTGCCATCTATTTCATACAGAGTATCAACGCCAGCTCTGACTTCTTGCAGCTGAATTGGATGTATTTGGTCTGCGGATTTTCCAAATTTGTTGATGGAGATGGAGTAGGCGGCTTTTTTCTGCTGGGCATTCGCCGAAAGAGTCAACAAGAATGGGAGACAAAACAAGGTAAAGTTTAGGACAACCTTCATATTTTTTCGCTTTTGAGGAGATGAAATCGGGTCACATCTTCTCCAACGTAGGCCATTGCCATTTGTTTGGCTGTTTGACTTGCAATTTTGACCAATGCTTATCTCTATTCCTCTTTGAAAGCGGAGAGTTGGATGGAGGGGTTGGACGGCTGAATGTACTGAACGAAAGTGGACGATTGGGCGTCGACCAAAAGGCGAATTGCTCACGGGAGTGAACAGCGAAAGGAAGGGGAAAGTATGGAAGAAAACAATGGGGTGACCGCCACTTTTTCAGCAGCCGCCCCATTGTGGAAGGGCATCAGGAAATGCCCAGGAAAAACACAGTTCCCGACAACCGGAAAGTGGTCATCCCCAATGGAATGACTTCGTCGGCAGCGATTTTTTGTCGGATGAGTCGATAAACGCCCTTGTAGACTTCTCCATTGATTTCCAGACTTCCTTGCTCGTCTGCGATGGAATCGTTGACACAGAATACCAAAATGAAACCAGTCAGTCCATAGTCGGGCCGCTCCAAGAAGGCGGCAGCTTGGATGGCATCGGTCATGCCCAGGGGACGGATGGGGTCGCGGAAGACAAAGTCACTGGGAGGTGCCTGGATGCTTTGACGTCCTTTTTGGGTTCCATCGGTCACCAAAATGGTCAGTCCGTCTTTGGTTGGAGTAAATTGTGCTTGGGATTGGAAGGAGAAGGCAATGCAAAAGAGAAAAAAGAATAAATACCTCATGGTTCTTCTTTGATTTAGCGTTTACTGGGAATGGTTGCCGAAGCCTAGCATTCTCACAGGCAACGGACAGGATGGAACCTGCTTGCCCATGGCAAACGAAACGACTGTCGGCTCTCAACGGTGTATTGGGGGGATAACTGAAGCCTTTAACGAAGCAAAGGCCCTGCGAATTATGTTGTGGCTGCAATTTGTGGAGCCACAGCAACATCCTCCCTTCCGAAATATAGCAATCTTCCGCATTAAAATTGGACAAATAATCGCATTTGCGAGTTTTAATGTAGAACTTACTGATTGTACACAACAATTTCTATGCTATGATTCAAAATCACCTTCTCATCTTTTGGCGCAATTTGTATCGCCGTCCAGGACACAGTCTGCTCAATCTCACCTGCTTGGTCACTGGAATCCTGTCCGTTTTGCTCATTTTGCTCTATTTGAACTTTGAGCTCAACTACGATCACTTCCACCAGCAATCCGATCACATCTATCGTGTCACAACCCCCCGGGTAGACCTGACCAATAAGCAGTTGGACATCAATTCCCAAAATACTTTCCTCAACTTGGGGCCCTATTTGACAAAAGACTTTCCGGAAGTGGCGGCCTTCGTGCGCTGCTATGGCTTCACCTCTTCCATGCGCTTGGCATGGGCCAGCCAAAACATTGAGGAGGAAAGATTGCAAGCGGCAGACCAAGCGCTCCTGGATGTTTTTAGTTTTGAGCTGTTGGAGGGAAGCCGGGAAAAAGCATTGGATGGCCCCAACAAAATCGTTCTGTCCGAAAGCCTGGCCCGACGCATCTTTGGAAGTGGGCAAGCAGCGGGCAAGCTGCTGGATGCAGAATATGTCCACTTCATCACCAACGAAGAAAAGGCCCATCCACTCATGGTTACGGCGGTCTTCAAGGACTTGCCACACAATTCCAGTCTGACTGCCGAGGCCTATGTTTCTGTGCAAACAGATAGTGAGCTGGACAACTATTATTTCAACCGATTGGGAGGGCTCACCTATGTATTGCTTCACGACAAAGTGGACCCGCAGGCTTTTGCCCCCAAGCTCTCCAATATCTACGACCAATACCTCGACCCCGACTTGGAGCCAGTCATGCGCCGGGCCCACCACGAGCTGGTGCCTTTGCGAGAGCTGCACATGAGGGCCAGTGGTGGCTATTCTTACATTTATGTTTTCGGTTCCATTGCGTTTTTGCTCTTGTTGATTGCGGCCATCAGCTATGTCAATTTGGCCACGGCGCAGGCGAGTCGGCGCTCCTTGGAAGTCGGCATCCGCAAGGTGGTGGGGTCGAGTCGGGCCCAGTTGATCTGGCAGTTTTTGAGCGAGTCGCTGCTGTACATTTTGCTGGCCCTGGCCCTGGCCATTTTTGCCTTGTACAAATCCCTGCCCTTGCTCAACAATTTGCTCGACATCCAATTGGATGCTGCCCAACTTTGGCAACCTCAGTTGTCTGTCGGCATTCTGGTTCTGGTGATGTTGCTGGCCCTATTTGGAGGGGCGTATCCGGCCTTCTTTTTGTCTGCCTTTCGCCCCATATCGGCGGTCAAAGGTCGCTTGGCTAGTGGGACGGTGGTTCGGAAGTTTTTGTTGAGTCTGCAGTTTGCCGTGGTGCTGTTTGTGTTGATTTGTACAGGGTTGATTTATCAACAATTGCAATTCATGCGTTTTCAAGACTTGGGCTTTGACCAGGGGCAGACCATTCGGCTGGCCTTGGAGGGAGACGAACAACTCCAAAAGTTCGATGTCTTCAAACAAGTATTGCAGCAAAACGATCTGATCACTTCGGTCATCAGCAGCAACTTTGTGCCGGGCTTGGGAGGGATGTACCGCGGGCCGTTCAGCGCCGAAGGAGAAGCGGGGCCGGAGCCACAATTTGTGCGATTTGGGCAGGTTGATTACGATTTTTTGGACAAAATGGACATCGGCATTCTCCACGGGCGCAATTTCTCTCCAGATTTTCCCGCCGATTCAGCCCAATCGGTGATCATCAACCGCCAATTCATCGATGAGTTTGGCCTTCCGGATGACCCCATTGGCGAAAAGATCCGACGAGGAGATGCCAACAATCCCAGTCATCTGTTGGTGGTGGGGGTGATGGAGAATTTCCACAACCAAAGTCTTCACGATCCTTTGGAAGCCCAATTGTTGTTTTTCAGCCCAAGTGGCAGTCAGGTATATGTGAAGTTGAAAGAGGATGTATCCACCGCCTTGGCCCATGTAGAGACCAGTTGGAAAAGGGTGTATCCCAACGCGGATTTCAGCTTTGAGTTTTTGGATCAAATGATTCAGGAAGCCTATCAGGCAGACGAAAGACGGGGGCGAATCTTCTTGTCCTTCTCTTTGGTGACCCTCATCATTGCCTTTTTGGGCCTCTTTGGCCTGGCCTCGTATCTGTCGCGCCAACGCATTCGCGAGATGGGCATTCGGCGGGTATTGGGGGCCGAGTTGTCCGATGTGGTGATGCTGCTCAGTCGGGACTTCCTGTTGCTGGTTTGCATTGCGGCCATTCCCGCCTTTGTAGCTGCTTGGTGGTTGATCGGACAATGGTTGGAAGAGTTTGCTTTCCGAATCGATATGCATGTCGGTGTTTTCGTCGGCGTGTTCCTTTTTACTCTTTTGTTGGTCTTTTTGACAACGGCCTACCATGCAGTCCGCAGTGGCCGCATCAATCCAGCAGAGTCCTTGAAACATGAGTGAACAACCCTTCCAACCAATCTACCTCCTGGCAGATAGCCAACCCTTGATGGGAAAGACGCCCCAAGGCGAAGCCCGTTTGGCTGCCATCCGCCAGCGATTGACAAGCGATGACCCCTTGGCGGTATACATCGGTGCTTCCAATGGAGATGAGCCTGCATTTTACCAACTCTTCTGTGCGGGAATGGCGCAAATGGGTGTGCAAAATTGTCAACATGTTGCCTACCCATACACTGAGACAGACATGACGCATGTGCAAAAGGCCGACCTGATTTTGCTGGCTGGAGGAGATACCTTCCGAGGCTGGTCTTGTCTGTGTGAATATGGCTTGGATCAACTGCTGCTCGATCGCTACCGGGCGGGCTGTTTGTTGATGGGGGTATCGGCAGGAGCCATTCAATTGGGGCAAGGCAGCGTACAAGATGGTCGATTTGTCCCCATGCTGGGATTGGTCCCTTGGATGATCGATGCGCATGATGAGGCCAATCAATGGAAGTCTTTGCAAGTGTCCAGGCAGTTTGCGCCGGCAAATTGTCCGGCTTTGGGCATTGTCACTGCTTCTGCTTTGGTGTATTTTGGGGAGGAACAGTACGAGCTCATTGGCGAGGATTGTGTGATGTACCCAATGCCAAAAGATCAAGTATGGAAACACTAAAACTCGAGATTGAGAAGTATCTGCAACAAGGAATTGACAGTGAATGGAAATGGTTTTCCTCCCAACTTTCCGTACATACCGCTTCAAAAAGAGAGATCATATTTAGGCAGACTGACATTTGTGATAGAGTCATTTACATTTTGGAAGGCATAGCGGCGTCAGAATACAATGAAGAAGACAAGTTCATCATTTCAAGGTTCTTTCAATCTGGCAATCTATGCTCAAATATGATCAGTGCAGTTTCAAAGACCTTTGCATCTGACAATGTCATTGCAATAACAAATGTGAAGTACATAGCCATGCCATTTGATTGTTTTATGGACCTGTATCTTTACTCTGATAAGCTTGGAATCTTCCTGAGAAAAAAGATACTAGAACATCTCATCGAAGCGAAGAACATCATCAGCATCAAAACCTCCTCTGTTACGAAAGTCCAATATTCTTTTTTGGAAGAAAACTATCCAGAGATCATTGCCCAGACCCCTTCCAAATACATTGCAGCTTTCATTGGCATTACCCCCGAGGCATTGAGCAGGTTTTTAAAACAACGCATCAGTTCTTAACCCACATCAATCTTTTGCCCTTGCCTGGTACGTAGTTTTGCATAAAAATTAACATCATGCAAAAAATGAATATGCCCCAAGAGCGAAAATTTGAATGGGAATTGAAATCTGTTTCATCGGTCCATTGGGGGCAAGTGAAAAATAAATCTGGACAGATCTGCGTCGTTCTAGAACACTCCTTACTTCGCGGAATAACATCCGAAATGATAGCTTGGTGGTTTAAAAACTTTGCCAACCTAAGAGTTACCTTACATGATGTCGAAGGGTATGAGGGGCAAAAAGTGCCTGCCTACCTTTTGTGGCATCCTTCTGACCATGTAAATGCCCAACTCAATGGTCGTTTAGGGGAAAACAATACAGCTAAGGCCGGTGCGAAAATCCACATCAAGGAAACCATGCAGTACAATAAGTATGGTTTTAAGTACCCTGTGGATCAAGAACTGGAAATCTTTTATTGCGAAAATGACGGTTGGGGAATGGGGAAGAAAATTCCGTTCATCGGGACAATGATCTTTCTTAGAATATCTTTCAAAGATGTATACGAAAATGGGAAAATAATAGGAGTACATTACCACTATGAGGTTGTGGCCGGAACGAATAAACAGCACTTTGTAGCAAAGGCAATCAACAAGAGAATTGTGGGTGGTTATTCTGCGGAATTTTGGGACGCTTGGATTACGCACAATACCATCGAAGTTGGAGTATTTGAGAATTTTCTGCCTGCCCTTTTTACCCAAAGAAATGATGTAGACAATTTGCAATATGCCAAAAGTATGAATCCGATAACCCCTGACATGACCGCACAAACCCAAAAGGGATTTGATAAAAATCTTTTGGAAGAAAGACTAAAGGGGTATGAACAAAGCGACAATGCCTTTGAGTATCAAAATGGAATTGGGAAAAGCATCTTAGGATAAAACACCGGCCCCAACATCAGCTAGGCGAAACGTAATGAGTATAGTATCAAAATCTTACATTTGGTCGATTTTTTCTATATTTAAGCCACGAAAAACTTTCGCCTCACAAAAGCCAAATTAGCATGTCTAATACGATAACTGTTGTTGGTCGCAAAACGGATGAACAAGAAGACCTTCAATTGGGAGCCTTTCTAAACGTAAAGGTCTCCGAATCCATCAAAATCGATCGCTTCCGATCCGATAGTCAATCCATCGAAACCAAGGAAATTGGAACCGATGACATCCTGGAGATCGAATTGGAAAATGGAGAAAAGTGGTGGGGGACCCTGGAGAATCTCAAAGAACTCATGCCAGAGACTGCGCAGCGCTCGGCAGATGCGGGTAGCTCCTTCGAACTGCCCGTCTCCTTCCAAATCGGTGGTTCTACCACTCGGGGAATTGGAGATTGGATTTTGAAGGGACTGCGCATTTTGCAGCCGCAGTTGGAAGACATGCCAGCGAAATTGCTGATTGCCAACCGAGAAAAGTTACTGGTGGGCGGTGGTGGCCTCTTCCGGGCCACCCGATTGGACCAATTGGACCGGGTGGAAAAGACGCGTGACTTGGTGGTCGATCAGGACCCTTACTTGCTCTTGATTCACGGCACCGCTTCCTCTACCTATGGCAGTTTTGGCGGCTTCATGCCCTCCGGAAGTGAGCAGGAGGACAACGAAAGCAATCTTTCCGTTTGGCATCAATTGCAATCGCATTACGCCAATCGAATACTGGCCTTTGAACATGCCACCCTGAGCAAGAATCCAGTCGAAAACGTCATTGACCTGGTCAAATCCCTGCCCAAAGGCATCCGACTCCATGTGCTGACTCATTCTCGCGGTGGACTGCTGGCCGAATTGCTGGTAAGGGCCAACAGCAGGGGCGATGGCGTCGCCTTCAATGAAAAAGATTTTCTCATCTACGAAAAGTCTGCAGGCGATCGATCCAAAGACATCAAACAACTCAAAGAACTCGACAAGCTGCTCCAGAAAAAGCAGATTAAGGTGGAAAAAGTGATCCGGGTGGCTTGCCCCACGGCAGGAACCACACTCGCCTCCCGCCGCCTCGATCTCTACCTCAAAATCCTCGTCAACCTCGTCGGTCGCATCCCTTTCCTGGCAGGCAATCCCGCCTACGAATTCCTGACTTCCTTCATGCTCACGGTGGTCAAAAAACGCACCGACCCCAGCGAACTCCCCGGCTTGGAAGCCATGATGCCCGACTCGCCCTTGGTCCGGATGCTCAACAATCCCGAAGTCCAAGTCAATTCCAGCTTGCTGGCTGTTGCCGGAAATGCCAAGGCCAACAAGTTTTGGCGCACCATGCTGGTCTTTTTGACCAAGCTGTTTTACCTGGAACAAAACGATTTTGTGGTCAACACCCCCTCCATGTACCGCGGGGTGCGACGCCCAGGCAATGCCTTTTACTTTTTTCACCAAGGCAAAGAGGTATCCCACTTCCAATATTTCGTCAATCGGACCACCCAAAACATCATCCTCAAGGGCTTCAAAGAACCCATCACAGAGGAAAACAACTTTCAGCCATTGGTTTGGCGGGAGGAGGCGGGGACCTACGTACCCCAACCAGATACAGCAACTCGTTCGAGAGTTGACAAACCCATTGTCTTTGTCTTGCCGGGCATCATGGGAAGTGAGCTGCGGCCTCCGGGAAGCTCCAAAGGCGTATGGCTCAACGTCATCCGATTGGCCTTGGGCGGCATGAACGATTTGCGCTACGATGAGAGCAGTCGGGTAGAACCGTCGGGTTTGGTCTCTTGGCCCTATCAAAATTTGCTGGACTATCTGTCCCGAAGCCACGAGGTCGTTCCCTTTCCCTATGACTGGCGCCTGCCATTGGAGGTATCCGCCGAGCGATTGGCCACAGCCATCAAAGAAAAACTCGACGATACTGCCAACAAAACCACGCCCATTCGCATACTGGCACACTCCATGGGAGGGCTGGTGGCACACACCTTGAAGGTCAATCATTCCGACGTCTGGAAACGCTTGCAAGAGCGGCCAACTTTCCGGCTCGTGCTTCTGGGAACGCCCAGTTATGGCTCATTTGTCATCCCAAGGGTCATCACCGGAGAAGAACGCCTCATCCGCTACCTCAGCCTTTTGGACCTTCGAAATTCCAAGGAGGAAATCCTGCAGATTGTCATGCAATTCCCTGGCCTGCTGCAATTGCTGCCGAGTGTGGTGATGGAAGGAGAGACGAGAAAAGCGGACATGACATACTTCAAGCAAGACTACTGGGAAAAGCTGAAAGAGAGTACCAAAGGCAATTGGGTCTTACCTGATAAAAAAGCCCTCAAACAGGCGGCAAATTTGGTGAAAAAATGGTTGAAAGATCCACTCAAAAACGAAAGCAATGACCTTCGGCAAATTCTCTATGTAGCGGGAGTGGACAAAATGACGCCTGTTTCTTTTGCAGAAAAAGCCGACAAGGAGGGCAAGAGCATCCAGTTCATGGCGACAGCCCGCGGTGATGGGCGTGTGACCTGGGACACAGGGATTCCGCAAGACCTCAAGGCTTCCCATACCTGGTACATGGATACGCCGCACGGCAACCTGGCCAACAACAAGGCCAAATTCAATGCCTTGTACGAACTGCTGGAGCGCGGGGATACAGATGAGCTGGACCGACAAGAACCACTGCTGTTGCGGTCTGGTACGAAAGACTTCCCGCTCTACAACGATGAGCCAGAGCAAGTCCCCAACATGCGCGACATCCAAGGGGCTGCCCTCGGTTACATCCCACAGGAGGAGATAGAAGAACAACAGCACCAAGTCAATGTCTTGGTGACCAATGGCGACTTGAGCAAGGCACGCAATCCCGTGGCGGTCGGTCACTTCAAAGGCGATGGCATCGTGAGTGCGGAAGCTGCGCTGAATCACTTCATGGGCAACAAACTCAAGGATCGCCAGCGATTGGGGGTTTATCCCGGAGATGTGGGCACAGCACAAGTCATCTTCGATACAGACAACAAACCTCCTGGTGCCATCATAGTGGGATTGGGCAGTTACGATCAATTGTCCCCTGGCAGCTTGGTCAAAAGCATGACAACCGCTTCCCTAGAGTTGGCCATGACCATGAAAGAGTACTCTGAGAAGAAGGGCCTGGAAGAAGGGGAGGAGGTGATTCCCAAAATTTCCACCCTGCTCATCGGAAGTGGCTACGGCAACCTGCCTTTGCGACTGGCCATCCGTTCCATCCTGATTGGGATCATGAACGCCAACGAGCAAATCCGACTGATGGAAATTGATGGCTTGCATCCGATTGCCGAGCTGGAATTCATCGAAATATACGAGCGCCGTGCCTTGAGAGTCCTGCGCATCCTTCGGGAGATGTTGAGCGAAGAAGGAGGCTTTTATGGCTTCAACTTTGGCGAAAACCGCCTGCGGAGAGAGGGGGGAGAGCGTCGCAAGATGAACCTCATGGAAGATCGCGAGTGGTGGAGCAGAATCAAAGTGGAGCAGGTAGAACAGCTGTACAAGAATGCCGAGGGGCAGGTGACGGGCGAGGTCAGTTTGCGATTCATGTCGCTGACAGACCGGGCGCGAGCCGAGGAAAATACCTTGTCTTCCCAACAGCAACTGCTCGACGAGTTTTTGTCTCAGGCCGTGGTCCGCAAGGCGTGGAATGAGCAATTGGCCAAGACCCTGTTTGAGCTTCTCCTGCCAAACGATTTCAAGGTGTATGCCTCTGACAGTCGCAACATTCTTTGGATATTGGATGAGGTGACGGCCTCTTATCCTTGGGAGCTATTGCACGATTCCTACAGTGCGGAAAAGGTCCCGATTGCGGTTCGGGCTGGCATGATTCGTCAGTTGGTCACAGCCAATTACCGGCCGGATGTCAAGGGTTCCTTGCAGCGCACCGCTTTGGTCGTAGGTGATCCAGACAATGGAGGGACTTATGTAGACCTACCTTCTGCACGCGAAGAAGCAAAAAAAGTGGGCAATTTATTGGTCAACAATGGCTTCCAAATGGACACACCCATGATTGGGGCCAAGTTTGTCGACATACTGCAGGCTTTATTTGAGCGTCCGTATCGCATCCTGCACTTGGCGGGGCACGGCATCTACGAAAAAGCCAGCGGCAGCCACCAGGTGCGTGCAGGCATGGTCATGGGGGAAACCACTCTCCTGACACCTGCCATCATCAAGCAAATGACCCGCATTCCTGATCTGGTGTTTGTCAACTGCTGCTTCCTCGGGCGGACCGAACCGGGGGATGAGCCCTTGAGTGGCAACCGACACAAGCTGGCCGCCAACCTGGGCACCCAGTTGATCCGCGAAGGGGTGCGCGCCGTCGTAGTGGCTGGATGGGCGGTAGAAGATTCTGCAGCTCAGACCTTTGCCCTCACTTTTTACAATGCCATGCTGAGTGGAATGGACTTTGGCCAATCCGTCAACCGGGCCAGAAAAATGACCTATTACAGCTATCCCAACATCAATACCTGGGGTGCCTTCCAGTGTTATGGCGATCCGTTTTTCTCCCTGGGCGTATCCAGCCGCAAGCGGGGCAGTGTCATCAACTCCGAATCGGATCGGATTGAGGTCATTGTCGAGTTGGAAAACCTGGTGAGCAAGACCAGGGTCTACACCCGAAACCAAGACCGCCTGGCCAAGAGTTTGGACAACATCGTCCACTCCATGTCGTCTGATTTGATGAAAGACAGTGGCATTGTGGAGGCAGTGGCCGAAGCCTATGGAGAGTTGGCCTTGTTGGAGCAGGCAGTGGAATATTTTGATCGACTCCGGGCCATGGAAGATGCTGAATACCGCATCAAATCACTGGAACAGGCCGAAAACCTTCGCTCTCGCTGGGCCATTGAGTTGCTGGTAGAGAAAAAGCAGCCTGAACAGGCTCGCAAAACGGTACAACAGGCCTTGGACAACATGTCGGCCCTGCTGGCCATCCGGGAAACCAGTGAACGCTACAGCCTGAAGGGAAGCATTCTCAAGCGCAAGGCGGTGACTGCAAAGACAAAGGCAGAGCGACTGGATTCTTTGGAAAAAGCGGCAGAAGCCTACCAAACTGCCAACCAATTGTACTTTGACCTGAAAGGCTCCTACAATGATTATCCCTTGCTCAACTGGTTGCGTTTGGCAGAAATCTGTGAGCTGTGTGGCAGCAAAAAGTACCAAAAGTTCAGCCAGGAGCTGAAGCCGGAAAACTTGCAGGCATATTACGACAACAGCAAGCTCAAAAATGTGGTAGATCTCGAAAGCAGCAATGAATTTTGGGACTTGACGGCCTATGCGGATAAATTGCTATTTGAATTGATCTTCAAATACAAAAAGCAAATGGCCGATCCGCAATTGATCGAACAAAAGGTCAACAACATCAAGAAGTACTACGCCAGAGCTTGGCGCATCAGTGGATCGTACAAAAACCGCGACTCGGTAACGGGAGAGATTTGGTTTCTCGACACCATACTGGATGCCGTTGTCAGTGGACTCAAGGGCAACACAGCGAAGGTCAAGCGGCAGCGCGAGATCATTGGCGGCTTGAAGGAAGTCACACAGTCCATCCACATCTACCTGGTCAACAAACTGGAAAAAGACAAAGAACTAGAAGAGGAAGGATAGCGGATGAACGAATGCCAAAAAGACCATGAAAAAAGGCCCGCTGCTCAGCAGCGGGCCTTTTTTGAAGATGCGTGGAAAGCGGTCTTAATCAGACAGCAAATCTACTCCTTCCACGGCTTCTGGTGATCCTACCATGAGACTGGTCACGATGCACAGGATAAAAAGTGCGGCTGCCAGGTACCAAGTTAGCTTTTCGATGAAATCAGTTGACTTTGCTGCACCGAACATCTGGTTGGTTGCATTGCCGCCAAAGGTTGCATCCACACCGCCCCCCTTGGGGTTTTGGATCAAAACAACGCCCATCAACATTACGCAAATCAGGGCAATCAATACAATCATTCCGGTTATCATGCTACAAATTTTTTAATTTTTTAATGCGTTCCGCAAAGAACGTGCTTTTTTCGGGAAAAATCAAGCTCAGCCGTTCATACATCTCAATGGCTTTTTCAAAATTGCCTTGCTTGGCCAGGATTTCCGCCAACGTTTCGGAGACGATTTCCGCATTTTCTTCCAGACTTCGGTTGGCAAAGGAACGAGTTTGTTTCTTTTTGCTCAACTTGGGCTTGGGAGCCGAAGGTGTCTTTTTGGCCTTGCTCTGCGACAAATCTTCTATGGTGTACTGCGGTGGTGTGGCAGGCTTTGGCGCTGGCTTGACCTCCTGTTGTTCTGCCTTCGCTTGGCTGGAGGGCGTCTTCAGGATGCTGTGGCGAGGAGAGGGGTACTTCTTCAGCCAGCTGCTGAATGATGATTTGGGAAGTGGGCTTGGATTGTTTTCCTCTTCCACTTGTTCGGAAGCATTCTCTACTATTGCCATGTCATCCTGTTCCAACGGATTTGTGGACGAAGAGTTTCCTTCGAGAGCGTTCACCTGTGGGGCGTTGGTAATTTCGAGTGGGATGTACCGACGAGGTGGCGCATCGGGCTTGGGGGCAGTCAGTGGTTCTTCCTCTGTTGTGGCAGTCTCTTGTTCGAGCAAGGGCGTCGCAGGGGCGGGCAGGGAGCTGCTGTCTTGCTTGTCTTGGGGCAAAGGTTCTTCTAGCGCATCAAAGGCTTCCTCCAAGTCCTTGACACTGGCCTGTTCACTGATGTCCAGAGTGGCATCCAGATCGGAGATGAGGTCTTCGATGAAAAATATTTTGGGAGCCGGGTTCTTTGGCTTGTCGGGCGGCATATTGTCCAATTCTATGGCTAAAGGAGGTGTTTTTTCATGTGTTTCAGTGGTGATGGGACTCGATTCTTCCGGCACCAGGTCAAAACTGATGTCTTCAATGTCAGAGTCGTTGATGTTTTCTTCCAGCCAAATCAATTGGCCTTCGCTGGCGGGTGGAAGGGCTTCGGCGGAGTCTTGCGCTTTGCTTCCGGAAGACAGATCTGAGAGTTCGAGAAAGTCTTCTGTGATGACATAATTGGCCGAACGACTCTCTCGCTTGGGCAGATTTTGGATTTGTCGGTACAGATGGGAGCGGTCGGGACTGTAAATGGCGGCACTTTTGAGCTGTTTGTCCGCCTCTTTGTGATTTTCCATGACTGCCTTGATGGCCACCATTTGTTGCAAACTGGCACAGAAGGGGTACTCCAACAGCAAGCTACGCAGCTCTTGATAAGTGAGTTGGTAGAGGTGAGAGGGATTGTTGAGTATTTCCGCAAAACGCTCAGCGTTCATCTGTATCTGCTTTAAAATGGCGGTGACAGGACCGTATGTGCTACAAAAGTACGCTTTTTCGTGGAAACAGGGGCAGGGAATGGGACCTACCAGTTGGCAAAGGCCTCGCGAAAGACCCGATCGACCAGGTTTTCGAAAATGTCATCGATCAAATCATCCTGAATGCTGAGTAGGTTCTCCGTATTGTCAAAGTCTTCGAACTCGGAAAAGGACTTGCTGAAGATTTCTGTGTCGTTCAGATTGCTGTAGTATTCCACCCGCACGGCGATGGTCAAGCGGTTGAATCCCACAGTTTCCCCTTGTTCGGGTGCTTCTGCAGAGACATTGTAGC
This sequence comes from Bacteroidota bacterium, assembly GCA_039821145.1. GTDB lineage: Bacteria > Bacteroidota > Bacteroidia > Chitinophagales > Saprospiraceae > JBCCSZ01. The sequence goes on along the minus strand of JBCBOS010000007.1, from coordinate 102,612 downwards.
CCGTCACCGCTCCCCGGAATTCGATGTCCGGGTCGATGACAGCATCCTTGAGTCGCGCCTGGTCCCGAATCTGATTGCGGAGGGCTTCGGTGAATTGGACATTGATGGTCGCCGGGGCATTGGAGGCAGTGATTTCAAAATCATCGACCAAAAACGTCTTCACATCCGGCGGAACACTGACCCCTCCCAAAGAGTATTTGCAACTGGACAAACAGCAAGACAACAAACAAGTGAGGACAAAAAGGCGAAAAGAGATCATACGACAGGCATTTGGATGATTGGCACAAAGATACAACGCAATTGGGAGCTTCCATCATCCATGCATGGAGGGAATTAACAGTTTGTTGATGAATTGGGGAGGGGCGGCAATTTACAAATTGTACTGCTTGATCTTCCGGTAGAGCGTCCGCTCCGAAATGCCCAGCTCCATGGCGGCATCCTTGCGGCGGCCTTTGTACTTTTTGAGTGCCCGAACTATCATTTTTTTCTCCATGTCCTCAAGCTTGAGGTTTTCGTCCAGGATTTCCGATTCTCCATAGCCATTTTCTGATTCATCGCCCTTGTTGATGATGATGGGCAAATGCTCATTGTCCACGATGGGGGAAAGACCTTCCTCCTGTCGAATGGGCCGCTCCATGGCCTCGTAACTCGTCGAGGAGGAATAGGAGGGGTAATTGCGGGTATCGGGGGCTTGCAATTGGCGCAGGGTATTGACATTGGGCACTTCCAGGTCGTTGTTGCTGATCAGGCCAAGGACCAAAGACTTGAGGTCGTTCAGGTCGCTTTTCATCTCAAACAACAGCTTGTAGAGGATTTCTCTTTCGCGCAAAGAGTCCTGTCCCTCTTCCAACTGGTTGGCGAGCGCGGGCAAATTGCGCTTGAGGATGTTGGGAATGAATTGAATGAGGTCTTCGGCCGTCAGATGCCTGGATTCGGAGAGGACAGAGATTTGCTCGACGACATTTTTCAGTTCCCTGATGTTGCCCGGCCAGCTGTATCGCTGCAGCAGCAGACTCGCTTTTTCATCCAATCGGATGGGATCGGCGCGGTATTTTTCCGCAAAATCCAAGGCAAACTTTCGGAACAACATCGGAATGTCATCCGGGCGTTCCTTGAGAGATGGGACCTGGATGGGGATGGTTTTGAGGCGGTAGTACAAATCCTCGCGAAACTTTCCCGCCTTGACCCGCTTTTCCAAGTCGACATTGGTGGCCGCAATGACGCGGACATCGGTGCGATGGACCTGAGAGGAACCCACGCGGATGAATTCGCCATTTTCCAAAATCCGAAGCAGATAGGCCTGCGTATCCAGCGGCATCTCCCCAATTTCATCCAAAAAGATGGTCCCTTCGTCTGCCGTTTCAAAATATCCTTTTCGCTCTGATGTCGCACCCGTAAAGGCCCCCTTTTCGTGTCCAAACAGCTCCGAGTTGATGGTTCCATCGGGAATGGCACCCGTATTGACCGGGATGAATTTGCTGTGCTTGCGCGGACTGAGTTGGTGAATGATTTTGGAGAAGGCCTCTTTTCCGACCCCACTTTCTCCGGTGATGAGGACCGTCAGATCGGTGGCAGCCACGCGAACGGCTGTTTCCAGTGCCAGGTCCAATGCCTGCGACCGACCGATGATGCCAAAGCGGAGTTTGATGGATTGTAAATTCATAAATGCGTTTTCTCAATAGGGACCAATGGACTGCTCAATCAGGATACCAGCTCACCGATCAGGGTGGCACTTGTGGCTTGGGTGACGCGCACCTGCACATAATCACCAGGCTTGATTCCGTCGGCCTTGGTGAATACAATCATTTTGTTTTGCGAATTCCGCCCCTTGAATTGTTGGTCAGATCGCTTGGAATTGCCTTCGATCAGGACTTTGAAGGTCTTGCCTACGTCCTGCTTGTTGTGCTGGAAAGAGACTTGGTTTTGCAATCGAATGACCTCTTGCAGTCGTCGCTTCTTTGTTTTCAAGGGAACATCATCCTCGTACTTGCGGGCCGCCAGGGTTCCGGGGCGCTCGGAGTAGAAAAACATGTAGGACATGCTGTAGTTGGCAAACTCGATCATGGAGAGGGTATCTTGGTGTTCCTCTTCCGTCTCGCTGCAAAAACCGGTGATGATGTCCGAGCTGATGGCGCAATCGGGTACCAATTCGTAGATGCGCTTCACCTTGTCCTTGTACCACTCCCTGGTGTAGGTGCGGTTCATGAGTTCGAGCACACGGGTGTTGCCGGATTGGACTGGCAGGTGAATGTATCGGCAGATGTTTTCGTAGCTGGCCATGGTGTGGAGTACGTCATCTGTGATGTCTTTGGGGTGAGAGGTTGAAAAGCGGATTCGAAGGTCGGGATGGACCTGCGCCACCATTTCCAGGAGCTGTGCAAAGCTCACTTTCTCCTCATTCTCTGGATTTTTCCAGTTGTAGGAGTCCACGTTTTGCCCCAACAAGGTGACTTCCCGATAGCCTTTGGCATACAAATCGGCAGCTTCTGCGACGATGCTGAAGGCATTGCGACTGCGCTCCCGTCCTCTGGTAAAGGGCACCACACAAAAGGAGCAGACATTGTTGCAGCCGCGCATGATGGAAATGAAGGCAGTGATGCCGTTGGAGTCCAGCCGAAGGGGGCTGATGTCTGCATAGGTTTCTTCTCGACTCAAGATGACGTTGATTCCCCGGTCTCCTTCCTCTGCCGTCGCCACCAACTTGGGGAGATCGCGATAGGCATCTGGGCCAATGACCAGGTCGACCAACTTCTCCTGTTCCAGCAGTTTCTTCTTCAGTCGTTCTGCCATACAGCCCAAAACGCCGACCAGTGTACCGGGGCGTCTTTGCTTGACCTTGTCAAAGATTCGCAGGCGCTTGCGGACGGTTTCCTCGGCTTTTTCCCGAATCGAGCAAGTGTTGATCAAGATGAGATCAGACTGTTCCATGTCTCGGGTGGGCTGGTAGCCAATTTCTGACAAGATGGACGCAACGATCTCGCTGTCGCTGAAGTTCATCTGGCAGCCATAACTTTCTATGTAAAACTTGCGTCCAGAAGGGGCCTGGCCTTCCATCTGGGTATCGAAGAAGGCTTCTCCCTGCTTGCTTTCCTCCAGTTGTTGATGGACATTGTCCAATGTCGGATTGTTGTTGTACATCGCTCGTCTGTGCTATTTGTGATACTAGAGTTGCTCAAGTGTCGCTGCGTACAGTTCCCAGACATCGCGCAGCACCTGAGAAAATTGCAGCAAATATACGGATTTTACTGATTAAAGTATGACAAAATGACATGCTCGGCGGCACAAATTGTGGTGAGAACAATCATTTGGGGAACATCCTGTGCTTGTGTTGGCAAAAATGGGTGCTTACAGCCGACTCATTGGTTGCGAAGCCCCAGCTCTCCGATGGCTCGAATGCCTTCCAGGGTCAATAGCTTGTTGATTTCGGTGAACTCTGTTTGCAAGGGTTCCAATACGGACGAAAGTCCCCCCGTTGCCAAGGCCAGGCAATGGCCTCCCAATTCTTGTCGAATGGATTGGATCATGTGTCCCACCAGGCCAGTGTAGCCAACGAGGATGCCCGATTGGATGGCGGTGGTGGTGTCGCGCCCGATGGCCGAGGCTGGCATGCGGAGCGGGACTTCTGGCAGCTGTGCCGTATTGCTGGCCAGGGAGTGAATGGCTGTTTTGAGGCCGGGTGCAATGCTCACGCCCATTATGTCACCCGATTCTTTGATGACTGTAAAGGTCAGGGCCGTTCCAAAGTCTACAATGACGGCGTTTTGTTTGTACTTGACGTGGGCTGCGTAGGCATTGGCCACTAGATCGCTGCCGATTTCGTAGGGTTTGGGGACGTGAATGGGCATTTGCAGGTAGATGTCGGGGCCGAGGACCAGGGGAGGGGAGTCGAAGAACTGTTGGAGCAATTGTGTCATCGCTGGATTGACGGCAGGGACCACACTGCTCAGTACCACCTGTTGGAAGTATTCTTGTCGCAGGCCAGCTTCCAAAAACAGGTTTTTCAGCCGGGTTTCATAGTAGTACATGGATTCGTCGGCACGAGTCGGGAAACGCCACAGGTGGCTCCAATTGTTTTGGTGGTAAACTCCCAGCACCACATCTGTATTTCCTATGTCAATGGCGAGCAACATTTGTCTAGTTTTATCGTCTGTATTGGCGCCAAAGGTAGGCAATTTCAGCCACCGATTTATTGCTTGCCGATCGAACTTTTGGTAATTTGTGGCCAAGCCTTCGAAATCTCACCCATGCCCAACAAGAAATTACCCATTGACCAAACCCAGGTGTCAGACCGCGTCGGTCGCTCCATCAAATCTCCCATTCTGGTGGCCCATTTGTCTGATTTAGAACTGGACGCTTCGGACTTTTTGCAACATTTCTCTTCCCAATTTCGCCAGCTTGCCTGGGATCCCTACGACATGCGTCGGCAGCAGATGGAGTTTCTTTTCGAACAATTTCCACAAGATGTAGCCACGCTGCAAATTCGTTTCAAGGCCTACTATACGGGAGTCAAAGACAGGCGGTCCATTCGGCATTGGGTGGGGCAATTGTCAGCAGCAGAAAAGGCGTCCTTTGAGTCCATTCGGCCGTGGCGCCGCAGAGCAGTGGCCCATTTCGAAATGCGGGAGAACAAGCGCAGTTTGTCCATCAAGCGAAAAGAAGTGCCTGCCTTTCGCCAGGATGTGGAGGAGGAAGATGTTCGTTCTTGGCCCCGCCAGTTCGAGGAGGCACCTGCCAATTTTGTAGAGGACGAACGCTTTTATCAGCTATTGGGCAAGATCTTTCGCCTGGTACAAAACGTCCGGCAAGGCGTCTCCAAGCTGCGGGTGACGGCCCATTTGATGAGTGTGCAAGCCACTGTCCAACGCGCCGGGGACAATTCCCCGGAGGGGGCTCACGAAGATGGGGCTGATTTCATCATTTCCGCCTTGGTGGTCAATCGCACCAATCTGAGAGGAGGAGAAAGCCAGGTCATTGAAAAGCGCGAAGATGGCCAGAAGGAAATCATTCTCCGTCGCGTGTTGCAGGAAGGGGAATTCATCTTTCAGGCCGACAGCCGGGATGAGCTGGTGTATGGCACCGACCTGTGGCATCATGTGACGCCATTTTACGTAGATGATCCCAGCAAGGGAGAAGGCTGGCGCGACATCATCGGCTTCGACATCAATGTAGGCTGATTTACTTGGGCCGGCTCAATCGAAATTTGGCCTTTTTCAAAGAAGTTCCGTATTGGTAATCTGAAGACAAGACCACCGTCTCTCCACTTTTGACTTTCATCGGGCGACTCAATTTCACCACTGTAGGCGGCATCAGACTGTCTGTCCCTGTAAAATTGCAGCCTTCTGCCACTTGTATCCAGGAGTGAAGATAGACGGCGTTGACCGTGCCGCTGAGCATGGGCTTGAAGCGCGTCTGGCGTTGGATGTGGACTTTGCTTTCCCGGTACAGATTGATGGTATTGATCGGTTTTTGAGGGGTGTACTGGGTGGGCAAGTGGCGGGTGAAAAACAAGGGGTAGTGTCCATGGCCATCCTCAAAAGAGGCGTGACACAGTTGAGCCAGGTTGATGATTTTTTCTGGCAAGAGCTTGCCGTTGGGTTTGAGGAAGCGGCGCATGTGCTTGAAGATTTGCACCTGCAATTCGTTGGCACAAAAGATGCTCATCAGCTCTCCAATGATGTAATCCACCTTTTCTGGCAGCTCCATGGTGAGGGCATCTGCATGCATCACCACACACTTATCGGCCCAGCCATTGGCTTTCAACTCCTTTTGGATGATGTTGATGACATTGGGATTGCTCTCAATGAGATAGGCCTTTTTGACGTAGGGCAGGTAGTGCTTGGTCAGTGCCAGGGTACCAACGCCTATTTCGCAGACGACCTTATTTTTGAGATTGCGGTATTTTTTGAAAGCATTGCGGAAGGCATCGACTCGCACGGTGTCGGTTTCCATGACCTTGTAGTAGAAATTGGGAAATCCGAAATGTTCTTCGTCAAATGTCTGTGCTTCGAGGAGGGCATATTTCAATTTGTCGTAGTGGTCCACGACTTTGGAGATGAAGTCAAACTTGGATTCGTATTTCATAGAAGAGAATGCTTTTGTTGGGCAAAAAAAATGAGGTATTTCGAGCCGATTGGCCACAAAATACCTCATTTCTTTGCTTTGTCCTAGCTCTTTTACAAAAGCTTTTTCAGTTGTGCTTCCAGGTCGTTTCGCGGATTGATGACTGCGATTTTGCCTTGGCGGTCGATCAAGAAGGTGCGAGGGATGGAGCGCACACCGTAGGCAGCTGCTGGGGTGGATTCCCATTTTTTGAGATCTGACACGTGGTATGGCCAAGCGAGCTGATCTTTTTCGATGGCTTTGACCCACCTTTGCTTCTGGCGATCTGTCTGCGTTTGCAGCATTTGCTTATCTGGATAGCGGGAGCGGGCGCGGCTGTCGAGTCCATCCAGGGATACGCTGTACACGGTAAATCCCTTGTCTTTGTACTTTTTGTAGGTTTCCACCACGTGGGGGTTGGCACGGCGGCAAGGTCCGCACCAGCTGGCCCAGAAGTCGAGCAATACCACTTTGCCTTTCAGATCAGAGAGTTTGTAGCTCTTGCCAGTGGGACTGGGCAGGTTGATGTCCGGTGCCTTTTGGCCGACGGCGACGACTTGGCTGGCTTTTTCCCGCAAGATCTTCTTTTCGGTGCTGGTCACCAATGCAGAGTATTCATTGGCCATTCGATTGCCAGGGAAGCTGCTTTGTATCTTTTTCACCAATGCCTTGTGAGAACCGAGAGACTTGGCAGAAATGCCATTGGTATTCATCAACACGATCAGCCCTGCGATCTCATTGCCCACGGAAGAGGCGTATTGTGAGGCAGCAGCGGCATTGATCTCTTTGTTTCTGAACTTTCTCATCAGATCGATGTATCCTTGACCATCTTCTACGCCATCCATTTTGAATTGGAAGGAGTTGATGTCTGTCAATTTACCGCTCAAATTGATGGTGGATTCTTTGCCTGTCAGTGGAAGCAGAATGCGTTGTGCTCCGATGCGGACCCGGTAAATCCCTGCATCTGGCTGATTGGCAAGGCCAATGCTAAAAGCACCGCTGCCATCGATGTCGACAACTTTGAGCACTTCATTGGTATTGTTCAAGCCAATTTTGTCGATGAAAGCCTGAAGATTTTCGCCTCCGCTGAAGGTGCCGTTGATGCTGACCACAGCAGGCCCTTCTTCCATTTTGCTTTTGCTCTTGGTGGCAGGGGCAGGGCTTTGGCTACTGGTCTGTGTTCCATCTGCGGTAGATGCACTGTTGCCTTGGGCCGAATCGCCACAGGCTGTCAGGAAAAGGCCACCGCAGAGAAGCAGCAAGCCAATCAGTCGAAAGAAAAGTCCTTTTTTCATGTTCACTTGAGATTGAATGTTTTGAATTAAGTCGAAAGACATTGTTCATCTCTCATTAGGCTGCAAATATAGCCTACTCTTTGCAAATATACCATATTGCAAAGCATCCTAATCTGTAAGACAAGCAATTACAGTGTTTATCTACTGTGGGCATAAAAAAAATGCCAAAAAATCACTTTTGGGAGAGGCAAGCACACAAGCAGGCGTGATTGCACAAAGGAGAGGGAACAAAAAGGAGTAAAATGGAGACTCAGCCGAAGAACAAATAGCCGACAAACCCAAGCACAAGGCTGAACATCAGGATGCCGAGAGCCGTTTGCGCAATCTCGTAAAAGTCCAACTCTTCATCTTCTTCATGGGGAGGATAGGGGGAGGCTGGCCCCACCACAGGGAGTGCAGCACGACGCACGATTCTCCTCTTTTTGTGGTACTCACAAGAGGGATTGCGGCAAGCGTATTCCAAAACGGACTTGCCGGAGGAATAAATTTTTTCTTTCGATTCGATGAGGTCGTTGCAGTCGGGATTGGGACAAGCCATCTTCTTGTACTCCATGACTGCATCGTCCAAGTTTCGTTGGAAGGTTGCTGTTTTTTGTACCATTCTGTAGTCTTCTGTTACTGTTGTTGTGTATTCTACAAATAGCATCGGACACCTTCCATGGGACATTCACAGCGATGAATATAGAGATTAATCGTTAATTTTTGGTTAAAATATTTCGAAAATTGTGTAAATGACAGATCTGAGCGCATCTCACCAATGAAAATTCCGAAAACCCGACAGTACCTTTACTGCCACGAAAAGAAAAGACAACATGCGACAAACTTCTTTATGTGCTTACTTGCTTGGCTTGCTGTTCATGCTCACAGCAGTGCAATGCAAAACGCAACAAACGACCGATAAACAAGCCGATATGCCCATTCAATTTGACAACAATCCCTATCTGGCGGAATGGAAGGTGATCGATTCGCTGGAAAAAGAGGGCCTGCCCAAATCTGCCTTGGCAAAAGTCGATCAGTTGTATCAAAGAGCCAAAGCCGACAATGCGGATGCCCAAATGGTCAAATGCCTGATCTACCAAGCCAAATACCAGACGGAATTGGGAGAAAAAGGGCTCAGCAAGGCCATCGCCAATGTGGAAGGCCTCATCGACTCGGCCGACTTTCCGCAAAAGCAACTCCTGCAGTCCATCGCCGCAGAGCTGTACGATGGATATTTGATGCAAAACTACTGGCGCTTCTCTCAACGAACCCAAACCCTTGCTGCTGCTTCCGACGACATGGAAACTTGGACCACTTCCCAGTTTTTGGACAAAATTCACAGCCTTTACTGGACCTCTGTGGATGACAAAGCCCTGCAAGACATCAGCATTTCAGACTTTGATGCCATTACCACTGGCAAAAAAGACAACGATGCTTTGCGTCCCAGCTTGTACGACTTTCTGGCCCATCGGGCATTGGACTTTTTCATAAATGATCGCTCCTTTTTGACAGAACCCATCTACAAGTTTTACATCGATGAGCCCAAAGCCATCGGATCGGCTGAAGAGTTTTTGGCCATCCAATGGTCCACCCTTGATACCTTTTCCTCTAAGTACAACAGCCTGCGCTTGTTGCAAGACTTGATGAACTTTCACAAGGACGATGATGACCCCATTGCTTTCATTGATGCAGACCTCAAGCGACTCCAATTTGTCTGGCAATACAGCATCATTGAAGACAAGGATCGCCTTTACAAAGAGGCCTTGGAAGGATTGCGTCAGCGACACAATGCCCATCCGTCATTCGCCGAAATCACCGCCAAACTGGCGCGCGCCCATTTCGATCTCAATGAGCAAAAAGAACTGCAAGAGCAGAGTGAGAAAAATACAGGTTACCCAAAAGCCCATGAACTCTGTCAGGAAGCCATCGAACGCTTTCCAGATTCCTATGGAGCCAAAAGTTGCCGCTCCCTCCTCAAAGACATTCTGTCCAAAGATTTGTTGATCAAAACAGAATTGGTCAACATTCCTGGACAGCCCATCCGGGCGCTCATTCAGTACCGCAATGTATCGACCGCTCATTTTCGCTTGGTGTCCATCAGCCGCAAAGAAAGGCTAAAGCTGACTGGCATGAAGTACGATGCCTTGCGGAAGTATCTGACCAGTCTTACACCATTGGAAAGCTGGACCGAAGAGCTGCCTGGGACAGAGGACTTTGGCATTCACCGCGTCGAATTCAAGGTCGAGGCGCAAGGGGTTGGCGAATACCTCTTGTTGGTCTCTGACAACAAAGGATTTCGCTTCCAATCTGGGGCCGTCGCCTATCTGAACTTCCATGTCTCCAACATTGCCTATCTACAAAGGCGGGATGAGCAACAGAACAAACTGTTGTACCTGACAGATCGGACCACTGGCCAGCCCTTGCAAGGGGTGACAGCCACCTTTTTTACCCAAGAATACGATCGCAGAAGCCGCCAGAGCCAATGGAGACGCCTCGGGACAAAGACAAGCGATGCAAAGGGCATCATCAGTACATCCAGCGTCCAAAGCCGCAACTTGCGGGTTGAATTTGACTACAAAGAAGATCGCCTGGCATTGGACAACCGAATTTCCAACTACCCCAGCATCAATCAACAGGGGGGCAGAAAAGTCACCCATTTCTTCACGGATCGAATGATTTACCGACCAGGGCAAACCCTGTATTTCAAGGCCCTGCTGCTGGAAATGGGGACCGACCAAATGCCTCGGATTTTGCCCAATGAAGAAATAAGAATCGTCTTGCGGGACGCCAATTGGCAAGAGGTAGAAAAGATCAAGCTGAAAAGCAATGCCTATGGGACCGTTTCGGGAAGCTTTACCTTGCCATCTAGCGGGTTGTTGGGGGCCATGACCTTGTCCTCCCTGTCGACGGGACACCAAAAGAGCGTCCGTGTAGAAGAGTACAAACGACCCAAGTTCGAACTGACTTTTGAAAAACTGACAGGAAGTTATCGACTGGGAGATCAAGTGACCTTGGTGGGGCAGGCCAAAGCCTTCTCTGGCAGCAATGTCGATGGCGCCATGGTTCAATACCACGTCAGCCGAACGGTCCGCTATCCCTATTTGCCTTGGCAGTGGTACCGGAGAGGCTTCAATCCCAGTGGGGGCAGAAGAATGGAAATCATCAACGGAACGGCCAAAACAGATGAAAACGGCCGCTTTGAGGTCACCTTTGAGTTGCGGGCTGATCCCACTGTTGACAAAAATACCAAGCCTGAATTTCTCTTTGAGGTCCATGCCGATGTAACAGACATTACGGGGGAAACCCAAAGCAATCAAACCTCCCTGCGGGCGGGATACATCGCCTTGGACTTGGGCTTTGACCCTGGAGAAAGACTTCATCGGGACAGTCTCAAAAAGCTGAATATCAAGAGCTTCAATCTGAGTGGGGAGCCTGCTGTTGCCAAGGGGAGCTTGCGCATCGAACGCCTCAAAGCACCCGAGCGCCCGCATCGCAAACGCCTGTGGCCAGCTCCGGATCAATACCTGATGAGCCAAGAGGCGTTTGTGTCGGCCTTTCCGCTGGATCCGTACAAAGAAGAGCATCTTCTCCAGAATTTTCCCGTCCAGGACACCCAATACGATCAAGCTTTTTCCATCAATGGCGATGGCAGTATAGAAATCAACCCAGCCACCTGGCCTACAGCTTACTACAAAGCCACTATACAGGCTGAGGATCAATACGGTACACCCATTGAATTGATTCGATACTTTCACTTGTATGATTTGGAAGAGAAAGAGATGAACGTTCCCGAGTTGGACTTTTTCGTCAGCCAAGACCGAGCCTACGAGCCGGGGGAGAACTGCCAGATCTATTTCAATTCTTCTGAACCATTGTATGTGCTCTACGAAGTCTATCACCAACGAAAGATCCAACGCCAGGAGTGGCTCAGGGTCAACGACTTGCAGGAACTACAACTGGCCATCCAGGAAAAACACCGTGGCAATCTCCATTATTCTCTGAGTTTCTTTTGGCAAAACCGCGCCTTCGTTCACAAGCAAAGGGTAAGAGTCCCCTGGACCAACAAGGAGCTATCCATCACCTATGAAACCTTTCGGGACAAATTGTTGCCGGGCCAAAAGGAGGAGTGGCGCATCAAAATCAGTGGACCCAAAAAGGAAACAGTGGCAGCCGAAGTGGTGGCCGCTTTGTACGATGCTTCATTGGATCAGTTTGCAGCCAATCGCTGGTCGTTGAATCTGTATCCCATTTATTCGGCCGATTATCCGTCGGCGGGCAACAATGTCAGTCTGCAACAATCTGCCATCTATGCCGATGACTGGCAACCGTCCTACAGCACTCCTTCCAGAAGCTACCGGATGCTCAATTGGTTTGGCTTTGATCAGGTCCGCTACAGACAAAGGGTCATGAGCGGGGAGGCCAGTCCGATGATGAGCAGAAGCCGTTCAAACATGAAATTTGAGCACGATGCGGATGTGGAGATGGAGGAGGCGGCAGATGAAGAAGCCGATCCTGTCGAAAATTCCCCCGTGCCACCACCACCCCCGGTTGAAGAGGCCGAACCGGAAGCTCCTGTGAAAGTGCGGACCAATCTCAAAGAAACGGTTTTCTTCTTCCCCGACTTGATGACGGATGAGCAGGGCAATGTCATCTTGCGTTTTACCATGAACGAGGCACTGACCCGCTGGAAGTTTTTGACCCTGGCTCATACCAAAGATCTGGAAGTGGGCACCTCCACCAATGAAGTGGTCACCCAAAAGGAATTGATGGTCGTTCCCAATCCACCGCGTTTCATGCGGGAGGGGGATGAGCTGGAATTTACCGCCAAGGTGAGCAATCTCACGGAGGATGTCCTGAAAGGCACGGCCAAGTTGCAGCTGTTTGATGCCTTGAGCATGCAGCCTGTGGACCAACTGCTCGGAAATACCCGTGCGGAGTTACCCTTCGAGGCCAAGGCCGGACAATCGGCCCGCCTGTCCTGGACATTGAAAATTCCGGTGGGCAAAGTTTTGTCCTTGACCCATCGGGTTGTGGCCCAGGCCGATCGCCATGCCGATGGAGAAGAAAGCAGCCTGCCCATCCTGACCAATCGAATGCTGGTGACGGAGACCATGCCTCTGCCAGTGAAGGGTGGAGAGAAAAAGACCTTCGAATTTGCTCGCATGAAAGAAGCGGCGGCTTCCAACAGCCTGCAACACCATCGCCTGACCTTGGAATACACCTCCAATCCAGCTTGGTATGCAGTGCAATCCCTGCCATATTTGATGGAATACCCCTACAATTGCACAGAACAGATATTCAGTCGATACTACGCCAACAGCCTGGCGGCCAGCGCTGCCAATGCCCATCCAAAGATTCAGCGGGTATTTGAGCAGTGGAAGAACACCCCTGCCTTGGAAAGTAATTTGTCCAAAAATCAGGAGTTGAAATCGGCTTTGCTGGAAGAAACGCCTTGGGTATTGCAGGCGCAAAGCGAAGCCCAGCAAAAGAAGCGGATTGGATTGCTGTTTGACCTCAACCGGATGAGTTATGAAGCAGAGCAGAGCATCGGACAGTTGGTGGAGCGACAATCGGCCGACGGTGGGTTTGCCTGGTTTCCGGGTGGGCGTTCCAATTGGTACATCAGCCAGTATTTGGTCGAGGGCATGGGCCATTTGGACCAGTTGGGGGTACAGGCCATCCGACAAGATGAGCGCGCCATGGGCATGCTTCGGAATGCAGTGAGGTTCATCGATGAAAAAGTCAGTGATCGCTATGAAAAGCTTCAGGAGCGCGCAGCGCGCAACCAGGTCGATTTGTCGAAAGATCATTTGGATCGACTGGTGATTCACTACCTCTACAGCAGGTCTTTCTTTCAGGATCTGCCAATGGATGCCAAAACGCAGGCAGCGCGGGACTACTACCTTGGGCAGGCCGAAAAGTACTGGCTTGGCAAGGGCATCTATTCCGAGGGCATGCTGGCCTTGGCCCTGCATCGGTACGGGCGTCAGCAACAGGTAGAGAAGATGTTGGCATCCTTCCGGGAACGAGCCTTGAGCAATGAAGAAATGGGCACCTACTGGAAGTACAGCAGAGGATACTACTGGCACGAGTTGCCAATTGAGACCCATGCGTTGATGATCGAGTTGTTTGACGAAGTGGCAAAAGATGACAAGATGGTGGAGTCGCTGAAGATTTGGTTGCTCAAGAGAAAGCAGACCACCCATTGGAAGACCACCAAGGCAACAGCGGCCGCCGTGTACGCGCTTCTCAAGAGGGGCGACAATTGGCTGTTGGAGGATCAAAAGGTGGACATTCGCCTTGGGGAACCATCCAGTGGGTATGCGGAGCGCATCCAGATGGCCCAGGGCAGTGCAGAGGCCGGAACGGGCTATTTCAAAACAGCTTGGAGTGGGAGGGAAGTGTCGACAGATATGGCCCGCGTTGAAGTTGACAACCCTAATCAATCCATTGCTTGGGGAGCGATGTATTGGCAGTATTTCGAACAGCTGGACAAGATTACGAGCTTTGAAGAAACCCCTTTGCAGCTCAAAAAGGAGTTGTTTGTAGAACGCCGCTCCGACAGAGGGGCTGTGCTGGACCCCGTCAAAGAGGGACAAACGCTCAAGGTAGGAGACAAGCTGAAAGTTCGCATCGAATTGCGGGTGGACAGAGACATGGAGTATGTCCACATGAAAGACATGCGCGCCAGCGGTCTGGAGCCCATCAATGTGTTGAGTCGCTACAAGTGGCAAGAGGGCTTGGGCTATTACGAAAGCACCCGCGATGCGTCCACCAATTTCTTTTTCAGCTATTTGCCAAAAGGGACCTATGTGTTTGAATATCCCTTGCGCGTGGTTCACAATGGCGACTTTTCCAATGGCCTTACGAGCATCCAGAGCATGTATGCACCCGAGTTCAGCAGTCATTCGGAAGGCGTCCGCTTGAAAGTAGACCCATAAAAGCTGTAAAAAATTGTAAAATCCATCCGTTGTGCATGGTTTTTGAAAGAGGTTCGGTACACCAATATCGGACCTCTTTCTTTTGTACAGGTCCGATTCAATTCACTCCCCCTAACTCAATCCACTGACCAGCCATTTATCTGCCTTCAAAGGCTGTGGGTTTGTGGATGCGAATGCAATCATTTTTCTCACACAAATATCTAATCAACAGATGACTATTAAATCAATGACGCTTAGTCTCTTCGCTTTTGTCCTGATTGCGATGAGTAGTTGCAACAAAGAAAGCAGCACAGTGACCTTCGCGGAGGGGGACATCTTTGAGTTTGCCACCATTCAAAACAGAGGCGAAATCAAGGGCTGGAAGCTGGAAAATGGCGCCACTGTGGCACTGACCAGTGCTGAAATCAAGGAAATCACCGATCAAGAAGACGCCTTTGGCGACGATCTGGACAACATGGGTGGCTCCATCGAGTTCAAAGCCGACAACAAGGCCATGCTGACAGACCCGGATGGATTTGTGGAAACCTACGACTACGAGGTCAATGGCAAAACGCTGACCGTCACCGTATCCGAGCAAGGCATCACCGTCACTTTTGCCTTCGAGGTCGATGGAGACAACATCATCCGCAAGGCCTACAGCGACTACTCTGGCAGCAATGGCTTCAGCTTTTCCACCTCGGGAGCCCCTTGGTTTCAGGGAGCAGAGGATGCCACCAAGAGCAGCTTGACCCAAGAGGGCCAAAAGGTATTGTACATGTACTACGAAGAAAGATTCACGAAAAAATAAGCGGCAGCTTTTGTCGCGCCTATGAGATAGTTCGATTTGATACTGGGCGTGCTCACATGTCCAGCTGGAATGCCTCATCGACCCATGTCGGTGAGGCATTTTTTATGAGAGGGTCAAATTGGGGATTGTCGTTGCATTTCTCTGGGGAGAATGCATATATTGCAACAGAATGTGTTGTTCTAGTGTATACTCAATCCAAAGTGGTTTGGGACTTCGTCTATCTTTTTCTTTTGTCCCAACTCTGCCCTACCTCCGATAGGCAGGGTTTGAAAGCCTCACCGATGCTATGGCATCGCCTACGTTTTCAGCCTTGATTTGGAACAAAATAAATTCGTTTTACTCGCCCAAACCACTATGTAATGAGTATATCAAGTTGTTTTGAGCAGCCAATCCATAGTTTATGAAGCATGTAGAAGATCGATACATCAATCCCTTAACGGATTTCGGATTTAAAAAACTATTTGGGACGGAGCCAAATAAGGTGTTGTTGATCGACTTTTTGAATCAGGTTTTGCCAGAAAAGCATCGAATCGAGGACTTGAGCTATTCCAGAAATGAGCAATTGGGACAGAAGGATTTGGACAGAAAAGCCATTTTTGATTTGTATTGTGTGGGCAAAACAGGTGAGCGCTTCATTGTAGAAGTTCAGAAGATAAAGCAAAACTACTTCAAAGACAGGAGCCTGTTTTATGCTTCCTTTCCCATTCAAGAGCAAGCAAAAAAGGGCGATTGGGATTTCAAGCTTGAGCCGGTGTACATAGTGGGGATATTGGACTTCACCTTTGAGGACCACCAGTCAAAGGAGGAATGTGTACACATTGTCGAGTTGAGAAATCAAAAATGCGGGGTCTTCTACGACAAGCTAAAGTTCATTTACATCGAATTGCCCAAGTTTGACAAATCTGTGGAAGACTTGGACAACCAGTTTGAAAAATGGCTGTACGTTTTCAGGCATTTGTCCAAACTGCAGGACCGACCTGTTAGCCTGCAGAGCAAAATCTTTGAACGCCTTTTTGAGGCAGCCGAAATTGCCAAATTCAGCCCCGAGGAACGAATTGCCTACGAGAATAGTTTGAAGTACTACAGAGACATTCAAAATGTCGTGGACACATCCAAACAAGAGGGCAGAACAGAAGCCCTGGAGCTTGTCGCCAAAAAACTAAAGGAAGAGAATGTTGCTGTCGAACAAATCATTCGCGTGACTGGATTGACCAAAGAGCAGATTGACAAGTTGTAACAGTTGGCTCAGTCTACCCCTTCCCCCGCCTATCCAAAATGCGAGACAACTTCCCGCCCTGGCTCCTCGGAATGCTGCCAGGCGCCTTCAGCTCCACATCCATCGACAAGCCGATCGTATTCTTGATGGTTTGCTTCAACTGTTGGGCAAACTGATCGCTGGCCTCTACTGTCTTTTCCAATTCTACTTCTACCGTCACCACATCCATGGCCTGCCGCTTGTCGACCAGCAGGCGGTAGTTGGGGCTCAAAAAGGCCAACTCATTGATGACCTCTTCCACCTGGGTGTGAAATAGATTGACCCCTCGGATGATGAGCATGTCGTCGGCCCGCCCCTTGATGGCCGACATCTTGATGTGGGTCCGTTTGGCATTGGCATCGTAGTGAAGCGAGCAAATGTCGTTGGTCCAATAGCGCAACAGAGGAAATGCCTCCTTGGTCAAGGTGGTAAAGACGAGGACGCCCTCTTGGCCATGGGGAAGGACTTCGCCCGTATCCTTGTCCACAATTTCTGGGAAAAAGTGGTCCTCCCAAATGTAGCTGCCAGTGCCTTTCTCTTCAAAATCTTCCTGAGAGACACCTGGCCCAATGATCTCACTCAGGCCGTAGATGTTTGTGGCCGTCACTTGCAGACCGTTCTCTACCTGCTGGCGAATGGCCTCGGTCCAAGGCTCGGCCCCCAGCACTGCATATTTGACCGCCAACTGGCTGGTGTCGATGTTTCTCTTGGCAAACTCATCCGACAAGGTTTGGGCATAGGAAGGAGTACAGCAGATGACTTCGGGTTGAAAATCCTGCAAAATCATCAACTGTCGCTCGGTCATGCCCCCCGATACAGGGATGACGGCCATGCCCAGCTTGGTGGCCCCTCCATGCATCCCCAATCCTCCGGTGAACAGTCCGTAGCCATAGGCATTGTGCAATTTCATCCCTCGGCGGGCCCCTGCGCAGACCAGCGAGCGAGCCACGACTTCGTCGAATACATCCAAATCGTTTTGGGTATAGCCCACGACAGTAGGCTTGCCCGTTGTGCCGCTGGAAGCGTGAATGCGCCGGACCTCTTGCATGGGAGAGGCGAAGAGGTCATAGGGATAGTGTTGGCGCAAGTCTTCCTTGGTCGTAAAGGGCAGCAAGTGCAAATCGTCCAACCCCTTGATGTCTGAAGGATGAATGCCTCTTTTGTCAAACAACTCCTTGTAGAAGGGGACTTTTTGGTACAGGCGTTGGATCAGACTGGTGAAGCGTTGGTTTTGGAGGAGCCGCAGTTCAGGGAGCGGCATTGATTCGATGGCGGCATTGTACATGATGGGCAAGGGGCGTTAGGGATGAAAAAACAGTTGGGGTAAGGTACAAATTGGTGCAGGAATATACAATTACAATTCAATGAGGGCTTCGATGACTTGGGCGGCGCTTTCCTCCTTTCCCATGGCATTGACTTGCTCAAAGTAATTGTACCAGCCTGCCCCTTCCACCACTTTTTGAAACGTCTCAGCACTGGCTTGGTCGGGAAAGGACCAGATGGCAAAATAGTCGTAATCCATTCGCTTTTGGACATCGGATTGGTTGTGGGACCAGGTCAATACCTTCACGCCGTTTTCCAGCAAACCTTGAATGGCACCACCAACTTGGTTCATGTAGTTTGCACGCTCTTCTTTTGGCAGCTCGAGCCAAGCCGGCTTGGCATTCCACAATTCGATAAAATAGGTCATAAGATTGGGTTGTATGAATGAATGAAGTGGGAAGAATCCTCTTCTCTTACCGCAAGATATTGAAGGAATAAACTGATTGAATATACGATCATACAATAAAACTATAGTATCATTGAATATTGAAGAATAATGTTGTATTTTAATAGAGCGGTATGAATGATTTTTAAATTTTTTGTAGAATCGCGTAAGTTATGCAAGAGAAATTCATAGAAAGAGGTACGGAATACCAATTGGAACACGGCAAGTTGATGGTCTACGAAACCAATTGTTCCTGCCGGGATGTCAAGTTTTATTTTGAACAGAATGTGCTCACCATCATGCGTTCGGGGCACAAATCCATCCTCACCGACAGCTTGACCTTTGAATTTTTCCCAGGGACGTTCTACATACCGGAGCGCGAATGCATCCATACGGTACACATTCCCAATGCCACTTTCCACAATCCAACGGCCTGTCTGGTATTGGAGTTGGACCCCAATTTTTTGCACCAATTTCATGAGGAGATCAGCATTTCGGAAGGGGAGGGGGCTTGCCTGTACAATGGGCCGACAGAGGGAGACAACAAACACTTTTTTTCCAACGACAGGGCCATCATCGAAAACTTCTGCCGACTCTATGACCATTTGCGTGTCAACCAGAGCCGTTCCAACCAACTCATTGCCACGCTGATCATCAAAGAATTGCTGTTGCGGGTCTTTCAAACGGAGGGCTTGTACTTGCTGCGGCAAAACTTTGGCACCCGCGTTCGGGAAAAGAGCATCCAAAAGAGCATTTCCTACATCAAAAGTCACCTACAGAGCAAAATCACGGTTGAACAACTGGCAAGGGTATCTGGGCTGGGCATGACGACTTTTTACAAAAAATTCAAATCCTCGACAGATTACTCGCCCATCGACTTCATCCAACGAGAGCGGATCAATCTCTCGAAGGTCATGATTGCCAAAAGGCAGTATGGACTCAAGGAGATTGCCTACAGATGTGGCTTCAATTCGTACGAATATTTTTGCAGCAGCTTCAAAAAATTGGAGCAGGTCAAACCGTCAGACTTCAAAAAACGGCAGGCCAGTACGGTCTGAGTACTTGCAAGGCTCGCTCTAGTTGTCGTATTCCACCCTGGCGCGGAATTTTTCCTCCGTGTGCTTGTCTGCCCGCATGTCATAGGTCCAACTTTCTCCCAATACAGACTCGTAACATACCTTGACATTGACATCATTGAACTTGTCCACGATTTGACGCACCTCGTCTGACCAAGGAAGGAACAAGACAATGGTGGACTCTCCATTCTGAAAAACATTGTTGTTGACTTCAGAGACCTTGATGACCTCGTATCCAATGGTGCGATCGGGCTTGATGGCATCCAGCAATTCGTCCAAGCTGGACATGGCCTTTCCTTTGTAACTCACCTCTAGGGAGCGAATCAAGGCAGGGCCTGTTCCTTTGTTGGAAGCGACCAGACGGAAGCCTTCGCTGTTGTAAGCGGGTTGCAGTTTGAAGTAGGGCCACACCATGGCTTTTTGCTGTGACTCCATGATGTTGGCTTCGTAAATGCTTGTAAACAGGGCAATGATGCTGATGACCAGGGCTGCGATGGTCCCGATGTTCTGCATTCGATCCGTGCGAGAAATAGACATGTGGTTTATTGTTTGAGATAGCGTAGTTGTACCAGGCCTGTATCATACTGTTTGCTGGGCAATGCCTGTAGTGAAATCTGTTGTGTTTGGCCCAAAAACAGGCGCTTGCCGTCTCCCAATAAGATGGGTATGATAGATACGATGTATTCGTCAATCAGGTTTTTTTGCATCAGCAACTGGACAATCTGCCCGCCGCCGTCGCAGTAGATGTTTTTGCCTTCCTCCTGCTTGAGTTTGTAGATCAGCTCCTCGATGTCTCCATTGTAGAAGGTCACCCCATTTTCCGGCTCTCGCTCTTGTCGGGTGATCACGTAGCAATCAAAGCGTTCGGCCTGCGGGAGTTGTCCACCGCACAAGCCCAGCACCACTTCGTAGGTCGTCCGGCCGATGATGTAGGCGTCTACCGTTTCTGTAAAGGCTTCATATCCATAATCCTCTCCCTTTTTGTCGACACAGGAGAGCCAGGAAATGTCATCTTCCTTGGTGGCAATGAAGCCGTCGAGGCTCATGCTGATGTACAGGATGACTTTTCGTTGAGACATTTGGTACTTATTGCAAAATCTTGAAAGTCGTCCTTCTGTTGGCCTGGTGCTCCTCATCGGTGCATCGGCTGCAAACACATTCGATCAGCAAAGCATTTTCCCCATAGCCTACCGCCTCCAATCGCACAGGATCGATGCCTTGGCTGATGAGAAAGTCCACTGCTGATTGGGCGCGCCTCTGGGAAAGCGTTTGGTTGTAGCGGCCATTGCCCTGGCAGTCGGTATGTGAAGAGAGTTGTATGCGAATTTCAGGGTTTTGCTCCAGCATAGAGGTCAGCTCGTTTAAGGTCGGGATGGCGTCCTCGCGGATGAAGTATTTATCGAAATCATAGTAGATGTTTTCCAATACAATTTCCGTGTTGGCAAAAATCTTGTCGAGCACAATCTCCAGCTCAAATTTGAGGACGGGATTGTTGGGGTCTTTGCCGATTCCCTTGGAAGAAAAGGCGCCAGTGCCTCTGAGGTAGCCATCTTTGGTGGCGGAAAATTTGTAGTCGGTATCATCGGAGAGTTCCAACTCGTAAAGGCCTTCTTCGTTGATTTGAATGATTTGGGGGCGTTTCCCAGGCACATCAATTACCAGGTCTGCGCCACCCAGTGGCTTGCGGCCCAGCACTTTGCTGTTGGGGTTGTCGGCAAACTGGTAGATTTTTTCTAATACATACACATCCAAGAGCAGTTTGTAGACGATGGCCTTGGTGGTGTCGACAGGTGGTGGTGGCGGGGGAATACGTCTTTCGAAGCGATAAATGTCGTCATTGCCCGCCCCATTTTGCCGGGTTGAGCTGACATAGCCTGTTTGCAGGATGCCGTCCTTTTCCGGGGCATTGTAGTCGATGACCAGCCCAAAATCATCCTCTGCAGAATTGACTGGTGGCTTGAGGTTTTTGACGGGACTCCAATTGCCATTGCCCATTTTGTAGGAGCGGAAGACATCCAATCCGCCCATTCCCGTGTGGTAATCGGAAGAAAAGTAGAGCGTATCTGCGTCGATGGTCGGAAACTTCTCGTTGCCTGACGTATTGATGCTGCGACTCAAGAGTTGGGGTTGCTCCCAGCCATCGGGCACCCGTTCGGTCACATAAATGTCGAAACCTCCCCAGCCTTCGTTGTTGTCGGAGGAAAAATAGAGGGTGCTGCCATCTTTGGAAAGACTCGGATGACCATAATTGATTTTGTCTTGAACGAAATTGAGTGGCTCCGCCTTTGTCCAAGCCCCATCCTCAAAGCGACTGCTCATCAGCTTGCAGTAGTTGTCGCTGTACTTGTCGTCGTTGTAACAGCGCGTAAAGACCATTTCGGTGAAATCTTCATTGAAGGCGATGGTTCCCTCATTGTTGGTGGTATTGATGGTGCCATCAAAGGGAGAAATATCCGAATTGCCGGGGTTGACCTGGAAGATGTCCGAAAACTTGTTGCCCGTCCAATTGTAGGTGTCATCGCCTGTGCTGCTGCTGCGATCTGAGGTGATCAAGAGCTGCCCATCTTTGTAGATCGTTGGCGAATAGTCAGAATTGCCACTGTTGAAGGGAAGCAATTCCAGGCTGTAGTCACTGTCTTTGCTTTCTTCCACCCACTCCAGAGCTTGTGTGCAGGCTGTAATCTCCCGCCGATATTCATACGGACTGCCAATCTCTATCCCCAAGTTCTTGAATGCCTGCTTGGCCTCCTCGTACTGGCCGCTGCGCTTGAGAGCGTAGGCATATTCCCGCAGCGCATCCACCCCATAGCTGTTGTTGTAGGCATTGAGGTACCAATCGATGGACTTGTCGGATCGATTCATGCGCTTGTAGGACTCGCCCAGCATAAAGGCAATCTTGCCCTTTTCTACGCGGCTTTTGGCCTTTTTGTAATCTTTGGGGAGCATCTCGGCAGCCACTGAATACTGTTTGCGATCATAGGCCGTCTGGCCATCTCTGACCTTTTGGACAAACGTACAGGCAGTGACAAACGCAAGGCAGAGCAATGAGAAAGCGTAGGAGGTTTTGTTCATATGGTGGATACTTTGTGTCGGCTTTCAAAATTAGGCAGTCGAAAGAAGTGATTGGCCATCAAGATAATTCAACCCACTGATAAATCAAATATTTGCATCCATCAAAACATCTGATGAACCATCAAATAACAAACGCTCAGTGCGAAATGATTGTTGCATTTGGAAAGTGGGCCAAAGATGGGATTTGCTGACCACCGGACAAAAAAAGAGCCCGAGTTCGAGGCACGGGCTTAGGAAACGAATCTTACAATTTTTAACCAAAACTTACGCTCATTGAGCAACAAAATTGATGCCAATGAAATGAGTTAATTAATATTCGATAAATAAAAATTCATTCGAATCCACCCATGAAAAAAGGCTGGCCTCAATGAGACCAGCCTTCTGACATTTTCGTTTATGTGTCTTCCTAACGCGCGTTTGTCGCGCGAGAGAAACTCTTTTTCTTCTTTTCCTTCGCCTCGATCTCACCTGTCAAATCAGACATGATCGGAGTCGCTACGTAGATGGAGGAGTATGTACCCACGACAATACCGATGAACAATGCAAAGGCAAAACCGCGGATGCTGCTACCACCGAAGAACAGCAAGATGGCAACCACAAAGAGGGTTGTCAAGGAAGTGATGACCGTCCGGCTCACCGTGCTATTGATGGCCATATTGATGATTTCCTCTTTGGACTTGTTCGTGTAGTCGTTCATGAACTCCCGGATCCGGTCAAATACCACCACTGTATCGTTGATCGAGTAACCAATCACCGTCAGGATGGCTGCGATGAAGGCCTGGTCAATCTCCAGCGAGAAGGGCAGGACGCCGTGGAACAAAGAGAAGATGCCCAATACAATGAGCGTATCGTGGAACAGGGCCGCAACGGCTCCCAAACTGTACTGCCACTTGTTGAAGCGGATGAAGATGTACAGGAAGATGAGCAAGAGGGCGAAGATGGTCGCGTAGATGGCACTCGTCTTGATGTCATCGGCGATGGTTGGCCCGACCTTGCTGGAACTCATCACGTGGATGGTCTGGCTGTCCGGATCTTTGAAGTCCTTCAAGGCCAGCGTTCCGCCGACTACCTCGTTGATCCCTTCGTGTAGCTTGAGCATGACCAAAGAGTCAGCAGCATCGGAATCGTCATTGATGAGGTAACTGGTCGTTACACTGTAGGTATTTTCTGTACTGACGGCCTTGACAACAGGCGTGGCACCGAAGGCCTTGCCCAGGGATGCACGGATGGCTGTCGCGTCTGCATTGTCACTTTCGTTGAACTGGATGGTGTAGGAGTAGCCCCCCTTGAAATCCACACCCAACTCAAAGCTGCGCGTGAGCATGGAGCCGATGCCTGCCAGGATGATGACACCAGAGATGACATAAGCAACCTTGCGCTTGCCCAACCAGTCGATGTTCATGTTGGCAAAAGCATTCTTGGAAAAGCCCGTCCAGAAGTTCAGGTCTCTGTCTTTGCCCGTCCACCAGTCGATCATCATTCGGCCGATGAGTACGGCGGTGAAGAGAGACGAGAGCACACCGATGATCAATACAACGGCAAAACCCTTGATGGGGCCCAGACCGAAGTACGCCAATACAAAGGCGGTCAAAATGGTGGTCACGTTGGCATCGATGATGGCAGAGTAGGAGTGCTTGAAACCGTCCGATATGGAAGACATCAGCGTTTTTCCTGCTCGCAATTCTTCTCTTACCCTTTCATAGATGATCACGTTGGCATCCACGGCCATACCGATGGTCAGTACGATACCGGCGATACCAGGCAGTGTCAAAACAGTACCATAAGAAGCCAGTGCACCGAAGATGAAGAACAGGTTCATCAACAAAGCGACGATGGAGAAGATACCAGCGCCACCATAGTAAAGGATCATGAAGATCAGTACCAATCCAAAACCAATCAACAAAGAGGTGATGGAGGCATTGATGTTTTGCTGACCCAATGACGGTCCAACCAAGGCTTCTTGGATGATCTTGGTCTTGGCAGGCAATTTACCAATCTGAAGAATCTTCGACAGGTCCGTAGCCTCTGCCAGGGTGTAGTTCCCTGTGATCGAGGAGTTCCCGTTGAGGATGGGATTTTGTACGTTTGGAGCGGATTCCACCTCATTGTCCAGTACAATGGCGATGGGGCGGTTGCCCTCCTTGGACGCGCGAGAGGTCATTTCTCCCCAGATCTTGGCTCCCTTGCTGTCCATGCGCAGGGAAACCTGGATTTCACCTGTCTGAGGATCGGGATTGGGGCTGGCATCTGTGACGCGGTCCCCTTCCAGAGGTGGCTTGTCGCTTCCTTTTTGCTTTTTGATGCCGTACAGCTCGTAGCGGTCCGTTTCTTCCTTGGTCTGGTAGTCCTTGACGGACTTTCGACTCCACATGAAGACCATGTCGTTGGGAAACTCAGAGCGAATCTCTGGTCTTTGCAACATCTTGGTGATGGCCTCTTTCTTGTTTCTGTCGGCCAAACCCAAGACAGAGTAAGGCATCAGGCCAGTTTGTGGGTTGTTGATGTCCAACAAGCTCAGCAGTGGGCCTCTGTTCAGCAGTGGGTCGTTGTTGACCGCTACTTCGTTGTATACTTCCACAGAATCGTACACCGTTCCAGTGGAGTCGTATTTGTATTCGTACGTGGTATCGATGCGAGTTTGCACTTCTTCTTCCGCCAGCAGCGTAGAGTCGATCTCGCCGCCTTCCTTAAGTCTGGCCATTTTCTTATCGGCCCGCAGGAATTTGTCGGTGAAGTTTTCGTCAGTCACTCTGTACACATCCCAAAATTCCAGTTTGGCAGTAGCTTGCAGGAAGCGACGGGCCCGTTCTGGGTTGCTGATACCTGGTAGTTCTACGATGATGAGGTCTCTGGCAGCGTCCAGTGATACATTGGGCTGCACGACACCGAGTTCGTCAATCCGTTCTTTGAGTCTCTTGTAAGTCAAATCAACCGTTTCATCAGCTTTGGTTCGGATGATGCTGATGACTTCGGAATTGGTGGTTTCAAAGGTGATTTGTTCGCGCAAGCTGGGATTGCTGGCAAAGAGTGGAGCGAGTTTCGCTTCCGCGCCAACTTGTTCCTGGTAGGCTTGTGCAAATAGTGTGACGTAATCGGATTGGGCAGATCTTAGGTTTTGGTTGGCTTTTTCTAACGCACTTTCAAAATCTCGGTCTTTGGTATTATTGGCAAGAGTTCGTATCAAATCGCGGAGGTCAACCTGTAAAACGACGCTCATTCCGCCACTCAGATCCAGCCCGTAGGCCAGCTGCTTGGCTTTGAGTTCTTCATAAGTAAATTGACCGATCAGTGGAATCTTCCACACGACCTCGCTGGACATGGAGTCCAAAAAGGCTGTTCTGGTGGCTTTGAAAAGCGTTCGCTGATCCAGATCACCGTCTGGACTGGCAATCGCACGTGCGTAATTGTCTGCGGCCTTTTCCACCTTGCGAGTCGGCAAGATGTAGAGGTATTGCAAGACGCATACGATCGTCATCACCACAAGAAAGAACTTAATAATTCCTTTTCCTTGCATGATAAATAAAGTTTAAGTTTTGAAAGTGTTAGAAAAAACTTCGCAAATATAAGTCTTTTGCTGAATAAATGCTCAGATTTGTTAATTTGCAAAAACTGTTCTAAGTTTGACGCAATACCAATATTATCTACGCACGAAAACCACAATACCATGGGTTTATTCTCTTTCCTAAAGAAATCTGGCGCAAAAGTTCTGACCAAAAAAAATGCCCGAACGGTCGTTTCTGAAGAAACAAAGCGCCTGGAGGCCGAATTGGTCAGGCAACAAAAGCTCGTCTTGCTCAAAGGAGTCATCGATGGCCTCAAAATAAAAGTAGAAAATCTTTCTTTGGACTTGCACAATGACATTGTGACGGTCTATGGCCAAACTGCGAAGCAAGCCCACAAGGAAAAGATCATTTTGGCCATTGGCAACGTTGCTGGCATCGCTGGGGTCGACGATCGCTTGAAAGTGGTCAAAAAAGAGCCGGAATCCAAGTTTTACCAGGTCAAAAAGGGAGACTCCCTCTCCAAGATTGCCAAGAAATTTTATGGCGACCCCATGAAATACAAGGCCATCTTCAAGGCCAACCGCCCCATGCTCAAGGACCCGGACAAGATTTTTCCCGGTCAAACCCTGCGCATTCCGCCGATGTAAGCCACAGCTGAGGATGCTTTGCACCATTCAACGATTGTGAGCCCTCATAGTTTCAGCCTGTCTGTGGAATCGCACTTCGGTTGTGGAGAGAAGGTATCTGGAGGAGAAGTATGGTAGGAAGGTCCATTGAACAGCCAAGAAGGGAAAATTTCACGGTCTAAAGAAAAAATGCAGCCGAGATGTGTTCAGGCTGCATTTTTTGTGACTCACAGGGGAAATCACACCAATTCTTCCACCTTGGGAGCTGTGGGCAGTCGCTTTCGGAGCACATATCCCAAGCACAGCAGGTAAATCGGCAGGCCAAAGCCCATTGAAAAGCTCATCCACTCCTCAAAATCGAGTTGTGTTTCGTACTGTTTGCCAATGAGCAAGCCCATCAGAGGAATGCCGATTAGGGCTCCCAGAATCCATTTTTTCTTCAATGATTGTTTGATTTGCATGATGTTTTGTTGTAAAGATGGTCTGTCCGGTCCGTTGAAGACAAGAATTAGTGACCTTCGGCTGGCTTGGGATGATGAAAGTCGCCGGAGAGCATGTGTACGTTCGGACTTCCCTACATCATCAAAATCCCTCCCTTCATCCTGCTTTTTTGTCCCTTTTGGTGATTCTTCGCTTCTTTGCCGCATGATTACCACTGGCATCAAGCACATTTCCCACCATCTGCAGCGCAGAGACAGCTGGATTTTCCTGTGTCTTTTTTTGTGCATCGGAATAGAACGGAGCATTTCATTGGACGATCAAAGTTGGACCACCCATGTATTGGTCACATTGGGATTGAGTTTCCTTTTCCTTCCCCAGCTCATTTGGGTAGATCGCCGGGCCAGGTGGCAGGCGTCTCTGTCTAGGTCTGTGCGTAGGCTGTCTTGGTGTGGGCTGTTCTTTGTCCATCCATTTGTCATGGGGTACCTATTGAGTACCTATGCGGCCGACTGGCATCCCTTTCCAGAGCCAGGTGTTTTCTGGTTTGGCGTAGGAGCCCATGTGGCCTTGGTGGAATTGGCCTTACAAGTCAATGCATTTTTGCAAACGAAATGGAAGGAGGTGCAATGGATGCGTTGGTTCAACCTGCATAGTGCCGTACTCAGTCTGATGGCTGCCATTTCTGTGCTTCTGGGGATGATGATTGTGTCGGATTTGCCAGGCGTAACTGAGCAGCAGGGCATTACCGTCTTGCTGGATTTCGAGCAAATCTTTGGCAATTTGGGACAAGTTGTCTCCTTCAGTCTGCAGTTTTTCTTCTTTTACCTGTCTCTGTACTTTTTCTACTACATCAACGACAAGCTGCTCATCTCCCAGTTGCTGCGCAAGCGAGGCATCTTGATTTATCTGTTGGGAGCCATTGGGGCCATCGCCCTGTTCTTTCCCATTTTTGCCCAAATCCTGGTCTCTCTCCCCATTGTGCAGCTCATACCTTCCCTCATGCCAGCGACTTCTATGGATGTCTTTGAGGAATTGAATGCCTTGATGCCCTTCATCGTCCTGATTTTCAGCCTGCCTGTGATTTTGACCCTTCAGTGGTTTCAGCAAAACAGCGAGATCAGCCAATTGGCCAAGCAAAAGCTGGAAACCGAGTTGGGCTTGTTGAAGCAACAGATCAATCCACATTTTTTCTTCAACACCCTAAACAATCTGTATTCGCTCAGCCTGAGCCAATCCGCCGAAACCCCGGAAGTGATCATGCGCCTGTCGGAATTGATGCGCTATGTCATCTACAGAGGCAGGGACAAGCTGGTGGGCCTGAGCGAGGAGATGGACTACATCGAGGATTACATTGGGCTGCAACAAATCCGGATGCACAAGCAATTTGATTTGCAGATGGCGCGAGTGGGGGAGGAAGCAGGACTGGAAGTGCCCCCTCTGTTGTTCATCATTTTGGTGGAAAATGCCTTCAAACACGGAATCGAACCTTCTCATGGGGCCTGCCACCTGCACATTGAGCTGAGTGCGGGAGGGGACCGCATTGTCCTCAGAGTAGAGAACTCCTTTGAGGCGGAAAACGACAAAGAAAGTGGGATTGGTCTGGAAAATCTTCGCCGCCGACTCGACTTGCTCTATCCAGATCGCCACGAGTTGCGACTCGACCAAAAAGATGGTATTTTCATCGCAGAATTGACTCTATGGATGACTTGATCATACGGGCATTGCTCATCGATGACGAACCCCTGGCCCACAACATCATACTGGAATACGCCAGCGAAGTTCCCTTTCTGCAGATTGTCGGACAGTGCTATCTGGCCACAGAGGCCCTGGATTTTTTGAAGCAACAGGAAGTGGACTTGCTCTTTTTGGACATTCACATGCCCAAACTCAAAGGATTGGACTTTTTGCGCATCCTCAACAACAAACCACAGGTCATCATCACCTCCGCGCACGGCAACTACGCCCTGGAAAGCTTCGAACTCGACGTATGCGACTATTTGCTCAAACCCTTCCGACTTCACCGCTTTCTCAAAGCAGTCCACAAGGCATACGATCAGTTGCAACTCCGTCGGCCTGCCACATCTTCCCCCCTTAATCCGCCCAATGACGCCAAAGGAGGGGCAGAGGTGGGCGAAAAACAGCTGTTCATCAAATCAGACAAGCGGATCATTCGCCTGAGCTGGGAGGACATCTATTTTTTGGAGAGTCATGGCAATTACGTCAAGGTATGGCTCGAACATCAATTTCACCTGACGCCTCGGACCCTGAGTAGTTTTGAGCAA
Source organism: Bacteroidota bacterium (assembly GCA_039821145.1). Classification (GTDB taxonomy): domain Bacteria; phylum Bacteroidota; class Bacteroidia; order Chitinophagales; family Saprospiraceae; genus JBCCSZ01. The sequence goes on along the minus strand of JBCBOS010000007.1, from coordinate 73,548 downwards.
AAATTGCCTGGCGAGCTGTTTTCGCGCGTTCACAAATCCTACATCATTCACAAGCAATGCATCGACTATCTGGAGGGCAATCGGCTTGTGCTGGTCAATGGCAAGACGGTTCCCATCGGCAAAAACTACCGCCACCTCTTCCGCAATCTCTTGGATGGGGAGTAAGTGTCACAAATCCCTTTTTTGCAACATCTGATGGGTCAACCACAAAAACAAGAGCAAGTACACAGTTGTGGTGATGACGGCCTCTGTCGGACTGAGAAAAATGCTGAAGTTGTTTTCTTTCATGAATCCTTCTGCCATCTTGTTGAGGGGGGTATTGAAGGGTACCAGGTCAGAGGTGGCATTGATGGGGTAGAAGTGGATGCTCTTTCCTTCCAACAGTTGGTAGTGCATGGCATAGCGCAGGATGCGTTCGATGAAAAAAGCCCAGGCCAGGTAGAGGAAGAGGGAAATCCCCGTGCGTCGGACAATGGTACTGATGAAAAATCCGATGGTCATGTAGCTGCAAACCATCAGAAAATAGCGAGGAATGAGCCCCGCATACTGGGTGACTTTGCTCATGTAGATCGTCTCGGTATGGGTGGCGCCAAACAACAAGGCCCAAATGACAAAGTAGGCCGTGGCCAAAAGGCTCATCATCACGATGAACAGCGTTTTGGACAAAAAGTACTCCCGTCTGCTGAGACCGGTGATCACATTTTGTCGAAGCGTCTTGTTGTGGTATTCATTGGTGATGGTCAGCACAGCGATGAAGCCGAAGACAAAGAAGGTCAGCCAATTGCCTACATAGCCAAGGTATTGCCAAACGGCTGGGAACATGAAGAACATGTCTTTGCTGAACAAGTCCTCTGGTATTTCGTCGAATGACTTGCCGATGAGCAGCAACGAGGGCAGAGCGATCAGGTAAATGAAGATCAGGATTTGGCTGATTCGGTGGTTTTTGAGCTTGAGCCATTCTAGTTTGAGCAGGTGGTACATGGTCGTTTTTCGTTGAGGATGATCAATGGCGGTGTTTGCTTAGGATGCTTGGGATGTCAGTTCGAGGAATTCAGCCTCCAGACTCTTCTTTCTGGCGACCAAATGACTGAGCATCAGGCCATTGTCAAAGGCGATTTGATTGATGTGGGCCGGGTCGGTATCTTCGGTTACTTGTATGGTGATCATGGTGTCCTGCCGATCGACGAGGGTCAGCTGCAGGTGTTGTTGCAGAATTTGGAGCAAGCGCTCGTTGTCTGGCGAAATCAGATCGACCATGATGTCTTGGTTGATGATGGCCCCAACAGTTCCTGCTGCCAGAAGGTGACCGTTTTTGATGATGGCAGCGTGGGAGCAAACCTTTTCCACCTCGTCCAGAATGTGGCTGGCCATGATGATTGTTTTGCCCATGTCTGCAATGCGCAGGATGGTTTCGCGCACCTCTGCGATGCCCTGCGGATCGAGGCCGTTGGTGGGTTCGTCAAAAATCAATACTTCCGGGTTGCCGATCATGGCAGCTCCAATGGCCAGTCGTTGTTTCATGCCAAAAGAATAGGTGCGGAAGCTGGATTTGCGTCGGTGGGCCAAATTGACGAGTTCGAGAACCTCATCGATGTTGGGATCGTCGATGCGTTTGATGTGGGCAATGATGTCGAGATTGCGTTCTGCATCCAGGTAAGGATAAAAATTGGGGGTTTCCAGCAAGGCACCGACCTGTAGCAGCGGTTTGGGATCGTGTTGGCCTTCAAACCAGCGATAGGAGCCACTGTCGCGGTGCAGGATGCCGAGAATGGTCCCGAGCGTAGTTGTTTTGCCGCTTCCATTTGGCCCCAGAATGCCGTAGACCTCGCCTTTGTTGACAGTGAGGGAGAGGCGGTCGATGGCTTTGATGCGGCCATAGCTTTTGCTGAGTTGGTCAATTTGCAGTATCTCCATGTCGTTGGATTTTGCCCAAATATAGTTTTTGCCTTCGGCAGCGGAAAACAATAACAGATAAAGGGAGCTTGTTTTTCGATGAAGTGAGTCCAAGGCTTGTTGGAAGGGACATCTGATGGGCAAATGAAGGGGCTACAAAGGTTTTTGGGTCGGGCCAGATGCCCGCTGTAGCAGCAAACTCCACTCGCCGAGCCGATAAATGTCGAGCCAAAACAGCTGGGTCTGTCCACGGGCCAGTTTGCGCTGTAGGCTGGGGCCCAGCAGGCGGTGGAACCAGCGCAGCAAGGGGGCCAATCCCCAGCTTTGGAGTCGTTGGTAGGTCATACTCAGGCGGGTTTGCAGTTCTGGGTGCGACTGTTGGACCTTGAGGAGATTTTCGATGGCCATTCGGTGCTTTCGCAAAAATACTTCATTGGGTTCCAAACCAAGATGTTCTACGGGATTGTCGATGTGTAAAATGTCGATCTGGCGCTTGCGAACCTGAATACCGAAGAGGGTATCCTCATGGCCGTACTGGGTCAAGTCCTCATCGAATCGAATTTGGTGGAACAAATCAGCTGGCAAGGCAAAATTGTTGCTGGCGAATCCCATCAATCCATCGCTCATCCGCTCAGCTGCTGGCCGGGCTTCTCGGTGACTTCCGTAGAGCCAATGGAGGAAATAGGTGGACTCCACAGGGGGATTTTTTCCATAAATGGTCCCCCCACACAGCACTTTTGGCGTATTGAAGTGTTGAATATAGCGACGAATGAAGTTGTCGTCGGGAAGTTTGCTGTCGCAATCCAAAAACAGCAGCCATTCCATCTGCGCTTCTTTGGCGAGAAGGTTCCGGATTCGAGAACGGCCAACATTTTGGGAGAGCTGTCGATAGCGAACGCCTTCCAGCTTATCCAATGGAGCATTGAGTGCATGGAATTTGGCATCCGAGCAGTCATCAATGCAAATGATTTCGCATTCGACCCCTACTTTTTGACACTGCAGCTGGAGGTCGGTGACCAGCTCCGCCATCTCGAAATTGTAAATTGGAATGAGGACCGACAGCATGGCGCAAAGATATTCATTGCTCCTTGCTTCGCCAAACGACCCGCAAAAGCCAAAAGGGCCTGTTCTTTGCAGTATTTGAAAAGAAAAATGATTTCAATGGAAACTGAAAGTTGTGAAACTTGTTAGTATCTTTGAAGACCTATTCCTGTAGCAATTGAAGGGAAAACGGTCTTTGTTCCATATATTTGCCACAGCAAATGAAAGTCATCCAACTATGATTAGTACCAATTCTAGTATTCACCAATTGTTAGATCGGCCCGAGTTGGACCCGAAGATTCGGGACATTGGGGAAAAAGTCCTCAATGGTGGCCGCATCGATCCAGAAGAAGGGCTGTATTTGTACGAGCATGCAGACTTGTCATTGCTGGGTGGACTTGCCAATCTTCTCCGCGAGCAACGGCATGGCAACAAGACCTATTTCAACCGCAATTTTCACGTTGAGCCGACCAATGTCTGCATTTACACCTGTACGTTTTGCTCCTATTCACAGTTGATCAAAAAGCGCAGTGAGGGCTGGGAACACAGTTTGGAGGACATCATGGACATCATTCGCAAATACGATGGCAAGCCTGTCACAGAGGTACACATCGTCGGGGGAGTGATGCCACAGTACGATGTGGAGTTTTATTCTACGCTGTTTCGGCAAATCCGCGAGCATCGTCCAGAGCTGCACATCAAGGCACTTACTCCGGTGGAGTACCACTACATCTTCAAAAAGGCCAGGATCAGCTATGAGGAGGGCATGAAGTTGATGAAGGAGTCTGGCTTGAATTCGATGCCAGGGGGCGGAGCAGAAATATTTGATCCCGAAATTCGCAAGCAAATTGCTCGGGGCAAATGCACGGGCCAAGAGTGGTTGGACATTCACGAAGTTTGGCACAATCTGGACTGTCGGTCCAACGCCACGATGTTGTACGGGCACATTGAAAAATATGTCCACCGGATCGATCACATGGAAAAGCTGCGGCAGCTACAGGATCGGACAGGCGGATTTCAGACATTCATCCCTTTGAAATTTCGCAACAAAGGCAACCAGATGTCTCACATTCCAGAAGTCTCGATCTTGGAAGACTTGCGGACCTACGCTATGGGGCGCATCTACTTGGACAATTTTGCCCATGTCAAATCCTACTGGCCCATGATCGGTCGCAATACGGCCCAATTGTCGTTGGCCTTTGGAGTGGACGACATCGATGGGACGATTGACGATACCACCAAAATTTACTCCATGGCAGGGTCGGAAGAGCAAAATCCGGCTTTGAGTACCCGCGAATTGGTCAATCTCATTCGCAATGTGGGTCGGAAGCCCATCGAGAGAGATACCTTGTACAATGTTGTGACAGACTATACGGATCACGTATTCGGGGAAGACACAAAATTCCGCGGCTATGTTTCCCTGCCTGTTGTCAACAAAACAAAATCAAGCAATTGAGCAAATCCACCATATACATCATCCGTCATGGACAGACGGAATTCAATCGGCAACACATCATCCAGGGAAGCGGTGTAGACTCTTCTCTCAATGATACCGGGCGACAGCAAGCCAAGGCTTTTTTCGACCACTACAAGGAAGTGCCTTTCGAGTTGGTGCTGACCTCCAGCCTCAAGCGCACCCGCGAGACGGCCAGCTGGTTCATTGATCGGGGGATTACCTGGGAAAAGTGGCCAGAGATCAACGAAATTGGGTGGGGCATCCACGAAGGCAAGGAAAGTGAGCCTTGGATGAAAGATTCCTACCTGCGTGTGGTTGGGGAATGGAAGAGGGGCAATTTTTCGGCGAGTGTCGAAGGGGGCGAATCTGCCGCTGAGATGATTGCCCGCCTGAGCAAGTTTGTCGATCACCTTCGCCAGCGGACCGAAGAAAACATCCTGGTTTGTTCACATGGGCGCGCCATGCGTTGTCTGATGTGTTTGCTCAACGATCAATCCGCTAGTGCAATGGAAAATTACCGACATGCCAATACGGGACTGTACCAGTTTCGCTTGGAGGACGGTCGGTTTCACATGTTGAAGAAAAATGATACGGTACACTTATCCAACACCTAGTCAAGCGGACGTATGAAGAACAAATTGAATCTCACGGCAGTCAGTTACTTGAACACGAAGCCTTTTATGTACGGACTGGTCAAGAATGGCTTCGATCAAGACATCAACATCAGTTTGGACATCCCTTCTCAGACGGCTCTCAAATTGAAGAGTGGAGAGGCGGATTTGGGGCTGGTTCCTGTGGCGGTCATTCCTGAGTTGCCCGAGGCGCATGTCATTTCCGATTTTTGCATTGGCACAGTCGGTAAAGTATACACCGTCTGCATCTATGGCGATTGCCCCATCGAGCAAATGGATCGCCTGTATCTGGATTACCACTCTCGCTCCTCTGTGGCCCTGACCAAGGTATTGGCTCGTCGGTACTGGAACATTGCCCCAGAGATGATCCCAGCCCAAAAGGGATACATCGACCAGATTGGCGGTACCACGGGCGGATTGGTGATCGGCGACCGGACCATTGGCTTGGAAAAACGCTTCGAGTATGTGTATGACCTAGGGCAAGCCTGGTTGGATTATACGGGGCTTCCCTTCGTATTTGCCGCCTGGATCAGCACCCGCCCGTTACCGGCCGATTTTGTGGCTCGCTTCAATGAAGCACTGGCGGAAGGGGTTCGGCAAATCCCGCAATTGGTGTATCTGATTCCCAGTCCTCGGCCCGACTTTGACTTGCAGCATTATTTTACCCACCACATCAGCTACCAGCTCGATACCAAAAAGAAGAAAGCCCTGCAGATATTTTTGAAAATGGTCAATTCTCCGGTACAGCCTGTATTGGTCTGATTGATTGGGCTGGGCCTTTGGCTTGTGCCATTTCGCATCTCAGTTGGGATTGTGTTTTCCCTTGACTCACTCTTTTTTCTGGAAGGATGGTTCTGTGTCTCTGCTTTGATTGCACTGGGACGTGCGTTGTTTTTGAGCCTTTTGTGGATGCAGAACTTGGTTGTCCTGACTGCTTTTTAGCTGGGAATATGCATCACATTATGAAAATAAAAATAACTGATGAAAACATTTTATTTTTCATCAAGTGATTGACAAGTATTTGTTGATCAGAGAGTTGGGAAAGATCTATTGATTTAGTGAAATAAAAATATATCGAAAATTTATGGAATTTGTGGGGGTGGCGTGTCCTATTATAGACAAAAAGCCAAGTCATTCGGTCCGCGGAGGTGATTTGGCTGGCTTGAAAAATGATCCCATTTGGACAACAGTGTCTAGGTTTGGGTTGACGGAGTCGTGCGTTGGGTACGAGTCTGAAAAGGGGGGAGCTTTTGTGCTTGCCTAGAGGGCGGGTCCCACCCAATTAAGCCCATTCTACACCCCACCACCTCCCAAGTCTCCGCAGATCAGAAGCCCCTAAAACCCACATAACAAGCTTCTTTCAAACCTTCTCTCTCAGCGCTCTCCCAAACGCCAGCACGCAATTATTCCCCCCCCAGCTCTCTACCCAACAGATGATATGGAAAAAAAGCGTAATTTTACCCCAAAATGTGACCATTGAATGCATCCGATGACATAGCAAGTTCTCTGGCCTTCCCAACTGGGCCATCCCAAAGCATTGCTTGCCTAAACATTCCAATTCCGATGGAGGCTACAATCCACAACTACCTCAAAGCTGATCACAAGATACTCAGCGCTTGTCGAAAGACGACTGCCGACCCATCTGTCACCTCATCGATGCATCGAACATGCGTCTCATTTCCAAAATTTGGGTCAATTTCAAATTTTCTATGAATTTATCGCCGATTTAACGGCCAATTCCTCTTGCTTTCCGTAAGCACTGGGGTAAATACATACAGAACATGAATAAAATACTCATCGTCGGTGACGTGATGTTGGACCATTACATAGAGGGGATCACAGAGAAAATCTCACCAGAAGCTCCCGTGCCCATCGTCAATGTTGGCAGTCAGTTCTACAGACTTGGAGGGGCAGCCAATGTGGCCAAAAACATCTCGAACATTGGAAATGCCTGTATTCTCTCTGGTTTAGTGGGAGACGACAGCGAGGGAACCATCCTCCGGCAATTGCTGACAGAAGACCAAATCGAGCACTCATTCATCATACCCGATGGAGATTTTGTCACCACCACCAAAACGAGAATCATCTCCAGCAAGCAGCAGCTTTTGCGATTGGACAAAGAGACGATTCTTCGACAAAACAACCAGCGCTTCAACCAACAAGTTGCTGGCCTCATCGATCAGCACCAAATCGACATCGTCCTGATCTCCGATTACGCCAAGGGAGTTTGTTCCGATGAGATGGTAAAGTCCCTGGTCCAGTACCAACCCAAGATCAAGGTTCTCATCGATCCAAAGGGCAATGATTGGGAAAAGTACCGTGGTGCTTATTTGGTGAAGCCCAATTTGAAAGAACTTTGTGTCATCGTTGGTAAAAAGATCGACAATACGGATGAAGAGGTTGTCAAATATGCGCGCCAGGTGGTCTCGCAGTTTGACTTCGATTACCTGCTGGTCACCCGGGGCATGCATGGGATGACCCTGGTCTCGGAGCATGGCGTCTTTCACCAAAAAACGGAGGCTGTCCGGGTATTTGATGTATCGGGTGCGGGAGATACCGTTTTGTCGGTCCTGTCTGTCATGCTCAACAAGGACCATGGATTGGAGGAGTCCGTGAGGGCTGCCAACAAGGCGGGCCAGATCGTGGTTTCTTATCCATACACCTACGCCATCAACCAGGAAGAGTTTGAAAACATCTTGTCGACCCAGTCTGCAGAAAAGCATGGCTTGGTAGAGTAGGGGAATGACTCAGATGCTGCATTTGCTTGTGCAACCCCGACTTTTTTCCCTGCAGAGGAGGCTTTGCCAAGATGCATCTCAAAATTGGCTTTGTTTCACCAAAAGATTGGCTATTTTCGGCGCAAAAAGTAGAAAACCCGTCTTTGGCAAAGGTTTTCCCATAGATTTAAATCCGCTTGTATGAAGAAAAAAATAGTGATCATTGGACCGGCATATCCATATCGTGGGGGACAGGCCTTGGTGGAGGCACATCTGTTCAGCACACTCACAAAACTGGGCTATGACTGCCACACTATTTCCTTTTCCCTCTTGTATCCCAAGATTTTCTTTCCGGGCAAAACCCAGTTCGACCAGTCAAAAAATGTCTTCTTCAGTCACCAAGACAGGATTCATCGGATCATCAACTCCATCAACCCGCTCTCTTGGTACCGCGCCATTCAAAAGATCAAGGCGCTGGCCCCGGACAATGTGATTTTCATCTGGTGGATGCCATTTTTTGGACCAGCCTATGGCACGATTGCTCATTTTGTGAAAAAACTGACAGGGGCCAAGATTACTTTTTTGGTGGAAAATTACATCTCTCATGAAGACCGATGGTTTGATCGCTTCTTCAGTAAAATCACCCTGGACATTGCCGATTACTTTGTTTGCCAATCTGAATTTGTCAAAAAGCAGATCGCTGCGGTTCATCAAAAACCCATTTTCAAGACCACTTTGTCAGTCTATGATTGCTACAATTTCGGGACTTATGACAAGGCGAGTGCCAGACGATTTTTGAACATTCCAGAAGGCGATAGGGTCATTCTGTTCTTTGGCTTGATCCGACGGTACAAAGGGCTGGACAAATTGATCAGAGCTTTTCCCATGATCAAAAATGGGGACGACAACTACAGTCTGCTGATTGTCGGAGAATGCTATGAAAAGATCAGTTACTACGAAGACATCATCCGGGAGGAGGGCATTGAGGACAAAACGACCCTGATCAATCAATTCATCGACAACGAAAAGATCGAGCCTTATTTCAAGGCGGCAGATATGGTCTGTTTGCCTTACAATTCTGCTTCCCAAAGTGGCATCCTGATGATTGCCTATGGATTCAACATTCCGGTGGTGGTCAATGATGTGGGAGGATTGTCTGAATTGGTGGTGGAGGGCAAAACTGGAACCGTCATTCCCAACAACTCCCCGGCGGCCATTGCCAAGGGGGTGGCGAAGGTGTATGAATATGGAGAGACAGAAAATTTCGAAGAAAACATCGGCAACCTCAACCAGCACCTGGGCTATTCCAATGTGGAAGAAATGATGGGTAAGATGTTGGAAACCGAGGATGTCACACAGATGAACAACAAGCGATAGGACACATGCAGAATCGAAGAATTTTATTGGTCAAAACGGGGGCTTCCGGCGATGTTGTCAGAACCTCGACCCTCTTGCACTTGTACCAAAACGATCAGGTCGTTTGGATTTCCAAAGGCGCAAATTGCGATCTGCTTCCCCAAGAGCTGCCCAATCTCAGCATCCTGGACATTGACCAGGCGGCACATCAGGACCTGGGACATTTCGATTTGGTCATTTCCTTGGACGACGAACTGTCTTGTGCCCAATTGGCCACAAAGGCATCGAAAGACAAATTGGTGGGGGCTTATGTCGACGATGGCAAAGTGCTGTATTCTGAGGACTCCTCCGAGTGGTTTGACATGGGCTTGATTTCCAAATTTGGCAAGCAACAGGCCGATGAGATCAAAAAGCAAAACACGGCTTCTGTACAGGAAATTTTGTTTCGCATGATGGGCCATGTGTTTGCTGGAGAGGAATACCTGATCCGGGAAGATGTGCCAGCCAAGCCGCAAGCCAAATTGGTAGGGATTGAAAACAGGGCAGGGGATCGGTGGCCAACCAAGTGCTGGGACAAATACGAAGAATTGGCCGATCAGTTGAGGGACAGAGGGTTTCGGATTCGCTTTTTTGAACAAAGAGATCACCTCAAAGACTACATACAGGACATCTCGGAATGCAGCATTTTCATCTCGGGAGATACCCTGGGAATGCATCTGGCCCTGGCCCTGAAAATCCCCAGTGTTGCGCTTTTTACTTGTACAAGTTCGACAGAAATATACGGCTACCAGAGAATGAAAAAGATCGTATCTTCCAAGTTGATGGATGCCTTTTACACCAGGGAGTACCGCCAAGACGTGCTTGATGCCATCACCGTCGACGAAGTCCTGGATGCCATATTGTCTTTGGAATCGCAAAATCCCAACTGATGACCCATTCTTTGATCAGCAAAAACCTCCAAGCTTCGATCGATCTCAAACAACGCTTGCTGGAAGACGATGCCCTTCTGCAGAACGTTCGTGCCGTTGCTGATGCCATGATCAAGTGCTATGAAAATGAGGGCAAGGTCTTATTTTGTGGCAATGGAGGCAGCGCGGCTGATGCCCAACATTTGTCGGCCGAGCTATCTGGACGCTATTATTTCGACAGGCCCCCTTTGTTTGCAGAGGCCCTTCATGTCAATACGTCTTATCTGACAGCGGTGGCCAATGATTATTCCTTTGACCACATCTACGAGCGGATCACTCAGTGCATGGGCAAAACCGGGGATGTATTGATTGGGATGTCGACCTCCGGAAACTCCAGGAACGTGATTTTGGCAATGAAAAAAGCCCAAGAATTGGGCATGACAACGGTCGGATTCACGGGAGCTGGTGGGGGAAAGCTCAAAGAGCATTGTGATTTTCTGTTGGCCATCCCTTCTACCAATGTCCCTCGCATCCAGGAATGCCACATGTTGGTGGGACATACGCTTTGTGAGATGGTGGAGGCGGCGATGTTTCCAGATTTTCGGCCCTCCCAAGACTAGACAATTCTCACATCGTTTTCATTGACTCATTGATTCCGATGACAACCCACAACCAGACCCTTATGCCAGGGAAATACTGCCTCCTCATGGCCCTCTTCTTGGGCCTTGCTTCGTTCATAGACAAACCCCAATCCACCATGACTGATGCATCAAGCTTCGATTCTGTTGTCCATCAGAAGGTCTTTCCTTTATTGGCAGATGGGGAAACGACCAATTTGGTGCTGTCTCAGGGCGTCAAGTATGTCTACCGCTTCGAGAATGCCCAAGATTTGTATTCCGAGTTTTCCATCGATGATCTATTCTTGCCGTTTTACCTGGGGATGATGGATGAGGCAGCTTTGTTCCAAATTCTGGAATCTTTGACTGCTGAGAATTGGGAGAGAGCAATTGCCGATCTACAACATTTTGCCATTCCCAATCTGAAAGACAAACACAGGCTGATTCGCCTGGCCAGCCAACACATCAGGGATGAAAGATACCGGCAGCAAATGGAGTCTTTGATCTTCGCCACCCAATTTCACCTGGACAAAAAACGCTTGAGAGAACAGATTGAAAAGGTGATGAGAATGGACCCTCAATCGTTTTACACCGGGGAACGAATGAAGCGCAACATCCTCGGCAATATGGCTCATCGATATGCATACGAGCAGATCGATTCTTTTGCCTTGGAATTGGTGGATGTTCTCTTCGCTGAACAGGCCTCCACCTCGGGCCAAGGGCAGATCGCATCCTATCACCAAAGGGATTTCGCGCCAGATCCGTTGCATGCCTTTCTGTATTTCGAGCCCCAGCCTTGCAACAACCTCCTCAATCACATCAACGATCATGGCGATGATCAGGCGAGGAAAAAAGTGTCGAGACATTTGTCCAAGCAAAAGGATCGGTGCCTTGCCTCTGAGGAGAAACTTGCGGAGGTAGAACAACTCATCCAATCTGCCCACCTCGCAGGAATCCTGAACTTTGACCTGCGTCCGTCGGACAAACTTTTTCTGGCCAATCAAAAGGAAAGCTACGGTGGCACAACGCCCCTTCTCAAGCTGGTGTCTCACTCCAAGCTGGGCACGCCCTTTTCGGAGCTGAACGAATCCCTTCGGCCAGCCGTCGAAATGACTGCCTACATGTACCCAAAACTGCTAAAAGAGTACATCCACAGCACATCCATTTTCGCTTATGACGGCAAAAAATACCTCCTTGCAATGGATCAATCCAAGAAGACTTGGTGTTTTGACATCTCCCGCTTCGAGCATGTCAATGGCCCGGACAACAGCTTCACGGATGTATTCAATTTTCTACTCAGTCAACAAAAAACCATATCGAGATTGGTGCCATTGGAACGCGATGGGTTCGAATGCCTGCTATTGGCTGATCCCAAGAAGACCAGAACATTTGCTGCTGAGAATGGCATTGAGTTGTTGATGGAGTGGTGAGAATCAATGGCTGTCCCCCTTTGATATGTATGAGAAAAGCCCTATATTTGACTCGTTGATACATCAAGCCTACCTACAAATCGACCATAACTGTAAAGAGACTGTTTCAACCTCTTATCAGTTCGCAAACAAACCATGTCCCCCTCAATGAATGACTCATTTTGGGGCTTGTGTCCCTACTATCTCTTTCTTCCTTCTTGTCGAATGCAAATTTTCTTGCTGTGAACAGCAGTTGGAGTAAAATTTGTACCACTGATTGCTGTTCTGAAGCCGTCAGGCTCATCAGAGACAAGATTACTTCCTGTAAAACTGAACTATTTGGATCGGTCCAATATCGGACACTTGTCGCATCAAAATGAATCATTTGCTATGAAAAGAGCTTTTACATTCATTGTGTTTTTGCTGACCATACAGTTGGCTCATTCCCAATGTTTTACCACGGAACTTCAACCTTTGCCTCCCGCTTGTTTCGGCACGAACAATGGCGCCATTGAAATCCTGTTCAACAATGCAGAGTTTCCGGTGACCTATACCCTGGAGGGGACTGTCAATCTAACGGGAGAGTTTACACAAAGTGCCAATACCATCGACAATTTGCCAGGTGGGTCATATGCCATTCTACTGGTGGATGCTGCTGCTTGCAGTACCAACATTTCTTTTGACCTGGAACAACCCGAAGAAATCGCCATACAAATCGCCGAACTCATTCCCGCTACTTGTGGTGATGCCAATGGAAGTGTCACTCTGGCCGTGACAGGAGGAACAGGCAACTATACATACAACTGGAGCAACGGCACCCAAACAACAGCTACTGTCACCGGATTGGCAGCTGGGGTCTATGACGTGACCGTCGTAGATGGCAATGGTTGTGCGGCCAGCTTGACATTTATCGTTCCCGATACCGAAGGCTTGACCGCTGACATTCGGGTCCAAAGCAACAATTGTTTGAGAGCCAACAGCGGTGTCATCGACGTAAGTGTCACCCAAGGTACCGCTCCTTACAGCTACATATGGAGCAACGGAGCAACAGGCCGAACCGCCTCTGATTTGTCAGCTGGATCTTACAGTGTGACCGTCACAGATGACAATGGTTGTTTCCTCGTTTTGAGTGCGAGGATCACGGGCAGTGGTGCCGGAGATGTTGTCTTTGAGACCACCACTGAAGATGCTGGCTGCGACGGAGCGTGCAACGGCCGCATAGAGCTATCTGTGAGCTGTGGCGAACCTCCCTTCACCTTTGAATGGTCTGACAGTCGATACAATGGACAGCCCACTGCAGAGGACCTGTGTCCTGGCATTTATACAGTGAGCGTCACCGATGTCCTTGGCAACTTGGCAAGCAGCACCCTGGAGATTTTGGGTGGCGACCCGATGGAGATACAAACAGAATCAGTCACCAATTCTAGCTGCAATAGGACTTGTGATGGTTCCATTGCCGTAGCCGTGACCGGTGGTGCTCCTCCCTACGCCTTCGAATGGGTTGGCTCCAACGGCTTTTCATCTTCCGCAGAGGATGTTACTGGTCTCTGCCCAGCAGAGTATGATCTTGCCATCATAGATTCCGAAGGATGTACAACCACCATGAGCTGGACCATCGTCGAGCCCGAACAATTGGTACTGGAGATCGGCATTGTCTCGGATGCTTGTAGAAATGATGGCGCACTGGCAGCCCTTCCCTTTGGAGGACAGCCTCCTTATACCTACCGCTGGAATGGCGTGGTGGGAGACTCTGTCATCACCGGACTGTCTGCCGGGTATTACCTATTGGAGGTCATTGATGCATTTGGTTGTGTCAACGAAAGGGACATTGATCTGGATGGCACCATTCAACTCGATGTACTGACCACTTTTGCCAACTGTGACAGCACCAGCGGAGGCTCTGCAACTGCCGTCATCAACAGCGGACTGAACAACATCACCTTCGAATGGAGCAATGGAGGGACCGGAGAGATGCAAAACAACCTGCTTCCTGGTGGCTATTCCGTCACAGCAACCGACAACAGCAGTGGCTGCCAAAGTCACGAGGTATTCTACGTTGAAAGAGATACGAATTGTTATGTGGAAATTTCTGGATATGTCTATGCTGATTTCATGGGCAATTGTACCCTCGATTCGGTTGACGGAAGATGGGGGATTTTGGTCACCCTGAGTGATGGCCAACAAGAACAGCTCGACTTTACCGATTTTGATGGCTACTACCAATTCCGGGCAGAGCCTGGGGACTACACCATCTCCATCAGCTACGATGACCTCATCTACAACAACGTCTGCGCCGACGACATCAACATTACCACTGGAACTTTTGGGACCGTCTCGGAAAACAACAACTTCTTCTTGGAATACGAGCCCCGAAAAGATGTGGGACTAAAGCTCAGCAAGCCCAATCCGCGCCCTGGATTTACCCGCACCATTCGCATCTGTGTGATGAACTACGGCGATGAATTGGCCACCTCTACGCTGACATTTGTCCACGATCCTCGGCACCAATTTGTCTCTTCCAGCCATCCTGCCCTGAGCTATGACCAAGCCAGCCGGACGGTGGTTTGGGAAATCGAGGACCAACGACCTTATGTCACCGAGGTCATTTCTGTCGACCTGTTCCTACCCGCAACTGTTCCGCTTGGTACACAGATCAACTACGACTTTACCCTCGACCCAATAATGGGTGACCTTAGACCACAAGACAACCAAGTGCAATGCACCCGGACAGTCGTCGGTTCCTACGATCCCAATGACAAAGCCGTGGAGCCCGCCGGAAGAGGAGACAATGGCCTGCTGGATTTGGGACATCGAGAATTGGATTACCTCATTCGCTTCCAAAATACGGGAACCGATACTGCCTTTACGGTTGTGATTCGGGATACCCTTGACTCCGACATCGACATTGAGACCTTCCAAGCGGGGCCTGCCAGCCATCCTTACGATCTCAAAGTGGCCGAGGGAGGCATCCTCGAATTTACCTTCAACAACATCCTGCTGCCCGACAGCAACACCAACGAAAGGGCCAGTCACGGTTTTGTATTTTACGACATCATCCTGCCGCAAGACGCCACCCCTGGCACCCGAATCGAGAATACAGCTGCCATCTATTTTGACTTCAATGCTCCAATCATCACCAATACTGTGGTGAGTACCGTTCGCGCCCCCACAGCGCAGACGGATCAGACGATAGATGGCTGTGACGCGCTGGTTTACAATGGCATCAACTATACGGAAAATGCCACATTGGTCGATACGTTTGAGTTGGAGATCAAAGACAGCATTTCCATTGTTCGCATCAACATTGAGCAAAGTGACTTTGTAAGCCTGTCTGAAACCTATTGCGAGAGCGAGACACCACTGCCGCAGGGGACCTATTTGGATACCTTGCAAAATGTGGCTGGCTGCGACAGCATCATCCAATTGGAGGTGACCGTCTTGCCCGAATCAGCCACAGACATCACGGTGCCACTACAGTCGGGGGCCTTCTACCAAGGCGTTCCCTACTTCAACGATACCACTTTTGTACAGATACTCGATGCCGCCAACGGATGCGACAGTACCGTTACGGTCAACATTCGCATCGTGACCAGCACGCAAAATCCACAGCTTTCTCCTGTTCAAATCAAAGCGTCGCCCAATCCGACCCGAGGAGGCTTCCAGATCGAGGTGGTTGGGATCGAAGGAAAAGACAACTTCCTCCAACTGATGGATCTCAGCGGGCGGGCATTGCTGCCAGCGGCCATTTCCATTCAGGAAGGACAAAGCCGACAGTTGGACATCGGTCACCTGCCCAATGGCATTTACCACATTCGACTTCAAAGTTCAAGAGGCGTCTATGGCCATCGATTGGTGAAAATAGAATGACACGACTCATGACATCTGGGTGATTTCAGACCCTTTGCTCCGGGTTTTTCTGGCAGTCCATTGGCTTGCCGGAAAAACCCGGACTTGTTTTGGGCTGGCATGACCGGAGGTGGTGATGTATATTGTGACTCATTTTTGTCTCAAATGCATTGGTATGCCTGAAAAATCGTTTGGTCCAGAGGAGTTGGCTCGTTACGCCCGTCATTTTGCCTTACCGGAATTCGGACTGGAGGGCCAGCGCAAGCTGCAGCAGGCCAGCGTTCTGGTGGTGGGAGCGGGGGGGCTGGGCTGCCCCATGCTGCAATACCTGGCCGCTGCAGGAGTGGGCAGGATCGGCATTGTGGATTTTGACAAGGTGGACAGCAGCAATTTGCAGCGACAGGTCTTGTATTCATCCGAAGATGTTGGGCGCTACAAAGCAGAGGCCGCCGCCGAGCGCATTCGTTCCCTCAACCCACATGTACGCGTCGATTTGCACCTGCAAGCCCTCAGCCGGGACAACGCCCTCGACATCATCGAACCCTATGATCTGGTGGCGGATGGAACCGACAATTTTCCCACCCGCTACCTGGTCAATGATGCCTGTGTACTTCTGGGCAAGGTCAACGTCTATGCATCTGTGTTTCGCTTTGAAGGACAGCTTTCCGTGTTCAACTTTCCATATGAAGATGGTCGGCGTGGTCCCAACTATCGGGACTTGTTTCCGGAACCACCACCACCTGGTCTGGTGCCCAATTGTGCCGATGGAGGGGTCTTGGGGGTATTGCCTGGCATCATCGGGAGCCTGCAAGCCAGCGAAGTCATCAAGTTGTTGACGGGGGTGGGAGAGCCTTTGGTCGGGCGCCTGTTTTTGTTTGATGCAGCAGCATTCAGTACCAGGGTGTTGAAAATTCAGACCCATTCCAAAGTCGAGATCACAGAGCTGATTGACTATGATGCCTTTTGTGGCCTGTCCCAAGCGTTGGCAGATGTCCAGCAGTTGAGTGTGCAGCAATTGCAGGCATGGCAAAAGTCGGGAGAACGCTTCCTGTTGATTGACGTCCGCGAGCCACATGAACACGAGATGGACAACATGGGGGGTGAATTGATCCCACTTTCCCAGATAGAGGCTGCCGCAGACCGCCTTCCCCGGGATCAAAAAATTGTGATTCATTGCCAGACAGGCCAACGTTCTGCTCGGGCCATCCAACGATTGCAGCACTTGGCGGCATTTTCCAATCTATACAATTTGGCAGGTGGCATTCAAGCTTGGAGGTCTCAGCAGCCGCTTTGAATCCTCAGCGCAGTTCTTCCAGCTTTTCCAACAGCCAGCCCCTTTCTGCCACTGGTTGATTGATCTGAATTTTGGCCTTGATCTTGTCGATTCGCTTGCCGTTTTGTAAGGTGGTGGGATTGCAAATTTGGCGAAGCAAATTGACAAAGTGGTTGTTGGCAGCCTTGGGCGTGTCGGGCAGTAAGTGGCGGGAGATGCGAAACAAGTAGACTTTCAAGCTGTCGATGCGAGAGGCCAGTAGGGGGGAATTCAATTCGTAGTAGATCTTCAATTCCATCCGTTTGTAGGCGATTTTGTAATAGGTATCCATCGGATAATCGCCCAGATGTTGGAGGGCCTGTTCGTATTCTTTGAGGGCAAAATGGTAATTGGCCAAATTGTATTGATAGACCGATTGGGGGAATTCTGTCCCAATGATCCTGTGCTGGTGATCTGCCAAGACCTGTCGGACCCACTCGAAAGCCCGACTTCGCAAGCCATAGGTGACAATGTTTTTGAGCGAAGCGGCCAGCAGGCCATTCTGATGGTACAGATGACCCTCTTCCAGTTGAGATTTGTACAGGGCAAACACTTTTTCGACATAGGCCAGGTTGCCCCGGTTGGACTGGCGGATGCAGAAGCTTCGGCAAATGGACTGGAGGTCTTTCCGGCTGTCTTCCGGGAAGTTGGCTTGGTGTTGTTGCAGACAGTGTTCCAGCTGTCGGTAGATGTCCTCGTTTTCTCGATCCCCTAGAAGTCGGTAGGCCAGCACATTGGCCTTGATCAAAGGGTGTTTGTGGGAGAGGTTTTGCTCGATGGATGGCAACATCTGGTCGAGCAGTTGAAGGCTGTCGCGCAGTGGGATGGGCACATGCATGAAGTGTTGTACCAAAATCCAGTTGGCGTATTTGAGCTTGTTGAGGATGTAAAATTGGTCCAGGCTCTGCAAGGTATCCGGAAGGTTGAGGTCTTCGCGGCGTTCGCTTTTGGGGCCGAGCATTTCCGTGATTTCTCGATTGATGAGAAAGTCAGAAAGCAGCATCTCATTTTCCCCAAACTGTTCTTGCAACTGCCGAATGTTTTGCCAAAAGTACTTTTGCAGTCCTCTTTTCCGATAAAAGCGAGTCTGCTGAAGCAGGGTGTTGAATTCTTGCTCTCGAAGTTCTGCCTGCTCCACGGCAATGAACCGCTTGACGAGCCGCAGCAGCCTCGCCATGAGCTTGTCCATCTTGGCATTGGAAAATCGGTCCTCTGGAAAAAGATGTTCGTACAACGCTGCTTTCTCCGGTGGGTCGCTCTTGTCCTTTAAATGGATGCTCAGTTGCTCGAACAACTGCAAGACCCGGGCTTTTTGCTTGATGTCATTGAAATAAGGAGAGCGCAGAAACTTATCCAGTCGATGGATTTCTGCAGGCAATAAGCGTTTCAGAATAATAAATAACTTGCTGTTTTGCATCCCTTGGGAAAAGAGGTGGAAGATTGCCAAAAAAATGTAACCTCTTCAAAGGTAACAATTCTTTATATTTCTTATGAGTAGCTTTATTTCAAAATACATAAACAACCTACAGATGAGAACACTTCAAATTGCCTTGTGTACACTCTTTCTGTGTGCAACTTGTTCGCTATCCGCACAACAAAAAGAACCACCAACGTACAAACTCACCTTGGACAACATCCTGGAGGTCGCAGAGCAGATCAAAACGGACAATGTCTATGGCATTTTCATTGACGATCGGGAAATCACTCTCTTCCTCAGTGGCTTGTTGCAACCAGTGCTGACCACCCCGAGCCAGTCGAGTCCCGAGCCCGTATTCGAGGGTGTCGACGATGAGCTGAATGCCACTTTTTCCTGGGATTTTGATGGCTCTCCCCAACCCGTACAGGTCTCAACCCTTAGTTTGAGCACAGGTACGGTGACCGACTTCGGTGTGCAGACGGGGGCAAATTCCTTCCGAGCGCCCTATCTGATTGAGTATACGCTCTATGCTTTTTATACGAAGTATCCCGATCGCTACAGCGAGGTTGACTTGATCATCATCGACAAAGATGCCTTGCGTCCATTTGTCGTTACTCTCAACGACCAAACTCCATCGATCCTGCGCTCTTCTTCCCAATCCACTCGAACCTTTCCCAACCCTACCACAGATGAATTGCGCTTGCAGTTTGAGCAGCAAGTCGATGGAGAGGTAAGCCTATCGGTCTTCCAGCAAAGCAGTGGACGTTTGATGGCCCGCCCCTTTCAAAATACCCTCTTGCCGAAAGGCCCCCAAGAGTTGCGATTCAGCCTAGCAGAATGGCCCGCAGGGATGTACAGATTGCTATTGCAGACGCCATCAGAAAGGGAACAGCTTGTGGTGCTGAAAGTCCAATAGACAGGATTTGGGGCAGATAAATGGCCAATAATTGTAATGGATCGAGGCAGGAGAAGACAGGATATTGTACTCCATAATCTAATTGTTTCACCGGTAAAAACCCATCACTAATGAGAGTTACAATTTATTCTGTTCTGACACTTGTGTTGGCCATGGGCCTGCTGTTTTCTTGCGAAAAGGAAGAGGTCCAGCCAACCCTTGATTCTCCCAACGCCATGGCGCAGTCCCGCATGGACATCGACCCCGTACCCGCCGTCGATTTGGTCATTTCTCGCCTGGGCTCCACCATCGCACCAACCACTGTTACCTCCGACTGCGGCGTCGAATTGTTGGACGTCAGCTGTGGAGGGCAGAGAAGCTTCCAAATCCTGGCAGGTGTGACCAACGTCGGTACAGCTGATTTGCCTGCGGGAAGTGTGCAGGTCCTGTTTGCTGATCTGTATGCCATTTCCCAGGGACAAAGCAATGCCACAAGTGTGGTCACCTTTTCTCACAGCGGCATTCCGGCCGGAGGGACCATCGTCGTGCCACGTCCGTATTTCGTGGGGCCTTGCCCATGTGGTGTGAACCCCAACAACTACGTCCAGTCTTACCAAGCATTGGCCGATCCCAACAACCTCATCAGCGAGGCGAGAGAGGACAACAACCGCTCCCTGCAGTTTGATACTTGTGGTGGATGCTTGTAAAGATTTGATAGAGATGAGAGAGTTCCCTCCAGAGGGGGGAGCTCTTTTTTCATCGGATCAAAGTCAGGTCTCCCTTGTAAAATTTCAATGGACCATTGCCCACCCGGTAGCGCACCAGCACGATGTAGACATCCGAAGGCATGAGCTTGCCCTTGTAAAATCCGCTCCAACCCCGATTGGGATCATCCTGGTCATAGACTTTTTGGCCGTAGCGGTCGAATATTTGCATTTGCACGATCTCCACCTGTCCCCAGGTCACGGGCTGAAAGTAATCGTTTTCGCGATCGCCATTGGGTGTAAAGGCGTTGGGAAATTGGATGTCGGCAGGGGCTGGATCGATCAAAAGGGAGGCCGTGCCCAGGCAACCTTCTTCGTTGCTGATGTCCAAGACAAATTCGGTGGGTGTATTTCCCATTTTGTACTTCAACTGCTTGTCGCTTCCCACCACATCTTCCTCAACATACCACTCGTACACCAAATCTGTACTGTCGGTGTCATCGCTGAAGATGGGAAACAGACATACTTCGTCCTGTTCATAAATGTCCTGCTCAGGGATGGATTGCAAGACGAATACAGGGGGAGGGACCAGTTCAATGCCCTGGCGAAACAGCTGGGTGTCGCAAGGGGTGCGCAATTCGAAAAAGTACTCCTGGCTCTCATCGGGAGTCACTGCAATGGTCAATTGGCTCGAATCTCCAATCAGCCACCCACCACTGCTTCCCGGGCCAGGCACCGCCGTCAAAACCACCTCTTCGCCTTCGCACAGGACGCTGTCGCTCGCAAACAAATTGACTTGAGATTGGAAAAGAGAAACATACACCGAGTCCCGGTCCGTACAATCCCCAAGACTGCCTTCCAAGTAAATCCATTGATCTGCAGTGGGGCAGGGAGCAACAAGGGAACTGTCGGTTTGCAAAAACAGGCTATCCGGCGACCATTCGTAGGTATCAGCCCCCGATGCACTCAGGGAAAGGCATTCGTTGGGACAAATCACAAGGCTGTCTGCTGGCAGGTCAATGCCAATCTCCGGTCGATCAAACAGGTCGATCACAAGGCTGTCGTACACATATCTTCCGCAAGCAAAATCATTGACCAAACAAATGACAATTTGCTCCGTTCCCTCCTGCAAGTTGTCTGTCAACGGAACGATCGACAACCCCACTTCAACTTGTCCGGCTTCCAAATGGATGGAATCACTTTGCGACAACAAATAGTCCTCGCCAAGCACCGCACTTCCCTTGACATCCAATGCAAAAGAGAGTTTTTGGGGAAAACCTTGTTCCAGCCGAATGTACAGGCTGTCCTGCTGCCCACTGCAATCCTCCATCAGGCGCTCCAGTTCGTTGTTGTATTCTACGGAAAGGCCCGGTTCCACACTGCCTAGTTCCGACAGGAAAACACCTGAATCCAGCTCCCCATCTCCGCGATCGGCAATGGCCAATTTGAGCCGATAGGTTTGGCAAGGGGTGACCATTGCACGCGCTGTCAAGCTCTTTTTTCGACCCATGGAATCACTTGTCAGCCCATCGTATTCCAGACTCTGCCCGCCCAGGTTGTTGCGGAAATACGGCCAGTTTTGCTGATTGTTGACCGAGTCGATTTGGACAGGTGTGAGGGAGCCAGGCAAAATGGCGATGTTTTTTTGATTGTCAATATTGGGGTCTCCGTCGATGCCCGGCCCGGAGATCAGGAAGGCAAAGATGTCGTTGAATCCTTGGTTGACCCATTCGGGATATTCTTCGGAGCCAAAGATGTACTCGAACTGCAAGACATCGGTGGCGGCATAGACTTCCAATTCCAATACACAAGCATCCACCGAGGCAATGGGATTGCCGTAAAAGGCGGAGAGATAATCCAGGTCGGCATCTCCGGGGCGATTGATTTCAAAAGAGGCATCGTCCAATCGATTGGGGCCAACCATGTTGAAAGCCGATCCATTTGTCAAAACGACGCCACGGGACAGTCCAAGATCGGTTTGGTCCGCTTCAAAGAGGGCAATTTGTCCGCCAACGCAATTGACAGAGTCCACCCGTATGTCGGTTTGTGGACGGGCCAAGGTCTCCGCGATGTTTTCTGCATTGACCAAGGTGTTGACTTGCAAGGGAGCAAAATCGTCACAGCTGCTGTTGCATTGCCAGTATCCTTCCCAGCCCTCGAAGCCCACGCTGCGGTCGGATTGAAAGGCCACCGTGAGGCAACCACTGCTGGCTTTGAGCTGCAAGCAGACCCCACCGCCATCGATGGCAGCGCCATTGGAAAGCTGACGAATGAGCGGAGCCGTTTGGTCTGGGCCATCGTAAAAACGGAGCTGGTCGGGCAGTTCCAGATGGTAGTATTGCAAGGTAAAAAGGATGCAATCCGTGTTGTTGTCGGGACAAATGGTAAAGACGTGGTCTTCTTCATCGCCATAGTTGGCCGAAGGGCCGCCGGTGTCGTAGAGCCATCCGTTGCAGTCGGTGCTGCCGGATTGGTCGATGGTGTAGGTTGGCGAGCCTGCAGGGGGCTGCCCGTCGAGAAGTTGTGCGTGCAGAAAGGTCAGCAAAAGGAGCAAAAGGCCACCACTGCGTCTCAAATGGCAATGGATCATGCTTGTAAGGATTAACGGTCTGTGGACGGGCGCACGGCTTTTGTCACTGACACTTGGACAATTGTTGGCGCACCTGTTCCGGGCTTACGAAATCATCGACATTGCGCCATTCACGATTGATGAAATTCATGATGTTGGCAATCTCGATCTCGTTGATGTTCTTGATGGCCAACATGGGCTGGTTGTAGCTGCGGCCATTCACAACGATTTCCCCTTCCAGGCCATATCTGATGATGCAAGGCAATTCCTCGAAATGCTCCTCCAGATAATCGGCCCCGGCAATGGGGGGGAACAATCCTTTCAAACCTTGGCCCTCTTCCATGTGGCAGGTGGCGCAGTAGGCAGTGTATAGGTTTTTGCCTTGTCTGTAGGGATTTTCCTGACAAGCAATATAGCCAAAAATGATCACAAAGAGGACACAAGCCCAAGCACATTTTGTCATTGACCAGCCGTTTCGTCCAACAATTGCTGAATGTCTAGCAACAAGCGATCGACCGATTCGGGATCAGTGCCGTCTGCAAAGGAGCGAACGTAGCGATCCGGGTCTACCAAAATGATCTTGCCACTGTGGTCGAAGCCGCCCGGTGCATTGGGGTCTTTTTGGGCCACCACGAAATAATCGTCGGCCATGTCGTAAATGTGGTCCTCCTCTCCCGTGACGAAATGCCAACGCTTGCCATCCACTTCCAACTTTTGGGCAAACCGCTTGAGGGTGGCCACCGTATCGCGCCTGACGTCGATGGAGTGGGACAGCAAAACGAGCCGATCTTCCTCCGCAAATTTGTCGTAAATGCGCAACATCTGTTGCTTGACCTTTGGACAGATCGTCGGGCAGGAGGTGAAGAAAAAGTCGGTGACGTAGAGCTTGTCTTTGAAAGTGGCATTGACAATGCGGTTGCTGTCTTGATCCACAAATTCAAAATCCTTGATCTTGTGGTAGACCGTATCGCCATTGACGACTTCTCGGAAACCCAGTATGGGCAGGCTGTCTTGTTTTTCCTCTTGGGTGCAGGCGGTCAGTAGGAAGACCACCAAGACACAAAAGCAGGAAAGGGAAAATAGGGAGCGTTGTGTCATGTCGCTGGTTGTGGTTATTGGATCACTTGCAATTCTGAGATGAACTTGTTGCCTTCTGAGATGGCGTTG
Organism: Bacteroidota bacterium; assembly: GCA_039821145.1. Classification (GTDB taxonomy): domain Bacteria; phylum Bacteroidota; class Bacteroidia; order Chitinophagales; family Saprospiraceae; genus JBCCSZ01. The sequence goes on along the minus strand of JBCBOS010000007.1, from coordinate 49,609 downwards.
TCAATATCGGAATCGATCTGGTTGATTTTCTTCAATTCGGCCTGAAGGTATTCCATGACCTGGTCCTGCGGATCGGTGGGGGCGGGGTGTTTGAAGGAGTGCATCCAGTCCCACATTCCCTTGTTGGCATTTTCCACCATGTCAAACTTCTCCTTGACCTTGGCCAGGCGTTCTTCGTTGCCACTGTCTTCGGCATCCTTCATGGCAACGGCCAGGGCGCGTCTGACTTTGGTGATTTCTGTCATGCGTGGCATCACCTCATCGTGGCGGTTCATCACCAGATCGTAGAGTTTGGCCCGCTTGGTCACGTCGTCTTCTTCGGCGTTGACGACGGCCTTGTAGTCAGCCTCTCCCTTGGACTTGTCGCCCTTGGTGATGCTTTCGGTATCATATGCCTTTTTGAATTCTTCTGCAAAGGCATCTTTCTCCTCTGTTTGTTCTGTAGAGGCATCGCTGTTGTCTGCTGCTTTGGGATCGGTGCAAGAGCTGCCAATGAGGACAAAAAGGCAGGCGAAAAACAAGATTTTTGAGTACATCGGTTGTAGTTTTAAGATGGTACAGATTGCTGGTCGATCACAAAGAGAACCAGCTGCAAAAGTAATCCATTTCCCACTTTAGAATTAGAAGGATTTGGAAAGGGTTTTGTTCAGAATCGTTCTGAATAACGACTGCAAAAATCGGTACAATTTTGCAAGCTTCCAAACCCTCTGAAGATTGTGTCGAATTCGGCGAACATTCGAAACATATACTGGCAAATGCTTGTTTAACAAATGTACGACAGTACAAGGCGGGCAGATGTCTTAGAAAAAGTATTTTAGTTCGGTGAAAAGAAGTACATTGCACTCTGTCCCTGGTTTTCTCCGTCCGAACGTCGACCCTTTTCGGCAGTACGTCCTTCGGGATTTTGCAGAAACTCCCACTTGTTTCATGAATTGAACCAAAGCAACCTAACACCAAACCGTTCAATTTTATCTGATATGAAACGCAAACGTGTCATTGTATGGTTTCGCCAAGATCTTCGCTTGCATGACAACGAGGCTTTGAGCCATGCGCTGTCCAGCGCAGAGGAGGTCATCCCCGTATTCGTATTTGATTCTAGAACCTTCCAAGGAACCACTCGATTTGGCTTTCCCAAGACGGGCGTTCATCGGGCCAAATTCATCATTGAGGCAGTACAAGACCTTCGACAATCCCTCCAAGCCATTGGCAGCGACTTGTACGTGCGGGTGGGCAAACCCGAAGACATCCTCTTTGAGTTGGCACGGGAAGTCAAAACCAGCTGGATTTTTTGCAATCGCGAGCGCACCTATGAAGAAATCAAGGTACAGGATGCGCTGGAGCGAAATCTGTGGTCGATCGGCCAGGAAATCATCTATTCCAGGGGCAAAATGTTGTACTACACCCAGGATTTGCCGTTTCCTGTCACCCATACCCCCGATGTTTTCACGGCTTTTCGCAAAGAGGTAGAGCGTTTTGTCGGCGTCCGCGAACCATTTCCCTCCCCAAAAGATGGCGATTTTGCCCCACTGACCATGGAGTTGGAAATGGGACAAATCCCTTGTTTGACAGAATTTGGCCACTCGCCAACGGGCAGTCCAACAAATGCAGGCATGAGCTTTCGCGGCGGGGAGACAGCGGGCAAGGAGCGCCTTCACTACTACATCTGGGAAGGCCAACACATCCAACACTACAAAGATACCCGCGACGAACTGCTGGGCGACAATTACTCCTCCAAATTCTCTCCTTGGCTGGCCCAGGGTTGCCTATCGCCCAAATACGTCTATCGGGAGTTGAAAAAGTATGAATCCAAAAATGGGGCGAGCAAATCGACCTATGGCTTGTTTTTCGAGCTGCTCTGGAGAGACTTTTTCCGACTCATGGGCAAAAAACACGGCAATGCCATCTTCAAAAAGGGAGGAATCAAGGGCGTTGCAGACCCGAGATTGCAAAACGACCGTCATCTACTCAATCTATGGAAAGATGGTCGCACAGGCGTTCCCTTCATCGATGCCAATATGCGCGAACTCAAGCGCACGGGCTACATGTCCAGCCGAGGGCGCCAAAATGTCGCCAGTTTTCTGGTCAAAGACCTCCGCGTCAATTGGCAAATGGGGGCAGAATACTTCGAATCCCTCCTCGTCGATTACGATCCCTGTAGCAATTGGGGCAATTGGAATTACATCGCAGGCGTGGGCAGTGATCCGCGAGATGATCGATACTTCAACATCCTCAAACAGGCCGAACGCTACGATCCAACTGGCGAATACGTCAAAACCTGGTTGCCAGAACTTCAGGACATTCCGGCCAAACGCATTCACAGCATCCACCTGCTCTCAGAGGATGAACTGTCGGAAAGTCAGGTGCGAATCGGAGCAGATTATCCCCGGGCCATGATCAATGTGGCCAAATGGGAGTGAGGCATCCCCCTTTGTTTGCGCTATTTTTAGTATTATTGTGTACCGTTAATCACTAACGGACAAAATCCAGCTTCGCAGCCGTCCCCTCGGCCAAATGATGCGGCAAACAAACAGGTGATTTTTTCATTCAATCAAAATGAGCGGTCAATGGATCGTTTGCTTATGATACGCATTTTCTTACTCTTCTGGCTGTGTGCCTTGCTTTGGCAGCTCCCTGCTCAGGATTTGTACAACATCAACAAAGTCAACGAGATTCATCTAGATTTTGAACAAGACGACTGGTATGCCTTGCTCAATCAGTACAAAGATGCCGGGGAAGACGCCCGACTGCTGGCCACCCTTCGCCTCAATGGAGTGGAATACGACAGCGTCGGGGTGCGCTACAAAGGCAACAGCTCTTTTTACAATGTGCGCAAATCCGATTCCTCCAAGCTGCCATTCAACGTAAAGCTCAACTTCAAGAAGAAAAGCCAGTGCCTGCCCGGGGGCATCAAAACCCTCAAATTGTCCAACGTCTTTCGCGATCCCAGCTTCCTGCGCGAGGTGATGGCCTACGAAGTGGCCCGCTCTTACATGCCAGCCTCCACGGCCAATTATGCCATCGTACACGTCAATGGTGAAAAATTGGGCCTGTACAATCTTACTGAGTCCGTCGACAAGGCATTCTTGCGCAAGCATTTTGGATATGACAAAGGCACTTTGATCAAATGCGACCCAACCTGGGACGCTGCCGAGATCAAGGGCTGTCCCAAGGGCGAAAAGGCTTCTTTGATCTATCAGGGACAGGATTCGATCTGCTACGAGCGCAATTATGAGATGAAAAGCAAGAATGGCTGGACAGACCTGGTCAAGCTCGCCTGGGTTCTGGAAAAAACGCCCGATCAAATCGGTGAATTCATCAATGTCGATGCCGTTTTGTGGATGCATGCCTTCAACAATGTCCTGGTCAATCTGGACAGCTACAGCGGGCGCCTGTGCCACAATTATTACCTGTTCAAGGATTCTTTCGGCCTGTTTCAGCCCATCGTTTGGGACATGAACCTGGCATTTGGCGGATTTCGCTTCGACGGCAACAACCCCCGGCCCATGTCCAACAAGGAATTGCAGGAAATGGGACTGTTTCTCCACTACAAGAACGATTTTCGCCCCTTGATCAGCAAGATTTTGAAAAACTCCCTCAACCGGAAGATCTACGTGGCACATGTCCGAACCATCGTCGAAGACTACCTCGACAGTGGCAAATTCAAAGAGCGGGCAGCAGAAGTTCACAAGTTCATCACTCCTTATGTGAAGGAAGACGTCAATAAATTGTACCCCTTTGAGACCTTTTCAGAGAACTTGAATCAAACCGCCGCAGCTGGTCGGTCCAAGATCATCGGCCTCAATGAACTGATGGATGCCCGCCAACAACACCTGGCCAAGCACCCCTTGCTCAAAAAGGAACCGCCTGCCATCGGCCGGGTGGAGCACATCGCTCGCGACAAGGAGATCGTCATCCGCGCCCAGGTAGAAAATACCCGTCAGGTTTACCTCGCGTACCGCTTTACGGAGTTTGCCCCTTTTCAGCGGCTGGAGCTGTTCGACGATGGAGAACACGACGATCTGGAGGCGGGCGATGGCATCTACGGTGCGACCCTGGAGCGGCAAAATCTCTGTCAGTACTACATCATTGGCGAAAATGAGCGCTCGGCCAGCCTGTCGCCCCGCAATGCAGCCCATCAGTTCCACGAATTCAAACTAAGTTTTCAAGCTTCTCAATAAGCGGACAATAATTCCTCTGCTCAGACGTCAAAAGGAGGCGGGCAACAATTCTCGACCCCAAGGTGAGGGAATGATTTTTTGCCAGGATGCTGACTTTCCCCATAAAAGAGGCATTGGCAGAACCTTTTAAAATTAGTAGTTTTACGCCCAGTCTACAAAAGGGCTCATCATATGTCTGTCAAAGTACAACAATTAACAAAGATATACGGAAAGCAACGGGCAGTAGACAATGTCTCTTTCGAAGCTGCCAAGGGAGAAATCCTCGGATTCCTGGGCCCCAATGGTGCGGGCAAAACCACCACCATGAAGGTCATCACCTGCTTTGTGCCCGCCAGCTCGGGTCGGGTAGAGGTATGCGGACACGATACGGAGACGTCGCCCATGGAGGTTCGCAAGCAGATCGGCTACCTGCCAGAGCACAATCCCCTGTACAAGGACCTGTACGTGCGGGAATACCTTCAGTTTGTGGCGGGCCTTCACAGTCTGCCCAAGCAAAAGCAGCGGATCGACGAAATGATCGAGCGCACGGGCTTGGAGCGAGAGCAGTACAAGCCCATCGGCGCGCTTTCCAAGGGGTATCGCCAGCGGGTGGGCCTGGCCCAAGCCATGTTGCACGACCCGCAGGTCCTCATTCTGGATGAGCCTACCTCCGGACTGGATCCCAATCAGCTCGTGGAAATCCGCCAGTTGATCAAGTCATTGGGAAAGGAGAAAACCGTGATTTTTTCCACCCACATCATGCAAGAGGTGCAGGCTTTGTGCGACAGAGTCCTGATCATCAACCAGGGCAAGATCGTCGCCGATGACCCCATCGAATCGCTGCACCATCGGGTATCTGGAGAGTCAGTTGTGGTGGTGGAGTTTGTGGAAAAGGTGAACGAACAGCTGCTCCGCAAAATTCCAGGTGTCAAATCTGTCCGCTCCTTGGGCAATGGTCGTTGGCAGCTGGTCTCCAAACTAAAAACCGATTTTAGAGTGAATATTTTTACATTTGCGGTCGATCAAAAGCTGACCCTGATCGAGATGCACAAAGAAGTCGTGAGCGTAGAGAATGTCTTTCAATCTCTTACTAAAAACTAGGGTGAGCCGTTCTCCCTGGAAAAACTGCCTGATTTGGGACTCAAACAGCTCTTACATATCGTCATTCCTTGCCTGATTTGCCTTTGGATGTTCCCATTGGCAGCCCAATCCACCGATACGCTCGTTTTGTTGGGCAAAAACTTTCACTTTCAGGATGGAATTTACACCAATTATGAAGCTTTTCGCAACAACCGTCCCGATGCCAAATGGGAGGAGGTCAAAGCAGAGGTCTACACCAATCCCCAAAATTTTTCGACCCAGTTGGGAACGATCGAATGGAAGGATTCGAGCCGTTTCGAATTGCAGGCCGATAGCCTTTGGGGGGTCTGCCTCGGGGGAATTCCCTACATCCGCCTGCCGTACCGCCCCATGGACAAACCCATGACCGTCTTTGCCGGGCTTCAGCTGCGGGGCAACATCTGCTATTTCAGCTTTGAGGATGAGGTAAAGCGAAAAATTCCCATGCCTGTCTACAATCCATTGACTGGCAAACCCTATCAGGTGGGCTATGTCGAACGGGTCCAGCGCATCACTTACGAAAAACTTCTGCGATTCGAAAGCGGACAAATTGTCGATTTTACCTACGACAACTTCCGGGAGTGGATCTCCGATGATCCCAAGTTGCTCAATACAGTCAACGAGCTATCCGAAGCCGAGATTTACCAAAAGCTGTTCAAGTGCTTGCTCATCTACGACGACCGAAATCCCGTAAAGGTTCCTTCTCCCGTGCCGCTGGCAGACCAAAGCGAATAGCGGGCAAAGGGCCGTCGAGCTGAGGACAACATTCATTTATCAAACCATTGGAAGCTACATGCTCAGTATATTTTTTAAAGAAGTCAACACATTTTTCAGCTCCCTCATCGGGTACATCGTCATCGGGACCTTCTTGGTGATCATGGGGCTGGTCATGTGGGTCTTTCCCGACTACAGCATCTTGGGCTACGAATACGCCACCATGGACCAGCTCTTTGGCATCGCCCCAGTGATCTTCGTTTTTCTCATCCCGGCCATCACCATGCGCTCTTTTGCCGAAGAAAACCAAACGGGCACCATCGAGCTATTGGTGACGCGCCCCTTGAGCGACTGGCAAATCATCAGTGGCAAATACCTGGCTTGTCTGCTCCTTGTGATCTTCGCCATCCTGCCCACTTTGTGTTACTACTATTCGGTCTACCAACTGGGTGCCCCCAAGGGCAATTTGGACAGTGGAGCCATCATGGGCTCCTACATCGGCTTGGTTCTGCTGGGAGGGGTCTTTGTCGCCATCGGGATTTTTGCTTCCTCCTTGACCAACAACCAGATCGTTGCCTTCATTTTGGCGACTTTCCTGTGTTTCTTCTTCTACTATGCCTTTTTCTACCTGAGCAAACTGCCCATATTCGTCGGCAAGACCGATGATTTGGTGCAAATGCTTGGCATTGATTATCATTATACATCCATCAGCCGGGGCGTGATCGATACCCGGGACATATTGTATTTCCTATCGGTCATCTTGTTTTTTGGATTTCTCACCCAATTGTCGCTTTCTCGCAGAAAGTGGTAAGGGCTGGGGACGCTTATTTTGAACAGTGCTTTTATGTTGCAAAGTAAAAAAATACAATCCTACATCCAATTGGCCTTGCTGACAGGCATCCTGATTGTCATCAACATCCTGGGGTCAGCGGTCTATGATCACATCGATTTGACCGAAGACAAACGCTTCACCCTGTCCGAACCGACTGTCAAGATGGTGGAGAACTTGGACGAGCGGGTGTTTGTCAAAATATTGTTGGACGGCGAATTCCCGGCGGGTTTCAAGCGTTTGCAAAGGGCCACCATTGAGATGTTGGACGAATTGAATTCCCTGTCGAGCTACATCGAATACGAATTTGACAATCCCAATCTGGGTACCGTAGAAGAAATCAACCAGCGGCGGGAGAATTTGGCCAAGGAAGGCATTCGGCCCACCAATTTGCGGGTGGAAGATGTTGATGAGGTCAAGGAAATCCTCATTTACCCCTACGCCATCATGTACCATCGCGGGCGGCAATCCACCATCAATTTGCTGGAAAGCGAAGTGCTGGGTGTGCCCAATCAGATCACGCTCAACAATTCGGTCAGCTTGTTGGAGTACAAGTTTGCCAATGCCTTGCAAAAGATTCAGCTTTATCGAAAGCGCCCCATTCTCTTCCTTCAGGGCCATGGCGAATTGGCCGATGTGCAAACGGCAGATTTGCGCAAACAGATCAAGCCTTATTACAATTTTGGCGATGTCTCACTCGATACCGTCTACCAGATCAAACCAGAGGTGGCGGCCCTGGTCATTGCCAAGCCCCGGGTGGGGTTTTCAGACCGAGACAAATTCATCATCGACCAGTACATCATGTCGGGTGGCAAGGTCTTGTGGATGCTCGATGCGCTCAATGTCAACTTGGACAGTCTTCGGGTTCGAAAGGAGTACATCCCCTTGCCCAGGGAGCTGAATTTGGATGACATGCTGTTCAAATATGGCGCCAGGGTCAAACAAAATTTGCTCCTCGATTGGTTTTGTACCAAGATTCCCATGGTGACGGGCAATCTGGGCTCTGGCAATCAATACGATCTGTTTCGCTGGTATTACCACCCGCTCGTCGCCCCGGCTTCCAACCATCCAGTGGTTAAGGGATTGGGACAGGTCAACATGCTCTTTCCCAGTACCATCGATACCATTCGAACCAAAACGCCTGTCAAAAAAAGCATCCTGTTGGCCTCTTCTCCTCGGAGCCGGGTCCAAAACTATCTGTCTCGACTCAATTTCGAAATCCTGCGCTACGAACCCGACATTGAAAAATTCAATCAGGGACGACAACCCGTCGCCGTGATGTTGGAAGGGACCTTCTCTTCGGCCTTCGAAAACAGGGTGTCCGACGGCATGATGGCAGGCCTGCGCAAGATCGATCAGGAATTCAAGCCCAGCAGTGCGCCCACTCGCATGTTGGTCGTCTCAGATGGAGATGTCCCCAAAAACCTGTACAACCCCACCAATCGAAACATCAGTCCGATGGGCTACAATCAATACGAACGCAAAACCTTCAGCGGCAACAAAGATTTTTTGATCAATGCCATTGAATACCTACTGGATGATACCGGAGTGATAGAAGCGCGTTCCAAAGAAGTGAAACTTCGACTGCTCGATACAGCCAAAGCCAAGGCAGAAAAGACCCAGTGGCGCCTGTTCAACATCCTGGTTCCATTGGTATTTTTGTTGGTATTTGGGTTCATTTATCAATACATCCGGCGGCGTCGATATGCGCAGCCATAAATCAAACGCGAGATGAAGAGAATTCTAATTTTGCTATTGTTATTCGTACTCCTCGGTGGTGGCACCGCTTGGTACCTGAACAACAAACCATCCGGCAAAATGGCGACCTTGACCGAAGAGCGTCTTTTTCACGTAGAAGATACCGGGCAGATTCAAAAGATTTTTCTGGCAGACCGAAAGGGCAATACCACCACTTTGGTGCGCCAGGGGGCAAAATGGCTGTACAACGGCAAGCACCTGGCCCGCCAAAATGTGGTTCACAACCTGCTCCAAGCCATTCACCGCATCCGCATCCGCTACATTCCGTCCGATGCAGCTGTTCCCAATGTCGTCAGTACCATGGCAGCCGAGGGGATCAAAGTGGAGATTTACGGTCGGGGAGACAAAAAAATCAATACCTACTATGTGGGGGGAATGACCAATGACGAGATGGGGACTTACATGATGCGCGAAGGCTACGAAAATCCATTTGTGATGCACATTCCCAACTGGCAGGGAGGACTGCGGGCCCGCTACGAGGTCAAAGGAGACGATTGGAGAGACCGGGGCGTGCTGCGCGAGTCCATCGACAACATCGAGTCTGTATCTGTCGAATACCCCAAGCAAAAGAACCAGTCGTTCGTCTTGTCGGCCACTGATGGCGACTACAGTGTCAAGCCATTTTACGAAGTGACGCCTGCCATCAATCGCCCACTGAAAAAAGGACGAATGGAAGCCTTTCTGTACAGCCTTGAAAATGTGCAGGCAGAGGGATACAAGAACAAATCCACCAAGAAAGACTCGGTATCGGCCCTGGTTCCGTTTATGAAAATGACGATCAAGCGCAAAGATGGAGAGAGCAAGACCATCAACTTCCATCCCATCATTCCCTACGACAGCGAAGGAAATTTGCTGACAGACGACCGCGTGGCCACCCAAACAGCCGTCGAACGCTACCATGTATCCACCAGCGAGGGAGACTTCTTGGTCGGACAGCACCGCAACTTCGAAAAGGCATTTTGGGGCTATCCGCAGTTTTTTGATTAAGACCAAGCAAGGATGATGTCTCCAACTCTCACTCCATCTCCCGTTCTGTATTGCTTGCTCGGTTTGTTGGGCTTGCTCGGAATGGCCTGTGGAGAGACATCTTCAAACCAGTCTGCCCAACAAGCAAAGTTGCCAGCAGCAAAGGCCAATGGCTTTCAATTGCGGGTATTTCAGGATGGCAAAGAGCTGGCCCTCAAAGATGGTTTGGTCCAACTGCGTCCGGAAGATTTTGTGTTGGAAGTCCAAGCCCATCAATTGCCTGGCTTGTTTGCCCATTTGTGTCCTCAACAACTGGAAAGTGGGGCCGATGGACAACCTTTGCTCGATCTGTCTGAGCTGGCTGCCAGAACAGTGGCTTCCACGCAGGGCAATGAAGACAACGAACTCATCATCGACTGCGAGACCTACCACTACTGGGCGGCCACCAATCGGCAAAATACTGGCTTCAACGATCTACTCCGCCAAGGAGGTCAATGGACAGGCCGGCTATCCGTCAACGGATTTTACTTTCCAGAAGAAGAAATTGTCATGGATGTCCGGGAGATGAAACGCGATTTGCACCTGTACTTCTTTGCTGCCTCCGCGGCGACCGACAGCTTGTCTGCCGAGCTGTTGCAGGGTGAGTACCTAAAAATTGAATGGCTATGATGTACCGTCGTCTTTTTCCCATCTTGTTTTTTGCCAGTCTATTGCTGTTGGGAGGGACTGCCTTTACATTGGATTGGGGCTTTTTCGGGCATCGGCGCATCAACCGCCTGGCCGTTTTCACTCTGCCGTCGGACATGTTGTATTTTTACAAAAGTCAAATCGACTATCTCACCGATCATGCCGTAGATCCCGACAAGCGGCGCTATGCCAGCAAACACGAGGCGATCCGGCACTACATCGACATAGACCACTGGGGGGAGATGCCCTTTCGGGAAGTACCTCGCAGTTGGAATGATGTGCTGATCCAGTATACCTCTTTGGACATTGTCCGGTCGATAGGCGACACCTTGTCCTTGCAGTTCCGAAATTGGGAAGGGCCCTTTCGCGACAGTACAGACTTTACTCGCATCGCGGACAGCCTCCAATTGTCACACCAGCGATTGCAGAAGCTGGGCAGCCAATACGAAAAATGGTTTTTGGCCAAGATCAAGCCGCAATACTACGAAGATGAATGGACGCTGGATTGCGAAGAGATTCGCTTCCTCTTGGACGATCTAGGCTTGGACATGGACTGTCAATCGGTTTTGGCAACCGATCATTTCTCCTCCTATGGCATTTTGCCCTACCATCTGGTGCAGATGCAGAAGCGTTTGACAAAGGCATTTGAACAGCGCGATGCCAAACGCGTCTTGCAGCTCAGCGCCGATTTTGGCCACTACATTGGCGATGCCCACGTGCCGCTGCACACCACCGAAAATTACAATGGCCAGTTGACCAATCAGTTGGGCATCCATGCCTTTTGGGAGAGTCGCATTCCCGAGCTGTTTGCCGATCAACGATTTGACTATTTCGTCGGAAAGGCCCAGTACATTCGCAATCCAGAAGAGTTTTACTGGGACATTGTACTGAGCAGTCATGCCTTGGTCGACAGCGTCCTTGGCATCGAGCAAGACCTTCGGCTTCGCTTTCCCATAGACCAGCAAATGTGCTACGACAACCGCTTGGAAAGGACCATCCTCACCCAGTGCAAGGAATTTGCCGATGCCTACGACCGTCGGATGAAAGGCATGGTGGAAAATCGCATGCGGGGAGCCATTTTGGCCATTGGAAGTGCTTGGATGACCGCCTGGTACGACGCGGGCCAGCCCGACTTGCGCGAGCTGGATGCATCTGGCTGGCTGGAAAGCATGCGCAAGAAGCGCGATCGCGAAGGGCAGGAGAGGGGCAAGATCAAAGGGCGGCAGCACGAAGGCTGACAAAGGGCTTCTCTCTTTTGGGCCTACATCTTGTGAAATTCATTCAACCAAGCTACATTTGCGGGCATGGAGCGAAAAAACAACAGCATCGGTACGGCCCTCAAAGGCATGGCCATGGGTGTGGCGGAGGTCATCCCTGGTGTCTCGGGCGGAACCATTGCCTTCATCACGGGCATCTACGAACGACTGATCAACGTCATCCGATCCATCGGTCCCAATCTGGTCAAGGCCTGGCGCAAAGATGGATGGAAGGGAGCCTGGCAGGCCATCGACGGCATTTTTTTGCTGCCACTGCTGGTGGGAATGGCCTCCGGAATCGTACTGGGGGTTTTTGTGGTGAGCTGGCTGTTGGAAACTTATCCCCCGGTGGTTTGGGGCTTTTTCTTTGGACTCATCATCGCTTCGGCCATCTATGTCGGACGCCAAATTGAACGTTGGAAAGCAGGGGAGATCGTCATGTTGATCCTGGGAACGGTCCTGGCATATGGCATCACCATCATTTCTCCTGCCAATGGGTCTGAGTCCTTGTTGGTGGTATTTTTGGCGGGAGCCATCGCCATTTCGGCGCTCATCTTACCAGGCATATCCGGCAGTTTCATCCTGTTGTTGATGGGGATGTACACCTTCATCGTCAGCGATACCCTCAAGCCCGCCCTCAGAACCCTCGACCCATCCAAATTGCTGATCATGGGGGTGTTCGCCTTGGGCTGCTTGACTGGACTGGCAACTGTTTCTCGCCTGTTGTCCTGGCTGTTCAAACACCATCGCTCTCTCACCCTGGCCACCCTGACGGGCTTCATGCTCGGCTCGCTCAACAAGATATGGCCCTGGCGCAATCCCGTTGATTGGTTGAGAGATGAGGCTGGAAAGATCATCCTGGCTGACGATGGCATCAGTCCCAAAAAGATATTGACCGAGGACAATGTCCTTCCCAGTGGATTCGAGGGAGAACCTTTCGTGCTTGCGGTGGTGGTGATGATGGTGGTGGGGTTTGCCTCTGTCTTTTTGATGGAGCGATTGGCCCGCCGCTAGACCCGCTCGTTGTGGGAGAAAGATGAGGGGACACTTTTCCGTTTTCAGGAAAAATTACTACATTGTTTCATGCCACTATATGCCCTCATCGGAAATCCATTGTCGCATTCTTTTTCGAAAACCTATTTTACCAAAAAGTTCAAACGCGACGGCATCAAGGACAGCCATTACGAACTGTTTCCACTGGATGCCATCGAGGCGTTTCCCGGCCTGATAGAATCCTGGCCAGAGCTGAAAGGGATGAATGTCACCATTCCCTACAAGGAAACTGTGATGGATTTTTTGGACGACATTGATCCCGCCGCAGCAGAAGTCGGAGCGGTCAACACCATCTTGTTTCGAAACAGCAAAACCAAGGGATTCAACACGGATGTCTATGGGTTCAAAAAGTCACTCGAAGGCTTTTTTCGAGCTTCCGGAAAGGCAGTGCCTGCCAAGGCATTGGTATTGGGCACAGGCGGGGCTTCCAAAGCGGTTGGCTATGTTTTGAAACAACTGGCCATTCCCTTCCAATTGGTCTCCCGGCAAGCTGGGAAAGGGCACTTGACCTATGGCGAATTGACGGAGAAGGTGATGCAAATACATCACTTGGTTGTCAACACAACCCCTCTGGGAATGCACCCGAAAAGCGAGACTTGCCCGGACCTTCCGTACGAATCTTTGGAGGCGAAGCATTTTCTGTATGATTTGGTATATAATCCTGAAAAAACCCTATTTTTGGAGCGAGGAGAGCAGGCCGGCGCCTCCATCTGCAACGGCCTCGAAATGTTACATCTACAGGCTGAAAAAGCCTGGGACATCTGGACATCTGAAACGTGAAAGTCATGGCCTTAACCGAAAAAGTGGTCGATTTCTCAAATACGAAAATCGCCTTTTCCAATAAAACAGATAAAGAACTGATAAAAATGGCCTGGTTGTTCAAAATGATGAACAACAACTGGTTGGTCAACTTTGGATCAAAAATGGGCTTACTGGCCCTTCGACTTCGCTTGCCCTTCACCGAGTCGATCATTCGCAAGACCATCTTCGAGCAATTCGTCGGCGGTCGAACCCTCCTGGAATGTGAGCCCAACATCAAGAAATTGTACGAATACGATTCGTTGACCATTTTGGACTATGGTGCCGAAGCCAAAACGACAGAGCAGGACTTCAATCGCACCATGAACGAAAACATTCGAGCCATCGAATTTGCCCACCAGCACAACAGCGTTCCGGTGATCAGCACCAAAATATCTGGACTGGCCCGATTTGGTCTGTTGGAGAGCATCCAAAAGGGGGCCTCTCTGACGAGGCAAACCCGTCGGGAATATCGGGCGGTGCTCAAACGGGTGGACTCCATTTGTCACTACGCCAGCGAGCGAAACGTTGCCGTATTCTTTGATGCCGAAGAGAGCTGGGTTCAAGATACCATTGATCACCTGGTCAACCTGATGATGAAGCGGTACAACCGCGAGCGAGTGGTCATTTACAATACCTTTCAGATGTATCGCCACGATCGGCTGCAGTTTCTGTTTGACTCATTTGATGAGGCGCAGCGCGAAGGCTATATGCTGGGTGCCAAGTTGGTGCGGGGTGCCTACATGGAAAAGGAACGGCGGCGGGCCGAGGAAATGGGCTATCCTTCTCCCATCCAACCTAGCAAGCAAGCCACAGATGACGCCTACAATACAGCGGTGCGCTTCTGTGTTGACCACTACGAAAAAATGGCTTCCTGCAACGCCACTCACAACCAGAAAAGCTGTTTGCTACAGGCCGAACTCATCGCCGAGCGCAATCTGTCGCGCATTCACCCCCACCTGAATTTCTGTCAATTGTACGGAATGAGTGATCAAATCACCTTCAATTTGGCCGACGCAGGATACAATGTCGCCAAGTACATGCCGTATGGACAGGTCAAGGAAGTGGTGCCCTACTTGATTCGGAGGGCTCAGGAAAACAGTGCAGTGGCTGGAGACCTCAGCAGAGAATACGAACAGGTGAATAAGGAGGTAAAACGCAGGAGTTCAAGCTGATTGACTCGACAGTCCGTTGAGCAATTTCCCATCTTCCATGACCAGGCGTCGGTCGCTCATCCCAGCCAGTTCCTCGTTGTGGGTCACAATCACAAAAGTTTGTTGAAAATCGTCGCGAAGGCGGAATAGGAGCTGGTGCAATTCCTGTGAGGAAGCAGAATCCAGGTTGCCCGTCGGTTCGTCGGCAAAAACAATCCCAGGGCGATTGACCAAGGCGCGGGCCATGGCCACCCGTTGTTGCTCTCCGCCCGATAGCTCTGTGGGTTTGTGGGTCAGTCGGGCCGACAGGCCCAGGTAGTCGAGCAATTCTTTGGCGCGCACCTCTGCCTCTTTTTCATAGGTCCCGGCGATGTAGGCGGGAATGCACACATTTTCTACGGCTGTGAATTCGGGAAGCAGGTGGTGAAATTGAAAGACGAAGCCGATGTTTTCGTTCCGGAAGGCGGCCAGCTGGCGGGCATTCATCTGCCCAACCTCCTGCCCGTTGATTTCCAACAGGCCCTTGTCTGCCGTATCCAAGGTCCCCAGTATGTGCAGCAAGGTACTCTTACCAGCACCGGATTTGCCAACGATGGAGACGATCTCTCCCTTGTCGATCTGTAAGTCGACCCCTTTCAGGACGTGAAGGTTGTCGTAAGATTTGTGGATGCTCTTCGCTTGGATCATGCAGTTTCAATTGTGGGGCAAAAATAAGCGTTTGGCTGCGATATTGAAACGAAGCCCGCAACTATTTGTCTTTCAAAGAGTAAAATCAGTTGACTGGCAGAAAAAGTGCCTTCGGCCCAGGTGGAATCTATGACGCCAAACAGACATATTTTGGGGCAATTTGCAGCAGATGTACCACTTTTCGCGTTTTAGTATGGCAGGCGCTGGGATTTTCGCTTTCTGCAAAATTCGATTATATTTGCAAGCGCTTGATCAATAACACCGAACATCTCATTCTTCACACCAAATACAAACTTATAGAGTCAAACTTTACTCCGATTTGTCATCAAAGCGAAATCTGTAAAGAGAGGTGCCTCTGCAAAGGCCCTTCAGTACTTTAAACAGTATGGTATGAAGATCCTGCAACTGTGTAAGAAATTTCCTTTTCCTTTAAAAGATGGTGAAGCCATTGCCATCAATGCATTGAGTCAATCCCTGCATCAGCTGGGTTGCGAAGTCACGCTTTTGTGTATGAACACCTCCAAGCACTACTTCGACATCGCTCAATTGCCCAAGGAATTCAACCACTACAAAGCCATTCACCATGTGGCCGTGAATACGGACATTCACTGGTTTGCGGCCTTGAAGAACTTGTTTCAGGACTCCTCTTACAACATCGACCGCTTTTGCTCCAAGGATTTTCGGGATCGGCTCGTCGCTTTGCTCCAAAAAGAGCAATTTGACATCATCCAGCTGGAAACTCTTTACTTGTCTCCTTATGTGGTCGACATCCGGGCACATTCCAAGGCCAAAATCGTCATGCGGGCCCACAATGTGGAGCACGAGATCTGGCAGCGGATCACAGGGAATACCTCCTTTTTTCTGAAAAAGTGGTACCTCAAGCATCTGACAAAGAAGCTTCGCCAATACGAAATTGCTCAGTTGAATGCCTACGACATGCTGTTGGCCATTACGCAACGCGATTTGAAGCGCTTCCAACGGCTGGGATTTCGCAACGAAGGCATGGTGGTGCCCATCGGTTTGAACATCGACGACTATCCGGAAGACTTTCGGAGTTTTGAGCGTCCTTTGTCGCTCTCCTTCATCGGATCGCTCGATTGGATGCCCAACCAAGAAGGACTCAATTGGTTTTTGGAGGAAATTTGGCCCAAATTGACCCAGCTCTATCCCAAACTCAGCCTCCACATTGCCGGACGCAACACCCCCAAGCAAATGTACCGCCTCAATGATTCGAGGATCAGAGTGTACGGAGAGGTGGAAGATGCCTCGGTCTTCATTCGCGAGCACAGCATCATGATCGTGCCTCTTCTGTCTGGCAGCGGCATGCGGGCCAAGATTTTGGAGGGAATGGCACTCAATCGCGTGGTCTTGACCACCCATCTGGGACTGGAAGGCATCGAGGCCGAAGCGGGGAAGGAGGTGTTGGTGGCTGATATGGTCCATGCCTTTGTCAAACGAATCGAATACATCCGCCAACATCCGGAAGTGGCTGTACAAATAGGAAGAAATGCCCGAAATTTCGTCGAAACCTCCTATGACAGCTTGCAAATCGGCCGACGCTTGGCCGAACAATATCAACTACTGCTCGAAGGAAAAAAACTCAGTACGATCCCTGCCGAGGAAGAGGGCTGACAAGGGCCCGATTCACAATTTTTGCATGGGTACTGACATTCTTTTTAGAATTCGCTCTGCCTTCCGGCGGAGGACCTTATATTTGTGCTTCTCATTCAAAAAAGTTACGACTTCTTATGACGCGATTATTGTTGTGTGCCCTCATTTTCTTGTCTGCCAGCCTCAATCTGGCACTTGCACAGGGGGGAATTGTTCGGGGAAATGTGTATGACAAGGACAGTGGAGAGCCCATCATTTATGGGACTGTCCAACTGCAGGGAACTACAATGGGGGCTAGTACAGACCTCAATGGATTTTTCACCATGCCCAAGGTGCCAGCCGGGAAGTACACCCTGGTGGCAACATACATTGGTTACGACAGCGTGGCCGTGGACATAGAAGTAAAGGAAAATACCATCGTATATCGCCGCTTGAACATGAGCGAAGGAGGCATTGATTTGGACGTCGTACAAGTCTCTGCAGAAAAAGCCAAGGCCCGAACGGAAGTACAAGTTTCTTCTGTCACCCTGACGCCCAAGCAAATTCGCGCCCTTCCTTCTACCGGAGGGGAGGCCGACATTGCCCAGTATTTGCCCGTCATTCCCGGTGTCATCTTCACGGGAGACCAGGGAGGGCAGCTCTACATCCGAGGTGGATCGCCCATTCAAAACAAAATCTTGCTGGACGGGATGACCATTTACAACCCCTTTCACTCCATTGGTTTTTTCTCGGTTTTTGAAACAGAAGCCATTCGCTCGGTGGACGTCTTGACAGGGGGCTTCAATGCCGAATATGGTGGAAGAATCTCGGCTGTCGTAGACATCAAGACCAGAGAAGGGAACAAAAAACGTTTTGGAGGCATCGTCTCTACCAATCCTTTTCAGTCGAAGGTCTTGTTTGAAGGACCGTTGGTGAAGCTCAAGGAGGAGGAAGGGGGCGCAATCTCGTTTTTGGTCACGGGCAAGCGATCCTACATTGATGAGACCTCCAAATTGCTGTACGATTATGCTGCGCCGGATTCACTCGGTTTGCCCTACAATTTTACCGACATATACGGCAAGATGTCCTTCATCGCTGGCAACGGCAGCAAGCTGGATGTATTTGGCTTCAACTTTACGGACAATGTCAATTTTGTGGACATCGCTCGCCTCAATTGGACAACCTCAGGTGGTGGTGGCCGCTTCACATTGGTCCCCAACAACTCCAATATGCTCATTGGTGGTTCTGTTTCCTACTCGAAGTATGACATCAGTTTGGAAGAATCGGATGGCAATCCGCGGTCGAGCAGCATCGGTGGCTTTACCACTGGATTGGACTTTACCTTTTTTGGCAAGAACGACAACGAATTCAAATACGGTTTGGAAGTGGTGGGCTTTACCACCGACTTTGTCTTTACCAACTTTTTGCTCAACACCGTTTCTCAGCAAAACAACAACACAGAACTGGCAGCATTTTTCAAGTACAGACACAAGATCGGCAACCTGATCGTAGAGCCAAGCCTTCGCCTTCAGTATTACGCAAGTTTGCGGGAGATGTCGCCGGAGCCTCGTTTGGGGGTCAAATACAATGCAACCGACTTTTTGCGCTTCAAACTGGCCGCTGGATTGTACTCTCAAAACTTGATCAGCTCCGTCAACGAACGCGACATCGTCAACCTCTTTGTCGGCTTCCTGTCCGGGCCTTCCCAGACCATCTTCAAGCCTGGTACCACAGAACCAACCGACACCCGCTTGCAAAAAGCAGCGCACGCCATCTTTGGGGTTGAATATGACATCACCAAGCGCATCTCGCTCAACGTGGAGCCATACTACAAGCGCTTTTCCCAGTTGATCAACCTCAACAGAAACAAAATCTCTGGTTCTGATCCGGATTTTGCCACAGAGACAGGAGAGGCCTACGGAATTGACTTCCTTTTGAAATACGCCACTCCCAGATGGTATGTGTGGGCAACTTACTCCCTCGGTTATGTCAACCGGGACGATGGGGAGCAGGTCTACCGGACCATTTTCGACCGCCGCCACAACGTCAATCTCTTGGTGACCTACACCATGGGCGAGTCCAAACAGTGGGAGGCGAGTGCCCGTTGGAACATGGGCTCCGGTTTCCCTTTCACCCTTACACAGGGCTTTTTTGACCAATTCACCTTCCTCGATGGCCTCAACACCGATGTCTTGACTGGGAATGGCGACCTGGGAATCCTCTTCGATGAGGAAAGAAATGCGGGAATCCTGCCATACTACCACCGACTGGATGTGTCTCTCAAACGCCGTTTCGTCTTCAGCAAAGAATCCAAGCTGGAAGCCGTTTTGAGTGTGACCAATGTCTACAATCGCAACAACATTTTCTTCTTTGATCGCATCGAGTACGATCGGGTGGATCAGTTGCCGATTCTTCCGAGTTTTGGTCTTATCTTTGAGTTTTAGGAAAAGCCCGAAGAAACCCATTATGACAAAAATCAAAACGGTACTCACCTACCTGACGACACACGACACCGCTGATGGTGGTTACCTGAGCCAGAAAGAAGAAAGAGACGAACAAGGCAATGTCTGCCTGCTCATCCAATACAACGAAAGCGAAGAAGTCGAACTGAAAAACGAAAGCACTTTCGATTCGGACAGTCGCTTGCTTCACTACAAGCAGTATACCCAGTCTGAGCAGCCCGACCAGCACATCGAATACGAATACAGCGCTGCTGGCAAATTGGCCAAGGAAATCATTCACTATCGGGACGGTTCTGTTTCCATCAAAAGTTACGATCGCGACGAAGCAGAAAACTCGTACGTAGCCACCATGGTGGACGAGGACGGCGACTTGGAATCCAAAGAATACCGCCGCTTTGATGGCGAGGGCCGGGTGCTGGAGGAAAAAGTCTTTGATGGCGACGAGCTGGAAACCCACCGTCAGACCTCCTTTGACGATGCCGGGCGCCCCATCACCTTGATCCACTACAATGGCCGGGAAGACCTGGAATGGGAATTTACCTATACCTACGAATTCGACGAAGAAGGTCGATTGGTCAAGGCCACCGTGGTCGATGATGAGGACCGAACGATTCGGGAGGAATTTGTGGACTATGACGAAAAGGGCAATCGCGCCAGCTTGAATGTCCAAGATCACGAACAAGGCATTGCCCTGTTGGAGCGTTGGGAATACAACGAGGCCGACCAAGTCACTTCTCACCAACGCCTGAGTCCGACGGGCGATCTGCTGAGCGAAATCCGCTACACCTATCGCGAAGATGGTTTGTTGGTAGAAGAAGAGAATCGCACCCCCAGGGGCATGAGCCTGCGCACCTACGAGTACGAGCTGTTTTCCTAGAAAATTCTGTCTATGCTGTTTGTTTTTCTCCTCTCAATGCCTGAAGCGACGGGGGAAAGAGTGGCAATCTGTTGATGACGGCCAAGCTCAAAAAGAGTGGCAACATGTACAGATAGGCAAAAGGCACGTAGAAAAAGCCATAGAAGATCAGAATGTAAAATTTCAAGGCGATGATCAGATAGAGCCCGATGTCCAACTCTCGTTTCCGCAAAAGGAAATACCCTCCCAATATCAACAGAGCAGCCAGTCCACAAACTGTCAGGTGTACCTTTCGATTGGACGCCAGGCGGTCTGGAATGGTGTAATCCGTCTTGCTGTAAAATTGCATGGCAAAGCTCAAGCCCTGGTTGAGGTGAAAGGGGACATCTCCCTCTTTTTGCCAGGGTTGTGGGTACCATTGCCCTTCGGCGGTTTTGGCGTAGTATTTCAGCCCGTTGCCAAGGATGGACCAGTCTTTTGACAAAAATGGCAGCACATAAAGCAGCAAGACCCCCAAAGAGACCCACAAACCAGTGCGCAGGGTGGGGAAGAAGCCCCGCTCGATCCACAAGATCAGCAGGTAGACCGGGAGCCAAAAGGTAAAGGCATAGCGGGAGAGGAGGCAGAGCAATATGCCGATGGCCATCACCCAGTTTTTGCGGTGCCAAGTGGTCAGAGTGAGGATGAGGTAGAAACCGACAGGTAGCAATTCCACCGAAAAGATGAACACTTTTGGGCGGAAATCCAGAAAGTACTGCAAGAGGAAGAAGGGAATGGCCGATTTGAGCAGAATTTCCGGGAGGGGACGCCTTTGACGGAGCAAGACGGCATTGTAGAGAATGATGGCCAGAATGAAGACCCCATAGGACGTCCAGCGGTAGTCAATTTGCAAGAGTTCGGAAATGGCATAGGGCATCCACAGGAGCGGGAAATAGGTCGGATTGACCGTCCAGCCCCCGAAATCCATGGCTTTGTAGACCACTTCTCCTCCCAACCATCTTCGAACGTACAATTCCAAAGAAGGAAGAATATCCGATGCATTTGGATCAGAAGGATTTTGGGCAAAGATGGGGGCCAATTGCTGGCCGATGTAGTAAGTGCCGAAAGCGAGCAAACCGTAGCTCAATGCAGCCGATGGAATGGGAAAGGAAGTCTTTACATCGCTTTTCAGCACAGCGGGCCGAAGCCGCATCATGCCAAAGGCCGACAAGCAAAACAACAAACCACCTGCCAACCAAACAATCGGGCTGGTGTAGGGACCATATCGATTGATGTCGAAGGTTTGCATGCCCACTTCCAGGTAAAGGCCCAGAAGCAAGGAGATGGTTAGCAGGTAGTAGAGTACGGTTTTATTCATAGTTATCTATTGCCGACTAGTCGATTTGCACTTGGACGCCACAGACCAGCCCGACTTCAAAAGTTCGCAGATCGAGATCACCGATGACATTGCGCTCGAAAATGTCGATCAGGCCCATTGTACTCTGCAATCCCAACTCGATGCGGCCTCGATCCGAAAATGGAATCAGAAATCCAAAAGAAGTCCCGATGCCAAAATCTGTGTTTTTGTACACGTCTTTGACACCTCGGTTGTCCGTTGGAAAACTGTCTGGAAAATTGCGACTGCCTCCGGTCAATATGCTGAAGTAAGGACCGCTGGCAATGTAGAAAAAATCCAGCTCTGCTCGGCCCATCAAATGAAAATGCACGTAATTGAGCCGTTCTTTGTTGTCCCTTTTGCCCAGTGGCAGGCCATTTACATCCGTCAGTTGGATCTCGTAGCTCGTTCCCCTGCTGCTCCAACTGCTCTCCAATCGCAGTCCAAATACTTCTGCCAGTTGGTACTGATAGGTGAATCCAGCTCGATTGCTGAACAGGAAAGAGATGAAGTCGTCATCGTCTGGTCCCGACAAGGAGCTGAGTCCTCCTCCGACAGAGGCACCGAAATATTGTTGGGCCTGAAGTGAGCTGACTCCTCCGAAAAGAAAGCAGCACATGGCTGTCCAGATTACAAGTTGCTTTTTCATACGCTTATGAATTTTGTTGAGTCGGCAAATTTAGGAAAAAGCAAGAAGCTTCCTATTTTTGTTCGACATCCTTAATGAAATTATATGAATCGAATAACTCCTATTGCCATTTTGGCCGCGCTCTGCCTCTTCATCGCCTGTGGATCAGATTCCGCAAGTACTCCCAAGGGCCCGCCACAGCCCATCAAAGTAGAAGATCGGATTTGGAATACCACGGATGTATTCCCCCGCCAAGCATGGGAAGTGCGCAGTCCGGAAAGCCAAGGTGTCAATCCCCGGGCATTGGACAAAGCCTTGAAAGAACTGGCTTCCTTTAGTGGGGAAGATGGAATCGGTGAAGTGGTTGTCATCCGCAACGGCTACCTGATTCACCAAGGGGAAAATGCCAGCAAGCGGCACAATCTCTATTCTTGTACCAAATCTTTTGCCAGTATGACCCTGGGGCTGATGCTGGCCGATCGTCGGTGTCGACTGCAAGATTCTGCTTTTTATTTTTCGCCATTGTTGCGGCAAAAATACCGCAATGCTCAATTGTTCCACTTTACAACGATGACCTCCGGATACGATGGTATGGGGACGAGCAGATTTAACGATTTGAAGAGCCAGGACTGGTCTTTGGCCCCTTATGCCCCTGCTGACCCCTTGTTTGCACCGGGGACGGCTTTTGCCTATTGGGACGAGGCACAGATGATGTTTGGTCGGGTATTGACCAGAGCGGCGCGGGAAGACCTCAAGGAGATGTTGCAACTCCGAGTCATGGGGCCCATCGCATTGGGGGAGTGGGACTGGCAGATAGAGGGCAGTCTGGGAGCGGTTCCCATCCGCAGTGGTGCGACGGGTATAGAAATGAACGCCTTGCAGTTGGCGCGAATTGGCTGGCTCTACCTCAACAGAGGGCGGTGGGGCAGTCGACAGTTGTTGCCGCCCGATTTTGTGGAGCAGGCCACGATGAACCAAGTGCCTGTCAATCTGCCACTGGCCGATACGGATCGCAAGGACATTGATGGGAGAGGAGCTTATGGCTTCAATTGGTGGGTCAATGGTGTTTCCACCGGAGCAGTGGCCAGCATGCCCGACACCCCGGCACAGACCTTTTACATGAGTGGTTTCAACAACAACATGTGTTTTGTCATTCCCGAATGGAATATGGTCTTTGTGCGCACAGGCATGGATGGCAATCCGGGGCAAGGGCCCAAATACCAGTTGTACAATCGGGTATTCAAGGAATTGGCCAAGGGCGTAAAGGAAAGTGCCAGTTGAGGGGACAAAATGAATTCAGCCCATACAAGTCGGAACCTGTATGGGCTGAATAAAAGGGCCGTCAGGCCAGATGAGCTGCTCAGAACATTTCGGTGGCAGCGAAGTGGAAATTGCCTTCGATGGCGGCATTTTCGTCAGAGTCGGCGCCGTGGACAGCATTTTCGCCAATGCTGGTTGCGTAGAGGGCACGGATGGTGCCAGGAGCTGCTTCGGCTGGGTTGGTCGCACCGATGAGCGTCCGGAAATCTTCCACTGCATTGTCCTTTTCGAGGATTGCGGCGACGATGGGACCACTGGACATGAATCCTACCAATTCGCCATAAAATGGGCGCTCTTTGTGAACGGCGTAGAATTCACCGGCCTTTTCGGCGGACAGCTTGGTTTTCTTCATTGCTACGATGCGAAAACCAGCTTCGTTGATCTTGGCCAAGATGGCTCCGGTATGTCCCGCCTTGACGGCATCCGGCTTAATCATTGTAAAGGTTCTGTTACCTGCCATTGGAAAATATTTTGCGTATTTTATCTATTGATTTTATGAGTCAAAATGACTATATCTCTACAAATGACTGCAAAAGTAAATAAGGGCCTATATAAATGCAAGTGGATGGTGTAATTTTTGAGGGAAGCCTGGGAGGGTTTTCGCTCCGTTTCGATCCCTGCACAAAGAGCCATTTGCACATCATTCTTTTTTTTAAGATATTCGCACCTCTAATCTTATATATGGAGAATTTTACTGATCTAAAGGCCTTCTTGTCAATCCCCCGGGATTTGGTTCTCACCTCTCATCGCAACCCAGATGGAGATGCCATTGGCTCTACTTTGGGGATGTACCATTATTTGATCCAAAATGGCCACAGTGTCAAGATGATCTTCCCGTCCGATTACCCATTGGTATTTGGTTGGATGCCAGCTGTGGATGAGGTGCTCATCTATGATTCGGAGCCCGATGAGGCCGAAAAAGCCCTGCGGCGAAGCCAAATGGTCTTTTCCCTGGACTACAATTCTCTTGAACGCATCGATAAGTTGGGCGAAATCATTGCGGAGCTCAAAGTTCCCATTACCATGATCGACCACCATCTGTATCCCGATGGCTTTGCCGACTTCAGCCTGTCCCGGCCCTCGGCCAGCTCTACCTGTGAATTGGTCTACGATTTCATCCAGCTGATGGACCAAGCCGAGCAAATCAACCCCACAGTGGGCGAATGCCTTTTTGCAGGCATCCTGACCGATACAGGTTCTTTCAAATATGCCACCTCTCCCCATTTGTTCCGCATCGTTGCCGATCTGGTCGAGCGAGGAGTAGATGACTACAAGCTGCAAGATTTGATCTTCAACAGCATGGAGGAAAAGCAGCTCGTATTGCTGGGGCATTGTTTGGCCAATCGGATGGAGATTCTCGATGAATACAAAACGGGCATCATCACCCTCAACCGCCGGGACTACGAGCGATTTGACATTCAACGCGGTGACACAGAGGGGATTGTAAACTTTTTGCTCAAAATCCGGAATGTTAAGATTGCCGCTTTCATCACAGAGCAACCGACCATTGTCAAAATCTCCTTGCGATCCAAGGGAGACATCTCTGTGCAGGAGATTGCCCAAAAGTATTTCAAAGGGGGAGGCCACAAAAATGCATCTGGTGGCTCGTCTTACAAAGGACTGAGGGCAACGGTCGACAAGTTCAAGTCCGTCCTTCCCGAATTCAAAGAAATGATCTTTGCCTGATGCCATAGGTGTCGATCCCGTAACATTTGTTCAACTGATTTTTCCTTTATGCCGATTCGCATTTCTCACTTTGCCAAGTTCCTCTTGATGGTCGTGGCTGTCTTTGGCCTGAATGCTTGCTCCCAAAAGGGCCCTCGTTTCAAAGAGACTGCCTCTGGATACAAATACCTTCACCATGTCCGCAACAAAGGGCCCAAGCCCAAAGCGGGAGATGAGGTACAGTACCACGAGACCGTTTTCAAAAACGACACCCTGATCCAATCGACCTATTACTATGGCGATCCGCGGAAGATCGTCATGCCGGATCCGGATTCCGTGGCCAATCCACCTCGTCCCGATTACGAAGCTTTGCTGCTGATGTCGGCCGGAGACAGCATGACAGTATACCAGCCATTGAAAGATTTCAAGCCGGAAGACTTGCCCAGAGGCGTTACCGTCCAGGATACCTTTGTCTACAATGTCAAGTTGTACAGCATTCGGGACAAGGAAGTTGTCGCCCAGGAAATTGCCAATGTCAAGGCTCGAAAGCAGACAGTCAGTGATTCCACCCTGGCCCTGATCCAGGCATTCAAAGCGGGGACATTGGGCGAAGAGTTGCAAACCACCGAATCTGGCCTTCAATACATCTTGCACGATCCAGGCGATGGCAATCCAGCAGAGAGTGGCAAATTCATCGACGTACATTTTGCGGGCTTCCTCACCGATGGGACCCTTTTCGACGAAAGCTTTTCCAAAGCCCGGCCCTACACTTTCCGATTGGACCGCGGCTTGGTCATCAAAGGCTGGGACGAAGGGCTGCAATTGCTCAAAGAGGGAGGAAAAGCCACCTTTTTCATTCCCTACACCCTGGCCTATGGCGAAGCTGGGAAGCCCGACCGCATTCCCGAACGAGCTGACTTGGTTTTCTATGTAGAACTGGTCAACATTCGTTTTTCCAACTGATTCCATTCGTCTTTCTCACTACAGCTGGGCAGGATTTGTGTTAAAATTCTTCCCTGCTTGTCACATTTTGAGTACTTTATGCTTATACACCTGAGTGCTAGAATGCATTCTACCATAAAGGTATTCGCCTTTGTTGCCTCACATCACACCTCTTAACAGGACTGGCAACCTACGAAACAAACAGAATACCTCATTTTTTAAATCAACAACGACATGAAACAAATCATTCTTCTGTTTCTCGGCCTTGCATTGGTCATCAACATCGAAGCCCAAGATGCGGGCATTCAATTCTCCCAAACGGATTGGGAACAAACCCTGCAAATGGCAAAAGAGCAAGACAAGCTCATTTTTGTAGACGCCTACACGACTTGGTGTGGCCCTTGCAAGCGGATGGCTGCCAACGTATTTCCCCAGGAAGCAGTCGGTGCATTGTACAACGATCACTTCATCAATTTGAAAATTGACATGGAAAAAGGAGAAGGCATTCTCTTTGCCCGTGCCTATGGCGTTCAATCTTATCCGACCTTTTTGTACATCAACAGTCGGGGCCAGCTCATGCACAAGGGATTGGGCAGCCGCGATGCAGATGAGTTCATTGCCTTGGGTGAGGCCGCAACTGATCCAGATCAACAGATGGCTTCCTTGACGAGTCGCTACAATGCCAACGAGCGCAGTCCAGACTTTCTGCGCAAGTATGCCCTGACACTGGGCAAGGTGAGAGAACCCAATGCAGATAAGGTGGCGCAGGAATATTTGGCCTCACAATCCAACTGGGAAACCCCTGAGACCATGGAATTCATCCTGGAATCCCGTCCACGCAGCACGAAATCTGAATTGTATCAATTCTTGGCCAAGCACCGCAAGCAGTACCACGAGATGGGCAAGAAAGGGGAGGTCGATTACCTGCTCAGCAGTGCCATCAAGAAAGATGTGATGACTTCCAAAAACTTTGAAAAAGCACACATCGTCGATTCTTACCAAAAGGTCTTCGGAGAGGATGGCGTGCGCCTGGGAGAAGAGTTTCATCTGGACTACTTGGGCTACAGAGCCTCTGACAAAGACTTTACGGATACTTACATGGCTGCGGCTGTGGACTTCATGGACAAGTACGAGGGACACGATTGGGCCAGCCTGAATGCCATTGCTTGGCGATTTTATGAGCTGACCGATGACAGCAAGATGCTGCTGAAGGCCAAAAAATGGGCCGAGCAATCCATCGCCCTCGATGGCAACTATGCCAATCACGACACCATGGCTGCCATTTGTTTCAAGCTGCAGGAAAAGGAAACAGCGCTGAAGCACGCCCGCCTGGCCATTGACCATGCCAGTACAACAGGTGAAGATGCCAAGGAAACCAGGGCATTGCTGGAAAAGATCAACGCCTTGTAAGACAACGCATCCTCCGCTAGATACCTCACATCATCAGGCTTGTCGGAATCGTTCGGCAAGCCTGATGTGTGTGTATTATTCCAACTTTTTGGGAATGGGATAATCTCCCGTGACCAACCACTGCTCGCCGTAGATTGACTCGTATTTCACCTCAAATTGGAGACTGTCGTTGTTGATGATGCCATATAGCTTCCTGGCCCCTTTGAGGGTATTGGGCGGCAAGTCCTGAGATTTCACCGCTCCCTCATCGTACATGCCAATCAGGGGAATCTCACTTTTGGCAGGCACAAAACGACCTGGAAAAATATCAGATACATACACCCAGATGGAGTCTTTTTCCGACAATCTGCTGCCGATGTATTCTGACAGTGATTCATACTCCGTACCATCCAGGGTGTAGATCTTGATCTCCTTGATCATGGCCGGACCGATCCCTTGGTTGTACAGCATGTATTTGTAAGAGATGGAGCCCGACTCCTGATTGGTCAGCATCAGGTGCGGATAGACCGACATGAACTGTTGTTTGCGAATGAGATTGGTCTGGTAAATGAAGACCGTCAGGGTACACAGACTGACAATGAGAGCAGAGATGCTCATCAATTTGTCGCCTGTCCAGAATTTGCTGAACATCTTTTGGCAGATTTGGTCAAAAAATCAAACCACTATGTAGGCTAGATCAGCAGCTTTCTAGATCAAATGATCGTTGAAGTCTGCTCGTTGAGCTTGTCTTTATTCAAGGCTTTTTTTCCATCGAGGATGAAGCCCGAGACAAGGTCTCCAACCATAGAACAACTGTATTGTAGGGAAGTGTTCAAATCTGCCGTCCCGATGTCTTCTTGTAGGCAGGTGTAAATGGCTTCGCGAACCGTTTTTGCCTCTTCCAACAGTCCAAAATGGTCCAGCATCATGGCGGCCGATAGGATGGCAGCCATGGGGTTGGCGATGTCTTTGCCGGCCGCCTGTGGATAGGAGCCGTGAATGGGTTCAAACAGGGCGATGTCAGAGCCGATGGATGCCGAGGGAAGCAGTCCCATGGAGCCGGACAAGACACTGGCTTCGTCAGACAAAATGTCTCCAAACATATTGCTGGTCAGGATCACATCAAATTGCTTGGGATATTGAATGAGCTGCATGGCGGCATTGTCCACAAACATGTATTCCAGTTGAACATCCGGATACTGGGGGGCCATTTTGCCGACGGTATCTCGCCAGAGACGGGAGGTTTCCAGCACATTGGCCTTGTCCACCAGCATCAATTGGCCTCGACGCTTGGCTGCAGCCTGGAAGGCCAGGTGGGCAATGCGCTCGATTTCGGCTTGGCTGTATTCACATTTGTCAAAAGCTTCGGTTCTGTCCTCGTTTCGCCCCCGGTCTCCGAAGTAAATGCCGCCTGTGAGTTCCCGATAGATGACAAAATCCACATCTCGCACCTTGTCTTCGCGCAGGGGAGAGAGGTGCAAAAGCTTGGGATAGGTGGTTACAGGGCGCACATTGCAAAACAGGCCCAGAGACTTGCGCAGGCGCAGCAACCCTTGTTCGGGGCGGACCTTGGCGTTGGGGTCGTTGTCGTACTTGGGATCGCCGATGGCGCCGAAGAGGACGGCGTCGCTGTTGAGGCAGGTCTTGAGGGTATGAGCAGGGAGTGGATCTCCGTAGCGATCGATGGCGATGGCGCCAACAGCGGCGTGGCAGTAGGTAAATTGGTGGTCGAATCGGTCTGCAATTGCATCCAGGGCCTTGATGGCTTGTTCGCTCACCTCTGGTCCGATGCCATCACCTGCAAGTACTGCAATCTTTTTGTTCATGATCAAAAGATGGTTTGTTGTTGTTCGAAGGTTTTGATTTGGTCCTTGATGCTCAACAGGTAGTCGATGTCGTCGTAGCCATTGAGCAGGCACATTTTTTTATACGGGTTGATGTCAAATGACGTTTCTTGTCCACTGCTGCTGATGCGGAGAATTTGCGCTTCCAGATCCACTTCGAAGGTGGCATTGGCATCTCTCTCCACTTCTTGAAACAGTGCATCGAGAAAGTCATCGCTCACCGTCACTGGCAGCAGCCCATTGTTGAGGGCATTGCCTTTGAAAATATCGGCAAAAAAAGAGGAAATGACCACGCGGAAGCCAAAGTCATAGAGGGCCCAGGCGGCGTGTTCCCGACTAGATCCACAGCCAAAATTCTTGCCAGCCAGTAGGATTTTTCCCTGGTAGGTGGGATTGTTGAGCACAAAATCCGGCTTGGGGTCGTCATTGGCCTCGTAGCGCCAATCGCGGAATAGGTTGTCTCCAAAGCCTTCGCGGGTGGTTGCCTTGAGAAAGCGGGCCGGGATGATTTGGTCTGTGTCCACATCTTCTATGGGGAGGGGAACAGCCGGAGAGAGCAGTTGTTCAAATTTTTCCATTGTTGTCAGGTGGATTTAATTTTCTGCAATTGATTGGCGCACATCCACCAAACGGCCAGCGATGGCAGTGGCAGCAGCAGTGAGTGGACTGGCCAAGATGGTGCGGGCACCAGGGCCTTGTCGTCCTTCAAAATTTCGGTTGGAGGTAGAGACGCAGTATTCTCCTTTGGGCACCTTGTCGTCATTCATTCCCAAGCAGGCAGAGCAACCAGGTTCGCGCAGCTCAAATCCTGCCGATTCAAAAATCTTGTCCAGCCCTTCTTGGCGGGCCTGAGCGGCTACTTGTTGGGAGCCGGGAACGATCATGGCTTGCACGTTTTGGGCTTTGCGCTTGCCAGATACATAGTCGGCCACCAGGCGCAGGTCTTCGATCCGGGAGTTGGTACAGCTGCCGATGAAGACGTAGTTGATGGGATGGCCAATGAGATTTTGTCCTCCTTTCAAATCCATGTATTGCAGTGCCTTGGCAAAGGACAGGCTGTTGCCAGCTTCTTGCAGAGTGGGGATGTTTTGGCTGATTTTTACCCCCATGCCTGGATTGGTCCCATAGGTGATCATCGGCTCGATGTCTGCAGCCTCGTAGACGTATTCTTTGTCAAACACGGCATCTTCATCGCTGTACAGGGTCTGCCAGTGGGCCACTGCTCGGTCGAGGTCTTCTCCCTTGGGAGCAAATTCTCGTCCTTTGATGTAGTCGAAGGTGGTTTGGTCCGGCGCAATGAGGCCGCCGCGAGCACCCATTTCGATGCTCATATTGCAGACGGTCATTCGCCCTTCCATGCTCAGGGATTGAATGGCTGATCCAGCATATTCCACAAAATAGCCCGTGCCACCTGCTGCCGTGAGTTGTGCGATGATGTACAAGATGATGTCTTTTGCCAACACCCCCTTGGACAGGGTTCCGTTGACAGTGATGCGCATGCGCTTGGGCTTGCTTTGGAGCACGCATTGGGAGGCCATGACTTGTTCGACCTGGCTGGTGCCGATGCCAAAGGCAATGCAGCCAAAGGCGCCATGCGTAGAGGTATGACTGTCGCCACAAACCATGGTCAGGCCGGGCCGGGTGATGCCCAGCTCTGGGCCGATGACGTGGACAATGCCTTGGTAGGGATGCCCCAGACCGTACAGCTCGACCCCAAAGGCCTCGCAATTTTTGGTCAGCGTATCGACTTGAAAACGAGAGAGTTTGTCTCTGATGGGCAGGTGTTGGTTGATGGTTGGCACGTTGTGATCTGCCGTGGCAATGGTTTTGTCGGTGCGGAAGACGCCCATGTTCCGTTTGCGCAGGCCGTCAAATGCCTGTGGACTGGTGACCTCGTGGATCAGGTGGCGATCGATGTAGATCACCTGTTGGCCCCCTTGCACTTCGCTGACGACATGTGCATCCCAGATTTTATCGAAGAGTGTTTTTCCCATATTGAATGACTTGTGCGGTCCAATGATACAAAAAACCAAAAAAAAGCCGGTGGTTCAGACCGGCAAAAATAGTAGGATGGTTTTGTGTTTACTGTTTTAGCGACTTCCTGCAACGACACCTCTCGCGCGGCATTGCGACACCATCAGGTGAAGGTCACTGTCGACGACTTCTTTTTTGGTATCTGCCAGGTGGAGGAAGTTTTTGTATATCTGATCCAGTTCTACCTTGGTGAGGTTGTGACCGATTTGCTTGCAGCGGTAGGCAAGAGCTGCCCGACCGGAGCGAGCCGTGAGAACGATCTTGGAATGATCGACTCCCACATCGGCAGGATCAATGATCTCATAAGTCTCGCGTTTCTTGATGACGCCATCTTGGTGAATCCCGGAGGAGTGCGCAAAGGCGTTGGCTCCTACGATGGCCTTGTTGGCCTGGACAGCCATGCCCATTCGATCGGAAACCAATTGGCTGATCGGGGTGAGCAGACGGGTATTAATGGATGTATCCAAATTGAGGTAGGGGTGTTGCTTGAGGATCATCACGACCTCTTCCAGACTGGTGTTGCCAGCCCTTTCCCCGATGCCATTGATGGTACATTCGATTTGGCGGGCACCATTTTGCACGCCCGCGATGGAATTGGCGGTAGCCAGTCCCAAGTCATTGTGACAGTGGGTGGAGAGAATGGCCTTGTGAATGCCTTTCACATTTTCCTTCAAATAGGCGATCTTGGCTCCATACTCTTCGGGAAGGCAATAGCCGGTGGTATCGGGAATGTTGAGCACGGTGGCACCAGCTTTGAGGACTTCTTCGATGACCCGCGCCAGGAATTCATTGTCTGTTCTTCCGGCATCTTCGGCATAAAACTCCACGTCCTCTACAAATGATTTGGCGTACTTGACAGCAGCGACGGCCCGCTCGATGATTTTTTCGGGCGTGGTGCGCAGCTTGTAGCGCATGTGGGACTCGGATGTGCCGATGCCAGTATGAATGCGTGGCCGACGGGCGTAGTGAAGTGCCTCGGCAGCCACTTTGATGTCTTTTGGTATGGCTCTGGACAAACCACAAACGGTGACGTGCTTGACAGCCTTGGCAATTTCTTCTACAGACTGAAAATCACCAGGGCTGGAAATGGGAAATCCCGCTTCGATGATGTCGACGCCCAGGCGCTCCAAATGCCTGGCAATCTCTACTTTCTCTGGGGTATTCAGCTTGCATCCTGGAACCTGCTCACCATCCCGGAGTGTGGTATCGAAGATGAATATCTTATCAGCGCTCATACTTGTTTTTTTTGTGGGAAAATGTAAGTTTGCGTCAGCCAAATATATTCCCTAAGCCAAATATTACTGAATTGATTTTGATGCAACTTACAATTGCTAGTACTCCCAAGAGGGGTGTAAAATACTGATTGCCAATTGTTTAGAATTTCTTTTTTACAATGCCAAAACAGCAGACAGATTATCTCATACAGCTCATAAAATCCTTGTCGAAAGCCGAAAAGCGCTACTTCCGACTCTTCGTCACGCGGAATCAAGCCTCCGAGGAGATTCTTTTCCTCAAGCTTTTTGATTTCATCGACAAAATAAAACGCTATGACGAGCGCCTGATTTTGGAGCGCATCCCCGGCATCAAGAAGCGCCAACTGTCCAATCTCAAGGCCCACCTGTACAAACAACTGCTGCTGTGCTTGCGCCTGATGAATCGCTCCAACAACCTGGATGTACAATTGCGCGAGCGGCTCGACTATGCACGGGTCCTGTACAACAAGGGACTGTATCGGCAGAGTCTCGAAATCCTGGACAAAACCAAGACCAAGGCAGAGCTCAACAAGCAGTATCACCTCATGCTGGAGACCATCGAATTTGAAAAGCTCATCGAGTCGCAATACATCACCCACAGCATCGACAGCCGGGCCGATCAATTGACCAAGCAGGCGGCCGACATCAGCCGGCGAGTCATGCGCAACCACGCCTATTCCAATTTGGCCCTGCAGCTGTACGGTCTCTACATCAAGGTGGGCTTTGTCCGCAATCAAAAGGAGTTTTTGTTCGTCCAGGAATTTTTCAAGTCCAACAAACCCGAGTACAATGTCCAAGAGTTGGATTTTTACGGCAAGCTCTACCTCTATCAGGCATTTTGCTGGTACCACCACATGGCACAGGACTTTTTGCTTTATTATCGCTATGCGCAAAAATGGCGGGATTTATTCATCGAGGAGCCACAGATGATCCAATTGGAACGGGCTCTGTACCTCAAAAGCCTGCACAACATCTTGACAGCCCTGTTCATGCTTTGGCAACACGACAAGTTTGTGGCAGCCTTGGAGGAATTGGAAGCCGTTTCGCAAGACCCAGCCGTCAAGCAGGAAAAAAACCTGGAAGGGCTGGCCGTTTTGTTCACCTACATCCACCGCATCAACCGGCATTACATGATGGGGACCTTTACAGAGGGACTTTCCTTGGTGCCAGGCTTGATGAAAGAAATTGACAATGAGTCCTTTCACTGGGACGATCGGCGCATCATCGTCTTTTACTACAAAATTGCTTGCCTGTACTTTGGAAGTGGCGACAATGAAAATGCCATCCACTACCTCAACCAGATCATCAATCGCGCCCATACCGATTTGCGGAAGGACATCCAATGCTTTGCGCGAATTCTCTGCCTGATTGCTCATTTCGAACTGGGCAATGACTTATTGGTCGAATACCAAGTCAAGTCGGTGTATCGCTTCCTCAGCAAGATGGAAGATTTGCACATGGTACAGCTCGAAATCCTGAAGTTTTTGCGCAAGCTGCCCCGCATCCAACGTTCAGAACTCAAAGAAGAATTTATTCGACTCCGAAACAACCTCATGCGCATTCGGGAGCAACCTTATGAAAAGCGCCCGTTTCTGTACTTGGACATCATCTCTTGGTTGGAAAGCAAGATCGAGGGCATCAAAGTCCAGGACATCATTCGGCGGAAGTTTGAGCGGAGCCAAGACCTCTTGGAGTGATCCTGCCAAAAAGAGCCTTGGCGGACCTTTTGTCGAATTTTGAATGCCCACGCTAAACCACCAAGGCGGTTTTGGACGTTTATGTGATAAAGCAAAACCACAAACCATTTTTCCCCTTATGAAGCAAATCCTACTGTGTGTCCTGTCATTGGGAATCCTCACCCAGCTTTCTGCACAACTCAGCGGTACCATTACCGATCTCAAGGGAGAAGCCCTGCCATTTGCCAGTGTGTACATCCAGGGAAGTTCCAAAGGGACTACCTCCAATGTCGATGGATATTACGCCTTGGATTTGACCAAGGGAGATCATCAGTTGGTCTTCCAATATGTGGGCTACAAGCAAAAGGTGGTATCGGTTTCCTACAATGGAGCATCCCTGAAGTTGGATGTGGAGCTGGAGGAAGAAACCGTCACTTTGTCAACCATCACGGTCAAGGCCAATGCAGAAGATCCCGCCTATGCCATCATTCGCAAGGCCATTGCCAAGAGATCGTACTACCGCAATTTGATCAAAGGATCGAGCTGCGATGTGTACATCAAAGGGGTGCAGCGACTGTTGGATGCGCCCAGCAAGGTCTTGGGAATGGAAATCGGAGACATGGGAGGCTCGCTCGACTCCAATCGGCAGGGCATCATCTATTTGTCGGAATCCCTGGCGCGTTACCACCGACAAGGCAAGACAGATGTCAAAGAGGAAATGATTTCTTCCAAATTGAGTGGAAATGACAATGGCTTTGGCTTCAATCGGGCTTCCCTTATGGACTTCAACCTATACGACAACAGTTTGGATTTTGATCGGCAAATTCTGTCTCCCATCGCAGACAATGCCCTGTCGTACTACCGATACCGATTGGAAGGAATCACCTATGACGAATCCGGGCGGCTCATCAACAAAATCGCCCTTTTGCCCAAGCGAGCGGAAGACCCTGCCTTTGGAGGATACATCTACATCGTTGAGGATTTGTGGAACATTTACAGCGTCGATCTCACATTGACGGGGGCCGCCATCAAACAACCTGTCCTGGATACCCTGAAAATCAAGCAGGTCCACGTACCCATCAAAGAGCCAGACCAGTGGATGATTTTGTCGCAAACCATTGAATTCACTTTTGAAGTGTTTGGATTCAAGGGGCACGGCAACTTCACGGGTGTTTTTTCTGACTATGAGCTCAATCCCACTTTCCCGGCTGGCTTTTTCAACAATGAGGTCTTCAAAGTCCAGGAAGAGGCCAACGATCGGAGTTTGACCTATTGGGACAGCTTGCGGCCAATCCCATTGACACAGGTAGAGGTGGAAGATTACGTCAAAAAAGACAGTCTCCAACGCATCTGGGAATCCAAGGAATACAAAGACTCCATCGACAAGATCAACAACAAGTTCGAGGTCATCAAGCTGTTGTTTGGCTACCAATATTCCAACTCCTACAAGCGGCGGTATTGGACAGTGCAAGCTCCTTTGACGACTGTGCAGTACAATACCGTGCAAGGGTACTATGGCGATTTGCGATTGACCTATCGGCAGGAGTACGACCGATACAACATGCGCTGGTTTTCCATTTCGCCAGCACTTCAGTATGGACTGGCCGATAATGAGTTTCGGGGAAGCCTGACCTTCAACTACAATTTCAACCGGACCCACAATACCTTTCTGTCGGTGAGTGGGGGCAGGGAAACGGCCCAGATCAACAACCGCAATCCCATCAGTCGGACCCACAATACCTACTGGAGCTTGTTGTTTCGCCGCAATTTTCTCAAGATTTACGACAAGGACTTTCTCAAGGTCAATTTTGCCCACGAGATTGCCAATGGCCTGAAATTTTTTGGGGCCGTGGAATACAGCGAGCGATCTCCTTTGGAAAACAACACAGACTTTTCGTACTTCGATCAAGACCGAGAATTCACCTCCAACCAACCCTTAGGGGGCAACGATTGCAGCCTGTGCATCAGCAATCACAAGGCCTTTACCACCAGTGTGAGCTTGCGCTGGCGGCCTGGACAGAAGTACATGAGCTATCCGGGGCGCAAGTATGTTTTGGAGACCAAATACCCCGAAATATTGTTGTCCTACAAGCGAGCCTTTGGCTTGGACAGCGACTTTTTGGACTACGACTTGCTGCGGCTGCGAATCAAAGATGAAGTATCATTGGGCATTTACGGATGGACAGAGTGGCGAGTAGAAGGCGGTGTGTTTTTGTCGACGGAGAGGATTCAGTTGACAGACTTTGGTCATTTTCGGGGCAATCAGATCTTGTTGAGCAATCCGAACAACTACCTCAGCGGATTTTTCAATTTGCCCTACTACGAGTATTCGACCAGTGAATCCTATGTGCAGTTCAATCTACAGCACCATTTTGGGGGCATCATTTTGGACAAAATCCCCTTGTTGCGCAAGCTCAATTGGAAATCCGTCTTCAGCTTCAATGCCTTATTGGTCAATCAGAACGAGCGCGTCATGATCCAACAAGACCCATACTTTGAGGTGGCTTGGGGATTTGACAATGTGGGTTTCAAGGCCTTCCGCTTGTTTCGGGTCGACCTGGCCGCTTCTTTCCGAGACGGAAAATACGATGGCTTGAGCTTTGTGTTGGGAGTGAGGATGTAAGAAAATCAAGCAGGCATGTCGAGTTCTTCCTCTTCTTGCCGCCAATCGCTCCGGCTCAGTACGATGATGATGAGGCCGGCAAAAATCATGAGCAGGCGGATGAGGAAGCCAAATCCACGGCCTGGGATGTCGATGAAGGTCAGAAACGACAGCTGCACACCCACCATGCTGAGGCAAAGGGCCAGCATGCCGATGATGAAAAGACCGAAACCGATGATTGACCAGATTGCTTTTTGCATGTCCAGTAATTGATTGTCAGAGTAAAATGTTCAGAAAACTGCCGCTTGGCAGCCGTGCTTCTGTCCAACTGTTGTGGATCACCCCTCCAGATGGACATTGCTTATTCCTTATATCAAACTATTGAGCCTTTGGAAGGTTCATATCTATGTGGAGATGTTGCCAGGCTTTGGCCAAAAAAACCATTGTGATACTGGCCCAAACCACTGTGGAATCGGTATATTTGCCATCCAACCAAATAGCCATATGATCAAGCTCATAGAATGCCCTAGAGATGCCATGCAGGGACTGAAGGAGTTCATCCCAACCGAAACCAAAGCAGCTTACATCAATCAGTTGCTACAAGTGGGGTTCGACACGGTGGACTTCGGCAGTTTTGTCTCGCCCAAAGCCATCCCTCAGATGCGCAATACCGCCGAGGTTTTGTCCCAATTGAATCTCGATGGTACCGACTCCAAGTTGTTGGCCATCGTTGCCAATCGACGGGGAGCCAATGATGCGGTTCAGTTTGAAGAAATCCGCTACCTGGGTTACCCATTCTCCGTCTCAGAAACCTTCCAATTGCGCAATACCAATGCCACCATCGAAGAGTCCATCGATCGGGTCAAGGTCATTCAGGACATTTGCCTGGCCCACAACAAAACGATGGTCGTCTATGTCTCCATGGGATTTGGCAATCCGTATGGGGATGAATGGAATGTGGAAATTGTCCAAAAGTGGGTGGACCGACTGGCGGATATGGACATCAAGATTTTGTCTTTGTCTGACACCATCGGCGTTTCCAATCCGGAAAGCATCAGTTATTTGTTCAGCAATTTGATCCCCCCGTATCCAGATGTAGAATTTGGTGCCCACTTGCACACTCAGCCCCACAATTGGGAAGAAAAGGTGGCGGCGGCCTACCTCAACGGCTGCAAACGCTTCGACGGCGCCTTGAAAGGCTATGGCGGCTGCCCGATGGCCAAAGACGACTTGACAGGCAACATGCCAACGGAAAATATGGTTCGCTATTTTGATGAGAACGAGGTCGATTTGCCCATCAATCGGGATGCACTCAAGGCCTCGCTACAGATGACCAACACGGTTTTTCCCACTCATTGATTTAAGGTTCTCTGAGGATTTTGTAGACAAAAAAGATCACAATGCCCAGTATGGCGAGAACCAGGGCGATGATGGGGCCGTCGTCGGAAGTACCCCCCAAGTTGTCGGCAAACTTGTAGGTCATAAATCCGATGAAGGTTGCCAGGAAGATGAAACCCAGCACGCGCTTGACGATCATTGTCTTCATAATGAATGTTGTTGGCCTATCAAAAGCAAGATTCCTACCAGAATCAACTCAATGCCCAACGCTTTGGTCAGTTCCCGAGTTCTAGGATTTTGCCCAAAAGATCATCTTCTACTGTCAGCAACCCTACTTTTCGGAGCCTTGGGGTCAAGATGTGCCAGTTGGCATTGCGGCGAAACACTTCTTCAAATAAGGGCTTGGCATCTTCCCAGCGGCCCGCGTTGACCAGAGTCACGGCTGTCCAATATTTCATCTCCTCATTTTCGGGAAACAACTCACTGGCTGCTTTGTACTCTGTCATGGCCCCCTCAATGTCGTTGTGCTCCACGGCCAGGTCGCCTTTGTTCATGTGCTCATAGGCCCGATGGACTTTCAAGAGTCGCTTCATCTCCTGAATGGGAGTGGGGTGGTCCTCGATGCGCAGATCGACCAATTGATCTTGCCAAACTTTACCCGTAGGCTCGGCCCGCACCACCAGCAGGGCGGCTGATTGCTTGCCGCGAATGTCGCCCCCCGTGGCCTCCGCTGCTTCCAGGGCTGCCACCAATCGCTCGGCCAATGGCTGACCCTTGGAGGCTTCAAAGGCTTTGGACATGGCGGGCCATACTTTGTCGTTGAGCATCAAATTGGCCTGGACAGAATACCCTTCGCCCATTTGATGCCCGGCTGCCGGGATGCAATTGCTCCCCGTGTGGGCGGCTACTTTTCCTTCGTGGTTGAGAAAGGCCACCTGACGGACCGCTTTGCCCTCATCTGCTGC
This sequence comes from Bacteroidota bacterium, assembly GCA_039821145.1. Taxonomy (GTDB): domain Bacteria; phylum Bacteroidota; class Bacteroidia; order Chitinophagales; family Saprospiraceae; genus JBCCSZ01. The sequence continues at coordinate 10,492 of JBCBOS010000007.1, read as the reverse complement.
CAGCAATTGATCGAGGGCTTGTTGTGGACTCATGCCACTTTTCATCAGCGCAAGTCCCTGTGGACCTAGGTCTGGATTGACAAAAGATTGGGTGGCAACCACGCCGACCCCAGCTTCGCCCCAAGCCACCAATGGGCCGACGGAAAACCAATGGGATTGGACAGCGACGCCCATGTCGCCTGTTTCAGGGTCGATGGCAACGATGGAGTAGGTATGAGCCAAGGGCTCTTTGCCATAAGGAGACTGGGCCCGGAGAGAAGAGGTGATGGTACTGAGTAGCATGAGACAGGAGAAGATGGTGACGCGCATATTTTTGAGGAAATATAGGAAGGCTTTGGCGGAAAATGCAACTTCCAGCCAGGCTATTTTTCTCCATCAGCTCGCCATTGACCTCTTAGGTCTGCTGTCTGCTATTCTTTTACCATCTTTTGGACGGACAATTGTTCCCCAACTTGTATGTGAAGGAAGTACAAGCCAGCAGGCAGGAAACGCAAATCCATTTCTTTGGTCGTACTGCCCCCATCAGCCCATTCTTGTTTCCACAGCAACTTGCCACTTAGGTCGTACAGTTGGAGTTGTACTGCCTGATTGGGCGGACGACTGAAGGACAGATTCGTGAATTGAGAGACGGGATTGGGACTGATGTGGATGCTGAGATCGTCGGGTTGAGAAGTGCTGGTGACAATGACTTCTAGGGTTTCTGATCGGGCTGTGCAGCCATTTTCATCGGTGATTTCCAGAAAGTACATCCCACTTTGGGAGGCATCGTACAGCACATTGGTGGCTCCGTCGATGGGTTCTCCATCCAGGTACCACTGATAGGAAACGCCATTGACAAAGGTGAACAGGCGGATGCCGTCGAGAGAGATGGTCGGAGATTCGATGTCGGAGTAGGCAATGCCTATTTCAGTGGTAGATTGGCAGTGTTCCAGGATCATTTCCAGCTGGAAGGTGTCTGCTTGGGCAACTTCTATCTGCTGTTCTGTGCCATACAAAACGTCTCCACCGATGGTCCAGAAGTACTCTCCATTGCTGTCGGGCGCCTGGAGGAGTACCGTATCTCCGGGACAATAAACGACCTTATCGGGTACTGCTTCGATGGTGGCTTGGGGCAGGGTAGTGGCCACGATGGTATCCCACTGGATGCTATCGGCAGAAAGAACCAATAGGCCCCTGCGCATGTCGGAGGCCAGGATGCGGCCAGAGGGGAGATAGGGATAAGCCCCCCAGTTGCCTTCGAATTCACGAGCTGGATAGGTCGAGTTTTCGTATGTATCGAAATGGGCGACCTGTTTGGGGTTCATTGGGTCGGCAATGTCAAATATTTGGAGGCCGTCCTGGTAATAGGATACGACGGCGTAGTGGTCGCGGATGAATGGATTGTGGGGCCTGGGATTGGAATCGATGGGGGCTTCCAGGGGGAATTTGAAGGTATTGACGATGCTCACCAGCCCGTCGTCCACCTCCGACAGGTCGATGATGCCCATGGGAACGCCCGTTGGGACCTCCTCTGCATAAATGGCATATTGCCCATCTTCTGTCAGCCAACTGCTGTGGTTGTAGCCAAAGGTGCGGGTGCTGGCCAGGAGTTGGGGATTGGTGGGCTCGTTCATGTCCCAGATGAAGTAGCCATTGTTGCCTTGGGAACAGTAGGCGATGTTGTCGCGCACATAGACATCGTGGACATAACCAGCTCCAAACAAGCGAGCATTGCTCAAAAGGGCGGGTGTGTCCGGGTCTTGGGTCAGATCGAGAACCACCAAATTGGCTGTGTCAGAGCCCGCAGCATAGAGTCGCCCATTTTCCTCGTCGACGAAGATGTTGTGGGCATTGGTGAAGTAGTTTTTCGTGTGATTGGTTTGAATGACGGTATCCGGTAATTGGCTGAGGTCAAAAATCATCATGCCTTCAAATGCCTGGTCAGATACCGCATAGGCACGGTCTCGGTAGGTCTTGAAATCGCGCCAGAAGTTGGAACCTCCGCCCCGAAAGCGGGCAACTTCCCGTGGTCCATCCGGATGGTCGATGTCGATGAAATGGACTTGTTCGATGGAGCCGATGATGGCGTATTCCCGTCCGTTGCAATCGGTGTAGCCCCAAATGTCGTTGTAGACCTGACCGCCGAGACTGGGCAGGGAATCATCGTGGTAGCCACCCAGCAGGCTCATGTTGAGAGGTGGTCGTTGGGCCTGGGCGTGGCAGAAGCAAAGCAGGCAGGCAAGTAGAGAAACAAAGCGCATCATATGCTGACAATTTTTGTAGCTCGTAATAACGGAAGAATTTATTCTGAAACGACATATTCCTCTCTGAAATCTGTCTTTCCCAAGGCATGTCGTTCTTTTGTGGCCCCTCATCTAAGGTCAAATGGCAGTAGAAAATTCACAGCTCAGCGCGACAATGGCATGGAATTTCATTCCAATGGATAAAATTCTGAGCAAATTCTGACTACTTTTGGGGACCTTGGTGTACAGCCACTTACTACAAAATCCATACTAGCTTCCATGGCAGAAGACAGAGCACTTCTTTCCGTCCGTCAGTTGAAAACCCATTTCTTTACCGATGAGGGTGTCGTCAAGGCAGTTGATGATGTCTCCTTTTCCATTGGGCCAGGAGAAACGGTGGGCATTGTGGGGGAGTCCGGTTCCGGAAAATCCGTGACCTCTCTTTCCATCATGCGGTTGGTAAAGAGTCCGCCCGGTAAAATTGTGGGAGGTCAAATCCTATTTCGAGCAAACGAACAAGAGGAGGCCGTCGATTTGCTGTCCTTGTCCGAAAAAGACATGCGCAGCCATCGGGGCAAGGACATTGCCATGATCTTTCAGGAGCCCATGACGTCTCTCAATCCCGTATTCCGATGTGGAGATCAGGTCATAGAGGCCATTGAATTGCATCTGAAATTGTCGACTGCCGATGCCAAAAAGCGCTGTTTGGAGCTGTTCGAAAAGGTGCAATTGCCTGATCCTGAGCGGATTTACAGATCCTATCCGCACCAATTGTCAGGAGGGCAAAAGCAACGTGTAATGATCGCGATGGCGATGTCTTGTGATCCTAAATTGCTGATTGCAGATGAGCCGACCACTGCCTTGGACGTGACGGTGCAAAAGCAGATCCTACATTTGATGAATCAACTGAAGCGGGAAATGAAGGCTTCGGTCATGTTCATTACCCACGATTTGGGGGTGATTGCCGAAATTGCCGATCGGGTCATCGTGATGTACAAGGGCAAAATCGTAGAGCAGGGTTCTGTATATGAGCTGTTCAGCAATCCTCGTCACCCATATACGAAAGGACTCTTGGCCTGTCGGCCGCCTTTGGACCTTCGACTGTCCCGCTTGCCAGTGGTGGCAGATTTTATGGAAAGCCGAGAGGGGCCGGATGGGCAATTGGAAATTGTAGAAAAGGAGCAGACATCTCTGGACGAGGCATTGGCCGCGCATCGCATCAGCCCTGAGATGCGCAAGGCGAGGTTTGACGACCTGTATGCCAGGGAGGCATTGCTGGAGATCAACGACTTGAAAACATGGTTCCCGTCCCGAAAGAACTTCTTTGGCAAGCCTCTGGAGTATGTCAAGGCAGTTGATGGCGTCAGTTTCAAGGTCTATCCAGGAGAAACCCTTGGTTTGGTGGGTGAATCAGGTTGTGGAAAGACGACTTTGGGCCGCAGCATCTTGCAGTTGGAAAAAGCCAGAAGTGGATCGGTATTGTACAAGGGCAAGGATTTGCTGCCAATGTCGGAGCGGGAAATGAAGGCTTACCGCCGGGAGTTGCAGATCATCTTTCAGGATCCCTACAGTTCCCTCAATCCCAGAATGACCATTGGGCAGGCCATTGCGGAGCCATTGCTGGTACACCGACTGTATCCCGACCCGAAAAAGCGCGAGGCACGGGTGGATGAACTACTGGAGCTGGTCAGCCTTTCGCCACAGTACAAGGGGCGCTATCCACACGAATTTTCTGGCGGCCAACGCCAGCGGGTATGCATTGCAAGGGCACTGGCTTTGGAGCCCAAATTCATTGTCTGCGACGAGTCTGTCTCTGCTTTGGATGTCTCGGTCCAAGCCCAGGTCCTCAACCTGTTGATCCAATTGCGAGAGAGCTTACAGTTGACCTATGTATTCATCTCGCACGATCTGTCAGTTGTCAAGTTGATGAGTGATCGCATGATTGTGATGAACAAGGGGAAAATGGAAGAATACGATGATGCCGATGTGATCTATGCCAATCCTAAAACAGAATACACACGAAAATTGATCAATGCCATTCCCAAAGGACGCTTGGAGGACATTCAGCGTCGGCTGAATCTTGGCTGATCGCGCTGGGGAGGGGGGCTGTTAATGATCCGTTAAAGGGGCTCAATAAGGTGATTTGTCGGAAAATCAGTTGTAAATTGGGGAAAGTTTTCGAGCCATAGGTGCAACTTGTTCAAAAAATGGCTGTCATTTATGATGACGATTTCCCGTTGGTCGGGTGTTTGCTTCCGGTAATCGAAAAAATGTGATACTTAGGATAAAAAATTGAATATTCAGGAATATACACGAAACTAAAACAACCCTTGGCATTCCTCAAAACCTCAGGCACATGAAAAAAATCAATCTACGCCCTGTCTTTTTGGTTCTGATCTTGGCAACCAGCCTTTGCTCTTACATCTACATCAATACGGTTTCCATCAATGATGTTTCTGCTCGGAATGTGGAGCAAAAGAGTTACTTTTTGGGCAATGAGGTTGAGAATGCCGATTCTGCTGATGAAGAAAAGAACAGCCTTCCCGATGTCATGTTGGTCAAAAAGCTCATCGAAAAGGGAAAGGGCCTGTTTCCTGCCTCTTAATGAAAGTGCTTGGGTAATACCAAACGCTTTTTTCTTGTTCATCCATCAATGTTTCCAGCAACGCGCCTTTTCAGGCTTTTGGCTTGCTGCTTCGCTTTTTCCAGTATCGAAATAAGCCTGCTACGCTCATCCAAGAAGGATTGGCCGCCTCGTATTGCTTGATGGCATCTTCATCCAAGCCGTATTCCCGCAATTGTCCAGCGACATAGGCTTGAAACTTTGGTACGGTCTCTTCCAATGTCTTTTCTGCTTCAAATTCTTTTTTCATCCATTGGGCCCAGTCGTTGAGGGCAAATTCCAGGGCTTGGAGGTGAGACTCCATTTCCGTCACTTCGCCATAGTGCGTCAGGTAAAAGGCTTTCACTTCCAATTTTCGCAGCAGGGCGATGCTTTCGGCCCAATCCTCTAGGTTGATGTCTGGTGGTGGGCAAGGCGGTACGACCATTCCTTTGTTGATGGATACACCGGCAACATCTCCTGTGAAGACCACATCATCGCATTGCCAGGCAATGTGGTGGCGGGCATGACCAGGGGTGTACCAAGCGGTGAAGGTTGTCTCTCCAATCTGGATGGTAGCACCATTGTCAACGGCCTGCATTTGCTCGTCAGCGATGCCTTCTATTTTGCCCCAAAGGACATCCATTTGGTCTTGGTAGATGCGTCGGGCAGAGTCCAATAGCCGGGAGGGGTCTTGCAGGTGGGGATAGCCGAAGGGGTGGACGTAGATTTGGGCACCCAGTTTTGCAAAGTACCAGGCGGCTCCTGCGTGGTCGAAGTGGATGTGGGTAAGCAGAACATGGCGAATCTGGGAGGGCTCGTAGCCACAGCGGCGAATGCCAGCGGTCAGACGGTCGATGGCGGAGTGGGGGCCCGTTTCGATGAGGACGGGTCCGGCGCTGGTTTCGACCAGAAAAGCGGCGATGCTGTTGGGGAGAGTGAGAAACTCCAAGTCTATGGTATGGATTTTCATTTTATCTTTGTTTTTACTCAGATGTAAATTTCTTTACAATTTTATTCTTTTGCTTTCGCCAGCTAATATCTGGAAAAAAGTTGGGATGTGGGGAACAAGCTCTTTAAAAAGAAGAGTGAGTAGGGAAATGGGGGAGGAGCAGCCCCCCCCACTGGTTTCGAGGAATGATTTACGGTGTTGGCAAGGAGATGATCACTGGCCAACTGGCAAAAAGCGGCAGTCAGTGCGTCGGCAAGTTCTCTCTTCTCTTTGTGCGCAATATCCCAGGCCTTGGTAGTAAACGATGATTTGTTGTACTCTTTCCAGGCAGGTGGCGTAGGAAAATTCATTGTCGTTTACACCCAGTTCAAAGGAGCCATCGCAATTGTAATCGACTTTGACACTTGCGGCATAGCAAAAGAGGGCGGGATTGGGGTTGGTTGGTGGATTGCGGGCTTGGACATCATCTGCGGTGCTGGAGGTTTGGGCGAAGTCCATTTCGATGCTTTCCTGTACATTTTTTTCAAAATCGAGTGTGGCATCTTTTTGACAGGCAGAGACCAGAAAGCCAAAGAGGGCCAAAAACAGCGACCACTTCAAAGTGTTGTTCACATTTTTCATTTTCATTTTTTTGAATTGTTAGGAATAAATGCAAGTACAACGCCCCAAACTGACCTTGCCAACTCGGGTACATTGTTGATCTGTGGATGAGCAAAAACGACATGAACCTGCCACGGTTTGTCATTTGTTCCTCCTGCAAGTTGCTTTGCAGAAAGCTGTCATCTTGGTAAGGATGAAAAATTGGTGAAACTACTTTTGGGCTTGTACGGAGAATGCGGATGCATTAGACAAGCTGACGGACAATCGCAAATGATCTGATGATTCAATATTACAAAGATCAGAGTACAAACACAAGTGCTTGCTTTGAAAAAGGCTTCATTTTTTCAAAAAGAAACCAGTGAGCAGACCCACTGGTTTCAAGAGGCGTATTAGGATGTTGGCTGGGAAATGATGATTGATGGATTATTGGTAGCGGCAGTCCATCTCTTGGCAGGCACCTTGGGACATTTGTACACAATATCCTTCATCTAGGTAATGGATGATGAGTTCACCTACTCTGCTGATGCATGCATTGTAGGTATAGGTGATGTCATTGTGACCCAATTCAAAGGACCCATCACAATCATAGTCAACTTTGACACCTGCATTGTAGCATTTATTGTAGGGATCGGGATTGTCAGGAGGTCTGCGGGCCTGGACATCATCTCCTGTTGTAACCTTTTGTTGGAAATCTATTTCGGTATTTTCTTGTATGTCTTTTTCAAAATCGCGTGTGGCATCTTTTTGACAGGCAGTGAGTAGGCAGCCAAAGAGGGCCAATAAAAGGGAATACTTCAATAGGTGTTTTACATTTTTCATCTTCATTTGTTTAGTGGTGAACAATGGGGAATATTGATTTTACCAACATCAGTATTTTGTGTAATTGACTTTATTTTCAGGCATAGAAATATTGGGGCACTATTGGTGCATGCGCACTTGTGCTATTTGCTTTTGGCAATGCAAAGAAGCCCCTGTCAAAGTCTTCTGACAGGCCAATCAAACGCCTATTCATCCTGTCGAATGAATCAGACCAGGTGAATACTTGGTTTGCTTGTAGGAATGGACAGTACCACCTACACAGAGGTGGCTTATTGTTGATTCCTTTAACGCGTTGATGTACTAGCAGGATGCATTTTGGCAAGGGAAGAAAAGGTGATGAAACAACCTTTTACACTCACGCAAAATTTGTTGTGTGACAATTGTGTAGACCGGTTCGTATCGTGAACGAAAGAGAAGGTAATTCGTCTATCAAAAGACGAAAAAATGTAGAATAATTGGCTGGTCAATGATACGAAAATTAGAATTCAAAAACAAGTTGATTATTCAAAAAAAAATAATATGATCAAAAAGAAACCAGTACATCAATACTGGTTTCTTCCAATGTGGTGTTGTTTGTATTTGTGCAACTGGTTTTGAAAAACAGCAGTACTTAGCGTAAGAAGCAGGTCGTCTGAACGCATGCGCCGATTCCTGGGCTGGCACAATGTCCTTGGGCTTCATATGCGTAGATCAGGTTGTAGACTCTGGACCAGCAAAGGTTTGCGCTGAAGTAATCTTCATTGCCAGTGACGCTGTAGCTTCCATCGCAGTTGACATCTACGCTGACAGAGGCGATGTAACACTCTGCGGTTTGGCCTGGTCCGGTGGGAAGACTGAGAAGTCCTTTGACCTCTTCTTCTGCAGGTGTGTCAGTTTTGGCAGTTTCAATGTCCAAGAGGCTGGTATTTTCCTGCTTGATGTCCAGTGTCTCTTCTTTTTGGCAGGCTGTGAATAGGCAAGCAATGGCCGCTACAAAGAGAATGGACTGGGTGATGTGTTTGACATTTTTCATTTGAATGAATTTTGAAAGTGAATAAAAAATAGTTGATGCGATGATAATTTTTTGTATGGCATTGGCCTTCACAAAAACGGCCTGATGTCTTTGTGTATGGGCATGCCAATGGCAGGCTGTAGATTGTGTCTACGGCGCATTTTGCTCTGTGGCATTCACAGAGGTGTACTGCTGTTGACGTGCGTTGGCTTCAGCAGCTTGTTCTGATTCTAGTGTAACTGATTGTAGTGACGGAGAGGGGTGTGACTGATTGGATAGAACTTAAGGAAAACTTAGTTTCTGACAATCACAATTTTCTTGCTGGCATAAATTTTATCATAGAGGCTGAACTGGACGCAGTAGATTCCATCGGCTAGGAAATCCAAATTCAGAATATTATCTATTTCATCCAATTTATATTGTGCTACTATTCGCCCTGATAAATCAGCGACAAATACCTTTGCATGGGGGCTCATCTTACTTTGTCTTTCGATTTGGAAGACCCCTGTATTTGAAGGATTGGGCATGAGTTTGACTTCTACATTCGCCGGGCCATTTGTACTTGTAGTTTGAAGTTGATCAATCTTGGTGATGAATATATCTGATGCGCCAATTGATGGACTGGAGAAAGAAAAGGAGTTGGAGTTGATGATTACTTCATCGTCATAGTTGCCAATGAGTAGCAAGTCGCCGTTCGAATTTTGTGCTAGAGAATTACCTTCTTCAGCTCCTTTTCCACTGATGTGTTCTATCCATGTCAATTCTCCTTCCTTATTGTATCTGGCAACAAAGCAATCGGATTCCCCATCTATGGTTGTATTGGAAGATAAGATTAACGATTGGTTGGAAGGATCAAAATCAATGTTTCCAATAAAAGTACCAGTTAGATAAATGTCGTTGTTGTCATTGATGAGCATTGAGTTGCTCCTGATGAAGTCAAGGGTTCTGCTGCCACTAATATTTCGTTCCCAAATTTTTTGGCCAAGACCGTCATATTGGTGCACAAAGAGCTTCCCGTCAGAGCTACCACTTACGCAAATGTGATCTCCTTGTATCGTCTCAACAATGGGAGACAGCTCATATTGAGGGGTACCGATGGATGTCGCCCATATGAAGTTGCCGTCAGAATCGATTTTTAGAATAAATATGTCATATTCTCCTTCGGACTGCAACAGAAAAGAATTTGCTGAGGGATCAAAATCTGCCTCCTCACTGAAGGTGCCTGCACAATAGATATCGTTATCCGCATTTATTGCAAGGGAAGTTCCTGCATCCACGTCTAGTCCACCAAAAGTTTTTACCCAAAGTGTATTACCGTCTGCATCTATTTTTTGGATATACGAGTCGATCAATCCAATTGCCATGGTACTTTTCACTTCGTTGTCAATTTCGTATATTAGTTCTTGCTGGAATTGTCCGGTTGCGTAAATGTTTCCTTGATCATCTAAGATCATGTCAATCAGGACACCATTGATCAGGTGGTTTACCCAAAGGAAGTTGCCATCTGGATCGAGTTTCAATACGAATTGATCGCTGATAAAGTCATTGCGCAGCAAAAATGTATTTGGACCTGGATCAAAGTCTACATCCTCTCTGAAATCTCCACCTATCAATATGTTTTTCTCTTTGTCTAATAATATCTGGGAGGCTCTGTCTGAAGCATTTCCTCCGATGTTTGTAGACCAGAGATGGTTGCCGTCTTTGTCGAGTTTGTAAACGAATGCATCAGATCTGCCATTGGAAAGGAGCACAGCATCACTAGAGGTAGAGGTCTGATCAAAATTGATCGAATCGGAAAATCTACCCACTGCATAGATGTTGTCTTGCTCGTCAAGATGTACCCTCCGTGCACGATCATACTCTTTGCCTCCAAAAGTTTTTGCCCAGGAGAATACTTGAGAATGACATGGGATATAGCAAATAATCAATAAGAAGATCAAATTTAGCCTTTGCATGACTTTTCTATTTGCAGGTGGAAACCATCAGGGATACACAAAATCTAGAACTCCACGGTATTCTAGTATGGTACCACGGGACGAGACAATGGACGACATTCCAGAACATTCTGAAAAGTGTCATTACACGAAAAGTAACTGATTCGTAGAAATTTGAAAAGCGAAATGTTTTGTGATTTGCAAAATCTAAATTGCAAGTAAGGTAGTATTCAATAGCTGCGATAAATCTACACAAAATAAATGGAAAATGCATCCATCAATTTATTTTTTAGCAAAAATAAGTAATGTAGAAAAAGAAATTCGGTAAAACTATAAATCCTTAAATTTGGCTAACTGTTTAGCCAAATTTAA
>JBCBOS010000006.1:320222-321292 GCA_039821145.1 Bacteroidota bacterium | reverse complement strand
AACTCCTCGGGATAGTCCATTTCCGTGCGGTGAACCTTGTCATCGCTGTTGGTCATGTTGGTCGCCGTGGGAGCCAGGTGATTGTTGCCTTGGTACTCATAAGTCGTATTGGTCACCACCCCATCGACTCTTGAGATGCTTTCTTGCAAGCGGTACGGACGAGTGCGCAGTCGATATTTGGAATACATCAAGGTATTGGCAATGAATTCTGCCTTGATGAACTGCCGTCCACTGAATGTATAGGGGTCTGACTTTGTGCCATTGTAGGTGCTTTGAAGGGTTTGTTGATCTTCTGACCAAACAGTAGACAGCTCCAGATTGCCTGCCTCCACCCTGGCAAGTGCCGGAGCCAACGGATAGCCAAATCCCTCGTAGGAGGTATCAGCTTGGGTGTAGTAAGGGCTTTGCTCCATCAAATATCGGAACTCCTTAGAGCCATTGCCATTGCAGGATTCTACCACTCGTTGGTAGCCAATGTGGGTCCCTTCAAAACTGCCCATGGGGACAATGCCGACGTCTTTTAGGATGAGGGACATGCCAATTTCTCCTTCCAATATGCCACAATAGGTGTCTCCCACAGCTCCCACATTGTACGGACGGCCATAAGAATAGCGTGGCTTGCTGTACAGAAGTCCACTCGATTTGTCCACCTCGTTCAAGCGATCGTAGCTGTAGGTCTTGATCACATCATTGGCACTGGACTCCCCATCGTGGGTTCGGATTTGCTTGATGCGCAGTCCTCCCACCAGTTGATTGCCCGTTTCAGTGGTTGTGGTTTCTTTAAAAATTTCAAAGGTCATCTCGGCATGAGAAAATACAATTTCAAATAGATAATCTCTGTCTGCTTCCAGGCAAGGCAGCATGTCGAGCAGCGCACCTTCTTCCAAACAGTCTACGTTCTCTGGGCTGAAATTTCCTTGTCCACAATTGTTGTTCGGATTGTCATCTTGTGCGATCAGGGTCCAGGTTCCGTCACTGTTTCTTCGATAGGTCTCCAGGTAAACAAATGGAGACGGTTCGGTGCAAATGGAAAAATCCTTTTCCATTCTGTAGCGCAAATAGGGAATCTC